>NZ_JAGH01000001.1:0-2073316 GCF_000526555.1 Bacteroides sp. 14(A) | reverse complement strand
TTCTCGACTTTGTACCACCAATATGCTACATTGGGCATCCGCTACCGTCTCGCTGCCCATTTTCAATACAGCAGTGATATCTATGTATTGGTTATCCTTCAAAGGATTATAGGTTATCTTGGCAGGTTGGTTAACACTCAATGAAAGCTGGTCATCACTCTTCTGTATAGAGTTCAGAGTGAATGTATCGGTATATACCAACGTGTTTTTATTTCTGGAATCCACATAGGTAGCCCGGCAAAGAATCTCTGGCACAGGAGTAGTTGGCGAAACCATCTTTCTTCACAAGCAATGTTCTCCGTCAGCATTCTAGTGAATATAATTGCCTATTCTTCCGAGGTTAATCTGAGTGCTCTCACTGTTTTTCATACCAAGGTGGACAGTCAGCTGACTACTTTATCCCCATTTACTGATAATCTTATCCGGATCGGGACAATACTGAGAATGCCTTTAGCTTCATCGGGGTAATTGGTTCGATTTCGGATGAAGGTGTTAGCATTCGTGTAATAAAACTGTGTCTTACTACCTCCACCATCTATTAACAATACAAAAACTCGCCTCAGAGGCGTATAAACTGGTTCTGACCGCTGCGGTTGAACCCGCGTTTAATTTCATACAATTATGCTATTTTCGATATTAATACTCTCAATACCGTCACGGACGTATGCCGCCTACAGGTTGAATTTCACTTTTCTTGTACCCCCAATTGGAAGGCATGTCCTCGTTTGTCAGGTGCAGTACCCGGCCCGTTATTGGCGTGAGCGGACCGACCAGGCATTATCTTCCGTCACCTGACCACTATCACGAGTTCCATGACAGTCACCGGGCAACACCATCCGGCAGAGATATCATTATAGCCCCAATAGACCAATAGGGGTAAATTCCGCATTGACCTTACCGGCAAAGAAGTTATAAACCGTTACTGGATGAGAATTCAAGGGTTAGTTCTGAGTTACCTTCAATCTGCGCCCAGTCGGTTGCATTCCATTTGGGTTCTTGAAGTGTGCCGGTAGACAGACACATCCATTTTACAGCCGACATGATAGACCGCATCATAAACTGTGGTCTGTAGACTGATAGGGATTGTTCACAGCATCCTCAGATGACCACGGACCCCGATTATTCTCAGAACGAACTGGTGTACCCTGATAGTCTATACGCAATAAGTCCTGTATAGCGATACCACGACAATAGATATAGCTATGTCGGTAGTTTATAGGCAGGTTGTCAAATAGTGACAACTGCTTTAACTTGCCTATAATGATGGCATAGTTATTCTCTTCCAGTATAGGTTTCGTTACTCCATCGAGCATACAGATACACTTCTCACGGGAAGATAGGTACCAATATGCCTGACGATCTTCGTTCACCGGATTACCACGATGAGATAATATCATTAGCGGCTCCGGCGGGTAGTTTTTGCCTCCTGGAACTTCATCGTCCGGATACATGACCGCAGTGATGGTATTAGATACTGTATTCACGTTAAGGACACGCAGCCAGGAAGTATAGTAATCTCCGGTACCTGAAGCAAGATTATTCACCATGCCGTAAACTACATCATTCTCGTCCAAGGCTGTGAAATCATTCTCCCAACGTTTACGAAGCGGTAAACGATAGGTACCATCTTCTAATAGTTCGACACTCTCAATCGTGCCAGATTCGGAAAATGAATAATCACTTTCCATAGCTGAAAGGCGATTAAAAATTATCTCCAAAACGGTCAGCGATGACCGCAACTCCATGCGGTCAGCCTGTATCCTCCCTTTATTATCCGCGATTATGCCCTTGCCCGCAGTTAGTGAGTCTATGGCTTCGCCAACCTCTAGTCCTCCTAATAACCTCAATAGGTAATTAGTGAAATCTAGTTTTATCTTTACGAAGAAACATTGATAACGAACGCAATGCCGAGAACACATTGCTGTCAGTTGCAGGAGTGGAGTCATTCCTTCTTATCACATATACACCACTACCGCTTCCACCTGTATAAACCTGTCCTTTGAGAGTGAGATTTTCCACCTTGTCCTCTAGTTCCCCGATGCGGGAATAGGCAGCAGTTTCCCGACAGTATATACGGGGGAATCATAAGGCTTATCAAGGTTGAATTCGAACCCGATAACCCTCGACAGCCTTCCGTTTTCGAAATAGGCTTTGTTTATGAGGTTCACCCTTTGACCGATACCGTAGAGATTATGCATTCCATCCTCGCTGTATGCGTTATCGGACATCATCGTGCAGTTGTAGGTGTTCGGGTCTATCTTAGATTTGGCAATGTACTTTTCAGCCTCTTCCTTCAGTTCCCGTTCGCAGCGGATACAAGTCCTAATTCTGTTATTTTGGTTGAATCCCAACCTGACAAAACGTAGGTATCGCCGTCTTCGGGGATGAGCACCTCATCGGGTAACGGGCGACCGTAATCCTCGTTTCGGACCAATTTCCCAAAGCTGTTCATCCTTACCGTCGGGATCAAAGGTTACAGCGAACACCATACCGTTCAATTTACCCGACTGGAAGATGATTGTCAATTCCTCACCGGGGAGGATATAATCTTTGGAGAAAGTTATCCCTGTGTCCTTGAAACGGTAAGCGTCCCACTTCTTTTCGGTAGTCGTTCCATCAGCATTCTCAATGGTTTCGGTATATTCCTTGGTAGTGATGTCCGACATAGTTCCAACTCTCCGGGGATAGACTTCATCGAAGATAACCACTTGCTCGATAGCTTCCTCTGTACTCATTTTCGGATAAGCATCTATGTACGGAGTTCCTTCGGGTAGCATCAATCTTTTTTGCACCCACACCATTTTACCACACGCTTCGTCAACGGACGGTAGTTGGCAGGAATGTTCCTTGTCGAGCCGAAAGTATAGATAACGGGTGCATAGGTTGACTGGGAATTCGGAGCGTGACATTTCCCCCACGTTCTTAGCGATTTCCATATTCACGTAGTCGCCAAACTCGCATTTACCGAAGTGGAATAATATTGTCTGTCATCCAGCACTCGCAATCCCATTTCTTCGCCATTTCAAAACAGCATCTAAGATATTGGTGTTATCATAAGTCCATTAACAGAGACTTGTTCTCGACCGTACTGTCAATGGAAAAAATCAAAATCCTGTCCTTTGTAAGTATAACCAAGAGCTTTCAAGTCTCAGGACTATACTTGCTTGTACGTGAGTGGAGCAGTCAGACTCCAGGACGCTTCCTGCCCAGATGTCTCCGGGGTATATTTGAAGATTTTATTTTTCCATTTCCAGTAGTGAGCATCAAAGTCTTAGTTCATAATCATAGCCTGCGTTAATCGGTATTGAAGGTAGGACTCTGCAAATCGCACACTTCAAATAGTCCAAAGTCGCATTCAACGTAAAGTTCCGAGCTTGAAGTATATGGGATTCTCCAAATGAGAATTTCAAAAGTATGTAATCCTCTTTTGGAGCGTTAAGCTTCCGCTTGCAACCTTCGTTGGGAGGGGTTGAAAGAAGAATGGCACTGGATTATGTCTTTGATATCTATCATACCTCAAAGGTCGGAAAATAAAAGAAAGAAGCCCTAACTTTTAGGGCTTCCCTGTTGTGACATTAGAAATAAGGTCACAAATTAAGTTCTATTTGCCGGATTCGGCCTCGAAAATTTACCTTGAAATCTTACCAAAAGTCCTATCTAGCTTCTGAGCATAAGTGACACTCTTGCCAGTATAAAATAGCATGGTAAACCTCGACTACTATTGGTTGGGACTTGAATATCAACCGCACCTTTATACAGTTCATCAAAGAAAGCTTCTTCTTTTGCTTGATAATCTGACTGAGAGAATTACCCTCGATAGTGAACGAAAGAGTTATTTCCGCTCATCAACCTTAGGATTATTGATTATTACCCGTTTTCCATGTTCAAGTCGGCTTTATTCTCAATAAAGTCCTTTCATGGACGGCTGCCCCAATACATCAAGAAACCCCTCTCCCATTCTTACACCCCATGTTGTGTAAGCATCCTTGTTGTTGATAACAGCTCATTCATTTAGTAAATCTGCCATAACTTATAATTTTGATGTATTCTTTTTTACTTCTACTATTTCAGAAATCATTCTAGGACTATTCTTAGAAACAACTTGTTATCCCTTTCTCTTATCTCCTGTCTATCAAGATTTGCCTTCAACTTGTAAAGTCCTCATTTCATTAACAATACCCCTTAAGAGCAGAGACTTCCAATGTCAAAACATCTATTTTTTCATCCGGAAATACAATATTAACTTGCGACTGATAGCCACTTGCGATACTTTCTCTCGTTTGTCCTGCAATATCAGGGTACATTAGCCATTAATCTTGGAATATCTTCATTTGTCAAGTCAAGTAATGACATTTTTTCATTTGGATGGATGAAAGTAGGCCAGTTTTGTGCTATTGATTGATTCTTTATTTCTTCCCCTGCAATCTGCTAAAGCAGTAAACCGACCGTTTAATTCTTTCGCCAGTATCTTGAGACATGGTTTGAAATCCCCGGGAAGAAGAATCTTGTGAAGTAGAAATATCGGAACTCCATCCAAAAGCATCAGCCATTGCATCACGTTCAGCCATAATTTGCTCAGCTAACGCTTTTTGGGAGGCTTTCAATTCTGCCCGATTCTTTAACAGTCAGGTCAAAAACACCCATCTCCATCACTATCTGATTTTTGCAGCCCAATCATTATATAAGGCTTCGATTTTTAGCACGGTACTTATTCGCCACAAGGTTTTTCTAAAATGGCATTCCTTTCAAGTATTCTCCGAAATCATCAGCCATATCTTTACTACTCTTATTTCATATCGGAAAGAGTAGAAAACAAAACTGTCATAGAAAGAATCGAAAGAAACTCCGGTTCATTGTTTCCTGAAGTTTTTGTCTTCATATCCTCTATCTCGTCAGAACAGTCAATAATGTTTTGCAAATACCCTTGTACATCACTGTCCAACTTCGCCCAGAAACGTAGGCGCTTCTTCCTGTAGACGTTTCCAATTGTTCCGCTGTAAGAGAAAATTAGCCCAGTCATACGACCGTCAGCAACCGAGTTGTAATCGAATCCAATAGACTGTGCCGCTTTACGAAGTTCATCCCACCCTTGGCTTGACATTCCTTTTCTCTGACGAACGCCAATGGAGTGAGAACCTGCACTCGCCCCTGCATTAAGCCTCTCTACTCCAAGTGCAACATTGCTTTGAGCTTTCTTATTCAATAAGTCCAGAACTTCTTGCCCAGCCTTACGTGCTTCATCGCCATAAGATATATCTATTATATTTTCTGCTTTTTACTAATAAGCGTGTCCCAAACATCAATAAGTGCCCCATATTCTTCTTTCATTTTATTATAGGCAGAATAATCAGCACCAAGGATACCGATTAATCCTGATGCCATGCCTATTGCTCCACCAATAACTGCTCCCCAAGGTCCACCTACAGACGCACCTGTTGCCGCATAAGAAGCGGTACTACTTAAAACAGAAGTAACCTTTACCAGCCGTACTGTCTGATTTTTACACCCAAATCTCCAAGAACGCCATCCAAACTCTCTCACAGCTGATGCTATACCACTGAACCCCTTAGAGGTACTTTCAAAATCATTATTCTTAAAATCCCTCTTGAATCTGCTTGAATGGATTATCCTTATCAAGCATCTTTTTGAATTTGTTTACTTGAGAGGAAAGATTTGACGTAAACTTGTTTAAGGAAGAAGGGTCAGACATAGCATCATTTATTGCTTTCACAGTCTTCTCATTATCCTTAAATAAGTCGGGTATTTTTGCTCCCTCCACCCCATTCATGTAATCAACAAGTTCTTGAATATCCTCTATTATACTCCTTATTGACGATGAAGAACGATTTGAGAAATCTGTGAAAAATTTACTCCATAATTCTGAATCTTTCATCAATTCATCATCCAGACTATCAAGATCTTCTTTTCTCTGGGCAATAAAAGTGGATTTTTCAACACTCCCCTCTTCTGCGTCCGCAATCTGCTTATCATATTTATCCATGATAGCTTTGCGTTTTTCCTGATATTCTCCATACTTAATATAATACTCATTCCAAGCATCATCTTGCTTATCTTGATACTCTTTTAAGTTCTTTTCGAAAAGCGGCTATTCCACCTTTATACAATTCATTAAAATGGTGTATTCTCATCCTTAGATAGTGTAATCCCACTTCCATCAAAGAACTTTCCTTTATTTTCCGGATTAGCATCCCATGCAGTACGGGCATCCTCAATCTTCTTCCGCAAAGCATCCTCTTTCTGTCGGTCGATAGTTTGCATCTCCTTTTCAAAGTTGAGTTCCATTTCAGCAATGGTCTTGGCCGAACCTTCATCCATTGCTTTTATTACGGGCTTCATCAACTTTCATTTGTAAGTCTTCAGCAGAGCGTTGTTGCTCTAACGCTTGTTTGTCGAGAAGAACTTTGTATTTCTCTTGCTCCTTACGAAGCTTTTCGGCAGCAGATTCTTGCTTGGATGCATTATTGTCATAAACATCTATTCCCGCCTTCTTTAAGATATCATTGATTTCCTTCTCAACTCCAATCTGAAGCTCACTCCATTTTTCAGCTTCATCTTTTAGTGCTTTAATTGTCGCATCTTCATCTATAGAGTTTTCCAAAAGTTGCCTTGTTTCATCTGCTTTATTTTTATCGAAAGACAGCTTTCTGATAGGTATCCCATTCTCATATTCAATATTGCTAGATATTGCTGATATTCCACTTTGTAATGTTATGTTATTTTCTCTCTCTTTGAAATATTGCTCCCATTTCTCCTGCGCAATCTTACCTATAGCTGCAGCTTTTGCCCTCTGCATTATTGCATTTGTTACCGCATCAGATTGATTTATGAAGATATTCTCTGCATCAGATACACCATTAACAGCCAATCCGAGCAGACGGAACGAATCCTTATTCTCTAAAATGAATTTTTGCTTATCTTTTAAACTGCTCCCCAACAATTCATATTCTTTTTTTAGTTTTTGGTATGTAGTCATTTGAGTTGAAGCAGTTGATGCAAATGATTGCATATAAGATTCTTGCATTGCTTTTGCTGCTTCCACCTTTCTATTAATTTCTTCCTGTGCTTTAGCTCCTTCTTTATTAGCTTTGATAAGCAAAGCCATTCCTCCTACAAGTGTTAAAATTGCCGTCCCAAGTAGAATATACGGGTTCACTTTTGCCACTGCATTTAATGCTTTTTGAGCTACCACCTCCGACCATGTAAGCGCTATGAGTTGTGATTTAGCTTTAGCTTCCAAGGCTTGTGAGGCAATTAATGCTTTTGTCTGTAAATCCTCAACAGCACGCATTAATATACCAGTTTTCTTAACCGTGTTATAAGTGGTTTCCAATCCTACAATAATACCTAACAAAGACTGAATCTTGGTTTGAAGCATTATCATCTCTTCGCTTTTCTGATTAAAAAAGCCCATTATCCCTACAACTAAACTTGCAGAACCAGCTATTCCTTGCAGTCCGGTTTTCAATACCAAAAGATTCTTATTTGGATTAGAAAGATACTCCATTTCCGCATTAACAAGAGCCATTTGTGTACGCATTTTTGCGACTTCTTGCCCTACTTGTTGATATTGAGCTGTATCTTGCAGCCCAGCAGAGCGCATCTGCACCAATTGCTCTCGCGCATCCAAAATAAGAGCGCGAGTACGAGCATGTTTCTCATTGCCTTGCTCTATTACAGTATTCAGTTCAGCTTGTCTCTTTCTCTGTTCTGAAATTTGCGATGCTATCTCTTTACTCTTTTGGCTTACACCATCAAGTAGTGGTTTGAATCTTTCTAATTCGCTTGAAATAAGAGCCGTTGCCCCATCACCAATAGGGACACGTGTCATACCTTTCTCTTGTGCTGTATATAATCTATCAAGTATAGATTTATAAGATGCTATTTGCGCCGCTAATGTATCGTAATACTTGATATTTTCGTTTAAATCCTTTATCAAACCTTTCAGCTCCGTTTTGGCACTCTTGACAGCATCAGAAGAAGAGTTTGTAGCTTGCTTGTATTGTTCAATAGCGCTTACATTGTTTGTCTTTATTGCCATTGCCAACTTATTCCATTCTTCTTGCTGCTGTCTAATTTCCTCTTTTTGAACACGAAGTTGTTCAGTCAATTCGGTATTTTTAATGCGAAGGTCTTCCAATTGTTGTATTGGCACATTATTAGAAGTAGAGCCATCAATGCCTGCTTTACCGACTTGTAATAAAGAAGACATAGATTCCACTTTTGCCAATAATTCATCAAAATACTTATTGAGGTTATTACACATCTTCATTAGTTCCGCATCGAATGAAATTAACGGATCTGACGATATTCCGTTTATTGCTTCAGAGACTTTTTGTTTTGCAATCATCATTTCACCTTCCACTTTAGCAATTTTCTGTACCAAAGTGTCATATTGTTCCATGAGAGATTTTAATCGAGCTTCGAAATTTTCTTTAATATCAAGATTTACCCTAATATCAATGCTCTTTAATTCCTTTTTAACACCAGCTATTTCAGCTTTCACCTGCTGCAACTTTTTAATGTCCTCAGACATGTCCGCAATTATTCCCGCCATAATTTATTTAATTAATTTCCATAACATTAAAACTCCTGAATCAAGGACATTGAACCCCTTGCTTGACACATGATTTGCATATTCCATCCCAGCAACCAGAACGAAAGAATACCCAGATGAACTAACTTTCGACCTTGCGAACTCCAAACCTTCCTTAGAACCATGGGAACCATCACCGAATTTTCCTTTAGCCCAAAATGAAACCTGTTTTCCATCTTTGGTGGTAAATTCCACCTTTTGCATATTGTTACCACGCCCTTGAATCTTATAGAAACCACCTTCTTTGATGATTTTCCCGTTATATGCAATAACATATCCGATGGAACTCCTTAAATCACCTGTAATATTTTGATAGTTTCCATCCACAACAGCCTTCTGAACAGCTGCTTCACCAGCTTGTATAAGACGGTCAATGTAGTACTGCTCAATCCTCTTTTCAAGTTCATTCAGTCCTGTTATATCTCCTTTAAATTCCATAGGCTTTTATCTTCAAAATTACTATACTCATTAATCCATGATGAATTTTCATTCATCGAATCCATGACATTCAGGAAAAGGTCACAAATCTATTTCAGACATTCAAAATCAAACCTCTCTCCTACCGATTCTTCTTAATTCTTTACCCCAATGCCAAACAACCAGACGATTGTTACAGATTTCCTCAAAAGTAATCACTCAACAACTTTACTATAAGAATTTCCAACCCAAAGATTTCACTACAACCGAGCTGTGAAAGAATTGGTATAAAAGTAAAGGAAGCAAGTTTTAAAAAACCTTTTTAGAACGAACTATATACGACAATAAAAGAATTGTCGTGAAATAATTTGGAGTAAATAGATTTTGAAGTAAATTTGTAAATTGTTTAATTAAAAATATACGATTATGGAAAACATGCAAAATTTTATTGGATGGATAATAATTATTTTTGGCGTTTTACAAATTATCCTGTTCTTCAAAATATGGATAATGACAGATGATGTGACTAAAATAAAAAATACAATTCAAGCAAATGGATACCCTAATGGGATTTCCCCAGCTAAATTTGAGCTCGCAATGGGGAATATAGAAAAAGCTAAAGAATTAGCAACAAGAGAGTTTATTTCAGATATTTATAAAATATATTCAAATGTATTAAAGTCTGAAAATGAAGAATATGTTAAGCGCTTTAATGTTATAGAGCAAGAATACAGAGCCAAATTCGATAACATTTCATCTTTTATTGACTTTGAAAAATTTTCCACATACGATAAAGCCCAAAAGATATTTTGTTAAAATAACAATAGCGCATACCAACCTAATGACATACATTCTGTTAAAAGGCAGCCCTTGATGTCGTGCAGAGACTGCCTTTTGATAATCGTGTTAGGTCGTCAGAACCGCAACTCTACTTGTTATAATCATGCCAATAATATAGCTTACATCACGAGAACATTCATTCAGCCTTGAAACTGTATCATCTAAGCAGTCCCATTGTCCGGCATCCCTTAGTTCTTTTTCATCCATTGCATCCGAAACAATATTTCGAGCTTGGCTTATTAGGCACATTGCTTTCAATAATTCAGAGTGAATAGCGTTGTTCTTTACTTCTTCGATGTTGATTTCTGTTGCCATAACCGTTTATTTTTTATGTGTTAGTACTTTACAAACTCTATCATAGACATGTGTCTTCTCAAATCTATTCAGTATTGATGCTTTCCCAGCCCCAAAAGCCAATTCACCATTTTTAAACTGATATACGTTAATCCAACCGCCTACTGTATTATACCGGTAAATTCTTACTTCTTGGTTTTCAGCTATTAACTCTAACATAACCGTTATATTTTATGTGTTTATATTTTAATGGAAAAATCTCTCATTGTTACTTCTGAACAGCCTGTAACCGATGTACAGGCTGCCGATAATCAGTGTCATTTCGATCATGCTGATTGATTTTGCTTACCGAACAAATGATGAAGGAAAGCTCTACCTCTTTCCGTCCAGACAGTAATTGTATTGCTTCCTTGTGAACCATCAGAACGTGGAAAAGTAACTGTACGCGGTTTGGTATAGCCTTTCTCGCTATACTTTGCTGTCAACATCC
Organism: Bacteroides sp. 14(A); assembly: GCF_000526555.1. Classification (NCBI taxonomy): domain Bacteria; kingdom Pseudomonadati; phylum Bacteroidota; class Bacteroidia; order Bacteroidales; family Bacteroidaceae; genus Bacteroides; species Bacteroides sp. 14(A). The sequence continues at coordinate 2,062,661 of NZ_JAGH01000001.1, read as the reverse complement.
ATTGCCCGGACTGCTTAAACATGATACCTTTCGATTTAAGTGCCTTATGAAGCTGTTCCGCTTCTCTCATGCCTAATTCTTTAGCTACCTGTGTACTCGTGTAAGTTTGAGCTGATTGCAATACTTCATCCACGTACTTCACTTTCGGGGCGGCTAGTTTCAGTTGTTCGCTTTGTAGGTGGTTCTCTACCTCTAACCGTTCTTTCTCCGCTTTGGCGGTCTCTAATCTCTTTCTGAGCACTTGCATAGCATAGGCGATGGCTTCGTCGTCATTGGAGACGGTGGTGACACCAGTGGTGAGAAGTTCTTCTATTCTCATGTCTACCCAGACTGCTAAGTCTGAGTTTAGTTTCTGTGCGACACGAATAGCGACAAGGCGATGTGCCCAAGTGCCCGGATTATCACCGCCACGCCTAACTATCAGTAAATCAGCCAAACTATAATTTTGTAGTTTGGTAAGAGAATTGCAATAGTCATTGATTTCTTGAGAGTTAATAATCTGTGTTAAATTCTTCTCTGGATAAGATTTTGCCATTGAAGTGAGATTCACCATGACATTTTTGCCTCTTTCAAAAGGTATTTGATTACCTTTGTAATCGAAATTGATAATTGAATTTTGCATATCGTTATTGATTTTATTGTGGGCAGGCGTTGGTAGCACCTGCTCACATTGTTTATACTAAGCTATCTTTACAAGATTGCACTTCTTGAAGCAACGCCAGTCGCCTACCTCTGTATCAAAGTACACTTGACAGTTATCAGCCGTTTTCTTTGTACCTTTCGTTTCCGGTACTCTGCTTTCTAATAAAGTGCCAAACGCTTGGCGTAACGTGCCATCAGTCTTTTTAAAGTAAAACTCTACTACTTTTACTTTCAAAGCCGTTTTCAGCTTCAAATTAACCCATGCGCATTTTAATGCTTCACTCATGCTGTAACCGTTCTTACGAACAAAAGACCATGCCATTTGCATAACCTCTTTCATCTGACTTTTTAAATTTGTGCTCATACTACTTATATTTTACGTGTTATATAATATATTATATTTTTACATTTGCATGTATAGACTATATTATATAATTAGCAATGATATTAGAGTTAATAAAATATAATACAATATCTTTTTATAGCCTAAATTTAGATTATAATATATAATGTGTATATTTGCGTTTGAATTATAACTTATAATATATTATATATGGAATTAAGAGTTAAAGAAGTATGTAAAGAGAAAGGCTTTACACTTGCGGAAGTAGCATCTAAAATAGGTGTAGCTCAAGCCAGCCTTTCTAAAATGTTAGGAGGAAACCCCACAATTGGTACATTAGAAAAAATTGCCGATGCTTTGGGAGTTCCAGTAACTGAACTATTTGAGAAATCCAACACTGGAGATATAGTAGGCTTCGTAAAGGTCGGCGATACCGTGCATGAGGTGAAGTCTGCGGAGGATGTGAAAGATTTAGCAGGAAAATTATAATAACTTAAATATTGAAGATATGAAATGTCCACATTGTCTTTTGGAGGTAAATCCTTGTTTTACTGAAAGTTATTTAGGAGAATATGAAGACAAAAATAAGTATAGTATCTATTCCATGCATTGTCCTAATAATAAGTGCAGAAAGCTAATACTAAAATTAGCAAATGTGAATAGAATAGCAACTACTATGGGTGAACGCAGTACAATTATATCTGATAACATAATTTATCCTTTGAATAGTGGTCGCACTCCTGCTGCTACCGAAGTGGAGCCGCAATTTGCTGAAGATTATAATGAGGCTTGTTTAATACTTCCATTTAGTCCTAAAGCGAGTGCAGCCTTAAGCCGTAGATGCTTGCAAAATATTATCAGAATAAAGGAGAATATAAAGAAAAAGAACTTGATGTTAGAGATTGATGAACTAATATCATTAAATAAACTGCCTTCTTTTTTGAGTGATAACTTACAAACAATTAGAGGTTTTGGAAATATAGCGGCACATGGAATGGAAGACCAAGTATCAGGGCAAATACTTGATGTAGAACCAGAAGAAGCTGATTTCTTATTGGATATTTTAGAATTGATGTTTGATTTCTATTTTGTACAACCTGCAAAAGCTGCTAAAATAAAGGCTGTACTGAATCAAAAGCTGTCAAATGCTGGGAAGCCAACCATCTAAGAGAGATTCGAACTAAAAATAGTAAGTTTTAAACAGAAATAGCAGTGATTCAATAAGTCACTGCTATTTTTGTATATCAATATTCTGCTTTCAATCACCGCAATATTGACTACCCAAATAACCCCTACTATTTGAGTTATAGCAGTCAGACCAAGTAAGTCTACCCTCGACATGAGAAGTGCGTTCTGCGGGCTTATAATTAGCTACCACAACCTTCACCTTAGCCTCACGCTCTTCTTTGAACTTAACTTCATCTTTAGCCCAACCCCAAGCGAGTTTCAAACATTCGCCAAAGGTTCTGCCCATTCTTGATTTACTTCTGTAGAATCTATGAGCGTTTTTCATGATTTGGGATAAGTTGTAGCGTTTCATAATTGTATGTATGCTTATCGTTAAACATTTAGTTTTATTATCACGATACAAATATAACTACAACTATAACACAAACAAATATTATATAGTTAATAAAAGCTAATCCAATATACATATAGTATATTTTCGTTCAAATAACAACAACTAATACTATAATTTTATATATTTGCAAGAAATAAACTATAAGTATAATTATGAAGTTACGAATATTGGATATCTGCAAGCAAGCAGGAATAACTCAAAAAGAGTTAGCAGAAAGAATAGGGTTATCGGCTGTGGGTTTATCTAAAGCAATCAATGGCAATCCTACTAAAGATACATTGGAGAAAATCGCCAGTGCTCTTAATGTGAGAATAACTGAACTATTCGAGGAACCGACCAACATAAACGGCTACATCGAATTAGATGGAACCATTCACAAAGTTTCAAGCAAGGAGGATATAAAGAAGTTAGCGGAGAATTTATAAGCCAATGATTATGGAAGAAGATTTAATTGAGAATATAAAAGAAGCATTAGGAGTATCAGGGAGTTACACTGATGTTCAACTCCTTGAAAGTCTACGAAAAGCGCGTAACAACTCACATCCGGATAATTTTCATGATATTGAAACGCAAAGGAAAAAAGAGGAAGAGTTCAAAACGTTGAGTGTATTGTACGAATCTTTCCGAAAGTATATAGAAAAAAGGTTTGAAGAAAATGATAGTAAAAAGAAGAAGAAGAAATAATCACCTGCCCCAAGTGTGGTACTAAGTTTAAGATGGAGGAATAAGAGTATGGATATTGATATAAAGGAAGAGCTATCCCGATTTGATACTTTTCTTTCTGAAGATAATAATAACAACATTGTCTTTTCGGGTATATTTGGAATCGGGAAAACCTATTTTTTGAAAAAATATTTTAAAAACAATGACAAATATACACCTATATATTTAACTCCAATAAATTACATTGTTTCAAGTAATGAAGATATATTCGAATACATTAAAGTAGATATTTTATTTGAGTTAATTCGTGTAGGAGCAAATTTCAACAAAGAAAAATGTTCTTTTTCATTAGCAACCCAAATGTATATATTAGAATCTTCCAATAAACTACTTGCCAATCTTCTCAAAATGAGTGAAAAAATAAAGTTTGGGACTGATCTTCTTGAAAAAATCATCAATTTCAAAAAAGAAATAGAAGATTATAAAAAAGACATTTCGATTGATGAAGAGGAAGATGCTATTGGCTTTCTTAAAAACTACACAAAGCAATCTGGAACAATATTCGAAGATAATGCAATTACACAATTAATTCGTAATTTGATAAATTCTCTCAAAAATAGCGAAAAGGAAATAGTACTAATAATTGATGATTTAGACAGAATAGACCCAGAACACATATTTAGAATACTAAATGTATTATCTGCTCATGACAACTTTTATGAAACGAACGAACACAAATTTGGATTTGATAAAACAATTATTGTTTGCGACATTGATAATATCAGAAATATATATAGTTCTAAATATGGCATCGCTGTAGACTTCAATGGATATATTGATAAATTCTACAGTAAAGAGGTTTATCAATTTGACAATACGAAAAACATAATAAAATCTATTATTGATATTCTAACCTCTATTCAATCAAATCAAGAAATCGGAATAAACGATGTATGCAATTTAGCCTGCATATCGTGTGAAGAAATACTTTCATCCTTAATAAAGAGCAAGGCTGTGAACATAAGAACTTTGCTAAAATACCTCCATAAGACCTATCAAAATAATCGGGTACTAAAAATTGGGAATAGAAGATGCTTAGCTACTAATATATTATCCGTCAATATACTCGATTTTATAAGAAGTATGTTTAGCACTTTTGATGATATGAAAACTGCAATTTACAAATTAAGAGAAAGCGATTTGATAATTAGTAATAAAGATAATTTTCTACGTATTTTTTTAGCATTAGCTGACTATCCCCAAAACCATTTCCATGCTAATAATTATACATCTTATGATATTCATTATAATGTTGGGAATGCAATAGATTTCGGACTAATAGATATTGATTACCAGGATAGTACTACAGAAAAAATAAAAGCAGTAGATTGTTCTAATATATTAAGAAGCGCTTTTAGTAATTACTGTGACTATTTTGCATAAATTTAGAGAGAATAACTATTAATACCAAACGCCCCATGTGTCACTAAATAAACTCAAATTCCATGCCAATATGAGTATTCCAAGAAATCATCATTATGTATCCCAAATACATATAAAACAATTCTTTAATAAAGAAGAAAATCTAATATATCTTTATGATAAAATGAAATGTAACTTCTTCTCTAAAAACACGACAAAAAGTCTTTTTAGCGAGAAAGATTCTAACACACGTTTTATCAATCATAAAAAAGATTATTGTACATTAGAAGAAGACTTAAACAGTCATTTCGAGAGCAAATTCCCGGAGAATTTTAAAATAATAGAAGATTTTATATCAAACGAAATACTAACTGAATCAGTAAATAATGCTCTATTATTTTTTGCCAAATATGGAATTATTGGTGATATGCGAACACCTCAATATAAACAAAATGTTGATGACAATATTTTAGAAGCATTTCAACCCATTATACATCAATGTACTCCCCAATTGAAACAGAAACTTCAAGAGATGTTTGCTTTCAAACAAGAGGCAAAATACTCAAATGTTATAGAATATTCCAACATTGCAGAACAAATAATAGAAAAAATAGGGAACCTTGTTTTTGCTATTATTATACCTAATAATCCTAATGATTATTTCCTTTTACCTGATTGTTCATCATTTACTTCCAGAGAAAAAATAAATATATACTTCAATCCTGATATTAAGGAAATAGCATATATTGCAATTCCACTTTCAAGCAAAATATTTATTCATTTTTATTCTGAAAAATTATTCGACAATAGTATTCCACATTCAATTATAAAAAAGGCCAAATCTGAAGAAGTACTTGAACTCAATCTGAAAACATTAAACTTTAGCTACACAACAGTTGGATGTGAGAGCGAATTATATCTACGTTCATTTATTGAAAAAGTTCATAATCAATAATATTAAAGCCGGATTCCTCCGGCTTTTTCTTTACCCATTAGCATTTCCCATATAAGTCCTACGAGAAACTTGCTTATTCCAACTTGTTCCACTTCTATTGAAGTTTCCCAAATATCGACCTTGAATCCGATTCACAAGATTATTGGGGTTGCTTGCATCGCTCCCGTAACGTCTTTCTGCAATTCGATTCGCTTGTCGAGCTATTTCCCAACCTGATTTAGTTTTTCTTTTTCTGACTCAGCTAAAAATTAAATAAATTATACAATTTAACTCCGGCTTTTATTTCTTCCTCTTCAGCATATCCTTTCCAGATGTATTACTCACCTTCTCCCCATATACCACATGTAATTTATCTTTCTGCATGATAATCAAATTGCGATATGGAATCTTATACACCACCTCTTCATATCCCAAGTGTAACGAATCCATGAACGATGCAATCTGTCCAAGTAAACAGTTATTTCCTGCTACCTCTGTTTCGCTGCCAGACCTACTACGTTCTTCGCTAAAGCTGACAGCCTCATAAAATTTTCAATCGAAATCAATGATAAAGCAATGGATAAAGCTTCTACATTCTCTTCAAATGTTCCCCTTGATAATTCCTCAAACAGTTCATCATTCCCATTGATAAACCAGGAAAGGGCATGTGAGGCATTCGGAGTGTCTTTCATAGATCGGAATATGTCCTCTAAGTTCTCTATCTTCCCAACATTCGACAGATAACTTGCTGCTCCAGCTATTTTATGAATGGTAGGAGGATAAATGATATACGATTTTCCATTCACTACCACAACTTTAAAATCATTGCCTATTATGGCATCCGAAACAATTCTCGCACCTTGATTCATATTCTTTAAATAAAAAAGGGTGAAGGCAGCAAATTCCACTCCCACCCTTCCATTAAATAATCTTATTTACCTTAACCTTCTGGAATGACCACTTCCGATTCGTCAAACCACTTTTCGGAAGCCAATCCATCTACTCCTGTAGCAAGAGGAACGGCTGAAACAGCCAATCCAACAGCCTTATCAGTATTGGATCCACGAGCATTGATAGCCGCTTTGGGAAACACAACGTATACACCATCTTTGGTTTTTCCAATGATACATTTATAAATAGGCTTGTATTTGCCTCTTTCCCAATTCTTTTCAGTGGCTTTTCCACCTTGCAAGTCTTCTTTGGTTTTGTAGTCATACTCACCAATGGTAAAGTTGATTTTCACCTCACCCGGTTCGGACGTTTCCCGGTAGTACTCACCTGTCAAGGCGTTTTTGTACCTTGTAACACTCGCCTCCGCTTCCTCGTACTGATACGTATCACCGTGTACGTTCTTGACCTGCTTCGTTGCTGCGTTTTTCAGAATAGCAGCAACTTCCGCGCCTGTTAATCCGGTAGCCGGAGTTGTAACCGTTTTAACAGGTTCTGCGTAATACAATTCATCAATTTCTACTGCTGAAATCATAATTTTTCTAATTTACATTTAACACTTTAAATAATACTCTCACATTTACATAATGACACTTCAAAGCTGTGTCTGCTTCTGTACTGATTGAATCAATGGAATAACGATAGGTCGTACCATCATAGGAACCTACCATATCATCTAGTATCTTCATGGCTTGTCTTTCAAATTCAGCCAATCGAACAAGATTTGCAATATTTGGCTCGATATCTGGAACACATAGATTAACCTCGACAAACCCTTTTTTCCAATATGTTTCCTGAGATTGTTCTTTTGTCCAAATGATTACTCTCTCGGTAGTTATTTCACCATCAGGAATATTTCCCTTTTGGTAAACTTCTATTCCGAAAGCCTTGCAATCTCGATAGAGAATGTTTCCTATATCGGTAGTTACTATCATTCAAATTCTTCTTTTAATCGTTTCTCCGCATATAGAGCGGCACCACTCAAAACATCAACCCCCTTGGATTCCACGAATGAAGCGTATTCCGCTTCGTTTTTCAGCGTCAAACCGTCTTTATCTACATCGTAATCATTGGACATTCTCAAAGTGAGCGTGTGGTCTTGATAGTTGCCGTGTTCCTCTGCGTATTTCACGGCTTCATCGCCCACGTCAATTATCTTCTTCTCGATTTCCCATTCTCCTTCATTGAAAAAGGAATCGACATCTGAAAAATCAAAATCTACATCCATAACTCCGAGTAGTTAAAGTAGTTCGTACTCTTCACCGTGTAAACCTCGCCTTGCCCTCTCAAATTATCGCCATCCATGCAACGGACTTCATCACCTGCCTTGATAGTAATTCTCTTCTCACACACTACGTGATAGTTAGGACGGTATACTTCTCCATTGACAGACTTAAACTCTTTAGTAGAGTTATCATCACAACGACACTTGCATACGTCCTGCCAACTTTCACCACCTGTACCAAGAATTGGTCGCCCAAACTCATCCATTTCAAATGGCGTAGTTACCTTAATCTGTAATATGTGTGGAGCGTAATACATAGTTACCAAAGATTAGAAGCATCCTTAATCGTACTCAAACCCACCAAAGCAGATGTTTCATCATTCAGAGTGATCCCATATTTTCTAAGCATCAGGAGAGAACTGTTCTTTATCGAATCAGCACTCCAAGAGGTCGAAAAACCACTTTCGCCAATAGATGTAGGGTGAAGTATATTCTTATTCAAAAACTCGCTGATAGAGTTCGAAATAGTCTTCTTTTCCTCATCCGTCACCTCTCCTTTTGTCTCAAACCCGAAATCAATAGCGAAATCAGAAGCTCCAGCATCGGATATTTCACCGATGTAGGAGAATCTCTGTTTTATGTAGTCAAGTACCGTCATCTTAGTATGGTGTAATCAGTTTGCTATATGCAGTGTAACTATAATGCGTGCAATACTTCGACTTATAGACATACCGGAACGGACATTTAGGGACTATAATTTGTTTTCCCTGCATAGCTACATTCATGGTACTTTGCATAGTCGGACTATCCGCAATCATAAATACGGGCTGCGGTGCGGTCAATACAAAGCAATTCACTGGATCAACTTCAAAGGTGACACACTGGATGTCCGGCAGACCGACATCAACAGATGGATTCACGTACTCACACTTGGGAAATTTCACACTTGATGCCTGCACGCTCAACGAAACCAAAGACATCATCAAAAAAACACACATGGTAAAAATAAAATTCTTCATTTCTTTTCTGATTTATAAAATTAAACAATGGAAGGGTAGAAACACTACCCTATCCTTTTACTCAATACCTAATGTTTCTTTCAGTTTGGCAGTTGATACTTCATCAAGTTCAGAAACCTTGCTAAAAAGAGTTTCCTCCTTCATGTTGCCCGATGCCTGTACACCAATGGACTTCAAAGCATTAACCAAAGCCTTTTTATCAAACTCTTTTTCAAAAAGGGAGATTTTAACCTCTTTCTTTTCTCCAAAAGCCTTCACCTCTTCGACACACTCAGCAAGTTTGCGATTTTCCAAGTCTCGCACACGGGCTTCGTCTTCTATTTCAACAACTTCACCAACACTATATAGTTGATGAGTGAATTTGTCACGGAAAACACTTGTAACCTTTACTTTCATGCCTGTACCGTTTTAGAATCCAATGTATAAATTCTATCAACATTGTTGATGATAGGAACAACCATAGCCTGAGAAGAAGTAAATTCCCTCAATGGGTCGTTCTTTGAGTACTTAGACAACAGAATGAATTCATCTGCCACCTGGTATTCAACATCGGCAACCCGACGTGTTGTCTCAGCAGTATTCGTCCATACCAAAGAACCAAGCTTTTCATCGCAAGTGAATACCACCATACCCTGTTGCCAAGGAGAATGAGATTTCTTAACACCGTTGATTTCCGTCTTGATCTTACGGGCAACACGATGGAGGGTTACATCCCATTTGTTTTTTACAACCTGAGCCGCTTTGTCAAAATCCAGTGTCGGGACACCAACACCTTCCTGAGCGGTAACCTTGTTATCAAAAGCATACTGACCACGGACTTGTTTACTTTGATAAAGTCCTTTCAAAGCTGCATCATCCAACCAGATATCAGTGACCGTATTCTGATCTTCCAGAGCTTTATCAAATACCTTCTGCATATCGTCAAGAGGTGTTGATGTATCCGGATCATCCCACAAAACAGACACACCAAATTTGTTAGCCGTATAATAACCAACATCGAGGCGAACACCGGTTCCATTATTGCGTTCACTCAAACCAATACCAGTCGACAGTTCAGAGAGGAACATATCTTCAATACGCTCCCATACACCTTCAAGACAACGTGGAAGATCATTGAAAATCTTATTCACGATTTGGTTGAGAGGTAAGCTCTGGGCAATCATGGCATCAATATCTTTCATCTGCTTTTCTGTCAGGTACAGTTTCATACCAAGTTTAGGTATTTCACCGGAAGCTGTTTCTATTGAATCACGAGTCTTCAACGGAAGTTCAGAATCCAAAGAAACGACATCGGCTGCTACACGGTTATACTCGGCCAGAATACTGGACCAGCGCCCATCGGCTGAAAAATCCGGTGTAAGCAACGTCTTATACATGTAAGGAAGCTGGTTAGCTCTCTTTTCGTTCAATCTCTCAACGATGGAAAGAACCAACTGAGGAAAGAATCTTTGAACATACTCTAGATAAAGTGATTTTTCCATTTACTACGCCTCCTCGTCTTTAATGAAATCAATATGAGGGCAAGCTACCTTAAATGCATCCAGAATGGAAGCCATATCATAAGGTTTTGCCACATCGTTCACTTCTCCCCACGTCATAATTGACGCAAACGGTTTTGCTGTCCGTATGCTGCGATACAACACCCCTACATAGCTATGCCCTTCCGGTAATGCAGCATAGGCATTATCAGATACAGGCATAGGCTTATAGGTGCTGTCACTGTCCTTACGAATAATTACATGACCGGCCTTGATTGCCTTATCTGTAAAACCGGTAACATCAAGCGTCCGGCCACCTTTAATGCCGGAGATATACTTCTGGATGACGATTGAATCATCACCGAAGACTACCTGCTCTCTTTCATTGTTTAAATTAGCTTTTGTCATCTCGTTCTTTTTAATTAACCAACTAATGATTTGGCAATAGCATCCACTTCTCCCTTGTCAGGCTTATTGTCAGACAGAGGGAATGAATTCTTATTGCCCGGTAGTAATTGTGCCTTGACATTGTTCGCTACCGTAGTGAGATGTGAAGTGATTGCTTCCTCATTTGCATCGGATGCAATAGAGAAGCCTTCTTCAATTCGCCACTGTGGTATGCCCAATTCTTTGGCTTTGGATACGATCAGATTGCTCCGTTCGGCAGCAGCTTTTTCAGCCTTGAAAGTTTCATTCTCTTTCTTGATACTATTCAAACCATCCAACAAGGTCTTATTTGTGTGAAGTAACTCTAGGATTGTTTTTTCAGTGGCTGCTTTCTCCACCTTGTACCATTCCGGCATATCCTTTTCTTTCTCCCGTTTAGCCTGTTCTTCCAGCTTTTTAGTTTCTTCCTCGGCCTTCTTCCTTGCTTCTTCCGTCTCAAGCTCTTTTTTAGCATCAGCCTTTGCTTTGAAAACAGCATCAGTGACACGTTTGTCACTCGTCTTCTGAAGGTTCTCAAGGAATCCTTTTTGTGCAGAAATAACAGTGTCGATGTTTTCGTCAGTAACAAGACCGATAGACGCAAGACTGTCAGCATGTGCCTGTAAAATAACATCACCTAACCCAAGATGGGAAAATTCTTGTTTTAGCTTTTGGAAAATCTTTTCTTTCATACCGTATGAATTATTAAATTTAAAATTCAAATTGCGGAAGTAAAAATACCAACAATACAAATGATTAGTAAATATTTAAGCCTCCTATTCATGACATCAAAGCGATTGTCACAAATACGGTATAAAAGTAAAAAGTAAGTAGATGTAAGGGAAATAATTAGATAGTTGATACACGACAATGAAATGATTGTCGTAAAATGACATAAAAAAACCGTGAACCAATAAAGGAACACGGCTTCATTGAATTTAAAAGCTCTGAATTTATAAAGTAGCAGATTGTAACTCTGCTCCGATATTCTTTACATATCTACCTCAAGCTCTTTTCCTGTTAGAGCGAAGTATAGATTTTGAAGTTGATGAAGTGATTTTACTTCTATATTGGCGTCATGCCATTCTTTCCCTAAACCTACTTCAAATCCAATAAACGCACAAATTGAATTTCCAAGTATTCTAATCCTGAGATTTAATCTGTCGAAACAATCATCTATCGCATTATATACAAAGCCACAATTCAAGAGAAGTTGTGCTGTAAGCAAAATAGGGTTAAGATTATCGACATAAGTACGAAACACTGCTTCCGAAGATCTTCCACTTGCTTCATATCTCGGATATTCAATCTCACTATATCCTATTTCGGTTATGCGACAGGGAGTTTTACTACTCTGTAGATAAACATAATTCCCTATCTTCAATTCCCTAGCATCAATCATTAATGTGCTAATTTAAGTTGATTCTCCAATGCCTGTTTTATATAACCATTAATAGTTGTTCCTGCTTCTTGTGCAAGTGAAGCAATCCGACTATGAATCTCCGGCGAAATACGGATATTCAATGTACCACTATATGGTTTACGCGGTTCCACTCCATCAGCCAAACAACCTGCAAGATAGCTTTCTATTCCGGCTTCAAAATCAGCACGAAGTTCATCAATGGTGTTTCCTTCATAAAGAATCAAATCCTTACTCATTCCAAGCACCTTTCCAAATAGGCAGTTATCAGCTTTGCTGTACTCAACTGAACCTTTATATCCTTTGTATTCCAAGTAGTCCATATTCAATTCTTTTATTTAATTAAACCGTTACTTTTTAAATGCTGATATATCGCTTTCATCATCCATGCTTTCATGATACTACCCGGATGCGGCTTATGTATATCAATATACTGTCCCGTTTGTTCATTTTTAAATCTTACACGAGAACCAGATGTCGCACCTTTATTATGTTCACTATATCCAAAGGCAGAAAGCAACTTCAAAGTTTCTTCATAAGTGAAGTCTTTAGGTAGTTTGCAAAAACGGTCTATCAACTTTTCTTTAGTACCCATATCTGTTTATTCTTTACCGCAAATGTAACTAAACTTAGTTACAAAACAAAATAATACAGAGAAAAAATTCAATTAAAGATAAAAAAACGGTAACTCCGAAGAATCACCGCAAAATATTCTATTTTTCTTATACTAAAATTATAAACCCCGTATTTTTTCTACCAGCCACCTCAAAAGATAGCCTATTTTTCCGATTCAACAAAAACTTGTCCAGTATTTCTTATTCTTTCAACCTCCTCTTCTGGCGCATCAGTCAATGCCAGCATCTGAACAGCTTGTTCCAATGATACAATCCCATCAGCATATAACTTGCCGATAGCTGACCACGTTTTTTGTTTGTCCTCAGTGAACGGTTCCGAAAATTCAAAAGAAATTTCCAGTTTATCCAGTTCAGCAACTTTATCTGGATGGAGATATTTTAGAATACTAATGATCAAGTTCTTCTCACGGTCCACAAGCTCCTCATAGGATTCCTTTCGATTATCTCTCTTAATATACCCCAAAATCATGGCATTCTTGATTGCATCTCCAGAGAGAGTACCCATTCCCTTTATCTTATCGAAAGAGAAATCTGGAGTGAATGTATCAAACAAAATAGAATCATTCAAATCTTGTTTTTCAGCCTCTCTTGTCTCCGATGATTGCGGAGGATTGACATATTCAAACTTTGAATTAGCTCCCTGACACTGGATTAGTTTACCTGGTTTATTAGGATCCGCCATCAGTTGAATAACATCAGCGGAAGCAACTGCTATGGGGTCTGCAAAGTAATTGTTGGTATCTCCTACCTTTGAATCCAAAATCTCTTCACGCTTTAATCTCGGTTCCGCTCCGTCCCACGCTTTAGGTTGGTTGTAATACAGTACATTAATCTTTCCTGTAGGGTTCGGATAAGATTCCACTTCATACCCTATATTTCCTTTTCGACAGAAAAAAAGTACATCCGGAGTTTGAATATCCCAATGTTGGACTGTCCTCCCACTCTCTTTCAACTTGTACCCATAAGCAAATGCAGTCATATTTCCGTACTGGTCAAACAGTGGTCGAAGTTTATATCCATTGGAACGTGCCAAGACCCGACTTCTTACCTGCCGCTCACCTGTCCTATCATCTCTATACAAGTGATAAATCTTAGCCGACTCTGTTTCAGCGCCGGCAAGCCTTTTAGCTTGTCTCATGGTGGAATCGAACCGATTGTTCTTTATAAAGTCCTTAAATAGAGCGAAAACATCATCCGAACCATTTTCTTTCTTCCATCTAATAGGATTTCCCAAAAGAAAAAACAACTCCACCTCATTGATATATCTCTGCCGGGATCGTGGAAGCTTCTCTGTTATGTAATCATTAGAGTTTTTCCTGTATTTATTCGGCCTGAACATAACATCATGCGTCTGAGGATTATATTCCTTAATGGCGTTATCCACTTCATCGTCACGGTTCTGCATCATATCAATAGCAGTATCAATATCGCCATCCTGAATGAGTTGATACAAATCACGTTCTGCACCTACCGAATTTAATGCAAGATTGCGGAAGTAAGTCATTATCTGCTGCAAGTAGTTGTTCATAATCTCATATTTTAATAAATTCCTAAATCTGACTTAGAATAGTTCTGAGGAGCTATAATATTCCCTAAAATCTTTCCATTCACATAATACCGAACAGCATCCCATCCATGATTATCATGGTCCTCCGGCTCATTGATATAGTTTCCATTTTTATCTTTAGCCCATACATAATTTCTCGCTTCCTTTATTAGATTATATGACCTTTTGGTAATAAATATATTATCGAAGTCCTTTATCTTGTCAATACCTGCAACAATAGAACCGGCACCCTTCTGTACAGGATATATAACAATACCACCATTGGCTATTTCCTGAATTAAACGAGGGTCAGCACTTTCTGCATATACAAACAAATCGTGCTTTCTTAGCTCCTTTATCAAGTCAGAAGAAAGCATGCCCGTTTTATAGCATACCTCATCAAGATACAAGTCATTATCCACAATTCCACAGCGAATAATAGCCGATGGATCATGAGTAAACCCAAAGTCAAGACCATTGGCCACTTTTTTAGCCCATGATGGGAACTCTTTCACAATACCCCACTTCTTGAATACGGCACCTTCCGCCACATCAGCCCAACGACCAATAACCACATGAGCATACTTTTCGGGGTTGCTCACCTTCATATCCTCGACTTCTTTCAAAAACTCAGGTGAAAGGTTTTCCAAGTTATCCAGATAGGTAGTATGGATATGAAGTACATTCGGGTGTGTGGAAATCTGTACCTGCACACCATCAATCTCTACCAGTTTGTGAGTATTCTCTATGTATTTCTTATAGATGAAGTGATTAGAGTCACAAGGGTTCATTATGATTATGATCCGATTCTGAATGCCCTTCTTACGAATGGAGAGCATAATTTTGTCGAACTCTTCTTCATTCGTCCACTCTTCCGCTTCATCACAGACGAAAGTCGTTATACCCTGAATGGATTTCAGTTTCGCCGTCTGATTCCCCGAAGATGTTTTGATACCCCGAAACATGATACGACTCTTAGTCATTTTGTTGACTATATCCGTCTTGGTGGTCTTGAAATATTTTGTAGTTCCGTCAAGGTCTATCTTCTCCATCATTTCCGGGATGATAGACATACCGGCGGAAACCATCGTGTAACGGGTATAGAGAATCTGATGCACAATCTTCTCTACCGGGGTCATTTCAAAAGTCAGACGCTCTATAAAGGTGGAAGCGTTGAAAGACTTTCCCGAACCACGTCCACCGGTGATAAGAATTATAAATTTCTCCTTATCCTCATACAACGGATGATATATTTCTTGGGGTTCGATCATTTCAGTTTGTCTTTAATCCAGGAATCAATACTAATACCATGATCTATGTCGGTTGGGATGTCGGCATCTTCATCCTGCTTGCGTTCAACTTTTCTCCAGTCTTCATCGTAATGATATAACCAAACAGACTGCGCTTGTAAATTTGGAGCCAGTTCACCTTCTACGATTTGAACTTCTTCCTCGCCCGTCAGGTTGCCCTCTCTGTCCTTAATTTTTCTGATAGTGGTGTTCTTAGTCTTAATACCACCAAGAGCCATAGCAAGGAACTTAGCACGTACAAGAGCGTTTATAGCACAACGCGCACGCGATAATACTTCGTTCAATTCGGGGTACTCACCTTTCTTCTCACAAAAAGTTTGAGGACATAACCCAACGGCATGAGCAATTTCCTTATCAGTGAATCCCTTTTTGGCATACGACTCTACAAGAGAAAGAAAGTCCTCACTTGTATAGTCAAACTTAGGCTTTCTTCCTCCACGACCTTTTTGGTTTTGAGATTCACTATTGCTCATATCAATCTACCCGTTCTACTTGTTCATCAAACACTTCTCCTTTTATGAATTTCATATCCGGATCATAACCGAATCTCTCACAGAAAGCGGCTTTAGCTTCATAGGTATCAAAGGATAATATCACATAAGCATCCATATCCTCGGCTGTTTTCTGTGCGTTCTCTTTTACCTGTTGCTTGACTTCTTTCATGTGGGCAACCTTCTCAGCACGTTCCAACTGCTTAGCGGCCTTATTGGCTTCTTTCTGTTCGATTACTGGTTCCATCATGTTAGACAGAGCGTCTGCGATGGAGTTTTCTTCTTCTGTTTGTAGAAGGTAGTCAACACCAATCATGTTTAAGTCTGCATCGGTCAGACCTGCATCTTTCCAGTCAATATCAGGAACTATGCGGGCAAGTGCGTCAAAATCCCACATACCTTGTGCATTCGGGTTGTTCATTAGAATATTCAACTCCTTTTCCTGCTTTTCATTCACATCAATGACATCGACACGAATACGGTAGTCATTGTCGGGAAACTTCTGTAATTCATCCATGACAGATAAACGCTGGTGTCCGCTAACCACGGTCAGCCCCGTACGCTTGTTTACGACTATTCCCCCGACTAACCCAAACTTCTTGATACCACGCTTTAATGTTTTGCGAGATTCATTCGAAAGTTTCCGGGGATTATAATCTGCAAAATGGATGGTAGAACGGTTAAGTTCCACCGATTCACTTTTGATATATTTTGATAATTCCATATTAACCATTACTTAAGCCCAATCCTCTACCTTGACGTACAGCTCTTGAATACTGTTGAAACACACTCCGGTTATTTGCAGTGTTCAACCTGCTCAAATTACGATACATGGCACCGCCAATACTATTAATTCTTGCTTGTCTTGCAGGATTCCCTTCTGCCGCACGAGCCAAACGATTTGTTTGTACTCCAATATCGGCAGCACTTTTCATCTTTCCCCTTCTTCTGTTTCTGACTCAGCTATTCTCCTATCAATTTTGTTTATTATAATACTCCCAAAGCACTCTTTCAGCCATTGGAAACACTCTATAAATTCTCTGTAAGTCCTGTGGGTAATTCTTCTCCATCCAAAGCATACAATCGAGGTTGAAGCCAACTCCTGAACTTGCTTTCAACGAATATCTAATCGGTTCAGGCAAATTATGTTGCCGCATATAAGCGAGAATATCTTTCTGTGTCCAGTCAGCCAAAGGATAAATCATACCGTTATTCTCGTAACTGTTTGCCTCATAGCCTTTCAGCATCAAACGCCTATTCATTCCATCAGCCTTTTTCATACCCAAGAATGTGTAATAAACACCATGAGTAAGCTGCATAGCTTTTACCACATCAGCAAGTTTCAGTAACTTTACTTTCGGATTAGGTACGCAGTACATGCCACCTCTAAGAATGTAGGTAAGATTCCAATGAGGCACTTGTACAAACTCAATCTTTGGATATTTGGCTTTAGTCCAGTTTATCCAGCGGTTTATGTGCTCTAAATCCTTAACGAAATACATGAATACACAAACAATCCGATCAAACTTTGGATAGATAAAATCAAGCAGAACAAGCGAATCTTTACCGAGTGATAAAAACAGTAAAGCCTCATTCGATTTTACCCGAATGAGGTCTATATACCGGTTCGCTAGCTCTACCTTGTTCATGGTTAACCACCCGACAATCCAAATGAAATACGAAGATCACTATAACGCTGTCTACGTGACCCTAACTGCGTGGCACTTGCCGTACCCCTACGATTGGCAACTAATCTACCACCTGCGCCAGCACCATTCATATTCCGACGTGGTCCGGCTACTTTATTAATCCTTCTTCTGACTCAGCAAATCATTTTTAATTAAACAATCAATCTATATATTTCTCTAATACCTTGCCTAAAGTATAGTCCATTTGGGCAGCTAAATATTCTTCACCTTGATGTTCGTAAACAATATCGTTGCCGTTTTCATCGGTGAGAATAGCCGCTTCTGCGTTCTTTACTTCTACGATGATATAAGGGCGTTTGCCTGTATAAGTACCTGTAAGAAGTTTGATGGCATCGTACTTGATGGGCTTCAATTCGATTTCGCCTTCTTCGGGCAGTTCTTCATCAGCCTTGTACTCTTTACCGCCACAAAGATAGGTGATATATTTCTTTGCGTTGGTAGGTCTGATTTCACGATATTCGTGGGTCTTAGTACCTGCCAATATTTCATCCAAATACTTCTGTTTGATACTTAATGTAAGAATGTTCATAATCGTGTCAATTTTTAAAGTTAATAATCATAGTTGCGGAAACAGGACTCGAACCTGTGACCCTCGCCAAGTCAAAGCGATAAGCTAACCAACTGCTCCATTCCGCGATAGTACCCCAAAAGTACTACCACAACCAAAGATAACGAAATATCTTCAATTGTTATATGTGACAATCTGTCTTAAGTCACAAAGTCTTTTTCAGCCATTTATCCCGTCTTTCTCTGCACACCTCTAAGGTAGGCGCACAACAAGAAAATAACTCACCGTCTTCTGTACGATAGTCGTATTGGTACATTCTCACTCTCTTTCTGCCTAACTTCGTTGTGTAGGTAGTGTAATTCTCTTTACCGGGCTGGCATACGCTGCAACCGTTTACGTTTATTGAGTTCATAAGTAATCTTCTAAGTTTTACATTCAACCTTTTTCACCTGGATAATCTTTACAATCTTCTACCAAAGTAGTCCAACAGCAATTTAAACTACTCGTTTCTCGATAAAAGCTACATTTCGTATTGTGACACGGTTCTGTTTCTCTGACATACTGACGTTCAAGTTTATCCAAGTTATTTCTCGCTTCTTTGATTTCTTCTAATAAATCACTCATCGTTATTGGTTCTTAAAGTTTCACATCCAATCTTTCTTCACTCGTATAAGCCACTACAAGACCAGTTTCATCGTGCTGTATGGTGATGTACTTTTCGTTCTTGTCAATTGTGGTAAAGTCGTACATGGTACATAGTTTGCCCAACACCTTGCCCAGTTGTTTCATTAGTGGGGCTTCGTGACTGACAATTAAAACTAAATCCGCTTTCATAATCGTGTATATTGTGGTAGCCCGAAGGTTACCGGATTAAACTTAGAACTTCTCTATTTTGAGATTGTCATTAATGATAAAACTACGTCCACATTCTAAAATCACGTGTGTATCTGTAATTCGCTTTATTACTCTTACTACATCATCGTGCGATATACATGGCGTACCATCTGCATGACGACCATTAGATAAATCACCTGATACTCTATATCTCAAACCTACTATAACTTCATTTACGTTCATAATCTTCTATATTGCACAGGGCTTTCGCCCTGCTGGTTAAACCTTAGAATTTGTATTGAATTGTATCAAGAGGATTAGCACCATTAGAAACTGCTACTTCAAATGCTTCTTCAATGGTTGTCTTACCTGTTGCTATCTCGTGACGTGTTTCACTTTCTGCAAAACCGTTGCCTTTAACTTCTTCTGACCATGTGTAAAAAACTACTGTAATCATTGCTCTATATCTTTGTGGTGGGGTTATTAGCCCCACCAATTAAACTTATAATATCGTAATCTCTTTGTTGCCTATCTCTGTATCTACATTCAGAACCTCATACTTTTGAGCCCTGTAATTATAAACGATCTCACAAGTATTGAAACCTCTACCATCTTCTCTTTGGTCATATATAGTATTTATATGCTGATACATTTTATTGCCTAACATAAAGTTTATCTTGCCTGATGTACAGAAGTAGAATGCTACTGCATACTTCAATGTTTTCTTTTCATCAATCTTCTTTGTTGCCATGATTGTATATTTAAGCATTAATACCAATTGCGTTTCTCATAAAGTCACTTGCTTGTTCTACTGACATACCTAGTTTCTTTTGAATCAGAAGAAGCATACAGCTTACTTGTTCTTCTGTATCTAAGTTACCTTGCACAAACTCTGACATGATGAACTTCTCTATTGTTCTTTGTTTAATCACTGATGTTGCCATAATCGTATATCTTTTAATTGTTATTACTTCGTTTCTGATGATGCAAATGTAAGGTATACACATCACACAACAAAACAATAAGTGATATTAATTAACATTATTTAGTGATATATATATATCACACATACACAATAAACGTATCTTTGCAAAAAGAAAAAACTAATTATGAATAGAATCAAAGAAGTAATTAAAGAACAGGGCTTCACTATAACAAGCCTTGCAGGTAAATTAGGAATCGCACGTGAGAGCCTTTCACGAATGATAGTATCGCCATCATACCCAACACTTGAAAAGATTTCCAATGCGCTGAATGTTCCGATATGGCAACTATTTGTTTCACCAGTAGAAGTCACAGGAGAAGGTGAACTAACCGCCCTCATCCAACACAAAGGAGACTTCTATAAAGCCAGTACCATAGAAGAACTGGAACAAATTGTAGCTGGAATCAAAGATAAAGCCAATTAAAGTTGTTATATATGTAAACTTTTGTTATATTTGCATCATGAAAAAAGAAAGAGAGATATTATATTATGAGAGTTACTTTATAGACTTCTTCATGTCATTAGAGGATGGAGCAAAGAAAAAAGTATCTTATGTGCTTGATATGCTCAAGACGCAAGAGCGGCTGAATAAAAACTTCGTGAAATTCATACGCGAGGGTGTATATGAATTAAGAGCAAGCCATAACGGAAATATTTATCGTGCTTTCTTTATCTTTGATGATGGGAACATCGTAATGCTGTTTAACGGTTTTCAAAAGAAGACCCAGAAGACACCTGAAAGTGAAATTAATAAGGCTTTAAAACTTAAAAATGAATATTATGCAAGCAAATCCTAAAATTGGAAGTATGGATGCCGTATTAGACAAATTATACGGCAAAGTTGGCTCACCTGAAAGGGAGGAGTTTCGCAAAGAGGCATACGCTTATTGTGTGGGGCAAATGATTAGTGACGCACGTAAACAAGAAAAAATGACACAATCTGAACTTGCGGAAAAGGTCGGTACTAATAAAACTTATATATCAAGGATCGAAAAAGGAGTTATAGAACCGGGAGTTGGTTTATTCTTTCGCATCATTGATGCACTGGGACTTAAAATAGAAATCGTCAAGCCCATATTATAATGGATAAACAAGAACTATTCATCTGCGCTTGTAACAGCGTAGAACACCAATTGATAATGTCATATTTCGCGGATGAAGAAGACAGGGAAGTATATTGCAGCGTGCATCTAAAACCGGAAAGAAACATATTTAAACGGATATGGAAAGCCATAAAATACATATTTGGTCATCGGAGTATCTACGGTGATTTTGATGAATTCATTTTCAAACAGGAAGATGCAGACAGATTGCAACAGATAGCCGACTATCTCAAAACTTGTAAAGAAAGAAAGCCGGAGCACTAACCCCGGCTTTCTTTTTCGTGCTATGGTAGCACCTTCAATTGATTAGCCCTTTGAATTTTAACCGATTTACGATTTCTGTGTAAAGATAATCTATATCCGCACGATAATCCTTATAATTGTTATAGTTAAACGTGACATTAACGTAAAGGTTAGAAATTCCTGTAGGGGCTTTAAATCCCAATATGCCGGCAAGTATATCACGTACCCCTCTGGCAATCTTTCCACCTGCTAATGCACTTGGGGAATAAAGGAAAAGAATTATAAAGATGAATTTCTGCCGGAAGCTGGAACCGGCTCTTCTCTCAGGTAATCCGCAATTCCCCACAATTTCACAGTACCATTTGAATATTGTAGGAATAATACTTAGATCTAACAAAATAGGTTTGGTTAACTCTTGTTCTCTTTCCGATAATCTTGATTTCTGCTCTCTAATATATTTTAACTCCGATATCGCTGAAAATTCCTTCACCATAACACAATTATTTTAAAAGTAAATAGTATATTTGCACTATAATCGTGTGAGGGAGGATTGAGTGGTCGTGCGCTTGGTTCTCCTTTCTTATTTTACAGATTTATTCTTTTTCATAATAATCCTATTCTTTTCATTCACTTCCCTACTCCACATAATAGCGGAATAAATAGCTTTCGCATATAAAAAGAGTTCCTCACGACTGGTAAGGAACTCTACCCTAAAGGCTGCGCATTTTGCATCAGTCCAAACATTCTTATCTATCTTCATCGCTCATTAGTTAATTTTACACATTTACAATGTTAACAGTTAACATATATATTTGCCTGCTAAACCATGTTATAAGATGGCTGAACAAAGGCTGATAATTTGCATAATTCCTGTAAATCCGTACCTTTGCAATGTGTTTTTCATAGTATTAGATTAAGGTTAACAAAAGATTGGCTGTCTGGGATAGATAGCCTTTTTTTGTTTAGTATCACTTCAACAAATTAATCTCAAGAAATAGTCTCTATAGATATTCGTCTTTTTATCTATCTTTGTGCACTATTTAATAAGTTACCTTTAATACAATTGATTATGTTAGCTCGTATTTTCGCCATGGTTGTAGCCGGTGTTATTATTGTATACGTAGTGCGCTGGATAGATAGTATGTTCTCTAATTGGAAAAGGTAACTTTCCAATATCGGGTATTAATAATAAGTTACTTTCTCAGTATCTGTCGACAATATCTTAAGACTTGCTTATATCCCATTCACTTTCCATAATCACGTATCCACACTTGTTACAGCTATGCAGGAATGTAGGGAATGGAGCCGTAGTGTAGTCCTCAATAGCTATCTCTATGCTGCCACATTCCGGACATTCAATCTTAACCTCATTGATACCTGAATACTCCCAGAAAGAAAGCTTTCCTTTCACGTTCTCGATGGGCTTATTAAACAGGATGGGATTAGCTAGTATCCAGTTATAGACTCCTTTCTCTGCCCAGATAGAAGGATGATTGATAACACAGCCTACTATTTCTACGCTGCCGATGATAGAGCCAAAAGGCATATTTCCAAACATAGTTTCTTTGGCTATCGTAGTAAATGCTGCTCTTGTCTGTGCATCAGTCAAATTAACGCTAAATTTCCTACCATGAGAACCAGCGGCATGAATGAGAACACGCCCACGAAAATTGGTTTGCCAACTCCGGTTCTCAATGTCCTTGATACCGTGGACTATGAGAGATGCCCACGGCTGTTTGATTGTTATTGCTTTCATTTCTATCTGGTATATAATATTATTTGTACACAATTAATCATACCTAAGTGGCGCAAATAGACTTCATCGGCATAAATTCTATCACTATCACCGCCGTGTATCATCATTGTATGGCAACCATCAATTTGGACAGAAGTTCGACCATATCCACTCGGAAATTTTTCTGCTGCAAATACAAGTCTTTCAATGTGGGTACGTGCATCTGATATGCATACGACATGACATCCATCTGTGCGGAGAAGATGTTTACACTCAGGCTTCATCCGCTTCTCTTTACATTCTTGAAGTTCTGCTACAATATCAACATCACTTCTAAATCTCCGACCCTTGTAAATCGGTTCTGATAACTCATAAAATCTTTGGTGTTTGGTAGTTTCTACCAATCTTGCTATAATTTGTTTCATGTTATATTAATTTAAATTATTCAATTTCACAGATATAACCATTCCCACGCATATAATCTGATATATCGTCTTTGGATATGGAATCCAGTAATTTAGTAGAATCTCTTTCATCGACTTCTGCTGTTACTCTGACATATCCATTTCCAGCCATACTTGTCTCTATCTGAACGCTTGTCGCATCCACATCTATTGATATTGTTTTCATATTGTACTTTTTAGAACTATTTATTTCTGATCTGAAGAAATCCACGCTTAGCACATTCCCTGAGAAGCTCCATATCCTCATCCTTGATGTTACAGGGAGTTTCTCCGTTTACTGTGGTGTAATCGGGAATGTTAAACCTGTCTCTGATTTTCTTCTTAATTCTTGGAATGTCTTTGGGATCAAGATGTTTGGTGTCCCAGTAGATTGTTACTTTCATTTTCTTAGACTTTCTCCAATAAATTTGACTCGTGTTGTAATCGCAACCAATCTGTCCATTGTCCGTTCCCCGTATTTTTGAGAGATTTCCTCAAGAGATAAATTAGTAGTCAATATCAAGAGTTTTCCCCGCTTTTCTGCTTCATCAACTATTTCACAAAAAGCAAGCCTTCTCTCTCCGAATTTTACGCTCAGATTCTCCGTTCCAATATCGTCGATATAGATGATATGTTTAGCTTTCACGGCATCTATATTAGCATTCATTTGCTGCGCATCGTAACAGGAGACTATCTTTCGGCAGTAATGATTCAGTAGCAAAGGAATAATTTTCCAACAGATAAGAGATTTCCCGCGTCCACAGTTACCATGACAGAGAAGCCCACGCCCATTGTTACCAGAAAGCCATGTGGCTATTTCTTCGTATTCTGGTAACCATTCAGCATTTTCGGTGAAATAATTCAACCCGCGCCAAAGAATATTCTTAGCGTCTGGTATTGCTATATTCACCAGGTTGGGAATAGGGTTAAACCCTGTTTCTCTGAGACTGTCGATTGTTTTCTTGAAGTCTATTTTTTCCATCTTGCCTCCCATTTTCTTTCTTGTGGCGAATTGTATTTATCAGGGGAATTGTCTTTAAGAACCAAGCCAATATCGGTAGTAGATTTAACGCAAATACCGTTCTTTTCTCTCTTCCATTGCTCATATTCACGCGGTGTACTATCAAACACGACACCGGCCCATCCTGATTCAATGGCTCTATAAATTTGCTTGATAGCAAATTCCTCATCGTACTTTCCTAATTTGTCTAAGGATAGTTGTAGGGCATGATTTATTTTCTTTTTCCATTTTGGAGTAGCGCATAAATCATTCCATGCTGCCATAAATGCTTCTGAAGTGAAAGGATATACCAAAGGCTTATCTCTGCTACTTGTTAGAGGCGTTCGCCTCTTACTCTTTGGCGGATTTTTAGCTTCAGTTGGAGAATCTTTATTCTCTTCCTCTTTTGCATCTACGTTAGTAGATGTTTTATCTATATCTGATTTATCAGATACATTATCATATAACATTATAGGGGTTTCTTTGGGGTTATTTAGGGGTTTTGTTGGGGTTTCCTTGGGGTTATTTTTTTTAGGTCTTCCACCAAGATGTCCATATTCAGCTCCCTTTTTTCCATTTTCAAACCTTTTTCTATTAGAGTCTATTTGAGGTTTTATTATTTCCAGCATAGCTTTCGTAATCGGCTTTAGATTATCAGTTGTTTCTCCGTATAAGCCATACTCAATTATGGCTGTGAGTACATCTCCCTGAATATCTCTCGACAAATTCTTGATTGCTTCCAACCAGCTTTCATAAAACACAAAACTTGACCTTTTTTCGTTGCTCATCATGTTGGCAGTATTTCAAACTCTATTCTTGGATTTACTTTATCTATAATTTTCTCCACTTCTCGGACATTTCGGGATATGCTCAATATCCTTGATTACCTCTTTTATACTTTTCATATTAAAATCTCACGTTAGTTAATTGCCTGTCCTTGGAGAAAACAGCCCATTTACCATTTCCATTATCAAATAACCGTAAGTCCGACACCTCTCCGAAACGTTTGATGTTACCACATAAATCCACGATCCAGCCACATTCCTTGGAAGGATGCGGGCGGATAGCCCGACCTACAATTTGATACCACATAGCAAGTGACATCGTAGGGCGTGCCATTACTACTGTATCAAGTTCAGGATAGTCAAAACCAGTAGTCAATACTCCGACATTAGCTACTACTGGTATTTCTCCTGTCTTGAAATGCTTGAGAATCATTTCACGCGTGACTTTTGGAGTTTCACCGGATACAATAGCGCAACCAGGTATTGACATCGTTAACCGTTCAGCCTCTTTCAAGAATCGAGTAAATACTAAAATGCCTTTTCGTTTTCCTCCAGCTTTGGGATTCATCAGCCTTTGAACAATATGAACGAGATAACCGTAAAAGTCTATCCGTTCATATTCTCGCTGGACGGACCGATCTGTGTAGTCGGCGCCGGTGGTGTTCACTTTCAGGTTGAGTTCGTTCCACCCTGAAGGATTCATAGGGTAGTAATTCAACCTCGCCAAATATCCCATATCTAAAAGAGTTGATACCTGTACATGGTAAATGACCTCTGAAAAGACATGGGGCTTTGTACGGGTGATAAACTTCAACATAGAACCGAAGTCACGGCTGGATGAAAGCCGGTAAGGTGTGGCCGTTAATCCAAGAACCTTGCATTTTACAGCTTCAAAGAAATCCTTGTACATTCCCTCTTTAGGGTTTACCAAATGGCACTCATCCACAATTATGTTTTTAAAGTGGGTAAATAATTCGGGATGATTCTTCACGCTACCTATGGTGGCGAATGTGATACGGCTTATCTCCTTTGAGTTGAAAGAAGCCGAATAGATGCTACAATCAAGAATACCATATGAGCACAGTTTCTTGAAATTTTGCTCCAAAATTTCTTTACTCGGCTGGAACACTAAGGTATGTCCGTCAAGCCTTGCAGCTATATCCGCTATGATAAGGCTCTTTCCCGAACCCGTAGGCAAGACCATGATAGCATTCGTTTTCTTGGCTTTGTTGTTGAAGAAAGAAACGGCTGCATTAGAGGCTTTCTGTTGATAATCTCGCAAAACATAACTCATAATCCTTTCTCCTTTCGTAACTTCTTATTAAGTGCCTTGTAATACTTGATTAGCTGCCCATACTCGAAATCAGACATCTTAGAAGTACCGGCAGCTTTCACTTTTAGTAAATCAAATTTCTGTTGTCCGATTTTAGTTATCAGATTCACCCGATACCCTTCCAAATGGTCCGCTTTGAATCTGTTGCAGTGTCGGCATTCAGCATGGCAATTATTCTCATCGAAACGTGTGGCCAAATGTGTACGACTGAAATAGTGCCCACAGTCTGCCTGCTCGAAAGGCTTTATCTGCCCGCATGAGATACAGCGGAAATATCCGTTTGGCATACAATCACGAAGCCGGATAAAAAGGGAAAACTCTTTGTCGAGTTTAGCTTTTAAATCCGGCTTCTTCTTTATTATCACCCCTGCCTTATCAAACAAGGGCAAAGGCTTGTCTTTCTTCTTGGACTTAGTTCTTTTTATGTAGTATGGCATATTATTGTATTCCTATCTGTTCTGTTAAAAACCTTTCTGCATACTCAGCGGCTCTTTTTATCGAATGTTCTTGCCTGTCTTTATTCTCATAAGACACATTATCTATTTTTGAGATCAGACTATTTGTCAAATCGCACATCAATTTGAGGTTTTCAAAACGAATTTCGTCTTCATTCGTTTCACCAACAGGATTAATCTTACCAATAAGATTTTCCACGATTTCAACAACGGTAAATTTCTTTTCCATAATTCTTGAATTAAAAGCCCCGAAGCGTATTCTCCGGGGCGAAACCATTATTCACTAACCCATGCCATTTATGTGTGGCTCACATTATTCCATCGGGAACACTATCTGTATGCGCATTACAGAAATATCCATTTGCAACTGAATACTTTCATGTTCCCTTTCCAACACAAGTTTGTGCGGCAGTTTGGGAGTCGAACCCAAGCAATTACAACTTGTAATACCTAAAGCACTTCGTACGCTTTCTTTAGGCTCTCTTTACCACTGAGAATACCTCCGCCATGTTTGCCCGTCTTTCCGAGCTGTCAACATCATGAACCGCCATGTAACACAGTCAACTTCCACATGATTTTGTGGTAATCCACCTCGATTGATACCCTTTGGACTTATATGGGTTTCTACCATACTCTCTCAATCTACTACTTTCTTTCATATATCGGTCGCTCCCATAACGATCTCAAATTTCCGAAAGTGGTGCGTTCATTGATACAAGATTGCTCCTATACAGAATATTCACTACGTCTGTATAGGAATAACTCAATCCAAATAAGCCATAGAAAACTCTTTCGAAATAAACCGCCCAACTGGAATCGGTTTGGCTGATTCAATAGCCGTGTGAATTTCTCTTTTATTGAACTCATGCCCCTTTTCTTTGGCTTGCTTCTCGCATTCCTCCTCTTTATTTTTGAGGTAGTGAGTGATAAGCATCATCGCCCTATCAACGTTGAAGGTGTTCACGACAAAAGTCTGAACCCTTTCGTCTTCATTCTCCCCGTCCGTGAAGGTGATTTTCGTCTCAATCTGGTAGAATTTCTTTTCATTCGGCTTAGATTCTTCGTTACTATCTTCAGTCTCATCGTCCATCTTGTCAACGTATTCTGCCATCGTGATTTCATTTTTGAGATAGGCAAGCGAAGCATCGTCTACCTTGCGTTCTTTCAAGTTGTCGGTAAGAATCACGCAGGAATCGAATTCCTTTGCCATCGTCAGGGTGAACCCGAACTGGTAATTGAGTTCGATGTAGTCTTTCAAAATAAGGCAAGCATTCTCCAGCCCAGTGGCATACAACAAGAACTTATACTTCTTGTCGCTTATCTGTGCTTGTGCGATGTATGGATATAAAAACTTGTTCTCATTCTCGAACGCCAAACGATTCTGGTTGCTAACTTCCACTTCCTTGATACCATCAGCTTCCATACTGAAACGGATTTTTGCTAATAAGTCTTGGTCTATCAGCGTGCCACGCTCAAAGAGGACTTCATGCCGTTCTATGTTGACTGTTTCACCGGTATCTTCATCAATGAAAGATTCCTCCCATGTTTTGAGGACACGTTTTGCAAGGTACATGTTAAGCATCTTCTTCGGGTCAGACGTCACATACCGGATTTCTGTTTTTCTTGTTTCTATCATGACTAAATAAATTCTTGATTTCTTTGTATTTCCTGCTGTGCATATATCAGCATCTGATGTTCATTAGCAGCGGGCAAATAAATACCCGCCTGCGTTGCGCTCCAATTACGAAAACGGTCAATCGAAAGTGTCATTTCACCCGTTGTCAGTTCGGCAGAACTGCGCAAGTAGGTTACTTCATTCCCTTTTTTGTTGACTGTCTTGCGTTCAAACAAATCACGATTGCAAGTCCTCTTATAAAAATCAACTTTAACTTCGTCCAGACTGCAACCGTATTCACTACCGAAATACCCTAAAAGTAGATGCAGGTAAGAGTTTTGGGCGAGCGTACGGTTGGGAAGTTTCTTTTTCACTTCCACTACCGCACGCTCACTAAACAGCTTGTTCACATACTCCTTAAATTTGGGTATCTGATATTCATTTTTCAAGTCGAACAACATACGCTAAAAAGGTAAATCGTCCTTTGCATTACCATTTGCATCAACTGGTGGAGGAAAATTTTGCGGTTGTTGATAAGTCGGCTGTGGTGCCGGCTGTTGTACCGATGCAGTCTGTGAGGATTGCGATACACCGCTACGTCCTTCTATTTTATAGCATCGAATAGACGCCATACGTTTAAATTCTCCATCCTGATTCGTCCATGAACGCCCCTGTAAGACAAATGATACAGTAACAACATCACCATTTTTATAACGATCAAGTTCTGCACACTTATCACCTGAAAACTCCAGCGGAAGAATGTTCTCATATTCGCTACGCTCACCTGTATAAGGGTCGTAAGTGGTAGCATCTAAGATAAATTCCCGTTTGGTAAACGGGGAACCACCACTTTTCGATGGAATTTGAACGGTTTGACCGATTTCGATTATCCGTCCGGTTATTTGGTTTGCCATTAATTTTCTCCTCCAAAAATCTTTTTATCGGTGATTAATTCTCTGTTCTCTTCCAAAAACCGGATAAACTCTTCACAATGGTTGGTAAGAATCGGTATATCACGTTCCGGATTGAACACATAAGTTTCTGTATAGGTATCTACCACATAACCGCCTTTATTGAACTCTACGATGTTGTACTCAAACGTTCGTACATCTGAACCGTTCTGCATAAGTGCGAAAGGATAAACAAGGTGCTGATGATGGTCTTTGAATTTCCCTACGGTATAGCTTCCGGTTGTTTTGATGTCGTGGACGCTGGCTGGCATCAGTTCGTCAATTACCCCATAAACCAAAACATTGCCGTATGCGGTTGGAAGAATCGCTTCTACTCTTTGTTGGGTTAATGCGCCTTTGTAGTAATTGGCAAACTCTCGACAAAGTGAGATTGGGAAAGTAAAAATACGATTATTATAGGTAGCTTTCAAACCTATAACCTCGTTGGTTTGAACCTCATCGTAATACAAAGGTTTACCTGTTTCGTCACAAGCTCCTTCGCGTATTACCTTATATACCTTTTCAACCTGCACAGTTTCGGATTTCCGATTTTCAATCATACAGTCAATAACCTCATTAAAGGCTGTTCCCTTGTCTGCCGCTTCGCTATCGAATGGCTTGCGATTAATCCGGTCTATCAGTTCTTGAAACTGTTGTTCGTGAAATTCTTCGGGAGTATGGGGTGGGTTTTCTGACCACCCCCAATATTTATCCCAAATCACATCACTATTCAGATATCCCCAAAAGGCATCAAGAATCGTGGCGTAAAAGCGATATCTAGGCTGCATCTGAATAAGTTTTTGTCTCTTTATCAAATACTAACCCCAAAGAGTTTACTTTGGCGGCAAACAAGCTTCTCGCTTTCATCAGAGAACTACCAACATGTTCAAACTCATTAATATGAGAGGCGAATTCATTAGCAGACTTGGCATCAGTTATAAACTCGATACTTTCTTTGATTTCCTCTATCACCTTATCATACTTTTCCTGCGCTTCCTTCTTAGCCGCCAGCATACTTAAATAAGAATTGATTATCTTAGTGGTGATAAAGTCGTTCTTTGCGGTCGGATTGCCATTTCTGTCAAGAATAATAGGCACTTCCATTACTGATGGCAGATTACAGGTGTTTTTACCGTCATTTCTTGAAGTCGGATCAAAGGTTATAGTACGTCTCTGTATGCCTCTCTCGCTCTTCATTTCGAGATAACCGAGTAAATCCAATTCTGTAACGATGGAATTATAAGATTTCTCACGTAAAGCAGGAATGAACACCGTATCATCACCTTCTTTTCTTGTATCACGATGGGCTACAAAAATGATATGCTTATTCAAACCTGACAATGTTCTCGTCATCCATGAAAATTCAGCATTGATACCACTCCAATCCCTGATAGACGGCTGGCGAGTTCCACATTTATAAGTAATGATAAAATCCATCATCTTACCGATAGTATCTACTACGATTGTCTGATAGGCTGACAAATCTTCTTGCAAAACCTGTTGGACATCACTCCAAGAGGTAACTTGTACAGTATCGATGTTTTCCAGGTGCGCCATGTTCATACGCTTAACACCATTATCAAAGTCCAACAACAACGGTTTCGGGGCACTCAATGCTACCGTACTCTTTCCCATACCGGCTTGGCCGTAAATCATCATCTTTACGGTGGTAGGGATTACTAATTCATTACTTTTTTTAATAAGGCTCATAATTGTAAATTTAAAGGGTTAATTATATTCTTTGTTCTTTAGAATCAATAGCATAGAGAAACACATCGCAGGCATTCACATCATAAGGAGACATCTTAGTCGGTCCCGTTTTTGTCGCCCGAATTTTATTTTCTCTAATTAATTTTTCAAGCCTATACCGGCCACCTACAAATCCCGCTGCTTGCGACTTATTCAGAGGTATCCTATTTCCGATTCGATAAAGGGTACTTAATTTAGTTTCTGCATTCATTCTGACCTCCTTGCTCTTTCAAATATTTCAATTTTCGTCCTTCGTGCCCTTCTCATATCGCTCTGTTCGTGATAAAGCGACAAAGAAAAGACACATAATAAACCACAGGCAACGGATGTACGAATGATAGGTGAAAAATCCATTGTGAACTTCACACCAGCTATCCGTTCATAAAGCATGGTTGCCAATTCCCGACCATTCCTCACCTGCAAAACATCAAAAGCCCTCTGCAATTGGTTGTTTATTGTACTAACTGCTCGACATTTGAGATTTGCAATTTCTTTCTTTTCATACCCTTGTGCGTACATTCGTGCTGTAATCTCGCATTCAGGTGTGAGCTCTGTAAATACTCTATCCATAATCGTGTGAGTTGATAATTAGTAGTTCCTTACTACATAGAACTTCCCTTTAGGAGCTCCTTCTTGTTGAATAGAATAAAGTACATCTTCCGGTTCTACAAGCCGATTGGCTCTCGCCAAACGATTCAAATCTTGAACCATACGGGACACTTTCACATAAAGAGATAAAGAGAAAGGTAGCTTATCATTTTTCTTTATCAGCTTCTCTTTGACTTTTTTTCTTTCTTCTGATTCTTTTGCCATAAGATTTAATTTTAAATTAATGATTCGTGGATGGTAGAGGAATCGAACCCCTCTCACTCGTTTGAATTGATTGCTCAACACGAAGCTCTAACCGATAAGCTAACCATCCAAAATAATAAAGGCGCGCTATTCTCACGAACGACACACCCCAGTACAAACACAAAATAAAACACGACAAAAACAGTTATGTCAATAATCCTCTTTCAACTCCGAAAACGTCAAAACAGTAAGTATAATAGATAAAACAAACATTATAGATGTCAGTATAACACCGGACATATACATGGGACTATCTTTGATAACAGCATTACATAGTATCACTGTCATACATAATAATATGACCAATGAAAAAGAAAACATAATCACTTTCACGGCAACTTCTCCTTTACTTTAGCAAGTGTGCATTTACTTTGGTGAACTGCATCATCAATACGCAGCATTAAACTATCCATTTCTCTTGTACGTCTTATAGACAAAGCCGCCAAACAATCAGTAGTAGCTTTCAATTCACGTGAAAGTTCTTTCACCGTATCTTCCAAGAATTTCATGTACTCGATTTCTTTCATAAACAATAAGTATTAGTTTGCGCCCGCCAACCTTTTAGACAGTTGTACCAGTAATCGAGAACTGACGGGCTTTTATATCAATACCAGTACGGACGCCCACCCCGTATGCTTACTGCTTAATGGACGGTTTTGCTGTGGTTTTACTTATCCATTGTTTTCGCGCCCAAAGTAGCGCCCTTACATTTGCTGAGTCGTAAGTTAACTCATCTTTTATTCCAGTCAAAAGCTAACTGTCATGTATCAATGTCACATGCTGACATACAAGCCCTTTATATCTTGCATTATTTCAGCTATATCGTGGGTGAAGAAGAAGATATAGCAGTGTTCCACAATGTCAAAGAACTAATCAATAGTGCCCATGTAGAATATTCTCTACGTCTACACGGACTGTCGTGCGTTGCATAATCGTGCAATCAATCCTCATAGAAAAATTTATCACCTGACTTTCTGAACAGTTTATACCCAGCGTACAGGCTTGCCAATGTTATCATCATTTCTATCATACCGCCATTCTGTCAAGTTGAAACTCTATGTAATCAATCTCTTCTTGAATACTCTGCAAGGCTTCTTCTTTGGTATCAGTATTACAGTATGTGCAAGCTTC
Organism: Bacteroides sp. 14(A); assembly: GCF_000526555.1. NCBI lineage: Bacteria > Pseudomonadati > Bacteroidota > Bacteroidia > Bacteroidales > Bacteroidaceae > Bacteroides > Bacteroides sp. 14(A). Next base: position 2,029,147 of record NZ_JAGH01000001.1, on the reverse strand, counting down.
TGCCTCTGACATACCGTCTACTCTATCAAGCTCAGTACAAGCCTTATCTAAAGACTTTTCAAACTCATAAGCATCTATGCTGTCACATACCCTATACTGTCTCATATCATGCAATCTTTAAAAGGTTGGCTTTTTTGTAGCATCTGAACTCTTGGCGTTCGGTATCATAGTAAGTTTGAACAGTGTCATTCTTCGCTCTCTTATCAGTACCTGTAATAGTTGGCATCAGCTTTTCATTCAGTGTGCCATAGGCTTCACGTACAGAACCATCTACTTTTTGAAAGTAGAACTTCACAATCTTACTTTTCATTTGAGCTTTCAGCTTTAAGTTTGCCCAAGCAACTTTCAGTGCTTCACTCATTGAAAAACCGTTTCTCTTCACGAAAGACCATGCAAGTGACATGACTTCTTTCATCTGATTTCTAAAATTCGTGCTCATAACCGTGTGATTTAATATGTTTATACTATTGCGTTACTCAAACTTTCTTCGTTTCTTTGTATCATTGAATGTTTGATGACGCAAATATACACAACATCTGTGAATATACAATATATCATTCACAATTACTGTGTATATTTACATTGTTTAACCATTAAAACAGCTTATACCTTATTATAATATGAAAAAGAAAGAAAATAGAAATTGGATAGCATGGACAGCACTTGCCTTGAGTGTTGTTGCGATATTACTATGGCTATGCAAATACGAGCCTGTGACATGGACTTTATTCGATTCTATGATTGCTTTTCTTTCTTTTGTTGTAGGCGCATTAGCTGTAATGGTTGGATATAATATTTTCGGGCTAAAAAATGACCTTAAAAATGAAATAGAAAAAAAATTGCAGTATATAAGCGACCATCATGTAATTCATACAGCGAAAACTATGATGTATATCGAGATACGCCTACTACACATGGCTGTGGAATTAAACAATATAGCAGATATAAGACAATCCATTCACATGATGCTCGATACCACAGAAAAGACTAAAAATAAGGAAGATATAGATTATATCATTAATCAGTTAAAAGAACTTGAAGCACGATATGGAAGCAAACTGTTTGATAATACATTCAAGGGGAAACTAAAGATTAGATTTGGAAGGATTGGTACTTTTTCTGATAATGCGCTTCTCTTCCTCCAATATCTCGAAGTATGATTCTTTTGCATTATCAATAAGTCTGTTTGATTCTTCAAAGATATTTTTAGTAGTAAAATTGGTTAAAGTGCGTAATGACTCCCTTAACTGGTTTCTCACTGATTCAAATATAAGAGGATTAATTACAACCATATCGACAAAAGTAAAAGCGACCGACTCCAAAGTTGCGGTTTGAAGTTAAGTCGCCTATATAGTCCCTTAACAGGAACAGTTAAACAATTCAGTCGAAATCATCCGCAACTTGATTTTGACACAAATATACACAATATTTGTGAACATGAGTAACATTGGAGATAGAATATTCAAAATTAAATCCTATTATTTCGGAAACGAAAGAGGAAGTAACAAAAAATTCGCAAACGCAGTTGGAGAAAAACCTAATACAGTATCAAACTGGTTCGGCCGTAAAGACGGGATAGGAGATGCTGTCATAGATAAGATTATATCCACTTTCCCCAATGTAGACAAAGGATGGTTAGTTGGCGGAAATGGAGATATGTTAACTTCTACCGAAAGCTCATCATCAGCCCAAATTATAGACAACGAAAGTGAGTTAAAGTTAGCTTTGGAAAAGGGAATAAAACTACTCCCTGAAGTTGATTTCAAATTTGCCGCCGGACAAATAAAACTTATCAATGGAATAGAAAGTATAAAACGGTACTGGTATCTGCCAGACTGCAAGGATTGCGAAGCAATTGCACAGATAGCGGGAAACTCCATGTCTCCTGCATATCCTTCCGGATGTTGGGTAGCTCTTAAGAAATATGGTTTCAGTGTGGATGCAGCCACTCAAATCCCATTTGGCAATGTATTCGGAATAGTTGTACAAGATAAATTTACTGGGGATTATCACGGACATATCAAAATACTACGCCGATATAAAGACCAAGAGTTATCACGAAAGTTTTGGATTGCTCATTCTCTAAATGAATCTGAATATGACGACTTCGACATAGAAATAACTCAAGTGCGTAGCTTGTGGATAGTTAAACAGCATATTGTAAGTGATATATTATTGTAAATAAAATCTAAATACTATGGGACTATATTTTAGAAAAAGGATAAAGATTCTTCCCGGAGTACACATGAATATTAGTAAATCCGGTACAAGTTGGTCGGTCGGTCCACGAGGAGCAAAAGTAAATTTCGGAAAGCGAGGAACGTACGTTACAACAGGAATACCCGGCACAGGTATCTATTCAAGGACAAAAGTTAGTGGCAATAATATATCTAATCATAGAACGCAATCAAATAATGTAGATTCTGGATATGAAATTAAAAATTATACTGGATGTCTTTTCTCGTTTATATGCTATACCCTTGCAGTCATATTGCCAATCTATGGCATACATTTCTCTCTATCTATACTTCTTATAATAATAGGGTTTGCTTTGCATTTATCGTCGGTTGAGAAAAAGAAAACAGTTCAAAGAAATAATGAGGTTGACAACGATAATAATACCAAAGATGCAGAAACATCTATAAACAGAACTATTATAGACACAGTAGAAAAAGTAGATGTAAAAAAAGAAGAGGAATTTATAACGGAGGAAGAAAAAGAAAAAATAGAGTACCCCTCCGTAGAAAAGGTTGACATGACAAGACTTGATCCACTATTTGAAGATGCGGCTCGATTAGTTGTTATCCACCAACAAGGTTCCACTTCATTGATTCAACGTAAATTCGCTATAGGCTATAATAGAGCAGGGCGTATTATGGACCAACTGGAATGTGCTGGTATTGTAGGAGAAACAAGTGGAATTAAAGCGAGAGAGGTTTTATGTAAAGACGAAGGTGAACTCGAATATAGACTAAACCATTTGGAAAAATCTCGTTTTGAGATACTTAAACAAAAGCAGGAAGAAGAACTTAAAGAAATATCTCAACAAGAAGCGCAGAATGAAAATTCAAGATTAATTAAATTGGGCATAGATTTAGAAAAGGAAGGTATGATAAATGAAGCTATAGCTGTATATGAAAAAGCTATCATACCACAACTTCCAGCAACACATCCATATGATAGACTAATGATTCTTTATCGGAAAAAGAAAGATTATGATAATGAAGTCAGAATCATTAAGATAGCCATAGGCGTATTTATGAAAGAAAATGAACGTAGGGCTGGAAGAATAATTGAAGAAGATTCATCATTATACAATCAAGTGATGCAAGCACTTGAAACCAATGAAAGCATTAGATATGAAGACGGGAAATGGGCTTTCGTTCAATATGACGTAATGGAGTATATTACAAGATTAGAAAAGGCTAAAAGGCTATTAGAAAAATCCAAATCAACAACGAATTAAAGAACAAACTAAATATTTAATATTATGAAGAAGATTTTATTTTTAATGACGGCTGCATTGATGATAATAGGATGCAGTAGCGATGATGACAATAATAATTCCGACGAGGGAGAACAAATTGATTTCCATTTCGATAAAAAAGAAATTACAGCAACGTATGAGGAAGACTTACTTATTGAGCTAATGGGTATTGCCCCATCAAAATGCAATATATATTCTTCTGATGAGTTTATATTAGATGTTTCAAACAATAATGATAAAATTAAAATTGTCCCCCATTATGCAGGAAATGCCTTAGTTATAGCAGAATATAAAAACGTAAAAGATACATGTAACGTAAAAGTAAAGCCTACTTTATCTTATGCAGAAGAGCCAATTTTAACATTAGGAACATCTCGTTCGGAAGTAAAGAAACAAATGTCACAATATCAACATAGCGGAACAGTTGGTGGGTATACTGGAGAAGATTATTTTTTTAATACAAAATCAAAAGTTTGCTACCAATTCGACACCAATGACAAATTAATCGCAATAAAACAAGAACTTACAAAGTCTTCTTATGGAATAAACAGGGTAAAAGAAGGACTTTCTCAAAGATATAAACAAACAAGTCATTCGAACAATGTTTATTGGTATTCACATCCTAATATAATGACTGTTAGAGTAGAAGAGCAAGTTTCCAAGGTCTATGTTTGGTTCGCAAAAGATGCAGTAATAATGGAACAATGTTATCCATGGTAAAGCATAAATATTACGATTGGCTTTCTAACCATCGTACTTCTAATGTTCGGAGTACTGCAAATCATCCTCTTCTTCAAAGTATGGGGAATGACAAATGACATCAGAGGGATAAGAGACAAATACCTCAAAGATGAGGATGAAAAAGAAGAGAGGAAACGGAATACGATCCCCAAAATCAATAAGGGGATAAAACCGATGACCTAAAACCAATTATTAACAGTTCAATTCTGCTGCCAAACTGGCAATTGTATAGCAGATTGTGTTTTAAAGAATTCAGACAATTATAGGAACTTACATGAATATCAGCAATATACGTAGGAATCTATTAGAGACTTCGTAACGCGTAGGTCGCCAGTTCAAGTCTGGCTAGCGGCTCAAAGGAAAGGAGATGCTTATGCATCTCTTTTTTTATTTCATAGATTCTTCTTACCTTTGCCTGACTAAAGAAAACTGTAGAAACCGATGAAAAAGAAGACAAAAAGAATTCTCATAGGAGGATTGACAGCCCTGTTCCTTATTGGTGCAGCTTGTGCCGGAACATTCTATTATTATTTATTCTATCCACAGTTTCATCCCTCCAAAACAGCTTATATTTATATCGACAAAGACGATACACCGGATTCCATATATAACAAGGTAAAAAAACAGGGACATCCGAAAAGTTTTTCAGGCTTTCTCTGGATGGCTAAATGGCGTGACTACAATTCAAACATCCACACCGGATGCTATGCCATCCGTCCAGAAGAGAGTGTTTACCACGTCTTTAGTCGTTTATATAGAGGATATCAAGAACCTATAAATCTGACCATTAGCAATGTACGTACTTTAGATAGACTTGCTCGCAGCGTAGGTAAACAACTTATGATTGATTCTACTGAAATTGCAGCAATAATGAACGACTCGCTATTTCAAAAGAAAATGGGATATACAAAGGAAACAATGGCCAGCCTGTTCATTCCCGAAACTTATCAAGTATATTGGAATATGAGCGTACAGGATTTCTTTGACCGTATGAAGAAAGAACATGAGAAATTCTGGAATCAGGAACGACTAGCCAAGGCCACAAGCATAGGCATGACCCCGGAAGAAGTATCGACGCTCGCCTCTATTGTAGAAGAAGAAACAAATAACAATGAAGAAAAGCCCATGGTTGCAGGTCTCTACATAAATCGTTTAAATAAGGGTATGCCCTTACAGGCCGATCCCACCATAAAATTCGCACTTCAAGATTTCGCTCTAAGAAGAATTACGAATGAGCACCTGAATGTAAAGTCACCCTACAATACTTATCTAAATGCCGGATTACCACCGGGACCGATACGTATTCCTTCAACCATCGGCATTGATGCTGTGCTGAATTATGCAAAGCACAATTATATTTATATGTGTGCCAAAGAGGACTTTTCAGGTACCCATAATTTTGCTTCCAATTACACTGATCATATGAAAAATGCTAGAAAATATTGGAATGCTTTAAACGAAAGAAAGATTTTCAAGTAAAATCGTAATAAAATAAAAGCAAAAGGCTATATTTGCGAGTGAAAAACGCAGATTATTTTCTTATTAATAATCCATGACTAACATTAAAACAATCAGATATGAGCAAGCAACTCTTACTTGGCGATGAAGCCATTGCACAAGCTGCATTAGATGCCGGACTCTCAGGCGTTTACGCCTATCCCGGCACTCCTTCCACGGAAATAACAGAATACATCCAAATGGCACCCATTACGGCTGAACAAAATATTCACAGTCGTTGGTCTTCTAACGAAAAGACCGCAATGGAAGCCGCTTTGGGTATGTCATTTGTTGGTAAACGAGCATTAGTCTGTATGAAACATGTAGGTATGAATGTAGCTGCCGACTGTTTTATCAATTCAGCCGTTACCGGTGTAAAAGGTGGATTAATCGTAATAGCAGCGGATGATCCCAGCATGCACTCTTCACAAAATGAACAAGACAGCCGCTTTTACGGTGATTTCTCACTTATTCCCATGTACGAACCAAGTAATCAGCAAGAAGCGTACGACATGGTTTATAACGGCTTTGCATTCTCTGAAAAAATCGGTGAACCAATATTATTGCGTATGGTCACCCGTCTCGCCCACTCTCGTTCAGGTGTAGAGCAAAAGGCTCAACAAGTCCAGAATGAAATATCTTTCAGTGAAGACCCACGCCAATTTATCCTATTACCAGGTAATGCACGCAAACGTTACAAAGTTTTGTTGGAACGTCAGGCTGAATTCATAGAAGCCTCTGAAAGTTCTCCATATAATAAGTATATAGATGGTCCTAACAAAAAAATGGGTATCATAGCTTGCGGTATCGGCTACAACTATCTGATGGAAAACTATCCTGACGGCTGTGAATATCCTGTATTAAAGATTGGGCAATATCCATTGCCCAAGAAACAACTTCTACAGCTGGTAGAAGCCTGCGATGAGATTCTGGTATTGGAAGATGGACAACCTTTCGTTGAGAAACAGTTGAAAGGTTATCTCGGCATTGGCGTTAAAGTAAAAGGACGTCTGGATGGCACATTGCCACAGGACGGTGAATTAAATCCGGACAAGGTAGCGCGCACCGTAGGAAAAGAAAACAAATCAGAGTTTGGAGTGCCTTCTCTTGTAGAAATGCGTCCACCTGCACTTTGCGAAGGTTGTGGACATCGTGATATGTATACTGTACTGACGCAAGTACTAAAAGAAGAATATCCAACTCATAAGGTATTCAGTGATATCGGTTGTTATACTTTAGGAGCCAATGCGCCATTCAATGCCATCAATTCATGTGTAGACATGGGGGCATCCATTACAATGGCAAAAGGCGCCTCTGATGGCGGTCTTCACCCCGCAGTGGCAGTCATCGGAGACTCAACTTTTACCCATTCCGGCATGACAGGACTTCTAGACTGTGTCAATGAAAATGCTAATGTTACCATTGTCATCTCAGACAATGAAACTACCGCTATGACAGGCGGTCAGGATTCCGCCGGCACAGGACGTATCGAAGCAATCTGCGCTGGTATCGGCGTAGCTCCTGAACACATTCGCGTAGTAGTTCCCCTTAAAAAGAATTATGAAGAAATGAAACAGATTATCCGTGAAGAAATCGAATATCGTGGTGTATCTGTTATTATACCACGCAGAGAATGCATTCAAACTTTAGCACGTAAAAAACGAAACAAGTAAAACCATGAAAAAAGATATCATACTTTCCGGCGTTGGTGGACAAGGCATCCTCTCTATCGCCACAGTAATTGGTAAAGCCGCCCTTAAAGACGGATTATATATGAAACAAGCGGAAGTACATGGCATGAGCCAACGTGGCGGTGACGTACAATCCAATTTACGTATCAGTGATCAACCTATTGCCTCTGATCTTATTCCTTCAGGCAAATGCGATTTGATCATCTCACTTGAGCCCATGGAAGGATTACGCTATCTCCCCTATTTAAGTTCTGAAGGCTGGCTGGTAACTAACGAAACTCCGTTCGTTAATATCCCCAACTATCCGGCAGAAGCTGATGTGCGGGCAGAGTTGGATAAATTGCCCCATAAAATCGTTCTGAATGTGGATAAGGTAGCTAAAGAAATTGGTTCTATTCGCGTAGCAAATATTGTTTTGCTTGGGGCTACCATTCCCTTTCTAGGAATTGACTATGAGAAAATACAAACCAGCATCCGCGAAATCTTCGAACGCAAAGGCGAGGCTATTGTAGAGATGAACCTCAAAGCACTGGCTGCCGGAAAAGAAATTGCCGAAAAATTAATGTAAAGACCCTCCAAAACAAACTACCATGAATAACAAATACTGGGAAGAAGACATAGAGACCATGAGCCGTGAGAAGTTGCAGGAATTGCAACTTCAGCGGCTTAAAAAGACGATAAATATTGCAGCTAATTCACCGTATTACAAAAAAGTGTTCCAAGAACATAATATCACAGCTGATAGCATTCAAAACCTTGAAGATATTCGAAAAATCCCATTTACTACTAAAGCCGATATGCGTGCCACCTACCCTTTTGGTCTAGTTTCAGGTAATATGCAGGAAGATGGGGTACGTATTCATTCTTCAAGTGGAACAACCGGTACTCCGACTCTGATTGTTCATTCTCAACACGATCTGGACTCTTGGGCAAACCTGGTAGCACGCTGTCTCTATATGGTAGGCATACGCAAAACGGATGTTTTCCAGAATAGTTCCGGATATGGTATGTTCACCGGAGGATTAGGTTTCCAATATGGAGCAGAACGTTTGGGAGCACTGACAGTTCCTGCTGCTGCCGGAAACAGTAAGCGACAGATTAAATTCATTACTGATTTCAAAACAACTGCGCTTCATGCTATTCCCAGCTATGCTATTCGCCTGGCAGAAGTCATTCAAGAAGAAGGTATAGATCCGACAAGCACCAGCTTAAAAACACTTGTCATTGGTGCTGAGCCTCATACAGATGAACAACGGAAAAAGATCGAACGTATGTTAGGTGTTAAAGCTTATAACAGCTTTGGTATGACGGAAATGAACGGCCCTGGAGTTGCTTTTGAATGTCAGGAACAAAACGGCATGCACTTCTGGGAGGATTGCTATCTGGTTGAAATTATTGATCCTGAAACAGGAGAACCTGTTCCAGATGGAGAAATTGGTGAGTTAGTATTGACCACTCTCGACCGCGAGATGATGCCGCTTCTACGGTATCGCACCCGAGATCTCACCCGTATTCTTCCCGGAGAATGTCCATGTGGACGCACCCACCTACGTATTGACCGTATTAAAGGACGTAGCGATGATATGTTCATCATTAAGGGAGTTAACATCTTCCCAATGCAAGTAGAAAAGATATTGGTACAATTCCCACAATTAGGCAGCAATTATCTAATCACACTGGAAACAGTAAACAACCAGGATGAAATGATTGTGGAAGTAGAACTCAGCGATCTCTCTACTGATAATTACATTGAATTGGAAAAGATACGCAAAGAGATCACACGTCAATTGAAAGACGAGATATTAGTGACTCCCAAACTGAAACTAGTGAAAAAAGGCTCCTTGCCACAAAGCGAAGGAAAAGCAGTCAGAGTAAAAGACCTACGTCAAAATCACTAATTCTTTCAAGAGATCACTCTCTCTACATAAAAAAACATCCCATGAAGCGAAATAAATTCATGGGATGTTTTTATGTAATAACTCCAAAGATGACGAAGTGGCATTAAAAGAAAAAAGGAACGGTAATCAACCAAGATTACCGTTCCCCTTTATAAAAAAGCCGCACCGATGATGTGATGAAACTCCGAATGACATGGTTTGAGCGCTCGTCCTCTTTGTAATCCACTGACTCAAAGGTTACCCCGAAGGGCGTGGCCCGCCATTGAGAAGCGAAGCTTGTCTCGGTATTTCATAATAGTTTGATGAGTTTCCCGATCCAATCAATGCGGCTATATTTTCTACAACAAATGTAGTAAGTTTCCGTCAAAGAAACAAGGAAAAACATGATTTTGTTTCCTTCAAACAAGACATTTTATATAATATCTCCCCCACTATAAGCAAAAAGTGCCGATTACTCATTCGTAATCAGCACTTTGTCAATTATTTGCTAAATAAACTTAAGCAGCTTTTGCTTTAGCTACGATAGCCTTGAAAGCTTCCGGATGGTTCATCGCTAAATCAGCCAAAACTTTACGGTTGATTTCGATTCCTGCTTTGTGCAAAGCACCCATCAGCTTAGAATAAGACATACCTTCCAAACGAGCTGCAGCATTAATACGCTGAATCCACAAAGCGCGGAAGTTTCTTTTCTTGTTCTTACGGTCACGGAACGCATAAGTCAGACCTTTCTCCCAAGTATTCTTGGCAACGGTCCATACGTTCTTTCTTGCACCAAAGTAGCCTCTGGTTAATTTCAAAATTTTCTTTCTTCTTGCTCTTGAAGCAACGTGATTTACTGATCTTGGCATAGTTTTACTAATTTTTGAATGTTAGCGCCATTACTTCACGCAACGGACTTAAAGCTAATGCATTCGGTTAATACTTTAAAATACTTTGTACGCTTTTTACTTCATTGCTAAGAGTTCCTTAACTTGGCTTACGTTTGTCACGTCAACTGTAGTTGAATGGCACAAGTTTCTTTTTTGCTTCTTAGTTTTCTTAGTCAAGATATGACTGTGAAAAGCGTGCTTTCTTTTGATTTTACCTGTTCCGGTAAGAGTAAATCTCTTTTTAGAACCGGAGTTAGTCTTCATCTTTGGCATCTTACTTATTTTTAAATTATTTAAATTATATGGCAACGCACTATACCTGTGGCGTTACTCATTTCTTTTTTATTCTTCTATTTCAGCCGGAGCCGTTTTCGATCCTTCTGCGGATTTCGGTGCTGCAGGCTTCTTTGGTGCCTCTTTCTTTTTTGGAGAAAGCTGAATGGTCATTCTTTTCCCTTCCAATATCGGCATTTGGTCTACTTTCGCATAGTCTTCCAAATCATTGGCAAATCGCAGCAACAATACCTCCCCTTGTTCTTTAAACAAGATTGAACGACCTTTAAAGAATACATAGGCTTTCACCTTATCACCATCTTCCAAGAATCCTCTGGCATGTTTCAACTTGAAGTTGTAATCGTGATCATCGGTTTGTGGACCGAAACGAATCTCCTTCACATTTACTTTAACCTGCTTTGCCTTCTGTTCCTTCTGACGCTTCTTCAGCTGATAAAGAAATTTAGAGTAATCAACGATTCGACAAACAGGGGGTTGCGCGTTTGGAGAGATTTCCACGAGATCCACCTCACGCTCTTCGGCAAGCTTTAATGCCTGAGCTATCGGATATACGTTTGGTTCTACTTCATCGCCCACTATGCGGACTTCTTTGGCACGGATTTGCTCATTAATCCGATATTGCCCTTTTAAGCTGTCATTTTTCATTAAATAACCTCTATTTCCAGTTTGTTTCTTATTTATTACTCCCAAATTATTATTTTTTAAGTTAGATAAAAGCTATCTTCAAAACATCACTATATGCTATGCTTTTATAAGTGGGCGCAAAGTTACCATTTATTTATCATATTCTGAACTTCTTCGTTCAAAATTTTAGCAAATTCTTCAAATTTCATAGTACCCTTATCGCCTTCCCCTTGCTTGCGGACGGAAACTTCTCTATTTTCAGCTTCTTTTTCACCCACAATCAACATGTAAGGAATACGCTTCAATTCGTTATCGCGAATCTTACGTCCTATCTTCTCGTTACGCTCATCCACAATTGCACGAATATCGTATTGTTTCAAGAACTTCTTCACTTCTTGTGCGTAGTCATTGAATTTTTCGCTGATGGGCAGAATAGCCACCTGTTCAGGAGTCAGCCACAATGGGAATTTACCAGCCGTATGCTCAATAAGCACAGCAACAAAACGCTCCATAGAACCAAACGGCGCACGGTGTATCATTACCGGACGATGTTTCTGATTATCAGCGCCTGTATATTCCAATTCAAAACGCTCCGGCAAGTTATAGTCCACCTGAATGGTACCCAACTGCCAACGGCGGCCGATAGCATCTTTCACCATAAAATCCAACTTCGGACCATAGAAAGCAGCTTCACCATACTCAATTCTGGCACTCAAGCCCTTTTCTTCACAAGCCTCAATGATAGATTGTTCAGCTCTTTCCCAGTTTTCATCGCTACCAATATATTTTTCACGATTCACTTTGTCACGCAAGGAAATCTGAGCCTCCACATTGGCAAAGTCCATGGAACGGAATACGATTGAAATAATATCCATCACGCGCAAGAATTCATCCTTCACCTGATCGGGACGGCAGAAGATATGTGCATCATCCTGCGTAAAACTACGTACACGCGTTAATCCGTGTAATTCACCACTTTGCTCATAACGACAAACCGTACCAAACTCAGCCAGGCGCAAAGGCAGATCTTTATATGAACGCGGAGAATTCTTATAAATCATACAGTGATGAGGACAATTCATCGGTTTCAAGAAGTACTCCTCTCCTTCTTCGGGCGTATGAATAGGCTGGAACGAATCTTTACCATATTTTGCATAGTGGCCGGAAGTGATATACAACAACTTGTTACCGATCGGGGGAGTGATAACCTCCTGATAATCGTAACGAGCCTGGATACGACGCAAGAATTCCTGCAGACGCAAGCGCAACGCAGTCCCCTTCGGCAACCACATCGGTAGTCCTTTACCCACTGTGTCGGAGAACATAAATAAATCCATTTCCTTACCGATCTTACGATGATCACGCTTCTTGGCTTCTTCCAGCATAGCCAGATATTCATCCAACATTTTCTTTTTCGGGAATGTGATACCATAAATACGCGTCATCATCTTACGATCCTCATGTCCACGCCAATATGCACCGGCCACCGACATCAACTTAATAGCCTTGATCGGCGCGGTAGTCATCAAATGTGGACCACGGCATAAATCCGTGAAAGCACCTTGTGTATAAGTTGTTATGCGACCATCCTCCAATTCGGAGATCAACTCACACTTATAGTTCTCACCACGGTCACCGAATTTCTTCAATGCATCCGTTTTTGAAATACTTTCTCTTACAACAGCTTCCTTCTTCGCCACTAATTCTGCCATCTTGGCTTCAATAGCCGGAAGGTCAGATTCTTTAATGACAGCTTCCCCCGGATCCACATCATAATAGAAACCGTTTTCGATAGCAGGACCAATACCGAACTGAATACCCGGATACAATTCCTGTAAAGCTTCGGCCAGCAAGTGAGCACTGGTATGCCAGAAAGCGTGTTTACCCTGCTCATCTTCCCATTTATAGAGAACAAACTCAGCATCCTCATTGATAGGACGTCCCAAATCATAAATCTCACCGTTCACACCACATGCCAGCACCTCCTGTGCCAGGCGTGAACTGATACTTTCTGCAATCTGCAGTCCCGTTACTCCTTCGTTATACTCACGTACGGAGCCGTCTGGAAATGTTATCTTTATCATAATGTTGTGTATATTTCAATTTTCAGAACGCAAAAATAGCTAATTCTTTTTTGATATTTTATTTTTTAGCAAAAAAATGTTATTCACGCGTATCGGTAAATCTCTTTATAATATTATAAGCTGATACGATACCCAATTCACCCGCCTTACTCAGATCTGTAATTCCCTGCTTGTTGTTACCCAAGAAGATATGAGTCAAACCACGGTTGAAATAAGCTTCAGCAAAGTCTTTGTTCAATTCAATAGCCTTATTATAATCCTCTAATGCCCCACGGTAATCTTTCAACATTGATAATACATTGGCGCGGTTATAATAGCCATAAACAAAATCAGGAGCCAATTGGATGACATGATCCAAATCATTTTTCACAATATCATAATCTATTGACGTTACTTCTGGTTGTTTCTTACTATCGGAAGAAGCTCCGGGAACACCTTCAGTTAACTCAGCTTCCGCTTTTTTATATTCCAGCTGTTTGTAGCGCACCAATGCTCGCATGAAATAAGCCGGGAAGAATTTATCATCCAGCAAAATCGCCTGCGTAAAGTCATCAATGGAGCTGGCAAAGTCTTGGACCAAATAGAAGTCAAGCCCACGTAAGAAACGTTTCTTGGCATCTTTGTCATCTGCAACAATATCCGAGGTATGCGAGTCGACCAAAGCAAAATGGAATCTCACTTGTTCTTCCGTCAACGGAGCTTCCATATTGGTGATACGCAAAGGCTTCGGGAACAATTTAGAATGATTCAACTCCTCGATATACTTATGGAAATGGACGATACGTTTTACCTCGCTTAATTTCTCATAATAGGTCAGCGCATACATCGGCTCCATCTTGATAGATACATTCCGGTCTTGTACACGTCCGCGGTAATCACTCTTATACTTCTCATCCTGCTCAGAGTCGTCAGCAATCACAATCTTCCGGTAATTGTCCATATTCTTATCGGACTTTTTACGCGTCTTGCTCTTATCCTCACCATCCTGAGCATTATCCGCGACATCCTTATTATCTGCTGTAACTCCGTTACGTTTGTCAATCTGCATCTTCATGAGTTTGAATTCATCCTGTTCAGCCCCCTTACGATCACCGATCTTCTTACGAGCTTCAGCACGATGATAATATCCTGCCATAAAGTTGGGGTATTCATCAATCACTTTCGAATAATCACTGATTGCACCACGATAATTTCCGGTCTGTGCACGTAGCAAACCACGGTTGAAGGTTGCCATCATATTATCCGGCTCTATCTGCAGAACGAAATCAAAGTCTTCTATTGCACGGTTATCATCACCCACCTGAGCACGGAGCAAACCACGGTTATAGTGTCCGAGGAAGTTATTCGGATCAATATCCAATGCCAGATCATAATCACTCATGGCACCTCTCAAATTATTCTGATGAAAACGAGCCAATGCACGATTAATATAATTACCTGCATTCTTTGCACTCAAATGAATAGAATGATCCAAGTCAGCTTCAGCATCCGCATACTTTCCTTGTTGCAGACGGACAATAGCGCGTGCTCCCCACCCGTCAGGATCATAGCGATCCATTTCAATCGCCTTTTCAAAATCATTCAAGGCCTGTATCGTATCTTTCTGCTTCAGTGATACTTCACCACGCATCAGATAAGCACGAGTGTATCTGGGCGCTATTTTCAACAATTTTCCCAGATCCTCTTTAGCTGCTCCATAGTCCTCCTTCTGCATGTGGCAAAGAGAAAGATTATGCCACAAGACAAGATTTTCCGGATCATATTTCAAGGCTGTCTTATAATCCTCTATGGCTCCGTCATAATTATTCTGCCGAATACGAGCCAACCCACGTATTTGATAAGCACCTACCACAAAAGGATTGCGTTGGATAGCAGCATTACAGTCCGCTTCCGCACCTTGAAAATCATCCAGATTAATCTTTGCCAAACCACGAAAGAAGTAAGGCTCATATAAATAAGGCTTAGCGTTAATTACCTGGTTGAAATACTGGATAGAAAGCACATAGTCTTCAAAATACAATGCATTGCGCGCGATTGTCATCACCCGCTCCGTATTGATCTGCGCACACAGCAACGTTGGAAGCAACAGGAAAGCCGTCAGTATCTTTTTTATCATCTTGTCTTATAAATGCTTGTAAACGAAACAAATTTAATGCTTTTCATTTACCTAGCAGGATTAGCGGAAGACTTTTTATATTTTTTGAGCCTTTTATACCATATTATAAGATTGGCTTATTTCACAGTTTTCACTTTATACGTGCAATGAGCTTTGCCCTTCAACATCGCATTCAGTTTTCCCTTAATCATTTGTTTACGTAGGGGAGACAAGTGATCAATAAACATCTTTCCCTCCAAATGATCAAATTCATGTTGCATCACACGCGCCAGATAACCTTCAACAACCTCATCATGCTCTACCATATCTTCATCCATATATGTAACATGAATTCTATTACCACGTTTCACAGACTCATGGATACCAGGAAGACTCAAACACCCTTCTTCCATAGATATTTCTTCACCAGATACTTCAAGGATATGAGGATTGATATATGCTTTCCGAAAATTCTTATATTCCGGATAATCTTCAGACAGTACATCCAAATCTACCACTACAACACGAATAGGAAGTCCAATTTGTGGAGCAGCAAGTCCCACACCTTCTGCATGGTCCATCGTTTCGAACATATTCGCTATTAACTCTTTCAAACCAGGATAGTCGGGAGTAATATCTTCCGCCACTTTTCTCAATACGGGCTGCCCGTACACGTAAATGGGTAAAATCATTGTTTATCTAATTACAAATTATTAAATCACTATTATATATAAGTATATATACCTTATTATTATAAGGCAAAACGTTTATTCTCCAAATAACTTTGTAGGATAATAGTCGCACTGATTTCATCTACCAAAGCTTTATTCTGTCGATCTTTTTTCTTCAGCCCAGCCTCCAGCATAGTACGATGTGCCAAAACAGAAGTAAAACGCTCGTCAACATATTCAACAGGCATTGCCGGCAATTTTTTCTTCAACAAACGAACAAAAGGCTCTATTCGCTTCATATTTTCCGAAGCTTCATTGTTCATTTGTTTAGGAAGCCCTACAAGAATGCGTTCCACCGGTTCTTTTCCTACATAATCAAGGATGAACGTCAACAGTTCATGTGTAGGTACAGTTGTCAACCCGTTAGCAATCATTTGCAACGTATCGCTGACGGCTATCCCCGTACGCTTTTTACCGTAATCAATCGCTAATATTCTACTCATAATGGGCTACAAAATTACGATTAAAATTTGATATTTGACGCATCTGCTGTCATAATAACAAAAAAGGAGGCCTAACTCATGTTAAGCCCCCTCTCTTGTTTAGAGTTTACAACTCTTTGTCCCTATATCTTATTCCAGAATTACTACTCGGTTCAAATAGTTCTTACCGAACATGTTAGCAGTACCACCGAATCCAACGAGTTCGAGCTGATCCTTATCAACGCCTTCCTTAATCAATGCGTCGTAAACAGCCTGAGCACGTTTTTCAGACAACTTCTGGTTCCAAGAAGCGCTACCCGTAGCCTTATCAGCATAACCGGCAACTTTGTACTTCTTATCCGGGTTAGCCTTCAGAATCTTAGCAGCCAACTGGATGTTAACCATACCGTAATCATCGATGCGAGCGCTACCAATCTTGAAGAAGATGGCACGAGGACCGGCAACTTCAATTTCCTTCACTACTTCCTTAGTTACAGGCTTAGCGTTAGCCAAAGCGTTCTTAGCGTTAGCCAGGTCAGCCTGAGCCTGTGCCAGTTCGCTTCTGTACTTATTGATTTCGTTGTTGATAGCATTCTGATCAACTTTCGCGCCACAAGCTACGAACTTCTTGCCACCGAAAGTATAAGTAACACCTGCAGTCAGATGAATATAACCATCGGTATTAGCGCTACTATAAGCACCCAAGATTGACGGAGTAACCTGACCGCGAGCTTCTACATCGATAGCCAAAGATCTATTCACATTAAATTTAGCTCCTACACCTACACTGGCACCAACTAACCAACGTAAATCGTGATTAACAGGTGTAGTAGTTGCAGGATCAATCGTTGTAGTATATTTCGTATCTCCATTCGGAGTCGTTACTCCTGCATCGGTTTTATATCCCAATTGCCAATCTGCATAATTTTTCACAATGTTAACCGAAGGACCTGCAAATACGCTCAACTCAAACAAACGATCCGGGTTATAACCACAAATCAAGTTGGTAAGGTTCAACATAGCGTCGGCGTTCAAACCTACATAGTTTTCTTTACGCTCTTTGCGATTATCCAAATCCAGGAACGGATAAGCAGTTTCCTGCTTTGATTGCCAACCATAGATTTGTCCACGAACTCCCCATATAGGAGAAATGTACTTACCCACTGACAGGTTGATCAGCGGAGTCACCGTCTTACCAAATTTGGTGTCAGGATTCGTACCAGCCTGTGCACCTACCCCCACACTGATAAAGATATTGTCCTTCCAGCTTTCACTGTAGTACTTCTCTTTAGTTTGTGCAGTGGCAACAACAGCTGCTCCCGACAACAGTAAAGATAATATTACTAATTTACTTTTCATTGTTTTTTAGTTTTTATTGTTTAACTCTTTATACTTATTCACTTTTCAGGCGAAACTTACTTCAACGTAAATCTAAACATGAGTCCGCCGGTAAAATATTTCATTTTTTGCAATTCTACCTGCGCATGCAAATGGTTGAAAAGCAAATAGGTGGCACCCAACGCAAAATCTTTCGAATCATATTCCGCTATCACCCTCAAATCCGGTGCGAAACTGGGATTGTAAGTGATACCCGCTGCTATTCCGTTCAGTTTGTACTCCTTTCTCTGATTATATAAATAAGAGAGGTGTACTCCGATTTCTTCTGTTCCTATCGGCAGGTGCTTGGTTGCAGCTATATAGAAACGGCTGAAATATCCGTTTCCGCTTGATGAACCAACTACCCCGCCTCCGGAAGAAGTAAACGGGTCTGATGTTCCCAGAACCACAGCCGGCATATACTTCCAGAATTGCCCTTCTTTCAAAGCTCGCAGTCGGACAGAGAAATATCTGTCCTGATTCGTAAAACCTGAGTAACCGTAAGGCTTCAAGCCCAGTGCTTCCGCTTTAAAAAGTGTGCATGTGTACGCCACTTCCAACCAGGGGAAAAAGGTCACATTCAGGTAATAGTTGTACGTATGATAGTACCACGTAGGAGGAGTTATCTCCTTATTCATAAAGTTGGCACCCAGCATTATTGTTTTATCTTTCTGCATTTCTGCCGAAGGGGCATGCAACAAACCTGTAGTACCGTAAGTTAATTGAGCCGAAAGTACAAGTGTACTACAAAGTAACAAACAACTAACTATAAAACGCTTTATCATTTCACTATTGCTTTCTTATACTTTCGGTTCAATATAATATACTGTTTTAATAATCAGAGTTATTCTGCTTCAACGATACCACCACCAGAATTCTGATTATCACCATGACCATGACCGTGAGAGTGAGAATGTTCAATAGAGTACAACTCACCACCTTCAAAATATGAAGGAACAGCTTGTTTCAATATATTATTTGCTTTGTATACACTCTTAAGTTCTTCAGAAGAAGTCTCAACGCCACCAACAGTAATAGCAGTTAAAGTACGAACAACCTTATTATAAGGATGGAAAATAGTCATAGTCTTCATTAAATGCAAAGCCGGAATTTTCAAACCATCTTCACCCTTTTTTATAATAGTTTCCTCTTTGATATCAGAGATACCTACAGTCATTTTAGCCTTAACAGCGATATATAAAGGACTAATATCCTTCAAACCGATACTAGCCAATTTAGCTTCATAATCGCCACCTTCAACAGTCATACCTGTATAATTCAGATATTCAACATCCATATAATGTGGTTTCGTATCATCATTACACCAATCAACTGTTTTCACAACTTTAGTTGACCAGTTCTCATCCAAGTTAGACTCTGGAGTTACTTCAACTTTAAATTCAATAGGTGCCTCTTGTTCGCTATCACTACCTTCTACGCTACCATCAGGAGCGACTACTATAGTAAATTTCTTTTCAAAAGAAATTTTAATATCATTTATGTCTACAATTTCAAATGTGAATGTTGCAACCTTAGTTTCAGAAACCGCTTTTGTTTCTGCAGCTTCTACCGCAAATTCCGTTGCTTCAACTTCAAAATTGTAAACCCAACCTTGACCAATACCTAATACAACACCATTCTTATTTTTCAGTTTAATGGATTTTGCCTCATAAGGCTTATTATCGATAGTCAAATCACCATATATCTTAACTTTACCAATCACCTGTTTAGTCAAAGTAACATTAAGAATTTTTTCTTTATCAGTTCTTGTCTTCGGTAATTCCATTGTTATATATTTAGTGACATAACCTTCTTTGGCAATGGTTACTAAGTAAGTAGCACCACCTGCATAAGGAGATGTAACCGCATCACCAGAAAGAGTTGTAACCTTCCAATCAGCTGCATCCAAAGCACCGAGTTCTGTATCAACAACCTTCAAAGTATACTTACCTTCATATTTGGGTTGCATAGCAACTAAAGTAGTATACACAGCAGATTGTCCCGCATTCACCTTCTTAACATCTACCACAACGTCTGTATCCTCATAACCATTTGCTTTTACTTTCAAGCTATAAGACTTAGCATCTTTCACTTCAACAGAGAAGCCACCATTAGAAACTGTTGCAGTTGCATCACCTGACACAGATGCTGTCGCAATTGGTTCCAAGGTCTCAGCATCTAAAACATTACCTGAAATTGTATAAACTGGATCAGGAAGAATAACTTCTCCTGCAGGACCGTTCACATCTAAACCGTCATCCTTGTAACATCCGGTTAAAAGAGCCCCAGATAAGGCCACTACGGCTAATGCTAATTTAGCATTGTAGCCGTTAAAGAAACTTTTCTTTTTCATCTCAATAAAATTAAAAATTTAGTAATTCTGATTTAATAAAATATGGATTAAAACTATTATTACTCATTATGTTCTCGCTTGCGTTAGCCCGGAATCCCTTATAATAATAGCGTTCATTGCCTGCATTATAAGCTATCCCCATATTCTTTGAGGGCGTCACCCGCGGTATATATCCTTTTCTCTTATATTTATAAGGTGGGAGCGCTATTTGAAATCTAAAACCGCCATTTGACTTTGCCCCTTGCGCTTTCATTGCATAAAAGCCAATCGAGCAATAGCGGAAGTGGCGAATCAAATCGAATCTTACGCCTTTTTCACCCAATAGATATTGTTCCCCTTTCAAACTTGCCTGAACATTGTATTCGGGCCAATAAAAATTAGCTCCTAAACTCCACGTCAAGCGTGTCTTTGTTCCATAGTAAAATTCAAATCCATCCCATTCATACGCAGCGGTTAATCCTATGCGTCCTTCAAACGAAAAACGCTCGTCGGCTTTTAGCACATGAAACAATTTCAAATCCGCCCCGTAACGACCAGCATTAAAAGTACCCACAGTTCCTGTAAACCACGTATTATAAGGTAAGCGAACTGTTTGTTGCAATGTTAGAAATCCCGGATGCGTTTTACCAGCTAAGGTTCCATACCCGTCATTATAAACAGGAACAACAACCTGCGCCGTCAACTTCATCCCTTTCCAAAATGAAACCTCAACTGCCGGTGACAAATTAAACAGCACCTGATAAATCTGCGTTATTATTAGATTCTTCAATGAAACTTCCGGATATACCACCACATCTACCTTAAACAAAGAGCTATTCTTCCTCCCTATTTTCCGTGCTTCCTTCCACGTTCCACCCAAATCATAACTAACGTTCCAGTCCCGACGACTCGCTTCAGGAACGCTATCACCGATTATCGGTTTATAGTAGAGAGAAATCTGAGGTACATTATTGTCCAAAACAATTACTCGACATGGCTTTTTATCCGGAAACTGAGAGAGGTATTGACAAGAATGTATTCATTTGATTAATGCTTGATAATCAGTCAATAGCATACTGTTTGCGAAAAGTAAAATATTGAGATATTTATCGTTTTTCATGTTATGCAAAGCTTTATTGTTACCTGTTTGTTTCCCTACTCATTTGGTGTGTTTAATAATTATTTAATTATATATTTGTCAAAAAGAATCATTAAAGAGATTTCTGATGTCAATAATTGATATTTCCTAATTCAATTCTAATATTGCCACATAAACAATTTCATTACCAACCGGAAATTACTTGATTTCTTTATAACAAAAAAGGTGTCTAGCAATAGCTAGACACCTTTTCTCTTTTATAGAATTTCTATTATAAGAAATCTTATTTTATTCCAGAATTACCACTCGGTTCAAATAGTTCTTGCCGAACATGTTAGCAGTACCACCGAATCCAACGAGTTCGAGCTGATCCTTATCAACGCCTTCCTTAATCAATGCGTCGTAAACAGCCTGAGCACGTTTTTCAGACAACTTCTGGTTCCAGGAAGCGCTACCCGTAGCCTTATCAGCATAACCGGCAACTTTGTACTTCTTATCCGGGTTAGCCTTCAGAATCTTAGCAGCCAACTGGATGTTAACCATGCCGTAATCATCGATGCGAGCGCTACCAATCTTGAAGAAGATGGCACGAGGACCGGCAACTTCGATCTCCTTCACTACTTCCTTAGTTACAGGCTTAGAGTTAGCCATGGCATTTTTAGCACTTGCCAGGTCAGCCTGAGCCTGTGCCAGTTCGCTTCTGTATTTATTGATTTCGTTATTGATGGCATTCTGATCAACTTTTGCACCACAAGATATAAAGTTCTTACCGCCAAAAGTATAAGTAACACCTGCAGTCAGAGATACTGCACCATCCGTGTAGGCGCTGCTCTTATTCCCAAACATAGAAGGAGACACTTCACCTCTTGCCTCAATGTTGATATCCAAATACTTGCTCACATTGAACTGTCCCATCAAACCTACAGAACCGTTAATCAAAGCATTTAATTTATCTTGCTCACCATAAGCCTTTGCAAAAGTCAATCCGGGACCTGCGAACACAGATAAAGTAAATAAGCGCTCCGGATTATATCCGCAAACAGAGTTAGACAGGTTATACATAGCATCTGCACGCAGAGTGAAATACTTCTTGTTCTTAACCTCAGCATAAGTGCCTTTTATTTGTCCGCGCTCTGTATACAGTGTCGACCATAATCCGGCAACTTGTCCGCGAACTCCCCAGATAGGATTGAACAGTTTACCCACTGATACGTGGATCAATGGCGTGATGGCATGTCCAAAGCCATAATCAAAGTTATCAGGATTAACACATGCCTGAGCTCCTACACCAGCGCTTATAAAGATATTATCTTTAAATTTTTCGCTGTAGTATTTCTCTTTAGTCTGTGCAGTAGCTGTAAGAGCTAATCCCGCCAACATGATAGATACTATACCAAATTTACATTTCATTGTTTTTTCTATTTTAAAATGATTAACTCTATGCTTTTTCTGCCAGTTTCTTTATTTCAACCGGAACTGGAAACACAATCCACCCGTGAAATATTTCATCTTTTGCAGTTCCACCTGTATATGCAGATGTTTTAAAAGCAAGTAAGTGGCTCCCAGTGCAAAATCTTTTGAATCATACTCTGCAATCATTCTTAATTCAGGCGCAAAAGTTGGATTATAACTAATACCTGCCGCTATTCCATTCAGCTTGTACTCTTTTCTTTTATTATATAAATAAGAAAAGTGTACCCCTATTTCTTCTTTTCCTATAGAGATATGCTTGGTGGCCGCTGCATAGAAACGACTATAATATCCGTTTCCTTCTGTAGAACCAATCGAGCCTCCTCCGGATGAAGTAAATGGATCTGATGTTCCGAAAACAACAGCTGGCATATACCTCCAAAATTGTCCTTCTTTCAAAGCCCGTAACCGGATAGAAAAATATCTATCCTGATTCGTGAATCCTGAATAGCCATAAGGCTTTAACCCTAAAGCTTCTGCCTTAAACAGGGTGCAAGTATAAGCAACTTCCATCCACGGCAAAATGGTAACATTCAAAAAATAATTGTACGTATGGTAATACCACGTAGGAGGAGTTATCTCCTTATTCATAAAGTTCCCTCCCAGCATCACTGTTTTGTCCTTTTGCATCTCTGCCGAAGGAGCATGCAGCAAACCGGTAGTTCCATAAGTCAATTGAGCCGAAAGCATGGATGATACACTGATAAGCAGTGTCGCAATAAACATTCGCTTTATTCTCATTATGTATAATCTCATGCTTTAGGTTCAATTGCATTATTTAAAAACAGGCCTATTCAAAATCGATAATACCACCACCTGCGTTCAAATCTTCACCATTGCCATGTCCATGAGTGTGACCAATAGCATAATTTGCAGTCAGAGTTGTAGAGATAATCTTTTTAACTACCACTGTTACGTCTGTAGTTTTTTTGTTCTTATCAATTACATGAACAGTATATGATCTTCTTACTTGTTTTCTGACCATACTGAAGTTATCAATTTGCTTGTATGCAGGAACTGATATATCTACAGACAGAGCAGTTTTTGAGTAGCTGTTCTTCGGTGCAATATTAGCATTGTCTTTTAGAATCATATTTTTCAGTAACATTGTTACGTAAGATTTCGTTTCTGCATTCATACCAGACAAGGCAGTTTCAACAGCCAAAGCAGGAGTGTTTCCATCATAAGCGGTTCCACCCATGTAGTTTCCTTTTACAGTAACTACAGCGGCTGCAGAGCCTGTATAGCAAGGTTTATTGATGATTTCGGCATCCAACTTAACGCTGTCTACTGGAACGATGGCTGACTCAAAACCGAAACGGAACTTGGAGAAGTGATTGATTTTACCAACGAAAGTACCTGAAGTCATATCGTATTCAGCATAATTATTAGCATCAGCTGACCATACACCGGTTTTTTCATTTTGATAAAGAACACCTAATACATAGTCAGGCTCTACAGTAACAGTAATCGGAGCCTGGAACTTAACTTCCAGCGGTTGAGAGAACACAGTACCGCTGGGTTGTCCTTCGTAAGTACGTACAGCAGCAGTTGCCTTTTCAGTTTGTATATCACGAGTTAGTTTGATTGCTTGAGCTTGGCCACCTACATAATAAACTTGTGTGTTAGCAGGCAATGTGATCTGGTCGGCAACAGTTTTAGTCTCTTGAGTTGTTTCACCTGTTGTTTCATCAATAACAGCTTCTGTAGATACAAGTTCTACTACGAGAGCCTCTTCTACTTTTACCACTGGAATATCAATTTTAGTAATATCCTCAATACCTAATTCTTCGGCAACTTTCTCGATGTCTGCTTTAACTTCAGGTTCTTTAATATCTTCAACTTTCGTTGGCTCTGCTTTATCTACAGGCACTTCGATAGTTTGTTCACCACCCTTACTCGGATCTTCATCAGGGATATCACTGCTTTCAGCTTTCAATACAACTTCAATGGAAGTCACAGAAGTAGCACCGGTCTCAACCAGTTTCACAACTGTGGCTTTTGCTTGTGCAACATAACCAGCTTTTGAAACTGTAATAATAGCCAATGTTGTAGGAGTGATATGTTCAGCTGCTACTTCTATATTGAAATAACCACGATTGTCAGTAGTAAGATCAGCTTTGAATTCACCAACTTCAACTTTTACAGTAGCGTCGGGCACAGCAGCATCTTTTTCATTGGTAACGAAGCCGCACACATAGTATTTAGACACCTTTGCAGTTTCTTCCTTTTGCATCAATACGGCAACTGTAGAGGTTACAATTTGGTCGCCTTCACCTTCTTCAGCAGCAACAGGAGCTACAGCGATGGTAGCGTAAGCGTTTTTGTAACCTTCAGCTTTAAGAACAGCATAGTAAGTGCCCGGCTGTACCCCTTCTACTGTGAATGTGTTATTAACAACTGCAATTGTACATCCAGGTATAACTACTGACGACAATTTTACAGCAGCGCTACTTTCATCTGTTGCAGTACCTTTTATGGTATATTTTACAGTTTTGTATGTCGGAGTATCATATCCCGGATACATAGCTGCATTTACTGTGTAGACAGCAGTTTTGCCATTTTCAATCTTTTCTACATACACAGAAGTTGTGACAGTCTTGTAATCATCTTTAGTAACAGTCAGAACATTCAACCCTTCTGTTGCATCTAAAGCATAAGTTCCATCGGTAGCAGTTGTAGCACCATTAACCTTGGCACCAGACAACGGTTCTCCGGTAGAAGCATTAGAAACGACACCTGTAATTTTGTATACCGGTTTCACTGCACTCGGTGCCTCTGTCGTTAATTCTTCTTTTTCGTAGCAGCTGGCGAACATGCCGCAGATTGCTACTAACATTAACGCTAACTTCACGTTAATACCAAACAAACTTTTCTTTTTCATCTCAATAAAATTAAAATTAATAAACTAATAATTCTGATTTAATAAAATATGGGTTAAAACTATTTGATTGCATTATATTGTCACCGGGTGATGAGCGATAGTTCTTGTAATAATATTGCTCGTTTCCTGCATTATACGCCAGCCCCATGTTTCTGGAGGGGGTAAACCGAGGAATATATCCTCTTCTTCTATATTTATAAGGTGGCAAGGCAATCTGAAAACGAAAGCCACCATTGGACTTTGCTCCTTGCGCTTTCATTGCATAAAAACCTATTGAAGCATAGCGGAAATGCCGGATAATATCTATCCGCACCCCTTTTTCACCCAATAAATACTGTTCAAGTTTCATAGTCGTTTCTACATTATATTGTGGCCAATAGAAATAACCTCCAACTGACCATGTCATTTTTTTCTGTGTTCCAAAGTGGCAAGTAAATCCATCCCAGTATGCCGCTCCTGTATATCCAACACGTCCTTCGATTCCAAATCTATTATCACGGATGAAACGATGGCTAATTTTCATATCTACCCCATAACGTTCGCTACTGAAATGCCCTACTGTAAGTGTTCCCCAGATATTATAGGGTAGTCTTACCGTTTGTGACACGCCAATAAAACCAGGATGTATTTTATTATACATATCTGGATATCCGTCATTATAAATAGGTACTTCCAGTTGTGCTGTCAGTCTCATTCCTTTCCAGAAAGAAACTTCTATTGCCGGTGCCAGATTGAACAGAACTTGATATATCTGCGTAATTACTAAGTTCTTTAATGACAATTCCGGATATATTACCACGTCCACTTTGAACAAAGAACTATTCTTTTTTTTTACTTTACCAGCCTTTTTCCAGTTACTGCCCAAACTATAGCTTACATCCCAATCCCGTCGAGCTACCCCTGGTACACTGTCGCCTATAATTGGTTTATAAAATAATGAAATTTGGGGTACGTTATTATCCAGAACAACAATCCGACATGGCTTTTTATCCGGAAATCAGGATAAAGAAATCTTAGATAAATTAAACATACAATTAGCTAGTATTTAGCGAATTGCATAATACTAAACAATATCATTACTTTCCTTTATTGTTTCTTTTTTAGACATTAATATTATATATTTGTTGCTGGTTTGTTACTATTTATACATCATTGGAGCAAATGAACCTTCCTTTTATTTTTCTAGTATTCAATAAATTAAATTCAAATAGAAGTAGCAGAACAGAATAAAACTCAAATGCGAAATCATTTGGAACCGGTTTTTGTTACCATGTTGTTACCGTACAAATAAATGTGTATATTATTTTTAATAAACAGGAGATTCTAAACAGAGATATGAAAGAAGAACTAAGAATAAAAGAGCCAATAAAGCTAAGAGTCAAACATCTGGCTAATGGCAATAAGTCGATATATCTTGATATGTATATGAATGGGAAACGAAAATACGAGTTTCTGAAATTATATATTATACCTGAATATAATAAGTCAGACAGGGTGCGTAATAGTGAAACGCTAAAATTGGCAAATGCCATTAAGGCTCAAAGAATTATTGAATTACAAAATCAGAGCCACGGTTTTAAGATCAATAAGACATCTCACATTAAACTAACCGACTATATACAAAGTGTAGCTGAAAAGAAGTCGGAGAATGAAGTTCGCAAAACGGTACTACACGCCGTAGTCTATCATCTTAGACGTTACAACCCTAATGATATCCAATTAAGCAGGATAGATAAAGATTATATTTTGGGATTTCTGGATTACCTAAAGACAGCAAAACAAACTCATACCAAGAAAGAGAAATTGCTGCATGTCAATACCCAGGTCTATTATTACAAAATGCTGAGGTATTGCCTGAATTATGCAGTATCAGAAGAACTGATATCAGCTAATCCTATGAATAAAATAAAAAATGAAGAAAAGCCACATAAACACCGTACGGAAAGAGAATATCTCACTATTGACGAATTGCGAAAGCTGGCTCAAACCCCTTTTTATAATGGTTTACTAAAGAAAGCTTTTCTCTTCAGTTGTTTTTGCGGGTTGAGGCATTCCGATATCATAGCGCTTACGTGGGGAGACATAGAAATGGATGATGATGGCAATTCCCGGTTGTATATCATACAAAAGAAAACCAAGGAAGCCATTTCTTTGCCTTTAAGTCAGGAAGCGATAAAACAGTTACCGAAGCGAGAAGATGCTAAGGAGGACGATATAATATTCAAAAAGTTAATAACATTGGGAAGAACTAATGAAATTTTACCTAAATGGGCTGAACAGGCCGGGATTAAGAAACATATCACATTTCATACTGCCAGACATACCCACGCAACTATGTTGTTAACTTTAGGCGTCGATCTGTATACTGTCTCCAAACTGCTTGGACATACCAACATACAGACTACACAGATTTATGCCAAACTTGTTGATGAGAGTAAGAAAAAGGCAATTGACCTCATACCCAATATAACATAATTGTGAACTCAGGGATTCAATAATAAGTTGGCTCAAGTTACTCTCACTACCCTCACTTTAAGTACGAATCGTTGATAGCTAATATATTAAGTGTGGGTGAGAGTAAAATCCGGGAGTGAGAGTAAGTGGGCTACTCTCACTCTGTCTCGTCCTTTCTCACGCCCTAACTCATTCTATTACATTATATTAACTTGCATTTAACGAGTATATCGAACAAGTCTGTAATCCTATATTTTTCAGCTTTTTTCCCCGCATAAACGGTGAATATGCCCGTCGCAGCCGATTTATCACGCTGCATACCCTTTGCAAGTGCTTTTTGTCACCGTATGGCGCTTTACAAACAAGTCGCGTTATTCAACACTGTCCGGGCTGACAAGTTCCCGGCATCGGCTATCCCTACTCGGAAATTGTGATGATGCGATAAAGCGAGAGATTTCATTTCTTTCTGAAAATATAGTCTCTATTGTTGTTCTTCTTTTACATCTTATTTTGTTTACTATCCGCCGTTTGCATCGGATAACTTTAGCATCACTGTTCTTGATACGTACAGATTGCCTGTTTGATGCTCTGGTTTCTCCATTTGGAATTGTGAGTTTCATGCCGTGAAACTCCCGGTTTCAATAGGTGAAACTAACGGTTTCATGCCTTGAAACTATCGGTTTCACGGTATGAAACAAAATGGTATCACCCCATGGTGAGTAATTTTATTCATGACTTTACCTTGCTCTCACTGCGTTCCCTGCTTAGGATTTATAATCCAATTGAGCAAGAAACAAGAAATAACTGATATTATCCTAATTTCCCTCCTTCTGGGAGGCTGCGACATACACTTAATAGCCTGCATTTCGCTACTCTTTAGTTCTTTCTTTTCATCATCACAACTGTCGGGTCAAAACAACGGATTCTCAGCTAACTAAAAGTACAGAATGTCAAAATGATTACCAACTTGTTTTTTTGAAGCTCTGCATATTGAAAGCTAGACCTCCCGAACCTAAAAAAACATATCGTATGTTTATAGAAGAGGTTATAAATTATCATTATACACACGTAGAACAAGCTTGCGGAACTCTTAAATAAATAATAATTCGTTTTTTACGAAAGGTATATATAATCAAAATTACGTTTGAGGGTATATTTTTCATATAAATGTCGTATTTATTAGTCATTTATTAACCTCTTTATCACGCATTATAAGCTCATAGACAAAGAATATTAGCTTTATGAGAACAATTATGCAGAAAAAGCTACATTATTTTATTTTTTCATGTAAAATTCTTTGGTATTATTAAAAATGTGTCTATTTTTGCACCATATTTTATGTCGTAAAGATATGAAAATTGAATAAATAAAATGAGGTATAGAAACTCTAACATGAGAAAGTGTCTAGCTACTAAAACAATAGCACGATGTGCGGCGCTCTTTTTATTCTGTTTGCTTCCTTTAAAAGGAATTTGCCAAACAGGAGAAAGTACGGTGAACACTTTAGTAGAAATGGGATTTGAAAATGTAGGGTGGACAGAAGATGGCAAAGAACGTGTATACGTCTTGCAAAATTCTGCGTATCGTCTGAATGGAGTCGGCATTGGCAAAGCGGTAGACATTATTCAAAAAATGGGTTTACCGGATAAAAAGCCATGTAGAATAATTGTTCTAGATAATAATATACCTCAAATTTCTCTTTACTATAAACCGATAATCGGTGACAGCGTCCCTGAAGCAAGTCGTGCGGATTGGGACGTTAGTTACAATTTAGGTGACTCATGGAAACTGGTTCGGAAAGAAAAGAGAAAAAATAGTTCTTTGTTTAAGGTGGATGTAGTTGTGTATCCGGAAGTTTCATTAAAGAATCTGGTGATTACGCAGGTATACCAAGTGCTTTTTAACTTGTCACCGGCAGTTGAGGTTTCATTCTGGAAGGGAATGAAGTTGACCGCACAGGTTATTTTTCCGGTTTATAATGACGGGTATGGTGATTCAGCTGATAAAGTACGTCCTGGATTTCTGACATTGCAACAAACTGTTCGTTTACCTTATAATACATGGCTTACAGGAACTGTCGGAACATTTAATGCAAGCCGGTATGGAGGTGATTTGAAATTGCTTCATGTGTTAAAAGCCGATGAACGTTTTTCGTTTGAAGGACGCATTGGATTGACCGCTGCGTATGAATGGGATGGATTTGAATTTTACTATGGAACAAAGACACGCTTGACATGGAGTTTAGGAGCTAATTTTTATTGGCCCGAATATAATGTTCAGGCAAGTTTGAAAGGGGAACAATATCTATTGGGTGAAAAAGGCGTAAGATTCGATTTGATTCGCCACTTCCGCTATTGCTCGATTGGCTTTTATGCAATGAAAGCGCAAGGGGCAAAATCAAATGGCGGTTTTAGATTTCAAATAGCGCTCCCACCTTATAAATATAAGAGAAAAGGATATATACCGCGGGTGACGCCCTCAAAGAACATGGGGATAGCTTATAATGCAGGCAATGAACGCTATTATTATAAGGGATTCCGGGCTAACGCAAGCGAGAACATAATGAGTAATAATAGTTTTAATCCATATTTTATTAAATCAGAATTACTAAATTTTTAATTTTATTGAGATGAAAAAGAAAAGTTTCTTTAACGGCTACAATGCTAAATTAGCATTAGCCGTAGTGGCCTTAACAGGGTCATTACTCACTGGATGTTACAAAGATGAAGGATTGGATATCATCGATCCCGATCAGAGTGTAACATTGCCAGCTGCCCAGTACACAATTACAGGTACAATTTACAGTGCTGAAGGTACTATCTTGACTGCCGCAACAGTTGAATCAGATAAAGGTACTGTTACTCAAAGCAGCGGTTCTTTCACTATTTCAGGTTTGTCAGCCGGTGCTGTAAAGGTTACAGCTAAATGTACAGGTTTCGACAACCAAGAAACTACTGTGAACATTGCTGAATTGAAACCGGGACAAGCTGCCGTTTATCCTGTTAATTTCGTGTTAGGCAAAACAGCTACAACCAAAGAAGTTGAATTGAGATATAACCTCAAAGTAACAGTTTTGGATGAAGACATGAATGAAATCAACGATGCTGACGTAACTGTATATGGTAAAGGTACCGAAGAAGTAGATTATGAAACTACTCCTCTGACTGCCGGTGCATATAAGATTAAAGCAAGCAAAGACGGATTTGTATCTACTATCCAATACATCTCTTTACCGAATGCTAAGAAAGAAGTAGCTATTGACTTCGCAGACGCATTTGCTACTGAAGATTACACTACAGAAATCGTTCTGGTTAAAACTGCTACAGGAACAGTAGTTCTTGCAGGTGACTTGAAGTTTGGTAACAGATGGATGTTGGCAAAAGTTGTACGTTTGTACAATGACAAGGGTACTCAATTCTACGGTGAAGGTAACTCCAACACTTATGCGTATAAGTTTAATGTTCCTGAAACTGAATTCGTAGAAGAGACTACAACCAAAGCTATTTCTTCTAAATTCTTTACAGCTACTTTCAAGATTGTTGATGAGAATGGTATTGAAATGACTTTAGTTCAGAAGATTGCTAAACCTACAGCTAGCACAGAACCGGGTGGAGAAGAACCGAATGTTGAAGTGAAGATTGATTTCTCATTCAATGTTGAAGTTACAAGAACTAATGCCGCTCCTACTCTTGTACCGACAGTAGATACTTTCGATCCTATGATTGTAAATGGAACTGATAGAGTTAAGCAATATACTTATGACATTCCAGTATTAGTAGGTATGAAGACTATTGACATACAGGGAGGTAACCTTGGCAGCGAAACTGCATTAGGTGTAGCAGTTGCTCAAGCTATGAAGGCAGCTACTGATACAATCGTTGCTGATGGATACAAAAACGAACTTATAGAAAAGGGATACAAATTCGAATTAGCACCTTATACTGCTGTTAAGAGTATCACTTCTAAACAAGAATTCGTTGATTTCACTATAGGAGTAACAAAGGTAACTTCTACTACTATTATTACTTCAGGAGATGAAGAACCGGTTGAAACAACAACAGATGTAAACATGGATCTGTCTGGAGTATATGCTAAATACCAAGCTGCAGGTACAGCTACCGTTAACTATGACGATATGGAAATCATTAAGGTTTCTCACGATCATGGTCATGACCACGGTCATGGTACAGGCAACGCTGGTGGTGGTATCATCGAAGCTGAATAATTCTGATTGTTAAGAACAATAGATCATAATTGACCCGAAAGTATAAAGTGTATAGAGAAAGGCAGATGCAGATGAAGCGAATAATAGTTACGTACTTGTTTTTATGCTGTGCGTTTGTACTTTCGGCTCAATTAACTTACGGTACTACAGGTTTGTTGCATGCCCCTTCGGCAGAAATGCAGAAAGATAAAACAATAATGCTGGGTGCCAACTTTATGAACAAGGAGATAACTCCTCCTACGTGGTACTATCATACGTACAACTATTACCTGAATGTGACCTTTTTCCCTTGGTTGGAAGTGGCATACACATGCACACTTTTCAAAGCGGAAGCATTGGGCTTGAAGCCTTACGGTTACTCGGGTTTTACGAATCAGGACAGATATTTCTCTGTCCGACTGCGAGCTTTGAAAGAAGGGCAATTCTGGAAGTATATGCCGGCTGTGGTTCTGGGAACATCAGACCCGTTTACTTCTTCCGGAGGTGGCGTAATTGGTTCATCAAGCGGAAACGGATATTTCAGCCGTTTCTATATAGCTGCAACCAAGCACCTGCCGATAGGAACAGAAGAAATCGGAGTACACCTCTCTTATTTATATAATCAGAGAAAGGAGTACAAACTGAACGGAATAGCGGCGGGTATCACTTACAATCCCAGTTTCGCACCGGATTTGAGGGTGATAGCGGAATATGATTCGAAAGATTTTGCGTTGGGTGCCACCTATTTGTTGTTCAACCATTTGCATTTACAGGTGGAATTACAACGAATGCAATATTTCACTGGTGGATTGATGTTCAGGTTCAACCTGAAATAAGAGAAATGGTGAAGAATGAATAAGTAATAAAGAGTTAAATCTATTAAAAACTAAAAAACAATGAAAAGTAAATTAGTAATATTATCTTTACTGTTGTCAGGGGCAACCATTGCCAATGCACAGACTAAAGAAAAGTACTACAGTGAAAGCTGGAAGGACAATTTCTTTATCAGTGTAGGCGTGGGTGGACAAGTTGTGACCAACCCCAGCAACTTTGATTATGGATTCGGTGAATCCATAACACCTCTGGTGAATATATCACTGGGAAAATTCTTCAGCCCGGTATGGGGTATCCGTGGTCAGGTTGCCGGATGGTCTGGTAAACTTCATACTCAATACCCTTTTGAAAACGTAGGCAAAGACGAGAATTGGTATAACTATAAGAAGAAGTTCGTTGCATTGAATGCTGATGCAATGTTGAACCTGACTAACCTCTTCTGCGGTTACAAAGAAGGCCGTAAGTTTGAGTTTATGTTCTTTGTAGGTCCTACATTGAATATCTCAAATTCTTATAGTACTTGGAATCTTGCAACAAAGACCACTGAGGTTACTAACGCTGATGGTTCTTTGACTTATAAGCAAGAACTGGATCCTTCTAAGAGTTATCCTAAAGATGATAAGGTACGTCTGTTGGTTGGCGCAAGCTTAGGTTTGGGTGCTAAATACAACATTGACCAGAAATGGGCTATCGACCTCGAAGCTCGTGGTACAGTATCTCCTTCTGTTTTCGGTTCTGTAAGCGATGCTAAAACTGAAGGTATTGTAGGCTTAACTGTAGGTGCAACCTATACTTTCGGTGGCAAGAAGTTCGTAGCTTGTGGCGCGAAAGTTGATCAGAATGCTATCAACAACGAAATCAATAAGTACAGAAGCGAATTGGCACAAGCTCAGGCTGACCTGGCTAACGCTAAGAACGCTTTGGCTAACGCTAAGCCTGTAACTAAGGAAGTAGTGAAGGAAATTGAAGTTGCCGGTCCTCGTGCCATCTTCTTCAAGATTGGTAGCGCTCGCATCGATGATTACGGTATGGTTAACATCCAGTTGGCTGCTAAGATTCTGAAGGCTAACCCGGATAAGAAGTACAAAGTTGCCGGTTATGCTGACAAGGCTACGGGTAGCGCTTCCTGGAACCAGAAGTTGTCTGAAAAACGTGCTCAGGCTGTTTACGACGCATTGATTAAGGAAGGCGTTGATAAGGATCAGCTCGAACTCGTTGGATTCGGTGGTACTGCTAACATGTTCGGTAAGAACTATTTGAACCGAGTAGTAATTCTGGAATAAGATATAGGGACAAAGAGTTGTAAACTCTAATCGAAGAGAGGGCGGCTAACTGATGTTAGCCGCCCTCTTCATTTTATACTGAAATAATATTTTAATATACCAGTTTCACATTATCGATCCAGAGTGAATTACCGGGAGAACCTATGTATGCTCCTCCATGGCTGGAAGTAAACTGCAATAATAAATGTGTAGGAGCATCTTCTTCTGTTCCCCATGCTACTTCTTTGACCGGAACACTTTCACCTTTACTGTTAATAGCGTAACGTTCTTCTACCTGCAAACGCATCATGTGGGGCTTATAAGCAGGATCACCGGTGATATCTCCATACATGATTGAATAAGTAGCATTATTATGCCAATCAGTGGTATTATAGTAACGAACCACCATAGTCCCTACCCGCTTAGCAAAAATATTGCCATCCTTGTCTTCCCAACGCTTCTGCAAAAACAAATTCACCTCCGGGAAGTCTTTACCTTCTACGTCCGTTATCCGGCTAAAACCGGTAGCACGAATCCGCTTTTCCCTATCAGACATATTAACTTTATAGTCAAACTGCACAGCGATAGGTTTCTTGGTAAAGGGAATACCGGAATTCAGCATCTTTTGCGGATTCTTTGTGCCCTTAATCGGCTCATGCACTTCCCCCAAAAACATAGAACCTGCGGCAAGTACTGTGATATCAACAATACCCAATACTTTTACGCTTTCCATACGGGTATCCATACGGGCACAGTAGCCATCGCCACGCTTCTCGGGAAACACTGAAGTATTGGTTTTAGTAATACCCGCCACGCGCGCCATCACATTCGAAGTAGCCCATGGCGAACCACCCATGTTCTTATAGGCCTTATTCTCACGAATAGTCGCAGTCGGTCCAATAGCATATACATTCTTCAACGCACCACCGATAATGCCCGACTCTTTAATCTGACGGTCTATCCATTGATCCATGTCTCCGAACGGAATCACTTCCACAGTATGCTGTTGCTGCTGTGCAAGTGCCGTTCCGCAACATAAAAAAGCGGATAGCAAGCCGTACATACAAATTTTCTTCTGCATCATCTCATTAGCTTTTTTTTAATTAAAGTTCATATTTCCACTGCTCCAATGCAAAGTTCCAGTTATCCTGAACCAATTGCACGGTGCGATCATCATATTTATATTTATTCTTCTTATATCCCTTCTTTCCACCTACATACTTTTCTATATCATTGCGTGCTTCAGCAAATCCGGGAATAGACAAGCCACGATAAATCTGCTCAGTCATCCCCATAGCATCCGCTTCGAAGTCTTCGAACTTTACTTCCATCAGATTACCGGCAGGAATACAAGATTTATCAGCCTCGTATTTATGATACAGTTTGGCATAAATAGAAAGAATATTCTTTTCAATTTCGTCATTACTGATATCCTGCAACTTCAACGGCTGGATTGTATTCGTGAAGAAACTTCGGGTACTCTCGAACACCGTATAAGGATTACGCATCAGATAGATAAATTTAGCATTAGGGAACATTTTGACCAGTTCCTTCACACGTCCCGTATGGGGTGGATTCTTACTCAAGAACTGTGTTCCGTTAGTATTCCACAATGATATCTTAATCAGCTTGATAAACACTTCTTCAAAAACCTTCAGTTCCTTTTCCGTTATATCATCGAACAGCAAATATTTATCTGCATATTCCTGCTGATACTTTGGGAGGAACCAAAAGTTATAATAGGTATAAGGCATCATATTGGCAAGTGCAAACTCTTCTTCCTGTGGCAGATCTACAGCAAGTTCCATGTTATCTGTAGGACGCTTATCAGGCATCAGCCAGCTCATGTTCTTCTTGAAGAAAGGCTGTCCCCACATCATCAGATGCGGAAATACAGTTTGGTAAGTAGTATTATAGCCAAAATGCTTGTCACATGAGAAAACATTATGCACAAAGGTCGTCCCGCTGCGCCAATGGCCAAGAATGAATACCGGATCATGCTCTAACGGTTGGGATGCCAACCGTTTCTCATAACGTCCGTTCTGCAAAGGAGCCAGTGTAGAAAGTAGACGACATACCGCCTTAGTCAAACGGTATTTGCCTTTGTATGCCGCATCAATTTCCCGCCCTTTCGTAATAGCATTAAATGTTTTCCAATCGGCTCCCACCAAAGTATTTATAGGGAGTTTGTTAAATTCCAGTAAACCCATAATTATGGTACATTATTTGATTATTTTCACTTCAATACCTTGGCGCTTCAAATCTTTCACCGCTTTTTCTATAGCTTCATAGTGTTCGGGAGCAATTTCTAACTTCGGTAAGTTCAAAACCGGAAGATCTTCAGAAAGATGCATATCCTTATCCTCTACCCTATCGATAATCATACCGACAGCACTGGTATTATTGGTAATCGGATCAATCAGAATGAATGCACCTGTTGCCTTATTTTTTTGATAAGGATCAAAGAATAATTCCTTGGCAGTAGTAAGAACAACACGAGCTATCTGATTTAACTGCATAGGCAGATCATCAGGCGTCAATCGTCCATTATCAACGGACAACTGATCCATCGTATTAACATCTACTTTATATTTAATGTTACTGATACGTGAACGACTCAAATTAGTAGTCTGCTTGATGAAGAAGGATTTATTGAGATCCATCGGCTCTTCATCCATCCACACCAGCATGGCCTCAAAATTGCGATCTACAACCGGTAAATTATCAGGATGTACCAACATCTCTCCTCTCGATACGTCAATCTCATCTTCCAGCGTTAAAGTTACAGATTGAGGCGGAAAAGCATAATCCAGTTCGCCGTCATACGTAACAATGCTCTTGACACGTGATTTTTTGCCGGAAGGTAACGCTATCACTTCATCCCCTTTACGTACTACCCCTGATGCAACTTTACCGCAAAAACCACGGAAATCAAGATTAGGGCGCAATACATACTGTACCGGGAAACGGAAGTCCGACAGGTTATGATCGTTATCAATATGGACAGTCTCCAAGAAATCGAGCAAAGAAATGCCATTGTACCATGGAGTGCGTTCAGACCTCTCCACTACATTATCGCCATCCAAAGCGGAGAGCGGAATACAAGTCACATCAGGAATACCCAATGGTGCAATAAACTGTTTATACTCTTTAACGATTTCATTAAAGCGCTCCTCAGAGAAGCCTACCAAGTCCATTTTATTAACAGCAAGCACCACGTGCTTAATGCCCAGCAAAGACACCAGAAAAGAATGACGACGCGTCTGTGTAATGACACCGGTACGGGCATCTACAAGAATGATAGCCAGATTAGCCGTTGAACCGCCGGTAATCATATTACGCGTATATTGCTCGTGCCCCGGAGTATCAGCAATGATGAATTTACGATTATTAGTAGAGAAATATCGATATGCCACATCAATCGTAATACCTTGTTCACGTTCTGCTTTCAGACCATCCAGCAGCAATGCGTAATCAATGTG
This sequence comes from Bacteroides sp. 14(A), assembly GCF_000526555.1. NCBI lineage: Bacteria > Pseudomonadati > Bacteroidota > Bacteroidia > Bacteroidales > Bacteroidaceae > Bacteroides > Bacteroides sp. 14(A). The sequence continues at coordinate 1,991,316 of NZ_JAGH01000001.1, read as the reverse complement.
ATCACCGGCATTTCCCATACGCTTACTATCACGTTCCAATGCATCTAACTGGTCTTCATACAATTTCTTGCTATCAAACAACAAACGCCCAATCAACGTAGATTTTCCATCATCCACCGAACCGGCAGTCAGAAAGCGGAGTAAGTCTTTCTGTTCGTCTTTATCCAGAAACTCCTTGATATTTAGTTTAGAGTTATTCTCCATCACTTTTTACTTTTTAATTGTCACCTTTATCTTCTTAAACCTAAGCATTAAAGTTCTAAAGGTCAGGTTTAAGATTTCAATCCTCAGGTTTTAATTTTTAATTCTTAATTCTTAAAAGTATCCCTCACGCTTTTTCTGCTCCATACTGGCATCCTGATCAAAGTCGATTACACGGGTGGTACGCTCACTCTTGGTGGTAGTCATCATCTCCTCTACAATTGTCTCAATCGTATCCGCATTGCTCTCTACCGCACCGGTCAACGGCCAACAACCCAACGTACGGAAACGTACCATTTTCATCTTTATCTGATCACGATATTTTTCAGGCAGGCGGTCATCATCTGCCATAATCAAATTACCATCAATTTCTACGCACGGACGCTCCTTAGCATAATACAACGGAACAATAGGAATATTTTCCAAACGAATGTATTGCCAGATATCCAGCTCCGTCCAGTTACTCAACGGGAACACACGAATGCTTTCTCCCTTATGCACACGGGCATTGTAGATATCCCACAATTCCGGACGCTGGTTCTTCGGGTCCCATTGGTGGAACTTATCACGAAAAGAAAAAATACGTTCTTTCGCACGTGATTTCTCTTCGTCACGACGAGCACCCCCAAAAGCTGCGTCAAATTTATATTTATCCAAAGCACTCAGAAGAGCCTTAGTTTTCATCAAGTCTGTGTGTACTTTACTTCCATGAGTAAACGGTCCTACACCTGCATGAAAAGCCTCCATATTACTTTCTACTATCAGATTCCAGCCATGTTTTTTGGCATACTCATCGCGGAATTGAATCATTTCCTTAAATTTCCACTTCGAATCGATATGCATCAACGGGAAGGGTACTTTACCCGGATAAAAGGCCTTTTCGGCAAGGCGAACCATTACCGAAGAGTCTTTCCCAATACTATAAAGCATCACCGGATTTTCAAATTCCGCTGCCACTTCACGGATGATATGAATAGACTCTGCTTCGAGTTCTTTCAGATGGCTCAATTTATATTCTTCCATTTTTTATATAATCACTTTTTAATCTGTATTTTCGGTAAAATGAGGTCGAGCAGTTGGTTGACTGACTCTTCCAGACTGAGTTTTGAGGTATCTAACGTCAATGCCGGATGAAGGGGTGCTTCAAACGGAGCGGAAATCCCCGTAAAATTTTTAATCTCTCTCCGGCGTGCCTTTGCGTACAGCCCCTTTACATCCCTACGCTCACACTCAGTCAAAGGGGTACTTACGTACACTTCATAGAAGTCCTCCTGCCCGATGATATTAGCCGCCATTTCTCGGATATCATTGTTAGGACTGATAAAAGCAGCAATAGTTATAATGCCTGAATCAATAAAAAGTTTGGAAACTTCTGCAATACGGCGGATATTTTCTACACGATCAGCTTCAGTAAAGCCCAAATTATTATTGATACCACTACGGATATTATCCCCGTCCAGAATGCGGCAAAGTAAACCTCGCTTATGCAATTCGCGCTCCAGAGCAATAGCTATCGTACTTTTACCGGAACCGCTCAATCCGGTAAACCATATCATCACACTATGCTGACCGAGAAGTTCTTCTTTATCCTCTCTTGACAACATCCTATCAAAAATCGGATATATATTATTGTCTGTCATAATCTAATTATTAAAAGGGCCAAATTAATGGAATAAGGAATATGGATATCAAGAAAGCTATAATATTCAGCGGCAATCCGATACGGACAAAATCAGTGAACTTATAGTTTCCAATACCTTGCACAATCAAATTTGTCTGATAACCGATAGGTGTAGAGAAACTGGCAGAGGCAGCCATACAGATCACTACAAAGAAAGGCATAGGGCTGACACCCATCTGCGAAGAAATGGAGAGCGCCAATGGGAAAGCTAATGCAGCAGCGGCATTATTGGTTATCAATTCGGTAAACAAGTTCGTAATGATAAATACAGCTGCCAGTAACACCTGAGGACCGTAATGTTCAGTCATACCAATGATATAACTTGCCACGACATCTGCCACACCGGAATTAACCATTGCTTTACTGATAGCAAAAGCACACGCAATTGTTATCAGAATATCCCATGAAATGTATTTAGTGTACTTACGGGCCGGAAAAATTTTAGTCCATGCCATAATGATAGTAGTCACAGAAACAAAGAAAAACATATCCAACTTGATATTCGGGAATGCCTCTTTCACAACCGGCAGCTCGCCTACCGTAGCCCCGGTAATCATCAATATCAGTAATAAAAGGGCAAACCAACGTTTCCCCTTTCCGGGAACCGGTTCGTTATCTTTGCCATTGGCCAACAAAACGAACACGGAAGACTCTCCCCAAGTTTGAACAAAAGAATCATCCGCCATCACCACTAATGTATCACCCTCACGCAAAACCTCATTATCCAGATTCGCAGTAATACTTTGTCCGCTCCGCTTTATTTCCTTAACAGCTGCTCCATAGTGACGCTGAAAATTAAACTCTCCCAACTTCTTGTTAATACCAGGAAAACGAGGACCAAGTACAGCCTCAACCCGATGCAAACCAACATCTTCTTCCGGTTCGTCATCTTGCTTCACAGCATCCGTACGCACATCCGGCAAGAGTTTAGAAGAAAATAGAAATAAATAAATAATTCCTGCTATAGCTATGAAAATACCCACTTTGCCTAACTCAAACATAGTAAATCCTTCATAACCTGCCTCTAATATCATGCCGTGTACTACCAGGTTAGTAGAAGTTCCGATAAGAGTACATATACCTCCCAAAATAGTCACATAAGAAAGAGGTATCAAAAACTTGGTAGCAGGCAATTTTACCGACTCTGCCCAACGCTTGATTATCGGAGCAAATATTACAACAACAGGGGTGTTATTAAGAAAAGCAGAAATAAAAGAGATAGTGGGAAGCATGCGAAGTTGGGCTTTAAACACAGTCGTCTTGCCCTGAGGAAGCAACTTTTTGATAACCTGTCCCAATGCTCCGGACTGACGAATACCCTCACTGACCAAAAATAGCATAGCTACGGTAATCATTCCTTTATTACTAAAACCTTCCAGCATCTCTTTGGGTGTCAGGATGCCGGCACATAAGAACAAAACCACAACGGAAAATAGCACCATGCCGGGACGCATTTTATCCAATGCCAATGCCACCACCATGCCCAAAAGTGCCAATAGCACAAATATTATCTCAAATGTCATACATTATACTGTATCTTGTTACTATTTCATTTGCTTAGGTTCCACCACAAACCACGGATTCAGTAAATTCTCTTTATTGTAACAAAGCGGCTCTTCTTTTCCAGCCTGATAAACTTCCAATCCGGCAGCACGTGCTATAGCATGTCCTGCTGCCGTATCCCATTCCATGGTAGGTGCAAAACGAGGATATACATCCGCCTTTCCTTCGGCTACAAGGCAGATTTTAATGGAACTACCACTAGATATAAGTTCTACTTCCGAGTGTTGACGCTTCATTTCTTCGATATAAGCCTCCGTCTCCGGAGTTAGATGCGAACGGGAAGCCACGATTACAAATTTTCCTCTTTCGGTAACAGAAGGCAGACGGGTAGCGGATGCAATCAGTTCATCCAGTGAAGCATTTCCGCGAGAAGTTACATTGGAGAGTTTGTATGCCCCAATGCTTTCTTCTGCAAAATAAAGTTCCTGTTTCACAGGAAGATAAATAACTCCCATTACGGGTACTGAATGATTAACCCATGCGATATTTACAGTAAACTCTCCATTTCGTTTAATAAACTCCTTGGTACCGTCCAGAGGGTCTACAATCCACAAAGCATCCCATCCACAGCGTTCTGCATAGGGTAAATGTTTCCCTTCTTCACTCAGAATGGGAAAAGGAGTATCGCACAGAAAACCGGTAATCGTTTCATGTGCCTTGCGATCCGCAATGGTTAAAGGGGAGTTATCCGCTTTTTTTTCTATTTCAAAGTCCGATGCCGGGTCATTATAGATGGAAAGAATGTCTGCACCGGCTTGCAGAGCAGCATCTATTGCGCTTAATATATATTTTTGTTCCATATATGGTATCTATACTTACACATAGTGTGCAAAATTAAAAACTTTTTCATCCTCAAAAGTTTCCGGGCTTCGTTTTATAACTTCTTTTAAACTACCTAATACATTTATAAGCACTTTTCACAATCAATAAATCAAAAAAGGAACTCCAAACGTTGAAGTTCCTTTTTCGTCTACTTTTACCTAATCTCTACTTACATCTACTTTTTATTTTCCACAGCTTCACCCGCCCATTCTACGGCACCTTTTTCTTTCAGCTTTGCCGTGATTTTTTTGGCTTTCTCCATGGCAACACTTTCATCTTCAGGGGAAGCATAAGCATGCTTATACCCCTTCACTTTATTCCATTCGCCACGGGTAAAGTCCGGGAAAGCAACGGCTGCACAATTGTTGTCCATAGACAATTCGCCTAACTCGGCCAGACAACACCATTCTGCCAAATCATAGACATCCATATCTAAGGGAAGTCCATTTTGCAGGCAATACACCAAACGGCTATCCATAATAAAGTCCATGCCACCATGACCACCAACTTCTTTTGCCATTTCACCATATTTCTTCAGGATGGGATGCTGGTATTTCTGCACTAGAGCTTCCATATCTTTTTTAGGCATAAAACTATGGGAATTCAAGTTATCTACCTCAGGTGCAACTCCCGACGCATTCAGCTGTTTTGCATCCAATGCATAACCTTCTATCGGATATTTATTTGCGAACCCCTTGGTACCGGTCAACTGATATAGACGGTTATAGGGTTGCGGAGTCATCACATCATGTTGTATCTCAATCACCTTTCCATTTTCCGTACGAATCAACGTAGTTGTATGGTCACCGTTACGGAAATTCTCACAAGGCTGTCCCGTTCTTTCTTCTACCAACGACTTACCTACTACCGATTTGGTGTCCATAGCAACGAGTGTCTTCATACGGTCACCACGATGTATATCCAGCGCTTGCGCTACAGGACCAAGACCATGAGTGGCATATACATCTCCCCGATGCTTCATATTATATTCCAGACGCCAACCCAGTTTGTCATTTTCACCATTCTTCCAGTAATGATCCCAGAAAGGTTCCAGATTATGAATATAAGCTCCCTGGGCACGAACGACCTCCCCAAACACACCCTGTTGCGCCATATTCAGAGTATTCATTTCAAACCAGTCATAACAGCAGTTCTCAAGGATCATACAATGTTTGCGAGTCTTCTCGCTCATATTTACCAATGCCCAACACTCTTTCAAGTCCATAGCAGAAGGAACTTCGATGGCGACATTTTTATTATTCTCCATCGCACACATAGCGACAGGGAAATGATGCAGCCAATCTGTTGCGATATACACCAGATCTATATCATCCCGTTTACACAATTCTTCGTATCCTTTTTCACCTGAATATATAGCTGCTTTAGGCATAGAAGCTCTCTGTAAATACTTCTGACATTTCTCTGCCCGTTCCTTTTCATAGTCACATAAAGCAACGATTTCTACACCCGGAATATACGTAAAACGTTCTACAGCTCCGGGACCACGCATTCCCAAACCTACAAATCCCACACGAACCACTTCCATTTTAGGTATCGTCAGCCCTATTACACTTGTTTGTTCAGCCGGACGCTCGGGAGTTTCTACAACAATCGTTCCCTTGTCCCAACTCCATTTTGTCCCTTTGTCTGAAACTTGTTGTTCAGACGATGTTTTAGTTGTGCACGCAACTAGCGCAATACACGCGCTCAGCAATAAAAATTTAAATTTCTTCATACATAAATTATTATTGTATTCCCTTAATAAGAGGAATATGTTATTCATAATATTACAAAATTAATAATTATAACGTAGTGACTTGTCTACATCGCCCTTTGCCCTCACTGGTACAAATGTAAATCCCCATTCATAATTTTGGTTAGCAGGTATCGTATAGCCAGGCTGCACTTTTGCTCCCCAACTGTCATAACCAGCCACTCCTTGCTGTCTCATATCCACACAAACCTCCACAAAATTTCGAGGAACAATATCATTAATATGAGTCATTTTCCGTATCAGATTTCTAGCTTCATCCACATTATGCTGATTAATTTCCTCTGGAGAACGATTCCTCCATTGATATGGACGCGATGATTCTTCCGAATCAAAATCCTCCACCGTATTTCTCAAAGCATTAAAGCCTATAGTCTGTTTAGCCTGAACTAGCAGGCCCCGACCATTTTTATCAGTCAAAGCTACCCAGCGTGTATCCGTACGATGACCGTTTTCTTGTGGACGAACATAATCTACATACATGAAATCAGCAGTAGTCTTGTAACGTCCTACCATACTTCCTGCATTACGGTCAATGTAATTTTCTTCGGGACCACGCCCAAAGTATTCTACTACATTCAGACTTTGTGGTATACGGAAACGCACACCAATACGAGGTACTTCGAGCTGATCTTTATTCTCTTTCTTTTTACCGGGAGTATAAGTGGCAAGATGAGTATCTTCCTGAACTTCAGTCCGTATAGCTTCCTGATCAGTTGCAGTAAATTTCACGTTCACATTTATTATTCCATCCGGATATATTCTATAATCCATCAAGTATTGGTTGCCAGCCGGTAAATTATATACTACACTCAGAACTGCATTTTGCCCTTCCATACTTATGGAAGCATTACTAATATTAAAATTATGACTTGAAGTTTTCCAAATCAACAAACGTTTCGGATTTGTATTCCCATAATCATTATCATTAGGTGCCCGCCAGAAGTTGGGTTGTACTCCAAATCCTCGGTCAAAATACTCAGTTCCATCCACTTTATATGAAGTAACCAGACCTGAATCACGATTAAACTCAAAATAAACCTTAGATGAAGAAACAATCAGATTATTACCTTCTTCTTTAAAGCTCAAAGTAGGTCCCGCAGCTTTATATGCCGCTTTATCAACTGTTACCGGAAGTCTGAATTGTTCATATGCTATTTCGTGTCCAACCGGTATCAGAGGTTCCGGCTGAGTAGTGACTACACTGAAATGCACAAAATACTCTATTCCAGCTTTTCCCTGCACATTCTTCACCGGAATAGTAAATTCCTTTTCTGCTTGAGGAGCGACATCCAATAATAACTTCCCTTTTTTCAGCACCATACCATTAGCACGTAATTCATATTGGATGGTATACTTTCTCAAATTAGTAAAATAAAATCGGTTGAACACTCGATACTTACCGGAAGTTGCATCAACAACACTAAACATCACATTCTGATGCACATATTTCACTTCCGCCATGGCAGGATGCGGTTTGCGGTCAGGACCGACAAGTCCATTACAGCAGAAATTACCATCACTCGGCATATTTACACCATAATCGCCCCCATACGTCCAATACTTACGTCCATTCTCATCTGTTCTTAATAATCCCTGATCTACCCAGTCCCATATATATCCCCCTTGAAGATTAGGATATTTATAAATCTCTTTCCATTGATCCCATAGATTACCATTTGAATTTCCCATTGCATGAGAATACTCCGACGGAACCACCGGCCGGTCAGACCCAGTTTCACCAATATACCTCAGCCATTCTGCGCTGGGATATTGGGGTACATACATATCCGTATTCCATTCCCACTGTGCACGTTCATAATTCACCGGCCTGTCCATGAGTTCCTTATCCTGTCCTTTTATCCATAAATATGTCTGATAGAAATTGTAACCATTACCAGCCTCATTTCCCAAAGACCAGAATGTAACAGAAGGATAATTCTTGTTCCGTTCGTACATATTTGCAGTACGATACAGATGTGGCTTCAACCATTCCGGATTATTGCCCAATGATCCACCTTTGCGCAAATCGTAATACATTCCATGTGATTCAACATTGGCTTCATCGTATACATAGAGCCCAAACTCATCGCACAATTCATAAAACCGACGGTCTTGCGGATAATGGCAAAGACGAACCGTGTTCAAATTATTACGTTTCATCAATTCAAAGTCCTTGCGCATCAATTCTTCCGTTACATAATGCCCCGTTTCTTCATTATGCTCATGAATATTGACACCTTTCAACTTCAAAGGCTGACCATTAATAAGTAATACGACATACGGTTTCCCATTTTTAGCAATTTGATCAATCGCTTTGATTTCAATACGCCGAAAACCAACATTGAAAGGAATAATCTCCGTCACTTCATTTCCTTCTTTCAACGTAATCAACAACTTATAGAGATTAGGAGCTTCTGAAGTCCAGGTTTTTACTCCAGGCAAACTTGCATCAAAAGTAACCGTTTGAGTTTCTGAGCTCTTTACCTCACAATCACTTACACCATTAACTGCAACCTTACCGGAAACTTTATCTATCAATTCATAAAACACTTGCATCTTTTTACCGGCAAGAGCATGATTACGAACATCAACAGCCAACTTGAAAATACCATCCGTATAACTGTCATCCAATGTAGAGATCACCCTGAAGTCTTTTACAGCTACTTTTGGCTGAGAATAGAGAAACACATCGCGCTCAATTCCACTCAGACGCCAAAAATCCTGACACTCCAGATAGGAACCCGTACTCCAGCGAAAAATCTTCAAGGCCAATGTATTCTTACCATTCCGGAGATATTTATTTATCAAAAACTCCGCAGGATTTTTAGAATCTTCATTATAGCCAACTTCATTTCCATTCAGATACACATAAACCCCGGATTTAGCGCCCGCAATATGCAAATAGATATCTCGTGACATCCAGTCTTCCGGCACAGTTATTTCCCGACGATAAATACCTACGGGTATATCTTCCGGCAATTGTGGCGGTTGCGGATTAAGCGCTTTGAATTCATATCCGTGATTCGTATAAATAGGTGTACCGTATCCTTGCGCTTCCCAATTTCCCGGAACCTGGATATCACTCCAACCATTCATATCAGCTACAGCCTGAACAGCATCTCCCGGCAAACTACGATGCGAATCCGAGTAATAGAACTTCCATGTTCCATTCAGCAATTTATAGTATTTACTATTCTCATATTCCCCGCTAAGTGCAGACTGACGGCTATCATACGTCATAAAAGCAGTGCGCGGTTCTTCCCTGTTCACCGAAACTGTCTGTATGTCCTGCCAATACGGAATTTTAATCGTTTTCACTTCACCTGCCATTACTGTAAACAAAGCACCTAACAGACATACTGCAACTAAACTTATTATATTTTTTTTCATACTATCAGATTATTAAATTTCATCGCATACAAGGTGAACACATTTCAGATATGTTTCAAACGTGTCCCAAATATAGATATTATTTTTTTTCTCCAAAACTTTCCTGTTGTAATTCTACTTCACGCAATTCATATTTAGAAATCCTTCTTTTCAATCGTAAAATTTCCTCTTTCATTGAACTGAGTTCCAGATCGTCTGTCCCGTGAGTTTCAACTTTTTTTTCGGCACTGTTCCGAACCTCAACCGGATTATAAATAAAGCGCATCACAGGCTTCACAGACTTATATTCAAACTCACAAGGAACAATAGCATGTACTCCTTCTCCCAAGACTTCTGCCCGAATATTTATCTTTCCTGCATTTGTTGTCGCACGAATCAAGACAGGGGCACTTCCCCAATGGGCCGGTACAGGATTGCATGCAATATCGCAATCCCCTAACAATGTAGCCTCACCCGTAACCGTAAAACGTACAGAAGTATTATTCAGTCTCTTTACCGTACCTTCCTCATCTACAATCTCCGCTATTAACGTAACAACATCTGAACCATCAGCATGCAAAGGCAAACCGTCATCATCTACACGAAGGCGCAGACTCACTGGCCGCCATGAAGGATACTTTTTATTGGTTACCACAATCTTACCGTTTACCAGCCCTTCTGCCAATATATATGCTTCTTTTCGTTTTCCGGAACGGGCCAAAGCCTTCAATTCCATAAAATGAAAAGCATCTTTGAAAGTAATAATAGGAGAAGGCATTTTGCACTTATCGGTAGAACGTTGGTAAACGTATTTTTTACCATTCTCAAAAACAGTCAAACGCACTTCTTCACAATTAGAATAAACTGTAACGTCTTCTGATGAGAAAGGTGTCATCTCGTTCGCTACATAGACCATAGGACCACTCTCTGCCGGAAGTTTGTCCAATTTGTCAAAAGGCCTCTGTGCCATAAACATATAATAAGACATTTTGGGCTGGCGAAAAGCATCCATTATTCCACCATAGAACGGTTGAGGATGATATCCGCGTTGATGATCAAAGGCATGCCACAAAGTTCCACCTACATGTGCAAGTTGCGAAGCGTAGAGTGTCTCCAGGCATGTATAAGGATAAGCAGGAGAAGCATAATGTACAGCTTGTTGTAACATAGGACTTTCTCCCCACGAACGATGTACCCTACTGTTTGAATTATGGGAATTCCAATCATCTACATTATCCCCGAACTCCCGAGTAAAGTACATGATTTCTTCTTTCAACGTACCGGCATTATAAACCGATTTCTTACCAGCGGACACAGATGTAGGATGAGTGTAAATCACAGGAAAATAATCACTTCCCGGTGATCCCGGATCACAGGCAGAAAGAGCTTGTTCATACGGGTATTCTTCATCGACAGTTTTCTTCGCATTATGAGCATATTCCTTAGGAAAATGTGTTTCATTCAAAACCGGTTCCCACATAAAAGTAGAAGGATGATTACGATCACGACGAACCAGACCACGAATATCAGAGTAGGCTCTTTCTGAAAAAACCGGTTCATCATTCCAGAATTGCCATCCGGCAACAGCCAATATCGTTAAAATACCGAATTCGTCACAGGCATCCAGAAAAGCTGGATCATGAGGGTAATGAATACAGCGTACAACACGAATTCCCGCATCACGCAGTTTTTTCGCATCGCGCCAATGTAAAGAATTGGGCAGTGCGTTACCGATAATAGCAAAATCCTGATGACGATTAACTCCTATCAGCTTATCCCGATAAGGTTTATTATTCAAGTACAGACCATCTCTCCCTCTGTATTCTATTTTACGAATTCCTACTTTCTGTAACATTCCATCAATGAGGATACCATTCCCATCTACCAGTTTAATCTCTAACTGATGCAAAATAGGAGAATCAGGTGTCCAAAGCTCCGGACACTCCACATACAGATTCACATCATAATAATTTGCCCTGCCCTTTCGTAGCGAGAGTTTTTTTACTCCTCTGCTAATCTCTTTGCCTGAGATATCCCGTAACGTCAGCATAAGCTCTCCTTTAAACAAACCTGACGACTCATTACGCAAATGAATTTTCACACCTATTTCAGCTTTACCTTCCGAAACAAAAGGGTAATGGATAAAAACACCGCCCCCTGCAATTTCATCTTCATAATTAGCATCCGTAATATGTACTGGATTATGAGCTATCAAGAAGCAATCCCTATAAATTCCTCCAAAATAAGTAAAGTCCAAAGCTTGCTGGGGTTTGCCAGGCAGAAATGAGGGATCATCACTATTATCCGCACAAATAGCCAATGTATTAGCCGTCTCAAAATTCAATCCTTCCGTTACATCTACGATGACCGGCAAATAACCATTATAATGTTCTCTAAGTAACTTTCCGTTAAGCCAGATCCGTGACTTACCCATTATACCTTCAAAGTGCAGATAAACTATTTTATTTTTTAGATTCTCAGGCACAGAAAAGGTTTTCCGATACCATGCCTCTCCTTGATAATTAATATTACCACTTGCCTCTTCAGGAAGTAGTTCGATTCCATGTGGTATACTCACAATATCCCATAAAGAGTCATCAAAATCTCTTTGCCATGCATCCGGACAACTTCCTTTATGAAATCTCCATCCTACGTTCATATTATATACTTCACGCCCACTACCGGCAAGCTCATAAAAACCTGCCGTAGAAAAATGCGATTCACCAGCCTGCAAGCCTGAAGCGAAAATCACCAATAAAAAAAACACAATAGTACACATCAGTCTATTATTTCGGGTTATTTACTCTTTTCCAACTCTAAAATCCTCTGAAAAGCCTTTATCTTCTCCAGCTATCTATCGCCAACTAGACTATTTTTGTTTCTTACTATATCTTAATAATGCCTCCAGATAATAATAATCAGCATATACTAAAGGAACATCTATCTCACTTCCATGAGGAATGCTCCCTACGCTATGCATTAAGATAAAATTACAGTTCGTTCCCGACTCTGCCAAATAGAGCGGAGAAGACAAACTCTTCAATATATGTTCAGCTGCCTGTTCATACTTTTCTCCATCATCCACATAATCCGTCAATTCCAGAAAAGCAGAAGCTGCAATTGCCGCTGCTGAAGCATCACGTGGCACTTCTTTAAACATCTGAGGGTCATAATTCCAATCCGGAACAAATCCCTCCTGCCCCGCATTGAAATCCCAATATGGTACTCCGTCTTCCGGCAGATTTGGATGATTCAGCCAGAAGTCGGCTGTATGGATCGCCATATCCAAGAAATCCTTTCTTTTTGTTTCACGATAAGCCATCGTATAGCCGTAAATAGCCCATGCCTGTCCACGTGCCCAAGCAGAGTTATCCGAAAATCCCTGACAAGTAGCTTTATGAAGTACTTTTCCCGTCTCTTCGTCATAATTCACTACGTGATAATTACTGTAATCTGCACGGAACTGATTCTTCGCAGTAGTTTCCGCATGTGCATTAGCGATATTTGCATAAACAGAATCTCCTGTTACTTTCGTAGCAAAATACAGAAGTTCCAGATTCATCATATTATCAATGATTACAGGATAAAACCATTCATCTATTCCGTTCCACGCTTTTCGGTAATTCCATGACTCTATACAACCCGTTTTTTGATTAAAGCGTGTACATAGTGAACGGGCTGATTCTACCAGAATATCTTTATAGGTTTCGTTACCGGTCAAACGATATGCATTACCAAAGCTACAGTACATCAGAAAACCGATATCATGATGGTTTGTCAGTTTTTTCAATGGTTCGAGAGCTTCAGTCCATTTTATTGCAGACTCTTTCCAGTTTTCATTGTGATTATGTTCATATACATACCACAGACATCCCGGATAGAACCCTTCGGTCCAATCATTCTTTTTCGTAGTTTTCAATTTCCCGCCTTTTATGGTACGCGGATACTCATTAGGTTCCGGTACCACTTTCAACTGAGCAGAAAGTTGCAGTTCAGCTCTCTCAAAACCACGAGACACAATATCTTCCTCATTTTTTGTGCTGCACGAACAAAGAATAAGCAAACACAATATCCAAAGTTTATTTATTTTCATCCTTAATCCTTTTTACCTAAATATTTATTATTATGTCTATAGTCCATAGTGGATAATTAGTAGAAAGGCCGTTCTGACTTTTTAATGTAACAACGGCCTTCCTTTGTTTATATTTACCACATTTGCTAATCCCAACCCGGATTCTGCTTCAATTTGTCATTCTTGAAAAGTTCCGTATTGGCAATCGGATAAAAGTATAACTTATCATCGACCAAACGTGTATCCAACAATTGCCTTGTATAATTTATACCTGATTCTTCCTTCGTTATCTTCACTCCATAAATATCTTTTAAGGCGTCCAGCTCTTTCCAGCGACGAAGATCCCAAAAGCGATGTCCCTCAAAGGCAAGTTCAACTCTACGTTCATTCTTCAGACGTTTCAGGAAAACTGCAGGGGATAAAGTTTCGGACAATGCGGGCATCTTTACCCCATCTCTGCCGCGAACTTGATTTACAGCTTGTAATGCGGACATGCCACATTTTTCATTCGTAAATGCAATGTCATCATAAGCATTGACCATAGCTTCAGCATAGTTTAGCAACACTTCTGCATATCTGAATAATATCCAGTTGTGATGAGCTTTTGTAGTTGGTGCACCTGCCTCAAAACTTATACTACTGTTGACATACTTACGCAAGTAGTACCCTGTCGTCGTAGCATTAGTCAATGGCAACCCGTTGCTTCCTCCTTCCCATATTTCCACTTCCTTATCTGCCGGCCACTTCATACTGTTATGAACGATGGTCAGATAAAAACGAGGATCTCTCTGAGCATAAGGATTCTCACGCATAGCTTCATTAGTCCAATCAAAAGGCTCACCGTTATTCATTTCAAATGCGCTTGCCAGATTTTCCGTCGGGCAAGTAGACGTTTTCCCGCCTGTCACCCCCATAGGAAAGTTAGAAGCCTCAAAACCATTATTCTCTCCGTTAGGACGTGCCCAAATAACCTCTTGACTTCTATTATTCTGTGTTCCGAACAGATTTGCAAAATTCTTATCCAAAGTATATCCCAAAGCAGATTGGTTACCAATAATCTCATAGGCAGCTTCTGCGGCGGCAATCCATTTACTTTTATCGTTATCCGGATTGAACAAAGGACTTGCAGCATATAATGCAGCACGAGCTTTCAACGCCAGAGCAACTCCCTTCGTCACACGTCCGGTCTCCTGCTCTTTTCCAAAGTTTGTATAACTCACCGGAAGCAGTTGCGCCATTTCGGTACATTCGGAAATAATAAAATCTAAGATCACACCGGCTGCCACAGGCTCAGCATTATTCGCCTCCTCTTTAGTAACAACTTTTGTTATTAAAGGAATATTCTTATAGCGCTTCACCAACTCAAAATAGAAAAATGCCCGCAAGAAACGAATCTCATACTCATAATTCGGATATTCTTTCATCCAATCTTCATACTCGTCTCCATACTTCCAGTCTTCAAAAGTCAGTCCTACCATATTTTCCAAATAGAAATTAGCGTCGTGAATCCCTGAATAGTAGTTAGAGAATTTGTCATCAATCGTAGTATTGGCAGACCAAGTTCCATTAACAAATCTCTGCACGTTTGATGTTTTGTAAACATGTATGGCATCATCTGTAGCTGCATCTTGCATAGCACCGTCAATACTGCAAAAGTCTTGAGGCAAATAACTATAGACATTCGTTACAAACTGCTTGACGCGTGCATAACTCCCTTGAATCTGTTCTTTCGAATAATAATCCGATTCGTTACAATCCATAAAATCACAAGCTGCAAATAAGAACAGTGATAGAAATATTATTAAATACTTATTTATTGGCTTCATATTATTCCACTTTTTTAGAAAGATAAATTAAATCCAAATGCATATTGAGTCATAGTAGGATGTGATGCACCAATAGCCTCTGGATCACGAATGTCAATCCCATCAATACAGAACAAATCATGCGCACGGGCAAAGATTTTAGCTCCACCCAGAAAACCGGTTTTCTTCAATAGTTTTTCCGGAAACCTGTAATACATTTCCAATGTCCTCAACTTCAAAAAGGACGCATCAGCCACCCACAATGAATTATTGTTGTAGTTATTATCTGATCCTGAATAAGTCAGGCGCGGGAGGGTACCGTTTGGATTCGTTTCACTCCAACGATTTTCGTAATAATAAGTAGAAATCGTATTATTACCTACTATAGGCCGATAAATACTTCTTGTATCCAATAACTTGCTGTAATTACCTGTTCCCTGGAACAAGGCATAGACACCCCAACCTTTATATTCCGCTCCTAGATCAAAAGAATAATATATTTCGGGACATGTAGAGTTATATCCCAATGCTACTTGGTCATAAGCATCTATCCGGTTATCTCCGTTTTGATCCTTAAACATCAGATCTCCAGGACGCACATCGCCCAGATATTGCTTAACCTCACGATTATCGATTTCTTCCTGAGACTGATAAATACCCATCACTTCATAACCAAAAATCTGATTTAAAGAACCTCCTGTACGCTTCTGATAATCATGGGGGCGATACTCTTCATTTTGATTTATAATTTTATTGCGCACAAATGAGAACTGCCCACCCAAGTGGTATGTGAAATTTGAAATCTTATCGTCCCAGTTCAGAGCTATTTCAATCCCCTTATTATCAACAACTCCGTCATTGACATTCGGTACCGACATACCCAATATACCAGAGACTGCATTTCCGCCAGCAACAAGAATGTCTGTACGATGATCATAGAAAGCATCAACAGCCAATGACAATTTATTCCATGCCTTGAAATCAACCCCGACATTCAGCTTATGAGATTTTTCATATGTAAGCCCCTCAACTCCTAATTGAGTCAACTTCATGCCACTCATAGAAGTAGGAGCATTCTTAAAGAAGTATGAGCCTCCGCTACCATAGATATCCTGAAATAAGTTCACAGCGTAATCAGCACGCCCGGAAACACCATACGAAGCTCTCAATTTCAAGAAGTTCAGCCAGTCATTCTTCAGGAAACTTTCTTCTGAAAGAATCCAGCCGGCACCAATAGCCGGGAATATTCCCCAACGATCATCGGGGTCTAATATACTGGACGCAGAACCGGACAATGACAAATCCACTAAATAGCGATTATTATATGCGTAATGTGCCTGACCTATTACATCCATGAAAGCCCGCCCTGTATTACGTCCCTTTGACTTTATCTTATCCATGGAGTACATGAAAGTAGCATTCAAATCATGCTTACCCCACTGTCTGGACAGGTTAGCATAAGCCTCAAAGTTGAAGTGAGTGGTAACAGAACCTACACTTTTAGAATAAGAGAGTGTACCTTCATTGGCATGAGTATTAAATTCTTTTTCCCCTGTCTCCAAATTCAAAACCGCCGACTCGTAACCAAAATTCTTCGTATTGCTATCCCAATAGGCAGCAGTGTTGTCCAAAGCAACTTTAATACCACCGGTTAAACCCGGTAATAGAGCTGCCAGATCCTGTTTCAAATGTATATCGGCAAACAAGGCACGGGTCTGAGAACGCGCATATCCTTTACCCGAAATATTAGCAACCGGATTATTGCCATAAGTCGTAGTACCTCCCCAAATACCTCTTTCCGTCTTAATGGGAAACGCAGCGGCAGGAACCTGATATAAGGCTGTAAAAATATCACTAACCCCTGTTCCCGGACGATTATGTTCAGAGAAGTTGCCCAATAAGTTCAATTGTACAGTTGTAGTAGGTGAAGCCGCAATATCTAAATTTGTACGAACATTCAGCTTGGAATACTTAAGTTGAGTAGAGTAGCCATCATTATCCTCGGTAGGCTGCAAGATTCCACGGTTATCCATAAAGTTTAACATCGTATAGTAGCTTACAAACTTACCGCCACCACGCGCCGAAAAGGTTATATTATCACCATAGCTGGCTCCTCTCAGTGTCTCGTCTACCCAATCTACATTAGGATAAAACAACGGATTGGTCTGGTTTTTAAAAGCATCCAGTTCTGCCACCGAATAGCGTGGCATCAAACCATCGTTCTTCATTGCCTCATTCAACGCAGATGCATAAGTATATCCATCTACAAAATCGGGTAAACGCTTCGGAGTAGCCATATTGAACTCATAAGAAAAACTAATCTGAGGAGAAGTCAGACTACCCCGTTTCGTTTTAACCAGAATTACACCGTTAGCGCCACGAATACCGTATAAGCTGGTAGCTACCGCATCTTTCAGTACACTGACCGATTCTATTTCTTCTGAACTTAATTCCTTAAGAGAACGTTCGAAACCATCGACCAATATAAGTGGACTTTTGGAATTCAAAGTCCCCATTCCACGCACATACAAAGTGGCTCCGTCTTCCCAAACCGCACCGGCATTTTGCAACACCTGCAATCCCGGAAGCATACCAAACAATTGATTCGTAGCATTAATGCTATTCTTATGCGAAAGTTTATCGCTGGTAGCCGTAGAAACGGCACCGGTAACCTCTCTTGCATCATGAGTAATATTGCGGCCGTAATCTATCACCACTTTATCCTTATGAATCGTCAATGTGTCTACTTGTGCCATCAGGTTGAATGAACACAGCACACTTGCCAATATGATATTTATCTTTTTATTCATACTCTTTTTTATCTATGTTTTTCAGATGTATTATTCCCAACCGGGGTTTTGTACCAACCCATATCCTTTATTTATTTCATTCTGGGGGAAAGCACTCAGATACCATTTCTCCGAAAATCCACCGGGATTCCACCAAGAACGACTTTGTTCTCCTCCCAGAAGTGGAAACTCTTCACAAATATAACTGCCGTCATTCTTGTTTTTATAGATATTCAATCCATGCAAAGGAGTAGAGAATTTTTCTTTCATCTTCCAACGGATTAAATCGAAAAAGCGTACTTCTTCATAACCAAATTCGCAAGCACGCTCACGAAGAAGCTCTTTTCTGAATTCTTCCTTACTCAATCCTTTCTTCAATCCTTTCATACCGACACGAGCACGTACTTTATCGACATAATGATAAGCCAGCTCATTCGGCCCATTATTGTACTCATTCAAAGCTTCCGCATAACTCAAATATATTTCTGCAATACGCAGATGAGGCCACTGAATAATATGACCATTATATTCGCCTGCACGGTCCAATCCCCATTTTCTGCAAGATAATCCTGTTAATAAAGACTTAGCAGTCACTTGTCCTACATTCCAGTCTCTTCCTGCCGGATAGTTTTCCTTATCATCAGGCTTTTCTTGTGTAACACCAGCCGTTCTGTTCTGGAAAAGATCTCCGTCCAATATGAATGTTTCAGATAAACGAGGGTCTCTGTTCATGAATGGATTCTTTGTATGTTCCGGATTACTCCAATCAAAATTCTCTCCATCGGCAGTCGGAAACATATCAAAATATTCTTTTGTCGGGCAGATTGCTCCCCAGCGAATAGACTGGTTGGTATAGGGTTGCTGATTAGCCTTATAATAATTCTCTCTACGGACAGATATTAAGGTTTCGGTAGTACCACGATCAAAATAAGCTGCACGGAAGGCATAACGGTATCCACTGGGATTAACATCTTCTTTTTCGACCAATTTATAGAAACCATTGCTGTCAACAGCCTTAAAGAAAGCTTCACAAGCATCCATTGCATGTTTCCAACGTTCACGGTCATAGTTGCCGAACCAAGTCATCAGCGCTTCGGAAGCTGCTCCCTGAAAGTAAGGCTCATCATTATTAAACAGCGGACTGGCGACAAAAAGTAAAACTCTTGCTTTCAACCCCATTGCACCGGCTTTTGTCAAACGTCCGTCCCAATTAGACATCTCCGCTTCTGATATATGCCAAGGGAACTCCGGACAATCAATAGCTTCGTTCAACAGTCTTACTATAAAATCGACTGTCTGCTGCAAAGTGGCCCGGGTAGGCATCGATGCTTCATCGGGTGAAATGACTTTATCTATAATGGGCAATCCGCCGTAATGACGCAACATGTGCGCATAATATACAGCTACCATCGCCTTAGCTTCCGCTTTCAAACGTTCTTTCTCTGTCCTATCCATATCGGGCACTCTGTCTATGTTGGCTACAATCAGCCAGGCGTTGCGAATAGCCGACCACATATGGGTTTCATTCTCATTGAAACGAATCTTGGTAGCCATGTAGGTGCCTCTTGGCGAATTTTCCGTACCAGCATTATAATTACCGGCATAATAAACCTTATTAACGCCCGAATACCCCAGATAATCCTGATTCAAATCCGTCAGGCCTTCAATATTTCCCAGCCACATCGTGTTCCAATAACTATTCGATGTTTCCAGTCCCATCGGCAGATATCGATAACTGTACCACAGAACTCTGCGAGCATACTCAGCCGTAGAAAAGACCGTGTCAATCGTAACATCCGTACTGGGGGGCTTCTGCAAGAATTTATCTCCGAAAGCTAAATCCTCGCATGCGTTGGTGGAAATCAGAAATCCCAACAACAGTACAATAGCATGAAAATGTTTCTTTATATTTTTCATATCATTTCTTTTATTTAAGCGTTAAAATCCAACCTTTAATCCAAAGTTTATAACTTTCACCAACGGATAGGTATCTCCACTGGGATTACTTTCGGGGTCACTGAAACCCAATGCATCAAATGTCAATAAGTTATAACCGGAAAGAGAAATGCGTAAAGAGCTCAGATGCATCTTACTCAAAAGACCTTGAGGGAAAGAATACCCCACTTCCAGATTCTTCAGACGAACATAGGAAGCGTCACGCAACCATAAATCAGAATCTTTATAATTATTCGGTTTACTGTTTGTCAACGAAATAGCCGGCGCCTTTGCGGAATTTCCTTTTTCCGGCGTCCAGGCATCATCGATCATATACTTCAACAAAGAGCGATTATTGGTACTTCCAAACGGATAACGATAAAAGTCTGCAACCAGACGGGAAGTTTTGAATGCGCCCGCCCACGTCATACTGAAATCCAAACCTTTCCAGGAGAAGCCCATTGACAAATTACCTGTAAGCAATGGATAAATAGGATTACCAATGGCCGAAACATCATTATTGTCAATCTTATGATCTCCGTTCAGATCCTTATATTTCACATCACCGGCCAAAGGAGTAAATCCCTCACCATGATCTGGAATGCCACCTTCTTTTCCTTTCAGCGAAGCATAATTGGCAGCCTCTTCTTCGGTAAAGAAACCATCGTACATATATCCGAACTGTTGCCCGACAGGACGACCTGTCCGACGCATCCATTCATAAGGCTGAGGAATTTCATCGTTGAACACAATCTCATTCTTGGCATATCCCCAATTGGTTCCAATATGATATCTTACATTCTGAATCTGGTCTTCCCAGCGAGCCGTCACTTCGAAACCTTTATTATTAACTTTACCCATATTTACGATAGGCAAACTTACGGCAAGATAACCTGGATTGATATTACGGGAGATCAGAATGTCTTTGCGGTGTTCAATGAAGTAATCGAAAGACGTTTTCAGGCGACTGTCAAAAAAGTGTAGATCAATACCATAATTCTGTTTGGCCGCTGTTTCCCAAGTTACGTTCGGATTACCAATTCTCGATTCTTTCGCTCCAGCCAATACATTATTGACAATTGAACCAAAACCGTATTTTTCAGTACTGATTGTATATGCATCGGGAAGATACAGGAATCTGGAACCATCAGATACAATATCATTACCCACAATACCATACGAGCCACGTAGTTTCAGATAACTGATATATGGTTTTAAAGATTTCATGAAAGGTTCTTCCGAAATTATCCATCCGATGGATCCGGCAGGGAAGAAACCAAAACGACTGCCTTCCGCAAAATTCTCAGAACCGTTATATCCAATGCTGAAATCTGCCAGATAGCGGGTTTTATAGTCATAAGTAGCGCGTCCTACGAGACCTACATAACTACGTGGAATACCGGGAAACGACTTATCAGAATAGTAATATTTCATATTTTGATTATACATAAACAAAGCAGACACGTTATGAGGGCCGAACTTCCTCTGATAATTCACGGCAGCTTCTAGATACCAGTCGCGGGATTGACCGTATTTTTCATCACTATATCCCAGCGTTTGCATCTCCTGGTTTTTCTTCAGCAAGACTTCATCTCCTTCTCCCAGAAAAGCTTCATAACGATCTGCGCGCCCTTCACGACGCTTAGTTATACTCACACCGCTATTATAGGCACCTTTCACGTGAGCTTTCAATCCTTTTGTAAGAAAGTCAAGCTTCTGATCAAGTACAAAGTCAAAGTTCACTACATTATTATCATACGTATTGAAACCTTTTCCATAATAGGAGTTCAATGCATCATATACAGTACCGAATTTTCCAAATGTTTGTGCATTTACCGTAACCCACTTTCCATCTACAATACCCGGTCCTGCAAAAGGAGGTGTCCAATATATATCCCTGAACAAGCTTTTAACATTTGTAGCTGTACCGTTATTATAGTTAGGTTCACGTTTGTCAGTCAGGCGCCCTCCCAGATTGATTTTCATGGAAGTAGTTTTGGTTACATCCACATCCATGTTCACACGGTAGTTGTAACGGTTATATTTAAAACCTGTCTTATGTCCGTGCGTATCGAAGGTTTTAAAAAGTCCGTCTTGAGTAAATACACCCAGCGAGGCAAAATAGCGAACACGCTTTGAACCACCTGAAATATTAAAGTTATGTTGGGTCTGTACTGCTGTCTTTCTTATCAGCATATCAGTCCAGTCAGTATCTGAATAAATCAACGGATTACTATGGGTGCGGAATGCTTCCAGCATTTCCGGTGAAAACGCCAGGTTTTCTTCTGTCACTCCATCACGCAACTGAGCATTATTGTAAGTTGTTGCATAATCATAACTATTGGCAAATTCCGGTATACGGGTAGGCAACTGAAGTGCCATACTGGTAGAAAAACTGATTTTAGCTTTGCCTTCCTGTCCGCGCTTAGTAGTAACCAAAACGACACCATTGGCACCACGCACACCAAACACCGCAGTTGCCGAAGCGTCTTTCAATACCGTGATGTCTTCAATTTCGTTCGGGTCCAACTGGTAAAACGAACGCTCTACCCCATCTACCAGCATCAAAGGGGCAGATAGTCCTTCTGTCAACGACCCCACACCACGTACATAGATCGTAGCGTCATCTGCACCTGGTTGTCCACTGGATTGTACACTGGATAATCCGGGGATTTTTCCACTCAAGGCATTAGCAATACTGCCTACAGGAGATTTCATGATTTCATCTGATTTCATCGAAGAAAGTGCTCCTGTGACTGTTACTTTCTTAGTAGTGCCGTAAGCGATAACCTGCACTTCTTCCAGGGTAGTGACATTTTCTGTTAGCATGATTTTCAACTCCGGCTCTCCTTTATAAACAACCTCTTTGTCCTCGTAACCTATAAATGAAACTACAATAGTAGCTCCGACCGGAACTGTCAATGAAAATTCTCCATCCAGATTAGTTGCCATACCATTCTGGGTTCCTTTCACAAATACAGTAGCACCAATAACCGGACCCATATCGTCCAGCACAACACCTTTCACTACTTTTGTTTTAGCTTGCTGTGTAATAGCTGTTGACCGGGAATGATTTTCATCCCCCCAAGCCCTGCCTGAGTGCACGACCAATAAAGCCAACGCAAGTAACCATACTTTGTTTCTCATAAAATAGATTTTGATTGATATTAATTAACTCTGTGCTTACGATGAAAAGAGTTCAATAAGCACAGTGCAAACTAAGTCTAATTCCCTTACATGCACTTTCCCTGCATATATGATACATGTGCACTAATTGTTTAGCGGACAATCTGTGCTACACTACGGACATTTTTACCCCTGGCACTTCTACGAAATTAGCACAATAAACCACTTTCCTTGCCTGAAGAAATCATAAGAGCGAAAGGAGTTGTAATACGGGATACCTTCCATAACTCTACAGGGGGAATGCCGTAACCCCACAGGGGAACGCTCGTTACACGCCGAGGTAAAAGCCGTTACATACCGAGGTAAAGACCATTACAATAGGCGGTAAAGGCCGTTACATACTGAAGTAAATGCTTTTACATCCTCAAGTAAACGGCAGGTAAATATAAGACATTGATTATTAGCCTATTTATTAATTCTACTTCGATTCCGCCTCGTTAGAGGTTTCCTTCCGATAAGATAATGGAGACACTCCATAAAAGTCCTTGAAGCAACGACTAAAATACCGGGGAGAAGCAAATCCCAGTTGATAGGAAATCTCCGATATATTATATTGAGGTGCTTCCTGCAACATTCGCAATGCCTCTTCCAATTTCAGTTTTAGGGTAAATTCATTAGGAGTAAGTCCAACCACCTCCTTTAGGCGGGTAAACATCTTACTACGCCCCATATTCAGTTCGGCAGCCAGCATGTTCATGTCAAAGTCCGGATTATCAAAGTTACGCCTTATAACGATTGTTGCCTTATCCAGTAACTCCTGGTCCATTACATTCAAGATTCCGGTTTCCGGGGTAGTCATCTTTTCTGTTTGAGCTATCTTACCGAGCAGTTTCTTTCTGTTTTTCAAGAGATTGCCGCAACGGGTCAAGAGCAATTTCACATTAAACGGTTTCGTTATATAATCATCCGCTCCAAACATGTATCCTTCTATCGTGCAGTCTTCCGAAGTCTGAGCCGTGAGTAATACCACCGGCATATATGCCAATTCCAGGCAGTTCTTTATTTTATAGCACATTTCCTTACCAGACATCACTGGCATCATCACGTCACTGACCACAATATCCGGATGCCACTGTTGCGCCATTTCAAAGCCCACCTGTCCATTGGTGGCCTTATACACCGTGTATGTGGGCGAAAAGATGTTCACCAGCATTTCCAACACCTCTTCATCATCTTCCACAAGCAGCACGCGAGGCATTCCTGTCTTATCTTCTATAATTTCCGGTTCATCTTTTTCCATCGCATCATTCAGCAATGCTATTTCATCCATAAGCATATTCCTATGATCAGAGTAAGACTTCACAACTTTTTCATACTCCAGTTCCTCTTGCGTAAACTGTACATTTCCAATGGGCAGGTATATCCTGAAAACACTACCCTCTCCCAATGTACTGTCCACTTTAATCTCTCCTTTATGGGCATCTATTATTCCTTTAATCAATGCCAGCCCGATGCCACTCCCCAACAGCCCTTTTCTGGAGTATTCGTCTCCTACCTGATAAAAACGCTCGAAGATCTTCTGCTGGACATCCCGGGGAATTCCACAACCGCTGTCAGCTACCGCTATTTCAATCATCCGCTGCTGTCTCCTGACAGTAACCTTTATATCCTTTCCTTCCGGTGTATATTTAAAAGCATTCGACAGTAAATTAAAGACCACCTTCTGCATCTGCACCGGATCAAACCACAAATCCACTTCCTCTTCCACATGCTCGAATGTATATTCCATATTCCTCTTACGGGCAAAGTCGACAAACAGCTGATAAATGTCCTTCACGAAAGAAATTACATCTACGCGCTCCACTTTCAACTTCATGAATCCCTGTTCCTGCTTCCTGAAGTCCAACAATTCCGTTATCAGGAGGCGCAAATTTATCGCATTTTTATGTATTCCTCGCAAACGCTTGTTTACGACAGGAGCCAGTTTCTCCATTTGCAACAACATCTCTACCTGCCCTATTATTAAAGTCAATGGAGTGCGGAACTCATGTGATATGTTCGTAAAGAAACGCAGTTTCATTTTGTTCACTTCTTCTATACGCTCTTTCTCGTTCTTTTCTTCTGCCAAAGATAATGCCAACATCCTGCGAGCCATCTTTACCCTCCAGAAACTATAAACAATGCTCGCAACCACAAGAAAATATACCAGAAATGCCCAAACCGTGGCAAACCAAGGACTGTGTATCGTGATGTCAAGCATTATTTCCTTAGGCTCCCCATTTTCCACTTTATTGCCAAAATCACGGACTTTCAATATATAATTGCCCGGAGCCAGGTTTGTGTAATTCACTCTTAACTGGTTCGTCAGCACCCAATCTTCATCAAAACCTTCCAGTTTATACTGGTATTCATCTTTTCCTTCCAACTCCACATAATTGGAATTGGAAAAATTAATCATTATATTGTTCTGTTCCGAAGATAAATCTAAGTGCCTTGTAAAGGCTAGTGCCTGGGATAATACTCCCGACCCGTCATCGGGAGAAACCTTCATGTTATTGACATAAAGACCGGAAAAATAGAATTCAGACGACCTACTCTCACTCGCCTGATACAAGTCTTTCTCTCTGAATGCAATCAGCCCGTCTACCCCTCCTATATAAATCAGGTCATCATCAGCCATTAAAATGCCACCGCCTTCAGCTACTGCCGAAATGCCTCCTTTAAGTCCCAATTCTATAGAATGAATGGAGTCACTAAAAGGAGAATAAATGGAAAAACCTTCATCACCGGTTATCAGTATATTGTTCATGTGCGTTTCTGCCAGGTTATAGCAAAAGTCACTCAGCAAATGGCTGCTTTCTTTTGTATAATGTTCCCAGTTTCCCGTATCATGATTATAAGAATATACGCCGTCCCCCAAAGTAGCTACATAAACCGTTCCATCAGAAGCCTCCATGATGCGGGTTATTCGGGCATTAGTAATAGCACTCCCTTTCAGTTCGATACATTCCAACTGGTTCCAGTCACCTATTTTTATCCTGTAAAGTTTAAAATCCGCAGCCAACCAGACGTATCCTCGCGAGTCAATCTCAAACGTCAGAAAAAGAGACCTTTTACTGAGCAACTGAAATTCATTCTTCTCCGGATCAATTCTCCAAAAGCCATTACGAGCAGTTACATACAACCATCCATCTTTAAATATAGAGTGATAAATAATATGGTTTGGACCCTCTCCTGTCCGCTTGTAATGGTCCAAATAATGATAAAAACGGTCCTGCTTTCTGTTATATCGGCTTATTCCACCAGTATATGTACCTATATATACTTGGTCATTTTTTTTATCATAACTAATCGTTTTTATGTTATTATGGTAAATAGAGTTCTTCCCGGAAGACGTGTAATAAGTAAAGCTTCCACTTGCCCTATGCAGCCTATTCACCCCTCCCCCATCTGTACCAATCCACAAATTATGGTCTTTATCTTCGACCATCTGCCCCACAATAGGAAAGTTTAAGCAATGATTGTTAGTGTTGTCATAAGGATAATATAGAAATACATCCTTCGACTGATTGAAATAATTAACGCCACCGTAATAAGTGCCCACCCATATAGTACCTTGTCTGTCTTTATAAAGAGAGAAAACAGATTGATGTTCCAAAGATCCCGGATGATAATCTGGACGATAGACACGATATGTATCCGTGTAAGGATTATAAACCTGCAATCCCTCAAAAGTCCCAAACCAGACATTCTGCCATTCATCTTCCACAAACCCTCTTATCTGTTGACTTACAACACGTTCCGGAGAGTATTCTTCCTTCGTGATCTTCCCATCTCTGCCCACCTTATACAACCCTTGCATACGCGAAGCAATCCATAACTCTTTCCGACTACTCACAAACAATTTGTATATCTCAATATCCGGAAGTACACATTTTACTTCTTCCCCCTCCATTACATATAGCCCACTTGCCGTCCCTATCCAGATTTTCCTGTCCGACATTTCCATACACATGACAGAAGCCACATCCAACTTTCGGTAAAAGCATAATGAGTCTGTATCGGTATCATATCTGAATAAAGTGTCGCGCACAGTGCACCATATCTCTCCATATAAAACCTCCAGAGCCCCGACACCAAGCGGAACCAGCTCCCTAAACCTTTCCTTACGAATGTCATATTTAATTAGAGCTCCGCTATTCAACATCAGAATATCACCATTTGAATCGCCTATAATCTGGTTAACTACTCCGTTGATGAGGTTCTTTCTTCGATGTTGATAATCTATGATATCATAAGATTTATATTTGGAAATCTGTTTACTATCGTAAACATTCACTCCTTCATTTGTGCCAAACCACATGCGTCCTAAAGTATCCTGATAGATAGCCAATACCGAAGGGCTGGAAAGTCCGTCCTTCATTGTCAGTTTTTTAAAGTATTGCCCGTAAAATTTGGCAGGCGACAGCATTAGAAAAAGTAACAATATGTATTTAAGTCGGTTCATAGTAATGTACTTCTCAAGGTTATATAATATAAATAGAGGTTGTGTTTGCAAAAATATCTAAAAGAGTTCAAATTCCAATAGACTCTTCCACTCTATTTGTGCCTCAACATGTCAAATCCGTCCGTTTTTACAGCACATATTGTCCATCTACCTCTATATGGAAAATACTGTCTGAAAGTAGTTCAAAAAACATATATCTTTGCTCCAGTCTCAAATATACGTAAAGCGAAAAGAAGATTATGAAAAGATACTTATTCTTAGCACTATTGATTCTACCCGCTTTAAATGTATCAAATAAAGAATTCAATAGGAAGATTAACAAATCAATTATTTTACTAACATTATGAAGAAACATTATCCGGCAATAAATATCGTGAAGTACTCACCTAAAAAAAGTAAAAATGAAACGTTTAATTATCTATTCCATCCTGTCCGTTGCAACCTTGTGTTCCTATGGACAAAGTAATTTTAATAAGACGGAAATAAAATCTACCATGAAACGTGTGGCAGACTGGCAAATAGCCAATCCGGCAACAGGTACGGAACATGACGACCTGAACTGGACCTATGCCGCACTGTACATGGGAATGATAGACTGGGCCGAATTGACCGAAAAAGAAGATGGTGACAGTCAATATTACAATTGGCTCCTGAAAATAGGTAGGCGGAATGCCTGGCAAATGGGAAAATACATGTATCATGCAGACTTCATCGCCGTAGGACAAGTCTTTCTGGAAATGCATCAGAAATACAACGACCGCAATATGATGCTTCCCACCCTGGCGCGCACGGAATTCGTCATCAACCATCCTTCGGCAAGCACGCTGGAACTGGATTATAGAAATATGGCAAGCCTGGAACGCTGGTCATGGTGCGACGCCCTATTCATGGCTCCTCCCGTATATGCCAAAATGTATATGTTGACGAATGACCGGAAATATATTGAATTCATGAATCGGGAATACAAGGCAACCTACGATTACCTTTTTGACAAAGAAGAAGAGCTTTTCTACAGAGATCACCGCTACTTTAAACAGAAAGAGGCCAATGGCAAGAAAGTTTTCTGGGGACGCGGTAATGGCTGGGTATTAGGTGGACTTTGTGAAATCCTCCAGACACTACCCCGAAATAACATGCACCGCCAATTCTACCAGGATCTCTTCATCACCCTGTCCAACCGTATCGTCCGGTTGCAGGGCAAGGACGGATATTGGCATGCAAGTCTGCTGGACCCAGACTCTTATCCTTCACCCGAAACAAGTGCCACCGGCTTCATTGTCTATGCACTGGCCTACGGTGTCAATGAAGGATTGCTGGATAAAACCGTCATGATGCCCGCCATTGAGAAAGGTTGGAAAGCCCTCGTCAAAGCTGTGGAGAAAGACGGCAAGCTGGGCTATGTACAACCCATCGGGGCAGATCCCAAGAAAGTGACTCGTGAAATGACGGAGGTCTATGGAGCAGGAGCGTTCCTGTTAGCCGGCAACCAGATTTATAAAATGGTTCCATAAAAACTTAAATAATACATTAAACTGAAAATAATATGAAGATCACTATCCGGCTTATAGCATTAGTTATCATAGGCAGTCTGATGTCGACAGGAGTATCTGCTCAGAACATCCCGAACGCTGATAACGAGTATGAAGCGTTAATGCAGAAAATCAGGCTTGACTTTGCCAAAAATCCTTCCATTGATAAAGATTTAAAGACCTACAATGAGGTGGACGGTTCATTCACAGATGTGGATTACGCCAGTATTGAACGAACCAACTGGCCACCAA
Organism: Bacteroides sp. 14(A); assembly: GCF_000526555.1. Taxonomy (NCBI): domain Bacteria; kingdom Pseudomonadati; phylum Bacteroidota; class Bacteroidia; order Bacteroidales; family Bacteroidaceae; genus Bacteroides; species Bacteroides sp. 14(A). The sequence goes on along the minus strand of NZ_JAGH01000001.1, from coordinate 1,961,891 downwards.
TGAAACATATTGACCGTCTCTCCGACTTTGCTTTCGCCTATACCAATCCTCAAAACAAGTATTATAAAGACGAAAACCTGTTTGCCAAAATACAAAAAGGGCTGGAGTACTGGCACGAACGCAACCCGTGGTGCCACAATTGGTGGTACAATCAAATAGCGGAACCTCAACGTCTGGGCATATTACTGATACAAATGCGTACAGGCGAGAAACAGCTCCCGACAGAACTTGAAAAGAAGATTTTGGAACGAATAGAGAAGGACGGTGGGCATCCTGCCAAATGGACCGGCGCCAACCGTACCGACATTGCACTGCACTGGATATACCGGGCATGTCTTTCTGAAAATGAAACCGACCTAAAAATTGCACTCGAAAACGCATACAGTCCTGTAGTATATACCACCAAAGAAGGTTTTCAGCACGACAACAGCTATTTTCAGCACGGTGCACAACTCTATATCGGTGGCTATGGAGACGAAATTCTGAAAGGTGTCACCCAAATAGCCATGTATACCAAAGGAACCCAATATGCAATTCCTCAAGAAAAACTGGCATTACTGAGCAAGTTCATGCGTGAAACTTATTATGCCACCATGCGCGGACAATACATGCTATTCGATGTATTGGGAAGAGGTGTAAGTCGTCCTGAAGTCACTAAAAAGTCCCATACAGCCTTGTTCGCCAAACGCATGATTGAACTTGATCCGGCTCACATCAATGAATACAAAGATATCATCTCGCGCCTAAGTGGAAAGCATCCTGCCGACTATGCTTTGTCACCCAAGCATACCCACTATTTTCGCGGAGATTATACCTTGCATATACGTCCTGCCTACACTTTTGATGTCCGGATGGTATCTACACGCACAGCCCGTTGCGAATATGGCAATGGAGAGAATCTGAAAACTTACTTTATGTCCGACGGATGCACCAACATAGTAACCGAAGGAAATGAATATGCTAATATCTTCCCTGTCTGGAACTGGACCCGCATTCCAGGAGTAACAGCTCCGCAAGTTCCCCAAATACCTTTAGCAGCCAGTGACTGGCAAACACTCGGCACTTCTACTTTTGCCGGAGGAGTATCCGACAGCATTTATGGAACATCTGTCTATTCATACACTGATTCACACGCCGACATCAATACCAGTGCACGGAAAGCATGGTTTTTCTTCGATGATGAGGTAGTATGTCTGGGGGCAGGTATCCACTCTACGTCTCAACATCCTGTGTATACAACGGTAAACCAGTGCTTATCCACTTCCGAGAAAGCTATATTACGCCACAAAAATAAACAGACTGAAATAGTCCAGGGGAGTTTCAACTACACTTCTCCCGAGTGGATCCTTCATAATAAAATAGGGTACTTATTCCCCAATGGAGGAAATGTATTCGTAGCCAACCAGCAGCAGACAGGAAGCTGGTATGATATCAATCATACTGCTCCCAAAGATTGTGTGCAGAAAGATGTCTTCACTATATGCCTTGACCACGGCAAACAGCCATCAGATGCAATTTATGCTTACATTATCGTTCCTGGCATGCAGACCACCGATGAGGTAAAAAAGTATCAGAAGAAAAAGAACATTGAAATTCTATCCAACACAGAAAACCTGCAAGCAGTCAGAAGTAATAAATCAGATATATTGCAAATGATATTTTACTGCGCAGGAGAGTTCACATACAAAGATCTAACAGTAAAGGCAGATAAGGCCTGTGCATTAATGGTAAAAATAAAGGGTCAGAATGAAATGAAACTTCATATAGCAGATCCGGGACAGACGCAATCCAATATAACCATAGACATTCGGATGCGAAAACAATCAAAAACAATCAATTGTGATTACCGGAACAGTGGCATTTATGCCGGATCTACCAAAGCCTTTGATATCGTCCTTTAATCATATCACAATCAATTGGCCTAACACAATACCTACCTTCCCCCTAAAGTCTCAATCAGTTGAATAATCAATCTTGATTGAGACTTTTTTCATCTCACAAAAAAGAAGAGTGTATTAAAAGAAATTTTAATACACTCTCATCTTGAAAGGGAAGTTTTCCTTTCTATCAATCAAATATCAAATAAAATCTAATGTTATTTGAGACGATACAGCAACCAGGCACTCTGGAAATCTTTACGATTAGAGTATTTAGACTTGAAAGCGTCACGTGCGTCAGCTGCAGAAGCTCTGTCGGCAAAAGTGCTCACAATTACACGATACATTGCTGCATCCGGATTAAAGGCAATCACAGCACTATAACCTTCCTTATCCAAAAAATCTTTCAGGCTTTCGGCATTAGCCTTCACACTAAAGCTACCACAAACCACACTGTAATCTTTCAAACCACCCACGCCAGAAATTATGTCCACTTTTTCCTGACGTACACCGGCAGTTGCAACAGGCACACTTTCCACAACCTTTGCTTCAACCGGAGCACTCACTACCGGAGAAACTTCTACCGGTTCAGTAACCTGAGGTTCTGCCAGTTCTTGCTGTTTTGCTTTTTCATATGCTTTTTTATAAGCGCTTTCACTCGATTTACAAGAAGAGAATGCCAATGCAATGCACAATCCCATTCCTAAAAATGCTAATTTTTTCATAATCATATTGTTTTTGTTAGTAATTTCTACAATCTATCTATACTCAATATCTGCGGAATATATAACGAACTCCCTCATATTCCAAATGAAGGGATGAAGAAGTCAATTCTTCCATTGTAAATGTCCGTTCTCCATTTTCCCACCCCATATAGAATGAATAGTTTTCGTCTTCCATACTTTGAGGCAGCAAAATAATAGAAATTTTATCTCCTTTCAAAGAATAATTTCCAAAAAACGTTTGATAGCTACCATTTTTCAACAAACAAATGGCAGAAAAGCTACCTTTTTGGAAATTATAAAAGATGCTATCTTGCCGTTCAATTGAACCGTCGGCATATTGATATTGCCTCAACTGCCACTTATCATCCAAATCGCCGTCAACATTACTACAAGCTGCCAGCACAAGCACTATCAACCCGATAATCAGAAATATCTTTCTCTTTCCTATCTTCATGTAGCTAATATTCCGAATAATAAGACAAATGTACGTGGAACAATCAATCCAAAGGGCAGCATTATAGTTAAATTAAATTAATCACGTTTCTTTTCCTACCAGACAAAACCAGGTTCGAACTGTACCCGGGCATTACCTGAGCCGTACCAGCTCCGTATCTATACGCTTAGAGTAGCTACGGACCCGATACGGAGTAGCTACGAACCTAATACGGAGCAGATACGGAGCTAGTACATTCCGGATAGTTCTCGGATTAGTACCGAGCTTGGAACAGAAAAATAAATATTTCGAAAAAAAAGAAGTTAAGCGAACAACTTTATAAAGAAAAATGTTAGCTTTGTAGTATAAACCTCTATAAATAGAAAGGAGAACAATTATGAAAGGATTAAATGTACTCGTAGCTTTTCTGGGCGGTGCAGCAGTAGGCGCAGCCGTTGGTATTTTATTTGCTCCCGAAAAAGGAGAAGACACCCGCCATAAGATTGCGGAAATTCTCCGTAAAAAAGGAATTCGTCTGAACCGTAGTGAAATGGAAAATCTGGTAGACGAAATCGCAGCAGAAATTAAAGGCGAAGGAGCCGAATAAAACAAAACCTACAAAAAAACAGAGCCACTATGATGTTCGCAGACGACAGAAGTATTGAAAATCTCCAGCAATTATTCGTTGAGTTTAAGAAATATCTGAAACTCCAAAAAGAATATACCAAACTGGAAATAACCGAAAAACTCTCAATCCTGCTTTCCGCCTTGGTACTACTATCGGTGGTTATCATTCTTGGCATGGTGGCACTGTTTTATTTGTCATTTGCATTAGCTTATATATTAGATCCGCTTGTAGGCGGACTCATGGTAAGCTTCAGCATCATCGCCGCTTTTCACCTTCTGCTTGTTTTATTAGTAATCACTTTCCGCAAGAAACTCATCATCAATCCAATGGTGAACTTCATTGCCGGACTGTTCTTTGAGAATGATAATGAAAAATGATATCATCATGAACAATATGCCTGACTCCTCTTCCATGACTCTGGAAAGTATCGCGCTACGAAAAAAAGAATTACGGAAGAAATTGCATGTACAGAAAGAAATCATGACGGATACGGCAAGAGAACTGTTTGCCCCCCTTGCACCCGCTGCAGACAAGGGCAACGCCATTATGCGCGCTTTCAATACGGGCATGGCTGTCTTCGACGGACTAATGCTCGGAGTAAAGATGATGAGAAAGGTCAGAAGCATGTTCGGAGCCAGAAGATAAACAGGCGCCATAAAGCAAAAAAAGCCGCGTTCTTCCATTGAGGGACGCGGCTCTTTTTATTGATTCAATTCCAATGATTACAGATACGTTTCGAGTAACTTCACGCCACCGTCTTCCGGAACAATCGTAACTTCTTGCGTAATCGCAGGCAGCAATATCGTTTCACCTGCACGCACAGCAATCTCATTCTGGCTGTCGTCCGTGATACGGCATGCGCCTTCCACACAAATAAAAATCACAAATGAATCCAATTCAGAATAGTCACATGTAATTTCTTCTGTCATGTCATAGAGAGAAGTAGTGAAATAAGGACTGGCAACCAATTCCACCGGTTCGTTCTTCAGATGATCATATTCTGTACGGAAGTCATCCTGTACATCAGCAAAATTAATAGCCTCAGTAGCCTGAGTAGTGTGCAACTCGCGAGATTTACCCTCTTTGTCTTTCCGATTGTAATCGAAAATACGATAAGTGATATCCGAAGTCTGCTGAATTTCAGCAACAAAAGCACCGGCACCAATACCATGCACACGACCGGCAGGCACATAGAACACATCCCCCGGTTTTACATCGCACGTTTGCAGCACTTCAGCAAAGGTTCCATTATAAACTCTTTCCTTGTATTCTTTCGGAGTTATCTGCTCAGAAAAGCCGGAAATCAGTTTTGCCCCCTTATCTGCCGATACCACATACCACATTTCATTCTTGCCGAAAGAATTGTGACGTTTTCTCGCCAACTCATCTCCCGGATGTACCTGAATGGATAAATCCAACTTGGCATCAATGAATTTTATCAACAAGGGAAACTTTGTGCCAAAACGAGAGTAATTCGCTTCACCGACAAGTTCATGACGGTATTTTCCCACCATCTCAGGGAGCGTAAGGCCTTTGTCAGGCCCATTAGCGACGACAGACTCGTTGTCTTCTACAGCCGAGATTTCCCAGCTTTCGCCTACTCCGGATAGCGTTTCATTCAATTGCTTGAAAGCAATAATCTTGTCGCCTCCCCAAAGCGTCTGCTTCAGAATAGGCTCAAATTTCAAAGGATACATTCGTAGTTTTTGTTAGAGCTTTAAATAAAAATGTTACATTTTTTTAGATTAACGCGACAAACTTACAAAAAATATCAATTCGCCTCGTAAATGTTAAACGCTAAACTTTCCTAAAATGTTCTTCACATTTCAAGATAAACCCTTGGGAGTACGGAAGAATTTCTTTTTATTTGCAAGAAATTTAATTTTATACCATGGATATGATAAACACCGTGTCAACGGAAAGTAACTTGTCGGGTTTGAACAAGGAAGACTTTCAAAAAGATATAAATAACAAGAAGACTGATTTATTTATTCTTAAAAATGCTCAGGGAATGGAAGTTGCAGTAACTAACTACGGATGCGCTATCCTTTCCATTATGGTCCCCGACAAAAACGGGAAGTATGCTAACGTAATTTTGGGACATGACAGTATAGACCATGTAGTCAACAGCCCCGAACCTTTCCTCAATACCACTATCGGACGTTACGGAAACCGTATAGCCAAAGGAAAATTCACTCTTTATGGCGAAGAGCACAATCTGACAATCAACAATGGACCAAATTCGTTGCACGGTGGACCCACAGGTTTCCACGCCAGAGTGTGGGATGCAGTCCAACCGGATCCGACGACTGTTGTATTCAACTATACATCCGCAGATGGCGAAGAGGGCTTTCCCGGTAATCTGGAAGTAGAAATGACCTATCGTCTGGAAGATGAAACCAATGCACTGGTTATTGAATATCGGGCTACCACAGACAAAGCAACTGTTGTCAACCTCACCAACCACGGCTTCTTCAATTTGGCAGGTATTGCCAATCCCACCCCTACGGTTCTGAACCACATCATTACTATCAACGCTGATCATTATACTCCCATTGACGAAGTGTCCATTCCGACAGGAGAAATCCTGAAGGTAGAAGGTACTCCTATGGATTTCCGTACACCGCATACCATCGGTGAACGTATTGATGATAAGTTCCAGCAATTGGTGAATGGTGCAGGTTACGATCACTGCTACGTACTGAATAAAACAGAGAGTGGTGAATTAAGCCTTGCCGCTACTTATACGGAACCCGAAAGCGGACGTACAATGGAAGTATATACCACAGAGAATGGTGTACAACTCTATACTGGAAACTGGCTAGGCGGCTTTGCAGGTGCTCACGGAGCTACTTTCCCGGCACGCAGTGCTGTTTGCTTTGAAGCACAATGTTTCCCCGACACACCCAACAAACCACATTTCCCATCGGCCGTATTGCTCCCGGACGATGAATACCAACAAGTAACCATTTACAAGTTCGGTGTACAAGAATGAATATAACTAACCTAATTTTATAACTAATTTAATTAATTAAAAACCATGACACAACAAAAACAGAACGGTAATCTTGTCGCTATTATTACCATGTTCTTCATTTTTGCGATGATTTCCTTCGTTACCAATCTTGCCGCACCGTTCGGTACGATTTGGAGAAACGAATATGCGGGTTCGAACACTTTAGGTATGATGGGAAATATGATGAACTTCCTGGCATATCTGTTTATGGGAATTCCTGCCGGTAACATGCTCGTTAAGATCGGTTACAAAAAGACTGCATTGATTGCAATGGCAGTAGGTTTCCTCGGTTTGTTCACGCAATACCTTTCCAGTTTATTCGGAGCAAATGCCGAAGTTTTCGCATTCGGCGAATATGTTATCAAATTAAATTTCGTTATCTATCTGCTTGGTGCATTCATCTGCGGTTTCTGTGTTTGTATGCTTAACACAGTGGTGAACCCGATGCTGAACCTCCTTGGTGGTGGTGGTAACAAAGGTAACCAGTTGATCCAAACAGGTGGAGCCCTTAATTCTTTGTCCGGTACATTGACCCCTCTTTTCGTAGGTGCTTTGATTGGTACGGTAACTTCCAAGACAGCCATGTCTGATGTTGCTCCTCTCCTCTTCGTTGCTATGGGTGTATTCGTAGCTGCATTTATTATCATTTCATTTGTAGCTATCCCTGAGCCACATCTTCAGAAAAGTGGAGCAAAGAAAGAAAAATTCTCTCATAGTCCATGGAGCTTCCGCCACACTGTATTAGGTGTAGTTGGTATCTTCATCTATGTAGGTATCGAAATCGGTATCCCGGGTACACTGAACTTCTATCTTGCCGACGCAAGCGATAAGGGTGCCGGAATTATGATGAACGGTGCTGCTATCGGTGGTGCTATTGCTGCTATCTACTGGTTGCTGATGCTTGTAGGACGTACTGCAAGTAGCGCTATCAGCGGTAAAGTTTCCAGCCGTACACAGTTAATCGTTGTATCTGCTACCGCTATTGTTTTTGTATTGATTGCTATCTTCACTCCGAAAGATGTAACAGTTTCAATGCCCGGTTACACTGTAGGTGAAGGATTTATGATGGCACAAGTACCTGTCAGCGCATTGTTCCTCGTACTTTGCGGTCTTTGTACTTCTGTAATGTGGGGTGGTATCTTCAACCTTGCAGTAGAAGGATTAGGAAAATATACAGCACAAGCATCCGGTATCTTCATGATGATGGTTGTTGGTGGTGGTGTATTGCCGTTGATCCAACAAAGCATCTCTGACTCTGTAGGTTATATGGCCAGCTACTGGCTGATTATCGCAGCTCTTGCTTATCTGCTGTTCTACGGCTTGGTAGGTTGCAAAAATGTAAATAAAGATATCCCAGTAGAGGATTAACGCAATTAAAAGGTATAGGTAATTAATTTATTCACTTATAAATTTGAAAAGATTATGGATATAGAACACGTAAGAAGCCGTTTCATCAAGCATTTTGACGGAACAACAGGAGCAGTTTACGCTTCTCCGGGACGCATCAACCTCATTGGTGAGCATACAGACTATAACGGTGGTTTTGTATTCCCTGGAGCAATCGATAAAGGTATGATCGCTGAAATTAAACCGAATGGTACAGACATTGTGAAAGCTTATTCCATCGATCTGAAAGATTATGTGGAATTCGGTTTGAAGGAAGAAGATGCTCCCCGTGCAAGCTGGGCAAGATATATCTTCGGTGTATGCCGTGAGATGATTAAGCGTGGCGTTGATGTAAAGGGCTTCGATACTGCTTTCTCCGGTGATGTGCCTTTAGGTGCAGGTATGTCTTCATCTGCCGCTTTGGAGAGTACATATGCGTATGCATTGAACGATCTGTTCGGTGACAACAAGATAGACAAGTTCGAACTGGCTAAAGTAGGTCAGGCAACTGAACATAACTATTGCGGTGTAAACTGTGGTATTATGGACCAGTTCGCTTCCGTATTTGGCAAGCAAGGTAGTCTTATCCGTCTGGACTGCCGCTCACTGGAATATCAATACTTTCCATTCGATCCGAAAGGCTATCGTCTGGTATTGGTAGATTCTGTAGTTAAACATGAATTGGCTTCTTCAGCATACAACAAGCGTCGTCAAAGCTGCGAAGCTGCCGTTGCTGCAATTCAGAAGAAACATCCGCATGTAGAGTTCCTGCGCGATTGTACCATGGACATGCTACAAGAGTCAAAAGCTGAAATCAGCGAAGAAGACTACATGCGTGCAGAATACGTAATCGAAGAAATCCAGCGCGTACTTGATGTTTGCGATGCACTGGAAAAAGGTGATTACGAAACTGTAGGTCAGAAGATATACGAAACACATCATGGCATGAGCAAGCTTTACGAAGTTAGCTGCGAAGAGCTCGACTTCCTGAATGATCTTGCATTCGACTGCGGTGTAACAGGTTCACGCGTAATGGGCGGTGGTTTCGGTGGTTGTACTATCAACTTGGTGAAAGATGAGTTGTATGATACATTCATCCAGAATGCCAAGGATAAGTTCAAAGAGAAATTTGGCAGAAGCCCTAAAATTTATGATGTAGTCATCGGTGACGGTGCTCGCAGATTAGTTTAAAATAAAAACAACTCAATCTAAAAGAGGTTGTGTCAAAACGTTGGCACAACCTTTTTCTATAATTTATAGTCCTGTTATCTTTTCTTTTGTCTACGCCGCTTTTTTCTCATTCATTTGGTAACAAGTTGCTATCTTCCCGTTGTATCGGGTTATAAATAGTCCAATAAATATAGATTTAGCAAGTGTAATGAGCTCCTTTCCTGCTTTTCTCAGTTTTGCACACATCTTTTTGATATTAAAAGCTATGGCAAAGAAGGCAAAGTCCATTTTCACCTTGTCTTCTCCCACATGCCGGAACCTCCTGTATGCCATGTTGTATTTCATTTGTCCGAAAACAGCTTCCGGTTCTATACACCGCCTGCCCCTATGCCTGACTCCTTCTTCTGAAACTAACCTTTCCCGTGCCTGCCGTTTATATTGGTTTAACCGGTGGTTGACTTCTATAATACGGTTCCCCTGTGCTTTAAAACAACTTCCATGCAAAGGACAACCTTCGCATCTTTGTGCTTTATACCGGGCACTTTCGGTGATGTATCCGCTCGCTGTTTTGTCACGTCTGGTTCCTATGCGGTTCATGTGTTGCCCCATCGGACAAACGTAATAATCCTCCCCCGCATTGTAATGGAGACTTTCCGCATGGAACGGGTTGGGAGTATAACGGGGACGCTGCTCTTTATGGAAGTAGTTGTACTTGACAAAGGCCTCTATCCCATTTTCCTGCATGAACCGGTAATTTTCTTCCGAGCCGTAACCGGAGTCTGCCACACCGATACCCGGTAAGCGGTTATAGCGGTGCTGGAAGGAGTGGAAGAAAGGGATCAGGGTCAGCGTATCGGTGGGGTTGGGAAACAGCCGGAAGTCTATGATGAACTGGTTTTCAGTACCTATTTGTAAATTATACCCGGGCTTGGTCTGCCCGTTCTTCATGGCGTCTTCTTTCATACGCATGAATGTGGCATCAGGATCGGTCTTGGAATAGGAATTACGTTCTCCAAGGACTTCAAGGTGATTGTCGTATTCCATCAGCTTGTCACGATACCCTTCAAGTTCCCTGACCTGTTTTTTCTTTTCACGCAGAGCTTTCTTTTGTTCCTTGTCCTGTGTTACTTGGTGTTCCAGCACTTCTTTGAGTTCATCCACTATATTAGAGAGCATGGAGGGAGTCAACTCCACGGATGTGTCTTTTACAGAGTTCTCCTGTATAATGGCTTCATCCACCTGCTCCAGAAGGATGCGAATCTTATTCAGCAACCTTGTACGGTTCTTTTCGACTGTCTTGCGCCAGACAAAAGTATATTTGTTGGCCTTGGACTCAATCTTGGTGCCGTCGATATACTCCACGTCAAGACTGATGAAACCCTTGTCGGCAAGGACAAGAACCAGCTGCGTGAAGACGTTGTTTATTTCCTCCTTTACACGGTTACGGAAACGGTTGATGGTTATGAAATCCGGATGCTCATGACCGGCAAGCCAGATATAATGGATATCACGCAAAAGAAGCTTCTCTATTTTACGACAGGAATAGATATTATTCATATAAGCGTAGATAATTACCTTGAGCATCATTTTGGGATGATAAGCTGAGCGCCCCGTTTCTTTATAAAGCTTCTTGAAATTATCAAGATTGAGATTATCAACAACTGCATTGACTATGCGGACAGGATCGTCCGCAGCTATGTTTTCATCAATTCTTTGTGGAAAAAGAACGGTTTGGTTGGGAATGTAAGGACGAAAATGTAACTTTGCCATAACGAAAAAACTGATGCCTAAAGTTACATAAACTTTGGGTAATAACAAAGCCCGGGCTTGGGAAAGTCCGGGCTTTGCGCATAAAAAAAGGTTGTGCCAGCATTTTGAACTGCACCCCAAAAGTTAGACATAAAACTTTTGGGGTGTTTTTTATGAAGTACAGTTATGAACAAAGGCTCATCATCGTTAGCCGAGTAAAACAAGGAGAAGCAATAGCGCACTTGTCGAAAGAGTATCATATCAGTGCGACTGAGATATTGGCATGGGTGAGAATGTGGGACCACTATGGTCGTTCCGGACTGGAACAACAATCCCATTGCCGTCCTACGGTTAAATTAAAGGAAGAAGTAGTACGTTTAATATTAGAAAAAGGCGTACCTTTGGCCCATGTAAGAGTAGAATACAGAATTGGCAAGACGGCACTACAACGCTGGGTCAGCGTAGTACGCAAGTATGGTTATGGGGCTCTTGAGCCGTCCAAACGCCGAGGAAGACCACCGAAATATCCTATGGGACGCCCAAAGAAGAAAGAACCGCAAACGGAACTTGAGAGGCTTCAGGCTGAAAATCTCCGCCTGAAGGCGGAGAACGCGCTGCTAAAAAAAGCGAAGGCCTTAGTCGAGGCAAAGAAAGCCCAAGCACTTCTGAATGGGCACGGACCATCGACGAACTAAGGTCGGATTATCCTCTTGACTTGCTATTGGAGTTAAGAAAGATGGCTCGTTCTGTGTTCTATTACCATCTGAATCGCCTTAAAGCCGCTGACAGATATGCCAATGAAAAGGAATCGATTAAACTGATTTTTCATGAGCATAAGGGACGCTACGGCTATCGCCGTGTGACAGCGGAGATGCATAATCGTGGTTTTATGTTAAACCACAAGACCATTCAAAAGCTTATGGGTGACTTGGGGCTTAAAAGCAAAATACGCCAGGTGCGCTACCGGTCATACAAAGGTGAGGTCGGTAAGATTGCCCCAAACATAATAGACAGGGATTTTACGGCAGAAGCTCCAAACCGCAAATGGGCGACAGATGTAACACAGATAAATATCGGTTCCGTCAAACTTTATCTCTCGCCGATATTGGATATGTTCAACGGCGAGATAATATCATACAATATCTCCCGGAACCCAAATCTGGAACAGATATACGATATGTTGGATAAAGCGTTTGCAAAGTTCGACAATCTTGACGGCCTTATACTCCATTCTGATCAAGGATGGCAATACCAACATTACGGCTACCGTAAGCGTTTGGAAGAACACCATATAGTACAAAGTATGTCTCGCAAAGGCAACTGCCTTGACAACGCTATGGTGGAGAACTTTTTCGGTATTATGAAGTCTGAACTTCTATATGCCGAGCAATTTGAATCGACCGAAACCTTTATAAAGGCTTTAGATAGCTATATTGAATATTATAATAATAAAAGAATCAAAGCCCGGTTAAATGGAAAGAGCCCGGTACAATACCGAACTCTTTCTATTACGGGATAATGTTTAACCTGTCCAACTTTTGGGGTGCAGTTCAATTTTGACACAACCTCTTATCTTTTTAGCCTTTTTCAAATAAACTAATTAACTAACCTAATCTAACCTTCAATATATTCTAATATCTAAACCTATTGCACTCCTTCTGTTGTCATCTGAATACGCTTCATGGTTCCATCTTCATTATAGTACAGGCGATCAATGTCTTCATATTCCCAAGGTCCGGTAATACTCCGGTTCATTGCATAGCAAATCTTCTCGGAATAGAACTTGCCATCGCGCTCAATGACCTGACTTGCCCATACTTCCCCCTTCGCCCGGGAGAATTCATCCATTATTTTCATCCTTTTTTGAAGATATAAACAACAAATGTCTTTGGTTCCAACTCTACATTCAACACCTGACCATCAATTGATACCGGAGTTTCCTGAGGCTGAATAGCAAACGGCTGCTCAATTGTATTATCTTTATCCAGATCGGCTGAACGCAGCTTGATGCAACGACCGTCAGACAATACATCCTGTTTCTTCAATCCTTCAAACTTCAATGACAGAGACTGGGCTTTATCAGAAGTATTGGCAACCTTTACTATGATTTCGCTCTTATCCTTATCATAAACCGCACTCGCAAACAGTCCGTTCTGATCTTCGGCACCCGTTACAGGCTTCTTATTCATCGTCAAAGAAAGTACATTAGTGCCCTTGTGATGTCCGTAGAGTTGCTGTACATAGTAACTTACGGTACGGACAGAGTTGAGATTATCAAACCAGATCATATCCGGACGCCATTGCCATCCTTCCACATGAGCAAACAAAGGAGCATAAGTGGCCATGTGCACAATATCCGCATTGCGCTCCAATCCGGTCATAAATGCGGCTTCAAGCAGAGCGGCATTGAAATGGTTCCATTTCTTACCTTTACCATGACAAGCATATTCTCCTGCAAACACTTTCGGACCTTTACGGTCATAGTTATCATAGCGTGCTCCCTCATTCAGGAACCAGTTTTCGGGACGATAGAAATGTTCATCCACCAAGTCAACTTTCAGACGTTTCATTTCCGGCCATAGATATTCGAACTGTTTTCCTTCAGAGTCCGGACCGGAGCTTCCAATAATCTTGATATCCGGATAGGCTTTACGAATAGCCTTGATAAACGGTTCGAGGTGTTCCGGATATTCCGGTCCCCACTGCTCATTACCTATACCAATGAATTTCAGGTTGAACGATGCAGGGTGGCCCATATCGGCACGCAGTTTTCCCCATTTCGTGGCCACATCCCCATTGGCAAATTCTATCAGATCAAGAGCATCCTGCACATAGCTATCCAAATCGCAAACAGCCGCATGTGCCTCTGCATCTGAATTCTGAAACTGACAAGCCAGACCACAACTCAATACAGGAAGCGGCTCTGCTCCTATTTCTTCCGAAAGTTGGAAGAACTCAAAAAAGCCTAATCCATAGCTCTGAAAATAATCGGGATAGAAACGATGCGGGAAAGTATATTCCCAACGATTCTCATTCAGGGGACGATTTTCTACAGGGCCTACTGATTTTTTCCAGTTATAACGCGTAGCCAAATCTGTTCCTTCAACGATACATCCGCCGGGGAAACGGAAAACACCCGGTTTGATATCTGCTAAAGCTTGCGCAAGGTCTTTACGCAAACCATTCTCATGTCCTTTCCACGTATCGACTGGGAAAAGGGAAACGTGTTCCAAATCGACTGTTCCCCCTGAAGCAAGGAAAATACGTAATGTTGACTTTGGATCTGTTATGCTGGGCTTCAGAATAACATGATACTTTTTCCATTCTTTCGAATCAATAGTCAATGTTGCTGTAGCGAAAGCATGATGTTCGCCCATAGATTTGGTATCTACCAACTCTATACGGATTTTTTCTGCTGTTCCTCCTTGAGGCAAACGTGCCCATACGGAAAAGCGATACTCTTCTCCGGCTTTTACACCGATACCAAAGAATCCTTCATTATCGAGTCCGGTGTGCTTATGCGGATGTCCCGGATCAGACAAGCGAACATAATGAGGATTCTTCTCAAAAGGTCCGTCATCCTGCAAAGTCACATTACCAAAAGTTTTCCATCCCATCAAATTTTGAGGGAATTCAAACGAACGGTTCTTCACTAACTCGGCATATAGCCCGCCATCAGCGGCATAGTTGATATCCTCAAAGAACAGCCCATACATAGTAGGCTGAATCTCTGCGCCCAATTTCTTGGTTTGTATCACAAACTCATTGGTTTGTGCCTGAAGCGTCATACCCGCGGTAAGGGTCAGCGCCATTAATAATCCAGTGTATCTTTTCATGGTTTCAAAATAAAAATTATAATTGATTACTTAGTTCTTTTTCCCCAGACGGAACGTCCCCGACTATCCAGACCGGTAAAAAGAACGGTTTCCGTTTCATTTTCCCAATCATGTCCGGCAAATACAAGCAGGTTATCTACGGATTCACCGTTCAGCGTCAAAGACAATAGCTGTCCTCTTTCCGCAAACTTCCAATAACCTTTATTCTCATCCAACTGCCCGTCCTTCTTCAAAGACAACGTGCAGGAAACATTCCACTCTTCGTTTTTAAGCTGACCTTCGCCCCACAAGATTTGGCCAGCTTGTAACTGACGCTCATACGCGGGTTCCTGCACACGTATAATCTCCCACTCGCCTACTATATCAGCTGCCGAAAATTTACGGGAAGCACTACCGGTATAACGTTCGGGCGATACCACGGGCCAACCGTCAGATGTGAAGAAAACTTGGCGCAGATGAAGATCCATCATCTGGTTATGCGGAGACAAACGTCCTTGATGCGCCATAAAATATTGTCCTTCATCCGAAGTGAAGACAGCGCAGTGTGCCGTACCCGCCCAACCCGGATGATTGTTGAAACGATATGGGGCTGTCAAGATAGGAAAATTGTTGGTAGTATCTTTCAGTTCCACACCAAAGTAATCGACAAACGGGCCTTCTGCCTTATCCGAACGTCCTACCCGCACATTATAAGTAGTCATCAACGGATCGTATGAAACAAACAGGTAATATTGTTTCAGTTCGGGATTATAAATAATTTCAGGCGCTTCCAGATTATCTTTCCAATAAGTGGCACGACGGGCGATAAGATGCCCCTGGTCTCCTTCCTGGACAGGAAGTCCTGTTTCGGGATTCAACTCAACACAGTACAATCCGCCGAAGAACGAACCGTAATGCATCCACCACTTTCCGGTAGCGGAATCAGCTATAATACTCGGGTCGATGGCATTCATTACCGAAGTTGCATCGGTCTTGACCACACATCCCCGTTGCATCCAGGGTCCTTCGGGCGATGCGGATTCCGCCAATCCTATATAGGATGTCTTAAGGCCAAAAGCCGAGACACAGTAATAAAGCCTGTATTTGTCACCGAAAGGTATTATATAAGGAGCCCAGATATTGGTTGCCCCTTTCCCGTCTGCATGCGAACGCACCCATTCTACCGCCTCCTGCGGTATTTCAGGGAAAGCCCAGCCGACAAATTCCCACTTAACAAGATCTTTGGAGCGACGTACCTGTATGAAACCCAACGGAACATTCTTCTCCTCGGCTTCTTTACGGTTCTCCCCCAAAATGGCATCGGTGGAATACATATAATAATAGTCACCCAGTTTACAGCACGACGGATCATGTACATTGTAAGTTCCCCACGAGTGGTAATTGTCCATAGAAGACAAAGCGGAATAGTCATCCTGCCAGGGATTGGGCGAAGCCACAGGAGTAAAAACCGGAGAGTTACAGCCAGCAAACAAAATTCCCGCAGACATGACAACTACGCATAACAATTTTCCCATAATATTAGCTAATTAAAAATTACAATGCAAATGTACGCCACGCCCAAAGCTGTAGAGGTGGATATATGACCTTTTAAGGTGGACAATCCTCCAACTTCACAAAAAGACCACGAACATTTTATGGTCATCACAAGTAATCTATTAACTTTGCTTGTGCTAATACCAAATGATAAAACAATGCATAAGTTTTTCCACCTTATTATATTATATATCGCTTTGGCAAGCCCCACTTTCTTGCGGGCACAGGAGTCTTTTACCAACCGGTATAATACAATATATATAACAATGAATGAGGGGCTTCCCAATAATTTTGTTGACGATATATACAAAGACCGGCAGGGTTTTCTTTGGATTTCAATGTCGGGTGGCGGACTATCCAGATACGATGGCTACGAATTCATCAACTTTACCCCGGCTACCCCACATTGCCGACTCAAAAGCAACTTCATACGCAAAGTCCACGAAGACAACTTCCGGCGGCTTTGGGTTGTATCGGAAGGGGGTACGGATATTATCGACCTGACAACCATGCAGTCCGTACTGCCCGCCCCCAATAAGAAGCTGGAAGAACTCATCCGGCAACCGGCTTTTATGGTCACGCAAGACGCCAACGGATGTATCTGGCTATATTGTGGTAATAGCCTGCACCGCATCGCTTTCCACACCAATGGAGATATAGAAAGCATCCACTCGCTAGAGATCCCCAACCCCTACCGATACGACATCACCTTCAAAGATGTGGAAAACGAGGGAAAAGTATGGATAGGAATCAACGGTCGATTATACAAGATAGGCATGACTGTACAAAACGAACTAAAAGAGACACTGATTGCAGACTGCCTGAGCTTTGCACCGGATATGTATTTTACAGACTTTATAGCCAAAGAAAATGAAGTATGGATTGCCTCCGACAAGGGTTTGTACCGATATAATAAAAACGAGAATATAGTGAAACAATATGTGCATGTCCCCGGCAATCCACATTCCCTTTCACAGAACTTCCTGACCTGCCTTGCCATAACCAATGACAAGCAACTACTGGTTGCCAGCCTGAAAGGTATCAATATATACAACCCCATAAAAGACAATTTCGAGCGCATAAGCGACCAAGTATCCAATACCGGCAGCAAACTACTGAACAGCAATTTTATCAACTGCATCACTGTAGAGGGGAAACATATCTGGGTAGGAACCGAAAGTGGCGGTATCAATAAAATAACCGCCAAACGCCTGTCCCTACAGAATTATCAGTATGATAACAAGAATCCCCAAACAATCTCCCACAATCCGGTGAACGCCATTTACGAAGATCATAGTGGTAACCTATGGGTAGGCACGGTAGAAGGAGGACTGAATAAAAAGGCGGCAGGAAGCGACAGCTTCATTCATTATACGCACGAAAGCGGTACACTTACCCATAACTCGGTAAGCGCCATCACCGCCGACGGGCAAGGAAGGTTATGGATTGGCACATGGGGTGGCGGCATAAACCTTATTAACCCACAAAATCCACAGCACAGGATAGAAGCTATCACAGCCGAGAACAAGGATAACTATCCCATAGACTTTATCGGAGCGCTGGCTTACGACTCTATCAACAACGGCATGTGGATTGGAGCAAACCAAGGATTATTCTTTTACGACCTGAAACATAAGCAGCTTTGCTCGCCGTTTGCCAATCGCGCAGCCGAAGATATACGCGGTTGTATCGGCTCTATCATAGACAAGAACGGGCAGCTATGGATAGGCTGTCTGGACGGTGTTTATATCATCGATCTGCATTCCCGTCCCGCCTCGTCTTCGGACGGGGTATTCCGATACCGCCATCTGAAATACAAACTGGATGATCCGTCCTCCGGGCTGATAGAAAAGATATGTTGCTTTTACGAAGCCCAGGACGGTATACTATGGTTGGGAAGCAACGGTTACGGCATTTACAGGTGTATGCAAGACGAACGCGGAGAAGTCCAATTCATTTGTTACAACTCCCTTCACGGCCTTCCCGACAACAGCATCCGCGGTATTCTGGAAGATGACAAAGGGTATATCTGGATAGCGACCAACAACGGGCTGTCACGCTTTCAACCTACAGAAAACCATTTTATCAACTACAACCGGCAAGATGGTCTTACCGATACTCAATTTTATTGGAATGCCGCTTACCGTTCTCGGTACAGCAAGCTCTACCTCGGTACAGTATCCGGATTAGTTGCCATAGACTGTACGTTGCCTACCGTTCCAATTCAACCTTCAAAAGTACGGTTCACCCGTTTAAAAGTAGAAAATAAAGAAATATTCCCTGGCAACGAATACCTGCCGCTGGATATTGCCGTAAGCAAGACAATCTGTATTCACGAACGTGAAAAGTCTTTTTCACTGGAATTTTCCGCACTCAACTACGAGACCGATAATACTGCGACCTACAGTTACCGCCTGCTTGGTTTTGACAATCGGTGGATACACGTACCCGGCAACAGACGTTTTGCCACCTACACTAACCTGTCTCCGGGAGACTATACGCTGCAAGTGAAATATACACCCTATGACCAAGCAGCAGAAGAAGAAAACATAACGGAACTTCAAATCACAATCCAACCCTATTTCTACAAGACGACATGGTTCACACTGATCGTAATCGTCCTTGTCGCATTCGCTGCCTGGCAATTCTACCAATGGCGTATACGGAGCCTGAAAGAGCAGAAAGAAAAACTGCGCCTTAAGGTGGAGCAACGCACCCATGAACTAGAGAGGCAAAAAGAACTACTGGAAGAACAGACCGAAGAACTGTCACGCCAAAACCAGATATTGAAACAACAGAACGAAAAGATTACCCGACAGAAAGCGCAGCTTACCAAAATGACGCGCAAGATACAGGAACTTACATTGGACAAGATAGCGTTCTTCACCAATATCACACACGAATTCCGTACTCCAATCACACTGATCATGGGTCCGATAGAGCGTGCACTGAAACTAAGCTACAATCCCCAGGTCATCGAACAGCTTCACTTTGTAGAACGCAACTCCAAATACCTGTTGTCACTTGTCAACCAGCTTATGGACTTCCGTAAAGTGGAATCGGACAAGCTGGAGATAGTGAAAACGAGAAACAATTTTCTAAAATTCGCCAACGAGCTGATAGTTCCTTTCGAGGTCTTTGCCAAAGAAAGGAATATCACACTGAAACGTTATTACCGGATGTCTTCACCGGAAATATCCTATGATGAGGAAGCTATGCACAAGGTTTTAACAAACTTGCTGAGCAATGCCATCAAGTTCACGCCCAACGGTGGAAACGTATCTTTATTCATTGCTTTGCTGCCTTCTGCCGCTAGCGGCAAGTTAACGCTTTACATCTGCATCAGCGATACCGGTGGCGGTATTCCTGACGAGGATATAAATAAGATATTCAATCGTTTCTACCAGTCGCAAGGGCAAACCAAATATCCCATGTACGGACAGGCGGGAAGCGGCATCGGACTTTATTTGTGCAAGCGTATCGTACAAATGCATGGTGGTGAAATCCATGCACAAAACAACCATACGACCGGTTGTTCCCTCCGTATTCTTCTGCCAGTAACTTCGGAAAACAGCACAATGAAAACAATAGCCGAAAGTACTCCGCAGCTTACGGTTGCCGATGACACAGTACAAGCATCCGAAAGTACCGGAAAGGGTTTGTCTATTCTGATCGTAGAAGACAACGCAGATATGCGCGGATATATCCGTTCTATCCTGCGGGACAAATATAATGTACTAGAAGCGGCTCATGGCGAGGAAGCCCTGACCATACTGAACTCGCATGCGGTAGACTTCATCATCAGCGACCTGATGATGCCCATAATGGACGGCATCGAGCTGTCCCGCCGGGTAAAGGAGAATTTTACCATCTCTCATATCCCTTTCCTCATGCTCACTGCCAAGACATCTCAGGAATCACGTCTGGAGAGCTACCGCACAGGAGTAGACGAATATCTGCTGAAACCTTTTGACGAGACGCTGTTGCTTACCCGCATAGAGAATATCCTTGAGAACCGCAAACGCTATCAAAAAAAGTTTGCCATAGCCATGGATATAGATACCCTGAATATGGAAGAAGAATCGGGTGACAAGAAATTCCTCAACCGAATCATGGATGTTGTTAAAGAAAACTACAAAAACTCCTATTTCGAGGTCAGCGATTTCTGCGAAGCGGCAGGTGTAAGCAAGAGTCTGCTGAACAAGAAGCTACAAAGCCTCATCGGACAATCTGCCGGACAGTTCATACGGAACTACCGCCTGAACATTGCCCGTGAACTATTGCTGAAAAACCGGGAGAATAAAAATATGAACATTGCCGAAATAGCTTATGAGGTAGGATTCAACGACCCTAAATACTTCACCCGGTGCTTCACTAAATACTTTAATACGACACCGAGCTCACTGCTTAATGAGGAAGGATAATTTTACCCCGGCAAGAATTGCTCTTTACCTCACATTATAAAATGTATTTTCTACACTTAAATTTCATTTATCCACCTCTAAAATACGTTTGTCCACCCCTATTTACTACACAAGCCCTACTTTTGTCATGCAATCGGTACTCAATCCTTCAGGAGAGAACCGTGCATTTAATGTTTAATTTTAATCTTAATATTATGAAGAATGACAAAAGAATGGTTGCCGCATTGCACATGGCATCGAGCAAATTCAACCTTCCCCTATTGATTCCATTACATATATGAAATCCGTAACCTGGCTACCTCCGGTAGTCAACGCCAGGTCGTACGTCAATCTGGCATCGTAATCAGTTAATAATAAATCTAATCTATTAATTAAACAACCTTAATACTTAAAAAATGAGGAAACATTTATTTTTTTTCGTAATGCTTAGTCTGTGTATCTTTGGCAGCATGGTGGTGTACCCTACACCTGCAATGGCTACCGTGGCACAATCTCCGACTATCAAGGTCCGTGGTCAAGTTGTCGACGAACAAGGTGAACCACTGACTGGGGCCACCATCAAAATTAAAGGCGGACAAGGCGGAACTATTACCGACCTCGACGGAAACTTCCAACTGGAGGTTCTTGGAAACGCCACCCTTTTAATAAGCTATGTGGGTTATAAGGAACGTGAAGTGGCTGTCCGCAACCGTGCCATCATCGACCCTATCCAGCTACAATCCGATGAGCAGATGCTTGAGCAAGTAGTTGTCGTGGGCTACGGTACACAAAAGAAGTCTGACCTAACAGGTTCCGTTGCCGTAGTAGATGCGGAAGCCTTGAAACAGACGTCAAACTCCAACATCTCTACCATGCTCGAAGGTAAGGTTTCCGGTGTGCAAATCACCTCCGACGGACAGCCCGGCGCCGATCCTACCGTCCGCATCCGTGGTGTCGGATCTTTCGGTAGCACCGCTCCTCTTTATGTTATCGATGGCGTTCCCATGGGAACTTCCATCCGCGATTTCTCTTCAAACGATATTGAAACCATCCAGGTACTAAAGGATGCTTCGGCTGCCGCCATCTACGGTTCGCGCGCCGCCAACGGTGTAATTATCATCACCACTAAACGCGGACAAAAAGACCAACCACTGAAAGTGGATTACAATGGGTACTTCGGTGCGGACTTCATTCCTAAGGGTGTGTATGATGTAATGAATGCCGACCAGTATAGCCAATACCTCGGTCAGGCGTGCGCAAACTCCAATACTCCGTTGCCATCGGGATACAAGCTTGACAGCGCAACTGGAAAATATCATTTCCAAGATGATACCAGCACCAACTGGTTTGACGAAGTATTCAAAACGGGGATTCGCCAGAACCACAATGTGAACCTCTCCGGCGGTGGTGCCCATAACACCTATAATATATCATTAGACTATTTCAACCAGAAAGGAACACTTGAAGGCGCCGGCCCTAACTACGAACGTTACACCGCACGTGTCAACAACACTATGGAAACCAAGTTCATAAAGTTCCATACCAGCCTTGTCTACTCTCACTCCGACCAAGACAACATGGGCTTGTCCAATGCTTCCGAATACGTTCAAGGTTTGTATGGCGACGTAACCAACGTACTGCGCGGTACCTTACTGATGCAACCCACCATCAAGGCATACGATTCTTCTACATGGGTACTCGACAACTTGGTGGGAATCGCCAACAACTTCAATTATGATGCTTACGGCTATGGCGTATACTACGACACCGTGCATGGCGATATCTCCGCTTCCAACCCGTTACTGGTAAATAACCTATTGGAACGCAACACCCGTGTAGACCGTTTTGTAGGGACAGGTTCGGCAGATGTAGACATCTTCAAGATGCTTGGCATCAACAGCCAAAACCACAAACTCAACTATAAGGTAAACCTCTCTTACAGTAAGACCTTCTGCAAGGACTTTACCTGGATTCCAGCATGGGTGCAGAGCAACCGTGTCTATCTGGCCAAGAGCAATGAACGGCTAACCAAGGCTTCGCGCAACTATTCGGATGCTTTGATAGAGAACGTGCTCACTTACGACGGCACGATAGACAAGCATCACATCAACGTAGTGGCAGGACAGACTTATGAAGAGGAGGACACCGACCTGCTGACTGGATGGGGAGTCAACTTCACCGAGCCTTACTTCCTACAGCTCCAGAATGCAGCCAATACGTATTCCAGCAGCTACGAATACAAGCATTCCATCTTATCCTACATCGGTCGTATCAATTACAATTACGATGACAGATACTTGCTCTCGGCAACAGTGCGCCGGGATGGTAGTTCCCGCCTGACCAGAAGCATCCGTTGGGGAACTTTCCCCTCCGTCTCCGTGGGTTGGCGTTTCGACAAAGAAAACTTCTTCCCTTTCAATCCGGATGTCGTGAACATGTTTAAAGTCCGCGCCAGTTATGGTGAACTCGGTAATGAAAATATTGGTGAGTATATGTATCAGGCTGTCATGTCGCGCAACAATATGACTTACAACTTCAACGGTAACGTAGTGACCGGTTCCGCCGTTTCCACTTTCGTGGACAGCAACCTGGCATGGGAGAAAAAGAAGACCTATAATGTGGGTATCGACCTTGCCTTGTTCCGCAACCGACTGGAGTTTACGGCCGAGTGGTACAAAAATATCAGCGAAGACCTTCTGTATGCGGTTCCCGTTCCGGAACAAGCCGGTGTCTCCAACACCACCGTGACAATGAATGCCGCCTCAATGAACAACTCCGGCTTCGAATTCTCCGCCACCTACCGTAATCGGGATCATGATTTCAAATATGAAATATCGGGCAATCTCAGTACGTTGCGTAACCGTGTAACCTCGTTAGGTTTCGGTACCAACTCTTATATCTCAGGTGCATACATCACCAAAGTAGGTGAAGAAATCGGCCAGTTCTACGGTTGGGTTTATGAAGGTATCGCCCGTACACAAGAGGATCTTGCCAACCACGCCACTCAGGAAGGCGCCCAGATCGGTGACTGCCTTTATAAGGACGTAAACAACGACGGTAAAATAGACTCTGAAGACCAAGTGGTATTGGGCAGTGGTATGCCTAAAATTCATTTCGGTCTGAGTGCCCGCTTTGAATATAAGCGTTTCGACTTGAGCATCGCAACTTTCGGTGCGTTGAACTATCATGTAAGTGACGACATCTACAACTCGCTTAACTCTTGCTACGGCTGGGGAAACAAAGAGGTACGTATGCTCGATGCCAACCGTTTCAGCGAAGACGGCAGCACTTACCTTTCCAACATGCCACGCACCTATGTCACCAACAACGCCAGCCTAGCTTGGAACGACCTCTTCAGTTCACGTAAGATTCAGAACGCAGCCTACTGGAAGATTGCCAATATAGAATTAGGCTACAACTTCCCTGACAAATGGTTCGGCAAATATGTATCCGATGTACGTTTATACGTATCAGCACAGAATCTTCACACATTCACCGGCTATCACGGTTATAATGTAGACTATGCGGGAGGGACTTTCACCCCGGGATATAACTTCTGTTCTTATCCTACTGCACGTACTTTCATGTGTGGTGTTCATTTTACATTCTAATTGTTACTATCTGGTACCTAAATACTAAAAACATATTTTATGAAACTAAATAAATATTCACTTGCTCTCATTTTGGGACTTAGCACGCTGGTTTCTTGCAGTGACAGAATGGATTTATTGAATCCCAACCAACAAACCTCAAGTACCTTCGGTTTTAATGCCGATGATTTGGAGGAATGCGTGATTGCCGCCTACAACCATATCCGCATGGAGGGTTCTTATGCCCGTGTAGGCTACACCATCGACGTGTGTCGTGGCGATGAAGCCTGGAACTCTTCACAAGTGTGGTATCTGCCTTTTGATGACCTCAATGCAGAAGTTACCTCAGACATTACGTGGTGGCCCTGGCGGGAATGGTACTACACCATCAACGTGTGCAACTTCACCATTTCCCGTTGCAGCGAAGATAACAGCCAACTTTCCGATAAAATGAAATACATCAAAGGACAAATGCTTTTCCTGCGCGGCCTGTCATACTACAATCTGGTAGGTTATTATCAGAACCCGCCCCTCATCACAGATTACGCTACCTACTCTTCGTTGGACGGACTCTATGGGGGCAACAGCACCTATGATGCCGTACTCGACCAGATAGAAAAAGATTTCCACGAGGCGATGGAATTGCTGCCTTCGCGCGATAAAGGCAGTGAGTGGGCCGGCGGACGCGCCACCTGCGGTGCTGCGGCAGGCTACTATGCCCGCGCCCTTATGATGCGCCATAAATATAACGATGCACTCACAGTACTCAAAGACATCATCGCCAAGAAATACGGCACCTACCGACTGATGGACAACTATGGCGACAACTTCCGCGAAGGTTCAGCATACGAGAACAATGCGGAGAGCCTCTTCGAAGTGCAATTCCTCGACTACGGTTCGCAAGGCACTGATGATGAGTGGACTCCGGTGAACACAAGCCCCAATGCTACACAAGGGTCCGCCATTGAAAGTAACTTTGCTCCCGGCAACTATGGCGGTTGGGCCGATATCTCAGCTTCCCCCTGGCTTTACCATCTTTTTAAAGGAGAACGTACCATAAACGGCACACTCGACCCCCGTCTTTATTGGACCATCGGAACTTACGAAACCGACTGGGCAGACTTCGAATATGGTAATGTAGCTTATACGCAAACACTTACAGCTACCGATAATATCGTAACCAACAACACTTACGGTGGTCTGCCGATTGCCAAATTCACGAATCTCCGTACCGGTCTGTACAGCACCGTCACTACAGGCTTGCATGATGGAATCAACCTACGTCTGATGCGCTACTCCGATGTGTTGCTGCGTGCCGCTGAATGCGAAAATGAGGTCAATGGCCCCACGCAGCAGGCTATCGACTGGATCAACGAGGTACGTAACCGTGCCAAGCTGGCAGACTTGGAACTCGAAGATTTCAATACTGCCGACAAGCTCTTCGAACAGATAGCCAATGTGGAACGTCCTAAGGAATTCGGCTGCGAATTCGGTCGAGGCTTCGACCTCATCCGTTGGGGCTTCTTTTATGACAACAGTCGCTTGCAGCAACTCAAGGAACACGGCACGGTACGTCGTTCTACAGAAGGAGTAAAGAATCCTGTGAACTACAGCGATATAGCAAGCGATCCTGAACTGAAGAGCTCTTTCGATACCTACTTGCCCGGGCACGAATTCCTACCCATTGTGCAGCAGTTGATGAATAATAACCCCAATCTGAAAGGCAATTCCGCCAACTATAGCACGGACAACTCTTCTTATTTCCGTGACAATGGTTGGACAGTGCGTTCAGTTGTAGATTTAAGCAAATAAAATCAATCACACTCTTTAAATTTAAGACAATGAGATTACTAAAAAAAATAGCATACGCTTGTTGTTCCGTAACCTTTGGATTACTGACACTGACAGGCTGCACGGATGGCGAACTTTATGACGTAAACGCCCCCGACTGGATTTCCGATAAGATACAGGAAATTGAAGATTCGAAGAAACAACCGGAAGACGAAGTGCTTGAAGGCATGTTGGAAGATGTGTACACTTTCGGAAAAACGGATTTTACTTCCGGCTTTTGGTCTGCTTTCTCCAAATATTACGTAGTACCCGATGGCGAGAAGTGGAATGCAGTAATCAACCTCCACATCAACCCAGCGACCGACACCAAGTATTTCAAGAACTTTGCCCTTATCATCTCCAACGACGTAGACCGCGGTGGTGAAGGATATGCCGAATACGGAGCCATCCGCTTTGATGTTACTGGTAGCCCTGAAACTTACAATTCCCAATGGGGCGATCATATCGATTTCCAGTACGTCTCGGGCACGTTGCTTCTCAATCCCGATGAAAACGAAACAGACCCCAATCTGCAAAGTTTGGGCGGCAAAGTGACACTCACCGTAGATCGCACCAATGCAGACGCTTTCACCGTAAAGATGACCAACGGCACAGCAGCCAAGACTTACGCGCAGCCATACAAGGAAGAAAATCTAAATACAGATACAAGCAACACCAACATCCGTTGCTTCTTGGTTCCAGAAGGTTCCTACATCGACTTCCAGCAAACCAACATTGAGCCTATCGGCGGTCTTACTTCTGCCCAAGACAAAAATCCGATATCAATGGAACTACAGAACGTACCCAATCAGGTCATTGTTGGTACTCCGCTTGAATCGGCTATGGCCAACGTATCGGCCATCGTTACCTTTGAAGAGGGAGTGACCAAAACTGTACCGGTTTCTGAGCTTTATATCTCTACCATTCCCGATATGGAGCAGCCAGGCATAAAAAACCTTGTAGCCATCTATAACAAGACCTTTAAAGGTGAGAATTGCGAACAACCGATTGTAGCTAATGCAACTTTTGAAGTTGTGGAACAGATTGTATCCATCGAAGTGACTACCCAGCCCTCGCACACACGATACTACTATTACACCTCGGAAGCTACCCAAAGTTTGGCAGATCGAACGATGGCCTTCGACCCGACAGGCATGGTGGTTACAGCAACTTACACCGACGGGAGTTCAAGAATCGTTGACAACGAGAAACTCAGCTTCTCTACTATTCTTGCGAAAGCAGGCTCTCAGACCGTCACCATTACTACCACTACCGGAGAAGAAGTCACCGCAACGATAGAGGTTACCGTCTCCGAATCTACAGCTTCTGTAGTGAAGAACAGTACCAACATGGTAGGAACCGAAGATAACTCAACAGTCTTCTGGGGAGCCATCTCTGACGATTTCAATGTACCTATAGGAGAGACAAAGTACATTACATTCACCAATTACAGTAGCCTGGCTAACAACTGGAACAACTTCGCTGTGATTCTCCGCAAAACCGATATTACCGCAGAATACGCAGTGGTTCGCGCTGACAACTATGGCTGGGGTAATGGATATGCAGCCTGCGTTCACAACGGAACACAAGGCGAATGGGGCACTTGGCTTGCCGGTATGAATGGAGCCAAAGTCACAGTCTATGTAACGAACTGTGGCAATAGCGTCGCCGATATTCAAGTAGTAATGGAGAGTACTACAGGTACAACCTCTACCCAATACTATTTAGGCATCAACACAGTGGATTCCAGCGACCTGAACTTTGCATTGACTGTTGACAATTGTCATCTTGTCTTCAATGAATAAGAATAACTATTAACTTTTCTATCATCCATACCGTCCCTCTTTATCAGAGGACGGTATGGACCTTAAAAACTTACTGACCCAATGAAAAAACTAACATTTTTCTTAATATCCCTGCTGACGGTTTTTACGGCTTGCTCTGATGGGCTTGACAACGTCGAATACAATAGAAACAGCGATATAGTCGTAGCCACTCCCGAAGCAACTGTAACGACAGGCACCTCGCTGGCCGTTCATTCATCGGTCACCGGCAATCTGAATAACGTAGCCAAGAGGGGATTCTGCTATAGTGTAAACGTCTTAACTCCTACTATCAAAGACAATGTAGTGGAAGCAGACGAGAACTTCAGTGCAACCATCTCCGGCTTGACGGGTAATACCGTTTACTACATACGCTCATATGTTTACGGCAACAGTCGTTACACTTACTCGGAAACATTCACGGTAACCACAGCAGCCTCAAGCCTTGACGAACAGCTCAAGAACTATGTGGCACCCACCTATGAAGACTATTACGTGGACATAGCCAGTTGGGACCAACGCAATCAATGGAACTTAGCAAACGTACACGATCCCACCGTGGTGCTAGCCGAAGACGGATATTACTATATGTATCAGACGGACGCCTCTTACGGCAATGCGCATACAGCCGGTGGACACTTTCACGGCAGACGTTCCACAGACCTCGTAAACTGGGAATACTTAGGCGGAGTAATGCCGGCACTACCCGAATGGGTAATTCCGAAGCTAAATGAAATTCGCAAGGAAATGGGGCTGAACGAGGTTTCACCCGAAACCACAGATTTCGGCTACTGGGCACCCTGTGTGCGCAAAGTAAAAAACGGGCTTTATCGTATGTACTACTCCATTGTGTGCCCCGGTACTTTAGATGGAGCGAACTCTTGGGGCGAACGCGCCTTCATCGGTCTATTGGAGAACTCAAACCCCGCCAACAACAACGGCTGGGAAGATAAGGGCTATGTTATCACCAACGCCTCGGACAAAGGACTGAACTTCCATATCAAACCCGACGACTGGGCCAACTGTTACTACAAGTGGAACGCCATCGACCCAAGCTATCTGATAGACAACGACGGTAAGCATTACCTGATTTACGGTTCCTGGCACAGCGGTATAGCCGCCTTGGAGGTAGATGCCGAAACAGGGAAACCCCTGAACACACTGCCAGCCCCTTGGGGAACCAGCGAAGACATTGCCGCATACGGATCATTGATTACCACCAGACAAATGGGGAACCGCTGGCAAGCCTCGGAAGGACCGGAAATCATCTACAATGCCGCTACCGATTACTATTATCTATTTGTAGCTTATGACGCATTGGATACCCCCTACAATACCCGTGTCTGCCGCTCCCGAAATATCAATGGTCCTTACCTCGGCATAGACGGTGTCAATCTTACCCAAGATGGAGGAGAAATGCTGCCCGTCGTTACTCACCCCTACAAATTCAACAACAGCTATGGATGGGTAGGAATCTCACATTGTGCTGTGTTTGACGACGGCAACGGCAACTGGTATTACGCCTCACAAGGCAGATTTCCCCAAAATGTGGAAGGAAATGCTTATAGCAATGCCCTCATGATGGGGCATGTGCGCTCCATACGGTGGGACTCACAAGGCTGGCCGGTCGTAATGCCCGAACGTTACGGAGCTGTCCCTCAAATAGCCATTACGGAAGATGAACTGGTAGGCAACTGGGAGCACATCGACCTCTCTTATTCCTATGGAAAACAGAAAGAATCGAGCAACATGACCCTCGCGGCCGACCATACCATTACAGACGGAAGCTGGAAAGGGGGAACCTGGAACTATGATGCAGAAAAACAAATACTGACAGCTAACGGAGTGGAACTGTGCCTGCAACGCGAAACAGACTGGGAAGCCAATCCACGCACCCACACCATTGTCTATGCCGGCTACACCAACAACAAGACGTATTGGGGAAAGAAAAAGAAATGAGATACCCCATCCGCATCCTAAAAACAGCCTCAACAACCCGACATTTGAGGCTGTTTTTTTGCTTTTATGTTACATAACATATACAAGTGTAGTTAATACACTCAATAAAAGTGTTACTTTTACACCCAAAATCGGATAATTATCTCATTTACATTAAAAATAGAACCATGAAAAACAGTTTTCTACTTGCAGGAATTGCCGCACTGATGTTATCTGCGTGCAATAACAAGCCAGCTCAGGAGTTGACTTTGTCCGGTCTGAATCCGGTAAATTTCCAAACAGAAGTGAACAATGCCAAGACAGGTCTTTACACCTTGAAGAACAAGTCGGGCATGGAAGTGTGCATTACTAACTTCGGTGGCCGTATTGTTTCCATTATGGTTCCCGACAAAAACGGGAATATGCAGGACGTTGTTCTGGGTTTCGACAGCATTGCTGACTATGTAAACATCCCGAGCGACTTCGGCGCTTCTATCGGCCGTTATGCAAACCGCATCAACCAGGGAAGAATCGTATTGGACGGAGACACAATCCAATTACCACAAAACAACTTCGGACACTGCCTGCATGGTGGTCCTAAAGGCTGGCAATACCAAGTATATGAAGCCAATCCGATTGATGAAACTACGCTGGAACTGACTCGTATCTCACCGGACGGTGACTCTAACTTTCCCGGCAACGTAACTGCTAAAGTTCTTTTCAAACTGACAGATGACAACGCTATAGATATAAAGTATAGCGCTACTACAGATAAGAAAACGGTCATCAACATGACTAACCATTCTTACTTCAACTTATCCGGTAATCCTTCAAAAGCTGCAACAGATCATATCTTATATGTAAATGCAGACAATTACACTCCGGTAGACAGTACTTTCATGACCACTGGAGAAATCGTAACAGTGAAAGATACTCCGATGGACTTTACTACTCCCAAAACAATAGGACAAGACATCACAAACTTCGACTTTGTTCAGTTGAAAAACGGAAATGGCTATGACCACAACTGGGTACTGAATACGAATGGAGACATTGCTCAATTAGCTGCAAAACTGACTTCACCTGAAAGCGGCATCACTCTGGAAGTATATACCAACGAACCGGGTATACAAGTTTATACCGGCAACTTCCTAGACGGAACTGTAACAGGCAAAAAAGGCATTACTTATAATCAACGTGCTTCCGTATGCCTGGAAACACAACACTATCCCGACAGTCCTAATAAGCCGGAATGGCCTAGCGTGGTATTGGAGCCGGGACAAACATACAACAGCGAATGTATTTTCAAATTCTCAGTAGAGAAATAATAGTTAACTTTTAAATATTAGAATTGTGGAAGCATTAGATTGGATCGTAATTGGAGTCTTCGCTTTAGCTCTGATTGGTATTATTGTTTGGGTTGTCAAACAGAAACAAAATGACTCAGCGGATTATTTCCTGGGTGGACGTGACGCTACGTGGATTGCTATTGGTGCATCTATTTTTGCATCAAACATTGGTTCGGAACACTTGATCGGACTGGCTGGTGCCGGAGCATCCAGTGGTATGGCTATGGCACACTGGGAAATCCAGGGATGGATGATTCTTATTTTGGGATGGGTATTCGTACCGTTCTATTCAAGAAGTATGGTATATACGATGCCGGAATTCCTGGAACGTCGTTATAACCCGCAGTCCCGTACTATATTGTCTGTAATTTCCTTGATTAGTTATGTACTGACTAAGGTAGCGGTTACGGTATATGCCGGTGGTCTGGTATTCCAGCAAGTATTCGGCATTGAAGAACTCTGGGGAATCGATTTCTTCTGGATTGCAGCTATCGGTCTGGTTTTGATCACTGCATTATATACGATCTTCGGTGGTATGAAGTCAGTACTTTATACTTCTGTATTGCAGACACCGATTTTATTGCTAGGTTCACTGATTATCCTTGTACTCGGTTTCAGAGAACTGGGTGGATGGGACGAAATGATGAGAATTTGTGGTGCGGTAACTGTTAATGATCAGGGCAACACCATGACGGAATTAATTCGTAGCAATAGTGACCCGAACTTCCCTTGGTTGGGAGCATTAATCGGATCAGCTATCATCGGTTTCTGGTACTGGTGTACTGACCAGTTCATCGTACAACGCGTTCTTTCAGGTAAGAACCAGAAAGAAGCACGCCGCGGTACTATCTTCGGAGCTTATCTGAAATTGTTACCCGTATTCTTGTTCTTGATTCCGGGTATGATTGCTTTTGCACTTCATCAGAAATACCTCGGTGCAGGTGGTGAAGGTTTCTTGCCGATGCTGGCTAATGGCAGCGCCAATGCCGATGCAGCTTTCCCGACACTGGTAGCCAAGTTGTTGCCGGCTGGTGTGAAAGGTCTGGTGGTTTGCGGTATCCTTGCAGCTTTGATGAGTTCGTTGGCATCTTTGTTCAACTCATCTGCCATGCTGTTTACAATTGACTTCTACAAACGCTTCAAACCGAAAACTTCTGAAAAGAAACTGGTAGTTATCGGTCAGATGGCAACTGTAGTGATTGTAATTCTGGGTATTTTGTGGATACCTATCATGCGTAGCGTAGGCGATGTACTTTATACTTATTTGCAAGACGTACAGTCTGTATTGGCACCGGGTATCGCCGCAGCCTTCCTGTTGGGTATCTGCTGGAAGCGTACTTCTGCACAAGGTGGTATGTGGGGATTGATTGCCGGTATGGTAATCGGCCTGACACGTCTGGGAGCAAAAGTATATTACAGTAATGCAGGAGATGTAGCCGGTGGTACATTCAAATATCTATTCTATGATATGAACTGGTTGTTCTTCTGCGGATGGATGTTCCTGTTCTGTATCATTGTAGTGATAGTAGTCAGTCTGGCAACGAAAGCACCGTCTGAAGAAAAGATACAAGGATTGGTATTCGGTACCTCTACCCCGGCACAATTGGCAGAGACACGTGCCAGCTGGAATCATTGGGATATTATCCATACGATTATTATCCTGGGTATCACTGCCGCTTTCTATATCTATTTCTGGTAAAATAGTTACAAGCTACGGGCTACAAGTTACGAGTGTCATTTGGCATGATAGCGTAGCCACTTGTAGCTTGTAGCTCGTAGCCCGTAACTCAAAGATATATGACAAATAACTATTATAGTTCAAATCCGACCTTTTACGTTGGTATCGACTGTATCATCTTCGGTTTCAACGAAGGAGAACTGAGCCTGTTATTGCTGAAACGAAATTTTCAGCCGGCAATGGGTGAATGGTCTCTGATGGGTGGATTCGTGCAACAAGGTGAAAGTGTGGATAATGCTGCCAAACGTGTACTGGCGGAACTCACCGGTTTGGAAAATGTATATATGGAGCAAGTAGGGTCGTTCGGCGAAGTGGAACGTGATCCGGGAGAACGGGTTATCTCTGTTGCTTACTATGCATTGATCAATATCAACGAGTACGACCGCGAACTGGTGCACCAGCATAATGCCTACTGGGTAAACATCAATGAATTACCGCCTTTGATCTTCGACCATCCGCAAATGGTGAAACAAGCACGGGAATTGATGCAACAGAAAGCATCCACAGAGCCTATCGGCTTCAACCTGTTACCGAAGTTATTCACGCTGTCTCAACTGCAAAGCCTCTACGAAGCTATTTACGGTGAACAGATAGACAAGCGTAACTTCCGTAAACGGATAGCCGAAATGGACTACATTGAAAAAACAGATAAGATTGATAAAACAGGTTCCAAACGCGGAGCTGCCTTATACAAATTCAATGAAAAGGCATACCGCAAGGCACCGAATTTTAAATTATAAATTATGCTGGAAGAACTGAAAGAAAAGGTATTCCATGCCAACCTCGAACTGGTGAAGCATGGACTGGTTATCTTCACCTGGGGAAATGTATCAGCTATCGACCGTGAAACGGGACTGGTAGTCATCAAACCCAGTGGTGTAAGTTATGACGATATGAAGGCGGAAGACATGGTAGTGGTGGACCTCGATGGTAAGGTAGTGGAAGGACGATTGAAACCGTCTTCAGACACTCCAACCCACGTGGTACTCTACAAGGCTTTCCCTGAAATCGGCGGTGTGGTACACACCCACTCTACTTACGCTACTGCCTGGGCACAAGCCGGATGTGACATTCCGAATATCGGAACGACACATGCAGATTACTTCCACGATGCCATACCTTGCACGGCAGATATGACAAAGGAAGAAGTGGAAGGAGCGTATGAAATGGAAACCGGAAATGTAATCGTGAAGCGCTTTGAAGGGCTGAACCCTATACACACGCCGGGAGTACTGGTAAAAAATCACGGCCCTTTCTCTTGGGGAAAAGATGCGCACGATGCTGTACACAATGCAGTGGTAATGGAACAAGTGGCTAAGATGGCAAGCATTGCTTATGCTGTCAATCCGAAACTGACCATGAATCCGCTGTTGGTAGAAAAGCATTTCAACCGCAAGCATGGGCCTAACGCTTATTATGGGCAATGAACAACTGACAATTAAAAATTAAAAATTAAAAATTAAAACATTATGAACGCATTTGATCAATATGAAGTATGGTTCGTAACCGGAGCACAGCTCCTGTACGGAGGTGACGCAGTTATCGCAGTAGACGCACACAGTAATGAAATGGTAGCTGGACTGAACGCCAGCGGTAAATTGCCGGTAAAGGTGGTTTATAAAGGTACAGTAAACTCTTCTAAAGAAGTAACTGAAGCTTTCAAAGCTGCTAACAATGATGAGAAATGTATCGGCGTTATCACCTGGATGCACACTTTCTCTCCTGCCAAGATGTGGATTCACGGTTTGCAGGAACTGAAGAAGCCGTTGCTGCATTTCCATACTCAGTTCAATAAAGAAATTCCTTGGGATACCATGGATATGGACTTCATGAACTTGAACCAGTCTGCTCACGGTGACCGTGAATTCGGCCACATTGTAACCCGTATGCGTAAAAACCGTAAGGTAGTGGTAGGCCACTGGCAAGATGAAAAAGCACAGGGCCAGATTGCAACATGGATGCGTGTTTGCGCCGGATGGGCTGATGCACAAGATATGCTGATTATCCGTTTCGGTGACCAGATGAACAACGTTGCTGTTACTGATGGTGACAAGGTATCCGCTGAACAAGTTTTGGGTTACCACGTAGACTACTGTCCGGTAAACGACCTGATGAAGTACTACAATGCAGTGGAAGACAAAGATGTACAGGCAATGGTAGATACTTACTTCAAAGAATATGACCATGCTCCTGAACTGGAAAAAGCCGGAACAGAAGCTTATACCAAAGTGTGGAACTCTGCAAAAGCAGAAATCGCTCTCCGTCGTATCCTGAAAGATACAGGTGCCAAAGCATTTACTACCAACTTCAACGACCTCGGTGACTTTGATCAGATTCCGGGACTGGCTTCTCAACGTCTGATGGAAGAAGGTTATGGTTTCGGTGCAGAAGGTGACTGGAAAACTGCCGCTTTGTACCGTACCACATGGTTCATGAGCCAGGGTATGCCGAAAGGTTGTTCTTTCCTGGAAGACTACACCTTGCATTTCGACGGTGAAAAGAGCGCTATCCTCCAGGCTCACATGCTGGAAGTTTGTCCGCTGATTGCTGAAGCAAAACCGAAACTGGAAGTACATCGCCTGAGCATTGGTATCGATAGCGAAACTGCACGTCTTGTATTCACCAGCAAACAAGGTGAAGGCGTAGCCGCTACTATCGTTGACCTGGGTAACCGTTTCCGCCTCATCGTAAACAAAGTAGAATGTATCAAGAGCAAACCGCTGCCCAAACTTCCTGTTGCCAGCGCATTGTGGATTCCGATGCCGAACCTCGAAGTAGGTGCTGCTGCATGGATTCTGGCAGGTGGTACTCACCACACCAGCTTCTCTTATGATCTGACTGTAGAATATTGGGAAGATTATGCAGAAATGGCAGGTATCGAAATGGTAGTTATCGATGAAAATACAACTATCAGCGAGTTCAAGAAAGAACTGCGCATGAATGAAGTATATTACATGTTGAACAAAGCGCTTTGTTGATTATGAAACTAGACGCAAAATCAACCATCGAAGCAGGCAAGGCCATTCTTGGTATAGAATTCGGTTCCACTCGAATCAAGGCTGTTTTGATTGACCAGGAAAACAAGCCCATCGCTCAAGGAAGTCACACCTGGGAGAACCAGTTGGTTGACGGACTTTGGACATATAGCGTTGAGGCCATCTGGTATGGACTGCAAGATTGTTACGCCGACCTTCGCTCAAACGTGAAGAAGCTCTATGACATAGAAATAGAAGCTTTGGCGGCAATTGGCGTCAGCGCCATGATGCATGGTTATATGGCGTTCAATGATAAAGAAGAGATTCTCGTGCCCTTCCGTACTTGGAGAAACACCAATACAGGTCAGGCTGCGGCTGCTTTATCAGAACTGTTCGTTTATAATATTCCTTTGCGTTGGAGCATTTCTCATTTGTATCAGGCTATTCTGGACAACGAAGAACACGTAAAAGATATCAATTATCTGACAACGCTCGCAGGTTTTATCCATTGGCAGATAACCGGTAAAAAGGTATTAGGCATAGGCGATGCATCAGGTATGCTCCCTATAGACCCGGTTACCAAGAACTACTCCGCTGAAATGGTGGCCAAGTTCGACGAGTTAATCGCTCCGAAGGGATATAACTGGAAATTGCTGGATATTCTTCCCAAGGTATTGTCGGCTGGTGAAAATGCTGGTTTCCTGACACCGGAAGGTGCTAAGATGCTCGACGTATCCGGCCATTTGAAAGCTGGAATACCGGTTTGCCCGCCCGAAGGAGATGCAGGTACCGGTATGGTTGCAACCAATGCCGTTAAGCAGCGTACAGGAAACGTATCGGCAGGTACATCTTCATTCTCCATGATTGTATTGGAGAAAGATCTGTCAAAGCCCTACGAAATGATTGATATGGTTACTACTCCCGATGGAAGTCCCGTAGCCATGGTACATTGCAACAACTGTACATCTGACCTCAACGCATGGATCAACCTGTTCAAAGAATACCAGGAACTGCTGGGTATACCTGTAGATATGAACGAAGTATATGGAAAACTCTACAACCATGCCCTGACAGGCAATGCGGATTGTGGCGGTCTCATTTCATTCAATTACATCTCAGGCGAACCTGTAACAGGATTTGCAGATGGAAGACCGATGTTTGTACGTTCGGCCAATGACAAGTTCAGCCTTGCGAACTTCATGAGAACGCACTTGTATGCTTCTGTCGGTGTCCTCAAAATTGGTAATGACATTCTTTTCAAAGAAGAAAAGGTGAAAGTTGACAGAATCACAGGACACGGAGGTTTGTTCAAGACAAAGAATGTGGGTCAGAGAGTACTTGCAGCTGCATTAAATTCACCGATTTCCGTAATGGAAACTGCTGGTGAAGGTGGTGCATGGGGTATTGCGTTACTGGGTTCATTCCTTGTGAACAACGAGAAGAAGCAACCTCTCGACGCTTTCCTGGATGAGCAGGTGTTTGGTGGAGATGCAGGTGTTGAGATAGCGCCTACTGCTGAAGATGTAACAGGCTTTAACGCATACATCGAAAACTACAAAGCAGCACTGCCCATCGAAGAAGCAGCAGTGAAATTCAAAAAGTAATTCCTACTTCAAGGAATAAACGAATGTAATAGTAGAGGGAGAAGCTTCGGCTGCCACGTGGGTGCTGTTGGCACCGGAGCAACTCCCTATACATTCGTTCTACAAGCTCGGACAATTCATTGAATCCGGCAAAGCATCGTTACCAGCTCAGGCAAAGTACCGTTGCTCGTTCAGGCAAGGCATCGTTGCCCGCCCTGACAAAGCATCATCGTCAGCTCTGACGAAACATCGTCGTCAACTCTGACGAAGCACCTTCGTCAGTAAGCAAATAATCTCTATACCTCAAATATAGTATAATATGAAAACGATCCTTATTACTTACCTGTTCCTTTTTTGTTTTCTCCTGACCGGGAAAGCTCAAACCCAACAAGAAGTTTCCTATTTCCCTTTGCAAGATGTTAAGCTGTTGGAAAGCCCCTTCCTGCAAGCTCAACAGACTGACTTACATTACATCATGGCCATGGAGCCCGACCGCCTGCTCGCCCCTTTCCTGCGCGAAGCCGGACTGACGCCCAAAGCGCCAAGTTATACCAACTGGGAAAACACCGGACTGGACGGACACATCGGCGGACATTACATTTCCGCACTCTCCATGATGTATGCCGCTACTGGAGATACAGCCATATACAATCGTCTGAACTATATGCTGAACGAGCTACATCGTGCACAGCAAGCCGTAGGCACCGGATTCATCGGAGGAACTCCCGGAAGCCTGCAACTTTGGAAAGAAATTAAAGCCGGGAATATCCGTGCCGGAGGTTTCGACCTCAATGGCAAATGGGTACCCCTATACAATATACACAAGACTTATGCCGGACTGCGCGACGCTTACCTCTATGCCGGAAGCGACCTTGCCCGCCAGATGTTGGTAGCCCTCACCGACTGGATGATAGACATCACCGCAGGACTCACCGACCAACAAATGCAAGACATGCTCCGCAGCGAACACGGAGGACTGAACGAAACTTTCGCTGATGTTGCCGAAATCACAGGTGACAAGAAATACCTGGAACTGGCACGCCGTTTCTCCCATAAAGTAATTCTGGACCCTCTTGTGAAGGATGAAGACCGCCTGACAGGCATG
The DNA here is from genome assembly GCF_000526555.1 of Bacteroides sp. 14(A). NCBI lineage: Bacteria > Pseudomonadati > Bacteroidota > Bacteroidia > Bacteroidales > Bacteroidaceae > Bacteroides > Bacteroides sp. 14(A). The sequence continues at coordinate 1,923,204 of NZ_JAGH01000001.1, read as the reverse complement.
CATGCCAACACACAGATACCGAAGGTTATCGGCTATAAACGTATCGCCGACCTTGCACAAGACCAGAACTGGGATCACGCCGCCCGCTTCTTCTGGAACACAGTGGTAAATCATCGTTCCGTCTGCATTGGTGGCAACAGTGTACGCGAACATTTTCATCCGGCAGACAATTTCACATCCATGCTCAATGATGTGCAAGGTCCGGAGACTTGTAATACTTACAACATGCTTCGCCTGACGAAGATGCTTTACCAGACTTCTCCCGACATTCGTTTTGCCGATTATTACGAACGTGCTTTATATAATCATATCCTTGCCTCACAACAGCCTACAAAGGGTGGATTTGTTTACTTCACCCCTATGCGTCCGGGACACTACCGCGTTTATTCGCAGCCGGAAACATCCATGTGGTGTTGCGTCGGTTCCGGATTGGAGAATCACACCAAATACGGAGAGTTTATTTACGCCCATGCAAAGGATACGCTGTATGTAAACCTCTTCATCCCCTCCCGTCTGACTTGGAAAGAGAAAAAGATAACCTTGGTACAGGAAACCCGTTTCCCCGACGAAGAGCAAATCAGATTCCGCGTGGAAAAGAGCAAGAAAAAAGCATTCAGCCTCAAACTCCGTTACCCCTCCTGGGCTAAAGGCGCCAGCGTTTCCGTTAATGGAAAAGTACAGGAAACGAATGCCCAACCGGGAGAGTACCTGACCATTCACCGCAAATGGAAAGCCGGAGATGAAATCACACTGAATATGCCCATGCAGGTTGCTTTGGAGCAAATACCGGATCGGGAAAATTTCTATGCATTCATGTATGGCCCTATCGTACTTGCCAGTCCTACAGGGACAGAGAATATGGACGGGCTTTATGCAGATGACAGCCGTGGCGGACACATTGCCCATGGCAAACAGATTTCCATGCAAGAAATACCGATGCTAGTAGGTTCCGCCGCATCTCTGCCCCAATCACTCCGGAAGATAAACGATGACTTGGTTGCATTTACTTATACCGGTAGCGTCTATCCGGCACAGAAAGAAGCGCTGAAATTGATTCCTTTCTTCCGTCTTCACGATTCCCGTTATGCAGTTTATTTCCATCAGGTAACCGAAGCTGAAGTAGAAAGTATCCGCAAAGAAGTGGCATTGAGCGAACGTAAAGCAATGGAACTTGCCAACCAGACTGTAGATCTCATTTTCCCCGGTGAACAACAGCCTGAATCGGATCATGGCATTCTATATGAACAGGCAGAAACTGGAATCAATAAAGACCGTCACTTCCGACGTGCCAAAGGTTGGTTCAGTTATAACCTCAAAGTAAAAGAGGAAGCCAGCCAGCTGATGATCACTGTACGGAAAGAGGATTATACCAAGGTAGCCATCCTTCTTAACAATGAAAAACTGACCGTTAGTCCTACGATCAGCAAACCTGATAAAGAGGGTTTTATAACGATCTGTTATTCTTTACCCCAAAAGTTAAGTGCAGGCAGCTATCCGATACGCTTCAGTCCCGACGGAACAGAGTGGACACCTGCTATTTATGAGGTCCGCTTACTCAAATAATAACATTACGAACATCATATAACTAATAACCATTATGAGAAACAAACTATTATTCAGCAGCGTTCTTTTAGCTGCATCCGTATCGCTATCCGCACAAAAGAGTGCAACGATCACGCTTCATGCCGACCAAGGCACACAAGTTATTCCCAAAGAAATTTACGGCCAGTTTGCCGAACATCTGGGTACCTGTATCTATGGTGGACTTTGGGTAGGAGAAAATTCGGATATTCCCAATATCAAAGGTTATCGTACCGATGTATTCAATGCATTGAAAGAACTCCAGGTTCCCGTACTTCGTTGGCCGGGTGGCTGTTTTGCCGATGAATATCACTGGATGGACGGTATCGGTCCGAAAGAGAACCGCCCCAAAATGGTAAACAATAACTGGGGAGGTACAATTGAAGACAACAGTTTCGGTACACATGAGTTCCTCAACCTCTGCGAAATGCTGGGTACTGAACCTTATATCAGCGGAAACGTAGGTAGTGGCACTGTAGAAGAACTGGCAAAATGGGTAGAATACATGACTTCCGAAGGAGACTCTCCGATGGCAAGACTTCGCCGCCAGAACGGTCGTGACAAAGCATGGAAAGTGAAATACCTCGGTGTAGGCAACGAAAGCTGGGGCTGCGGCGGAAGCATGCGTCCTGAATATTATGCTGATTTGTATCGCCGTTACTCCACTTACTGCCGCAACTACGACGGCAACCACCTGTTTAAGATTGCCAGTGGTGCCAGCGATTACGATTATAACTGGACTAAAGTCCTGATGGATCGCGTAGGCGGACGTATGAACGGACTCTCTCTCCATTATTACACCGTAACCGGCTGGAGCGGAAGTAAAGGAGCAGCCACTAAGTTCGACAAAGACGATTATTACTGGACAATGGGTAAGTGTCGTGAGATAGAAGATGTTATCAAAAAACACTGCGCCATCATGGATGAATATGATCCTAAAAAGCACGTAGCCCTCATGCTCGATGAGTGGGGTACTTGGTGGGATGAAGAACCCGGCACTATCCCAGGGCACCTTTACCAGCAGAATACCTTGCGTGACGCTTTCGTTGCCTCTCTTAGCTTCGACATCTTCCACAAATACACCGACCGTCTGAAAATGGCAAATATTGCCCAGATAGTAAATGTATTGCAATCCATGATCCTGACAAAAGGTAAAGACATGGTGCTGACTCCCACTTATTATGTATTCAAGATGTACAATGTACACCAGGATGCCACTTACCTCCCACTCGATCTGAACTGCGAGGTCATGGATGTACGCGATAATCGTAAAGTACCTATGGTAAGTGCCACAGCTTCTAAAGACAAGGACGGCAAGATCCACATCTCAATGTCTAATATCGATGCCGACAATGCACAGGAAATTACTATCAACCTGCCGGATGTAAAGGCAAAGAAAGCCGTTGGTGAAATCTTAACTTCTGCCAACCTGACGGATTACAACTCTTTTGAGGACCCTAATAATATAAAATTAGCTCCATTCAAAGAGGTAAAAATCAATAAAGGCGTACTGAAGATAAAACTACCAGCCAAGTCTATTGTTACTATAGAGTTACAGTAAATCAGTCGAAAAGACTTATTGTATTTTAAACAAGAAGCTAGCGGAAGTACAGCAAAAAAAGAGGCTCTTTCTTTGTTGCGAATTACGCATAAAGAGTTATCTTTGTCGCTGTTAAAATTAACAAGTGACACTTCAACCTGCTTTATTATAGTATTCAAATCAAATAAATATCAATATGAACGACAACAAACTTATGAACCGTGCAGCGGATAATATCCGTATCCTCGCTGCCTCTATGGTTGAGAAAGCTAATTCCGGTCACCCGGGCGGTGCCATGGGCGGTGCCGATTTTGTGAATGTACTCTTCTCTGAGTTTCTGGTGTATGATCCCGAAAATCCTGCATGGGAAGGTCGTGACCGCTTCTTCCTGGACCCGGGTCACATGTCACCGATGCTCTACTCTCAGTTGGCATTGGCAGGTAAATTCACACTGGATGAACTGAAGGAATTCCGCCAATGGGACAGCCCCACTCCGGGACACCCTGAACGCGACATCATGCGTGGCATTGAAAATACTTCCGGCCCGCTCGGCCAAGGCCATACTTTCGCAGTGGGTGCAGCTATCGCAGCTAAATTCATGAAAGCCCGTTTCGAAGAAGTGATGCAGCAAACCATCTACGCTTATATTTCGGACGGTGGTGTACAGGAAGAAATTTCTCAGGGTGCAGGCCGTATCGCAGGTGCACTGGGACTGGATAACCTCATCATGTTCTATGATGCCAATGACATCCAGCTTTCTACTGAAACCAAAGACGTAACCATCGAAGATACTGCCAAGAAATACGAAGCTTGGGGCTGGAAGGTGATCAAGATCAACGGTAATGATCCCGACGCTATCCGTGGCGCTTTGAACGAAGCGAAAGCAGAAAACGAACGTCCTACCCTGATTATCGGTCATACCGTAATGGGTAAGGGTGCACGCAAGGCAGATGGCAGCAGCTACGAAGCTAACTGTGCGACTCACGGTGCTCCTCTGGGTGGTGACGCTTACGTAAATACCATCAAGAACCTGGGTGGTGATCCGACAAATCCATTCGTAATCTTCCCCGAAGTGAAGGAACTGTACGCAAAGCGTGCTGCCGAACTGAAGGAAATTATGGCTAAGAAATATGCTGCAAAATCAGAATGGGCAAAGGCTAATCCTGAAAAGGCTGCCAAACTCGACCTTTTCTTCTCTGGTAAAGCTCCTGAAGTAAACTGGGCAGCTATCGAGCAAAAAGCAGGTGCTGCTACACGTGCTGCATCAGCTACCGTATTGGGCGCTCTTGCTACTCAGGTAGAAAACATGATCGTTGCTTCCGCCGACCTTTCAAACTCTGATAAGACAGACGGCTTCCTGAAAAAGACGCATGCTTTCAAGAAAGGTGATTTCAGCGGTGCATTCTTCCAGGCTGGTGTTGCCGAACTGACTATGGCTTGCTGCTGTATCGGTATGGCACTGCATGGTGGTGTAATCCCAGCTTGCGGAACATTCTTCGTATTCTCTGACTATATGAAACCTGCCGTACGTATGGCTGCACTGATGGAAGTTCCCGTGAAGTTCATTTGGACACACGACGCATTCCGTGTAGGTGAAGACGGTCCTACTCATGAACCGGTAGAACAAGAAGCTCAGATCCGTCTGATGGAAAAACTGAAAAACCACAAAGGACACAACTCTATGTTGGTTCTCCGTCCGGCAGATGCAGAAGAAACAACAATTGCATGGAAACTGGCTATGGAGAATACTACCACTCCGACCGGTTTGATCTTCTCTCGCCAAGATATCGCTATGTTGCCCGCTGGAAACGACTACTCTCAGGCAGCCAAGGGTGCCTACATTGTAGCAGGTTCTGATGAAAACCCGGATGTGATATTGGTAGCTTCGGGCTCAGAAGTATCTACACTGGTGGCAGGAACCGAATTATTGCGCAAAGATGGCGTGAAAGTACGTATCGTATCTGCTCCTTCCGAAGGTTTGTTCCGCAGCCAGGCTCCGGGATATCAGGAAGGTGTTATCCCTGCTGACGCAAAAGTCTTCGGTCTGACAGCCGGTCTGCCTGTAAACCTGCAAGGTTTGGTAGGTGCTCACGGTAAAATTTGGGGATTGGAATCTTTCGGTTTCTCAGCTCCTTACAAAGTACTGGATCAGAAGTTAGGTTTTACTGCTGATAACGTTTATAAGCAAGTAAAAGCAATGTTATAAAAAACCCTGGTGCATACCGGGCGAATGATTATTCGCCCCTACAGGTTGTAACAGGCTTGTAGGGGCGAAATATTTTTCACCTGATATCCCATTATAGAGCCTCTAAATCAATCATACTACAACAGAAAATGAAAACAATTGGAATTTGTTCCGACCACGCCGGATTTGAATTGAAACAATACGTCAAGGGGTGGTTGGAAACTAAAGGATGGAAATACAAAGACTTCGGCACCTATACAACGGAGAGCTGCGACTATGCAGATTTTGCTCATCCCCTGGCATTGGCCGTTGAAGCCGGAGAGTGTTACCCGGGTATTGCTATCTGCGGAAGTGGTGAAGGTATCAGCATGACACTGAACAAACATCAGGGTATTCGTGCTGCACTTTGCTGGACTGCGAAAATTGCTCATCTGGCTCGCCAGCATAATGATGCCAACGTACTCGTCATGCCGGGACGTTTTATCAGCACAGAAGAAGCTGATATGATTATGAGAGAATTCTTCAGCACACAATTTGAGGGTGGACGCCATCAGAAGCGTATTGATAAAATACCGGTGAGATAATCATCCCAACTCGAAATTACACTTGCAGGTGCGGGAACTGGTACTTGCAGTAGTGTAAGGTGACGCTTGCGGATGTGTAAGGCAACACTTGCAGTAGTGAAGGCTTACACACCCGCAAGTGTTTTTTAGTTTAGTTTATACACCTTCCTCAGAGCTAAGAAGTATAAACACATCAATTTTTACACCTTTTATGCCAAAAACTCTTCCCTATAATAGAGTCACTTTCCGTACTTTTGCCTGCATATCTAATAACCATTTAAAGTAAAACTGGAAACGCATGAAAAAAGTACTCGGAATTATTTCCCTGCTTCTCTCGGCCACATTGGCAACTGCCAACTCGATAGATTTCGATAAGGCTTTCAAGGAGAGTACAAAGATTGAAAAGCAAATCAAGAAAACATCTTTCCCCAAACAAACGTATCTCATTACGGACTTCGGCGCCAAACCCGACACCCCGGATGCTCCCTGCCATGAAGCAATCAACCAGGCTATCGTTACATGTTGCCTGAATGGTGGTGGTACGGTTGTAGTTCCCAAAGGTACATTCTACACAGGTCCCATCACACTGAAAAGCAACGTCAACTTTCATGTAGAAGAAGGAGCCGTATTGAAATTTTCAACCGATCAGAGCCTCTACTTTCCCGGAGTTATCACCCGTTGGGAAGGAATAGACTGCTATAATGCCCGCCCGTTGATTTATGCATACGGTGAAACAAATATCGCCATCACCGGTAAAGGAACTATCGACGGACAAGGCTCCAACGAAACCTGGTGGCCTATGTGTGGCGCTCCCCGTTATGGCTGGAAAGAGGGCATGGTGGCACAACGCAACGGAGGACGGGAACGCTTGCTGATGTACGGTGAAACCTCCACTCCTATTTATAAGCGTGTAATGACACCTGAAGACGGATTACGTCCGCAACTTATCAACCTGTACTCATGTAATACAGTGCTGATAGAAGATGTTACTTTATTGAATTCCCCTTTCTGGGTTATTCACCCGCTATTCTGCGAAAGTCTCACAGTACGCGGTGTATACGTTTATAATCGCGGTCCCAATGGCGATGGCTGCGACCCCGAATCTTGCAAAAATGTATTGATAGAGAACTGTACCTTCGATACCGGAGATGACTGTATTGCTATCAAGTCCGGACGTAACCAGGACGGACGTAAATGGGGTGTTCCCAGCGAGAATATCATTGTACGCGGTTGCTATATGAAGAAAGGACATGGAGGTGTAGTCATCGGTAGCGAAATCTCCGGCGGATACCGCAACCTGTATGTAGAAAATTGTAAGATGGATAGCCCAGACCTCGACCGTGTGATCCGCATCAAGACTAGCACCTGCCGCGGCGGACTGATTGAAAATGTGTTCGTGCGTAACGTCACCGTAGGACAGTGTCGCGAAGCCGTGCTGCGCATCAACCTGCAATACGAAAACCGTGAGAACTGCAACCGCGGTTTTACTCCTACTGTCCGCAACGTTCACCTAAAGAATGTAACCTGCGAAAAGAGCAAACTTGGTGTCCTTATTATCGGTCTCGACGACGATGATCATGTGTACAATATCAGCGTTGAAGACTCCCACTTTAATAATGTTGCCAAAGATGGAAATGACATAAAAGGAGCAAAAGACGTTACATTCAAAAATCTCTATATAAATGGAAAACTTGTAAAGTAGCAAAACCCATTTTACATCATATACGCCCGAAGTTGTGACATTCTGACAGAATTTCATTTAACTTCGGGCTTCATATTTCCCCATTTTTCTTATTTTTCACAGAATACTTGTTCGTTGTCTCTAAATAAAAACTATCTTTGTATTCCAATAATCCGGAACTCAATACGATATGGAGCAACTGAAAACTATCAAAGAGCTTATCAATCAAGGAGATGTAGCAGAAGCTATCCGGCAGCTCGATGAATATCTGATCACCGACTCTACCGACCGGGACGAAGCTTTCTATCTCCTGGGAAATGCCTACCGTAAACAAGGCAACTGGCAACTGGCTTTAAACAACTACCAGTATGCTATCGACCTCAATCCCGACAGCCCTGCCCGTGAAGCCTATCGTATGGCAATGGATATCCTGAATTTCTTCAATAAGGATATGTACAATCAATAACATATAAAAGTAACGTAAATTATGGCAAAGATTAAAGGAGCAATCGTAGTGGACACCGAACGGTGTAAAGGCTGCAATCTATGCGTGGTAGCCTGTCCTCTGCATGTAATAGCCCTCACCAAAGAGGTGAACGTAAAAGGGTATAACTATGCCCACCAAATATTGGAAGATACCTGCAACGGCTGTGCGTCGTGCGCCCAGGTTTGCCCGGACGGATGTATCTCTGTTTTTAAAGTAAAAGTTGAATAAATCTGTAAATCAGTAGAATATGGCAGAAGAAGTTGTATTAATGAAAGGAAACGAAGCCATCGCCCACGCCGCTATCCGTTGCGGTGCTGATGGATACTTCGGTTATCCTATTACTCCGCAATCGGAAGTATTGGAAACTCTTGCCGAACTGAAGCCCTGGGAAACTACCGGCATGGTAGTACTACAGGCAGAAAGTGAAGTGGCAGCTATTAATATGGTGTACGGCGGTGCCGGAAGTGGAAAGATGGTATTAACCTCATCGTCCAGCCCCGGTGTCAGCCTGAAACAAGAAGGTATCTCCTACCTGGCAGGTGCCGAATTACCCTGTTTGATTGTAAACGTAATGCGCGGCGGCCCCGGATTGGGAACCATCCAACCCAGTCAGGCAGACTACTTCCAGACTGTCAAGGGTGGAGGTCACGGTGACTACCGTCTGATCACTTTGGCTCCCGCTTCCGTACAGGAAATGGCTGATTTCGTTGGATTGGCCTTTGATCTTGCTTTCAAATATCGCAATCCGGCTATCATTCTTGCCGACGGTGTTATCGGTCAGATGATGGAAAAGGTTGTATTGCCTCCGCAAAAGCCCCGCCGTACAGATGCAGAAGTTATCGAGCAATGCCCGTGGGCTACTACCGGCAGAGTAAACGGACGCAAGCCCAATATCATTACTTCTTTGGAATTGAAACCGGAAGAGATGGAAAAGAATAACATCCGCTTCCAGGCTAAATACAAACTGATTGAAGAAAACGAAGTACGTTTCGAAGAAATCAATTGTGAAGATGCCGATTACCTGATTATCGCCTTCGGTTCTATGGCCCGTATCGGACAGAAAGCAATGGAACTTGCACGCGAAGAAGGTATCAAAGTCGGTATACTGCGCCCCATTACCCTTTGGCCCTTCCCCACAAAAGCCATTGCAGCCTATGCTGAAAAAGTGAAAGGCATGCTGGTTACCGAATTGAATGCGGGACAGATGGTTGAAGATGTACGCCTCTCTGTGAATGGTAAAGTAAAAGTAGAACACTTCGGGCGTCTCGGCGGTATCGTACCCGATCCGGAAGAGATTGTAAGTGCACTGAAAGAAAAATTAATCGAGAAATGAACCCTGATAAGATAAGAAGCGTATTGAATATACTCTTTATGATACTTGCCTTGGCAGCTATCATCGTATATTTCGTTGCAAAGGATGACTTCAAACTGTTCATCTACGTTTGTGGCGCAGCAATATTCGTTAAGCTGATGGAGTTTTTTATACGGTTCACCAACAGATAAGGAGAAGTGATTATGACAAAAGAAGATATTATCAAGCCTGAGAATCTGGTTTATAAGAAACCGACTCTGATGAACGATAATCCCATGCACTACTGTCCGGGATGCAGCCACGGTGTGGTACACAAGCTGATAGCCGAAGTAATCGAAGAAATGGGCATGGAAGACAAAGCAGTAGGTATCTCCCCCGTGGGATGTGCCGTGTTCATCTATAACTATCTGGATATTGACTGGCAAGAAGCCGCACACGGACGTGCACCCGCTCTTGCCACTGCGATCAAGCGCCTGTGGCCGGACAGACTGGTATTCACTTACCAGGGAGACGGTGACTTGGCATGTATCGGTACGGCAGAAACAATCCATGCACTGAACCGCGGTGAGAATATCACCATCATCTTCATCAACAACGCCATTTATGGTATGACGGGTGGACAGATGGCTCCTACTACCTTGGTCGGCATGAAGACTTCTACCAGTCCTTACGGACGTGATGTTCATTTGCACGGTTATCCGCTGAAGATGGCAGATATCGCCGCACAACTGGAAGGAACCGCTTACGTTACCCGCCAGAGTGTACAAACAGTCGGTGCTATCCGCAAAGCAAAGAAAGCCATCCGCAAAGCATTCGAGAACTCCATGGCAGGCAAAGGCTCCAACCTGGTAGAAATCGTTTCTACTTGTAACTCCGGTTGGAAACAGACACCTGCGCAATCTAACAAATGGATGGAAGAGCACATGTTCCCGTTCTATCCGCTGGGTGACTTGAAAGACAGATAAATCAGTTAACAAGGAAACGAGGGAACAAGTTAACAAGGAGGAGATGCTTCCTCGTCAACTTGTCAACTGCAACCTCGTCAACTAAAAGAAAAGAACAATGAAAGAAGAAATCATTATAGCAGGCTTCGGTGGACAAGGCGTATTGTCTATGGGAAAGATTTTGGCATACTCGGGACTGATGGAAGATAAGGAAGTGAGCTGGATGCCCGCTTACGGACCGGAACAACGTGGTGGTACAGCCAACGTTACGGTGATTGTAAGCGATGAGAAAATCTCCTCTCCTATTCTGAGCAAGTATGACGCTGCCATTATTCTGAACCAGCCCTCACTGGAGAAATTCGAAAGTAAGGTAAAGACGGGCGGTATCCTGATTTACGACGGATATGGTATCATCAACCCGCCGACGCGTAAAGATATCAAAGTGTATCGCATCGACGCAATGGATGCAGCCAATGAAATGAATAATGCCAAAGCATTCAACATGATCGTACTGGGTGGATTGCTGAAACTGAAACCGATGGTTACGCTGGATAGCGTACTCAGAGGCTTGAAGAAGACCTTGCCCGAACGTCATCATCACTTGATACCGATGAATGAAGAAGCGATTAAAAAAGGAATGGAATTGATTAAAGAGGTATAATTCCATTGACTCTTACGATAAATCAATAAGCCCTTGCAACAGTTTCTTTTTGCAAGGGCTTATTTTATAAGTTACCATATTTATATCAAAGAAATAAAAAGTACGTTTGTAAAAATAGGCAAAAAAGGCTGAATTCCGCAAGCGAATAATTTTTTATTGTATCTTTGCGCCTAATTATGAGACGCATTCTACTGACATATATACTTCTATTCGTATTGGGATTGCTGGCAGCACAGGCACAGCGGCCACTCAATACATTGGATAATCGTGACCGCTATGGGAATCAGGTTGACCCGTCAACACAACCAGATAGCCTGGATACCAGCACTGACGTTCAAAGTATTCCGCCTAAACTCTATATGTGGCAATTAAGCGAGACTCTGGGTAATCGGACCATCGTTCCTGCCGACACTCTTTCCTTGAACTTCCAGAATACAAACCTGGTAGACGGTATGACGGGACAATATAATTTCCTGGGTAACCTCGGCTCTCCCCGTCTTTCACGTATATTCTTTGATCGTGAAAGCACCGAACCGACTATTTTTATGACGCCATTCTCCAGTTTCTTTGTTCGTCCCGATCAGGTATTCTTCACCAACAGTAATGTTCCTTATACAAATCTGACTTATTATAAAGCGGGTAATAAGGTAAACGGTGAAGAGCGATTCAAATCTTATTTTTCTGTCAATGTAAACAAACGGTTGGCATTTGGCTTCAATTTCGATTACCTGTACGGACGTGGATACTACTCCAATCAGTCTACTTCGCACTTCAATGCCGGCATATTCGGAAGTTATATTGGCGAACGCTACCAACTGCAAGCTGTCTACAACAACTTCTTCATGAAGATGAATGAAAACGGCGGTATAGCTAATGACGGTTACATTACCCGCCCCGATACAATGGCTGACGGTAAAAAAGAATACGAATCCACCACTATTCCTGTGAAGCTGGAACAAACTTCCAACCGTAACAAAGACTTCTATATTTACCTTACGCAACGCTATCGGTTAGGATTCAAGCGGAGAGTATTGAAAGAAGTAGCCCAAAACAATAGCGTTAAACAGAACTTCGCTCCCACGGCAGCATCTACTGCCATGATTCCCGACACTGCCATTACAGACAGCTTAGGTATGGATCGTTTAGGTGCTGACAGTTTAGGCACCGACAGTCTTTCAGCAGAAAGGCTTGCAATGAAAAAAAGCCTGAGTCTGGATAGCCTTAACAACGCCACTGCCTTGGCAGAAGATACCAATTATGTTGAAGAATTCGTCCCTGTCACAAGTTTCATTCATACTTTTAAAGTGGAGCGCTCACGCCATCGTTTCCAATCATACAGCGAACCGGAGGGTATGTATGAAAACACTTACTTCAACAAAAACGGAAGTGTCAGTCGGGACTCCACCACAGCATTCAGCATAAAGAACATCTTTGGCATAGCCCTGTTGGAAGGTTTCAACAAATATGCCAAAGCAGGATTAACCGCTTATATCTCTCATAAGTTCAGCCGTTATGACCTGATGAATGCAGATTCCATGACGGTAGACCGCTTCACAGAACAAGAAATATTTGTAGGCGGTGAACTTGCCAAACGACAAGGTAAAGTCCTTCACTATTCCATAGATGGTGAAATAGGTATTATGGACAAAGCGCTGGGGCAATTCCGTGTACATGGTAATATGGATTTGAATTTCCGATTGGGAAAAGATACAGTAAATCTTATCGCACGAGGTTTTGTGACGAATACACTCCCATCTTTCTATATGCGGCATTATCACTCCAACCATTTCTTCTGGGACAATGATAATATGGAGAAAGAATTCCGTACCCGTGTAGAAGGCGAATTAAACATTGACCGCTGGGGTACTAATCTTCGTGCCGGTGTAGAAAACGTCAAGAACTATACTTATTTCAACCAGAAAGCTGTACCCGAGCAGTATAGCGGTAATATACAAATACTTTCAGCAACTCTGAAACAGAACTTCCGTGCAGGTATTTTCCATTTGGATAACGAAGTAACCTGGCAAAAGTCAAGCAATGAAACAATTCTCCCATTGCCACAACTTTCACTATACTCCAATTTATACATCCTGACCAAGTTAGCGAAGAAAGTTCTTACGGTGCAATTGGGAGCCGATGTGCGCTATTTCACCAAATATAACGCACCGGCCTATACGCCTGCCGTTCAGCAATTCCACCTGCAACCGGAAAACGATCAGGTAGAGATAGGTGGTTATCCTATAGTGAACATTTATGCAAACCTGCAACTGAAGCGTACACGGTTATTCGCTATGTACTCTCACGTAAATCAAGGCATGGGTACACGTAACTCTTTCCTCGTACCGCATTACCCCATCAACCCGAGTCTGCTAAAGATAGGTGTTTCATGGAACTTCTACGATTAAAACTCTTTCCACATGAGAATCCCGAAAGCCAGAATACTGAAATACGCAGCTATGGGTATAATAGCCGCTTTCATTGCTACCTTCTTTTTAAAGAAGGAGAAGCAGCAAGGGCATCCGCGTGACTATGCAGAAATCGCAGCCGAGAAAATAATCCGCGCTGCCACAGAATACAACTCCATCAGCTTCTATGTTGACGGAGATACCTTATCGGGCTTTCATTATGAACTGATAGAAGCGTTTGCCCGTGACCATGGCTGGAAGGCTGCCATCACTCCCGAAATGAGTTTTGACAAACGGCTGGAAGGACTTGCAACAGGCGAGTTCGATGTTATCGCTTATGGTATTCTAGCCACCAGTGAACTGAAAGACTCTTTGCTCCTTACTACTCCGATTGTACTTAATAAACAGGTTCTCGTACAACGCAAAGCCACATCTCCCACTGACTCTTTATTCGTTAAAAGTCAGTTAGACCTGGCAGGCAAAACCCTGCACGTAGTGAAAGGATCACCTTCCATCCTCCGTATTCGTAATCTGGGAAACGAAATTGGTGACACTATATATATTAAGGAAATAGATAAATACGGTTCGGAACAGCTGATATCACTTGTAGCTCATGGGGATATAGATTATGCCGTATGCGATGAAAGCATCGCCCGTGCCGTAACGGACAGTATTCCACAGATAGATATCAATACCGATATCAGTTTTACCCAGTTCTATTCCTGGGGAGTCAGCAAACAATCACCTGTTCTATTGGACAGCCTTAACAGCTGGCTTCAGACTTTTCGGAACAGTGATGAGTTTAAATCTATCTACCGTAAATATTACCGGACTTCGAATCAGAGATAAGTTCCTCTCAAACAAGCTTATACAATAAAACCGGAAGTTTCGCACAGGGAACTTCCGGTTTTATTCTTTTCCATTCTTAGTTTCATGCCTTGGAACTGTCAGTTTCATTGCTTGGAACTGCTAGTTTCATCCGGTGAAACTACTGGTTTCACACCGAGAAACTATTAGTTTCATGCCTTGAAACTAATAGTATCAAGCAAGGCTCTCTACTTCCCGAAGCCACATCTCTGATGATGCATCGCTTGGCATACGCCAATCCCCGCGCGGACTGATGGAAATACTACCTACTTTAGGTCCGTCCGGCAGACAAGAGCGCTTAAATTGTTGATTGAAGAAGCGGCGGAAGAATGTCTGCAACCATTTCTTGATTGTCTCTTCATCATACACGTCCTTAAATGTACGCACTGCAAGGAAGAATAGCTTGGAAGGACGGAAACCACAACGAAGGAAATAATACAGAAAGAAATCATGCAGTTCATAAGGACCTACCAGATCTTCCGTTATCTGTTTGATATTGCCGTTTTCATCTGCCGGAATCAATTCAGGACTAATCGGAGTATCCACAATATCCAGCAGCGTCATGCGTGAAGCTTCGTCCATATCATTCTCGGCTACCCATTTCACCAGATACTTAACCAAAGTCTTAGGCACACTTCCATTCACACCATACATGGACATATGATCTCCATTATAAGTAGCCCAGCCCAATGCCAGTTCCGAAAGATCGCCCGTACCAATTACCATTCCCCAAGTCTGGTTGGCAATATCCATCAGTATCTGCGTACGCTCGCGTGCCTGAGCATTTTCATAAACTACATCATGCACATCGATATCATGGTCTATATCTTTGAAATGCTGAATACAGGCTTCCTTGATGCTGACCTCACGAACGGTGATTCCTAAAGAATTCATCAAATCCAGAGCATTCGTATACGTGCGGTCTGTTGTTCCAAAGCCCGGCATTGTTACACCGATAATATCTTTACGAGACCATCCCAATTTATCGAAGGTTTTGACACACACCAGTAATGCCAATGTAGAATCCAACCCACCGGAAATGCCGACTACCGCACTCTTGGCAGCAGTGTGTACCAGACGCTGAGCCAAACCGGAAACTTGTATGGAGAATATTTCCTCGCAACGCTCGTTCAACTCAACTCCTTGCGGCACAAAAGGATGAGGGTCAAAACAACGCGTCAGGTTCAGTTCTTTGCTATTTACATATTCTGTGGAAACACGTACCGCCTCTCCCGGTGCGCAATGCGCCCGACAAGCGGAAAAAGTTGTATTAACACGACGTTCCGTGCGCAAATGTTCCACATCTATTTCACTGATAATCACCTGTCCCTCGAAAGAGAAACGCTTGCTGCGAGCTATCAGGCTGCCATTTTCGAAAATCAGTCCGTTCCCTGCAAACACCACATCCGTAGTAGACTCACCGAACCCACACGAACAGAAAACATAACCGGCAATGCAACGAGCCGACTGCTGGCTGATCAAAGAACACAAATAGTTGTGCTTACCAATCCCTTCATTATCCGCCGACAGATTAAACAGAATTTCCGCACCTTGCAATGCCAGTGAAGAACTGGGAGGAATAGGTGCCCATAAATCCTCACAAATTTCAATGCCGAACGTCGTATCCGCAGTTTCGAACAATAAGTCAGTTCCCATTGGAACCACCTGCCCGCAAAGGCGCACGCTCCTTTCACTTACATCCACAGCGGATGTAAACCAGCGTTTCTCATAAAATTCCTTGTAGTTGGGGAGGTAAGTCTTGGGCACTACTCCCAACACCTTTCCTTTTTGAATTACGACTGCGGCATTCAGCAATACTCCGTTCATCGCTATCGGCATGCCAAGTATGGCTATGATATCCAACTGCCTTGTATTACTTACAATCTGTATCAATCCCATTTCCGCTTCTTCAAGCAATAATTGCTGGGCAAACAAATCACCGCATGTATATCCCGTCACACACAACTCCGGAAAAGCAATGATCTGCACACCTTTCCCCTCGGCTATGATTATTTCCTTTTCAATTTCCCTGGCATTGAACTTACAGTCCGCTACCTTCACACGGGGCACAGCCGCCGCTACCTTTACATATCCGTAATTCATAAGGATGTCATTTAAAAATATGGCGGCAAAAATACGGTTATTTATCCATAAACACAAAATAATCACTTCATTCACCTCAGATATCCAAGATTATTTGTACTTTTAGCAACATTTTTAAAGCACGCCATACAAAACTCATGAGAGCTCCTAATACAGTCCATAAATGGTTACTTTCCCTGATACTTCTAATCGGGTGCCTGTCAGTTTCCGCTAAAGAAAAAGAGTATATATTATTCCTCAGTTCTGTCAATGCAGAAGAAGCATGGATTCACGGTTTCCGGAACGAACTTCAAAAGCGCTTCCCTTATGAAGGAAATATCGAATTACATGAATACTTCCTGGCAGTCCCGGTGCTTACCAATGAAGAAGAAGTCAAACAAGCCCAAGATAATCTTCTGCAAACATTTCCTACACCACCTAAAGTTGTCATAATCGTAGGAGATCCGGGCTGGTTGGTCAGTGCGCCCATTTTCGACGGCCCCTGGAAAAATATCCCTGTCATACTTTGCTATTCACGCGGACGGGTTCCCTCTACTCTGCAAACATTATTGGCAAAAACTCCTTTGACAGAAGCAAACAGTATCCCTATCGAAGAATTTAACAAAAACTACAATATCACCGTACTGAAACAACCTTATTACATCAAGGAAACTCTGACACTCATCAAACAGCTTCAGCCGGAAGTCAACCGGATTGCTTTTATTTCCGACAACCGTTATATCAGCACAGTTACCCGCCAAGCCGTGAGTGCGGTGATGCAAAAAGATTTTCCTGATCTAAAACTGGAACTTTTATCTTCAGAGCAAATAAGTACAGAAGAATTACTGGATACACTTACCAGTTACAAGCAAACCACCGGCGTCATCTATTACGCATGGCTCCGGCAATATGGAAATAACAAGAATTACTATCTGTCGGACCACCTCAAAAAGATACTCCCCAGCTTCCTGGAAGTTCCCGTATTTACATTAGCTGACTTAAACCTGCAAGAAAATCTCTATGCTGGCGGACATTATATCTCTATCCGTGACTTCACGGATACGGTAATGTCCACAATCAGTCGCATCCTATCGGGAGAAACAGCCTCTTCCATTCCTTACCAGAATGGCGGAGTTGCACATACCTATCTGAACTTTGCCGACTTGAAATGGTGCAAGATACCAGAAAATTTATATCCGAAAGACGCTATTTACTTCTTCCAGCCTCCTACTTTCTATCAGCAGTATAAGACTTACATCTGGATGACAATCCTATTTATCGCTTTATTCTTCACCCTATATATCTTCTATTATATTCATTCCCAAAAGCATAAAAAGGAGCTGATTCTTGCAAAGGAACGTGCCGAAGAATCCGACCGTCTCAAATCAGCTTTTCTTGCTAATATGAGTCATGAGATACGCACTCCGCTCAATGCTATCGTGGGCTTTTCCAGTATTCTTGCCGAAACGGCTGATACCCCTGAAAGCCATGAATATATCCGGATTATTGAAGACAACAACTGCCTGTTGCTACAACTCATTAACGATATACTCGACCTGTCCAGGATAGAAGCCGGTTTGCTGGACTTCTGTTATACCGAAGTAGACATCAATGGCTGTATTCGTAAACTTGAAGATGCTTTCCGTTTTAGAATGCCTGCAAATGTGGAATGTATTGCAGAGTTTGGCATGAAGAAATGCCACGTCTATACCGAAAAGAATCGTCTGAGTCAAGTACTTGGCAATTATCTCTCCAATGCCATTAAGTACACCACAGAGGGAAGTATCACTGTCGGCTACTATCCACCCAAAGACGGAAACATGCGATTCTATGTGCGGGACACCGGTTGCGGAATTTCTCCTGAAAAGCAGAAAGCTATTTTCCAACGTTTTGTAAAGCTGGATAACTTCAAACAAGGTACCGGCCTTGGCTTATCCATTTGCCAAATGATTGCTGAAAAGATGCATGCCACCGTCGGAGTTTCTTCCGAAATAGGTAAAGGTTCCGAGTTCTGGATAGAAATACCTTACCAGCCAATTCACACTGTTTAACAAAAAGGAGGAAAAAAGAATGGAAATCTTTTGGTAAAATCGAATAAGTCTTTATCTTTGCAAGCGAAATAAAAATGTAATTATTACAAGTTTGAATTAAACGAATATGGAAGTAGTAGTAGAACGATTGCAAGGACATAACATTAAACCCTCGGTACAGCGTATTGCTATCATGAAATATCTTATGGAGCACCGCACACATCCGACGGTAGATGAGATTTATACGGCATTATCTCCTACTATACCGACACTCTCAAAAACTACAGTCTACAACACACTGAAGATTTTGAGCGAACAAGGAGCCGCACAAACGCTTACCATCGATGAGCGTAACACATGCTATGATGCCGACACCACTCCACATTCACATTTCTTGTGCAAGCGTTGCGGAAGAATCTATGACTTGCCGTGTGACGACGCAATAAAAAAAGTGGTAGATACGGATATGGATGGACACGAAGTGCAGGAAATCCATTATTATTACAAAGGAATCTGTAAACAATGTAAAGAAGACTAACGTTTTTTATAAAACGAACGAATAACTAATTCAATTAAATCAAAAAGAAAATGAAAAAATTTAGATGTACTGTATGCGGTTACGTATATGAAGGTGATGCCGCTCCTGAGAAATGCCCGTTGTGTAAAGCTCCTGCCAGCAAGTTCGTAGAAGTTGTAGAAACCACAGAAGACGGTCCTCTGTCTTTTGCTGACGAACACGTGATCGGTGTAGCTAAAGGTTGTGATGATGAAATGATTAAAGACCTGAACAACCACTTCATGGGTGAATGCACAGAAGTAGGTATGTATTTGGCTATGAGCCGTCAGGCTGACCGTGAAGGTTATCCCGAAGTAGCTGAAGCTTTCAAGCGTTATGCTTGGGAAGAAGCAGAACATGCTTCTAAGTTCGCTGAACTGTTGGGTGACTGTGTATGGGATACCAAAACTAACCTCGAAAAGAGAATGAACGCTGAGTCAGGCGCTTGCGAAGACAAGAAACGTATTGCCACTCGTGCAAAAGCTCTGAATCTGGATGCTATCCATGACACTGTTCATGAAATGGCAAAAGATGAAGCTCGTCACGGTAAAGGCTTTGAAGGTCTGTACAACCGTTACTTCAAGAAATAATCCTTTTTAGTATTGTATTTTTAGGGAAAGAGGTTACCATTCCGGTAACCTCTTTTTCTATAATACGATTCATCCCCTCTCAAGTTATCCCACGAAATGTAACACATCATTTGCTATACGTTACATTCCCCTTTTATAAAGGGGTTTTCCTCCATATTATGTTTGCGAGAATATCTGTTTTCAATTACTTTTGTATCACAATTGCTAACCCCAACGTAATTATGAAAACGCTATTATCCATCTTATTCCTTTTCTTTGCAACCTACGGATACAGTCAATCAGAGAAACTATTTACAGTAGACCGTGAATTATCAAACAGCAATATCAATCAGATCTATCAAGCCAAAGACGGAGTTATCTGGATAGCCACCGAAGACGGACTTAATCGTTACGACGGCGCCAAGTTCAGTGTGTACAAACACAAAGAAGGAAACGACAGTTCATTGGTAGATAACAATGTAAGGATACTCTTCGAAGACAGCAAAGGGAACTTCCTGATAGGTACTCAACGCGGGCTACAACTTTACGACCCGTCAACAGACCTCTTTAAAGAAATCCCCATCCTGTACGAAACTGGAATAAACATGAGCGCACATATCAGTACGATCCTGGAGCGTAAGAATGGAGAGTTATTAATAGGAACGTCCGGGCATGCCGTTTATTCACTAACATTAGGAGGAACAGAACCTCTTATCAAAGAGGCGCAACTGCCGGTTCCCAGTTTTTTCATCACCTATCTATTCGAAGACCAAAACGAAAATCTATGGGTTTCTACAGAAGGAAAGGGGTTATACCGCATTGACACGTCAGGTCAAATATATCACTATTTCATCGGAAAAGAGAATGCCTGGAATATAGTAACTTCTATTTGCCTGGATGAAAAAGGGAATATCTATGCCAGTAATATAAACAAAGGAATATTTGTCTACGACCAGCAGAAAGATACTTTTATCCCTATCTCCTGTCCGATACTTCCTAGCCTGCCTATCAATACAATATATGCTGCCGGACAAGGAAAAATCTATATCGGAACCATAGGGTACGGCATAAAAGTATATGACATACATACACAGAAGATAAAGGAAAGCGAGTTCAGTTTCAGTACTTTCGATTTCAGCAAAGCCGATGTACATGCCATCACAAAGGATCGGGCAGGCAACTTATGGCTGGGTATCAACGGCAAAGGAGTCATGCTTCTTCCGGCTACAACAAACCAATTCAAGTACATGGGTTACAAGTCTGTAACAACCAATAAAATAGGTTCTAACAGTATAAAAGCAGTATGTAAAGACAATGAAGGAACCTTATGGCTCGGAACAGCCAATGACGGTATATATGGTATAAAAGGAAAGAATAAGCCTTCCCTGCACTTTGAGCACAAAGAAACATCTAATTCCGTGCCGTCCACAATCAACCATATCCACCAGACAGCAGACGGCAGATTGTGGCTGGCCTCACCTTTGGAAGGGCTGGCAGAGATGAACCCCAAGACCGGCCTGTGCCGATACTATAAATTACAGGACCATTATCAGAATGAAGTAAAAAACATATCGTATCTGACTTCAGACAAGAACGGTGAACGATTATGGGTAGCCGTTATGGGCGGAGGCGTGTTTTACATCGATCTAAAAACCGGGAAAGTCAACAGATGCGATACTTTTGAAAGCGGAAAAGAATATCAGGAGAATTACAATGTACTCCACAACCGTTGGGTAGCCTCATTGCTGTACACCAGCAACAATAAATTATATATCGGCACCTACGATGGCTTAGGATGTCTGGATATACCCACAATGAACTTCGCCTCAACCTATGGGAAAAACAGGATATTCAGCGGCAGTATCATACTGACCCTCTTCGAGGATGAACAAGGTGACATCTGGGCAGGTACCACCAAAGGACTCATTCATATAGACGGAAAAAATGGAAGCTCTAAAACTTATACTACACACGATGGATTGCCCAATAATACCATTTGTGCCATTCAAGGCGACAAACAACATGGATTATGGATAAGTACCAATTACGGTATCACAAACATGGACCCGGAAACAGGTACCTTTATCAACTACTATGCAGGCAATGGGTTACAAGGAAATGAATTCAGCAAAAATGCAGCCTGTACAGATAAAGATGGATATCTCATCTTTGGAGGTATCAATGGTATCACCTTTTTCCGACCAGCAGAAATCACTACAGAAGTCAAAAAGCCCGAGGTTAGAATTGCCGACTTCTACATCCATAATAAAGCTGTAAAGAAAGGTACACGTTCCGGTAACCACGAAGTTATAGAAACAGCAGTACAGGAAGCCAGCCGGTTCCGTTTATGTCATAGAGACAACTCGTTCAGCATCGAATTCTCAGCCATGGAATTCTATAATCCGGAACGGATCACCTATCTTTATTCCATGAATGGGGCAACCTGGGTGGCATTAGCTCCGGGCGTCAACAGAGTTTCTTTCAGTGATCTGGCACCGGGTACTTATCACTTCAGGATGAAAGCCAAAGACTATACAGCCTACTCGGAAGAGAAAGAAATCATCATCCAGATAGATCCGGCATGGTGGGCATCGGGTTGGGCTAAATTAATATACGTCCTATTGATATTATCAATCATCGGATTCATTGTGATGCAGGTGCATCATCGTTACCGTATGCATCAAAAGATGTTGCAACACATCCATGCCGAGCAAATTAACGAAGCAAAGTTACAGTTCTTCATTAATATCTCTCACGAAATACGAACTCCGATGTCGCTTATCATCAGTCCCTTGCAACAACTGATGGCAAAAGATAAGGATGCAGAATGTAGAAAGCTCTACAGTACTATACAACGGAATGCCGAGCGCATCCTGCAATTGGTAAACCAATTAATGGATATCCGAAAAATAGACAAAGGACAAATGTCCCTCATGTTTAAAAAGGCTGAAATAGTTAGTTTCACCCGTGACCTGTTAGAAACCTTCGAACAACAGACAAGGGTAAAGAAACTCGACTTAAAATTCCACACCTCTGCTCCTGAAATAGAAATGTGGATAGATCCTAAGAACTTTGACAAGATCATCCTGAACCTACTGTCGAATGCTTGTAAGTTCACACCTGAAAACGGACAAGTGGAAATCAGCCTCAGCACAGGTGAGGATACCCACCTTCCCCAAAATGCACCCCTGCGCCGATATGTTGAACTTACAGTTGCGGACAGTGGTATCGGCATTGCTTCCACTGAACGGGAACATATATTCGAGCGATTCTACCAGATACGCAACAGTCAGAACAACTCAAATATAGGAACAGGTATCGGGCTTCACCTCACGCGCTCTTTAGTGGAGCTGCATTACGGAAATATTCACGTAGAGGACAATGGCGAAGGCAGACCGGGCTCCCGGTTTATCATACGGCTACCGCTGGGAAACGGGCATTTGAAAAAGGAAGAAATAGAAGAAGCAACAACCGCCGACACCCTAATAAACATCCCGGCGGCAGAACCGGCTACCATAGCTCCCCCGCTGCCTTATGATGACGATGAAGAAGCCAGCGGTAAAGTCCGTGCCCGCAGTCGTCGCCATGTGCTTGTGGTAGAAGACGATGAAGAGATTCGCCACTACATTTGCCGCGAACTGAGCAATGACTTTTACATGACCGAATGCAGTAACGGAAAAGAAGCATTAGCATCGATATTATCCCATACGCCCGATCTGATAATCAGCGATGTGATGATGCCTGAAATGGATGGCTTGACACTCTGCCGCAAGATACGACAGAATGTGAACATCAACTATCTACCCATCATCCTGCTTACCGCCCGTACCAGCGAGGAGGACAATCTGGAAGGGTTGGATACCGGTGCCGATGCTTATCTGATGAAACCATTCAGCATTGAGTTGCTGAGAAAAACTGTCTTAAACCTCATCCGCCGCCGGGAACAATTGCGTAATGCTTTCAGTGGCCGTCAGAATCAGGAGGAACAAATCTCAATCCCAGAAGTAAAATCTCCCGATGACCGGCTTATGGAACGTGTCATGCGCGTTATCAATGAGAATTTAGGCAATCCGGCATTAACCGTCGAAATGATCAGTACGGAAGTAGGTATCAGCCGTGTACATCTGCATCGCAAGCTCAAAGAACTCACGAATCAGACTACACAACAACTCATTCGTAACTTGCGTCTGAAGCAGGCAGCCACCCTGCTGGCCGACAAGCGACATAGCATAACAGAAGTAGCCACATTAACCGGTTTTACGCATCCCACTTACTTCGCCACGGCATTCCGCGAAATGTATGGCATATCACCATCAGAGTATATGGAACGCCATATAGGGCAAGATAAAACGAAAGATGGCATCTTTTGATGTGAAAGATGCCATCTTTTACATAGCTATTTTAAAGTTCTTGTCCGAGGGCTTTCCGTTAGGTTAAGCCTGCCAAGCATATCGCCTCCGCAATCTACTATGATCTTATGCAATACTATCGCCGGACTGAGAGGGCGAATAGTCAGAGTATGTACCCCGGCCTCCAGAGTGACATCAGGAAAAGTTACTTTTGACTCTATTACCCGTGCCGCCCCCGCAGGATACATTTTTGAATAACAGTTGGCCCAAGTCAGGTCTGAATTGTAATTCACGATTTGTTCCTCACCGTCATCTAAACGAATGGCATAACTATGCCCTCCTTTAATAAAAGGCAAAGTACTATCCAATATCAGGCGTACACGCACACCGGACAAGTCAGACTTTAATCGCATTTGATAGATCAACGAAGCACCGGATACCGGCTTGGTATATGGCATCAAAGAAAGTCCGGAGAGTGTACGTCCCAAGTCCGGTATAACAGTCCATTGTGTACCGGGTTCCTGCACGGATGTAGCAAAACGTTCTGCTTCCATTACCACTACCCCACTGCTCTCTTCGTATTCATAACCACCCATTACCATATTTCCGTTCCGGGAAGCATCCACACGGGTTACTTTCGGCATTATATTTCCTCCTTTCGGTTCATCCCATGAAGTATAGCCTATATGGGTCTGATCCATCATGTGTTTCCATTTGCCACCGGCAATATTATTATTATAATCGGCGCATAGTTCCGCATCTCTCCGGAAGCAATACTCTACGCGATCCGCCCAGGCATTGGCACGTACATCATTTTCAGCAGCCAACTGCCGGTTCACGGCGGTAGCACAGTACATTTCATAAAGATTGGCCATAGCTTGCACAGGGAATAATATCAGCTCCTTATAAGCATCGCGCCTATTCTCCGGTAGCAAAGCAAACTGACGGACAGCATGTGCTTCCAATGCCAGAAACTCATCGGCCACAGCTTTAAATTCACCACTTTGCAAATTATAGGTTTTGTGATCTAACATCTCTGCCGTCACACGAGCGCAATACTTACAATAAAGATTTAAAATTCGTGCAGCTTCGTCAGCATATTCATTACCAAATTGCTGGCGGCAAAATTCTCTTGTATAATCCATCAGATTACCCGCATTAAAAGCATCAGGATTCCATGCCATTTTCAAGAAGAAATCCGTAGGAAACTCATTCGGTTTCAAATCACCTACATTCAATATCCACATCTTATCCACACCATAAGCATACGTCAGATAAAGCT
Organism: Bacteroides sp. 14(A); assembly: GCF_000526555.1. Classification (NCBI taxonomy): domain Bacteria; kingdom Pseudomonadati; phylum Bacteroidota; class Bacteroidia; order Bacteroidales; family Bacteroidaceae; genus Bacteroides; species Bacteroides sp. 14(A). Next base: position 1,898,110 of record NZ_JAGH01000001.1, on the reverse strand, counting down.
GTTCCCACATATGCTGGATTTGAGTCATATTCAACCACTGATAAGCACGCGGAGCACCATGCAAATCCACATGATAGTACATGCCATAACCACCGGGATGACGTTTAACACCCGGTTCGGGCAGACGGCGAACATCTCCCCAATTGTCATCACATAACAGAATCATTACATCATCCGGTATCTGCATACCTTGATCGTAATATTCCAGTACCTCACTATAAAGCGCCCATAATTGTGGAGTCTTAGAAGCAGATTTTCCCGTAACCTCGGCTATGATACGACGCTGTTCTTTCACTATATTTTCCAACAGTTTTGTATCCGTATCAGGTCCCATCGGCGCATCACCGTCACCACGCATCGCAATGGTCACCACTTCTTCTTTACCCCGCATGCGCTCTATACCTTCACGGAAAAAGCGGTCGATACCATCTTTGTTTGTCTGATAGTTCCAGGCTCCATACACTTTACGATTGCGAGCATACTCCTGATGGTTACGCGCCATAGGCTCATGGTGAGAAGTACCGATTATGATCCCCATCTCATCAGCCAATGGACTGTTCATGGGATCATCCGCATAGAAAGCCGCACTCCACATAGCAGGCCATAGGAAATTGGCTTTCAGGCGAAGCAACAATTCATACACATGCACGTACATTTTACTATTGAAGCCACCATAACGTTCCGTGGTCCAACCTCCCATGCAAGGCCATTCATCATTAATAAAAATACCGCGATACTTCACTGCCGGTTCTCCGTCGGTATATACACCTTTTTTTATATAGAGTTCCTCATGCCGTTCCGCCGGAACATCCGCCCACCAATACCAGGGAGATACCCCTATCTGACGGGATAACTCATAAACTCCATAGATAGTTCCACGCTTATCACTACCAGCAATTAACAACACTTCACCCGGTATTCCTTCCACCGGATCTTTTACTGTGGTGATTATAAACTTCTCATTCTTGCCTTTTAACTCGCGGGCATCCAGTTTCTTCGATTTCACCAATTGCTTTATGAATGGAGACTCATCAAAAGAACCAATAAGAATACGTACATTTTGCCCATCCGCACTTCCCTTCTGTTTTGCATCGGCCACTAATGCAGGACGTATATCGGCCACTTTATAAAAATCCTCCTGTAAATTATGTACAGCCGTTAATACTCCTTTATGTTCCTCATCAGCACATAAAATACTGAAACTCCTTTGTTGGGATGTTACAAGCTCCAACGTACCTTCTTCCCGAATGAAAGAGACAAACTTATCCGCCGCTTGCAGTGTCGAAGCCAGAATGAGACAAAGTTGCAGGCAGACAATCCGTGTTTTTAATGATATTCTCATCATGTAGAAATAAATTAGATTAATAATACTATGAAACAAAGGTACACGGCTTCCAGAAGCCTGCCAAAGATCACTGTTACAGATACTTTCGAGCATATTACGAGTTAAAAGAATAAGGCTGTGTTACATCAATTAAAGTCTATGATACACCCCTAATATAGAATGCAACATCAGTTAATCTTTCTGCAATAGCAACATATTTATTACTATTATTATACTTCCTACTTTTGCTTCGGGAACAAAAAGGTTCTTTATCATTATTTATTAATCTTAAAACTAAAAGAATTATGGAAAGCATGTATGACAACAGTTAATCCTGGCTTTATGACATCAGAGAAAACATAGTTATTAACTATCTTAAACTAATGGTAATGAAAAATGTAAAAAAGAAAATTCAAAGGATTCCTTACTTGTTTCTTTTGATGCTTTTTAGCTGCCTGACAGCTTCGGCACAACAAGGAATAACAGTGAAAGGAACAGTCGTGGACGACAATGGCGAGACTATAATTGGAGCCTCGGTAGTTGTAAAAGGAAATAATTCAATAGGTACGATCTCAGATATAGACGGTAATTTTGTATTGACCGTGCCCAATGAAAAGTCAGTTCTTGTCGTTTCGTTTGTAGGTATGGAGCCTCAGGAAGTGAAGGCTTCTTCAAAAGGGACAATCAAAGTAGTTCTGAAAGATGATACACAGCTACTGGACGAAGTTGTAGTAGTAGGTTACGGACAGCAAAAGAAAGCGTCGGTGGTAGGAGCCATTACACAGACTTCCGGAAAAACACTAGAGCGGTCTGGGGTAAGCAATTTAGGAGCTGCCTTAACGGGTAACCTTCCGGGAGTCATTACTTCCAGTTCTACCGGTATGCCCGGTGCCGAAGACCCGAAGATTATTATCCGCACACAGAGCTCGTGGAATAATAGCGAACCTCTGGTACTGGTAGACGGCATCGAACGTGAAATGAGTTCAGTAGACATTTCCTCAGTAGAGAACATTTCTGTATTGAAAGATGCATCCGCTACTGCTGTATATGGTGTGAAAGGTGCCAACGGAGTAATCCTTATTACTACCAAACGCGGTAAGGAAGGAAAAGCCAACGTACAGATCAAGGCCAATATGACCGCTAAAGTAGTATCAAAACTCCCTGAAAAGTATGATGCTTATGACACATTCTACTTGATGAATAACTCCATTGAGCGCGAAGCTTGTCTCAATCCTGCCGGATGGGCAAACTACACACCGGCAGCCATCATCGATAAGTATCGTCATCCGGCCAATGCCGAAGAGTGGGACCGCTATCCTAATGTGGATTGGGAGGATGAGCTTTTCAAGAAAGTCGCTATGTCCTATAATACCAGCGTCAACGTATCAGGTGGTACTAAAGTTGTAAATTACTTCGCAGCTGTAGATTTCGTAAACGAAGGTGACTTGTTCAAGAGCTTTGAAAACGGACGTGGTTACAACTCCGGCTTTGGCTATAACCGCATCAACGTACGCAGTAACCTGGACTTCCATTTGACAAAAACGACCAAATTCTCTACCAACCTGTTTGGTTCGAATGCACAACGTCAGCTGCCTTGGGATATGAGCGACAATGACACCGGTTTCTGGAACTCAGCTTATAAATCCGCTCCCGACGCCATGCGTCCCATCTACTCCAATGGTATGTGGGGATGGTATGCGCCGCGTGATGCCGATGTACCCAACTCAGCCTATTTCCTGGCTGTAGGCGGTAAAGAGAAACGCACCACCACCAAAATGACTACTGACTTCATTTTGGAGCAGGACTTGGCTATGTTGACCAAAGGACTGAGATTCAAGGCGAACTTCTCTATGGACTATACTTTTGCGGAGAACAAGCGTGGCCTCAGTGACCAGTACAACGATGCACAACGCATCTGGGTGGATCCGGATACAGGTAATATCTCTTATAAGTTTGACCCTGATACAGGAACCGGACTCGACAAAGTCACTAATCCTATCTATTGGTTACAACAATCCGGTAGTGCAAACATTGGAGCCACTTATCGCAAACTATACTACTCTATGCAGTTCGACTATGCCCGTACCTTCGGCAAACATGAAGTGACCGGCCTTGGCCTTTTCAGCCGACTAAAAGAGGCACAGGGAAGTGTATTCCCCATTTATCGGGAAGACTGGGTATTCCGTTTTACCTATAACTACGCCATGCGCTATTTCTTCGAGGCGAATGGTGCTTATAATGGTTCCGAAAAATTCGGTCCTGATTATCGCTTCGCCTTCTTCCCCTCCCTCTCACTGGGTTGGATGATCAGTGAAGAGAATTTCATGAAAAAACTGAAGTTCGTCGATATGTTAAAGCTTCGCGCTTCCTGGGGACGAGTAGGTGATGATGCCGTGGTCGCTCCGTGGCAGAGATTTACAGCAGGTCGTTTCTTATACAAAGATCAGTTGAGTTATGGTGGCAACACTGTCATGGGTAGCATCAATCCGGACAACTCTCCTTATACCCACTGGAAAATCTCTTCTCTGGGTAACCCGGATGTCTCTTGGGAAACTGTAGAAAAGCGCAACATTGGTTTAGATTATGCTTTCTTTAATGGACTGATAGCAGGTTCAGTAGATGTATTCAACGATACCCGTACGGACATTATAATTAGCGGTGACAGCCGTGCCATTCCGTCTTATTTTGGAACAACGGCTCCCCGAACCAATTTAGGTAAAGTCAACAGCCACGGTTATGAACTGGAATTACGTTTGAACCATGTATTCAACAATGGTCTACGCGCCTGGCTGAACACCAGTATGACTCACGCCATCAATGAAATCAAGTTCAGAGATGACGCTCCTTTGCTACCTGCTTATCAGAAGGGAGCCGGACATACAATTAACCAAGTATATTCATATATCGACCATGGGAATCTGGCTACCTGGGACGATGTGATAGGTAGTAGTAATTGGACAACTGGAAATGACATGAAGTTACCGGGCGACTACAATATTATAGACTTCAACGGTGACGGTATAGTTGACAACGACGACCGTGCTCCTTATCAGTATGCCAGTACACCGCAGAACACCTATAATGCCTCTCTCGGTTTTGAGTGGAAAGGCTTCAGTTGCTTTGCCCAATTCTATGGAGTAACCAATGTAACCCGTGAAGTCAATTTCCCGACATTCCGTTCTACAGCCCACGTAGCTTATGCAGAAGGTTCATACTGGACACCGGGAGGTAATGCCACCCTACCCACTCCACGCTGGGGAACTACTGTAGACGCAGCTGCTACCGGAACACGTTACTGGTATGATGGTGCTTACCTTCGTCTGAAGAATGTTGAATTATCCTATACATTCAAGAACAATTGGCTGAAGAAAATGGGCATCAATTCCTGCCGTCTCTACTTGAATGGCGATAATCTCTACATGTGGACCGACATGCCGGATGACCGTGAAGCCAACTACGGTACAGGCTCTTCGGACGGTGCCTACCCTACGGTACGCCGCTTCAATTTTGGTATCGACATAACCTTATAATAACGAAGAGATAATTATGAATAAATATATAAATAAACTATTTATGATGTCGGCTATTGCAATGGCTGGCATAATGGGGATGACCTCATGTACAGACTATCTGAATAAAGCTCCGGAAAGTGACTACCAGGATAATGACCCTTATAAGAATTTTATGAACTTTCAGGGTTTCACTGAAGAACTCTATAATTGTATCCCGGTAGTTTCAAACAATAAAGATGCCGGACATACTTGCTTCAACTATGGTGAAGATGAATACTGGGAACCACAGGAAATGCGTATGCAAGCCCGTAGTGTGGACAACGGAGACTTCTGGGCCTGGACTACTGTTTACTATGGTTACCCGAACAATCAAGGTTCGGCAGGTTCAAACAACCGAACTGATAAAGGTCACTTATGGGCCAACTCCTGGTATGCCATCCGTAAAGCCAATATCGGTATCGCCAACCTCGGCAATCTGATAAGTGCCACCGAGGAAGAACGCAATCTCATAGAAGGACAACTTTACTTCTTCCGCGCATGGTACCACTTTATGCTAATGGAATGGTGGGGCGGCATGCCGTATATTGATACAGTGTTGTCTTCGGATGTAGCTCCCACGTTAGCCCGTCTTACATGGCAAGAATGTGCGGAAAAATGCGTAGCCGACTTTGAACATGCAGCCAGTCTACTTCCTGTTGATTGGGATGCAACCACCGCCGGTAAAGTGACCTTAGGCAAAAACAATATGCGTATCAACCGTATCATGGCTTTAGCTTATAAGGGCAAGACCTTGCTTTGGGCAGGCAGTCCGTTGATGAACTGGGCTTCCGGAGGTGCAAAGGAATACAATGCAGAGTTGTGCAAACGAGGTGCCGATGCTCTCGGACAAGCCCTTGCCCTCACCGAATCGACCAACCGTTATGAACTGGCTGACTTCTCCGAATATAACGACATCTTCCTGTTGCATAACTCAAGCGGCAAGCTGAACGGAGTAAAAGAGTCCATCTTTATGGAGAATATCAAGGATTATAGTGGACGCTGGCGCTGGAATATGGTTAACGACTTCCGACCTCAATCCATTGAGTCTTCCGGTATTAAATGCTATCCTACCGCCAACTACGTAAACTACTATGGCATGCAGAACGGTTACCCTATTAATGACATGACAAAGGCAGATGCCGAATCAGGCTATGATCCCACACATCCCTGGAAAAACCGCGACCCACGCTTCTATAAAACCATCATGTTCGACGGTGTGAAGTGGAAAAGTACCGGTGGTGCAGGTGGAACGGCAGAACTTTTCACCGGAGGTAGAGAGAGTGAAGAAGCAAATGAAAAGAAAGGCTGCTTCACAGCCTATATGAACAGCAAACTCTGTCCGCAATTGATGAATACGGTTGACGGTTATAAAGAAAATAATATCATGATCCTCAGCCTTATGCGCTTGGCAGATGTATATCTGATGTATGCTGAAGCTACGGCTGTAGGCTACAATGGTCCGAAGGGTAAAGCTGCGACCTACTCACTCACAGCCGAAGAGGCATTGAACAAGATCCGCGAACGTGCCGGGGTAGCTCCCGTACTCGACAAGTTCCTGGGTAGTACTGCTGACTTCCTGAGCGAATTACGCCGTGAACGCGCCGTAGAACTGTCTTTCGAAGGTTTCCGTTTTATCGATCTTCGCCGCTGGATGCTTCTCACCCAATATCCTTACACACTGAAGACCAAGATTGAGTTCGACCGTGCCGATCCTAATGACTATAATTATGACGAACCGGAAGAAAATGCTATCAAGAACTTGCGTGAAGTAGTATTGCTTGAGCGTAAATATACCGACAGACACTATTGGTATCCGCTCCCTAAAAAGGATGTTAGCATGTATGAAGGGTTCTACCAGAATCCCGGATGGTAATCTTGACGTATTAACTAATAATGACGCAAAAAATGAATAGAAAGTTTATATATATTGGCTGTACTGTTTTCGCCATGTCTCTGTTTCATGCAGGAGGTATCCAGGCGCAAGAAGAAAACAAAGATAGCCTGGTGAATGTGGCTTTCGGTACGGTTGCCCAGGAAGACTTGACGCATGCCATTTCTACGGTCAACACGTCCGAACTGACCAAAAAAGTAAATAGTTCCAGTAGCTTAGTTGGACTGGAAAGTCTGATAGGTGGATACACCGGCAACGTATGGGGGCAAGAAGCACTTGTCCTGGTGGATGGAGTACCCCGCAGTGCAAGTAATGTACGCGCTTCGGAAATAGAAAGTGTTTCGGTAATGAAAGATGCTGCTGCCGTGGTACTTTATGGTAGCCGTGCGGCAAAGGGTGTTATCCTGATCACTACCAAACGCGGTAAAAATGAACCGATGCGCATCGACGTACGAGGCAATGCAGGCATAAATGTTCCCAAATCTTATCCAAAATATTTGGATTCAGACTGCTACATGACCCTTTACAATGAAGCTTGCCGTAATGACGGGTTATCCCCCAAATACAGCGCATCAGATATCTACAACACTGCCATGGGAACCAATCCTTATCGTTATCCGAATATTGATTTCTATAGTTCGGACTATCTGAAAAAGGCATATTATAATGCAGATGTGACAGGTGAAGTATATGGAGGTAATGATCGCACACATTATTACCTGAATTTCGGTATGGATTATAGTAACGACCTGCTGAAATATGGTGAATCAAAGAATGCCTACAATATGCGTTTCAATGTACGCGGTAACGTAGACATGACACTTGCCTCATGGCTAAAGGCTACTACCAATGCGGCAGTTGTCTTTACCAATCAGTATGCAGGTCGCGGAAACTTTTGGGGAACCGCATCCACCTTGCGTCCCAACTGGTTTGCCCCGTTATTACCCATCGACATGATGGATACCAGCGTCGCTCAAATACAGGAATATATTACCAACAGTAATCACCTGATTGACGGCAAATATCTGCTTGGAGGAACTTCTTCCGACATGACCAATCCTTTTGCTGATCTTCTGGCTGCCGGATATGTTAAGGAAAAGGCACGTATGTTTATGTTCGATGTCAGCCTTGCCGCTGATCTGGGTTCATTCTTGAAAGGTCTGACGTTTAAGACTTCTTATAGTGTAGACTATACTTCTTACTATTCGGAAGCTTTCAGCGAGACCTACGCCGTTTATGAACCTACATGGTCTCAGGTGAACGGCAAGGATATGATTATTGCCTTGAAGAAGCACAATGAAGACAAAAAAGATCGCAATGAATATGTCGGCAAGTCCACTTACGATCAGACCATGACGTTCAGTGCACAGTTTGACTATGCCCGCACTTTCGCAAAATACCACAACGTAGCAGCCACATTCATAGGTTGGGGTTATCAAACGCAGAATTCTGCTGACGAAAATCATGAAAGCAGTGATTATCACCGTACCAGTAATGTGAACTTAGGCTTACGGGCATCCTACAATTACAATCATAAGTATTATGCCGATTTCAGTGGTGCCGTGATCCATTCGGCCAAATTACCCGAAGGCAAGCGTAACGCTTTCTCTCCGTCAGTCACTTTGGGCTGGAGGATCAGCAAAGAGAAGTTTATGGAGAATGTAAAGTTTATAGACGATCTGAAAATCACAGCTTCTTATGCCAACCTGCATCAGGATCTCGATATCACCGACTATTATCTGTATAAAGGCACTTTCTCCAAAAGAACAAACGAGGGCTTCTATGTACAATGGCATGATGGAACAGCCGGCGGATGGACTCCGGCTTCCAAACGTGGTGATAACCCCAATCTGGGTTTCATCACACGTGAAGAGTTCCGTGCCGGCATTGATGCCACACTGTTCAACCGTCTGCTGAAAATAAATGCGAATTACTTCAGACAAGATACGAAAGGCTTGCTCACCCAAGGTTCATCTTCTATCTATCCTTCCTATTTTGCTTTAAGCAGCAATTCCACTTTCATGCCCTGGATCAATTATAACGAGGACAGACGCAGTGGTTTTGACTTCGCGCTGAGTGCCAACAAGAAATTCGGCGACTTTGACGTAACACTCGGTTTCAATGGTATGGTATACTCCTCTGAAGCTCTGAAACGTGACGAACTTTACGACGAAGATTACCAGTATCGCAAAGGTCGTGCACTCGATGCTTCCTACGGTTATGTATGCGAAGGTTTCTTCCAGGATCAGACTGACATAGACAATCATGCCCGTCAAACATTTGGTACTGTAAAGCCCGGTGACCTGAAGTACAAAGACATTAACGAGGATGGTGTAATCGACAGCAAGGACCAAATTGAATTAGGAAAGAACGGTTGGTCAGCTCCTCCTTTCTCCTTCGGATTGAACTTAACTGTGAAGTGGAAAAATTTCTCGCTATTTGCCATGGGATCAGGTCAGACCGGTTCTGTAGACTTTAAAAGCAGTTCCTACTACTGGAACCGCGGTACGAGCAAATTCTCAGAAGTGGTATGGGGACGTTGGACCGAAGATACAAAGGATGTGGCCACCTACCCACGTCTGACCACCACCAATGGTGACAATAACTACCGCAATTCCACTTTCTGGATGTATAAGCGTAACTATTTCCGCCTGAACCAAGTGCAGTTGACGTATGACTTCCCTGAAAATACTTTCAAAGGAACGTTTGTTCGTGGTTTAAGTGTTTATTGCGGAGGTAGCAATCTGCTTACCATCTCTAAAGAGCGGAAGCATATGGAGCTGAGTACCGGTTCCCCTCAATGCCGTAACTTCTATGCAGGTTTCAAGGCTGCATTCTGATTTTATTGATTAATAAAGAAGAAGATTATGAAAAAGAAAATTATACCTTTTATAATAGGTGCCCTGATGCTCACCGGTTGTGATGATTTGTTTTCACCAGCCATCGAAAACTTCCAAGGCGTGGAAAACATGTACAACGATGCGGAATACGCACGGGGAATATTGCACAATGTATACAGTCTGATTCCGGGCTATTACGATAACAGCGAGTATGGCACGGATGACGCCGTAACCAACCAGCCAAGTAATGTGTATCTGCAAATGGCCACCGGTGCCTGGACTACAAGTTCATATAATCCACAGAATCAGTGGACCAATTCCTACGGTGCCATTCAATACATCAACCTCTTCCTGGAGCATGTGGGAGGCGTAAAATGGTCGGATGATGAAGAACTGAACAAATTGTTTGCGCAACGCCTCACTGGTGAAGCTTACGGACTCCGTGGGATGTTCTATTTTTATCTGCTTCGTGCCCATGCCGGTTTTGGTGCAAATGGCGAACTGCTCGGTGTACCCATATTTACAGAACCTCAGACAATAGAGTCGGATTTCAATCAACCGCGTGCTTCGTTTCAGGCTTGTGTAGAACAAATCTACAATGATCTTTCCGAAGCAGAGAAAAGACTTCCTTATGAGTATGAAGATGTTTCAGGAAGCGTTCCTGCAGATTTCCAGAGTCTCACACAAGACGTCGGTAAATACAACACCGTTATGGGTGCCAAAGCACGTCAGCTGTATAACGGAATCATAGCCCGTGCCTTCCGTACACGCACAGCCGTACTGGCTGCCAGTCCCTTCTTTGAAGATGCTTCCAACGCTGCCACATGGGCGGATGCCGCTAATGCCGCAGCTGCTGTAATAGACTATAAAGGAGGTCTATCAGGATTAGCATCCGACGGAGTGGAATATTACTCACCTACTATTATAAATACAATTAAGGATGGTGCCAATCCAAATGAAATCTTATGGAGAGGAAACAAAGGAAGTGGTGATAACGATCAGGAATCACAAAATTTCCCACCGAGTTTGTACGGTAATGGTTATATGAATCCGTCGCAAAATCTGGTCGATATATTCCCTATGGCCAATGGATACCCCATCAATGACGCAGCCAGCGGATACGATGCCAACAATCCTTATGCTGGACGCGATCCCCGTTTGGGCAAATACATCTTTTACAATGGAAGTACAATCAGTGAGAAGAGTATAACAATCAACATCAATGAGGGAAATCAAGACGGTGTTAACGTGACCGAAAACCGCTCGACCCGAACAGGCTATTACATGAGAAAACGCTTGCGCATGGATGTGAACTGTAATCCGGCATCCATTTCCAAACAGCCGCATTACACACCCCGTATCCGTTATACTGAAATGTACCTGAATTATGCTGAGGCAGCCAATGAAGCTTGGGGACCGAAAAACGCCAACGGCAGAGATTACTCCGCTTACGATGTAATCAAAGCCATCCGGAAACGTGCCGGCATAGGTGGTACCAATGATGCCTATCTGGAAGTATGCGCTGCCAGCAAAGACAAAATGCGCGAACTGATTCGCAACGAACGTCGATTAGAACTCTGCTTCGAAGGATTCCGTTTTTGGGATCTCCGTCGCTGGAAAGCCGACCTGAACGAACCGGTATATGGCATTAGCTGGAATGGTAACAGCTATCAGAAGATAACCGTAGAAGAACGTTCGTATGAAGATTATATGTACTGTTGCCCTATCCCCAACTCTGAGATACTGAAGTACAGCAACCTCATCCAGAATAAAGGATGGAAATAAACAAAATTGTGAACACTATTAATAAAATAGCATGATATGAAAAAGAAATTAGCATATATCGGACTGACTTCATTACTCTTGTCTTTCACCGCGTGCGAAAGCTCTGACAATGAATTCTCCGACTTCGATTATCAAACTGTATATTTTGCCAATCAATATGGTTTGCGTACCATTGAATTGGGAGAAGACGAATTCCTCGATAACTCTTTGGATAATCAGCACAAAGTATCCATTAAAGCAGCTTGGGGTGGTGGTTATACCAACCGCAAGAATGTAATTATTGATACTCAGGTAGATGAATCGCTTTGCGAAAACCTCTATTTCAAAGGAAGTAACACTCCTGTTACCCCTATGCCCACCTCCTACTATACCCTGGCCGCCAACCAGATCAATATTCCCAAGGGTGAAGTTATAGGTGGTGTGGAGGTACAGTTTACCGATGCATTCTTTGCCGATAAAAAGACTCTTGATAATTATTACGTGATTCCTCTGAAGATGACAGGCGTACAGGGTGCAGACTCCATCCTTCAGGGTAAAGCAGTCGTAGCAAACCCCATGTTGACAAATAGTGGCGACTGGAGTGTACAACCCAAGAATTTTGTACTTTATGCTGTAAAGTATGTCAATCCCTGGCATGGTGAGTACCTGCGTCGTGGAGTGGATCAAGCTGTGATAAACGGCGTTTCTTCGCAATTGGTACGCCATCAGCAATATGTAGAGAAGGATGAGAAAGTAAATATTACAACTGAAAGCCTGAAAGACAATATTCTATCCTTATCAACCAAGGATGCACAAGGTAATCTTTTCAATTACAACCTCAGCTTGACTTTTACCGAAGATGGTAATTGCACAGTAGGTAGTACTTCCGATGATCTTATCATTTCCGGTACCGGTAAATTTGTGAAGAAGGGCGAAAAGAACAGCCTTGGCGGTAAAGATCGTAATGCTATCTATCTGGACTATACAATTGACTTTAAAACCAAAAACATGCAGTACGCCACCAAAGATACGTTGGTGTTAAGCAGTCGTGCCGTACAAGGTGGCAAGTCATTCGAGATAGAAATAAGATAGTATTATCTGGTATAAACGTTTAAACAAAGAAAACATGAAATACTTTAATCATAAGATAATCGGTATTGCCATGATGTGTGCAACGGTTATGGCATGCACCGATAAGTATGACTGCAACCTTCAGGTAGAAAAGCCTGAAGAAGTGGCCAATAGCGAATACCTGGCCAGCTTTGATTTGCTAAAATCGTACATTACCCGCGATGCCAGTTCTCCGTTCAAGTTTACGGCAAACTTGTCTTCAACAGACTTTTTAAAGAAAGACATTGCTTACAGCACCATACTTAGCAATTTTGATGGCATAGATATTGGCGGTTCTATCACTCCCGTCAATTCATTGAAAGAGGATGGTTCCTTCGATTTTGGCAGAATGCAATTAGTAGCTGATGCTGTCAAAGGAACGGACATAACGCTTTATGGTGGTACGCTCTGTTCCAATCAGGGACAACGCACCGCTTATTATAATGAACTGATACAGCCCATCATTATTCCCTTCGTACCCGAGAAAGGTAAAACTGTGATTTGTGACTTCGAGAATGATGAACTAGGCAAAGCTTACGGTATGACCGGAGGAAGTCAGGCTGTGGTAGAAAACGACCCGGATGGGAAGAGTGGTAAAGCACTGCATGTAGGTACCGACGATAACAAAGCTGCCTATTCACATCCTAAGTTCAACGTCAAGTTACCGGAAGGTCGAAAACTGGGCGATTACGTCAATCTGACCATTGATATGCGTATTGTAAACGAAGACGGTATATATGGAGCAGGTATGAGAGTCTTTATTAATGGAAAAGAGTTCAACGTTGGTATGAATGCTAAAACTTTTGGTTGTAATCCCAACACTTGGAATCGTGGAGCGGTCATCAGCTTAAATAGCGCTACAGCTCCAGGCTTCATATTGCCGGATGAAATGAAAGGACTTACTGAATTTGAGCTTGCCGTTGGTTCCGCTTCTGGAGGAGCACAATATTTTCTCGATAACATCGTGATGAATTATGAGCTTCCCGGAACAGGTGTTACTAAAATTGACTTTGAAAAAGATGAACTTGGAACGTCTTATCCGATGACTAACGGAAACTCTTCCGTTGTAGAAAATGATCCTGAAGGCAGTGGTAAAGTATTACACGTAGGTACAGCTGCTACCCCTTGCAATAGATCTTATCCTAAATTCACAGTAAAATTGCAAAACGGAAGAACGTTAGGTGACTACATAGGTCTTTCTCTCGACATGTACCTGATAGATGGTAAAGGTGGCTGGGGCGACGGCATGCGGGTAGTGATTAATGGACAAGAATTCAACTGCGGCCAAGGACCGTTCAACTTCGGTTGTGAAGCTAACAAATGGGGACGAGACAAGATTTATATCACATTCCTGAAAGAAGGTGAAGAAACAGGTAAGGGAAAAATCGCTATACCCAATTCCATGAAAGATCTGACCGAGATAGAGCTGGCCGTAGGTTCAGGCTCGGGTGAGTGGCATGCTTACATCGATAATATCAACCTCCACTGGAAGGCCGATGATACCATCATCGAGAAAACTCCGGAAGAGAAAAAGAATATCTTCACTGAAGAGATGAATAAATGGATCGGTGGTATAGTAAATGCCGGTGGTGAATCTGTAAAAGTATGGAATATTGTAGGCGAACCACTTGACAAAACCATGGATGCCAACACCTTCAACTGGGGTGAATATTTGGGCGAAGTAGAATATGCACGTACAGCCGTGAAACAAGCCCGTGACACAGCAAAAATTGATCTCAACCTCTTCGTTAGCAATACTTTCAATCAATCTGATGAGATGGGACAGAAAGCCGATGAATTGATCGCGTTGGTAAAATCCTGGGAAGCAGATGATGTAACCCGTATTGACGGATACAACATCCTTCTTCATGCGGTTTATTCCAAAGACGCCACTTCTCAGAAAGCCAATGAAAAGATGATTTCCGAATTGTTCGACAAGCTGGCACAGACCGGTAAACTGATACGTGTTTCCGACCTCAGCATGATGGTGGAAGATACAGAGGGTAAGTTCATCCAGACCAGTAAACTGACCGCCGATGAACGGAGTGCCGCAGCCAACTATATAGCTTTCATCATGAAAGAATATCGGAAAACTATCGCATCGGACAAGCAATATGGCATATCCATTTCAAGTATGACCGAAACTAGTACCGGTAACAAGATTTGCCCTTGGACTTCGGGATACAATCGAAATGGAATGTATGAAGGAATAGTTGAAGGATTGAAATAACCCGAAGTATAATGAAACTATTTATTAGAAATCTATGCATTTTTCTGATGGGAATGTCATGTTGGGCATGCTCTGATAATAATAATGCGGAGACTGATGATAACGGGAAGGGCGCATATGCGCTCTTCCTAAAAAAGTCAATTACAGTGAGTGCCGGTGAAAACCAGACAGAGGTCGTTATAGAATGGGCAAAAACCTCCTGGGAGATAACCTTCGAACAGGGAGATATTGTAAAAAGTATAACTCCGATGTCAGGTGGAAGCAGTGATGGAGAAAAGCAGTACACAAAAATTCAAGTGGTTTGCAATGCTAACGCTTCAATGAAACAACGTACACAGACTATTCACATTACTGACCTAACCAACAAGCAGACTACTGATCTATTGATAGAACAGGAACCGGCGTTCAAGTCTGTTACACTTAATATTGACCCTACAGTAAAATATCAGCCGATAGCAGGATTCGGTGGAATGTACAATCCTAAAATTTGGTGTGGCGGAAACCTCATTTCTGCCCGACAATTAGACCAAATGTATGGTGAAGGTGGATTGGGCTACTCCATCCTTCGCCTGATGGTTTATCCCAACGAATCTGATTGGAATGCTGATGTAGAAGCGGCTAAAGCGGCACAGGCCAATGGAGCAATAGTTTTTGCATGTCCGTGGGACTGTACAGATGCTCTCTCCGAACAAATCAAGGTGAACGGCAAAGAAGTAAAACATCTCAAAAAAGAGAACTATGGAGCATACGCCGATCATCTTATCCGTTACATCAATTTCATGAAACAGAATGGAATAGATCTTTATGCCATATCTGTTCAGAATGAACCGGATATGGACTTTACTTATTGGACTCCTCAGGAAGTGGTAGATTTTGTGAAGCAATACGGTGCCAAAATCCGTGAAACCGGAGTCAGACTGATGTCTCCCGAAGCATGTGGTACATCACCCGAATACACGGATCCGATCATCAATGATGCCGGAGCATTTGCACAGACCGATATTATTGCAGGACACCTTTATCAAGGTTTTACAGACCTGGATAATGGATACGTCAAAAATCGTCACGATTACATCTGCGGTCTCTACCCTCGCATCCATGGAAAGACTTGGTGGATGACGGAACATCTCTTTAATGACGGAGAAAAATCAGATGATCCGTCAGCATGGGAATTCCAAAAGTGGCAATACTGCCTCAACCATCTTGGCAAAGAAATCCACATGTGTATGGAGGGCTATTGCAGTGCATACGTATACTGGTATTTAAAGCGCTTCTATGGATTGATGGGCGATAATGACAAGCGCAGCCCGGTGGGTGAAGGTGAAATTGCTAAGAATGGTTACATCATGGCCCATTACGCGCAGTACGCCACAGGTACTACCCGTATTAAAGCTGTCACGAATAATACAGGAATATGTGCCACAGCCTACATCAATGAAACAGGAAATGAAGTAACGGTTGTATTGCTGAATTTCACTGGAGCCACCCAGTGTATAGAAATACCGTTGGCAGGAATGAAGCGTGCAAATGCCGTTGAAACCAATGAAAACAAAAATATGGAAGTTATCAGTACTGAGATGCTGGAATCTGGCGAGGGTGTATATGTACTGTTGTCCGGTAACAGCATAGTCTCTGTCCGGTTGACCTTATAATTGCATGAAGTGATATGGAATCACTCAAGTAGTTCAGATTCTCTCCAAATGGTAAGTGTTGCCAAAGCAAAACAAAAAATTGCTTTGTGCAACACTTTTTTTTATTTTTGATGTCACGTTCGCTTTACACGTTCGTCTTAGTAATGTAAATGGAACTCAAACAATTTAAAATATCCGTTCTACCCCTCCGCAATAAGCTATTGAATTATGCGCGGAAGTTGACCGAAAGTCCGGACGATGCAGAAGATGCCGTACAAGAAGTCCTGCTCAAGCTATGGAACAAAAGACTTGAACTGGAACAGTACCGTAACATTGAAGCATTCGCCATGACCATGACACATAATCTCTGCATGGATATGTGGCGCACCAGGCATACCTCCAGCGTACCGTTAGAGTATGTACAGGATGCCACTCCCGGTGGAACACCGGAACGGTTGCTTGAGATAAAAGACGAAATCCGTCTGATGCATGAAATTATTAATTCATTGCCTACCTTGCAGCGCACCATCATGCGGATGAAAGACATCGAGGAGTATGAAACGGAAGAGATCGCCGACATCACAGGCTGTAATCCGGAAGCCATCCGAAGTAACCTGTCGAGAGCGCGAAAAAAAGTGAGAGAAATTTACCTGCAAACCGTACAAGAAAAAATAAGGAGGAAACAAGTATGAAGATAGAAGAATTAATAGACCGCTATTTCGAAGGACAGACCTCATGTGAGGAAGAACGCGAATTACGCAGTTTCTTCACGCAAGAAAATGTACCGGAATCGTTACAAGTATATCGTCCCTTGTTTGTCTGCCTGGATCAGGAAGCAAAAGCATTCCGGCAAGAAAGTGCTCCTGTTAAAAAGCCTTCCTTCCGCCGTCGCTTTATTTACACAACGGGAGGAATAGCAGCCGGAATTTTATTAGTGATCGGCATTGCCGGTACGCAGCGATACCTTCACCCCACTCCGGAAAATTACGTCATTATCGACGGCAAGCAATACACGGATGCAAACCTGGTGCATGAACAAGCCCTTGCTGCTTTCCGAGATATGCGAACTACGGAAGATGAAGTGCTTGATCTGATGTTTGAATAATAAAAAGAACTAATAGATACAATTATGAAAAAGTTCACTCATACCCTGCTATGCTGCCTGCTGCTCTTGTTCAGTACCGGCATGTACGCCCAGAAAGGGCTGCAAATAGCATCCGTATTTCAGAAATACGGCAATGAGAAAGGGGCCACTTACGTGGAACTGTCCAAGATGTTATCCAAGAATTGGGACATCACCCATTACCAAAGCCTGAAACTGACAAAGGCAGAAAAGGCATTACCGGATATCTACCGGTGTCTAGAATCCGACCGGGAACATGCCAGGAAAATAAAAGAAGTGGTGACAGACGGGCATATTCAATCGGGATACTACCAGTTGCCTCCGGTAAAAGATAAAATAAACCGCTTCATACTATTCCGGCTCGGCAAGAAAGGAGAAGCCACACTTATCTATATCGAAGGCGAAATAGACAGTGACGACCTTGTTACACTGATATTCAGCAAAGACTAATTCTGAAATTTATAAATCACAAATAATAAAACTTATGAAACGAATTTTCTTTTTATTCCTTATCATGACTTCCATGACAGTCGTGGCACAAGAAAGCATCCCGCAAGATACAACTCTCTATCTCAACGGACGGAAGATCATCATTAAAGAACATGATGGCAAAATCAAAGTGAAAATGTATGAGGCAAAAGCCGACAATGACACCATCGAAAACACCCAGGTATTTGAAGGTGTGTATCTGGACGGCCGCAGCATTGAACGAACCACAACGGTTTCCGTACCTTTCGTGAAGAAGAAAAAAGGCTATTACCGCTTTGATCCTCACTACCCTGCCATCTATTTCGGCTTTAACAAACTGGCAAGCAATACATTTCAGTACTCTGCCAAAGTACCTCAACTTGGCTCGAAATCCTGGGAATGGGGTATCAATCTGTTTAATACCGGAGTTGCCATAACCCGTAACAATCATTGGGGATTGACCACCACCCTCGGTTTAGCACGTATCGTCTATAAACTGGATGACAATTACGGCTTTGAGAAAGTAGACGGCATCACCGTTTGCCGGCAAGCCGAAGATGTGGATTACCAAAAGAGCTGGCTGCGCTATTGGGCTTTCCGTCTGCCTGTCAGTCTGGAATGGCAAACCAAATTCGGCAGTCGCCGTGCTTTCATTGCCGCTGGTCCGGAAGTGGAATGGCGTGTAGGGGTTAAATCCAGAGCCAAATATGATGATAAGAAACATACTTTGAGTAGCAAGCTGAATACCCATCCGCTTGGCATGAATCTGCTGCTACAGGCCGGTTACGGTTGCTTGGGATTCAATGCCCGTTTCGCTCTCACTTCTCTGTTTGAAAAGAATAAAGGACCCGAACTCTATCCGGCTTCTATAGGCATAGGTTGGTATTGGTGACAGCATAAAACTTTAATAATTCATTTCCCGCCTCACAACAAAAACTGTGGGGCGGACTTGTTTTTGTCTATATAGAATTGTATCTTTGTATCGCTACCCCTTTAACAGCAAGAAAGAAAAAATAGAATGAAAACAACTAATGAAATTCTCGCCATCCTGCACGAGTTCAAGCAAACAACCGCTGACAAGTATGGCATTGAGAGTCTTGCTCTCGTTGGTTCAGCTGCCCGTGGCGAACAACGGGAGAACAGCGATATTGATGTTTGCGTAAAACTACGCAAAACCACCTTTCGTGCCTATATGACGATCAAGGAAGAATTAGAACACCTCTTTCATACAAAAGTTGATTTAATAACCTTGCATGAGAACATGCGTCAAATGTTCCGGCATAATCTTGAACAAGATGCAATCTACGTCTAAACAAGCATTAATAGATATGCTCCGCTTTGTAGAAAGCCAAACATCATTCGTCATAAAAACCACCGCTCGGATAAGCAATTATCAAGATTTTCTCAATTCGGACGATGGCATGGTATTGTTCAATTCGACCTGTATGTGCCTGCAAACTATCGGTGAAACAATTCGCCAAGTAGATGACCGCACTCACGGATGCCTTTTCTCTCATTATCCCGAAATACCGTGGAGACAAATTATAGGAATGCGTAATATAATCTCACATGAATATCTCTCAATAGATCCGGAATTGATCTACGACATTACCAGCAAAGAACTTCCTCCCCTACTCGCTAGTTTACATCAGATTCTCATAGATATTGATGCCGGTCTACGAAATAAGGAGTTGGGGGAATAGACATCATTCATATCATACAGAGAATTAAATAATCATTTTTATTATGACCAAAGAAGAACTTATGAGAAAAGCGATTGAGCTCTCCACGGAGAATGTCGCTAACGGTGGCGGCCCATTTGGTGCCGTCATTGCCAAAGATGGAGAAATCATAGCTACCGGAACGAATCGTGTGACATCCTCATGTGACCCGACAGCGCATGCCGAAGTCAGTGCCATTCGTGCAGCAGCCACGTCACTAGGTACTTTCAACCTCAGTGGTTGCGAAATCTATACCTCTTGTGAGCCCTGCCCCATGTGCCTCGGCGCTATCTATTGGGCCCGACTGGACAAAATGTATTATGGAAACAATAAGACTGACGCCAAAAATATAGGTTTCGACGACTCTTTCATATATGATGAAATCGCTTTAAAACCTGCCGATCGCAAACTACCCTCAGAAGTATTGCTACACAATGAAGCCATCAAAGCTTTCGAAGCATGGGCTGAGAAAGAAGATAAAATAGAGTATTAAGAAATTAGACAAGAAAAGTCCCCGGAGTACTGCTATCTCTCCGGGGACTCGAATTTAATACACAAGGTATTTGCAATGAAAGGTTATTTGCTTATATTGTTATTCTTTTAGAAACGCATACCTAAAGATAATATCACCTGGCTGCGAGTATTAGTCAACTTAGCAGCAGTAAGTCCTACTTCGCCATCTTGAGAAGAATCGAAAGGATAAAAATCACCTTTCTGTACTGAATATTTGTAAGCTAAATCGGCATAAAATGCAGAGCCTCTGTAACCGATACCCAGTGTGTAATTACTCAATGACTTAAGATTAGCATAATCCGTATCAGTATTAATGGACTCTATAGGCAATGCCTTAATGGCATCCTTCTTGAAAGCAGAGCTACTATAATTATATCCGGCACGCAAAGCAAACTGTGGAATTACTTTATACTCAGCACCAATGCGGAAAGTATTGACACCCTTCAAACAGAGTTTAGACTCATTACTTTGCCATTCCATCTTATCGCCATCAGAATAATAGAACTTAGTTGTCGAGTAGTTTTTATACTCATATTCAGCACCTAAAGCCAATTGAGTTCCTACAGTATATCCCAAGCTCAGATTATAAGTCCATGGAGTGTTCATCTGATATTCTTGTTTTAAATCTCCATTATTCAAATAATCAAAGCTATCCACCGTTGTAGATACAACCTTATCGCCCTGATACAGATCGGAAACAAGACGGGCTGAAGTAGACCATGTCAAATTATAGAAAGTCGGGGTATGTATGGCAAGCCCGAGACGTAAAGGTGAATCCTCAAACGGACGAAGAATAGCACCAAGTTTAAAGTCAAAGCCGGCACCACTTACTTTATTGAAACTTTCCAAGATGTATCCGGAACCTGTCGGTTCTCCATTTCCTGTACGGAAATCTTCATCATATAATGTATACTTATTATAGTCCACATCATAAGCTCCTATCGTAAAGCCAAGATAGAAACGATCATTAAAGTTGAAAGAAACATTAAAATCAAATTGATTTACTCCTCCACTTTCCCGAGAACGGAATTCACGTAAATAAGGATAGTCACCGTCTCCTAAAATGCTTGTGTAGAAATTATAATTCTCATATAAAAGATTACCTTCCTCATCCTTTATTTGATTACCATCGGCATCATTATAAGGATAAGGTGTCTTATCAGTAGTTATTGAAGGATTTATCAGGTGTCCCTCCCATCCCAGTGCGGAAAGCCATCCGATATCATTTGCATTAAAAGGATTACTACCCTTCCACATTTCCGGTGTAATCCCATCGGACATAGCTGCCATCTGATAGGTCTGCGAATAACCATTCAAGTCTCCTGCCATAGTCATATTCCGATTGAAAGACTTTACTCTCTGATAATTAAAGGCAAAGTTTACATAACGTAATGACGTAACATTACCAACCTTGGTAGAAAACACAACACCTGCATTATCAAAGTTCCAACGGTTTTTTCCCATATTAAATGTCTGTCCGCCATATTTGCTTTCAACATCTGTAATCGAATAGCCGAAAGATGCTACTATATCGTTACTACGATAGATACCAATACCCGCAGGGTTCGTACCGATAGTGGAAATATCACCACCTAACGCTCCCATTGCGCCTCCCATACCTACGAAACGAGCAGTACCACTTAGATCTTTACTGGCTATATTCGTAGCATCGTATACCGTCTGTGCCCCTGCACCCATTGAGACGAACATAGCAAGGGCTGTTAGAGTCATTATCTTTTTCATGATTCATTCATTTTTGTGTGAAACACTTAACTTTTATCTTCTTCTGCTTGAGCCGCCACCGCCACCACTGGAACGTGTGGAACCTCCACCGCCACTGGAATAGCTACTGCCACTGGAACGGGAACTGCTTCCTGATGAATAACTGCTACTGGAAGAAGAACGAGTGGAAGGAGCACTATAAGACCGTGAGCTAGAAGAACGATTATTATCATTAGAGTAGCTGCGTGGAGCTGTTGAACTACCCCGGTTATAGGTACTGCTACTACGTGTTGAAGTACTTCTTACGGTGCCACTACTTCCCGAAGATGATCTCGTTGAAGTACCACGAACCGTACTACCACTACGTACATTTCCTACATTGCTATTATAAGAAGAGCTGCTACGTGTACTACTTGGACGTGTATAGGTAGAACGTCTTGAGGAAGCTGCATCTGTGCGGGTTGACATTCCCGGACGTTCACCGGAAGAACGGGTTCCCACTACCCGACGGGTAGTTCCACTTTCTCCACGTCTTACTTGTCCACTTGTGCTTTGTCTGGTCGCACCTGTCACTCTACCTGTTCCGTCAGTACGCCGTGCAGTTGTCGTACTACGTGTTCCGCTGTAGCGTCTGTTCGTATATGTATCACGACTCCCCCAATGGTTGCCTCCCCAGTGTCCACCGCCACCGGGATACCAGCCACCGCCAGGATAATAATGATGGTGATGATGCCCCCATCCCCAACTCCAGCCACCGTAGAAACCGCCCCAGCCATAGGACCAGCCACCGTAACTGTAATAAGGAGAGTATCCACCCCAACCATAATAAGGATAGCCTCCCCATCCGTAGGAGTTATAACGCCAATCCCACCATAAGCGGTTAGAGAAAGTCGGGAAAGCATACGCATACATTCCGTCAGTATAAACGTTCCAGTCCCATGAATTCAGACCGTAAACGATATCCCAATAATACGGGCTACTGATGCTCACCGCATAACGCGGGTTGCGGAAACGTACGATACGCATAGCATATTCATAATCATCTTCCGAACCATCGAAGCCATTTACCCATTCACCATCCGGATCGGGCACTGCTTTTTCCTTAATATATAAGGTATCATCTTCCATTACGAAGTCATTCTCACGAGAATCATAACGACGGTTATATTCGTCTACATCACGTGTATTTCCTTTACGATCCTGTACTACAACAGTAGTATTACCTGGCGACGTATAAACCGTAGTTGGTGCATTCGACTTTACTACAATTTCTTCAGTCGGAGCAGAGCTTGTAACTTTCTTCTCCTGCTTCTTTTCCTTCTTATCCTTAGAAGGAATGTAGTAAAGGTCGTCATCTATGCTCTGCGCCGAAACCATCCAAGGGAGGCACAAGGCAAAAAGCGATAAAAAAACAATCTTTTTCATATGGGTGTGGTTTATAGGTTTTACATTAATCCATTTTATCACGTCACAAAGATAGCGATGGATTTTACCGCATACAGGAGAATTTCCCCAAATGATTATAGGGATTTCCCTATTCTATTAGAACAAAAGAGATATTATTTTGGTTTTCAATGCACTAAATTAAATCTCCAGTGCAAGTTTATAACACATGAAACTTATCCGTTTGACGGATATAAAATGCCGGAGAAATCAGTGCGTGATATCTGGCTATCTACTGATGAGATAAAGGCTATACGAGATGTAAAAGTCAGCAGGGAGAATCGGATTAGGAAGTATCTCCGGAATTTGTATATGTTTATACATTTTATCTATCTGATCTTTTTTTATTACTTTTGCAGCAAATAAACGAACAATACTAAAAAAACAATGCAAGACATAAGAAAGCAAAACGTATATGACCTTGCCCAAGAAAGATTACGTGTCATTTTTCAGAATTTTGATAATATTTACATCTCATTTTCAGGAGGCAAGGATAGCGGTGTACTATTAAATTTATGCATAGATTATATCCGCAAACATAATTTAAAAAGAAAAATTGGGGTATTTCATATGGATTATGAAATACAGTACAACATGACAATTGATTATGTAGAACGAACTTTTAAAGAGAATCAAGACATCCTGGATATATATCATATTTGCGTACCTTTTCGAGTAACGACATGTACGTCCATGTATGAAGATTATTGGAGGCCATGGGATGAAGACAAAAAAGCAGTCTGGGTACGCCAAAAACCGGAGAGGGCAATGACATTACATGAGTTCCCTTTCTACACTACCGACATGTGGGATTATGATTTTCAAATGGAATTTGCCCAATGGCTACATAAAAATAAAAAGGCTACCCGGACATGCTGTTTAGTTGGCATTCGTACACAGGAAAGCCATAATCGTTGGCGTGCCATTTACAGAAAAACAAAGGAACGATATGCCAACTACCTATGGAGTACCCAAATTACTGAAGGTGTTTATAACCTCTATCCTATTTTTGACTGGAAAACAACTGATATCTGGGTAGCAAATGGTAAATTCAAATGGGATTATAATCATCTGTACGATCTTTATTATCAAGCAGGAATTAGCCTTGACCGACAACGGGTAGCAAGTCCTTTTATCTGCGAAGCCATAGAGAGCCTGTCACTGTACAGAGTGATTGATCCCGATATGTGGGGACGGATGATTGGCCGGGTTAACGGAGTAAATTTTTCCGGGATTTATGGAAAAACCGGAGCAATGGGAAGAGATGAGATACATTTACCCAAAGGATATACATGGAAATCCTTTACAGAGTTTCTTCTGTCTACTCTACCTGAACATACCCGGAACAGATACCGGAAGAAATTGGAGACAAGCATCAGATTCTGGAAGAATAAGGGCGGTGTACTCAGTGACGAAGTGATACAGAAACTAAGAGAAAGAAATATTCCTATTCAAGTAGGAGAAAGCACAAACTACAAAACGGACAAGAAGCCTGTCAGGATGGATTATTTAGATGATATTGATATTGCAGAGTTCAAGGAAATTCCGACTTACAAAAGAATGTGTATCTGTATCCTACGCAATGATCACGTTTGCAAATATATGGGATTCGCACTGACAAAAGAAGAAACACTCATGAAAAATATGGCATTAAAACAATATGGAAAGATTTTCAAAGATGAATAGAATTTCTTAAATGCCCCATCTTTAAATAAGGCAAACTGCATCTCAGCATAACTTTTTCATGCAAGCATGAAAGTTCTACATTCGATTTGCATTATCTTTGCAGCTAATAAACAAATATACAAAGAAACTGGTTCGCTTCGCTAACAGAGGCTTTGCATTTAACAATAAATTATATTCCAATGAAATATTTAGAATTTACTTTCCGCACTTCTCCTTGTACAGAAGTAGTAAACGATGTGCTTTCCGCTATCCTGGGCGATGCAGGTTTTGAGAGTTTTGTTGAACAAGAAGGCGGTATTGCTGCCTATATACAAAAAGATTTGTATGATGAAACAACTGTAAAAGCAGCTATTGACGAGTTCCCCCTACCAGATATCCAAATTGAATATACTTTTACAGAAGCCGAAGATAAAGACTGGAATGAGGAATGGGAAAAGAACTTCTTCCAACCGATTGTGATTGGTGACCGCTGTGTCATCCACAGTACTTTCCACCATGATGTCCCCCAAACAGAATATGATATTGTCATCAATCCGCAAATGGCTTTCGGTACAGGACATCACGAAACCACCAGTCTCATCATCGGTGAACTACTGGACAGTGACCTACAAGGCAAGTCCCTTCTCGATATGGGTTGCGGCACTTCCATCCTTGCCATTCTTGCTCGCATGCGTGGTGCAGAACCTTGTACTGCCATCGATATTGATGAATGGTGCGTTCGTAACTCACTTGAAAACATCGAATTGAACCACGTAGACAATATTTCCGTATTCCAGGGAGACGCCTCTTCACTGGAAGATATAGGTCCGTTTGACGTAGTCATTGCTAACATCAACCGGAACATTCTGCTGAATGACATGAAACAGTATGTACGTTGCATGCGCAAAGGTTCCCAACTCTTTATGAGTGGATTCTATGTGGACGACATTCCTCTGATCCAGGCAGAGGCCGAACGTAACGGATTACACTTTGTACACCATCAAGAGAAAAACCGTTGGGCGGCAGTGAAATTTGAACTTTAAAGCCTACTTGTCCCGGGTAGCATCTACCCGATAACTCCGGCTGATGCTACCTGCTCAATTATGGACAAAAAAAATCCCGACAAGACAATAATTGTCTGCCGGGAACCAGTATGAATATTATCTCACTTAAACAGATAAATGCAATCTAAAATATTTCCTCATGAACCATACATAAATGAAGCTGAGCAATAAAATAGCACATAAAAGATACAAGTATCCCCAATTCTGACAATAGATATATCCGATAATCACTATAGCCTGCACAGCCATATAAACCAGCGAAACCACAACATGAGGTATTTTCAACTCATTTGCCATTAACTGATACATATGTTTCCGATGTGGCAAGCCTATGTTTTCATGGAGCATCAGGCGATGAATAATAGTCAAAACACTATCAACTCCGTAAACTGCCAAAAGAATCATCCAACTGAAATCCTCCGTTTTCAGAATCAACTTCCCTATCAGGAAAAGCAGTATGAAAGCGATACTCACAGAACCTACATCACCGGCAAAACACTTCGCCTTCCTGCGGAAATTAAAGAAGCAGAATACCACCACTGAACAAAGCACCGTATAAATTAAAGCCGGTTCAGCAAAGGATACCATTTCTTCATTGATATAAGCCAATGCTCCTAAAATAATCAATGAATAACCACCTGTAATACCATTAATGCCATCCATGAAATTATAAGCATTGATGATACCTGTGCAAACAATCAAAGCTATAATGATCCACCACCAGGAAAGCGAAAACAACCCCCATTGATAAAACATCAAGGCCATGGCAGAAAAGTGAAATACCAACCGTAAGCCTTGAGAAGTAGAACGAATATCATCTACAAAGCTAATAAATGTTATTAGGCTCAATGCCAATATAAACCAAGGATATTCCCAGTCGTTAGTCAAGAAATAAGCCAAAGCTCCGAAATAGAAGATGATTCCACCACCACGCAAAGTAATCCGTGAATGAGAACTACGTTCATTGGGTTTATCTATGATATTAAACTTATCAGCCACCCTAAAATAAAAAAGTTCTGTCAGGAACAACAGAACCAAAATAATTACGTAATACATTATTCATTTTTATTAATCCAATGAAACCATATCTGAACACAGACAAATAAAAAAGCTGCTACACTTACTACAGCCATTACAATCCAAAAGCATATACTCATTCTATTTTGAAATTTTCTAATACATTTGTTGGCTTCCACCCTAATTCCCGCATTGCTTTCTCATTACTAAAGGTTAGTGACTTGGTTATTTTATCAAGCTTCAATGAATTTAATGGAGCTTTCTTACCCAAGCAGTCCCCTATCAAAGCCATGCCTTTTGCCAGCCAATAAGGGATCGATAAAGGCAGCGATTTATTCATCTGTTTACAAATCAGTGTTTCCAAATCCCTGAATGTAGGTTGATAACTATCACATACATTATAGATACCTCCTTTTCTAACCAGCAAAGGAATCAGGTTCGCAATATCTTGCACCATCAGTACACTTTTCCGAGCTCTACCATCTGCAATACTGAAATACCTTCCTCTACGAATCCCTGTTATCATCGCTCGCAAATTGCCCGGAGGATTAGGCCCAGCTATCAAGGAAGGGCGAATTATCCCTAACACAACATTGTATTTCCGACACCAATTCTGCAAATACTCTTCCGCCAGGCGTTTACTCATAGCATAAGGAGTGGTTCCATTTAGCGGATACTCTTCCGTGATATTCACTCCATAATCACAACCATATACTGCTACTGTAGAAATAAAGATAAAAGCTCTCGGTGCTCCAACCTTCTCTAACGCCGCACAAAGGTTCTTCGTACCCTGTAGATTTACATCGAAAAACGCCTGTCGTTCAGCGTCCGTTTTAGGAATAGAATGGGCTTTTCCGGCGGCATGCAATACAATATCATAGCGTTCGTGTAGCTCTGGAACCTCCTTAGCAATGTTCACTGTATAATTATCTTGTTGGGTTAGGCCAACAGTTGTGACATCATATACTCTCTCTAAAAAAGGGCGTACGTTGTTACCCAAGAACCCGAAGGCTCCTGTGAATAAAAGTTTCATAAGAAAAAGGAAATAAGAAAAAGGGAAAAACTATATACTATTATATTGATAGAAAACAATAACTAGTGCGATATTTTCGCTTTATATATCTTCAAATATTCACCAACCATCTTATCTACAGTCAAGTCTTCCTCAAACCGTTTCAATGCATTTCGTGAGAATTGACTATAAATATCATTACTTTCCAAAATATATTCTATTTTCTCAGCAAAAGTATCAGGTACATTCTCTACCGTATAGCCATTTTCGCCATTCACCACGATCTCACTAATACCACCCACATTGGAGGCTACAACAGGTTTCCCGAAAGCCATCGCTTCGATAATCGTCATGGGCAACCCCTCATAATTACTGGGAAGCATAAATAAATCCGCATATTCATTATACGCACCCGCATTGTGAAGACTCCCCATGAAAAAGACGTTAGAAGGATGTTCTTGCGTATATTCATATTGGTTTCCAATCCAAATAAAAGCGTATCGCGGCAAACGCGCAGCCACTTCTAGAAACAAGTCTACTCTTTTGGGAGGGAACAACCTTGCTATACACAATACCTTACGGACATACCCTCTTATTCCCACAAACGGGTCGCCCCCCAAGGCACAAGGAATGGATATACCATTATATATCACCCGGACATTCCGCCGGATACCCTCTCCTCGCAAATTCCATCCATCATATTCACTTACTCCCACTATCATCTTGCAATATCCCTGCAAAATTCGTTCAAGCGGCAAGTATTGCCTGTAAGCAATACGTATCGAATCAAAACCATGAACCGTATAAACGATTTTTAATTTAGGAAAAGCTATACGCCCCAGTATTCCTACCTTAGAAGAGTGAAGATGAATTATATCAGGTTTATATTTTCCGTACAAACGCCTTAATGCAAACAAGGTTTTTATCTCATTTATTGGAGACAATGCCCTGTGCAATGAGGATATTTCTTCCCGCTTTATAGAAGGCGCTAATAATTTCCACATTTTACCATCACCTTCACCGGCAGCAACGATAACTTCATGGTCCTTGCAAAGCTCATTAGCAAGATTCACGACAACTGATTGCGCCCCTCCTAAATCAGTACGAGTTATTATTTGAAAGATTTTCATTGTATCAAATCATTTTATTGCATCCTGCAAATCCATCATTGCTTTTACCCTATCAAAAGAACTTTTCTTCCTATCCCGCATTTTCACCAAACAATCAGTTTGTCCCACTAAATGCACCATTGTAAATATTCCTATTTTTAAAACCGTTTTTATTTTACAAAATAAAGCTCTCGTAAATGATAATGAATAATCCCTTCTGTTTCTAAACAATTTCAACATTCCTATTTGCGTCTTCACATACTTTTTCCAATGAGGTATTCCAAATTCTCTATAAAACATCAGAGGAATATCTATATTACTGAAAACGCTGCTATTTATAGTTCGCAACCATAATTCCCAATCCTCCATTCTCACATATCGGGCATCATAAGGATTATTCACAAACCATTCTTTACGCCCCATTACTGAAGGATGCAGAAAACATATATCATTCAAAACCGTATTAACACTCGGACTCTCTTTCGGAATTTTAACAGAAACTATATTGTTAAAATTATCAATTGAATACCAAGCCGTACCAACCACATCAATACACAGGTTATCAACTAAATACTTAACCTGCACTTCTATTCGTGAACAATGCATGATATCATCAGCATCCATCCTTGCATAAAATTCACCTTTTGCCAACCTAACTGATTGATTCAACCTGTATACCAATCCTTTATTTGAGTGATCAGAAAAAACCCTTATTCTATTATCCTTAAACGAATTCGCTATAATTAATGATGAATCCGTACTTCCATCGTCTATAAGTAATAATTCCCAATTATCATAAGTCTGATTACAAACTGATTGAATAGCCAGATTCAGAAACTTTTCAGCATTATAGAATGGAATTGCTATTGTCACTAAAGGGTTAATATTTTTCATAAACAACATTTATTTTTTATTTACCAAAGCAAGTCCCAATTTTATATAAATTTTCAAAATTCCATACCACTTATACCTATTTATAAGCAAAAGAATATTATCTTTGAATTTGATTTGGCTTAAAGAAGCATTATGAAGTTCAGGAAAAAGATTATTAGCATATAAAAACGATTCAGCATTATATACAGTTCCCTTCAGCATGTGCACCTTAAGATACATCTTTGATATTTGCAGAATCTCATTATATTCACAACAATCTCTATTCTGAAAAAAACTTTCAAGTAATAGCATCGCTCTTTCAATACTCTGAACAGCTTTTATAGAAATAGACTTTGTATAAGAACTTTGATTATACTTTATATAGTAATAACATATTGAATCTAATTTCACAACCTTATTAGCTATACAGGCCAATCTTGGAGTAGTTGCATAATCCTCACCAAATCCAATTTCAGTATCTAATTCCAAGCCTTTGTATAACTCTTTTTTACAGAATCTAAAACAAAGCTCATACCTTCTTTGTCTAATTAACAAAAGCTTCAGGTATTCTTTTTTATCAAGTGGTACCGCATTTTCCACTATCTTATTTTTATTATCAGAATAAAGCTCCATTACATCAAATACAACCATATCCGCATCCAAGGACGAAGCTTTCTCATATAATTTTTCCACTGCATCCAATGCTATATAATCATCACTGTCAATATGCCAAACATAGCTTCCAGTGGCGTGTAACAAGGCCGTTTTTCTTGCAGCGGAGAGACCTTGATTCGTATTATGATTAATAACCTTTACAAACGGTTTTCTATCCGGATATTGATTTAAGACAGTCCATAACTTTTCAATACTACGATCAGGTGTACAGTCATTGACAAAAACATATTCAATAGACTTAAAGGACTGCGCAAACAATGAATGCAGACATTTTTCTATATAAGGCTCTACATTGAAAATTGGCACAAGAAGAGAGACAACCGGACTTTCCATTCCAACTAATAAGAATATTTATTAATAAAAAAGAATATTAACCAGATTACTAACGGATTTCATGAATAACACACACCTTCACCGTCAAATAATTTATTTACACACATCTACGCAAGTTTAATAGTAAGCTTGGAGAAAAGGCGATAAAACAAGTATAGAGGAAATATATAAACTACAACATTTCCAAATGGTATCTGAGTATTAAAGCAAATACTAAGTCCTCCCCACAAGGAACAATATATGAGTACATATTTAACAAACAGATTTGAAGTATTCAATAATTTATAATCAAAATGCAAACCTAAAATATTAAATACAACTGTAAAGATTGGAGCAAACATGCTTCCAAAATAAATATAGCCTAATCCTGTCGCTGGTATAATCTGGGTAAACCATTCCGTATCCGGTGAAATAACATATTGATTAAATAATATATTCGTACGATTCATTTGATCAACAGTTTTGGATAGTAAAGGTATAGCACCTACAAAATCATTCCAGCATGTTTCAAACGTTATGTTATACTTATGTCCCATATCTATCGCATGCCCGATCAAACTTGGTCCAGAAAAATAATCTTGCAATTGCGATACAAATAGATCCGCAAAATTTATCAATGAATAGTCACTACCCAAATCATTTTGAAATTTATATATTGTGATCAAAAAAAACAAGCAAACAAATAATGGAACAAAAACCAAAAGCTTCTTGACCAAAGTTCTGTTAAATATTATTCTAAACAGATAAAACGTAACTACAAAATGAAAAATTATAGCCCAACGACTTGTTCCTAGAATTAAGTATGTACTAAACAAGAATAATAATATGGCTAAACAGAAATACTTTTTTTCATGTTTGGCAGAATATCTATACCCCAAAAAGTTTATCATAACTATATAAAACAAATATTTCCACCATCCTCCTATGATGGAAAAAAAGGGAATCATTTTACTACTGTTCTCACCCTTATCATTCAACAAATAAAAATCCGGAAAAACCAGTTTAGGAGAAATTACTAACAATAAAGTAAAAATACAAAAAAGAAAGAGGAACCAAACAGAATAATTTTGTATGAATATCCGTTTCGAATCCTTACTCAAATTCCTATTTAACGACACAATTGAAGACGAATGTTTTCTAATATATAAATATCTACATAAATAAATCAACAGCATTTCATACAATGTCAAAAATATAGCTAATGAGAAAGAATCTTCATTGGGATCCGAGCCAATCATAATCGGATAAGAATCTATAAAAATAAAAGAAACAGGCATAATGAAATATTTCACAAAAGCTGCAATTTCAAAAGCACAGCTTCCTGGTAGAATAACCGTTTC
Organism: Bacteroides sp. 14(A); assembly: GCF_000526555.1. Taxonomy (NCBI): domain Bacteria; kingdom Pseudomonadati; phylum Bacteroidota; class Bacteroidia; order Bacteroidales; family Bacteroidaceae; genus Bacteroides; species Bacteroides sp. 14(A). Next base: position 1,865,691 of record NZ_JAGH01000001.1, on the reverse strand, counting down.
TTTATTTTTTTGAAAAATAAGTAATAGCTTTATTGCAATATACTGCAAAGGGATATAATATATTTCATTTTTTCCTGAATTAAAATACCATAATTGAAATATCAATACACAGCATAACATATATAAGAAAAGCTTTTTAACAGTAGATTTTACACCGTAAATCATAATCAAAATTATAACACATCAACCACTAAACCATTAAAAAAAAAGACCAAAATCAAAGTCTGCTTATAATTTTTCTTTTTAAAATATTTATCTGCTTAAACAGACTCTAAAAAGAATTATTTTTTTGTTATGGTATAAAGCCGCAAAAAAGCATTCCAAAAAGAACCAGGAAAGAAAGAAAACATATACAATATGTATGTCTTCATTGTTTCTCCCTTCAATGCATATTGTCTAACCATAGCACGAACAAAATCAATTTCCTTTAAATTATTATTATTTTCATGAAATGAATTTCTATAATAATGGAGTAACACAAACAGAAATTGACATATAGTAAACCTCTTGTAAAACGAAACATCACCAACGCCATCAGATCTATCAACCAATCTCATCCGCCCCTCAAAAATCAACAGAGATCTTATTTTACATAAATAATATGGATACGATCTATTCGTAAGAGAATCCGCAGTGATCCTATAATGATAAGGAAAATAGCTATATATCGCTAAGCACGTCACATATTTTAAATATGCTAAAGTAAAGATATGGTCTTCCTGAATAGATATCTCTTCATTAAATTTTATATGATGATCTTGTATAATACAATTTCTAAATAGTTTATTACAAGTCCACCCAAAAATTTCATTCGTTTCTAAAATATAGCAAGCTTTGATTACTGAATTTATCCCCTCATATACTCCCGATATTTTTTGCAATAGCTCCATAGTGTCAGAACAGTCTACAGCAGATTCATATTTCAATCCAAAAAAGAGCAAATCTGTTTGTTTCTTTTGCTCCCATCCTATCAATGTTTCCAACATATCAGGATCAATCCAGTCATCAGAATCTATAAAGCAAACATAATCACCTTTTGCATGATCTAATCCTAAATTTCTCGCTGCACTTACTCCACCATTTTCTTTATGGAAAACATGAACCCTAGTATCAAGCTCTGCGTATTCATCACAAATTTTCCCACAATTATCCGGACTACCGTCATCAATGAGTAAAAGTTCGAAATTAGTGAATGTCTGCGACAAAATACTATCTATACACTTACGGATATATGGTTCAGCCTTATAAACCGGAACTATTATAGAAACCTTTAAAAGTATATTCATATCACCCCAAAGAATTTAACAAAAATTCCATTGAGAAGTTCTTTCTTTCTTCTCTTATCCTATTCACAGAATCCCAGTCTATAGATTTTGTCACAATATCAAAATTACTCCAATCAGTGATAAGCCGTTCTTCTAATCCATACATTTTCAACAATGAATAAAAACGTGCCATACCTCTTTTTTCATTGCCAAGAACTACGAATTTTTTATTAAAAATAATACTGAATACTGCTCCATGAAAACTGTCACATACTACAAACTCGGCATCCATGAAACCACGAAGCCATTTGGTTACAGAAGGAAATACGCACCTATCTATGTCAACTATCGTCTTTGCGCCGACTTGCAATTCCGGCATTACAGAAAAAGGAACTAGGTTCAGACTCACCGCCACCTTAGCAATATAATCCAGTTTACTCTGTTCCGGATCCAATATATAAAAAAGCAGGGATCCAGCACTTTTTCCTTCACTCTCTTTTTCCACCAAATGAATATAGTCACACTCATCCAATAACATGGTCGGATCCAATACTTGGCATGCATCTACATCCAAATAACGCCTACAAAGCTCAATCCCCGAAAATTCTCTAACCGAAACTGCATCAAAAGACTTAACCAGTTTCTTACATCTTTTAGTTTCTAAATCAGAAAATTCCCAATTATCCACCCCAAATGATGCAGCATAAGCAATACGCTTAACCGGGCATGAATCAGTAAAATTCAAAAAAGAGATATAAATGCTACTATTATAACAAGGCCGCCAAACTTGATCGCTACCTACAATATATGCCTCCAGCGACAAAGATTTAACGATCCGCCTTATTTGTCTTTCGTTATCAATCTTTTCAGTATGATTAATGTAGTTATCTACAAAACACAGAGTATTTTGACTTATACGTTTCAACTCCTGATCTTTAGGGAAGAAAAAGAATTCTCTATTCTTGCCTGTCATTTTTAATAATACTGTCTTTAGAGTTGATGCAAACATTCTCCACAAAGGAATTTTAGGATATTTCTGATCAATGGTGATAACCTCATGTCCCATCTTTTTCAATACATCTTGAAGGGCGTAATTCTGAAGAATACCACCATAATTATTCTGTAAAGGCTGAGTTATAATTCCAATTTTCATAAATACAGAAATTTTATTTAATCAAGCAACCGATTAGTATCCTTCAACATCGAATATACGCGAGGTTCGATGATGACAGCGCCATCTATCGGAGTCTTAATTACGTTCATTTTGATATGATTAAAATAAAATGGATGGATTCCATACGGACACGGCCGGTGCGTATGCTTCTTATCTTATAAGCACTAATGATGCGGTCGTAAACGTTCCAACGTATCACAACCCACAATGAAATTATTTTATATTACACTTTCAGGGAAATTATTCTTTTCAATGAACCATCTCTATCTTCCACTCCCCCAGCGTCCTCCGTTCACTATCGAAATTAATCCCCACCTTCACCATCGGAAGTCCGCACAGTGCAAAGCGTTCGGGATAATTCTTCAGATTAATCTGATCCATGGCGGCATCGACACTCTTATCTAGCTTCAGCTCTATCACGTAGAGAGCGGACAAACTACGCATCACCACATCCACACGACCGCGCGGAGTACGCACTTCCACATCCACATACATACCCAGCAGACTGAAAATTGTGTAAAGCAACGATTGGTAATGGCCTTCATAATCGGTATTGTCGCAATAAGGAATCGTAGAAAGAAAAGTCTGCAACAAGCGCAGTCCATCATCCAATCTCTTTTCATAGATAGCCTCGTACAGCAGAGCCACCGTGGTAAGCCCATCCATAGTATATTGATGCAAATAACCGGGCAACAAACTCTTCATCAAACCCAGGCGCACTTCTTTATTGGGGATATCCAGCAGATAAAGATTCGTAATGGGAGAGTAATCCTTTATCGTGATATAACCGCTTTGATAGAGCAATGGAGTAATATTCGTTATCCGTTCGGTAGGCGCATCAAAAGATTCAGCCAGCGCTTTCCGGTCTCCAATCTGTTGAGGGATTACATGATATTTATTCAACATCTCTATCAGATAGGTAGGTGTACCACTGCCAAACCAATAAGAATTCATCTTGCCATCAGCAAAAGCGTTCAACAAGCTGAAAGGATTATATATGTCGGGAGACGGCCAGGTGAAATGATAGCCGTCATAATTATCTTTCAATTTGGCAAGAACCTCGTCACGGGTCAATCCCATACGTGTCGCCAGTATATCCACGTCATTATCCATCTGCGTCAGCATTTCTTCTTCACTGATACCGCAGATGGCCGCATACGGTCCATCCATACTGATGTTCTTAATATTATTCAATTCACTAAAGATGCTCAATTGGGAAAACTTGGTGATGCCGGTGAGGAACACAAAACGCAGATAAGGATCGCAAGCTTTCAACGGACTATAGAAATTGCGCATCACATCCCGAAGCACAGGCAAATTCTTTTCTTCATGGACAACATCGAGAAGAGGGGCGTCGTATTCATCAATGAGGACAACAACCTGACGGCCGGTTTGATGGCAAACGCGACGGATAAGTCCGGAAAAACGATCATTCAAGGTCACTTCCTCATTCACTTTACCGTACGTTTCTTCATATCTGTACAATTGAACGCTTAGCATTTGTTCCAAACGTTCCTTATCCACATGCTTTGCCATGCTCATGTCAAAATGAAGCACCGGATACCGACTCCATTCCGTCTCCATCTTATCGATGGCAAGACCTTCGAACAACTCCTTCCGACCTTCAAAATAAGCATGCAACGTGCTGGTAAGCAAACTTTTCCCAAAACGACGAGGACGGCTCAGGAATATATAGCTTGATGCGGAGTGCGTCATTTTATATACGTACTCCGTCTTGTCTATATACAAATAGTTACCTTCCCGTATCTTTTGGAAAGTCTGTATCCCTATCGGATAAAGTCGTCTTTGCTGTTCCATATATATTCCGGTTGTTTGCTTAGATTACAAAGTTACGATAAAATTTCATCTAAACCATGCGTCCAACAGGTATTTTTCCATAGCATAGCGACATTCAGTACACCGCTCCTCATCCGTGTTCTCACGCAAATAGTGAAAGATCCGAATGTAATAGCTCATGCTAACGTCTCCCCAATTATCACCTGATAATACGTGCGATTACTAATTCCACAGCTCTCACACAATTCTTTTACCGGAATTCCGGAAACTTCACGGAGAAGGGCAATGCTATCTCCCAAAGCCTTGTAAGTATAAACTACTTTTTTCATACTCTTCTTTAAAATAATGTTAATATTTAACACGGATTACCAACATGATGGTAACACCGCTATTTTCTTTCTCCATAACTTCACCGCAAATTCTTAAAACAAACAAGCAATGAAACCACTCAAACCAACCCTCTCCATAGCGGAACTGCAAAAGACAATCGACCTCTGGAAAAGTCGCAAGATTACGGATTCGGTCATCCCCAAGCTCCTGCGCCTCTACCTCGGAATGACCGCATACATGAATCAGGAGAAAGTATATCCGGTGGAGAATTTCTACGAGATCAGTATAGCGCTGGCATTCAAGAATGCCAAGTTTCTCACGGAAGCCGTCAAACGATGCGGCTCATTCGGGATAATGCCCGAAAAAAACGTATATGGAATGAAATTATTTTACTCCCCACTCTGGGTGGGGAAGGTTTCACAGGAAGAATTACCGGACAAGTTTCCGGAAACTTATCCGATAGATGATATATATAATATTAATAATACTAAAGGGAGTTCTTCTGACGAAAAAGCTTCACCTGAAGGCGACATACCTTTAGAAGAAAATTCTTCTAAAAAAAATATTGTTACACCGGAATCTTTAGCTTCCGCTAAAGAATTCTTTCATCTCATCAATAAGGATTCCACGCAGAAAGCACAGATACTAACGCCACTCATCAATTGGTTCCAACTGCACGAAAGACTCACACGTAAACACGCATGTGAAAATCTCATTTATCTGGTCAATGAACTACTAATTCCTTATTTTGCTTCGCAGGCACGATTCATGAAATCCAATCACACCGGACGGCTCTGCTGGTTGAACAATCTGTTGAAATCAGCCCACGGACAACATCTGTTAAACGACGCTGCAAGAACAAACAGAGAAAAACGAAAACAAGCAGTTCATGAAATTAGAAGTAATCAACGCAGCAATCACCCTCTCAACGAATTCGAATGGACAGATCCCGAATCCGAAATGCGATTCTACGACGATGAGATGGAAGGAACAGTGAATATACCCGAGGATGCACCACCAAGACCATCAGCAAAAGCGACATGGAATGTGTTAAGCAACAAATGGGTATAAGACTCCCGTAAACCATAATTTATAATTCATAAATCCAATGAAACCATTTTATTATCTATGTGACTTTCCCGAACGTAAAAATGCAGGAAAGAACTTCGTAACAGAGTGCCCTAAATGCGGCAAAAAACATCTTTATATTTCCAAAACGACAGGAGCTTTTCATTGCTTCTCCAGTGGTTGCGACTTCAAAGGAAAGCTCAAAGACTTCTGGGAAGAAAGACCGAGCTATAATTCGTCATTTACCGGAACAGCCGGTGATAAATTTATGGGTACAAATTATCCTACCCACAATGTCCACCAGGAAAGAGAATCGGGAAACGGCAATGGAAAAACCACATCCGAAGTACCTATGATTCCCGAAGATTACAAAAAATTACCTCCCGAAGCATTCTCCAAAATCAAACCGCTGACAGATGATCCCGAGACTAAGGACCAGGATCAACTCGCTGCCCGACGCTATCTCACAGCTCAAGGCATCTCACTGAAAACGGCTATCGAAGCCCGTATCGGCTGTCTCACGCATCGCTGTTACGGCAAGGATGAAGACAACAAGAGCACCGGAACCATGTATCATTGCGTAGCCTACGTCAACTTTCTGAACGGACAGCCCGTAAATGTCAAATATCGCTCGTGCGATCCCTCAACTATCAAGGCCACAGATGAAGGAGAAACAACCGGCAGGGAAAAAGCTGCCGGATATACCAAATTCTGGAGCCAGGATTCACCAACCACACCTTGCCCACCTTACCACATCGACTGCATCAATCCTCTGAAGGTAGCCGAGGAAACCGTCCCCCGACTCATCATCACCGAAGGTGAAAAAGATGTGCTTACACTCGAAGAAGCAGGCTATCATTACGTTATTAGCGTACCCAACGGAGCTGCAAGCGATCTCTCCAAAAGTTTCGAAGCCTTCGAACCTTGGATAGACCAAGTGAGGGACATCGTGATCTGCGGAGACATCGACCTACCGGGAAGAACCCTAGTGAAGCATCTCACCGACTACTTCGGAGAACGTTGCCTACTCACCACACTACCCGGCGACTGCAAGGATATTTCCGACGTACTCGCCACATACGGCATCGAAGTCGTACACGAAATCATCGAATCCGCCCGACCACAACACACAGTGGACATCATCACCGTAAGCGAACGTGCAAACGGGATTCTGAACGTGCTGCACGGAGAATACGACCACGGATACGACGTAGGTTACGGCCCCTTGACCGACCATGTATTCCACCCCACCGATCAGGGAGGCCTGATTATCGAGACCGGAGTACCCAACAGCGGAAAGACCGATTTTCTGAACGACCTCACGTGCCGGCTCATGGCCAAGACCGGACGCTATGTATGCTACCTCTCTTTCGAAGTGCCCGACAAAGACAAGCATATCGCCCATCTCGTGCAGCTCATGCTGGGAAAAGTGAACACTGTAAATTATACCCAAGAACAGTTGAAGCCTATCGTCAGTTTCCTGGATAGCCACATGGTGCACCTCGACTTGCATGAAGTATCCCCCACTCCCAACAATATCATCGCGAGAGCGGACATGGTGCGGCGCACCCTTCCACTGAAATATCTCATTATCGACCCATACCTGTTCATGGAGGTGGAAACCAACCGGTACAACACCGAAACCCAAGCCATAAAAGCCATGCTGACGCAAATGCAGGCATGGGGCAGAACCAACAATATATGGGTCATCATCGTAGCCCATCCGCGCAAACTCACCAAACTCAACGGGAAGAACGAACTGGAAGAGATTGACATGTATACCATCGCAGGCAGTGCCAACTGGGCCAATCTGGCCGATTTCATATTTTCCATATCCCGCATCAACCGGCAGGACAGCAACTATACCCGACTCGACATGCTGAAGGTGCGCGACCAGGATCTGTGCCAGACAGGAAGCGTCCTATATGTCCGACAAGCCTGCGGACGTTACGATGAACGGGAGTCCGAAGAGCAAGTAATAGCGGAAGCACAAGGCAAAGTCATGAGTAGGGATCATTCACCTTGGATCAGTCTCATCGAAAATTAAGGGAAATAACACTTGCGGCTGCGCCGGGCTATGCTTGTGCAAGTGTATGCTTACACAGCCGCAAGCATCAGGCTTCGCAGCCGCAAGTGTCAAACTTCACAAGTGTCACTTTCAATTCCTCTCTTCTCAACTCCTTCAGTAACGCTTAAAATCACGAAGGTTTCCCTATATACTCAAAAATCAGTTCCACCTGTTTGCTGGTAAAAATCTGTTGGGCGGAGCGGTAACCCGTATCCAACAAAGCCTGATACAGAAGCACGTTCCCGTGCAACCAGCGCGAAAGGCGGTTAAGAGCCGAACGCTCCCCGATTTCAGGCGCGTATGCACGCGCTAACTCACTTTTGGAATAAGGACGGACAGGCCATTCTTCTACCGGTACATCCGTATCATGACTACATGTAATTTTCTTCATTTTACGATAACTTTTAGAGTACTGTTTATGCTATAAAGATACAAAAAAGTCATCGGATATCACCTATTCCGAAACAGGTTTATCAAGTGTCAATGTCACTCATTTTCACAGGTCCGGGAGGTTGTATCTTTGTATTGTTCAACACGGAGGACTCAGAGCTTCACCGAGTTTTTTCCCGAACAGTTCCATGTCTTCCCGTGAGAATATAATTCTTCAATTATTAACCCTTTCAATTTATCTATTATGGGATTGAATTACAGTATCGCAATGCTCAAGAACCCGCAAAACCAGGATGAGAGCGCAAAGGCGTATGCCAAGTCACAAATCACAAGGGAACTGTCCCTGAAAGAACTGAGCCGCCATGTAGCCGCGCAGACCACCGCCAGTCGTGCCGATGTCGCCGCGGTTATCATCGCTACCGTGGAAAATATGATTGATGGCCTGCGTGCGGGCGAACAAGTAGACTTCGGAGATCTGGGAAAATTTCGTCTTCAAATCACCAGCCGGGGTGCGGAAACCGCAGAAAAATTCACGGCTACCAACATCACCGGAGTTAATATCCAGTTCATTCCGGGCGAAGACTTGAAAAATATATTCTCCGGTCTTGAGTTTTCACCCGTACCTACCCGTGCTGCCACACGTCTGCTGCTCAAAGCTCAAAAGGCAGGACAGACGACAGTGGACTTTTCAAAAACGCCCTCTTCCGGTGGAAATTCCGGCAGTAAACCGGATGACGGTGGCAACACCGGTGGCGGAGGACTGGATGAAAACCCGCTGGGATAGAATTTAAAAGCGTAGCCTTCAGAAATTAACAATGAAAGGCTGCGCAGATTCCAATTACCAATTACTAATCACTTATCACTAATAATTAATCACTAAATTACGGTTTATGGAAAGAAAATCAAAATCAGTATGGGGCATTGTCCTCAAAGTTATCGTCACGGTGGTCACTGCCTTGGCCGGTGTATTCGGTATAACCTCCTGCATGCACTGATGAGAACCATCACACTCATTATCATTCACTGCTCAGCCACGCCTCAGGGCGTGCGCCTGAGTTTTGACGACTGTCAGCGGGATCACATCCGCCACCGTGGCTTCAATGACATTGGCTATCACTTCTACGTGACACGCGACGGTGAGATTCACCGTGGACGACCTTACGAACGCATTGGAGCACATTGCCGGAATCATAACCGCCATTCCTTAGGTATCTGCTACGAAGGTGGACTTACCGCTTCCGGACAACCGGCTGATACACGCACCTTACATCAGAAAGCTTCGTTAGTAGCTTTACTGCACGAACTGAAACGGGTATTTCCACGGGCATTGATAGTAGGTCATCACGACCTCAACCCGATGAAAAACTGTCCTTGTTTTGATGCGGCAAAGGAATATAGGGAATTATAAAATTATACCGTAAAACATTTCCTTTTTATAAGGCATCTTATCAGATGCCTTATAAAAAAACTGTTATAAAATTCGATATCATCTTCTAAATCTTCGTTTTACATATAACCAAACTTTTTGTTTGGTCAACATGTCAATCCCAATCCAATATATTGACAATATAATTATAATAACAGTTATAAAACCCATAAAAATGGAGTGTGGAATACTATCAACGCCTATTATATGATATAAAAAAACAGGTACAGGTAAAGCTGCCACAGTAACCAACAAACAGGGCTTAAAAACATTCCAGACATCTCTCCAATAATAATTTGCTATTTTCACTACCAATATAGGCTTTACTATTAACCCCAATACGGCATAAGTCAATAAACTAGCCCATGAAAGAGCGACAGGAGAATATCCCGCTTTAAATAAGAAATAGATTATAGGAAATCTTATTAAGCCCAAAGTTGGTGATATCAAAGCATTCTCCTTTAACCGTCCTTTAGCATACAAAGCTGTATAAAAAGAAGTATCAAAAACTTGAAACAGACTCTGAATAACTATAATCTGAAGAAATATAACTGTATAATCAGGCACAACACTCAGCCATATTTTTAATAAAGGATGTGCGAGAAGACAGACAGGAAAACAGATTATAAACATCATATAATAAGAATATTTGGTGGATGCCAATAGTAGCCTTTTAGAACCCATCAAGTCGCCCGCTGCCAGTTTCTTTACTATCTGTGGATTAGCCGCCGTACGAAAATTATCGACAAACTGGCTGGCTGCCATATTTACCTGAATAGAAATAGATCGCGCTGCAACCACGGCAGGTTCAAAAAACATATTCAACAAAATCAGAATGCCTTGGCTATTAAGAGCCGTTGAACTACTGGCAAATAAACTCCAGCCCGAAAATCCCGCTATTTCTTTGAATATAGCCTTATCAAAGACAAAACGATAAACCGTTTCCTTAAAATGCCGACTACAATACAAACGATAGATACAAATGAGTCCTACCTGAACTATGAATAATAAAGTGGCATACAATTTTAATTTATCATAACTGCCAATGGATAAAAGATAGACTATTCCTAGTTTTGCCGAAACTTCTATAATGCTCATATATGCAAAAACCGACATTTTCTCATGCGCAATAATACTTGCATTATAAGGAACTTGTGTCAATGTAAACACAGCAGTTAATATGGATATATGAAAAGTATAAACTGCAGCGTCCATCCGCTCAGCCGGTATCACCAATTTATTATAAAGAAACCATACTCCGAGCGTTTCTGCAACTATAACAACAAAGAGAGCAATTGCTATATGAATAGTCAATGTTGTAGAGAAAGTTCTCTTCAACTTTTCAAGATTGCCTGTTCCCAGTTCGTAAGTTAAAAAACGAGACGAACCTGTGCTGAGCGCACTATTAATAAAAGACAAAAAGCCAACAATTCCACCTACGGACTGATAAATACCATAATTGTCAACTCCTAACGTTTGTAGTATCACACGTGAAGTATACAATGAAACTATCATTGTAAACATCATACGGAAATACAGGAATGCGGTATTCTTTGCGATGGTTCTATTGTTTGTTTTCTCCATCATCTTATTAAAGCCCTATCACTTGAGGAAATATTTTCTTTAAAAGAAGCACTAAGATTAAATAAAAGACTAAGATTACACTCCCTCCTACTAGCATATATTCATAATAAGGAATATGGGGATTTAAATACCGCACAATTGGGTCGTATATCCAGTTCAATATTATTCTATGAGAGGCAAACAACGTCAAAGAATATTCTCCTATCAAAACAAGATATTTGGCAGACCCTATTTTACAGCCTATATACCAAAGAATATAACAAGCACATAATGAGTATGGCAGATTGAGCAAAAAACTTCCCGTCCGTTGATATAACAAAACGAATGATAAATCTTGCCTATTAAAAAATAATATCAAAACAAAAACAACAATGGTTAACACCAGAATCTTAATATCTGGAAAATCTTTCTTTTCCGTAAGCAGTCTCTTAAAAAAATATCCTAAGTGATAGTAAACCAGCCCTAAAGCTATATTCCCATCAGAAAGGATCTGCATCCTATTATGAACCAAGAATGCAAACAGAAAACTTCCTAAGATTAAAATATGCTTGTAATATCCTTGCACATAGACATCTATAAAATAATATATAATAGAGACACTAAAAAGACTAAAAAAGAACCATAACGGTGTATTTGATGCCAAGGCCCCTGTAGAAACAAGAGAATAAAAAGGTGCTGAGAAGTCTATTGTCCCATATAAAATATATCTGTTTGCATAATAAACAACCAAGGAAATTACAGACCAAAAAACATAAGGAAACAACAACTTTCTCACTTTATTATAGACGAAATCAGAAGCTGATCTTTTCGAAGAAAACAGAAAACCACTGAAAAAATAAAATGATGTCATAAAAAAAGACATTATACTGAATAGAAGAGGTCTATTTCCTGATTCATAGGATATAAGTCCAAACTGCATAGACATGTGATAAAAAACCACATAGAGTATAAGTCCTCCTCTGATCAAATCCAAATATTGTATTCTATTATTTTGCATCATTTCCCCAATAATATTCTTTTCACTTTTTTAACAACTCTAAAACCAAACATCATTACCCAAACATCCCAACGACCTCTATGTAAAGCAAAAATATATTTTCGTTTATCCGAAGAATCAGCATCCCCGAGATAATCAATAAAGTGCAAGTTTAGCCCGTCTGTATTTATTCTGTTTTTCTTACACCATTTCAGTATTATGCGATCTGTATCACCTTCAAACTCCCAATCTATTCCAAACTGATAATGATTGTCTCGATAAGCATTATAAGTCATCTCAATGCCTTTTCTCAATGAAATAGTGTGCCGAAACAAAGGAACAACAGCTTTTATCTTGTCGTTACTATTAAAACGATCAATGGAACGTCCTCCCAATATTTCACCAGCGCGGCTCGGAAGTTCTTTGGCATAGAAATCACTCGTTATATCTATTGTCTTTACTTTTTTTCCAGTTAATTCAGACAAAACATCAAGCACTTCATTAAAAGATGGAGTCTCATCACCACAAACATTAAAAGCTTCATTATAAGCTTCATCTTTCCCTATTAACCCGATCACACCTACAGCAAAGTCTTCAACACGCATCATATTGCAACGATTTATTCCACCATTCCATCTTATGATAGGCTTACCGCTTAATATACGCGCAACCAATGTCCAGTGATAACCGTATTGAGGAGAAATACCATAAGGAATACGAGTGTCATCATACGTCACACATGGACGAATCACAGTATAATTGCAATTAGAGTTAGCAGCCAATTTCATCAGAAGTTCTTCGCTTGCCCATTTATTCACACTATACCCCCACATAGAACGGACTTTTGGAGAATTTTCATTACACACAGTTGCCAACTCTGTATTATAGACAGCACATGAGGAAATAAAAAAATATTGTTTGGTATAATGCGAATAGAAATTAAAGCTTTCTGTTGTCTCTTTATCATTATAACAGAGAAAGTCTATTACTGCATCAAATTTTCGCTCACCTAGCAAACTACAAATCCTATTAAAATCATTTTTATCGGATTTAATCAGCTCCACACCATCAGGAATAAGTTCTTTGCGATGGCCTCTATTTATCATGACCACATGTATTCCCTGTTTTAAAGCTTCATTGGTAACAGCCGTACTAAGAACCCCTGTACCACCAATCATCAACACATTCATAAAATATTATCCATCATTTGGAAAGATAGAGCCGATATAAGTCACCTATAGTCTCTGCTCCTTTCATCTCAGATACCACAAAATTCTTATTATATTTCTCAGCCATATCAGTCATAAAAGCCAAACCAGCCAGCGAACTCCACTCATCCATATAGCGGAACTCCGTACTCATATCAATTGCTTCATTGAGCCCATCAAAAAGACCTTCGAAAAAGTCTAAAAATTCTTGTTCATTCATATTCCTTATTTTTAATGTTTCCACACAATATCTGTATCAATAATCCGAGCCGGTGACCCGGTCACCAACACATGAGCGGGCAATGGAGCGATTACCACGGAATTGGAGCCAACCACCGTACCATCACCAACCTTTACACCTGGCATAATTTTACATTCGGAACAAAGCCAGCAAAAATCACCGATAATAACAGGATTGGTATCTTTGAAACCTTGTTGGGCGATAATATGTCCACCATTGGTGTCGCGAATAGAGACATCACGACCATAAAACGTATGGCTGCCAATATGTATCTTATCACCACAAATCAGCGTCAATCCAATGTTCCCACCACTGGAGGCACCGCATACAAGCTCTGCATTGTCAAATACTTCCACGTCACAACCATAACCGAAACGAAAATCACCTTGGAATTCAACCTTAGAATTCTTACCAAACAGGAAGCGACTTTCCAGTTTAGATTTACGGAATCTTTTATTACCTAACAAAATCCTTCCCTCTACTATTACTTTAGCTGTTTTATCGATCTCGAAGACACAATAGGGAGTTGGGAACAGTAATTTACCCTTTTTCCAATCAGTCTTTATAGCCGGATGAAGAAAATTGAGATGCAAGAACTGCCAAACTGCTTTAGGACGCAATTGAGTCATCCCAATAAAAGTGCGTACGCAAGAAGCCAATGTCCGTACCCTATCGTATTTTCTTGCTGATACCGGGAAATATTTATCTCCCAATTGATCGAAACGCATACTCTCCAAATCACTAAAAAACTGTTTCCTATCATAATCAGGGCAAACTGCCGCTTTTACCAAAGCCAGATTAAAAGGTTGAATATTTTCAAGTTTCACTTCTTTCTTTTGCAAACGCTTGCTTACCTGCTCAAAGATTTTTTTTCCTTTTTCTGAATTGATAAGAATAGCTGAAGTTCCCGTATCATTATCCAATTCTTTAGCAACTTTCTCCACCCCCCAAAAATCAGCTAAAGTAACATCGGCTATACGTGGATAGCCTTTGAATTGACATGAATAACAAGAAGGACGGTCTATCATACCACTGTGATAAGCTCTGCTGTAAAGGTCTTTACCTCTCACACCATAGTAGGATTTTCCATTGGCAAACGTAGATTTCTTGGTTAAACTGCGCCAACCTAATTCTTTATTCTTAGCCTTAAAAAAAACGACTTGGGAAGCATTAATTTCTTCCAGATAATCAAAATATTTCCGGTGAGCTTTGGGCGACGCTATACTTTTACATATAAAATCTACGATTATCAAGTTCTCATAGTCTTTATTCAAATATCTACGCAGAGCAGCCATCTGACAAGGTGTACCGCAAACTAATACCGGTTTTCCTGTTTTTACCGCTTTCTTGACTGCAGTATAGAAGCCCTCAGCATCGCTCTGCAAATATTTGGAACTACGGAGTCTTTTCAAATCCTCTTTGTTGTTTGAAATAAACTGGTGGGCAAAAAAATTAGTATCATAAACAGCTCCGCCAACATAACCGTCTTGTTTATATACACTTTCCGCCATTGCAGAAAAAGCTCCGCCGGATGTACTGTCGAAGCGAATTTCCAAGTTCTTATGATAAGCTCCGTAACAAACCGGTGGATTATAATCATTGCGCTTCAATTCCTCAACGTGCAATATGGGACATACACGCTCGCATAACCCGCAATCAGTGCATTTATCCTTATCTACCTCCGGATACCAAAACCCTTCAATATCCGTTTTGAAAGTAATTGCATCATGAGCGCACACGTCGCCACAGGCGTTGCAACCGCAACACATTGCTTTATCTGAAACATCAATCATATAAATGGAAATACTTAATGAAAATATAAGATTCTGACCAACTCACTCTTCAGGTAAACCGGCACATATATTCATACTGCAATAAAAAGATGCAGCGCCAAAAATAAAAGGGAATAGTTACAACTGATTTATCAATCTATCAAGCGTGACCAATAATTGACGCGTTGGCTCTAACAGAGGAAGTACATCTTCACTTGCAAAATCAAAAAAATTATTATAGTCACCCGTTATGCGATTTTGTAATAAACGGGGAATACAGACGGCCTTCTTCTTCCGTCAAAAGACCTTTAGATATGAAATTCAAGCCAAATTGACCTATCCACACCGTTATGACTATGAATACTTATGCCAAATTGAATCACGCCTCAGCCTCTTCCCATGGATAAGGATTTTCTTCAATATTCTTCAGTTCCTCTATTACTTCCTTCTGCTCAGCAGTCAATCGGAAAGTCCCCCAGCTATCAATAATAACATGGGCCTCTTTAGCCAACTCCTCTGCATAAACCTCACCATAGCAATAAGTCAGCAGACGGACTTTCAACAATGAAGCAGGGATCAGTGGAAGAACGTTAAGAGCACGCTCCAGAACCTTCTGAATATATTCCTGTTTATGCCCATTATCATACATTGTGGCATTGAAGGCTACTAAAAGACCTAAACACAGCTCAGCTTCAGCTTCAGGAGTTGAGCCATGTTTTCCATACGAGTTTAGGGCTGATTCATAAACATCACGATTCAGACGGGTGAAACTATCAACATAAATCGGACTGCCATCCTGACCTAGAGTGAGAAGACTGTGAGCCAGGGAAAATAAGGATGAAACTTGATCACTCATATATTTAATTATGATTTAGAATTTATGATTTATGACACTGAAATTAGTCAGTTATCGGTTCTACAAGCGAAGAGTGAATAAAAGTCGTTGCAACAGCCATGACACCTTCAATATTGACAACTACACGACGGTCGCGACGGATACGAACAAATTCTCCTACAGCACCCTCGAAAACACCGCCCATAACACGCACCTTCTGGCCTCTTACCAGTTGAAGTTCAGCGGGTTCTACATAAATAACCGATTCTTCGTAGGTACCAGCAACAAGAATGAAACTACGCATCTGATCATCCGGAACGATAACAGGAAGATGATGCTCCCGATTCATTATATAGCGTATAGGGATGTTCATACCGGCTTTATCCTTCAATGTATCGATACGCTTACGAGTAGAGCGAATGAAAACAAGGTTATGCACGGCAGGAACAAACTTACAAATGCGACGACCATCTTTCACGACATAATCACGACGCATCGGAATGAAATTCTCTATCTTCTCTTCATCCAGAAAAGCTTTCAGAGCCAGTTCACGGCCATATGTGACACGTACTGCGAACCAGTGGAGGCGAGGAGGGATGTTCACGTCAGAATATTCTTTGGGGACACCGGAGTAGTGAAATACTTACCGATTATTTTATGTAATGCAGTTGTTTTCAACAACTTATTTAGCATTCATCTTATTCCAAAGCGTTCCGTCATCTCGATCAAAAAGCAATGAAATAGTTATGTAAAAAGGTTATTAACGAAGAGATAAAAGAAAACGAAGTGTCTTTTAATCGTTCGTTTAATGTGCGCAAAGATAATGGGTATTTTTTGAATGTACAAGGTGTTTAATAAAAATATTTCTAATAGATTTTATTTCAAACATTATATTATTGATAATCAATATTTTATATTGTATGTGAATGGATTTAATATCTTCTCATTTTTATAATTCTTGATATCCATTTTTTACGCTTAAAATTGCGCACATTAAACGAACGTTTTTTGCACACCCCTTATTTCAGGACGATATATAACTATATATCAATGCATTATCATTCCTCTAAATACTTTTTAGAAATGTCTCTTTTCATACTTTCTATCTACAATAAAAAAGGTCAAAGCCATTCCATTATTCGTCTATAAATCAGAGAAATAGTCATTACATCAAAAGAGAGAAAGATTATCTCCTAGTACCTTCCTTCTATATTTAACACACATTAAGCCCTCCTCAATAGGGAGAATATCAAATCCTCCTGTCTTTACTACACAGAAAACGAATTAGACATTTACTATAAACTATAAAATCACGAACAGAATGGAAAAGGATCAAAAAGATATGATCAGTGAGATCATAGAGGCTTTTGAGAAGTATGCAGGACATCAGGCATTTGTTATTAACAACATCACCTATACCTATCGTCAACTGTCTGAAACTGTATATAAAGTATCCACTTTGATTAATAACAGGGAAGATAAAATCATCGGCATTATAGCCGAAGATAGATTGGAGACTTACGCCTCCATACTGGCAGTATTAATCAGTGGAAAAACGTATGTCATTCTGCATCCAGCCTATCCCAGACACAGGAATAGAAAGATTGCGGAACTCGCCGATATTCATTTAATTCTATATACAAAGGACATCCGTGTATTGAACCTGGATACCGAACATATAGATTTTATATGTACTTCGGAGTTACAGGAAGTAGTTCCGTCTTCTTCTGGCATACATTCGGAAAAGAATGAAAATGCTTATATCATTTTCACCTCCGGCAGTACGGGAGAACCGAAAGGAGTTCCCATCTCCCGCAACAACCTAAATGCTTTCTACAACGCATACAGCCATTTGGACTGGCAATTGGACGAGAATGACCGTATGCTGCAAATGTTCGAACTAACCTTTGACGTTTCTATCGTTTCTTTCTTATTTCCCCTAACAATAGGTGCATGCATATATACAGTTTCTCCGGAAGGCGTAAAGTATATCAATGTCATTGAAATATTGGAAAAATATAACCTCACATTTGCTGCCGTAGCCCCCTCCCTACTCCAGTTATTATTACCCTATTTCTCTGAGATACAACTTCCTGAACTCAAATACCTGATAGTTACTGCCGAAGCATCGGATGTTGAATTACTATCTGCCTTCAGAGCCTGTGCTCCCAATGCCTCTTTTGTGAACCTGTATGGTCCCACAGAAGGAACAATTTATTGTACAGCCTACCAGATACCGACCACCTCATGCAAACATCATAACGGTATGATTGCTATAGGCAAGCCATTCGAGGGAGTGGATGCTTTAATCATGGATAATAACGGTATTCCCGTTGCTACAGGCGAAACCGGAGAACTCTGGATCAGCGGCAGGCAAGTGATGAACGGCTATTGGAACGCTCCTGAAAAGACTAAAGAATGCCTCATCGAAGGGACAGATGGAAAGACTTATTACAAAACCGGTGATCTCTGCCAGATAGATGCCGACGGCGATATCATATATTGTGGCCGCAAAGATTCGCAGATTAAACTTCAGGGATTCCGCATCGAACTAAGCGAAATAGAACACGTAGTGAAGAAGTATTTCAATAATGAATGTAAAGCTGTCGTCATCCCCAAATATGGAGCAAACAATCAATGCGAATTACATCTGGTAGTTGAAAAAGTCCATCTCGACAAACACCAGATAGAAGAACATATGAACAGCCGGCTGCCTTTCTACATGATTCCCCAGCACATACATTGCATGGAACATTTTCCACTGAATACCAGCAGCAAAACCGATAGAAAAAGAATACTGGAACTAATATAAAACTAAACTAATATGAATACGCAGATGATTTTAAATGAACTGAGCCTGATTTTTCAGGAGATATTGAAGAGAGACAACATCGTTCTTACCAGTGAAACCACCGCCCAGGACGTGGAAGGTTGGAATTCATTAACCAATATGTTGCTGATAAGCAGAATAGAGAAAGATTTCAATGTTCACTTCACCTTCAGAGACATTGTCCGATTCAAGAATGTAGGAGATATTTGCAATACTATTCTCACCAAAACCAAATAAGACATGTCATTCATATCTTTGAATTTTGTCACGCTGTTTGTATGTACCTTCCTTTTGTACTACACACTTCCACCTAAATATAGAAAAGCTATACTCTTGTTGTCAAGCTGTATTTTCATAGGCTATTACCACATAGCTTTCCTGATCATAGCCCTTCTCATTTCACTGGCAACTTTTTTTCTCGGAAAATGGGTGGGACAATCAAAACATGAGAAGGATACGAAAAGAATCTATATTTCGGGCTTGTGTTTTCTAATTACAGGCTGGTTGGCATTCCGATATGCCAACCTCCTGCCAGGCGTGCACTGGCTATTCCCCTTAGGCATCTCCTTTTATACCTTTCAGGCCCTTTCATACCTGACAGAAATCTATTGGAAAGAAGAAGAACCGGAAGAGAACCTTGCCGACTTCATGATATATATGCTCTTTTTCATGAAATTCCTGTCAGGACCTATAGAACGGGCGAGAGATATGCTTCCACAATTGAAATCGGGTAAACCGGTAGCATATCCATCTATTGTCTACGGAATGAAACTGATCGTAGTGGGACTGATAAAGAAGTTGATCCTTGCCGATTATATTTCCCCTTATATAGATGGTATTTTCAACTCTATACATACGGCATCCGGTATCCAATTACTCATGGCATGCCTTTTATATCCTGTAGAATTGTATGGTGACTTTTCCGGTTATACGGATATTGCACTTGGAGGTGCCTGTATGTTGGGATTCAAACTCAGTCCTAACTTCAACCGCCCATTCATAGCACAAACCACTGCCGAATTCTGGAGAAGATGGCACATGTCTCTTTCATTTTGGGTTAAGGATTATTTATATTTGCCCCTATCTTCGGGTATGCGCCGTTGGGGACAATGGGGAGTATTCCTGAGTCTGAGCCTGACATTTGCAGGATTAGGTGCCTGGCATGGTGCAGGATGGAACTATATTATATATGGACTCATCCAAGGGCTTATTATTTTCTATGAAATGAAGACCGCCATGATCCGTAACAAGATAAAGAATTGGATAGGTAATCCCCTGTTTACAACCCTGTCCATCCTCCGCACTTATCTGCTTTTCGCCTTTTCTTTGATCTTCTTTCGCTTAGAGTCGGTAAGTGATGCGCTCTATTACATCAGAAACATCTCGTTCAGTACCCATGCCAGCTGGAAAGAAGTAAGCATCGGAATTCCGGATCATAATTGTATTGTGGCCGGTAGCGCTCTTGTACTGATTTTAGTTTACGAATATTTTATGTCGAAACGAGATCTTTTAGAAGCGTTGGAAAAACAACCCATGCTTGTCAGATGGGGCATTTATTATCTGCTGGCCATTATGTTCTTTACCTTGGGACAGTTCAATTCCGACAGTTTTATTTATTTGCAATTTTAATCTAAAAACAAAGATAGCAGAATGAAGAAAAACAGTGAGCGAAGTGCAGCTATGCGCTTCACGATGAAACTATCTATACTCCTGACGCCATTTATAGCTTTACTAGTGGTGTATTTCCTCAATGATCCTTTTATGGTTTTAAGGCATTATAACCGTTATGATAACTCTCCCGTCATGTTAAATGAAGGCTATATCGGTTGGCAAATGTATATGAACAGCCGGGATTCCATTGCATTTGATTCTTTTATCATGGGCAATTCCTGCACCATGGCCTATCAATGTCATGAATGGGAAAAATATTTGGATGGTGGCAGAGCAGTACGCCTGTTCGGAAATGCAGAAAGCATAGCCGCCATCAGTAAGAAGTTGCAGGCTTTGGAAAGAAATGGTGCAGAAATAAAGAATCTGCTCCTCATTCTGGATAAAGAGTCATTGGGGAAAGACCAGCTTTTAAGCAGCCATAACCATGTGTTGCCTCCGGCTATCTCAGGAATCAGCAACTTTAGTTTCCAGGAGAAATTCTGTCAGGCCTTCTTCTTCCCTAATTTCCTGTTTCCTTATCTCGATTATAAAATATTTCATCAATATCGTCCCTATATGCAAGGAGTGATAAACCCTTATGGCGCAATCAGAGATGCAGTAACAAATGATGCAATCAATCCCAGAGAGAGGATGATCCGGGATGAAGGAGAAGCATATTGGGAAAACCACAAAAAAGAGTTTGTGAAAGCCAGAGACTGTAATTACAGAAATGGTGAATACCGGGAAGGTGAGCGATTCCTATGGGAAACACAGACCGAATTATTAAAGGAAATAGATCAAATCTGCCGGAAACATAACACCTCGGTTAAAATCATCATCAGTCCCGACTATAACCAGATCAGCATAAATCCGGCAGATGTGGAAATATTGAAAGACATTTTTGGCTATGAAAACGTATTCGATTTCAGTGGTATCAATGAATATACGAACGATATTCATAACTACTACGAAAAAGGACATTACAGACCGATACTCGGAGCACGCTTATTACAAAAAGTATATGCAAACCATAACTGATTTGAAATACATATTAAAAGTAACAACTTATTATGCGAAACTATTTCTGTAGAGTAAGCGCCCGCAATTGTTCCAAAGATCCGTTGAATACATTCAAATCGACCTCTTCTCTGATACCGGGAACATTACCCACATCAGTATGTTGCCAGAAGTGCCATGGACCTTCATATTTGACGGAGTCTACGTAATAGTGGGCAATCCAGTAGGGGTAAGTATTGAATACCGAATCACTAAGATAGCGGTTCTTGAATTTATAAGATGTGTAAAGAATCGGTTTCACACCATAATGTGATTCTATACGGTCGAGCCAGGTTTTGACAGCAATCCTTAAGTCATGGGGCGTACTTTTACCAATAGTTTCAACATCAAGCACAGGTGGTAGATCTCCGGGAATAAGCTGGACCGTACGAATAAAGAAATCGGCTTGTTTTAGCGGATCTGTTTTAGGAGAGAAGAAATGGTAAGCTCCGCGAATAAAACCATAACGATGCGCCTGATCAAAATTGAACGGGAAAGTATCGTCAGCATGATCACCACCTTCGGTAGCTTTCATAAAGACAAAATGGATAGGAAATTTGGTTGTTTTGTTGGTTGTCAGTTGCACCCAGTCAATACTGCCTTGATAATGGGAGATATCAATGCCATGCACTTCATAGTCGCAGGGCATACAGACCCCATATCCTTTCTGACCATAACAGGGCTTCCAACGATAGGCATACGGACGAATGAAAAACCAATAAAACCCGGCAGAGAATACGGCAATGATACAAACAGCAAGTATTGTACGTAACCATGCAGGCATGATACGCGCTTCGCTTTTCTTTTTACCGCGACGTGCAGCAGATTTTCTTTTAGTTGCCATGTAATATTCAAAACAGAACGCAAATTACACAAATTACGCAAATAGATTATTCAAATTTGTGTAATTCGCATAATTTGCGTTCTTTTTATTAACTCTTCGTCAGTTTGCCGATTTATTTAGCTTGCTCTAACTGCAAAGTCTTTGTCGGCTGGTCACAAACTTCCGTAGGTCCGAAGTACTGGATCGGTCCCGGATATACATAATCTGTAGTGATAGCCCACTGGTCGCGCTGAGCAGCAAATGCCTTGAACGGAGCACCATCCAGTTTCACCAGAGCTTTCTGGATTACCGGTTTCATTTCACCGTGACGGCGTTCCATGTTCATCATCATCGTGATGGGCACACCACCTGCAATCCATTGGTCAGCAGGAGCCGTAGTGTTGCGTACAGAAGACATATAGCCTGTCTTGCCGTTAGCAATCAGAGAAGCAGCTGTATAACCCAATGAATAGCAATAGTCAGCATCGTAGTTAGACGGAGCAGCGCAACGGCCTTCATAACCGAAGAAGTGGTGTTGAGAAGCGAACTTACCTACGAATTTACCTTCTTCTTTCCATGCAGCAAGCTTAGTAGCTACCATTTCCGACAACAGTTTTTCTGTTTCGATCAAAGATACCTGTACGTTTCCGTGTGGGTCACGGTCCAGCGTCAGCTGACGTGCAACACCCTCAGGCAGGCTGGCATAGATAGCCGCATTTTCCGGAGACAGTTTACGGATGATATAATCACGTTGGTGAGACTTCTTAATTTGAGAGAATTCTTCAGCATTTTCAGCAAGGAAGTCGTTCAACTCAGCGATCAGACGTTTCATAGCCGGAATAAACTCGATCAAACCTTCAGGGATCAAAACCGTACCGAAGTTGTTGCCTTGAGCAGCCCGGTTAGCTACTATCTGAGCAATGTAAGTTACTACATCGTCCAAAGACATATCTTTTGCTTCAACTTCTTCTGATACGATACAAACGTTAGGTTGTACCTGCAAAGCACATTCCAATGCAATGTGAGAAGCAGAACGTCCCATCAACTTGATGAAGTGCCAGTATTTACGAGCTGAGTTACAGTCACGTTGAATGTTACCGATAACTTCAGAGTAAACCTTACAAGCAGTGTCGAAACCGAAAGAAGTTTCAATCATTTCGTTCTTCAAGTCACCGTCGATAGTCTTCGGACAACCAATTACCTGTACGCCGCACTTCTTAGCTGCATAGTACTCAGCCAGTACGCAGGCATTTGTGTTAGAGTCGTCACCACCGATGATAACCAATGCTTTAATATCAAGTTGCTTCAGGATTTCCAGACCTTTTTCAAACTGATCTTCCTTCTCCAATTTAGTACGACCTGAACCGATGATATCGAAACCACCCGTGTTACGGTATTCGTCAATGATATCTGAAGTCAGTTCCATATAGTTATGGTCAACCAAACCGCCGGGGCCAAGAATGAAACCATATAACTTGCTGTCCTTATTCAAACTCTTGATACCATCGAAGATACCGGAAATCACATTGTGACCACCGGGAGCCTGACCACCAGAAAGGATAACGCCCACGTTCATAGCTGGGAAGTTAACCACTTCGTCAGTAGCCTCAAACTTGATCAAAGGCATTCCGTACGTGTTAGGGAACAATTTTTGGATAGCTTCCTGATCGGCTACAGATTGAGTAGCTGCTCCAGCTACCGCCTTAACGGCACCCTTCAGCGCTTTCGGAAGTTTGGGCTGATAAGCAGCCCTTGCAATTTGCAATGCACTTTTTGTCATTTTATCTAATTATTTAAAGGTGTTAGTAAAGTTTCGTTCAAAAGCGTCGCAAATTTCGTGTTTTTTTCTGAATTATGAAAGGAAGCGCACATCAAAAAAAATATGAAATGTTGGTTTATACCGTGGAAAGTACTTATCTTTACCGGAAATATTTCAATTTATTCACTTAAAACGTAAAGATTATGGCAAGTAGAAGAGAACTTAAGAAAAACGTCAATTATATCGCAGGTGAACTGTTCATGGAGTGTTTGGTAAACAGCTTATACGTACCCGGAACCGATAAAACTAAAGCCGACGAGCTGATGGGCAGAATCCTGAGTGTGCAAGATGAATTTATCAGCCGAATCAGCCATACCGAACCCGGAAATGTAAAAGGTTTCTACAAGAAATTCCGCGAAGACTTTAATAAAGAAGTAGACGCAATTATTGACGCTATCGGCAACCTGAAGTAAGCACCGGGAATGAAAAAAGCAATATACAGCTTTATCTACTATCGCATTTTGGGATGGAAGACAAACGTGACGGTGCCGGATTATGATAAATGCGTGATAACTGCAGCACCTCATACATCTAATTGGGATTTATTTATCGGCAAACTATTTTATGGAGCTATCGGACGGAAAACATACTTCATGATGAAAAAAGAATGGTTCTTCTTTCCGCTGGGATTAATTTTCAAAGCCGTAGGTGGCATACCGGTAGATCGGGGGCGCAAAACGTCATTGGTAGACCAGATGACGGAAAGATTCGCCAAAAGCAAGAAATTCCAACTCGCCATTACACCGGAAGGAACCCGTAAAGCGAATCCTAATTGGAAGAAAGGATTTTATTTTATTGCATTGAAAGCGCAAGTGCCTATTGTAATGATAGGCATCGATTATACCACTAAAACGATTTCTGCGACAAAGGCGATTATGCCGTCGGGAGATATAGAAAAGGATATGCGCGAGGTAAAGCTCTATTATAAGGATTTCAAAGGGAAGAACCCGAAGAACTTTGCTTTAGGAAACATTTGATAATAACTTTTAGGCGCGGATTACGCGGATTACACGGATTTTTATTACCTTGCGGCGTGGAAAGCCGGGCAAATCATCTTTGCCTGCAAGTATAGCGTAGCACATTAATCCGCGTTATACGTATAATCCGCGCCTAAAATATTTCAATGAAGTTATGCGTGTAACTCTATTACAAACAGATATTGTTTGGGAAGATAAACAAGAAAATCTCCGCCTACTCCGTAGGAAGCTCAAAGCGCTTCGTGGAGTAGCGGAGATTGTTGTCTTGCCCGAAACCTTCTCTACCGGTTTTAGTATGGACAGCCGAAGGCTAGCTGAACCGGTATCGGGTGTAACCATCGCCACCTTGCGCCAATGGGCGACAGAATTCCAATTCGCCATTACAGGCAGTTATATAGCTTGTGATGAAGAAGTAGATGCAAATAAAAATGCGGTTCCCATTCCTGATAAGTCTTATTATAACCGTGCTTTTTTCCTGACTCCTGAAGGGGGGGCTTATTACTACGATAAACGACATCTCTTTCGTATGGGCCAGGAAACGGAGCATTTTACAGCGGGTAGCCAGCGGCCTGTTATCTCCTACCGGGGATGGAATATACTGCTGTTAGTCTGCTACGACCTTCGCTTCCCGGTATGGAGCCGGAACGTAAATAATGAATATGATCTTCTGATATACGTTGCCAACTGGCCTGTTCCCCGCCGCCGGGTATGGGACATTCTGTTACAAGCCCGTGCACTCGAAAATATCAGTTATGTTTGTGGTGTCAACCGTATCGGTACGGATGGAAATCAAATGCTATATAATGGCGGCAGCGTCATTTATTCACCAAAGGGCGATTTGCTTGCCAGCGTACCCGACCATGAAGAAGGAACCGCCACCGCAACTCTCGACCTCTCTGTCCTGAGAGAATTCAGACAAAAATTCCCTGCATGGAAAGATGCTGAATGTTTCCAAATTAAGAATTAATAATTAACAATTAAAGCACTATGGGACGAATGAAAGCTAAACACCGCATAGCTGACAGGTTATTCTTTCTGTTACTGACCATCTTAGTTTTTTCCTCTTGCGCAAACAGCAAAAAGGATATTATTCCTTCTGCCGAGTATGCACCTTTTGTGAATGCATATACGGGAGGAGTTATCTCGCAAACTTCGAACATACGTATAGAACTGACACAGGATCAGCCTATGGTAGATTTGAACAATGAACTGAAAGAAAATCCGTTTAGCTTCTCTCCCTCCCTAAAAGGCAAAGCGTATTGGATCAGCAACAATACGATTGAATTCGTTCCTGAACCAGGAACTTTAAAGCCGGGAGAGTTCTATGAAGGTACGTTCCAATTAGGCAGGTTTGTAGAAGTGGACAGTCGTCTGAAAGAATTCAAATTCTCTTTCAGAGTACAGGAACCCAATTTCACACTGTATATCGAACCACTGACAACCATCGACATAGATAGCCATGGCGACTTGGTGACATTGAAAGGCGAAGTACGTTTCAGTGATGCCACTCCCAAAGAAGCAGTTGAGAAAATGCTCTCTGCCAAAGGCGGAAACGGCCAAAGCTATCCGGTCAGTATCACTCCGACAGATCATCCAACGCGTTATCAGTTTGAAATAGCCGGTGTTATTCGCGAAGCGGAAGACTATCAGTTAGAAATCACCGCCAACGGCAGTCCTGCAGGAATCGACCGCAAACTGACAGAAAACGTACTGATCCCTGCCAAGAATGACTTCCGTTTCCTCTCTGCCAAACGCATTGACGAACCGGAAAATGGAATTGAAATAGTATTCTCCGATCCTGTTTCTACTACACAAGACCTGAACGGATTGATTGAAATCCCCGAAGTAGCTTCTTCCATATTTCAAGTGGAGAATAATAAAGTATATGTCTACTTTGAAGCCAACCAACTGAGCAAACTGACTTTGAAGATACACGAAGGGGTGAAAAACAGCCGGGATAAATCGCTCGGCACATCACACTCCATCGCATTCAGCGAACTGAATCTGAAACCACAAGTGAGCATGTCTACATCAGCCGCTATCCTACCCGACTCCAAAAGTTTGATCATCCCGTTCCGGGCAGTCAATCTCTATGCGGTAGATTTAAGCGTAATCCGTATTTTTGAAAACAATGTACTGATGTTCATGCAGACCAATACGCTCTCATCCGCCAGTGAGCTGCGTCGTTCCGGACGATTGGTTTACCAGAACACATTGTGGCTGAGTAAGGACAGCACAAAAGACGTGCACCGATGGGAAGATTATTCAATAGACCTTGCCGGACTGATTCGGCAAGAACCGGGTGCTATCTACCGTATTATACTTTCTTTCCGGCAAGAATACTCAGCCTATCCTTGCAGCGGAACAGAAAAACAAGAGATGAGCTTTGCAGACAATACTGCTTCAGAGGGATTGACGAAAGTCAGCGGAAGTAGTACTTTCGAAGAAAATGAGGCTGAA
Source organism: Bacteroides sp. 14(A) (assembly GCF_000526555.1). Classification (NCBI taxonomy): domain Bacteria; kingdom Pseudomonadati; phylum Bacteroidota; class Bacteroidia; order Bacteroidales; family Bacteroidaceae; genus Bacteroides; species Bacteroides sp. 14(A). The sequence goes on along the minus strand of NZ_JAGH01000001.1, from coordinate 1,837,942 downwards.
TGGGATACACCGGAAACTTATTTCTACTACAATGGTAACATTAAGATGGACTGGAGCCAGTATAACTGGCGGGAACGCAATAATCCTTGTCATGCCTCCTACTATATGGACTCTGACCGGGCGGCATCATGCAACGTATTTGCCTCCAATGTAGGAATGATTATAAAACGGAATTCACTGAACAAGCTGTGGATTGCCGTAAGTAACATCTTGGATACCAAACCGATGGAGAAAGCAAAAGTGACTGTTTACAACTTCCAGTTGCAAGCCATCGGAACCGCTGAGACCAATAGTGAAGGATTTACAGAAATCACTCCACAAGGTGTTCCTTTCATTGTGGTGGCCGAAGTAGAGAAGCAGAAAGCTTACGTTCGTGTGGCAGATGGCGAAGAACAATCTGTCAGCCGGTTCGATGTAGGCGGAAAAGATATTCAGAAAGGATTGAAGGGATTCGTCTATGGCGAAAGAGGGGTATGGCGACCGGGAGATACGCTGCATGTAAGCTTTATTATGGAAGACCGTGAAAAAAGAATTCCGGATAAACACCCTGTAGCATTGGAATTGTATAATCCGAGAGGACAATTCTATACCAAAATGATTTCCACGCAAGGTATAAACGGTTTCTACACATTTGACCTGCCGACACGCCCGGAAGACCCGACGGGATTATGGAACGCTTACGTCAAAGTAGGCGGAACCGCTTTCCACAAAAGCCTTCGCATAGAAACGGTGAAACCAAACCGCCTGAAAATTAATCTGAAACTACCGGAGAAAGCAATCCAGGCTTCTACCAAAGAAATACCGGTAATGCTTACTTCCACATGGCTGACAGGCGCCACCGCTTCACGGTTGAAAACCAAAGTGGAAATGTCCCTGTCAAAAGTAAATACACAATTTAAGAACTACGGACAATACATATTTAATAATCCGGCTACCGAATTTACAACTGTAAAAAACGATATATTCGATGGAACACTGGATGCGGAAGGAAAAGCTAACTTTATGTTGAAACTTCCGGCTGCCACCAATGCCCCGGGAATGCTGAATGCAACCTTAACCAGCCGTGTATTCGAACCGGGAGGAGACGCCAGTATTTACACGCAAAGCATTCCATTCTCTCCATTCTCATCTTATGTAGGTATTAATCTGAACCAACCGAAAGGAAAATACATCGAGACAGACCAGGATCATGTATTCGACATTGTCACCGTAAATGCGGAAGGACAATTAATGAACCGCTCCAATCTGGAATATAAGATTTACCGTATCTCCTGGAGCTGGTGGTGGGAGAACCGGGACGAATCATTCGGAACTTATGTCAACAGTAGTTCCATCACTCCCGTAGCCAGTGGCAATATACAGACTACAGGCGGAAAGGCAACTTTTAAATTCCGGGTAAATTATCCGGACTGGGGACGTTACCTGATTTATGTGAAAGATAAGGAAAGTGGACATGCCACCGGTGGAACTGTTTATATAGACTGGCCGGATTGGCGCGGACGTTCAAGCAAGACAGACCCCAGCGGCATTAAAATGCTCGCTTTCTCTCTGGATAAAGACTCGTATGAAATAGGTGAAACGGCAACAGCCATCATTCCTGCCGCTGCGGGAGGACGTGCATTGGTAGCCCTGGAAAACGGTTCAACCGTTCTGCAACGTGAATGGATTGAAGTTTCCAACAACGGAGACACAAAGTATTCTTTCAAAGTGACTCCGGAAATGGCTCCGAACGTTTACCTGCACATCAGCCTGTTGCAACCTCATGCACAGACGGTGAATGATTTACCGATACGTATGTACGGTGTGGTTCCGGTATTGGTGACTAATAAACAAACTATATTGCAACCGCAAATTAAAATGCCGGAAGTGTTGCGGCCGGAAACGGACTTCACCGTTACCGTCAGCGAAAAGAACGGCAAGCAGATGACATACACACTGGCCATTGTAGACGACGGATTACTCGACCTGACTAATTTCAAGACTCCCGATCCGTGGAATGAATTCTATGCCCGCGAAGCATTGGGCATCCGCACCTGGGATATGTATGATGATGTACTCGGAGCATCTGCCGGACGCTACAGTTCATTGTTCAGTACGGGTGGTGACGAGACATTGAAACCGGCCGATGCAAAAGCGAATCGCTTCAAGCCGGTAGTGAAATTCATCGGTCCGTTCTATCTAGATAAAGGAAAACAGAAGACGCACACGCTGAAACTACCGATGTACGTAGGTTCTGTACGTACGATGGTGGTAGCGGGGCAAGACGGAGCTTATGGAAAAGCGGAAAAGACTTCTTTCGTGCGGACACCATTGATGTTGTTGTCCACACTGCCCCGTGTGCTGAGCACACAAGAAGAGATTACTGTCCCGGTAAATGTCTTTGCCATGGAGAAGGAAGTGAAGAATGTATCGGTATCCATCCAGGCTTCAGGTGGAGGTGTGCAGGTAATCGATCCCAATAAACAATCCATTACTTTCAGTCAACCGGGTGACCAGCTCGTTTACTTTAAAATAAAGACCGGAAGTAAAACAGGAAAAGCAACGATACATATCACTGCCAGCGGTGGCAGTCAGCAGGCGAAAGAGACCATTGAAATCGAAGTCCGAAACCCGAATCCGGCAGTGACCTTCCGCAACAGCCAATGGGTGGAAAAAGGAGAAAGTGTAACACTTCCTTATTCATTGAATGGTGCTTCTCCGGCAAATAGCCGTATGCTGCTGGAAGTCTCACGTATTCCTTCGGTAGATATCAGCCGAAGGTTCGACTACCTGTATAATTATCAGCATCATTGCACGGAACAGCTGACTTCCAAAGCTCTGCCGTTATTGTTCGTCAGCCAGTTTAAAGCTGTGGATGAGGAAGAAGCTCAAAAGATTAAGGCTAACGTACAGGAAGCGATACGGCAACTCTATGCACGCCAGCTTCCGAACGGCGGTTTTGTTTACTGGCCGGGGAATGCCAGTGCTGATGAGTGGATTACTTCTTATGCGGGCATGTTCCTCGTATTGGCACAGGAGAAAGGCTACGCTGTCAACTCGAATGTACTGAATAAGTGGAAACGCTTCCAACGTGCTGCTGCCCAGAACTGGCGGATGCCGGATCAGGATGACAGTTGGGGTTACTGGCAAACGGGAGTGCAACAAGCATACAGATTGTACACACTGGCATTAGCCGGTGCACCTGAGCAGGGCGCCATGAACCGGATGAAAGAACAAGCTAACCTGCCTCTGCAAGCCAAATGGAGACTGGCAGCCGCTTATGCCCTGACAGGTAAGATGAAACCGGCTGAAGAACTGGTATTTAAGGCAGAAACCACCATTACCCCTTATTCCTCACAGAACTACATCTATGGTTCGTATGATCGTGACGAAGCTATGATATTGGAAACTTTACTCCTAATGAACCGAGACCAGGCGGCATTGCAACAGGCGAAGAAGGTATCCAAGAATCTGGCTGAAGAGAATTGGTTCAGTACACAGTCCACTGCTTTCTCATTGATGGCGATGGGACGCCTGGCTGAGAAGCTTTCAGGTACTTTGGATTTCACCTGGATTTGGAACGGAAAGCAGCAACCCGTAGTGAAATCAGCCAAGGCTGTATTTGCAAAGGAACTGTCCACTTCACCGGCTTCGGGTAATATTATAGTAAAGAATGAAGGTAAAGGTGCATTAAGTGTGGACCTCATTACACGCACGCAATTACTTAATGATACATTACCCGCAATATCCAATAACCTCCGCCTGGACGTAAAATATACGGATATGAACGGAGCGACGATATCCATAGATGATATCAAGCAAGGAACAGACTTTATGGCAGTCATCACTGTAGGTAATATCAGTGGAACCACTGCTTACAGTAATTTGGCATTGACACATATTCTGCCGTCAGGTTGGGAAATTTACAATGACCGGTTGATGACTCCGGAAGCGACACCTACCCGTGAGTATACCTATCAGGATATTCGTGACGACCGCGTATTGACTTACTTCGACTTGCGTCGCAGTGAATTGAAAAAGTTCACCATAAGACTGCAAGCTACATATGCAGGCAATTTCATTTTGCCGGCTATCCAGTGCGAAGCCATGTATGACGGTTCGGCACAAGCACGAACCAAGGCGGGAAGAACGACTGTCAGTAAGTAACATGCCACTGAGCAAAACTATCCAAATTCCCCTCCTTCTAGAAGGAGGGGTGCCCAAAGGGCGGGGTGGTAGGTAAGAAAAGAGTTCCTTATTAATTCATAGGTATTTTTCATTCTACCTACCACCTCCCCCCTATGGGGTACTCCTCCTCCCGGGAGGAGGAGAATTAAGATAGTCATATTTAAATATTGATGAAGATTCAAATTATAAAGTACTTCAAACAACTGTCTATCACCAGAAAAGTAATACTCATACTTATTACAATTCTGGTGATAGGCTATATCTTTTGCCTTCCCCGGCAACTTTTCCATGTGCCCTACTCCACCGTCGTCACTGACCGGAACGGTGAATTATTGGGCGCACGCATTGCATCCGACGGTCAATGGCGCTTTCCACCCCGGACCACTACTCCGGAGAAAATAAAGCAATGCCTCATCACTTTCGAAGACAGGCATTTCTATCACCATTGGGGAGTCAATCCTGTCTCCATTAGTAGAGCCGCCTACCAAAACCTAAAGAATAAGCGCATTGTAAGTGGAGGAAGTACCCTCACCATGCAAACGATCCGTCTGGCAAGAAACGAATCACGCACTTTTGGAGAAAAGTTCATAGAAATGATCCTGGCCACCCGACTTGAGTTTCGCGCTTCAAAAGAAAAAATCCTGTCTATGTACATCTCACACGCTCCTTTCGGAGGAAACGTAGTAGGGCTCGATGCCGCTGCCTGGCGATATTTCGGACATCCCGCCGAAGAACTGTCCTGGGCAGAAGCAGCCATGCTGGCAGTACTTCCAAATGCACCCGCCATGATTCATCTCTCCAAATCACGACAATTATTACTTAATAAAAGAAACCGTCTGCTAAAACAACTATATGCACGAAAGATTATAGATAACTCCACTTACGAACTGGCTATCAGCGAACCACTCCCCGACGAGCCTCATCCACTCCCCCAAACCGCTCCCCATCTAGTCAGTCGCTTCTATCAGGAACGAAACGGAAAATATTCCATATCAACCATCGACAGGGGTATTCAAACCCAAATAGAGAACGCAGCCGAACGTTGGAGCAATGAATTTAACCGGAGTGATATACGCAACCTGGCAATTCTGGTGATTGATATCCGAACCAATCAGGTTGTAGCTTATTGCGGCAATGTCAATTTCGAACGGAAGCAAGCCGGTAACCAAGTAGATGTTATTCAGGCACCCAGAAGCACGGGAAGTATTCTGAAACCATTTTTATATTACGCCATGTTGCAGGAAGGCAGTCTGCTACCTCATACGCTACTGCCCGATATACCGGTTAATATTAATGGCTTTACACCTCAAAACTTCAGTTTGCAATTCGAAGGTGCCGTTCCCGCTTCGGAAGCTCTTGCACGTTCATTGAATATTCCGGCAGTGACGATGCTACAAAGATATGGTGTTCCCAAGTTTCATACTTTTCTGAGGCAAATAGGCTTAAAAACAATCAATCGTCCGGCTTCCCATTATGGTTTATCACTCATTCTGGGCGGAGCGGAAGCTACCCTGTGGGATGTGACAAATGCGTATGCTTACATGGGGCGGAGTTTATTGCAGCTTCCACAAACAGAATGTAGTTTGCTGCTTGCGGACGCTGAAGGATCAGGAGAATCAGAAGTCTTCGCTTCGGGAAAATCGACGGATACTTTCCAATCGGGAGCCGCATGGCAAACCTTCAATGCGTTAACCGAGGTGAATCGTCCCGAAGAAATTGACTGGAAATCAATCCCCTCCATGCACCCCATTGCCTGGAAGACCGGAACAAGCCACGGATTCCGCGATGCCTGGGCTGTAGGAGTCACCCCTCACTATGCCGTAGGTGTATGGGTAGGGAATGCTACAGGAGAAGGTAAACCCGGTCTTGTAGGAGCACGGACAGCCGGTCCGGTTTTGTTTGATGTATTTAGTCTGCTACCTCCGACACGGTGGTTCAAACGCCCGGGAGATGTCTTTGTCAAAGCTGAGGTATGCCGGAAATCCGGACACTTGAAGGGTAGGTTTTGCGAAGAAACAGATACTTTACTGATTCTTCCTGCCGGACTAAAGACGGAAGCTTGCCCTTATCATCACCTGATCACCCTTTCAGCCGATGAAACTCACCGTATCTACGAGAATTGCGCAAATTTGGAACCAACTATCCAGAAGTCCTGGTTCACTTTACCACCTGTATGGGAATGGTATTACAAACAACATCATCCGGAATACAATCCGCTTCCTCCCTTCAAAACAGGCTGCGGAGAGGATGCATTGCAATCCATGCAATTCATCTATCCACCCATGAATGCCCGTATTGTGTTACCCAAACAGATGGATGGAAGTCCGGGCTTTCTAACCACCGAGCTGGCTCACAGCAATCCAGGTACCACCATTTTCTGGCACCTTGATAACACTTATCTTACCCAGACACAAGACTTTCATAAGATCTCACTACAACCCACGCCCGGAAAACATTCACTAACAGCGGTAGACGAAGCAGGAAATACAGTAACCACTACATTCTATATCAATTAAGGTTATCTGTTGATGAAACCGGTCAGCATACCATCCCCCCCGAACAGGTGATGTTTTTGTACAAAAAGATTCCATTTTAGTCTTTTTAATGAAAATACCTAAAAGAAGTGAGTACATAGTAACCAAAAAGTGGCTACATTTGTATCCCGAAACAGTGTCAGAAGAAAACACCTTGTTCCAAAAAACAACCCCAACACTAGAATTAGTGAACATTGTTTTTTGTATATTTGTTAAATCTTAGAAGCGACAAGCTTTAATCAATTTATTAATACCAATTAAGTTATGAAAACCAATCTTAGTTCTCAAATCACTCTCAACAGAGTCTCCCCCAGGTATTATAGGCCTGAGAATGCATTTGAAAGGTCGGTATTGACCCGACTGGAAAAAATCCCAACCGACATCTACGAATCGGCAGAGGAAGGCGCCAACCACGTTGCCTACGAAATAGCTCAACTTATTCGTGATAAACAGAAAGCCGGACGTTTCTGTGTATTGGCATTGCCGGGCGGTAATTCTCCCCGCAACGTATACTCAGCCCTTATCCGTATACATAAAGAGGAAGGCTTGAGTTTCCGCAACGTTATCATATTCAACCTTTACGAATATTATCCTCTTACATCAGATGCCATCAACAGCAACCTGAATGCCTTGAAGGAAATGTTCCTTGATCATGTAGATGTTGACAAGCAGAATATCTTTAGCCCGGACGGTACAATTCCTAAAGATACCATCTTTGAATATTGCCGCCTGTACGAGCAACGCATCGAAAGTTTCGGTGGATTGGATGCCGTATTACTGGGCATCGGGCGCGTAGGTAACATTGGTTTCAACGAACCGGGTTCCCGCCTGAACTCCACCACCCGTTTGATTTTACTGGACAACGATTCACGCAATGAAGCATCCAAAATGTTCGGTAGCATCGAAAGCACTCCGATCAGCTCCATAACAATGGGTGTTTCTACGATCCTGGCTGCCAAGAAAATCTATCTGATGGCATGGGGTGAAGACAAAGCCAAAATGGTAAAAGAGTGCGTAGAAGGTGCAGTAACGGATACCATTCCGGCATCTTTCCTGCAAACTCACAACAATGCTCATGTAGTTATCGACCTTTCTGCTGCCGGTAACCTGACACGTATTCACCGTCCGTGGCTAGTGACTTCCTGCGAATGGAACGACAAACTGATTCGTAGCGCCATCGTCTGGTTATGTCAACTGACAGGCAAGCCGATCTTGAAACTAACAAACAAGGATTACAATGAAAATGGTTTGAGCGAACTGCTGGCTCTGTTTGGTTCGGCATATAATGTGAATATCAAGATCTTCAACGATCTGCAACACACCATCACCGGATGGCCGGGCGGTAAACCAAATGCAGACGATACTTATCGTCCCGAACGTGCGAAACCGTATCCGAAACGTATCGTCGTATTCTCTCCGCATCCCGATGATGACGTAATCTCCATGGGTGGTACAATCCGCCGCTTGGTAGAACAAAAGCATGACGTACACGTGGCTTACGAAACTTCCGGTAACATTGCCGTAGGTGACGAAGAAGTAATCCGCTTCCTGCATTTCATCAATGGTTTCAACCAGATCTTCAATAATAGCGAAGACAAGGTAGTTGTTGATAAATATGCAGAAATCCGTAAATTCCTGAAAGAGAAGAAAGATGGTGACATCGATACACGTGACATCCTCACAATTAAGGGCTTGATACGTCGTGGTGAAGCGCGCACTGCTTGTACGTACAATAATATCCCTCTGGATCATTGCCACTTCCTTGACCTGCCGTTCTACGAAACAGGTAGAATACAGAAAGGTCCGTTGACCGAAGCTGATGTGGAAATTGTGCGTAACCTGCTGCGTGAAGTGAAACCTCATCAAATATTCGTAGCCGGTGATCTCGCCGATCCACATGGAACACACCGTGTTTGCACAGATGCCGTATTTGCTGCTATCGATCTGGAAAAAGAAGAAGGTGCAAAATGGTTGAAAGATTGCCGTATTTGGATGTATCGTGGTGCGTGGGCCGAGTGGGAAATTGAAAACATTGAAATGGCAGTGCCCATCAGTCCGGAAGAACTGCGTGCAAAACGTAATTCAATCCTGAAGCACCAGTCTCAGATGGAAAGTGCACCATTCCTGGGCAACGACGAACGTTTGTTCTGGCAACGCAGTGAAGACCGTAACCGTGGTACCGCCGCATTGTATGACAATCTCGGTTTGGCATCTTACGAAGCAATGGAAGCATTCGTGGAATATATTCCACTGTAAATGTTTGCTAAATAGAAAGAAAAAGGTTGCAATGTTTTGTCACTGCAACCTTTTTCCATTCTACATTTTCATTAATTTTATTTTCACGTCATCTCCATCTCATCAATATTTTCTTCATAACTATGATTTTGTTCCACAAGTCATTCAGAGAACATGGCAACAGTTCCTTTATATTCGCCTTCGGGCAATTTGATTTCTCTTTTATTTCCATTAAGGATCACTTCCATGGATGTTTCTGTCTGAGTTGGATCTGAAGCATACACTTTCCACTTTTTCTTATAAGTACGCAGAATAAAAAGCCCTTTTTTATTGCTTTCAAACTTTAGTTCACCGGATAAGGGAACACTTCCAGCTTCATACAATGCAAGTAAATATGTCTCTTTATTTAGTTGGACTGCCTGACATTGACTGGTATTACTAATTATTTTAAATGAAGATAAATCAAAGTGTTGTACTTCCTTAGGAGTGGTAGCCGGCAATATCGCGTATTGATATGAGTCATTTTTTGGAAGAATTCCATGATTCATATAAATAGTAAACACATCTTTCGTCTGCAACTCGCTTTTAGGATATATCTTCATGATATCATTCCAAGAATTTGTACGTTGTTCAGAGAAAATACGCCCCTCGCCTTCCAACAAGATGTATCCGGTCTGATGGTGAAAAAAGCGCTGGGAATCCCCACAGGAAAATTTCAAATCTTTCACAGCTTCCCACTTTCCTTTATTCCAATACAATAAATCATCTCTTAGTACAGCCTGCTCCACAGAAGTATTCACCTGATAACTGCTATCAGAACGAATGCCCGCTCCTAAGCATAAAACATAATCTGGTGTAAAAATCCACGTCTTTCTAGCATAAAGCCCGTCCCTTACCAAATCCATCGAAGTAAGGCCAATAGTGCCATCATTCACATTTCCCACAAATGAGCCTTTATTTTGCTTTTCAAGCCATCCCATTACATGGACAGCCTTATCTTCCTGATAGCAAGTCACACCAGGCACTTTACGCCAATCCCAACAAGGAAATATATCCGTATATTCATCACCATCCACATAAGTGTAGAGAGCACCGTCTGCCAAATAATAACCTTTTACGTTATCCGTACCCGACTCTGTGCCGATCACCCTGTCCGATGCCATTCTTACAGATGCCATCCAAGTGGGACAACGATGGATTGTCATATCAGATTTCCAGAAATGGTATTGTCCCAACAACGCAGTTGATGTATTCCCAAGATTTTCATCAATCAACATATGATATACATTACAATCTTTACTATTCACTTGCGCCAATGCATTAGCAGAGAATAAGCTCGAAAAAGCCTTATTCCGCTGTGCCTGCCGATAAAGTTGCCTTCCAAGATTATTCACATCCATCTTGTTTTTCCACAAGATTCTCCGCACACCTTCATTCGTATAGTTAGTGATAAGCTTAAAACGCTCTTGATCCAACGCTAATGAAGTGCCGTCAAGAATATATGCCCAAAAACTCATAGTAGCCAAATAAGCTGCACCATAATTCCCGACCTGCTGTTGAGGTCCGTGTTGATGAAAACTATAATCGACCTTGATCCCTTCTGCTTTGCCATAAGCTATTTTTATCTCATCATTCATGGCATTCCTTGCTTCCTGTACCAGTTGAATATCATTTAGCAATAGTCCTTTCACCAATACATTGCCAGCTAGCCAAACTCTATTCTGGGCCGTCATCCCTATCTTTGCTTGGTTCATCACTTCAATAGCATGCTTCTTCTCTTCCGTCGACAACTGGTCTTCAAATAAAACAAATGCAGCTCCCAAAACTTTAGGTATACCTATTTCATTATACCACCAATTGGCAGCTACCGGCTTCATCCGGAACCAATACCCCATAGCCTTATGAATGGCCTCTGCAATCTCAGCTGATTTATAAAAGGTATGTTCCGAATTAGCATAAACTTTAGCCAACTCAAGCACACGGGCCGCATGAATCCGCGGAAGCCAACTGGCAGCCTTACTATTAGTGAAATCGAGCCCATTCCAACTACCTTGTTCACTCAAATCAGATAATAATTGACGAACGTACCCAACTTCTATCGGGCAACGTTCCATTAATTCTACAACCATCTGGTCACCGACTACTTTCTCATGGGACATCTGACACATCAGTCGTATCAACTGCTGTTCTGATTTATTCTTATATAATATACTCTCTATATACTTCTGCCTGATGACGGATAAATCATCCGCTTTCAGTCCCAAAGTAAATCCCCAAAGCAATAGGATAAAAATAGGACGTACTACATGTAATTCCATTTATTTTTTTATAAGTTCAAATTCCGTTGCTTTTAAATTATCCGAACTGCTTCCGACAAAGAGTTTAAAGTCACCCGGCTCTGTGACGAACTGTTTATCTGAATTAAAGAAACCTAGTTCTTGTTCAGACAAGGTAAATTCAATCTTTCGGGTTTCTCCAGGTGCCAATTCTACCTGCCGGATTCCACATAACTCAATAACCGGACGGGTCACAGAACTGACCACGTCCTGCAAATAGAGTTGAACGGTTTCTTTGCCCGTATATTGCCCCGTATTCGTAACAGAGGTAGTCAGCACTACTGGCTCTCCTGCTTTATATTCTTTTTTCGACATCACAGGAGCCGCTATTTCAAAAGTCGTATAACTCAAGCCATATCCGAACACATAGGCAGGTTTCACACTCTCATCCATATAACCGCTTACCCACGGATTGTTGGGCGCCCAGGCACGTCCTGTACTTTTATGATTGTAATATAGCGGGCACTGGCCTACGTGACGGGGAAATGTCATTGGTAACTTACCAGACGGATTATATTTACCAGTAAGCACATCCGCAATAGAATTGCCTGCTTCCGTACCAAGCCACCAAGTCATAAGAATAGCATCGGCATAAGGTTCCATATCGGAGAAAATCAATGGACGGCCTCCCATAACTAAAGTGATAACAGGTTTCCCTGCCTTCTCCTTTATTTGTTTCACCATCAACTGCTGATTAGCATTGATGTTGATATCCACTTTCGATTTCGCTTCTCCAGACTCCATCGCACGCTCTCCTACTGATACAATAATCACGTCATATTCAGAAAAATCCGGTAATGGTTTCAATTCATTCGTTTCCAAATCATAACCTTCAATATAGGTAATTTTAGCTTTTGGTAAGGCCGCTTTCAGACCATCAAAAACAGAAATTACTTCTTCAGCCTTTCCAATGGCGGACCAATTTCCCAGCATATCTTTTTTGGCTTTATTCAAAGGGCCGACTACAGCTATTTTACCAGCAGTGGATGTAACAGGCAAAACATTTTGGTTTTTCAGAAGGACGACTGAACCAGCCCCAGCTTCACGAGCCACTTTCCTGTGAGCAGCATTTACTTTCTTGTTTTCGATTTCCTTTTCACGATAGTTATAACGATAAGGATCATCAAACAAGCCTAATTCAAATTTCACTGTCAAAATCCGCTTTACAGCATCATCAATCAAAGTAATGTCTACAGCTCCCTGTTTTACCAAATTGACCAAATGTCTGGCATAAGTCATAGAATGCATATCCATGTCACAGCCTGCAATAGCGGCCAACCGACCGGCATCCTCATTATCTTTTGCCATCCGATGCTTGGCAATCTCACCAACAGAGCCCCAATCACTGACTACAAAGCCTTTGAATCCCCATTCTCCTTTCAGAATATCTCTCAAAAGAGGCTTATGGGCAGTTGCCGGAATACCGTTTATTTCATTAAAAGCATTCATGAAAGTACCCACTCCGGCTTCTACCGCAGCCCGAAATGGTGGTAAATATACTTGTAGAAGTGTATGTTCCGAGATATCAGCTTCAGCATAATCCTTACCTGCTACCGCTGCTCCATAAGCAGCAAAATGCTTCGCACAAGCAAGAACTGTGTTTCTATCATTATAATCAGTACCCTGAAAACCTTCTACACGAGCCTTTGCCACCTGGCTACCATACCAAGGGTCTTCCCCAGCTCCTTCCATCGAGCGCCCCCAACGGGCATCCCTAGAAATATCAACCATGGGAGCAAACGTCCAGTGAATTCCATGGGCAGAAGTCTCCGCTGCTGCCACACTTGCCGTTTTTTTTATCAGCTCTAGATTAAAACTGGCAGCCTCAGCCATCGGTATCGGGAAAATGGTCCTCATCCCATGTACAACATCCAAACCAAAAATTAACGGGATTCTCAAACGGGACTGCATAGCCAAATCCTGATATTGCTTTGCACGCTCTACAGTCAATATATTAAAAATAGAACCTACCTCACCACGTTTGATTTCTTCCGTATGATTACGACTGTCAAGGGAAGGACCAGTCAGAAGCTTATTATTGGAATACTGAATCATTTGTCCTACTTTTTCTTCCACAGTCATAAGCTTCAGTACAGAATCTACCTGATGAGTATAATCCTTCTTCACTGTCTGGGCGGGCAAAGTAGTTGCCATGATACCCCAAATTATTGCACATAAAAGACTATTCTTTTTCATATCATCACTTATTATTATAGAACTCTTTCATCACATACCAAGCCTTTTTCCTAAATCCCTGATCAGAAATAAGCCCTTTCCGATTCCAACCTTCCTGATTCGTAGGATGAAAACGATACGGAGAACGGAAATCAAATAGTATCCAGGGAGAGATACCGGCCAAATTTTTCACATTGTTGAACATCTCCAGATTATCTCTAAACAGCTTTTCCTGATATTCTTCGCTCCATGAACTGGTTACCGTAGAATCTCCCGATTGCCCGTAAAGGGCTTCACCACCAAATTCAGAAAAAATCAACGGTTTACCAGGAGCCACATTCCAACACACTTCCGAAGGATCTGACGGCCAGGCATGATACCACCCCATATATTTATTAATCGATACTACATCCAACTCTTCGATAAAAGAATCGTTCATTTCAAAAGCCTTCGTTTCAGGATTTAGTTTCGGCAGGTCGAAAGCTGCTGTTATCAGACGGGTAGTGTCCATCTCGTGACAGTGCTCGACAAGACTCTTCAGAAAAGCATTGCGGGCTTCGGAAGGGGCCGTTTCATTGGCAACTCCCCAGAAGGCCAAGGCACACCTATTCCTGTCACGCATAACCATTTCCGTATACATTCTTTGCGCCTTCATACGCGTCCCGGCATTTTTAAAATCAATTCCTTGCCAGATAGGAATTTCTTCCCATAACATAATACCCATCTTTTCAGCCAGACGAACGATGTATTCATTCTGCGGATAATGTGCCAGACGTACTAAATTGGCACCTAATTCCTTTGCTTCAGAAAGTAATGCTACAGCATCCTGCTCTGAAAATGCTCTTCCCTGGCGTTGCGCTATCTCTTCATGGAAACTGATTCCTTTCATAAAGATCGGAGCGTCATTCAGATAAATCTTCGTCCCTTTCACACTAAGATTACGAAAGCCTATATTCTCTTTCACATGATCCGTTGCAGAAGAAACTGTAACTTGGTAAAGTTTAGGTTTTTGGGGCGACCAACGTTCTAAGTTCTTTGCACGGAAAGATGTTTTCGCTATTCCTTGTCCATCAGTCTGTACTTCAGATGCGATTTTCAGTTCAGGAATTTCAATTCTCACTTTCTGACCCGCTTTCCGCTCTGACAGTTGCAAGATCGCATGAATATAATCCGGCTTGTATTTATCCAGTTGTATAAAGTAATTGCTGATATATACTTTAGGAGTATGTACCAACATCACATCACGCGTTATGCCGCCATAATTCCACCAGTCAAATGACAGCGCAGGAATTGCATCTACCGTCCGAGTATTATTCACTTCCACAGCCAGAAAATTTTCTCCTTCTATTATCAAATCAGTGATATTGAACTGAAATGGCGTAAATCCACCTTCATGACTACCTATCTCTTTTCCATTCAGATAGACCCGGCAACGGTAACTCACAGCTCCGAAGTAGAGAAACAGATTCTCATCCTGATTTTTATTCACCTTAAATTTGCGGGCATACCACACCGTACCTTCATAATATTTAAGTTCAGGAAGCTGCGAATTCCAATCGGAAGGTACATTCAAACGTAACCCTCCTTCGAACTCATACTCTTTAAAGTCAGCCTTATTTCTCAAAGGTCTGTTCTTATAGATAGAGGTTCGCCGACCTTGCTGATAAGGATCAATAATAACATTCCACTTTCCATTCAAGAAAGTATATTGTCTGCCATATACATTTGTCAGTAACTCCTGAGCACCAACGTACTGGCCATTACAGATAGTTATCAGAAATAAAATCCAACCTAAAAATTTCTTCTTCATAAATATTTCTCTATTACTTTTTATAAATTTTCATTGCACATCCTCCACCTTCTGCCAAATTCACTGTTAGTTTACGATTTTGGGGAACAAAGATAACAGACTTCCGATAATCAGAAGCTATCTTATCCGCATTTATACCGTCCTTATAAAGCTCAATTGTCCATTTACCTTCACCCAGAAATGACAAATCAAATTCCATCGTACGCTTTTTCCAGTTAGTCAACGCTCCTACATACCAAACATCTCCTTTACGACGGGCCATTGAGATATATTCTCCTATTTTTCCATTCAAGGCCCTTGTCTCATCCCATACTGTCGGAATATCTGAAATATAAGAGGTACACTCAGATTCACGCTCATAGAGAACAGGACTATCACACAACATAGATAGCGGAGCTTCGAATATTACATATTCAGCCAGCTGGCGGCAACGGGTTCCCATACTCATAGGTTCTTCATTAACAGCACGAAAATTGCGTTTATTGCCATTTTTCATTGCGCCTTGAGTATAATCCACAGGTCCTGCAATCATACGAATGAAAGGCATAGTCACATCATAGGTAACCTGATCCACATTCTCACTGCCAGAAAACTTTAACTGTTCCAAGCCATGTACGCCCTCAAAATTAATCACATTCGGATAAGTACGATTCATTCCTGTCGGCTTATAAGTGCCATGATAATCTAACATTAAATGGTATTTTGCAGCTATCTCAGCCCCACGATAGTGAAAATCAACCATTGCCTGATCGTCACGGTCCATGAAATCTACCTTGAATCCTTTAATACCCAATTCCGAATAATGTTTGCAGATTCTTTCCAAATCACGTTCAAAAGCATAATAACCAGCCCACAAAATCAGCCCTACATGTTTAGAATCAGCATAAGCAACCAACTCTTTCAAATCTATTTCCGGCACAACCTGAAATAAATCAGCTTTTAGATTTACGGCCCAGCCTTCATCCAAAATCACATACTCAATACCATGCTTAGAAGCAAAATCAATATAGGCTTTATAGGTAACATTGTTCACACCAGCTTTGAAATCCACACCGGACAACCCACAACTGTTCCACCATTCCCAAGCCACCTTGCCAGGCTTAATCCATGAAGTATCCTCCAAGCGGGAGGGAGCAGCCAGTTTATAAACCATATCATTATCAAGGAGCTCTTTATCATCAGAAGATACAATAGCAATGCGCCAGGGAAAACTTCGTCTACCGGAACACTTCGCAATATAATCTTCTCTTGCAGTAACCAGTTTTTGTAATTTGTTGTGCCCACCTTGTACCGTTTCTTTCGGATACGGAGCAAAAACACCTTTCAAAGAATTAGACTGATTCGCATTGCGAACAAACATGCCAGGATAACTCTCCACGTCTGATTCTGCAATACAAAGCTTCTTTCCATCTTTCAACTCCACAACAACCGGAGTAAAAGCCAATTGATTAGTACCCATTTCACTTAGATTGACATGTGTATAGATATTCTCAAAAGAATTGAAGAACTGGTCTTCCACCTTTTTATTTTTTCCTCCTCTCACATAGGGAATATACACCATATAATCATCGTCAAAATTAAATGTAGCTTCTTCAGCTATTACATTAAAAGGCTTATTCTCCGTAACGACGAAGCGATATGCAACTCCTTCATCATAAGCTCTGAATTCTAATTGAAATCCATCCCTGAAAGTAAGAGACAGCTCATTGCAACGATTTCTTATCTCACTCCGTTTGTAAATGGCAGTAGTGATATTCTCATCAATCACACGCCTACGTATATTCTTAACTTTAGACTTCACGCCTAATATTTTATTATTGCTTAATGACATGGAAATCGGCGAAGAGACAATAATCGCTGTATTTTCATGTCTTAAGGAATAACAAATTTGATCATCGGCTTCGATACTTAGTTCAAGCTTCCCATTCGGTGACTTTAACTGATATTGTTTTTGAGCTATACTAAAACTCAAGAATGCACTCAGAAATGTAAGTGTCAGACAAAATCTTCTCATAAATCGATTTTATTGGTTTAAAGTGATATTTTGATTAATACTAAATTAAATAATGCGTCACAAATATAGACATTTACTTAAGTCCGGTTTACTGTTTATGTATGAAAACACCGGGAACGTTTGCAAATTCACTTTCACATTAAAACACTATATACAAGACGTTTATCTAATACATGAAGCACGAAATCGTTTCCGATAATTTTATCTGCACATCTATTGTATATGTTATAGCATTCACTTACTTTCGCATAAAAAATAATCTACCATGAAACATTTATTATTTATTTTTCTATTTGCCTCTTTAAGTGTACAAGCCAAAGTGACATTGCCAGCCATCTATTCCAATGGAATGGTACTACAAAGGAACCAGCCTATTCGTATATGGGGACAGGCTGATCCAAAGGAGAAAATACAAATTTTATTCGCAGAGCAAAAACAAACGGCAAAAGCCGACGCCAAGGGATACTGGGAAGTTAACCTGAAAGCTCTGGAAGCCGGAGGTCCCTATCAACTGCAAATCACCGGAAAAGACAACCAAATAAGTATCAAGGATATTCTTATCGGAGATGTATGGTTATGTAGCGGACAGTCTAACATGCAATGGGTAGTAAACAACGTCACTAATGCGGAAGTGGAGAAAAAGAATGCCAACTATTCACAAATCCGAACTTTAAACATACCTCGCCGCATGGAATTATCCCCTAAAGATACAATCAGCACAACATGGCTCGTATGTTCACCTGAAACCGTAGGTCGTTTCTCTGGAGTGGCTTATTTCTTCGCTAGAAAGGTTTATGAGGAAACAAATATACCTATTGGTATTATAAATTCATCATGGGGCGGTACAATCGTAGAAACCTGGACAAGTCTGGAAGCTGCCAATACACTACCACAAAAACGACTAGACCGATATAACAAAAACGAGAAACTATCCCCCCCTACAGAATACTTTACACGAACAAATAAGGAAGCAAAGCGTAATGATTATCCATCATTGGTATACAATGCAATGATCCATCCACTGCTATCCTTCGCCATTAAAGGAGTCGTCTGGTATCAAGGAGAGAACAATGTAGGAAATGCAGAACCTTATACCGATTGGCTCACATGTATGATCAGTGACTGGCGTAATCGCTGGAATTCAGAATTACCGTTTTATATCATCCAACTTCCCAACTTCGATTCTACTAACAAGACACCACTTTGGGCGGAAATACGAGATGCTCAGCGTAAAGTTCTAACAGTTCCTAAAACCTATCTCATTGTTACCAGCGACTTAGGAGATCCGCATGATCTTCATCCTCGCAACAAACAAGAAGTAGGTATGAGGGTAGCATTACAAGTGTTGCATCACGAGTATGGGCGTCCGGATATTGTCAGTGAAAGCCCCATGTTCGAACGTATGGAAATCAATGGTGACAAAATCATAATTATATTCAAAAATACAGGTTCCGGTTTAGAAATACGCAGCCGATATGGATGTCTGCAAGGGTTTACCATCGCAGGAGAAGATAAAAAATTCTACTGGGCACAGGGAGAACTCAAAGATAATCGAATTGTTATTTGGAATCCGAAAGTTCCTAACCCTATTGCTGTACGCTATAACTGGGAGAACAATCCGGACGGAAATCTTTATAATAAGGATGGCCTACCGGCTTGCCTATTCCGCACAGATAATTGGTAAACATTATCTATTATTCACATTGCTAACAAATCAAACGGAATTATCGTTTTAAGAGAACTGCTCCTAAAGTTTCGTGTCTAACTTTTGGGGGCAGTTCTAAATTGTGAGGTACAGTTTATTTTTAGACGGCCTTGTTAGCCCCAATATACATTTCCAAATCTTTGCACGCTGCAATCGACTCTATAAACGAATAAATCAGGTGTTCTTATACCTCTCCTTATATACTTTAGGAGAAACTCCATAAACACTCTTAAAATAATCACCAAAATGATTATAACTGCCAAATCCTGTTTGATAGGCAATTTCCGTTGCTGTCTGTTGAGAAGTACGAAGCATCTCAGCAGCACATTCCAAACGGATATTACGGATCAATTCTGCCGGAGAAAGATTAGTAATAGCCTTTACCTTACGATATAATTTAGCTCTGCTCACTCCCATTTCCTTGCATAACATTTCCACATCCAACTCTGGATTAGAAAGATGTGTTTTCACCACTGCCTCATATTGTTCAGCAAAAGATTTATCTGCAGGTTCCAACTCAATGCCTACACTCTTTAAAGAGAGTTGTTTTCCATAAATCTCCTTCAATTTCTTCCGACCGCTCAGAATATTATTAATACGGACTATCAAGGTAGAGACTTTGAAAGGTTTCACAAGATAGTCATCCGCACCGGCCTGAAAGCCTTCTTCAACATACATGGTCATGGATTTTGCAGTCAGCAATATGACAGGAAGATGGCAAAAAGAAGGATTCTCTTTAATATACGTACATAATTCCATCCCATCCATTTCAGGCATCATGACATCACTCACTACTAATGACATATTTTCTTTGCCTAATACCTCCAATGCTTCACGTCCATTCTGGGCTGTAATAACTTTAAAGTTTCGCGACATTTTTTTCTGAAGATAAGTCAGAATTTCAACATTATCATCCACCAACAAAATTGTCTCAGAAATTGAAGTAACTTTAAAAGAAGAAGCACTGTCTACTACATCCTCACTCTCATCCAATGTGTATTGAGCCGCCATTTCGTAACATTTATCATATCTCCACGGCAAATCAATGGAAAAACAAGTACCATGCGGTTCCCTGCGTCTAACCGATATAGTTCCCTGATGTTTTTCTACAATAGCTCTTGCTATGGTCAGACCAACTCCACTACCTCCCATCTGTCCATGCAAATCCTGATGAGACAGTGCAAAAGGTTTGAATATCTTGCTTATATCCTCATTAGATATTCCTACTCCTGTGTCTTTCACTTCAATGTGTATTCTCGGCTTCTCTCCTTCAATCAAAAAAATAGCTAAAATGACAGTTCCCCCCTCCGGAGTAAACTTCAGAGCATTGGACAATAAATTAAAGAACACTTTCTCTAATGCGTCCTTATCAAATGTAGCTAATACAGGTATCTCCGGTAGAGAAAGCTGCAATGCTATATCTCTTTGCCGGGCAGTAACCTGAAAAGAGTAATAAATCTCCTGAATAAAATCATTAAAATTAAAAGAAGATAATTCCAGTTCCCCATTGCCATTTTCTATCTTCCTCAGATCCATCAGATCATTTACCAACGTGAGTAATCGTTTGGCATTACGACGGATTAACAGCAAGTCTTCTTCTACTCCAGAAACATGTATTATCTTTTTCTGTATCTCGTCCAAAGGATTCAGAATCAGAGTTAACGGAGTCCTAAATTCATGCGCCACTTGCGTAAAAAAGGTCTGCAATTCCCGGTTGAACTCCTCAGATTTATCCTTTTCAATTTGTTTGAGGTACAGTTCGTGCTCTAACCGTTGTTTCCTTTGCTTATAGGCAATATAACGTTGCAATATGTAGAAAATAATAGCAGCATAAATAGCAAATGCCCACCAACGCGCCCATAAAGGGGGAAGCACTTCAATTTTCAAATGAGTTTCCGGCCCTATCGTTCCATCATTATTAAGTACTTTGATCCTTAAAAGGTAGTTACCGGAGGCTAGATTACTATAGAATACTTCACGACGATTACCCGCATCCACCCAATCCGGGTCTACTCCATCCATCTTATAAAAGAACCGGTCGCTATTACCATATATATGGTTATCACTCGCATAGGCTATTGAGATGTTTGTCTGATTGTGTTTTAAACATAACACGGATGTCTCAGCCAAACATTTATCTAACACAGAACTTTCACAAGGTCTTTGCAATTTATTATTAATACGTAACGTAGTAAGAATCACAGAAGCCGGTATATCATTCAACATAAAATTCCGATTATCTACCATTATATAGCCGGTATTACCCAATATCCAAAAACGATTGGCTGAATCTATCAGACTGGAGGCATCCATATCGGTCAGACGCAAACCGTTGTTATTATCAAAAGTATGTAATTGTTCTTCTTTTGGATCGAACAAATACAATTTGTGTGCACCAATTACCCATAACCTCTCTTCATTCTGTTTGGCAACGAAATAAAGTTTATCCGAATGAACCTTGGTATGCGACAAATGTTGCTTTCGCATTTTCCAATGTTTATCTACAGATAAGAGTCCCTGTCTCTCAGTCGTCATCCATAGGTTATGTTCCGAATCACGGCAAAAAGAAGTTATACTAAGCGATTTATCTGCAGGACCCCCCAAATCTGCCGCACTTATCTGTTTCTTTTGTCCTGTATTCAGATTATAGACATACAATCCATCTTTCTGGGTGGCAAACACAAGTATTCCAGGATCTATCTCATCTATGTAATTCGAGCATGGGAATCGCACGGAATCCATATTCAGACAGAAAACGCCCTGATCCTGTACGGATATCCACCAATGTCCTTTAGAGTCTTTGAAAATATACAATATATTTGTATTATCGTATTTCCGCAATAATGAGAATTTATTCCTCTTTATAGAATAATTATAGACTTCTCCCCGTTGATTACCGCACATGATTGTATCACCGGATATACAGATCGATTTAATAATATTATCATTGTGATGCTTGTTTTCGTTCAACCAAAAAGATTCCACTTGGCCTGTTTTCGGACGATGACACAGCAAACCGTTACCTTCTGTTGCGAACCAAATATTATTATCAGCATCTTCTTTTGCCATCCTGAAGCGTCCAGCCAAATGAGAAGGAGCAAAGAATCTGAAGCGCTGATTATAGCTGTGACTGTAGTTCACACCACCGGCATATGTACCAACCCACACTATTCCTTGCCTATCCTTAAACAAAGAATATATAGAATAATAGCTCAAGCCTCCTTCTTCCCCGATTTCTCCTTTTTCTACTATCACTTCCTCCATATTATCCTTATGTAACCTAAATAGACCGTTGAAAGTGCCAATCAACATATAGTCCTTATTCAACTCTATGATATCCCTAATCTCCTTATTAAGGAGAGATGTAGAAGAAAGCTTATAAGTTTTCACTTCTTTGGTCTTAGGATTATATTTGTTAATACATATACCTACGATCACGCTCCAAAGACAACCTTCTGAATCCACCCGCAACACATTTATCAATCCGTCAGTCAAGGGGCCTTTCTCTATGGACTTGGGATAAATATGCTCAAGCAATTGCCAGTTTTCATCATATACAATAATGCCATGTTGGCGAGTACCTACATAATATTTCCCACCAGCCTGCACAAATGCAGAATATCGATATTCCTCCGGAGCGTCCTGCAGAACCACAAGAGTATCTTTTTCCATATCATATCTGAATATTTTCTTTTCCGTATAGGCTACCAAGCTCTCCTCTTTATCAACCCCAATCCCAACCCAACGGCTACTTTGGTTCTTGTCATACAGGAAACTTTTTACTTGCTGAGTAGAATATTTCATCCTGTCCAAACCATTTTCATGCAATATCCATAAATTCTTATCCCTGTCCTGAATGATGCGGCGTATTTTATTACCTCCAAGAGTGGGTTGGGTATTAGTACTAAAAATATCGATACGCTGTCCGTCATAACGGTTTAAACCATTATCACTTCCCAACCAGATAAAACCATCCTTATCCTGATATATGGATTGCACATAATTATGAGAAAGTCCGTCTTCGGTAGTCAAATGTTCGAAGAACAATTTGTCGGTTAAAAGCTGGGCACTTCCACTCGACCAACAAAAAAAGAATAATATCAATACTATATATCGGCTAAACATGCTGCAAATATACCTTTTATTCCTTAATGACACAAATCCGGGAGTTTCTGAGACATATCGTAAAGTCCTAATATTCATTGCATTCTAACTTTGCAGCAACAATAAAGAAAATAATATTAACCCTAATAAAGTAAATACCATGAAATCTCAAGTAACACTTAAAACAATCGCTAAAGCACTAAATCTTTCTACTTCCACTGTATCCAGAGCTTTGGCAGACCAGTGGGATGTAAATTCGCAAACAAAAGAAATCGTGATGGAATTGGCCACCAAATTAAACTACAAGCCCAATATCATGGCAGTGAAACTTAAACAATGCCATAAGAATAATACGGAAGTCTGCAAACAACCTAAAATTACCATCAAAGAAATGGCACGCCAACTCAATCTGGCACCATCTACTATATCACGCGCATTAGCCAATAAAAAGGATATTAGCCTAAGCACCAGGAAGGCTGTACAAGCTTTAGCCAAGAAGCTACATTATCGCCCAAATCCTATCGCTATCATCTTAAAACAACAACATACTAAACGTGCATCAGCATAATCTCATATTAATGCAAATCAGGGGTTGAATTTGGTTCATATAAGGAAAAGCAGAGAGTTAAACTCTAAAAACTATTCTTTTGTCATTTAATTCATCATCCGACAAAAACAAACCAATTTCAGCTACTGATTCGCATTACTAACAAATAAAGAAGCGGATAGATTTGACGAAATACAATATTTTTTCTTGGTGCAGAAAGGAGTAAAACGGTATAGTAATGAATAAGACTCACCACAGATTACACAGATTCACACAGATTTATTAATCTAATAATCAGTAAAATAGAATCTGTGTCAATCTGTGTAATCTGTGGTGAATTCATTCATAACCCTACAGAAATGAATCAAATGCTGAGCAATACTATCTCAATTTATATTGGAATACTCATTTAGTCCAAAACCGAAAAGAAACGTGCATATCTGATGAAATATATTAGGAAAAGAACAGAAGTTAAATACGTTTTTCTCTCGAAAAGTTAGCCTTAAACAAGCCAACTCTTCGAGAGAAAAAACTATGCAAGCCTATCCCATAGCCTTTTTATAACGTAACAATGCTTCTAAGAAATAATAATCGGCATAAGAAAGTGGTACATCTACTTCGCTCTTTTCTGGAAGATTACCGACACTATGCTTTAGAATAAAATTACAGTTAGTTCCCGGTTCAGCAAGATAATGAGATGAAGCAAGAGTTCGAAGTTGTTTTTCAGCTATTGATAGATAATTTTGTCTTGCTTTCTCATCCGTAGCAAAACCACTCAGTTCCACAAAAGCAGAGGCCATTATTGCACCGGCTGAAGCATCGCGATATTCATTACCGTTAGGAGCATCAAAGTCCCAATAAGGAATACCATCAACCGGAAGACGTGAAAGAAGCATATCGGCAATATTTTCTGCGTGCTCCAAATACTTTTCATCTCCGGTCATACGAAACATCATTGTATAGCCATAAAGCGCCCAAGCTTGCCCTCTCCCCCATGATGATTCATTGGAATAACCCTGTACTGTTTGCCGGCTACGCACATGTCCATCTTCAGGGTCATAATCTACTAGATGATAAGAAGAATAATCTTTACGGAAATGATTTTTAAGGGTAGTATTTGCATGCGTACGAGCTACATATTCCAAAGTATCATTATCAAAGGCTTTCGATGCAAACATCAATAATTCCAGATTCATCATATTATCAATGATAACAGGGTATTTCCAACCACGACGCAAAAAATCCCAGCTCCGGATTACTCCAGTTACGGAACTAAAGCGGGTCGCCAATGATTGTGCCCCTTGATAAAGAACTTTCTTATAATCTTCATTTCCCGTAAGACGAAAACCATTACCATAACTACAATTTAACTGGAAACCTACATCATGATCATTGGTCACGTATTGAATGGGATCCAGCTTCAACGTATTCTTTTCGGCCAATGTCTTCACGGCTTCATTTTGAGTATACTCATAAATATACCAGAGTGAACCGGGATAAAACCCGCTACACCACCAATAAATTGTCGAAGATTTAAATGTGCTGTCCGAAGCTATGGACTGCGGTAAAGTAGTAACCTCCAAACGAGTATCCATTGTCAAATACTGCTGTTCAGCAACGGTAAATACACGTGCCGTCAATGCATCCATTGATTCCTGTTTCGAACACGAAATAAGGAAACCAATTAAACTTAATAAGAGCCATTTTTCTTTCATAAATCCTTTTTATAATTTAATTAATAAACAATTCATCTGATAAGATTTAATGTCACTTTCAACAAATTCTTCCGGTTTGCGGGAAGATGGGTTTCAAAACCTACACGCATACTTCCCGGATTAGGTTCATCAAAAGCATAGAGAGGTTCATTGGACCAAAGTTTCATTTCAACATCACCTGGTGCAATCACGGTAAGCAACATTCGATATCCATCCTTAGCCAATTCCATTTGATTCTTACCGATGATCTTTGCTTCAGCCGGTGTTACCATAATCCAAGTTACCAAAGCCTCTTTTTCTCCCGTAACCAGTTCATCTTTCACAATCAGATCATCTTCTTCATTCAGATAAATGATGCGGACAACTTTTTCCATATCATCAGCAAAAACGCTTATAAGATCTACTTCTGCCCCTTTCATATCTTCACTTTTATATATTCTGTTAATAGAAGCATAACTATTCACTAAATGCCGCTTATTGTTTATCGTAAGCGTATTATGTGCCATATTACCAAGACGGAACACTCCCCACCGTTGTCCTTCTTGAGACTGATCCCATAAATTTACTCCTCTACTCTCCAGACTTAAGTAATTTTGCATTCCAAGATCTATCGCCCAGCGTATTCCCTTCCTTTCATAAATAAATGAACCGGCATCCATATGTGCATGAGAAGTTAGAGGAGAACCTCCTTTTACGGCCAAATAGCTATCCTCTTTACTATTCCATCCGCCACGATAAATAAAAACCGGAGTCTTTCCACTATTATGCCAGAAATGGCAGGAAGGCGGTTGTATATTACTCAAATCCTGATGAGCACAAAAAATCAACAGACAGGGCAATAAACGATCTTCTGCAAAACAAACTGAAGGATTCTCTAAATATTGATTTTCTAACCATAGTAAAGATAAATCCCCCATTTTCTTAGCAAACCAAAACATCATCATATTACATCTCACTCCATTAACAGCATCCGAAAAATTAAAGTATTCACCACTTGGAGCTGTCATAAATTCCATAAAGCGAGCTGATTCCCAAAAACCAGGATATTCGGACAATCCGGCATCCGTCCCCAATGCACTTTCAAGGGCAGCAATAAGTAACACCTGAAAACTGGTACCGTATCCCCAATAATGAAAGCCCTCTGGATATCCTCCGTCCGGTCCATAAGCCGATAAAGCTTTAGGATTAGTCAGCAAGCACCTCTCTATGATTTTTTTTGCCTTATCCGGCACATCCTCAAAAACTGCAAGTGCACCATACAATAAACCAGCATTACAAACAGAATTCCAATTAGAGGCTGCCCTGTAAAACCACTCATCAAGAGCAGCGGCATCCAAGCCTTTTTCTACAATTGCGTCACGTACTATAGAACGTGTTTCCGATTCCAAATACTCATAAAGCCAATCATAACCTATGGATAATGCCAATACCATTTCTCCCACATCCAAAAAGTGAGATGGATTCCAATCTGGAAAACGGCTTACCGAAAGCATTTCTTGTGTCGCACGATAAGCATACTTTTCTTCCTTCGTCATACGATAGGCATATGAAAGATAGAAAATACGTTTTAATGCCAAACGGGAAACACTCAGCAACCGCTTCCCTTCCATAACTCGTTCCGCCATTTGTTGGATGAGTATCTCATCAGATTCTTCCAATATACGCTTATGAACCTTCAATAACGATGGAAACGTTGCTATTGATTTCTTTACAGCTTCTTCTCCTCCTTGCGTTAATAATAAACGAGGATGAGGGGTTATTCTTTCATAATCCACAAACTGCGCACACAGAACTAAAGAATAAAAAGCTAAAACTAACAATAAGATTATTCTCTGTAGACGAAATTTATAAAAAATGGATAAATATATCATCATATTAATTACTTAAAAGTTCAACAACATGGCAAATATCACAATATTATAGAATAATATAGAATCATTATCTGCAAAATCAACGGGAACGTTTTCCTTAACAAAAGCTAACCATCTTTCTGCGCGAGGTATGCAAAAACATGTTTTTACATAGAAATAATCAACTATATAACAAGCCATTAACATTAAAAACCTACAAAATCGTTCCCGATGATTTTCATCATTCTTTGCATAAGTTATCATATTATTTCAGAGATTTGCAAGTGTAATCAAATGTATAACATAAAGCAAATCTAAAAAGAATAGAATAGAAACAATATTATTATCCAGCAATTTTGAGGTTGAAAATCATAAAGTTGCAATCAGTAAAGACTAATAAATATCTAAATACTAAATTATTATTCAGTTATATGAAAAACAATTCATCACATCCATGCATGTGGCAGCAAGGTCACAAACGATGCTATCGTCTGGCCCAATCAGTAGCTCTGACTGCTTTGTTGGGCATTGGTACAGTACAAGCTGGTCAGCCCTTCATTACGACATCCCTTTCAATGCAGGTTCATAGTGTTGCTCCAGAACAACAAACGGGCAATATATCAATAAAAGGGCATGTAGTAGATAACAAGGGAGAAGTCCTCATTGGCGTTACTGTCATGGTAAAAGGTACCAATAACGGTGTCATCACAGATATGAATGGTAACTTTACCATTGCCGCAAAAAACGGTCAAACACTGGTTCTTTCCTATATCGGATACAAAGATGTGGAAGTCAAAGTACAGCAAAGCAATCTAAACATTACAATGCAGGAAGACGCTCAAGCACTCGACGAAGTTGTAGTTATCGGATATGGTACAGCTAAAAAGAAGGATCTAACCGGTGCTATTTCAAACATTCGTCCGACCGACTTAAAAGCAGAAATGCCCCGTAATATGCACGACTTATTGCGTGCTAATGCTGCTGGTCTGAATATCTCAGTCAACAACGAAGCAAAAGGTGGCGGTGACTTCCTGATACGTGGTAAGGGTACGTTAAAAGCCGGTTCACAACCGTTACTTGTTGTAGACGGGGTTATTTATAATGGCGAACTTAGTGAATTGAACCCCAACGACATCATTTCAATCGACGTACTGAAAGATGCCAGTTCTGCTGCCGTATATGGTGCAAAAGCAGCAAACGGAGTCATTGCTATCACTACACAAAAAGGTATAGCAGGCAGTAAGCCAGTGATTAACGTCAATACAAGTTGGGGATTGGTCACTCCTATTAAGAGCCGCAAACTCAGAAATGCCGAGCAATTTCTTGATTTCCGCCAAGCATACGAAATCGGTAGGCAAACGGATGAATACCTTGAACAATATCCGGGAATGTATACCGATCCAAGAAAGCTTAATGGAATAGATAAAGTAGACTGGTATAATTATGACCAGAAGGATAAAGTTACGTCTGTATCAGAAGAAGAACTAATAACGAAATGGTTGTCACGTCTGGATCTATCTACCCCTGAAATCAATAATTATTTCAATGGTAAACTAACCAATTGGCAAGATTTGATGTTAAACAATGCAGTACAACAAAACTACAACGTCAGCATTAGCAAGAAAGGTGAAGATTACCAATACTATTGGTCTATTGGCTATATGGACAATGAAGGTATCAAAGATGGTGATGCATTTAGCCGTTTCACTACCCGCCTGAATCTGGAATCCAATGTCAGCAAGTATATCACAGTGGGACTGAATATGAACTTCTCCAGCCGTGATGAAAGCGCTATTGCTGTCGATACTAAAGCTCTGACATGGTTTTCTCCGTATTGTAGTAATGATGTTAACAATCCAGAAAGTGCCAACCAGCACTATCCTAATGGTTCAAACACCATCGCCAACCCATTCTATGACCGTAAATATACAGATAAGAAACAAGTATACATGAATCTGGATGGAACTATCTACGGGCGTCTGAATTTACCGTTCGGTTTCTCTTACCAGATGAACTTTACTCCGCGTTTGGCTTGGAACGAAAGCTTTGAGCACAAATCAGCCAAGAACGATGCCTGGGCAGGAGAAGGAGGCTCTTCCTTCCGCCAGCATAATAAAGCTTTCAACTGGCAGGTAGACAATGTTTTCAACTGGAAATATGAGTTCCTCGATAAACATAAAGTAGAAGCAACTTTCCTAGTCAATGCCGAAAAGTCACAAAGTTGGATGACTAAGAGCACTAACAAAGGATACAATCCAAGTGACGCATTAGGCTATCATGGTATCCACTTGGGCAACAAT
Source organism: Bacteroides sp. 14(A) (assembly GCF_000526555.1). Lineage (NCBI taxonomy): Bacteria > Pseudomonadati > Bacteroidota > Bacteroidia > Bacteroidales > Bacteroidaceae > Bacteroides > Bacteroides sp. 14(A). The sequence continues at coordinate 1,808,450 of NZ_JAGH01000001.1, read as the reverse complement.
CCTACTGCATTGAGTACTGACCAATATACTACCGGCGATGCTTTGATGGGGCGTTTGTTCTACTCTTTTAGTAATAAGTATATGTTGACCGCTTCGGTTCGTCGTGACGGTTACTCAGCTTTCGGTATGATGAACCCACGTGCTACATTCCCTGCCATTGCCTTAGCATGGGTATTCACAGAAGAAAAATTCATGAAGAAAACCTCCTCATGGTTAAGCTATGGTAAATTACGTTTCTCTTGGGGTGAAAATGGTAATAGAGACATCGGTATCTACGCTGCCCTTGCAGAGTTAACCTCTAACCCAACTTGCTGGATCGATGGAAATGGCAAATTCTATACCACCACTTATACGTTGAACCAAAAAATGCCAAATAGCAAGTTAAAATGGGAACGTGCCAAATCATATAATATAGGTTTGGACTTCGGACTCTTCGGAGATATCTTAAGCGGTTCTATCGAAGTATACAAGAAAATGACCAATGATTTGCTCATGGACCGTGCCATCCCACCCATCACCGGTTTCAGCAAAGTATTGAGTAATATGGGACAACTCCAGAATACAGGTTTTGAATTGACATTGAATGCCAACATCATGAGACGCAAAAACTTTGAATGGAGTGCTACAGGTAACTTCTCACTCAACCGTCGTAAGATTAAACACTTATACGGTAACATGAAAAATATTCTTGATGCTGACGGTAATATCATCGGTCAGGTAGAAGACGATGATATCACTAGCAAATGGTTTATTGGTGAGGACCCAGACCGCATTTGGGATTATGTAGGAGATGGTGTATGGCAACAAGATGAAGCTGAAGAAGCGGCAAAATACGGCTGCCAGCCTGGTGACTTTAAATATCTGGACTTCAACGAAAATGGGAAATTGGACCAGGATGACAAGAAACACCAGAAATATACAACCCCTCGTTTCCGTTGGACATTCCGTAACAACTTCCAATTGTTCAATGATCTGGATATTTCATTTATGTTGTACTCTTTATGGGGTCACTACGGTTCATATGCTGATGCCGCCAACAATAACTTCGATGCTTCTATCAGTTGCGGTTACGATCAGCCTTACTGGACACCAGAAAATCCGATTAATGACTATGCACGTATCGGTTCAAAGAACTTAGGAACACATTACGTAAACAAGTCATTTATCCGTTTGGACAACATCACAGTTTCATATCGCCTGCCACAAAAATGGACAAAAGTTGTAGGTATCCAAGATTTACGCTTCAATGCATCCATTCATAATGTAGCAGTCTTTGCTCCTCATTACGACGGTTGGGATCCTGAATCAAATAGCCCAATGGGAAGAACATTCAATTTCGGTATTAACTTTACACTCTAATTTGAAAGAACAATGAAAAAGAACAGAATATTCAAAACTATCAGTGGTGTCGCTTTATGTACGGTACTACTAACCGGATGTAGCGAAAGTTGGCTGGAACCTAAGCCCCTCTCTTTCCTCACTCCTGAAAATGCATATGTTGATGCTGACGGTCTGCTCACTTCTCTTGCAGCAGCCGAACGTTCCATGCGTCATGAATACTTTGGAAACGGAAGCGGATATACTTGTGAACTTATCTTCTCCGATCTCTGTATCAGCGGAACAACTGATAAAGCAGGACCCTTGCAGGATATGGATCGCCAATTAATGCCGGATGCTAACTTTAATAATGCGGAAAACTCCTATTTGACATCGCACAACTGGGATGAGAACTGGAATCAAATAAAATATACAAATGTAGTACTTTCACGTATGAAAGATACTAAATTCGTCAATGAAGCAGAAAAAAACAAAGTATTGGGTACAGGTTACTTTCAGCGTTGTTACAGATACTGGCGACTGATCAACCAGTTCGGGGATGTCCCCTTCATTGATGTTGAAGTCACATACCCACGGTATGATTTTAATACATGTGATCGTTGGAGTATCTTACGTCGTATGAAAAAAGAACTGGAATTTGCATACCAATGGGTACCCGAACAAGTAGACCGTGGACACACCACCAAATCGGCCTGTGGAGTACTGTTGATGAAAGTCTATATGTCATTGGGGGAATTCGACAATGCTATCAAAGTTGGAAATGAAATCGTAGCTAAACACCCACTGATGGTAAACCGTTTTACTTCCACTAAAAACAATCACCCCAACCTGATGTTTGATCTGCACAGTGTAGAAGCCAAAAGTGATCCGGCCAATACAGAAGGTATATTATATGGTGTATCCGAACCGAATAATGCCAGTGGTACAGGCTCTGCAAAAACAGAAATCATGGCTAACTGTGTTCCTATGTGGAATAATAACGTAGTAAAAACTCCGAGTGGAAAAACAGGTTTCGCCGTCACTCCCGACAGCAAAGACGTTGCAGCCGGTATTGTGGAGGACGTGAATAAAACATATGGACGAGGCATTGCCCGTGTACGCCCCACCAACTACTTCCAATATACCATTTGGACAGAGAAGGAAAAAAATGACTTACGTGGCCGATACAACCACGATAGTTGGAGACGTATGGAAGACTTGATTTATAATGACCCGACCCTGAAGAAAGCCAATGATCCCTGGTATGGAAAGAAAGCTGTAAAGCCTGTAAATATGTCTTGTGGCGATTCCATCCGTTGCTGGTTTTCATGGCCCCACTACAAAGTATATATTCCAGATCCAACAGCAGGTAGCGGTCAATGGAAAGGTGGTTCAAGTCCTATCTATCTAATGCGTAGTGCCGAAGTTTATCTGATGCTTGCCGAATGTTATTATTGGAAAGATAATCTGGGTGAAGCTGCCAACATGCTGAATGTAGTACGCAAACGTGCAGGTGCCGATCTGTTGACTGCTCAGGACATCAATATCGGTGAAATTCTGAATGAACGCGCACGTGAACTTTATTACGAAGAACATCGTCACATTACATTAGTTCGTATCGCTTATACATACGCACTGACAGGTAAACCTTGTGAGATATTCGACGGACGTATCTACAAAATGGAAAACTTATGTGGTTCGAAGGGTGCCAGCAACTTGAAAGATGCCGGATACAATTTCTGGTTCGACTGGATCAGCCAACATAACAATTTCTATAACAAAGGTGTAAAGAACAGATTTGCTGAATACACTATGAGTGTTCATCACATGTTATGGCCTATTCCTAACAAAGATATCAGAGCCAACACCAATGGACACATTAATCAAAATAACGGTTATTTAGGCTGTGAAAATAATGTACCCCCCTTGCAGGTACCCGAAGAAGGCCAGTTCATGAAAGATTAATCGTGGATATCCACTTTTATGAAGAATTGCCCCTGCCACATAATATTTGTAGCAGGGGTAAATTTTATAATTTACAAAGAATAAAGATATGTACAAGCTTTTATATAACATTTCATTTGCCGAATTGAAAAGAAAATGGTTACTATTGTTAATAATCAATTTCTGTATAACACCCATAGAAATGCTGGCAAATTATAAGATTGAATCTTCCAATTATATTTTAAGAATAGCATCCAAAGATAAAGGAAGATTGCTGTTGCAAAACAAACAATCGGAGACATTGGTACAACTTGGCGAGCTGAAACTTGGCCGGTGGCCTCAACTTGAACTCGAAAACAATTGCAAGTATGAAATAATAGAGGTGGATGGGGCAAGTGCCATTCGTATCAATTATTTTTTTTCTCCATCAGTACCGACTTCGATGAAACTTACAGGTACATTCATAGTACACCAAGACCGAGTGGACGTACAGTATTTGCTTTCAGGAGTTCCCGAAAAGTATAAGGCTGACTGGAAAGGATGTCAGTTTCGTTTCTGCCTGCCCGAAAACGCCGGTACTCAAAAACTTCCGGAAGCCAAATTGGGGATATGGCAGCGGGATACTAAAGGAGGACTTCCGTTAGAAACAGCCGATGCCAAAATATTCCCGTTTTTGATAAAAAACCGCTTGCTTTGCCTTACTTATGGAGCCGATAACAAAGTCGACTCAAATTGGAAAAGCGAGGACTACAGACATACGATTCTGTCGCGTCAGGAAGACGGCAACTATTTCACTCAGTTTTCAATCCTATTTCCTCCTTATGGATGGCCTTACGAAGCTATCAGTGCAAAATGGCAGAAACGTCCGTTTGCCTTGACACTTACCACTGATAAAGTCTATAACTGGTGGGAGGACGCAACTGCTCCAATCGGCGTACAAGCTAAAATCATCAATACGTCACCAGTTCCACAAAAATGTATGCTTAAGTATTGGATTCGCGACTATGCCGGAAATTACATAGTGAATGACTCCAAGAAATACTTCTTAGAAACAGGAGAAATACAAGTTCACTCTATTCAATTTACAGCAAACACAGAACGGGAAATTTATTTTGTAGAAGTCTCCGTTGAAGACGAAAACGGAAAAGAACAAACTTTCTCAAGGACAAGTCTGGCTATATTGCCCCCGCATGAATTTAAAGCCACACCCGATGAAAATATTATGGGGCTTTCAGCCTATTGGGCCATTCCCGATTCCGTGAACCTAAAACGTTTATTAAACCGGATGGGTGTCCGATGGGTACGTAATGGAATTACCAGCAGTTTCAAAAATACAGAAGCTACATTTCACAATAACATAAACTGGAAGAAGAAGTGGAAAGACCCAGAGCGAGAAGAATTGATACGCTCCTTTTTCCGGAAGATTGTAAAGAACGGAAATAAGATATGGGAATTTGGCAATGAACTGAACATGAGTTCACCGGATATTGCCGGTGCCGGCGAAGGCATTGGCAAAGCTCGTTTAGCCGAAGCATATATAGAGTGGCTGAAAGCCATACGCAAAGTTCAAAAAGAACAAATTGAATGGCGGAACATTCAGATTATCTCATTCGGAATAGCAGGGGGAGATGAGGTCTTCCTGGAAAAAATTGTAGAATTGGGAGGATGGGACTTACTGGACGGAATCGCATTGCATCCGGGCAGAGGTAATTTTACACCAGATTTCCCGGTAGCCGCTCCTTGGGAAGATTTCAAGAAGCCTACTTCCGGATATCAATACTGGAATTATTACGGTTCTATCCGGATAGTTAAGAATTTCATACAAAAGCATGGAGGTAACAAAGATTTGTACCTTACCGAAATATACGCACTTGATTATCCAAATCATTCATGGAACGATACCCCTCGCGAAGCGGCAGAGAATTTATTATTATCGTATGTGCTTGCAGCAGCAGAGGGAGTAAAGAATGCGCTTTACTATCAGCTATTTAACTCCGTATGGTTCGACCATTTAGGAGTAAATGCCACCAACCGGGAGTATTTCTTTGGGATGATCAACAGAGATTTGAGTTTCAAACCTTCTTTGATGGCCTTTTGCAACACGGCTGAAGTATTGGATAAAGCTGTATTCAAAGGCTGGATACGGATGGACGAAAAGCATCCGCTTAGCAGAGGAATTTTGTTCGACACTCCCCAGGGAAGCATGGTTGTACTTTGGGATAGGACAGAAGGAAATATCCTGACCCATCCTAACGGAGATATTTTTCCGGAACCTTGGGTAAGCTCATGGAGAATAAAAAAGAAACTGACCTTGCCAAGCAGTGCTCCCGAGGTTACCTTACTGAATGCCATCGGACAAAAACAAATAGTACCCGCTATTAACAACCAAGTGACTATAGAACTGACTGGCGCTCCTTGCGTGATATACGGAATAGACGCGTCACGAATTCAGCTTTATCATTAATCAAGGATGCCATAAAGTTAAAAAAATAAGAATAATATAAACATTTTACCATGAATACTCTAAAAATGATTACAGGAATTTTATTCTTCTTACAGTGTTTTACGTTCACGGTGTTGGCTGAAAGTCTTCCCAAATTTGCTATGACTATTTCCAATTGTTTCAGTTGTGGAGGGGCCGCCCTTTCCCGACACACTTTCGGAGAGACTGTTCAGACTGTCAACTGGCAGTTTCCCCATTATTTTTATCGCAATTTCCAGAAATACAACGGCAAAGAAAACACGCTTCCTTTTGACCTGTATGAATTGATAACTCTTTTAGCACCACGTCCGGTTTATATTGCCAGCACCACCGAAGGCCAATGAGCCGACCCTAAAGGAGAATTCCTATCCGGAGTACATCCTCCAGTATATGAGTTTATATTCGGGCCTACCATATTCGTTCCGGAAAACATAATATCACTCTATATGACTGGAAACAGTATGTAAAGTTCGCAGATAAATGATTCAAATAAAACATCCGCCCACGGTTGTAAAATTCAATATAACTTTTTAAATATTACCAGAAATGAATAAAATACTTATTATCAGATTAGTATTGTTGTATTTATTGGAAATGAAGACAATATATGTTTTTTCACAGCTACCCTAAAACTGATAAAAGTTACTGCCTCTCTCGATCATGCAAACTGGCTATGCAAGACCGAAGAGAAAGCAACCGTCTCTATTTGCGTATGAAAGAATCAGGTTCCTATGCGAAATATTTCCATACACTATGAAATTTCAGAAGATTTGATGAAGCCCCACAAAGTAGAAAATATGGTTCTGAACGACGGCACACTAAAATTACCATTAGACACTTTTAAAAAAGATAATGCTCATAATGCAATGTATTCCATCCCGATATTCAATTTCAACAATATGGAACAGTTGCAGGCCATTGTGAAAGCTTAATAGCCTGTTTTTCCTTCCTTTTGAGTCCATGCCTCAAAAACTTTGATCTCTTCATTGTGTAACAATATTTCCGGCGGTAGTTTACGGTTAGCAAGCTTTAAGGCAATCTCGTCATAAATAAAAGAGTCATCAAAACCTATATTCCGCGCGGTGGTCTTGTTGTTTCCGTAATACATTCTGTCCAGTTTGCCCAATAGATAGCACCGAGGCACATGGAGCATGGCTAGCAAGATAGATAAAAATGTTACCCAAGCAAAAAGATTGCTTCGGGTAACACTTCTATCTTAAGAATAATATAAACTGTTCTATTGCTTGATAATCTTCTTGGTTATGCGTTTGGCACCATTTATGTCGAAGACTGCGTAATAGATTCCTACATTGATTCCAGTCATGTTTATGCTGTGTTCCAAAGTATTACCTAATACCGAAATTGACTGACTTGTAATCTGCTGCCCGATTACATTATAAATATAGAGGTGTATTTGCTCGATATCCGACTGAAAATTACCTTTGATGAACAGTCGGTCCTTTACCGGATTAGGACTTATTTGTATATCTTTCCCATCGACATAAAGGTTCTCTATGCCGGTCGGGGCATCTCCGTGAAGCTGTATCTGAGAGGCATCCATGCCGTAAACAATAACCGGAGCTCCGGTTAAAGTTATTGTAGCTTTATGGTCTTTTACCGGGATTGATTCTTTTTGTCCGATGGCATTCAATACCGTAATACTTTCTTCTTTGCAAGGCAAAGTCAATTCCGTTTGTATATTCCATGAACTGATCCAGGGTTCCGGAGAACTATTCCCGTTGGGACGTGGTAGTATATCGCCTTCCATTCTGTCCCAAATAATACTCATAGGACCTTTAGGCGTATCGAACATGACTCCTTTGCTGAAAGGATTATTTTCACTGAACTTAATCCATCCTTTGAAACGGGCCCCATCCAACGCTTCGGATATATTGCAGTAGGCCATGAAGGAAGGCTTGAAACTTAGATCGCGGTTGATTAGACCAAAGAAATATTCGCGGTTGTCTGCTCTCACACCTAATTGATTATTCCATACTGAATTGAATAGCTGGTAATAGAGTGCATTCTTTACTCCTTCAGCAGCAGCAAGTGCAAATGAAAGGACCACGTTCTCGGCTGATTCGCGGGGAGTATCATTCCATGAATGGTTCGGAAAGTCAAGTGCGTAGACTTCCGTCAGGTATAAATCTTTATCATTTCCATGTGCTTTGATGAAGTTTTTGAGAATACGGATGGAACCATAGTAATTCCAATATTGATATCCTGAAGAAGGTTTCTCAAATTCATTCCATGGAACTGTTACAGGATAATCGGGAGTAAAGTTACCTCTTCCTGGGTGAAGTGCTATTCCATCCAGCAATTCCCAACCTCCTAGTGTGACGAGTTTTTCCAGGAATACTTCGTCAGTACCGGCAAAACCGAAAGATATAATTTTGATTTTTTGCCATTCCGTTTTTTCCGACTGTATCTTGCGGATAGCTTTTAACCATTTCACATAAGGCTCGGCCAATAGTGCTTTTCCGATACCTTCACCGGCTCCACCTATATCAGGAGAACTCATATTCAGTTCATTGCCAAACTCCCAAATTTTGTTTCCATTCTTCACCATTTCTTGGAAGCAGGTTCGGATTTGTTTATCTCGTTCTGTATCAGTCCACTTTTTTGTCCAGTCGATATTGTTATGATACATCGCTTCGATATTCTTGAAACTGCTGTTAATTCCGTTTCTTACCCATCTGACCCCCATTCTGTTTAACAACCGTTTCAATTCTGTTGAGTCAGGGATAGCCCAGTAAGCGGAAAGTCCCATGATGTTTTCATCAGGAGTAGATGTAAACTCGTGTGGGGGTAGGAGCCCTAGATTCGTTCTGTGGAACACTTGCTCCTTGCCAGTTTCATCCTCAATGGAAGCCTCCACAAAGTAGATTTCTCTTTCGCTTTCAGGGGTGAACTCAATGGGATAGACTTGTAGCTGACCGGCTTCTATAGTAAGTGACAGGCTTTCATTGACAACATAATTTCCGGCATAGTCTCTGATCCAATATTTGAGTGTACAATTTTTCTTCTCTTGGGAAGTGTTGGCCAGATTTGCCTTTACACTTAATGTTCCGGATGCATTTTCCCACCAATTGTAAAATTTATCGGTGCTGAGAGTTAATGCAAAGGGACGTCCTTTCCATTGGGCGCAGATGGCTTCGTACGGCCAGTCCGAAGAAGCCACCAGTACGGAGAACTTCGTGGAGTAAGAACCGTCCTTATTATCAATTAAGACAGTATGCCTGTACCAGTCGTCCTTCCAACTGGAATTAGCCTTATTCTCAGGACCATAGGCCAAACATATTATTTTATCTTTTATGAGGAATGGGAAGAAATTGGAGTCTGCGGCTTCAATGGGCAATCCTCCTTGTGCATCCCGTTGCCATAAGCCGAGTTTGGCCTCTGGCAATATTTGGGTATTTGCCTTGTTGGAGAGTATGAAGCGGAATTGTGAGCCTCCCCAGTTGGTGACATATCCAGTAGGAACACCAGAAACCAAATATTGGACGTCTACTCGGTCGGGACGTGCAATAAAGGTTCCGGTCAGTGTAATAGAAGAAGGCACGGATGAAGGAAAAGTGTAGGTGGCTCGGATGGCCTGATATCCGTTTACTTCAATGATTTCATAACTGCATGTATTTTCCATTGTGATGGCAGGTGTCCATCCGAACTTTAGTTTTCCGAGTTGAATCAGGTTTTCAGATTCCTTGTTTTTGATATACAAAGTCTCTGTGTTTGTGCCTGATGCTTGCAGGATGTAATTAGGCATTTCAATTTTGTAAAAATTTTGTGCATTTAATGGTACAATGCACAGACTTATCAAACATAATATCCAAATCCGTTTTAATTTGTGAACCGATTGAAGGAGTAGTGTCTTTTTCTGCATAAATTTTAGTAATTTAGTGATTATACAATTACAGCCGGAAACTGGCTGGCAAGACAAAACTAATGATTTGAAGCAGGTTGTTCAAAGAAACAGGGATAAATCATCGGAAACGATTTCATGAAAAATGTAAGGATAAAAAAAGAGGATACATTTCTGTCTGCGCGTTTTCAACCAGATAATGCCATATTTTTTTCATAAGTATTATGTATGAATTCAACAACATTGCAAATATCGAATCTTTATCAAACAAAATAATTTACAACTAAATCATCGGGAACATTTTCTGAAATACAGATTTGCAAAATATATCAAAAAGAGAGCAATTCAAGAAACAATGCAATCTTCTTTTATGTACTTTTGTATGCACTACTTCCACATAGAAGCAGACATTACAAACTTGAATATTCCATAAGTATGAAAAAAATAATTCTAATCAGCATATTACTTTTGTTGTATGGGACATTTCTTCCGGCACAAGAAATCAAACAAAATGTAGAAGAACGTCTACAAGCTTTCTTTAAAGAATATACCACCAATACGGTAAATATAGGGACTTGCAAGCTGGACAGTTTCCGTATTGACTTCCGGGAAAAAAGGTTGCTCATCTATACAAACGAACGCTTTGCCTACCAGCCCTTACGACCAGCAACAGTAGATGCCATTTATCGACATTTGAAACAAATCTTGCCGGGACCGGTGAGTTATTTCAAAATAACCCTTTTTGCAAACGGACGAAGCATTGAAGACCTCATTCCAAATCTTTATCGGAAAGAGAAGAAAGACAAGACACGTCTGTTTAATAAGTTGGAATACAGAGATAGTCCGTGGGTATCCCGTATCTCACGTCCATACGAAATTACCCGTGGATTGGAAAGAAGACATATCGCCCTTTGGCAAAGTCATGGAAAATATTATATCAACAATAAAAATAAATGGGGATGGCAACGTCCGCGCCTGTTTTGTACAACGGAAGACCAGTTCACACAATCATTCATTTTACCCTACCTCATACCCATGCTGGAAAATGCCGGAGCCAACGTATTCACCCCCCGTGAACGGGATACGCAAAAACAAGAAGTAATCGTCGACAATGACGGAAACCTGAGCGGATATGGTGGACAAGGTTCCCTCTATTTAGAAGTCAAAAGCCGAAAAGCACGTTGGCAACAGACAAGCCAACCAGGGTTTGCCCAACAGAAGAGAGTATATCAAGATAACGAAAATCCTTTCATTACCGGTACAGCCCGCTATGCCCCTACCGAAAAGAAAAAAGATAAAGCCTTTGCCGAGTGGATACCCGATATTCCGGAAACAGGAGATTATGCTGTATACGTCTCTTATCAAACTTTGCCTAATAGCGTAAGTGACGCCAAATATATTGTTTTCCATAATGGAGGAACCACTGAGTTCAAAGTAAATCAGCAGATAGGTGGTGGTACGTGGGTGTATCTCGGTACTTTTTCTTTTGATAAGGGAAAGAACGATTATGGCATGGTGGTACTTAGCAATGAAAGCAAACAGAAAGGTGTAGTCTGCGCTGATGCTGTACGCTTTGGCGGTGGAATGGGCAATATAGAACGCGGTGGAGAAACCAGTGGAATGCCTCGCTATCTGGAAGGTGCCCGTTATTCTGCACAATGGGCCGGCATGCCTTATCCGGTTTATGGCGGACGTGAAGGTAAAGATGACATGTCTGATGACATTAATGTACGTTCCAGAATGATTAACTATCTGTCCGGCGGTTCGATATTCAATCCCAAAGACAAAGGTTTAGGAGTACCTTTTGAACTCTCAATGGCATTGCACAGCGATGCGGGTGCCAGCAAAGAAGATAAAATCATAGGTACGCTCGGCATATATACCACCGATTTCAATAACGGAGTACTCGGAGCCGGAACAGACCGCTATGCCTCCCGAGACCTTTCCGACATTCTGCTTACCCAACTCCAGCGGGATATCCGTTCCAATTATGCCATAGATTGGACTCGTCGCAGCATGTGGAATCGTAATTACAGTGAAACGCGACTGCCCGCCGTTCCTTCCACTATTGTCGAATTACTTTCGCACCAAAACTTTGCCGATATGCGCCTCGGGCATGATCCCAACTTTAAATTCACTGTAGGACGCTCTATTTATAAAGCTATTCTGCAATACCTTTGCAATCAGCATGGCAAAGATTATGTAGTACAACCTCTTCCTGTAAGTAACTTTGCTATTCGCTTCGGTAATAAAAAGAACACACTGCAACTTTCCTGGAATGGTGAAGAAGACCTGTTGGAACCAACAGCCAAACCGCGCGAATACATCGTATATACCCGCATCGGTCGTGGAGGCTTTGACAATGGCGTACGTGTCAGCAGTCCCTCTTATACCGTAAAGATAGAACCCGGTATTGTCTATTCCTTTAAAGTAACCGCAGCCAACCGGGGTGGAGAAAGTTTTCCATCCGAGATTCTTGCAGCTTATAAAGCAAAAAGAGAAAAAGGACGTATTTTGATTGTCAATGGTTTCGACCGCCTCAGTGGGCCAGCCGTCATTGATACCCCCACTGAAGCCGGATTCGATTTAACGAAAGACCCGGGTGTACCTTATTTATATGACATCTCACTTTGTGGTGCTCAAACAGAATTCTCCCGCAAACAGACCGGGAAGGAACTGGGACGTAGCAGTAGCGAATGGGAAGGAATGCGAATTGCCGGAAATAGCTTCGATTATCCGTTCATACACGGAAAGGCGATACAGGCATCCGGAGATTATAGTTTCGTGTCATGCAGTGATGAAGCCGTAGAAAGCGGACGTATTCCATTGGAAGCTTACGATATCGTAGACTATATCCTCGGACTGGAAAAAGAAGACCGCCAAAGCAATCCGGCAAGCAATGCATATTACAAAACCTTTTCCTCTGCCATGCAGCGAGCACTGACCGCTTATTGCCAATCCGGTGGAAATCTGCTTGTGAGCGGTTCCTATCTTGGCAGCGATATGAACGGTTCGCAGGGAGACCGGGAGTTCACACAAAACATTCTGAAATATGCCTACGGACAATCCATCACCGATAATCGCTCAGGAAATATTAATGGTCTGGGACGTACATTCAGTATTCCCCGCCTACCCAATGAGTACGCTTATCCCGTAACAGCTCCCGAATGTATTCTACCGACAGATACTGCTTTTCCAGTGCTCACCTATACTTCCGGAAATCAAAGTGCTGCCATTGCCTATCAGGGCAACTACCGTACCTTCGTTATGGGGTTCCCATTAGAAAGTATTGAACAGGAAACGGATCGCAACGCTGTCATGGCTTCTATCCTGCAATTCTTTCAAGCAAAAAAATAAAAAACAATGCGCCTAATTAAAAATAACGCTTATCTTTGCTCTCAGAGTATAAACCTTTAAAAATATAAAACACTATGTATACTATACAAGCAAACCCCAGCGGTACCCGCAGTTTAGAGATATCCGAAGAGAACCTGGCAACCATTGAGAAATACGGACTTTTCCGTCATCTTATCGACAGTAATGGTATTGTAGACGAATCTGTTCTGGAAAAACTGAGACTGAATATCCGCTCCCTCATCGCATCACAAGAAGAAGACAGCAAAGACTTGCTCGACCTCTGCATCGACGTGATATACCACAACAACATGAAAGCCTTCGGATTACAGCAACTGATTAAGCTCTATCTGGAATGGTTTTCAAAGCAGGAACCCATAGAAGAGGAATAATAAAATGAAAACAATCGACACGTGCGGTCAAAAACTTTACAGTCCTCTCATCCCGGCCGTCAAAGCCATGTGCGAAGCTACACTGGATGAGAAACTGGAAATTATTATGAATGATACTGCTGCCTTCAATGATTTAAAAGAATATCTCGCAGAACAACAAATCGGCTTTCGTGAGATTTACGATGGCGAACAAATGACGGTACAATTCACCAAAAGATAAATTGTGCAGTAAATTGCAAATCATCATTCATGATCGTATCCGGAAATAAGAAATAAAAAACGAATCCTGTTTCAGCATAAGAAAGCTTCTAACAGGATTCGTTTTATATTATTTTCTCTCATTCAATTATACGGATCCATAATCAAGGGTACTACAAACCAAAATGTAGAACCTTTATTGACCTCAGATTCCAAACCTGCCCTACCTCCCAAATTTTGGATAATAGTTTGTGAAAGTGTCAACCCCAGACCTGTTCCCGGTACTTCCCGATCCAACTTTTTAAAACTGGAAAATATCTCTTGCTGTTCTTCTTTCGGAATTCCAATTCCAGTATCAGATACATAAAAATAAACCTCATCCGTTCCCTCCATACGGCAACTAAAGCGTATCTCACCTGATTTGGTAAACTTGATCGCATTATGAATCAGGTTTGCCATCACCTGAATGATGCGTTGGCGTTCAGAATACATGATAATAGATTGCACTGAGTCTTCACAAATCAAATCAACTGAAGGATTATTGAATAGTTTCACCTTAAACATACCTTCCAACTCTCTTAACAAGTCATTGGCATCAAATTCAGAATACTCAAAATTCAAAGTTCCGGCTTCTATCTGCGAAAGATCAAAGATATCATTTATCAAACGTAACAAACGCTCATTGTTCTCTGAAATAATATCCATATACAATTTCTTTTCCTCTTCATCAGAAGCGGTAGCTATTAATCCCGAAAAGCCGACAATCGCATTCAATGGTGTGCGGACTTCATGACTTATATTCGCAATAAAAGTGGATTTTAATCTCTCTGCAGATATCGAGTTCTTTCTCTCAATATTCAGCAACCTTTGAACATTCTGTAGTTCCGTCACATCATAAACCGTCAATACCATATGATCTTCCCCGTTAATAACAACATAAGCACCCGATACTGAAACATCACAAGGAATCACTTTGTCTTCTTTGTCATTCAGAAGATTCATAGAAGCATTTACTTTTTGGAAACTCTCTTTCTTATGAAAAGCTCTTCCAATAGCCGCGCGGATACCACAAAGTTTACACTGCTGATGCATACCACATTCGCCGGCTTCAGCAGCATTCCGGCAATGCAACAGGTCACCGACCTTTTGTGTCATACCAACCTCAGGAGCTGGAAGCTTATTCAAGGAATAGTAATTGGTATCGCAGACTATAAAATCTTTATCTATCAGTAAAAAATAAGCATTGATATTCTGCAAAATCATAGTTGTCTGATCGAGTTTGCGTTGTATCACATCTTTTGATTCTTCATACGGAGGTATTTCCATAATATATAGATTGATTTATATTTTGCTTGTGCCATCTGCGTACAAAAGTATAAAATATAAGGATATAACAGACGATTCTTTGATATTTTTGTTAGCCTCTATCTCACGAGATGGATTTCATCGTCTCACGAAGCTGTTTTGCCCCGGACTTGGGGAAGAGCCGCAAGCATCATCAACAGCAATTTAACTACGCATTTTCTGGCTGAACCTCATTTTATGCGTATCTTTGCGGCATGAAAGAATATCGACTGACTGATTGGTTGCCCACAACGAAAAAAGAAGTGGAGTTGCGCGGATGGGACGAACTGGACGTTATCCTGTTCAGTGGTGACGCCTATGTAGACCACCCTTCTTTCGGGGCTGCTGTTATCGGACGTATCCTCGAAGCAGAAGGTTTGCGCGTGGCGATTATACCTCAACCCAATTGGCGGGATGACTTACGCGACTTTAAGAAGTTAGGGCGTCCCCGCCTGTTCTTTGGCATCAGTCCCGGATGTATGGACTCTATGGTAAACAAATACACTGCCAACAAGCGTTTACGTAGTGACGATGCCTACACACCGGATGCACGTCCGGATATGCGTCCGGATTACCCTTCAATTGTTTACACCCAAATTCTGAAGAAATTATATCCCGATGTTCCCGTCGTATTGGGAGGTATCGAAGCAAGCATGCGTCGCGTGACGCATTACGATTATTGGCAGGATAAGCTTATGAAAAGCATTCTCGTAGAAAGTGGTGCTGACTTGTTGATTTACGGAATGGGAGAAAAACCGGTGGTGGAACTGATAAGAAGATTCAATGATAAGCGGCTATCACTAAATACCATTCCGCAAATTGCTTACCTATGCAAGACAACGGATTTCATCAGCGAAGAAGGAGATATCCGTCTCTTTTCTCATGCTGAATGTCTGAAAGACAAGAAGAAGCAGGCTGCCAATTTCCGCCACATTGAAGAAGAGAGTAATAAATATACTGCTTCCCGTATTACACAGGAAGTAGATGGTATGACTGTTGTTGTCAATCCTCCTTACCCACCCCTGACGGAAGCTGAACTCGATCATTCGTACGATTTGCCCTACACCCGTCTGCCTCATCCCAAA
Organism: Bacteroides sp. 14(A); assembly: GCF_000526555.1. NCBI lineage: Bacteria > Pseudomonadati > Bacteroidota > Bacteroidia > Bacteroidales > Bacteroidaceae > Bacteroides > Bacteroides sp. 14(A). The sequence goes on along the minus strand of NZ_JAGH01000001.1, from coordinate 1,792,472 downwards.
TACAAAGGCAAGCGAATTCCGGCATACGATATGATTAAGTTTTCGGTAAATATCCATCGTGGGTGTTTCGGTGGTTGTGCATTTTGCACGATCTCGGCACATCAAGGAAAGTTTATTGTAAGCCGCAGTAAAGAAAGCATTCTTAAAGAAGTAAAGGCACTAATGGAACTCCCCGATTTTAAAGGGTATCTGAGTGACCTTGGCGGTCCATCTGCCAATATGTACCGGATGAAAGGGAGGGATGAGAACATTTGCAAGAAATGCAAACGCCCCTCATGTATCCATCCCAAAGTTTGTCCGAACCTGAATACCGACCATCGGCCTTTACTGGATATTTATCATGCGGTAGATACTTTACCCGGTATCAAAAAGAGTTTCATCGGTAGTGGTGTACGCTACGACTTGCTCTTGCATCAAAGCAAAGATCCGGCAACTAATAAAAGCACTGCTGAATACACCCGCGAGTTAATAGCCCGCCACGTCAGCGGTCGTCTTAAAGTAGCTCCGGAACATACCAGTGACCGGGTATTGAGTATCATGCGCAAACCCTCGTTCGGCCAGTTCCAGGAATTCAAGAAAATATTCGACCGTATCAACCGCGAAGAAGGATTGCGACAACAGTTGATTCCTTATTTCATTTCCAGTCATCCCGGCTGTAAGGAAGAGGACATGGCAGAACTGGCTGTTATCACCAAACGCCTTGATTTTCATCTGGAACAGGTGCAAGACTTTACCCCTACCCCCATGACCGTAGCCACTGAAGCTTGGTATACCGGCTACCATCCATACACATTGGAGCCTGTATTCAGTGCTAAAACACCACGTGAAAAGTTAGCGCAACGCCAATTCTTTTTCTGGTATAAACCGGAAGAACGAAAGAACATCATCAACGAACTACGCCGTATCGGACGGATTGATTTGATAGACAAACTATATGGAAAACGATAAATATTAATCTAACAATGATGAAACGACTCTTTATTCTCTTCACTATCTTTTTGAGTTATGCAAGCACGACCTTGCAAGCACAAGATAACCTACCGCAAAACTTCAGTATCTCACTGGGTGGCGGAGTAACATTGCCGCGTGTAGAAGGAAACCGTAATGACTTTTTCAGTAAAAATGGCGACCGTGCGGGATACAACCTGATGACAGAAGGGCGCTACTACTTCATGCCCAACTTTGCCCTAGGGCTTCAGTATGATTACTTACGGGTAGCTCGTCTGCCGGATAAAATGCACCTCCATTATATACACCCCAATATTACTTACCGCTACTTGTGGAGTGAGGGAAATCAAGGAGCATTTCTTTCATTCGGCATAGGCTACATGAACTATCAGGAACGTACTTACCAACGAGGTGAACGGAACGGAATATCTTTTCAGAGAGGCTATTGCGGGCTGTCATTTGGCATGGGTTACGAGTTCTACATTACCAAGAAATTATCAGGAGTGTTTCGTGCAGATATACTCACAGCCGACTGGTTTGCAAACCCCGACGCACGGCTTTCCAATCCATACGATTATGATGACGGAATAGACCACAGTTGGTTTAAAAACAATGTTACATTCTTTAATCTGGGATTTGCGATACAATTTGGACGATAGCTATCAGAAAACTATCCCTCTTCCACCTGCATCGCCACAATCTCCTGCAAAACACCAACTGCCGTTTCCACATTCTTCACATCCTTCACCAGCATACTACGACGAGTATTCTGTTCGCGCAAATCGCAGCGACGGGTATACTTCATCATGTATGCAATAACTTTACCGAATGCCTGACTCTGATAATAGGGACTTTCCGGATTGGAAATAAAGAATAGCGACATACGCCCACCTTTAAGAAAAACCTTTTCCGCACCAAGGCGGGCAGCAAGACGACGCAACGGCACAATACGCAGTAACTCTTCCGTTTCTGACGGAACAGGACCAAAACGGTCGATAAGCCGGTTACGGAAAGCCTCTACATCTTTATCCAATGTCAGACTATCCAACTCGCGGTAAAGTAACATACGCTCACTACTACCCGTGACGTATGTAGCGGGAAGCAACAGTTCCAGATCACTTTCTACCTGACATTCATCAACAAATTGTTCGCCACTAATGACACCACCTTCGGCTTTCAACTCTTCAGCATAGAGATCGGCAAACTCATCAGTCTTCAACTCGTGAACAGCTTCCGTTAATATCTTCTGATAAGTTTCATAACCAAGATCGGCAATGAAACCACTTTGTTCTGCCCCCAACATATTGCCTGCACCACGAATATCGAGGTCCTGCATGGCAATATGAATTCCACTACCCAAATCGCTGAAGTTCTCAATAGCCTGCAAACGACGTCTCGCCTCAGGAGTCAAAGAAGAAAGAGGAGGTGCCAGCAAATAACAGAAAGCTTTCTTATTGCTTCTTCCCACGCGGCCGCGCATCTGGTGAAGATCACTTAAACCAAAGTTCTGTGCCTGATTGATAATAATAGTATTAGCATTTGGAATATCAATACCACTTTCTATAATGGTAGTAGCTATCAATACATCATAGTCATAATTGACAAAGCCAAAAATTATCTTTTCCAGTTCTGTCGGTTCCATCTGCCCATGTCCGATAGCTATTCTGCAATCCGGAATGTGCCGCTCAATCATTGCTTTCAATTCGGGCAAATTGGAAATACGGTTATTTACAAGGAACACCTGTCCGTTACGACTCATTTCAAAGTTGATGGCATCAGCAATCACTTCCTCGTTAAAGGTATGCACTTCAGTCTGAATAGGATAACGGTTGGGCGGAGGTGTCTGTATCACACTCAGGTCACGTGCCCCTATCAATGAGAATTGCAATGTGCGGGGAATAGGTGTAGCCGTCATAGTCAAGGTATCTACATTCACTTTCAACTGGCGCAGTTTCTCTTTTACAGATACCCCGAATTTCTGCTCTTCATCAATAATCAGTAATCCTAAGTCCTTGAATTGTATATCTTTACCTAAAATACGATGTGTACCGATCAGTATATTCACATCTCCGGCAGCCAAACCTTTTATAACTGCTTTTGCCTGCGCTGCCGTGCGAGCACGGCTTAAATATTCCACCTTGCAAGGCAAATCTTTCAAACGATCCTTGAACGTCTGAAAATGCTGGTAAGCCAGCACTGTCGTAGGTACCAGAACAGCCACCTGCTTATTATCCGCCACCGCCTTAAAAGCTGCACGGACTGCCACTTCCGTTTTACCGAAACCAACGTCTCCACAAACCAAACGGTCCATCGGGCGATTACTTTCCATATCTGCTTTTACATCCGCCGTAGCCTTACTCTGATCAGGCGTATCTTCATAGATAAACGATGCTTCCAACTCCCGCTGCAGGAAACTGTCCACACTAAACTGGAATCCTTTTTCCTCCCGACGCTGAGAATATAACCTGATAAGATCGCGTGCAATATCCTTAATCTTAGTTTTGGTGCGCTCTTTCAGTTTTTCCCAGGCACCGGTACCTAACTTATTCAGGCGGGGAGCTTCACCATCCTTACCTTTATACTTAGATACTTTATGCAATGAATGAATGGAAACAAACACCACGTCTTCATTCTGATAGACCAGTTTCATCACTTCTTGTGTCGTATCTCCGTTAGGAATACGCACCAGCCCTGAAAAACGCCCTACTCCATGATCGGTATGTACGACATAATCTCCCGGAGTAAACTGGTTCAGCTCTTTCAAGCTTAGAGCCACCTTACCGCTACGTGCTTTATCACTCTTCAGATTATATTTATGAAAACGGTCGAATAATTGATGATCCGTAAAGATACAAAGCCGCAAGGCATTATCGGCAAACCCTTCATGCAACGTACGTTCCACGGCCGTAAATGCAATCTGATCCCCCCTGTCTTCAAAGATGGCACGGATACGGTCAGTTTGTTTCATGCTGTCGCTACAGATGTACAACGCATATCCCTTCTCCATATATTCTTTGAAACTCTCAGCCACCATATCAAAGTTCTTGCGGAAAATAGGCTGTGCAGACGTATCAAAAGTAATCGTAGCATCCGGTGTACCTGTCGGTTTATTACCAAATTCCATACGACGGAAATCCAATGCACGGAGTGTAAACTCGCTTCCGTCAATCAGCTTGCCATCTAAGGTTATACAGCCACTTTCTTCTGCTTCGCGGGCAGCAATTGCCTGTGGAGTAAGTGTTTCATCATGCACTGTTTGAATGCGCTCACGCAACCAAAGTAAATCACGCATTGCCAGTACGGTATCCGCCGACAGAAAATCCAGAAACGAAACCATGCCATTCGCACCACCCTGCTCCAGACTGCGGCTTAAATCGGGGACAATTACAATGCTATCTTTCTTTTCTTTGGAAAGCTGTGTCTCCACCTCAAACGTGCGGATACTTTCCACTTCATCCCCGAAGAAGTCAATACGGTACGGAAACTCGGAAGAAAAAGAAAACACATCGATAATGCTACCACGTACGGCATATTGTCCCGGTTCATACACATAATCTACATACTCGAAGCCATAGCTACGCAATACTTCCATGATGAAGTTCGTATCCACATTCTCCCCCGAATGCAGTTTCAGAGTTTTATCCCCCAATTCTTTCCTGGAAACGACCTTTTCGGCCAATGCATCAGGATATGTCACCACGCAAAGCCCTTCTTCACCTTTCTGCAAGCGACTCAACACTTCTGTACGAAGTATTTCATTCGCAGCATCTTTCTGTCCGTATTTTATTGCCCTACGAAATGAAGAGGGGAAAAACAAGACTTTATCTGTCCCCAGCACCTGCGTAAGATCATGGTAGAAATATCCCGCCTCTTCCAGATCGCCCAGAATAAAAACAAAAGGAAATTCTCCACGCTGCACCAGCACGGACGAAAACAGTGAAGCAGCAGAAGCACATAGTCCACCACAGAAAAGAGTGCGGACAGACGGATTCTTCAGTAAACCACTCATAGCTTCCACATTGGGATGGGCGGCATATCGTTGTTGTAGCTCGGTAATAGTCATCATAACGGGCGCAAAATTACTAAATAATCCTTAGTTTTATTCGTATGTGATAGAAAACACTTAACTTTGTTCCCAATTTAGAACCTCCTTTTATGAATATGCAGACATCGGACAGCATCGTTATCATTCCTACATACAACGAACGGGAAAACATCGAGAACATCATCCGTGCCGTTTTCGCCCTGGAAAAAGTATTCCATATCCTGATTATAGAAGATGGCTCGCCTGATGGCACTGCCAACATAGTCAAGACCCTTCAGCAAGAGTTTCCCGAACGTTTGTTCATGATAGAGCGCAAAGGCAAACTGGGACTGGGTACTGCCTATATCGCAGGCTTCAAATGGTCGCTGGAACATAATTATGAATACATCTTCGAAATGGATGCCGATTTCAGCCACAACCCTGCTGACCTGCCACGCCTGTACAAAGCCTGCGCCGAAGAAGGTGCCGATGTCTCTATCGGTTCACGCTACGTCAGTGGCGTCAATGTAGTGAATTGGCCTATGGGACGGGTATTGATGTCCTATTTTGCCTCCAAGTATGTACGCCTCATCACCGGACTGCCGATACATGATACGACCGCCGGCTTTAAGTGCTACCGTCGTGAGGTATTGCAGACAATCGATCTGGATGGTATCCGCTTCAAAGGTTATGCCTTCCAGATTGAAATGAAATTCACTGCTTACAAATGCGGTTTCAAGATTGTGGAAGTACCGGTTATCTTTATCAACCGGGAACTGGGTACCTCAAAAATGAACAGCAGTATCTTTGGAGAGGCCGTTTTTGGTGTTATCAAACTGAAAATGCATAGTTGGTTCCATAAATACCCGCAAGCAGTAAAAAACAATTAGTGATTAATGATAAATGATTAGTGAAGATGAAAAGAACACTGATACATAACGCAACAATAGTGAACGAGGGACGCTCTGTACAAGGTTCCGTAGTGATTGAAGGCGACCGGATTGCCGAAGTACTTACCTATGGGAAAAAGCTCTCTGTCCCTTGTGATGAAACCATAGACGCTACCGGCTGTTGCCTGTTGCCGGGTGTTATCGACGACCATGTACACTTCCGCGATCCGGGATTAACCCACAAAGCGGATATTCTCACCGAAAGTCGTGCAGCAGCCGCAGGTGGTGTCACTTCCATCATGGATATGCCGAACACCAACCCTCTGACTACCACCCTTAGTGCGCTCGAACAAAAGTTTGATTTGCTGAATGAGAAGTGTATTGTTAACCACTCCTGCTACTTCGGAGCCACTAATAATAACTATACGGAATTCAACCAGCTGGACAAACATCGTGTATGTGGCATCAAACTTTTCATGGGTTCCAGTACCGGAAATATGCTGGTAGACAAAACAAACAGTCTGCTCAATATATTCAATGGAACAGATATGTTGATTGCTACTCATTGCGAAAGCCAGGAAATCATCAAAAAAAACACCGAATACTATAAGAAGATGTTCAGTGATGCACCGGAAGTTCCCATCAGCAAGCACCCCAACATACGTTCTTCAGCCGCCTGCTACGCCTCAACAGAACTTGCGGTACGCATGGCAAGCTTAGCGGGTGCACGTCTGCATGTGCTTCACGTCTCTACAGCCAAAGAACTGCAATTGTTCAGTGATATACCGCTGGAAGAAAAGCACATTACAGCCGAAGCCTGTGTTGCACATCTGTTATACCGCCAACAGGATTATAAAGAACTGGGAACACGTATCAAGTGCAATCCTTCCATAAAGAAACAAGCTGATCGTGATGCTTTACGAAATGCCGTCAATACAGGCGTGATTGATGTGATTGCTACCGATCATGCGCCCCACCTGCTTAGTGAAAAGGAAGGTGGCGCACTAAAAGCCATGTCAGGTATGCCGATGATTCAATTCTCTCTGGTCAGCATGCTCGAACTGGCAGAAAAAGGAATTTTCTCTATTGAAACCATTGTAGAGAAAATGTGCCATGCCCCTGCCCAGATATATGGTATCTGTGATCGCGGTTATGTCCGCGAAGGCTATAAGGCCGACCTTGTACTTGTCAGCCACGGAGACCGTTGGGAAGTCAATTCTGAGAATATTCTCAGCAAGTGCGGATGGAGCCCGCTGGAAGGTAATTCTTTCCGTTGGAAAGTAGAAAGAACATTTGCTAACGGACACCTGATATACAGTGACGGACAAGTAGATGATACTTACCGTGGCGAAGAATTGAGATTCGATTACAAAGATAAATGATGAACAGCCCTGCGGATAAGGTGTTGACGTACGCTATTCATGACGTTACTCCATACATCAACTGGATATACTTCTTTCATGCGTGGGGATTTCAGCCCCGCTTCGCCACTATTGCGGATATCCATGGCTGCGATGCCTGCCGTGCTTCCTGGCTTACGACTTTTTCTGAAGAGGATCGTGCCAAAGCCGCTGAGGCAATGCAGCTACTTAAAGAAGCTAACCGAATGCTTAACCAACTGGATGAAACTTACCATGTACACACCATTTTCCATCTTTGCAAGGCTAATGCCGATGGGGATAATTTACTGCTGGACGGCACACGCTTTCCTTTACTCCGCCAACAGATCCCCCATCCGGATGGCAGTCCTTTTCTCTGCCTCAGCGATTTTGTCCGCCCTCTTGCTTCCGGTACACCTGATACGGTAGGTATTTTTGCAGCTTCCTGTGACGGAGAAGTTGAACTTCTCTATGAGGAGGATCCCTACAAACGTATGTTGGTACAGACACTTGCCGACCGACTTGCTGAAGCCGCTACCGAAAAGATGCATGAATACGTGCGTAAAGTTGCCTGGGGGTACGCAAAGGATGAGAATCTTTCCATCCCCGAGTTGTTAAAGGAAAAATTCCAAGGCATACGTCCTGCCGTCGGTTACCCTTCTCTGCCCGATCAGTCTGTCAACTTTCTGTTGAATGAATTGCTTCATATGGAGCAAATAGGCATTACGCTTACAGAAAACGGTGCTATGCGTCCACACGCCACTGTTTGCGGATTAATGCTGGCACATCCTGCCGCACGATATTTTGCAGTAGGCAAGATTGGAAATGATCAATTGGAAGATTATGCACGACGCAGAAGAATGCCAATTAATGAAGTAAGAAAGTTTTTGGCGGCCAATCTCTAACTTTCTCCCTATTAAAAAGAATAACATCAGCTTATAGTTGCGTTATTATATGCTTGCGGCTGCGTCAGCTCACACTTATACAAGTGTAAGCTGATGCAACCGCAAGTGTTCTATTTAGAATTTATATCCTATTTCAAACTCCAGATTCGTAAATCCTTCACTCCTACGCCATGAAGTCCAACCTGTACGTCCGGTTAGACCGAATGTGAAATGGCGTCCTTCTACCCCCATACTATAAGCTGCTCCACCGGTGAAGCGTTTACCAAAAGCTTCAGATTCTTCTGTTTCGTATGTATACTGAGAGCCATAGCCATCTGGGCTGGAATTATAAAGTTTTCTCACATCACGAATATCCCCATTAATACCGCAATCTACATAAGGGCCGGCAGCAATTACCCAGTTCATCGAGGAACTTAAACGGAACTTATAAGCAAACAGCAAAGGAATTTCCAGATACGTCAATTTATAGTTGGTAATTTCATCACTATAATACCAGGTGTTGCCCTCCATTTCACGGTGCGCAATGTAAGCTGCCGGCTGGAAAGACCAATGCTTGGCCATTTTAATGTCTACACCTCCCCCGACATGAAAAGACACTTTATCTTTCGTCTCGTCAGCACCCAAAAAGCGACTAACACCTACACCTGCCTTCACAAACCAAGAAAAACGCTTATCTATAACCAACCGCCCCATCGAAATCTTCATAGGTGTGTTAACGGTGATGTCTTTCCGGCCTTTCTCCACCTGAATAGAATCAAGGTACAACGGTACATCTTCAATGAAAAAATTACCATCCTTATCAGAAGTAGTACTCAAATTTGTGCCTTTTACGGTTACTTTGGCATTCTTCACCGGATAATGATCCTTATCAATAAGTCTGCCTTTCAGTTTTTGTCCCTGCGCCATAGATGCTCCTGATATGCAGAGGCCTATAATTGCTAATATAATTATTCGTTTCATTATATATAGTATTCTTTATAAATTCAACATTTGATAAGTAGGATCAGAAACGGTATGAAACACTGGCACCCAGCACAAAGTTATGTTCCTTCACATCTCCCAGTCCTTCATCCTCCGCAATAATTCCCATATTCTTACCGGAAACGTTTATCATAAGCTTCTTATATTCCACACCTATGCCATAAGTCATACCGAACCCGAGCGGATGCAGCAATGCATGCTTATAATTTCCCCAACTACTCTCATAATCTTTACTATAAATGTCATATTCAGCATCTTCCTTACCCGTTTCTGAAACTTTCACTTTACCGCTAAGTCCCCATGAAAATACCGGGCCGAAAGAAAGTACCAAACTCATATTACGAGCCAGGTCATAACGTACCAGAAAATTAAACGGTACATCCAGCATCAACGGATTCCAGGTCTCTTTATAAGAGTATGATCCTTCCGTGAAATTATATTCCGCACCCCGATTGGCCAGTTGCACCATCGGACGAAATGCCCAACGCTTAGACATACGCACTTCCATACCTACACCAAAGTGATAACCGTTTTTGCTATCAGAGCCCTCTGCCGTATAACGGCTCCAGTCCATTCCGGCTTCCACTACCAGCGAGAGACGCTTCGGGCGAGCAGCCATCATTATCGGCCGATCAATCTTTGCATCGGTAGTCTCCATACCGATTGACTCTACGATCACTTTCTTAGCATCAACAGGTACGTCCCGTAACAGGAATTTACCGTCGATATCGGTTATAGAACTGATGTCGGTACCTTCTGCGGTGACCAAAGCACCTACTATCGGTTCATTTCTCTTGTCTGTTACCACACCTTTTATATCGTGCGTCTGCTGTGCCATGAGGGTTGTCAGTCCGGCAATCGTCATGAGCATGGTTATAATCAGTTTTTTCATCTTTGCTTATCTTGAGTATTGAATCCGTTGAACATATCCATAGATCGTATCATTATCTTTCGTTACTACAAAAGGACGCATATAATAAGCCTTCTGTAGAAGAGGACCAATAAAATGCATACCGTCAGCCGACTCAGAAACATACTTTTTATCATCAATGGTAGGGAGTTGATTTACATCGGAATAGCAAACTCCAACCTCTTTAATTCTTCCTTCAAATCCATCCACCCCAAAGTAAACTGATACTTCATTCTCATTAGCATATCCTAAATCTGCATAAGGAAGGTATTTCGTAGGAATCGTAAAGGACTTAAGATCATCCAAAGTAGCTTGCCTACCATCTTGCTGCAAACAGTCATGAAGGATACCGGGACCACTACCCCAACTGTTACTATAAGCAACCGCACGATAATAATAGGTACCGGCCTGCCAATCAGAATGATCAAAATACCAAATAGCTGTAGTACTTTGCCAACCATAATAATACTCGGGATAGACACTATATACATTGTCATAATCGAAGCTATATGACAACAAAGCCTTGTCCGTCAAATTGTCTTTATCAGGAGATATAAAGTATTCAATATGCCCGAATGACTGATAAGGAGAATCCAGCACTATATCAGCTGACAACACATACACTCTATTATGGTAATTAAGATGCATACCATGAGTAGATTCTAAATTTTCCAGTTCGGTATATGAAAAATCCACCGCCTCTTTTACTTCACTCTTAACCTCAGAAGGCGGAAACTCCGGGCTATCAATATCACCACATGCCGACAAGCCCAGCAGCATTGCACAGCACACTCCCATAAAATATTTCATCATCGTTCTCTTATATTGTTGTTAATAGTATCCTTGCAAAGATAATGCACTCCTTTAGAATAATCAAACCCTTTTTTTATAATATTTAGCCAAAAAAGCAATTTCAACAGCCAAATAGCCTAAAAGGAATACTAAATGATTAAAATCTAATCACACCCTTGTGATTTTCTAATTACCTTTGCGACTAACAGTGCAAAAGCAATTCAAGAAGCAAGAAACAGACGATGGAGAATGTAGAACAGGAGTTCTTGTCCGTGATACGGGAGTATGAACGCGTCATATATAAAGTGTGCTATCTGTACACGACGCCAAATGCTACTCTTAACGACCTGTATCAGGACGTCGTGCTCAATTTGTGGAGAGCCTACCCCAAGTTCCGGAGAGAGTGCAAAGTATCCACATGGATTTACCGCATCGCACTGAATACTTGTATTAGCTTTATTCGCAAAGAAAAGAACATTCCCGAAATCGTGACTCTAAGCCAGGACTCCGACCGAATGGAAGAATCGGACGAAACACAAGCCATGCTAAAGCAGCTCTACCGGATGATTAACCGTCTGGGCCCGTTGGAGAAGTCTATTATTCTGCTTTATCTGGAAGAAAAAAGCTACGAGGAAATTGCTGAAATCACCGGCCTGACGGTAACAAACGTCGCTACCAAAATCAGCCGGATCAAAGACAAACTTAGAAAAATGAACAAGGAGGAATAATATGGAATTGGATGAACTAAAGAAATCTTGGAACGCGCTGGACGAGCAATTGAAGAAAGAACCGATTGCCGATGAAAAGCAGATTGCGGGCATGATTGCCGAATACAAGGCAAACGCACGCAAAAGCATAGGGCGCCTTACGGGTTGGCAACGCTTCTCCATAGGTATTGGAGTCGTGGGACTGGCTCTCCTTCTGGTTATTTGGTTACTGCCGTCCATCTTTCAGATCAACGAAGAATGGCAACCCAAGATTAATACACTCGTAATATTTGTCGGCATCAGTATTCTGCTGGGGATCTGGTGGGATCACAAAAACTATCGCTGGATAAGAAACACGAAAATAGATGAAATGCCTGTAGCCATAGTAAGCAAACGTATGGCAAGTTTCCGCCGATGGACGAGATATGAAATTATCGCTATTTCCGTATGGGTGATTGTTTTCAATGTACTCAATTATTGGGTGATGGGCTATTACAAAGCTTCTTTCGGCGTTCAGGCCACTTTGATTGCATTCTTTGTGTTGTGTGACATTGCCATCATCTATCTGCTATACAAAAAAGTAGCTTACAAATTCCTTAACGACATCAAGAAGAATATAGAAGAATTAGAAGATATATGCACAGAATAACCCTACTCCTTATCCTTTTTTTATTGATCCCCGATTTGTACATCTACTTTATGTACATTGTTCGGAAAACCAAAAACATCTGGCTGCGCATTGCGCACTGGATCCCCACTCTTTTATTGATAGCAGGCTACTTCCTGTTGATGCAGGGCATAGGCGAAAATGCGATGGCACACCATGCACAAGCCATCGGAAGACTGGCTATCTGCATTTTCCTGTTTGCCATCCCCAAGACCATCTTTATGATATGCTCGTTGGTGGGGCTACCTTTTCACTATTTGCTGCGCTGGCCCCGTTCACCGTTTACGGCTGTAGGGTTAGTATTGGGTGTAGTCAGTTTCTTTAATATACTTTATGGCACCCTGGTGGGTATCAGCAAATTTGAAGTGAAGGATATCGAATTTCACCACCCCAATCTTCCGAAAGCATTTGACGGTTACCGTATCGTGCAACTATCGGATATACATATCGGCAGCTGGATAGACAATGAGAAACCCATCAATGAACTGGTAGAACTCGTAAACGCCCAGAAACCCGATCTGATAGTTTTTACCGGTGACTTGGTGAACCAAAGAAGTTGCGAACTGGAAGGATTTCAGGACATTCTGGCGCAATTGCATGCCAAAGATGGAGTATATTCCATTCTGGGTAACCATGACTACGGAAGTTACTATCATTGGAAAAACCTGAAAGAACAGGTTAATAACATTGACAATCTGGTTCGGATGCAAAAGACAATGGGATGGAAACTACTGAACAATGAGTATGATATATTACATCATGAGGGGGACAGCATCGCACTTATCGGTGTAGAGAATGATGGTGAACCTCCTTTCTCACAATTTGCCGACCTGAAAAAAGCGACTAAAGGTACAGATGGAATGTTCCGCATTCTGTTAAGCCATAATCCTACGCACTGGCGCCGGGAAGTACTGCCGGATACAGACATCGAGCTGATGCTTGCCGGACATACTCATGCGATGCAGGCTATCATGTTCGGTCATTCACTTGCTTCGCTGATTTATCCCGAATGGGGAGGGATGTACACTGAAGGAGATCGGGGATTATATGTCAATATAGGAATCGGTTATGTAGGACTACCGTTCCGCTTCGGGGCATGGCCGGAAATTACAGTGATAACGTTGCGTGATTAGGCGTAACGTTATCCGGCTCAAAACTAATCGGACAAATAGATTCAGTCTGCTTGCAGCCGCACTATATCCAGTACCAATTCCTCTGTTTTCTCATTCTCATCCAGCGAATTATCAACAAAAAGGGCAACTCCGTCATTGGTTTCCATCCATCCTGTGAAATAGTTATATCGATGAGACGGTAACTTAGCCTCTCCCACAACCACAAAGTCTTTATCAAAAAACGTCAGATAAAGATCACGATCATCCATCAAATTCAGTATATCTCTCGTAGCATCAAATTCTATTCCTCCAAGATGTAAACGGGCATACATTCCCGTTTGCGGAAGATACATAAGATCATAGAAATGAGGATTCTCAATATTATGCCGTTCCCATTGCTCGTAGTTACCCGATTCGCATTTTTCCGCTACATTTTTCGTAAAACGACTATCTGCTTCAAAAACTTTTTGCTCTCCACTCTTACGATCCATAACATATACATGAGACTCGACCGGATAGTTATAAAGAACCTTTTCCGCTGTAAAGGTTATATTCAAATCACTCATATTGCCATAATCTCTGCCACTCACATTCGTAACAGCCACCGATGGCTGCAATAGATAGTCGACAGACGGAGTCATACTGTTCAGAAAAGTTTCCCGAACTTTAAAAGTAACCGGCGATGTAGAGAAATCCTTTATTCCATAAAGCAATGAATGACGTCCTCCGTCATAAAACAGTCGCGCTGTAGATATTGCATGATTAGTGTTTATCAGAATTTGTTCATTGTCTTTCAGTTCCGGACGTAAATCTACTGTTTTCAAAAGTTTCCCATCACCATTTATCAGGAGTATCCGTTGCGTATCATCATAAATCCAGATAGAGTCCGGAGTTTGTATAAAAAGCCCGGCTACAGAACGCATTACAGCTGATTCCCCCTGACTTGAAAGCAATATTTGCGATATCTGATGACGCTTCAAATCCATACAATCCAAAGCATGAGATTTATAATTGTATCCATAAATCAAACTCAGAGAGTCATTATGAAAATAAGAAGACAGATAATAAGACTTCAAATTCAAAACCTCCGAAACGGGGAACAGAATATCTTCCGTCTGCAACTTCACTTCATTAACCTCTTGTCCCGCAGATTGTTTCTTGCTCCCATTACAAGAAATAAAGAAGAAACAAAGTGGAAATATGATTAATGCCCAATGCTTTATACGATTACTAATAACCAAGATTGCTCTCGATACAGAAAACTTCGTTGTTTCATTTTTCATATACATTATATATTAGATGTTTTGCCTGGGCAAATATAAGAACTATGTATACACTAAATTGTAATTTTCATATAATTTTCCAAGTTTTATTCAAAAGACCTTTCTCCATATCATACCGCTTTGTTCCATTTCTCTTCTCCCATCCACCCTATTCGCATCTCCTTCGCTCCTATAGAGAGAAGAAAATAGCGAACTTAGTACGAAGAGGGTACGAAGAAGATACAAGGAAGGTACGAAGGAAGAATTATTGTTCTTTTTTTCGTTTTCCGATATTCCGAAAAAACGGAGAATATTTCACCGACATCTCCCTATTACCCCTCCAGAAACCTCTTGTGGGGGATATAAAAAATGGCTACACCCTTTGCCTCGGATGGCTACACCCTTTAGTGCAAATGGCTACACCATCCGGGACAAAGGGTGTAGCCCTGGCAAAAGCCGAATTACCGAATAATCTAAAAGTACGATAACCGGGTAGCATATCTAAATCAAATTATATATCTTTGCGGAAACAAAAATCCAACACCTATGAAGATACTTTATTATATTTACCAAATATGTTTTGCTTTACCAATTCTGTTGGTATTGACTATTCTCACGGCTTTGGTGACTATCGTCGGCTCTCTGATAGGCGGTGCACATATCTGGGGCTATTATCCCGGAAAAATATGGTCACAATTGATTTGTGTTTTCCTACTGATTCCTGTAAAGGTGCGCGGCCGGGAGAAAATACATAAACATACATCGTACGTATTCGTACCCAACCACCAGGGAGCATTCGATATCTTCCTCATTTACGGATTTCTGGGGCGTAACTTCAAGTGGATGATGAAGAAGAGCCTGCGGAAATTACCTTTCGTAGGGAAAGCCTGCGAAAGTGCAGGACACATATTTGTAGATCGTTCTGGTCCCAAGAAAGTATTGGAAACCAT
This sequence comes from Bacteroides sp. 14(A), assembly GCF_000526555.1. Classification (NCBI taxonomy): domain Bacteria; kingdom Pseudomonadati; phylum Bacteroidota; class Bacteroidia; order Bacteroidales; family Bacteroidaceae; genus Bacteroides; species Bacteroides sp. 14(A). The sequence continues at coordinate 1,776,945 of NZ_JAGH01000001.1, read as the reverse complement.
TCGCCAGGCAAAGGCTTCGCTAAAAGACGGCGTATCATTGGTTGTGTTCCCGGAAGGTGCCCGTACTTTTACCGGACACATGGGATATTTTAAAAAAGGTGCATTCCAGTTGGCAGATGAATTGCAGCTGGAAGTGGTGCCGGTCACTATCGACGGATCATTCAAAATTCTGCCCCGCACGGGAAAATGGATACATCCGTACCGCATGATACTGACCATTCACGATCCGATCCCGCCCAAAGGACAAGGTATAGAAAACATCAAGGCGACGATGGCCGAAGCCTACGCCGCCGTAGAAAGTGCTTTACCGGAAGAATACAAGGGAATGGTGAAAAACGAGGACCAATAATAAAATTAAAAATTGAAAATTAGAAATTAAAACGTTGCAATCCAAAAGATGAGTTTGTGAAACAGCATGATAACATGCCTTTAATTTTTAATTTCTAATTATTAATTTTTCCGCTCTCCTCCATACGCCGATGTTCCTCTATCAATTTCATATTCTCTTTAGCTTTATCGAGGAATTCCCTCACCAAAGGACTACTCTTGAAAGTTTGAGGGGCTGTACGGATGATATCCTCTATTTGCGGTGTCATGATGGGATAAGGCAGTGTACTGCACATCATCATGAATACGCTGGGACCAAGGACATTCTCATAATTGGTGGAAATGAACTCCTTGATATAGTCATTCATTTCTTTTACTAAGGCTTCTCCCTCCTGAGTCAGTTGTTCGTGGATGTCATCCAATGCGGCGCCATCCAGCACCATACGTGCCTCTTTCTTTTCCAGTTCTTCAATCTTCAACTCAAGCGAATTACGCTTTTCGATGAATTCATACAAAGCATTGTTTAGCGGCGTACCTTTAGCGGTGAGTTGAGAGTTGGATATGGAGACTTCAATCTTACCGTTCTCAAGTACAAGAGGCATGATAGCCTCATCATTCATGTAGAGCGTCACCATCATTACAGAGTCCGACGGACCACTCGTAGAGAACAAACCGTGTACCACTTCGGCGGAATCAATTGCTATCCACTGCCCGTCGCGGAGCGTTTTCAGGTATAACATCTTACCATCGAGGCTGGTCACCGATGACACACCCTCCACTTTATACTTGCGACTGCACGAAGCAAAAAGCACGAGCAAAAGCATTAAGGGCAAAATACGGTTCACATTCATTCTAATCATGCAGGAAACGATTTTTATGAAACACGATACAAAGGTACAACCTATTCGGGCTGTAAAGAAACTTTTTATCAATATTTAATTTTTGCTCTCTTTTTTCCATTAATAATCCTTATAAGGAGGGAGAAAAGAAAGGATATTTCATTTAGTTTACTTATTTTTGCAGTGATAACTAACAAAATGTAAACCCTGTAACTGAAACAAGTTAATCTCCTATGTCAACTTATGCTCCTTTTGCCAAGCCTCTTTATGTTATGCTGAAACCGGTAGGCGCCGTATGCAACCTTGCATGCGATTACTGTTACTACCTGGAAAAGAGCAAGCTATACCAAAACAACCCCAAGCACGTAATGAGTGAGGAGTTGCTGGAAAAGTTTATTGAAGAATACATAAATTCGCAAACCATGCCGCAGGTAATGTTCACCTGGCACGGTGGGGAAACTTTGATGCGCCCGTTGTCCTTCTACAAAAAGGCCATGGAACTGCAAAAAAAATATGCCCGCGGACGCACCATAGACAATAGTATACAGACCAACGGAACCATGCTGACGGATGAATGGTGCGAATTCTTCCGTGAAAACAACTGGCTGGTAGGTGTCTCTATCGACGGGCCACAAGAATTTCACGACGAATATCGCAAGAATAAGCAAGGTAAGCCTTCTTTCGTAAAAGTAATGCAAGGCATCAATCTACTGAAAAAGCATGGTGTGGAATGGAACGGCATGGCGGTAGTGAACGACTACAATGCCGATTATCCTCTGGAATTCTACAACTTCTTCAAAGAAATAGGTTGTCACTACATACAGTTCGCCCCCATCGTAGAGCGCGTATTCGGACATCAGGACGGACGTCATCTGGCCTCACTGGCCGATCGTGAAGAGGTGGCCGAACTGGCGGATTTCTCCATCAGCCCTGAGCAATGGGGCAATTTCCTCTGCACTCTCTTTGACGAATGGGTGAAAAAGGATGTAGGTACCTATTACATTCAATTGTTCGACTCTACCCTGGCCAACTGGATAGGCGAACAACCGGGCGTTTGCTCCATGGCAAAGACCTGCGGACATGCGGGAGTGATGGAGTTCAACGGAGACGTATACTCCTGCGACCATTTTGTATTCCCCGAATATAAGTTGGGCAACATTTACCAGAAGACGCTGGTGGAAATGATGTACAGTGATAAGCAGCAGGCTTTCGGACAAATGAAGCAGCAATCATTGCCCACCCAATGCCGGGAGTGTGAATGGCTGTTTGCCTGCAATGGCGAATGTCCTAAAAACCGCTTCGCACGAACGGCAAGTGGCGAACCGGGACTGAATTATCTGTGCAAGGGATATCATCGTTTTTTCAGTCATGTAGCGCCATACATGGACTTCATGAAGAATGAACTGATGAACCAACGTCCGCCTGCCAATGTAATGAATTTCATAAAACAATAAATTGTATAAACAGATAACAATGAAAATTAGAACCTACTTAGTAGCGCTTGCAGCGCTGGCGTTCGGCTCTACAGCACGTGCCGACGAAGGAATGTGGTTACTGCAACTGATGAAACAGCAGAACTCCATTGAGTTGATGAAAAAACAAGGTTTGAAACTGGAAGCGGATGATTTGTATAATCCGAATGGAGTATCACTGAAAGATGCGGTAGGTATCTTTGGCGGTGGTTGTACAGGTGAAATCATCTCACCGGAAGGGCTGATTCTGACAAACCATCATTGCGGATACGCTTCTATCCAGCAACATAGCAGCGTGGAACATGACTATCTGACCGATGGTTTCTGGGCAAAAAACCGTGGTGAGGAATTGCCTACTCCGGGATTGAAATTCCAGTTCGTTGACCGTATCGAAGACATTACGGACATCGTGAACCAAAAGATCGCTACCGGTGAAGTAACTGAAGTAAATGCACTCACCCGCCCGTTCCTCAATAAACTGGCTAAAGAATTGTTTGAGAAGAGCGATCTGAAAGGTAAAAAAGGCATTGAAGTACAAGCTTTGCCGTTCTATGCCGGAAATAAATTCTATTTGTTCTATAAGAAAGTGTACACAGACGTACGTATGGTAGCCGCACCTCCTTCTTCCGTAGGCAAATTTGGTGGCGAGACGGACAACTGGATGTGGCCCCGCCACACGGGTGACTTCTCCATGTTCCGTATCTATGCCGATGCTAACGGTGATCCCGCAGAATATGCAGCATCAAATGTACCTTTGAAGACTCCCAAATATCTGCCTATCTCTATCAAGGGGCTGGAAGAAGGTGATTACGCCATGATCATGGGTTTCCCCGGAAGCACAAGCCGTTACCTCACCGTATCGGAAGTAAAGGAACGTATGGAAGCACAGAACCAACCGCGTATCACTATACGTGGCGCACGCCTCGCCGTATTGAAAGAAGTGATGGCTGCCAGCGACAAAACTCGTATTCAATATGCCAACAAGTATGCCGGCAGCAGCAATTACTGGAAGAACTCCATCGGTATGAATAAAGCGATCATTGATAATGATGTACTGGGTACAAAGGCAGAACAGGAGAAGAAATTCGCAGAATTCGCTAAAGGTAAACCGGAGTACGAAGGTGTAGTAGAAAAAATAGATGCCATTGTAAACCAGACAATGCCGGTGACCGGTCAGTATTACTACCTGATGGAAGCATTCAGTGGCGCCATTGAATTCGGTAGCCCGTACATGGTTATGGATAACCTGAAAAAGGGATTGGAAGAAAAGAACGACTCTCTCATCAATAAGTCTCTCGAACAGTTGAAAGAGGTCTTTGCTGACATCCATAATAAAGACTACGATCATGAAGTAGACCGCAAAGTAGCCAAAGCTATCTTCCCGGTATATGCCGAAATTATTCCGGCAGAACAACGCCCGGCTTTCTATCAGGATATTGAAAAAGAGTTTAAAGGCGACTATAATGCTTATATTGATGCCATGTATGACAATTCCATCCTGGCAAACCAGGCCAACTTTGACAAGTTCATCAAGAAACCTACAGTAAAAGCTATCGAAAAGGATCTGGCAACTCAATATTCACGCGCCAAGATTGAAAAACTGAGGTCACTGGCACAGGAACTGAACAGTACTTCCAAAGAACTGGCATTACTGCACAAAGCATATATCCGCGGACTGGGCGAAATGAAAGAACCCGTTCCTTCTTATCCGGACGCTAACTTTACCATTCGACTGACGTATGGTAACGTGAAATCATACAATCCGCGTGATGCCGTACATTACAAGTACTATACTACTACGGACGGTATTCTGGAAAAAGAAAATCCCGAGGACCGTGAATTCGTAGTTCCTGCCAAACTGAAGGAGCTGATACTGAAAAAAGACTTCGGACGTTATGCTCTGCCAAACGGTGATATGCCGGTTTGCTTCCTCAGCACAAACGACATCACCGGTGGTAACTCCGGTAGCCCCGTGCTGAATGCAAACGGTGAATTAATCGGTACTGCTTTCGATGGTAACTGGGAGTCTCTTAGCGGTGACATCAATTTTGATAATAACCTGCAACGTTGTATCAATCTGGACATCCGCTATGTACTGTTCATCCTTGAAAAACTGGGAGGATGCGAACATTTGATTAAAGAAATGAAAATTGTAGAATGAGAAAAACAATCTTATCCCTATTCATAACATCACTTGCCTTCGCCGCACACGCTGACGAAGGCATGTGGATGCTGACCGATCTGCAAAAGCAGAACGAAGTCGCTATGACGGAACTGGGATTATTAATCCCGGTGAACCAGATTTATAATCCTGACGGCATCGCCCTGAAAGATGCAGTGGTTCACTTCGGTGGCGGTTGCACAGGTGAAGTGATCTCTGCCGAAGGATTGGTACTGACTAACCATCATTGTGGCTATGGTTCTATCCAACAGCACAGTACAGTGGAGCATGACTATCTGACAGATGGATTCTGGGCAATGAACCGCGAAGAAGAGCTTCCCTGTAAAGGACTTACCATTACTTACATTGATGAAATCCTGGATGTAACAGACTACGTCAACGAACAGTTGAAGATAGATCCGGACCCAAACGGTACAAACTATCTGTCACCCAAATACCTGAAGGAAGTAGCCGAGCGCTTCTCTTCCGAACAAGGCATTGCCCTGACACCGGGACGCAAGCTTGAACTGAAAGCTTTCTATGGTGGTAACCGCTACTACCTGTTTGTTAAAACCACTTACAGTGACATCCGTATGGTGGGTGCACCTCCCTCTTCTATCGGTAAATTCGGTGCGGATACCGATAACTGGATGTGGCCGCGACATACAGGTGACTTCTCTTTGTTCCGCATATATGCCGACAAGGACGGAAATCCGGTGGAATACTCCAAGGATAACGTTCCCCTGAAAGTGAAGAAACATCTTACCATCAGCCTTGCCGGATACAAAGAAGGTGACTTCACTTTCGTCATGGGATTTCCCGGACGCAACTGGCGCTATATGATTTCCGACGAAGTGGAAGAACGTATGCAAACCACTAATTTCATGCGCCATCATGTACGTGGTGTTCGCCAGGAAGCATTGATGGAACAAATGCAGAAAAATCCTGCTGTACGTATCCATTATGCCAGTAAGTATGCCTCTTCTGCCAATTATTGGAAAAATGCCATTGGTATGAACGAAGGACTTATCCGCCTGAAAGTACTCGACACGAAACGTGCCCAGCAGGAACAACTCTTGGCTCGCGGACGTGAACAGGGTGATGATTCTTACCAGAAAGCATTCGATCAAATACGCAGTATCGTTGAGCATCGCCGCCCTGCCCTCTATCATCAGCAGGCCATTCAGGAAGCATTGGTGACAGGTCTGGATTTTATGCGCATCCCCAACACTTCTGCCATGCTGGCTGCCCTGAAAAGTAAGGACAAGGCACAGATAAAGGCTGCCGCTGATAGCTTAAAGATTGCCGCTGACAAGTACTTTGCTTCCGTACCTTTCCCTAATGTGGAACGTACAGTTGCCAAGAAAATGTTGCAGACTTATATGCAATATATCCCGGCGGAACAACGCATCAGCATCTTTGAGGTCATTGACAAACGTTTCAAAGGTAACAGTGATGCCTTTGTCGATGCTTGTTTCGACCACTCTATCTTCGGCAAGAAGGAAAACTTTGAAAAATTCATCCGAAAACCGGGCTCGTATAAGTTGGGATTTGACTGGATGGTACTGTTCAAACATTCCATCACAGACGGACTGTTGCAGACCGCCATTGCTATGGCAGACGCCAACAAGAATTACAATGCCGCACACAAAGTATGGGTAAAAGGTATGATGGACATGAAACGGAGTGCAGATACTCCCATTTATCCGGATGCCAACTCCACCCTACGCCTCACCTACGGAAAGGTGTTGCCTTATGAACCGGCTGACGGAGTGGAATATGGTTACTATACCACCCTCAAAGGTGCCATGGAAAAGGAAGATCCCGACAATTGGGAGTTTGTGATTCCTGCCAAATTAAAACAACTGTATCAGTCCAAGGACTTCGGACGCTATGCCATGCCGAATGGTGAAATGCCCATCTGCTTCATTGTGAATACAGACAACACCGGCGGTAACTCCGGCAGTCCGGTATTCAATGCCAAAGGTGAGCTCATCGGTACAGGTTTCGACCGCAATTATGAAGGACTTACAGGAGATATAGCCTTCCGCCCCTCTTCACAGCGTGCAGCCTGCGTAGACATTCGCTACACTTTATTTATCATAGAGAAGTATGCCGGTGCCTCACATATTATCAAGGAGCTGACTATTGCGGAATAAATAAAAGGAAGTATAAAAATATCACTCGGATATTCAAGTGAACCATAATTCGCCCCTGCAAGTAAAGTGAATAACTAAAGTCAATCACAATGTTTGCAGGGGCGAAATGTTTTCATTCAACCATAGTACAACAGTTACCCACAGAGCACCCAGGAAAGAAATCAGAATCATTTGATAAATTTTCCGATGGAAAATGTTTCAAAATTGAAAGTATTCTAAAAAATACCCAAATATGCCATTTAAATAGTATGAAAAGCAATAGATCGTGAACAAAAGACACCACAAACTGTTTCACTATACAGACAACAACACTAATATTGTATTTATAAAAAAAATGAATTAATAACAGAAAGGAAAAGATTATGGAGAAATTTGAAGAACTTATACAATCAGAAAAACCTGTTTTAGTAGACTTTTTTGCAACTTGGTGTGGCCCATGTAAGGCAATGCATCCCGTATTGGAAGAGCTGAAAGGACAAATCGGTGATGGTGCCCGCATCGTGAAAATCGATGTAGACCAACATGAGGAACTGGCTGCTAAGTATCGTATACAAGCGGTACCCACTTTTATCGTATTCAAGAAAGGTGAAGCCGTTTGGCGTCATTCCGGAGTTATTAAGGGCAGTGAGTTGAAAGGCGTCATTGAACAAAATTCATAAAGAACAAACATTATGAAGAAAGTACTAACCTTTGCCATTCTGATTTTTGCCAGCGTACTGACATTCGCCTGCAAGGATGGAGCAAAAGCACAACCCAATGAACCGGAACAAAAAGAAGCCAAGAGCGGAGAAGTAATCGTAATGAACAAGGATATGTTTATTAAAGATGTATTCGATTACGAGAAATCCCAGGACTGGAAATATAAGGGTGACAAACCCGCCATCATTGATTTGTATGCCGACTGGTGTGGTCCCTGCCGCATGACAGCGCCCATCATGAAAGATCTGGCAAAAGAATACGCCGGAAAGATCGTGATCTACAAAGTGAATGTGGACAAAGAACGTGAACTTGCCGCATTATTCAATGCAAGCAGCATTCCTCTCTTTGTATTCATTCCGATGGAAGGAGAACCTCAGCTTTTCCGTGGTGCAGCTGATAAAGCCACTTACCAAAAGGCAATTGAAGATTTCTTGTTAAAGAAGAAATAATATATAAGAAAAAGTCACTGGAGTTATGTATGAATGAGGAGTGGCATATCTTTCCACTCATTATTGTACATCTCCGTGACAGTGTGATAACCGGACGCTTGCAGGGCCATCAAAGCTTGCAGGCGTCCGTTGTTTATACGCTCCGGGTAGTGGGAATCACTATTAACCTGTACACGGATTCCCTTTTCAAGCAATACAGGGAAGTAGCGTTCATTAGGATAGAAAGTACCCAATTCCAGATAAGATTTTGTATTAATCTCTACGATATATCCTTTTCGGGCAATAGCATCAAAATATTCCTGAATCAAAGCATCATACCAAGGCTCATCCAGTAAGCCGGGATGATAAGCAGATGCGTTATAGTGCATTTTGTCAGCATGACCGACAATATCAAAACCACCCAGTTCCACCATACGCATCAAACGGTCATAATAAAGATGCACCACTCTCACCAGGTCACCATTGAAATGTTTATTCACAAGTCTGCGGAATTTATCAGCCGTCACATCCACATCCACTATTTCTCCCTTATCATCATAAAGCAAGTGCACAGAACCGATACGGTAATCCAACGGTAATTCGCGGAAACGGACAACAGACGGATTGCTCTCTTCATTCAGATAGTCAATCTCCAGACCGATATAGAGTTCTATTTGTCCGGCATACTTAGCCTTCAGACGATGGAATTCGGCCAGATAGTCATCCATAGCGTCCCACTCCATAGTCCACGCTGTAGAAAACGGCAGAGGGGCATGGGAAGAAAATCCATAAGAAGTAAATCCTTCACTCAGGGCAAAGCGGATAAAGTCTTCCATATTAGCACGTCCGTCGCAATATAAGCTATGACTATGATAGTTCGTTAAATTTCCAGTTCTGTTGCTCATAATTTTATCATCTTATCATTTATCATCTTATCACCCTATCATTCTTCTATTTCACTAAGTTCCAGCCAACGCATGGTCTTTTCATCAATCAAATCCGTGATCTCGGGCAAACGCTTTGATTTCTCTGTGAGTTCTTCTACGGATAAGGTGCCACTGCACAGGGCAGCTTCAATGGTTTTCTTTTCGTCCTCCAATGTAGCAATTTCCTGCTCCAGCTGATCAAACTCCCTTTTCTCTTTAAAGGACATCCGGCGTTTTTCATTCAAACGCACTTTAGCGGTTTTATCTTCCTGCGGTTTAGAGGCTTCTTTTTCTTTCTCCTTTTCCAGCCGGGCTTTTTCTTCCTTCCAGTCACGATACTGGGTATAATTTCCGGGGAAATCACGGATATCCGCCTGACCGTTGAAGACTAGCATATGGTCTACTACTTTATCCATAAAGTAGCGGTCGTGGCTTACTACGATAACACACCCCTTGAAATTCTGTAAATACTCTTCCAGTACATTCAGGGTAATGATATCCAGATCATTGGTAGGCTCATCCAGCACAAGGAAATTAGGATTACGCATCAATACCGTACACAGATACAGGCGACGGCGCTCTCCACCACTCAGTTTATAAACATAGCTATGCTGGGTTTCGGGAGTGAAGAGAAAATGTTGCAGAAACTGGGAAGCGGTCAGCTTTTTACCATTACCTAACTCTATGACTTCGGCGATATCCTGTACCACATCAATCACTTTCATCTGCTCATCGAACTGTAAGCCATCCTGCGAATAATAACCGAAACGTACCGTTTCTCCGATATCAATCGTTCCGCTATCGGCTTTCTCCTCTCCCATCAGTATTTTGATAAAAGTAGATTTACCGGTACCGTTATTACCAACAATGCCCATCTTTTCATAACGGGCAAAAATGTAAGAAAAGTCTTCTAATATTTTAAGGTCACCAAACGACTTGTACAAATGGTCTGCTTCGAATATCTTGCTACCGATGTAGGAGGCCTTTACTTCCAGTTTCACATTGTCGTTATTAAACCGCTGTTTAGCTACTTTCTCCAGTTCATAGAAAGCTTCTTCGCGATAACGCGCTTTATGCCCGCGGGCTTGCGGCATACGACGCATCCATTCCAACTCAGTGCGATACAGATTGTTGGCACGGGTTATTTCAACATTCGTTGCATCGATACGCTCTTGACGTTTCTCCAGGTAATAGCTATAATTTCCCTTATATTGATAGATCTGACGATTGTCTATTTCAATGATTTCGGTACAGACACGGTCGAGAAAGTAACGGTCGTGCGTCACCATGAGCAGACTGAGGTTTGTGCGGCGCAGGTAATCTTCCAACCATTCAGTCATATCAAGATCGAGATGGTTGGTCGGCTCATCCAGAATCAGCAGATCAGGCTCAGTGATAAGGGTATTGGCAAGCGCCACGCGCTTCAACTGTCCACCAGAAAGATGCTTTACTTGCTGATCGAAGTTTCTTATCTTCAACTGGGAAAGAATTTGCTTTGCCTTCTGCTCATACTCCCATGCTTTTTCATGATCCATGCGCACCAGGATTTCGTCCAAACCAGGATGTCCTTCTGTTTCCATGCAGCGTTCGTACTCCTTTATCAGTTCTACCGTACTATTGCCATGATGGAAACAAGCTTCCAGAACGGTCAGTTCTTCGGGATATTGCGGGTCTTGTTCCAAATATCCGACCCTAAGGTCACGACGAAAAGAAATGGTTCCACTGTCATAGCCTTCTTTTCCGGCAATGATATTCAACAAAGTAGTTTTACCACTGCCGTTTTTGGCAATCAGTCCGATACGTTGCCCTTCGGCCACACCGAGCGAAGTATTCTCAAGCAATACCAAATCACCGAATGACTTGGTCAAATTTTCTATCTGAAGATAACTAATCACAGTTTAAGATTTATGATTTATAATTTATGATTTATGGCTGGTTGGCAAATGATCAGAGTAAGGATTTGTAGGTTTCTGCCAGATTGCAAGATTCCCCTGCCTTCACTTTGCTCCACACTAATTTCATGGGGTCAATCCATTCTCTAGTAGTAAGATTCTGCAATACAGGAGCTTCACGATTACCATCTATCAGAGTCATCCATTCTAACCCATCTACTTCATTGGCAAGAATCACACAGATGGCAATACCAAATGAAAGCCATGCTTCTTTCTTCTTCGGACCGATAGTTCCACTATCAATGACCTGTTGCATACTGTCCAAATCTTCTTCCATACCTTGGAAATCTTTTTTCAGTTGTTCTTTTACAGTAGTGGTCACCCACTCAAAAGCCTCATTAATCTGGTAGATTTCGGACAAGCGGACAGGTATAAGCTCTGCCGGATATTTCACTCCCTCTTTACGTATTTCCAACGAAGCGATAACGGCTTCGGCCTCTGCCACAGATGCTCCCTTGCTTACCGTAAAGGAACATTCAAAGGCAACATCATCCACACCGGTAATCCAAAGATGAGAAGTATAATAAGCCCCTTCTTCTTCAAACATCTCCTTACTGTAAGCACATGCCAAGCTTCCTATTTTAACGGAGACTGCCGAAGGATTGTCTTTCAGTTCCTGACGGGTAACTTCCCGACCATACATAGCGTTACCTTTATATGCAGAAATACGAAAATTTCCAGTCCATTCACTTGGATTATAGAAGAGAAAAGAGCCTTCCCCATCTTCAAACTCATTCCAGTCTGCGGGATACAACATGGAAAACCATGCTCCCGGAGAGATAAATTTCTTGCTTTGTGCCATTGCTATTCAGAGGTTAATAACGAGGCCACCTGACCTCGTTCGGCAAAAGTAACATTACATCCGTTGATATGCAAACAAACAGAAACAAAAAACAGCCGATTCTCACGAACCGACTGTCCCAATCATCATCTATGAATGAAGACCGTTACAGTCTTCAATATCTTATTAAATCTCTATGAAACTTCAAAGAAAATCATATTTCTGTTTCCGAGCGCAAAGATAATCAATGAAATATATAGATTCCCAATATTTTAAGATATTTAAATTAACGTTCTATAAACTATGGAATTTTATAGATTAATATGCAAAAAAGCAGCGATTCTTAATAACTAACCTCTTGGTATCTTCTATTTTCCAATAGGCTGTATCTTCCTTCTCACATCCTTAGAAATCTCCAAAAACATGTAATTCAATTTCCCGGAATGTATTCCTTCTTCATTTTGCTTATACTTATTATTAGCGTATTGCTTAGACTTATCGAATGTCAGTCGTGACATTTGATTCTGTGATTTACCTACCATCGTTGAATCCAGCTTCTCATCCGGAAAGAAATCATCCAGATCCACATCTCCAATCATAGTAGTTTCAAGGAAGTTCATATTCTTGCGACCGGCATCTGTATAATACCCCACAAACATGTGTCCCGGAGTACGAACTAATATTGGCTCTATATTAATAGCACGAAGCAAGGAAGCAAACAACACGCTACCATCCACACAGTTAATCTGCGAAGACTCCAGTGCATCATCAAACGTGCGAACACGCTGGGAAAAGACCACATTACTGGACAAACTGGTATTAGAAACAGAACTGTAACGGAAATTACGCTTTTGAAGTACGTTCCATAGAGCATAGACTTGCTTGTCCACCACTTCAGCATTGCCACCTTGATAGCCCAGGAAACGATTGACAATACGGGTGTTCAGTGCTTCACGCAACAGTTTATCAATCATCGGATTTTCCTCATTGACGTATGCCGCAAAGAAAATACCGGTATCATGAAATTTAGTTCCGTTCGTGACATACCCCAACAGACATTCATTAATGCTGCGAACAGAAAAAGTACGAACCCGCTGCCCCAAATCCTTATCATTCATTTCTACCTTAACAGCCACACTTACCGGTTCCGCCTGGTTATTATTCTTCAGCGCTTCGTAATTCCAGATAATATCGGGATAGATCGTATATTCCGTCCGTGGTTTAGCCAGCACAAACTCAGATACGGAACGGGAAAAGAACGGAGTTTCAGCAACTTCAATACGCACCCTGCTATACGCCTTCCCCGAACGAATCCGGATAGAAATGCAGGATTTAGAATTACCCACATATAAGGAATCAGCCGGAACAATGACTTGCGCATCCGTCGTCGCTACAGAAAGAATACTGGAAGGAAAGATGTTGCCTCCCAACTCATCCGTTATCTCAAACCCGGAACGGAACGGAGCCGTATTCAGCCAAAAGGAACCTGCCACAACCACCACCAATAAAGCTATCAGAGCGGGCAAACGCCATTTATATCGCCGAAAATTTATATTAGTCAACTCTTTCATACCAATGTTATTTATATTAAGACAAAGGTAAGTATAAAAACTGAAAAACTGGAATGCAAAAGTAATAGTTTACAGTTCTTCACCTTACCAAAACCGTGTCAAAGCCTTACCAACTCCGCGTCAGGTTCGTACCATCTCCGTGCCTATACGCTTGAACCTGATACGGACCCAATACGGAGTTAATACGGACCCGGTACGGAGTTTCTACGGATCTGACACGGAGTTGGTACGGACTTGGTATGGACCGGATTACCTTCAGCACATACAAAAATGTAATCAAATTGTAACACGTGTTTCACTTTCCCGTAACAAAAACACCGCACCTTTGTCGCTGAAAAGAAATAAAGTATAACTTTGTGGTAGGAGAATTTGTTTTGAATACCTCATATTAATTAGAAAAAGCAATGAACGATTATCGTATTTTAGTTGTAGACGATGAAGAGGACCTTTGCGAGATCCTGAAATTCAACCTTGAGAATGAAGGGTATGAAGTGGACACGGCCAACTCTGCCGAAGAGGCGTTGAAAATGGATATCGGTAGCTACAACCTGTTGCTGCTGGACGTGATGATGGGAGAAATATCCGGTTTCAAAATGGCCAGCTTACTAAAGAAAGATAAGAAGACCGCTCAGGTACCTATTATATTCATCACCGCCAAGGATACGGAAAATGATACGGTAACCGGCTTCAATCTGGGAGCTGATGATTACATCTCCAAACCTTTCTCTCTGCGTGAAGTCATCGCACGCGTCAAAGCTGTATTGCGTCGCACCCAACAGGGAGAACCGGAACGGGCACCGGAGCAAATCAGCTACAAGACGTTAGTCATTGATATTGTAAAAAAGAAAGTAAGTATCGACGGGGAAGAAGCCCCTCTTACCAAAAAAGAATTTGAGATATTACTTTTACTCCTCCAGAGCAAGGGACGCGTATTCTCCCGCGAAGATATACTGGCACGGATATGGAGCGACGAGGTCTATGTGTTGGACCGCACCATCGATGTGAATATCACTCGCTTGCGTAAGAAAATAGGTATTTATGGTAAATGCATCGTAACTCGCTTAGGATATGGATACTGCTTCGAAGCTGAATAATACCACACATTTCCTGTCGTTCAGCCGGAAGTTATTTCTTTCGGTCATTTCACTGTTTCTGGTATTTGCCGGATGCTTCCTAGCGTATCAATACCAGCGTGAAAAAGAATATAAGATAGATCTGCTGGATATACAGCTACAGGACTATAATGAACGACTACACCAGGAACTTACTCACATTCCAGACAGTCTGTGGGATAAAACTTTGGAACGATACCTGCAAAAGTACGTCAAACAGGACTTACGTATTACGGTAGTAAACGTACAGGGTGACGTATTATATGACAGTTTCGAGAATCAGAAGTTAGGCAATCACGTCAATCGCCCGGAAGTACAAAAGGCACTGGCAGAAGGAAAAGGATATGATGTACGCCGTACTTCCGAAACAACAGGAGTACCCTACTTCTACTCTGCCACACTCTATGAAGGCTACATTATACGTTCCGCCCTCCCCTATGACTTAAACCTTGCAAGACACCTTGCAGCAGACCAGCACTACATCTGGTTTACCCTCATCGTATCATTACTATTAATTTTCATCTTCTATAAATTCACCTCTAAACTGGGGACAGCCATCAATCAGCTACGCGAGTTTGCCAAACGTGCCGATAAAAATGAGCCTGTGGAAACAGATATGCAGTCCGCCTTCCCACACAATGAACTGGGAGAGATTTCACAGCATATCATCCAGATATACAAGCGACTGCGGGAAACCAAAGAGGCGCTATACATTGAACGGGAGAAATTGATCACCCACTTACAAACCTCGCATGAAGGATTGGGCGTATTCAATAAGGACAAGAAAGAAATCCTGGTCAACAACCTGTTCACACAGTACAGCAACCTGATTTCAGACTCCAACCTACAAACAACAGAGGAAATATTCTCTATCAGTGAGTTCCAGAAAATCACGGATTTCATCAACAAGACTCCCAAGCGTCCGGGCAAGGAAGAAAAGCGTATGTCTATCAGCATCAATAAGAATGGACGTATGTTTATTGTGGAATGTATTATATTCCAAGACTTAAGCTTCGAGATATCCATCAATGATGTCACCCAGGAAGAAGAGCAGATCCGCCTGAAACGCCAGTTGACACAGAACATCGCACATGAACTGAAGACCCCGGTCAGCAGTATACAGGGCTATTTGGAAACCATCGTGAACAATGAAAACATTTCGCGGGAGAAGATGCAGACATTCCTGGAGCGATGCTATGCTCAAAGCAATCGGTTGAGCCGACTGCTACGCGACATCTCTGTATTAACGCGTATGGACGAAGCCGCCAACATGATCGACATGGAGAAAATAGATATCAGCCTGTTAGTAGGCAATATCGTAAATGAGGTATCCCTGGAACTGGAAGAAAAGCATATCACCGTAGTCAACTCCCTAAAACCAAAGATACAACTACGGGGAAACTATTCCCTGCTATACTCCATTTTCCGCAACCTGATGGACAATGCTATTGCTTATGCAGGCACGGATATACGCATCAACATCAGTTGTTTCCGCGAAGACGAGAATTTTTATTATTTCAGTTTTGCCGACACCGGCGTAGGTGTCTCTCCCGAACATCTGAACCGCTTATTCGAACGTTTCTACCGGGTAGATAAAGGACGCTCACGCAAACTGGGCGGTACGGGATTGGGATTGGCTATCGTAAAGAACTCGGTAATCATCCATGGAGGTACCATTTCGGCCAAAAACAACCAGGGTGGCGGATTGGAATTCGTATTCACACTGGCAAAAGAAAAATAATCACTTATCACTAACCACTAATCACTTTTTTCCTTATCTTTGCGATGCATTGGTTTACAGTCTTTGTTCGGAGACGGTAATTAAAAGGGAATCAGGTGCAAATCCTGAACAGTCCCGCTGCTGTAAGTTTCATGATAGGTTGCAGGCAAACTACCAATAGCCACTGGAAGTCCGCTTCCGGGAAGGCGCCTGGCAACAGAAACAAGTCAGAAGACCTGCCATGCACTGTTTTTATCACTGCTTTCGAGGAAAAAGCGTTGAGTCTAATGAAACGGGCAAATCGTCCCATCATTTCATTCATCCACTCTGCTTCAAAGAAAGTAAGGAACAATAAACTCTGCCAAGTTTATTTGAATGGTGTCCGGTCGAAGGGATTTCGCCCGGACATTTTATTCTGTAACTTTCCCAAAACAAATTTCATCATCCGCGTGTTATACATACAGTAAACAATTAATACGAAGAGTTATGGAAGCAGATTATGAACTGATCGACAATGAAGAACGTCACCAATATGAGTTCCATGTCGATAAATATACTCCAAAGATTGAGTATATAAAATCAACGAATGGGGAGATTTACCTGACACACACCGAAGTACCCACTCAATTGGGTGGTAAAGGCATCGGCAGCCAGTTAGTAGAAAAAGCATTAAAAGATATAGAAAAACAAGGACTAAGGTTAGTACCTCTCTGCCCGTTTGTAGCGGGATACATTCACAAACATCCCGAATGGAAAAGAATTGTAATGAAAGGTATTCACATTCAATAATAAATAGTTATGAATATAAAGAAAGAATATACGAACGGGGAAGTGACCATCATCTGGCAACCCGGACTGTGCCAACATGCAGGCATTTGTACCAAGACCCTTCCGAATGTGTATCATCCGAAAGAAAAACCGTGGATAACGGCTGAAAATGCAACGACGGAAGAATTGATCGCTCAAATCAAGAAATGCCCGTCGGGAGCATTAAGTTACAGAATGAATAACGAGAAAGAAGATAAATAAAAGAAATGAGGTTACCCCTTCAACATATGAATTCGGGTAACCTCATTTGTATTATGAAAAAGAAAGTAGTTATGTACGTTCCAATTGAACAGTGAAATGACGCATCAGGGGAGCCTCCCAAGTAATACGGACTCCATTAGTAATACTTTCACGACGGTCGAAAACATTCTTCAACGCTACTGCAATCACGTTCATGTGATTATCCGTATATACGCGGCGGGGAATAGCCAGGCGCAATAAATCCAATCCGGTAAAACGGTTCTCACGGGTAACCGGATCACGGTCTGCCAGGATATAACCGATTTCACATCCTCTGATACCGGCTTCAAGATATAGCTCAACCGTTAGAGTCTGTGCCGGGAATTCATTCTTCGGTACATGCGTCAGTACCTTCGTTGCATCCACAAAAATGGCATGTCCGCCTGCTGGACGCTGATATGGAATACCGTATTCATCCAACTTCTTTGCCAGATATTCTACCTGACGGATGCGGGTTTCCAGATTATCAAATTCCGTATTCTCATCCAGTCCTGTAGCAAGTGCATTCATGTCACGACCATTCATACCACCGTAAGTAAGATACCCTTCATATTGCACGCAAAAGCCTTTGGCACCTTCGTACCAATCTTTTTTTCGTGTAGCAATGAAGCCTCCCATATTGACGATACCATCTTTCTTGGCACTCATAGTCATACCATCCGCCAGGTCGAACATCTCTTTCGTAATTTCCTTTATCGTTTTACCGCTATAGCCATCTTCACGCATTTTGATGAAGTAAGCGTTTTCTGCAAAACGTGCGGAGTCAAATAATACAGGTTTATTATACTTATCCGCAAGAGCACGGACTTCACGAAGATTCTGCATGGATACGGGCTGTCCGCCAGCCGTGTTGTTCGTAATGGTAACGATGATAAACGGTATACGGTCACCATATTCCTGCAACGCTTTTTCCAGCTTCACAGGATCGACATTACCTTTAAAAGGTATTTCCAACTGAGTATTCTTCGCTTCATCGATGGTGCAATCCAGAGCAATGGCCTTCCGGCCCTCGATATGCCCCTTTGTGGTATCAAAGTGAGAGTTACCCGGAACAATATCTCCATCATGTACCAGATAAGAGAAAAGCACATTCTCAGCAGCACGCCCCTGATGGGTGGGAATGACATATTCAAAACCAGTCAGACGAGTGATCACTTCTTTCAGATTGAAGAAGGAGGAAGCACCTGCATAACTTTCATCGCCCAGCATCATCGCTGCCCATTGACGATCGCTCATTGCTCCCGTACCGGAGTCAGTTATCAAATCGATATATACTTGTTCGGATTTCAGCTGGAACACATTGTAATGGGCTTCTTTAAGCCATTGTTCACGTTCCTGGCGGGTACTCTTCCGAATGGGTTCCACCATTTTAATTTTCCAAGACTCTGCAAAAGGTAATTCCATAGTGCTTGCTTATTATTTTGACATTTAGTTAACAAAAAGACCCGTAGAAGAATTTCTACGGGTCGAATATAAGCATTTATACAGGATTAAGCAAAAGTTTTACTATCTTTTTGTCAACAAATTATTCCTTTGACAGAAATTTCTTCTTCTCCTTCTTACTCATCTCCTTCATGATAATTTCAACAGGATGCCAGGACTTATACATCACCCGCTCTTCAGGTTTACCTGTTTCCTCGGGAGAAAGATAAAAATCAGGTACATATGAGTGATCCGGCCGATCGGGGCAATAAATACTGAAACGTAAATGGGAACCCTGCTTGTAGTTCTCTCCGCCAATGATGCCAAGCGGCTGTCCCGGAATCACCTCTTCACCCGGAGAGACAAAGATCCCTTCATTCTGAAATAATTTATAACGGGCAAAAGTTCCGTCCTTATGGAAAACTTCCAGATAATTTTCCGTCGAATGGAACGATGTGTTTTCAGAAGTGGAAGCGGAATTGTCAACAACTTCCGTTACGAGTCCGCCACGGGCAGCAAAGATCGTGTCTCCGGCAGTCGTAGAGAAACCAAGTCCCGTGATACGCTTCTCTCCTTCCTTTCCTATAAAATTATCTAAAGACACCATCTTATTCACACGAACCACTTTCCCTTGTGCCAGAGGGAAGAGATACACAAAACTGGTATCCGTCTTCAAGCGGCTATTTCCTTTTTTATAGGTATAGCGATATGAGAATCCAATCGGAACATTTTCCGTAGACGGACGCAAAGTCAACAGACGTGTTTTGCCATAATGAATAACGGCATCATAAATTTCTCCTTCAGAAGAGGTCGTATTACTCAGCCGGGAAAAAGTCATAGATACCGTATAAGGCGTATGCGACTGAGTTTCGGAATAGAAAGTCACTTCCCCCTTGGTAGACCGTTCATAGCTTACCGTAACAGTCTTATCCGACTGTGCATAAACCAGCAGAGGCAAGCAAAAAAGAAGAAGACAGAAATAGCGTTGTAGTTTCATAGTATCATATTTTTAAAATTAATCGACTTGCCAGGTCAGCACAAAGTCCGGATGCAGGAGATATCGGATCTCAAATTTACGCTGTTCCGGTGTTCTGTACTCTTCAGCCGAGAAAACTCCTTTTTCAGTAACCGTAAAAGGAAAAATACGCAGATGCTCCCGGAAATCAACCTCCGGTGTATTCATACATTTAAACATCACTTCTTTGGCCGACCAATGGAGCAACAAAGCCCAGGTATCCGTTCCCTGATACGAAGACAGAGGTTCATCAGTACGCATATACTTATGCGCCACCTTATGTACCCGTTCACCGTATTGTTCTATATCAATGCCCACTTCCTTACCGGCTTCACCGATAATCACCGATACATACCCACGTGTATGAGAAATACTGATTGATGCAGATTTATCTGCCAGATACGGTTTCCCGCTGGGATAGTAAGCAATTTCCTTTTCCTCTCCCAATAGAGTAAATACCAACACACGAACCGACAGCCATTCCAAACGACGATGTTCAGCAGAGAAACGTTGCAACCCCTCCAGATATGTTTCCTGTTGCGGAAGCATGCTCAGCAATTCATCCAGTGTTTCGTCCATCTTCCAGACTCCCCACTTATATGAAGGATACGTATGTTGTATGAAAAGAGACATATTATTTTATAAATCAATCTTTCTTATCGGAATCCGACGGAAGAGTGTTGATAGTGAACTTCACTTTAAGAATACGGCGGTTATCCATCTCCAGGACTTCAAATTCATAGTGATCGTAGGTAACCTTTTCATGCAGGGCAGGGAATTCACCTTTCAGCTCCAACAGTAATCCTGCAAGCGTATCAGAATCACCCGCCACTTCATCAAAGACTTCCTCGTCCACCTTCGTAATCTTATAAAAATCCGTCAACTGAGTTTTAGCTTCAAACACCCACGTATGATCGTTCAGCACTGCATACGTACGTTCTTCGTCATCATATTCGTCGTGAATCTCACCTACTATCTCCTCGATGATATCCTCCATCGTCACAATTCCCGACGTGCCACCAAATTCATCAACCACAATGGCAATATGAATCTTATTGGCCTGAAAATCACGCAGCAAATCGTCAATCATTTTAGTTTCCGGAACAAAATAGGCCGGACGTATCAGCGACTGCCAACGGAAATCCACCTTATTCAAATGGGGCAACAAGTCCTTGATATATAAGATACCTTTGATATTATCCCGGTTCTCGGAATAAATAGGGATACGGGAGTAAGCATTTTCGATAATACATTGCAATACATCCTTGAAAGGCGTGCGAATATCCAGATCGACTACGTCCAGACGGGAAGTCATCACCTCCTTCGCCGTTTCACCGCCAAAACGAATGATACCTTCCAGGATATTATTCTCTTCTTTCAGCTCAGCCTTATCCGTCAGTTCAAGAGCATGAGAAAGCTCGTCTACCGAGATGTTATGGTTTTTACGGGCAAAATGCTTGTTCAGGAACGAAGTGGAACGCACCAGCATAGACGCTACCGGATAAAAAAGGGAACGAAACATCCAGATACCCGGAGCGGAAAAGCGGCAGAAAGCCAACGTCTTCTGGGCTGAATAAATCTTCGGCATGATTTCACCGAAAAGAAGCAGAAGGAAGGTCAGGATGACGGTCAGTATCAGAAATTCCGCAATAGGAGAATGAAACTCAAACACGCTCATGAAAAAGAAGTTACAGAGCATGATAATGGTCACATTCACAAAATTGTTTGTTATCAGAATGGTTGCCAGCAACCTTTCCGTGTCATCCAGAAGTTTACGAATTTTCTCGTCCGAGGGATGTTTCTTCTCGTCAATGGCATTCAGGTCGGACGGAGAAAGAGAGAAAAAGGCTATTTCTGAAGCTGAGGCAAAGCCGGATACGAGCAACAGCAAGCCTGCCAACACAATGGCGATGATTGCCGAAATAGTAGGGCTATGTACGGATATACCATTAAAAACATTTGCCAACTGGCATAAATAAGCGTCTGGGTCCAAAGATCTTGGTTTTAGTTAAACAATTAGAACGGTAAATCGTCCGTTGTATTATCTTGTGCAGGGGTTGCCTGCGATTGCGCCATAGGTTGTGCAGGAGCACCTTGTGACATACCTGATTGCGGAGCGGCAGCACCCGGTGCAGCAGTTCCTCTGGGGCTCAGCATTTCCATAGAGTCCACAAAGATTTCCGTAACATAGCGCTTTGCGCCGGTCTGATCATCGTATGAACGGGTACGTATTTTGCCTTCCACATAAAGTTTATCCCCTTTATGCACATATTTTTCGGCTGTTTCTGCCAGTCCGCGCCAAAGTACCAGATTGTGCCATTCCGTCCGTTCGGGTACCTGCGTACCGTTAGCCAATGTGTATGCACGGTCTGTAGTAGCCAAAGGCAAAGAAGCCACAGCGATACCGGAATCAAGGTATCTTACTTCAGGGTCTCTACCTACATTTCCAATCAATATTACTTTATTTACTGACATAAGCCTTTTTCTTTTTATTTGAATTTGCTGCCAAAATTAAACAGAATAATCACACAATGCAAGAGTTAGCGCAACTTTTATAGATATTTCTCCAGAAAGGCATGCACCAGGCGAGAGACTGCATACTGCTCCAAATCCTCTATTTTCACCCGCAGAAAGGCAGAAAAAGAAGTAGAATTTTCCGGTAAAACAACTTCATAGAAATTGGTATAAATCACCCTGTGGGAGAGCACATGCTTCACATTTCCACTGATTAAACGCAATCCCGAAACCTCCCCATCTGCAAAAAATGCACGTACCTGCGGCAATTCACGAAACTCTTCTTCCGTCACAGGTGCTTCCGTTTCTATCAGTGGAAATTCGAAAAGATTTTTCCAGATATCATCCTCCGTCCGTTTATGTAAATAGGTACACGCGCCCACACGTACATATATATAGTTAAAATAACGATTGGTGGTTTTCGTCTTATGCTGCTTTACAGGCAACTTCGTTATCGTACCCTCCTTCAGGGCTGAGCAACTGTCTACCAAAGGGCAAAACAGGCAATTCGGTGATTGCGGCGTACATTGTATGGCACCGAAATCCATTATCGCCTGATTGTAGACAGCAGGCTGCGATTTATCCATCATCTCATCTGCCAAAGCAGCAAATAGTTTTTTGCCTTCCGTACTGTCCACTGGCGTATCGATACCGAAATAACGGGAAAGCACACGATAGACATTCCCGTCCACCACTGCATAAGGCATACCGTAGGCGGATGAGCAAATAGCTGCAGCAGTATAGTCCCCTACCCCCTTCAACGCACGTACCTCTTCATAAGTAGCCGGAAAAACACCATTCATACTTTTTGCCGCCGCATGCAGATTACGTGCACGAGAATAATACCCCAGTCCCTGCCAGCATTTCATCACCTCATCTTCCGGTGCTTCAGCCAAGGCTGTCACATTAGGAAAACGATGAATAAAACGCAAAAAATAATCATAACCTTGTGCTACCCGGGTCTGTTGCAGTATAATCTCTGAAATCCATATAATATAAGGGTCGGTGGTATCCCGCCAAGGCAATTCACGCTTGTTTTCGGCATACCAGGCTATCAATTTCTCACTAAATATATTCATCTCTATTACAGATAGTTATAAAAGTCTAAAAAGGGCAACGTCTTTCGCCTCAGATGGCTACCTTCTTTGTAACTCATGGCTATATCCCTAATATAAAAGGGTGTAGCCCTTCCTACAGCACAAAAATAGTTCTTTTTCCCCCAACAAACCTTAATCAAAAGACTTTTTTAGAAAATTGTCCAGAATATATTTTTTAGAGAGCGTAAAAAGCTATATATTTGCAGTCCAAAAAATTAGGAAACTATAGTAATAATATTTTTTTTAAAGAAAAATGACTAAAGCTGATATTGTAAACGAAATTACAAAGAACACCGGGATTGACAAAGTAACAGTGCTTACTACGGTTGAAGCGTTCATGGACACAGTAAAAGCATCTTTATCAAAAGATGAAAATGTTTACCTCCGCGGGTTTGGTAGCTTCGTAGTGAAGAAAAGAGCACAGAAAACTGCTCGTAATATCTCAAAGAATACTACGATTATCATTCCGGAACACAACATTCCGGCATTTAAGCCTGCAAAAACATTCACCATCTCCGTGAAGAAATAATAAACAAGAGTATTAACCTATTAAATTATTGAAGCTATGCCTAGCGGAAAGAAGAAAAAAAGACATAAAATGTCTACGCACAAGCGTAAAAAAAGACTAAGAAAGAACAGACATAAAAGCAAAAAGTAATTTTTAGTCTGGAGGACAGAAATAAAGAACAAACTTGTGAAGCTATTTGTCTCGCGAGTTTGTTCTTTGTTTAAGTAACAAATTGTAGTCGGCAAGGCTATTTATATCCTCGCTGACTTTAGAACCTAAAAAAGCAAGAAAAATTGTGACAAGCGAACTCGTTGTAGACGTACAGCCCAAAGAGGTCTCCATCGCCCTGCTCGAAGACAAGAGCCTGGTGGAACTTCAAAGCGAAGGAAGAAATCTTTCTTTCTCGGTGGGCAACATGTATTTAGGACGAATCAAGAAATTGATGCCCGGCCTGAATGCCTGCTTCGTGGACGTGGGTTACGAGAAAGATGCTTTTCTTCATTATCTGGACTTAGGTCCTCAATTTAACTCGTTAGAGAAGTACGTAAAGCAAACTTTAAGCGATAAAAAGAAACTACCGCAAATCACCAAAGCAACCATACTTCCCGATCTTGAAAAGGATGGCACCGTAGCCAATACACTCAAGGTGGGACAAGAAGTAGTGGTGCAAATTGTCAAGGAGCCTATCTCTACCAAAGGTCCGCGCCTGACTTCCGAAATCTCATTTGCCGGAAGATATTTGGTGCTGATACCTTTCAACGATAAGGTTTCCGTATCACAAAAAATTAAATCGAGCGAAGAACGCGCCCGCCTCAAACAATTGCTGATGAGTATCAAACCGAAGAATTTCGGAGTGATCGTCCGCACCGTTGCCGAAGGGAAACGCGTAGCCGAGCTCGACGGAGAGCTTAAAGTTTTATTAAAGCACTGGGAAGATGCTGTCACCAAAATACAGAAAGCTACCAAATTCCCGACATTGATTTACGAAGAAACCAGCCGTGCCGTAGGCTTATTGCGCGACTTGTTCAATCCTTCTTTCGAGAACATCCACGTCAATGACGAAGCTGTGTTCCACGAAATCAAGGATTACGTAACTCTTATCGCCCCTGACCGGGCAGGAATCGTAAAACTGTATAAAGGACAACTCCCCATTTACGACAATTTTGGTATCACCAAGCAGATCAAGTCTTCATTTGGCAAGACGGTTTCATACAAGAGTGGTGCCTACCTGATTATTGAGCATACTGAGGCGCTTCACGTAGTAGACGTGAACAGCGGTAACCGCACCAAGAATGCCAACGGGCAGGAGGCCAACGCACTCGAAGTGAATCTGGGAGCTGCCGATGAACTGGCTCGCCAGCTGCGACTGAGAGATATGGGTGGTATCATTGTGGTGGACTTCATTGATATGAACGAAGCCGAAAACAGACAAAAGCTTTACGAACGTATGTGTGCCAACATGCAGAAAGACAGGGCAAGACATAACATCCTACCGCTCAGCAAATTCGGACTGATGCAGATTACCCGCCAGCGTGTGCGCCCGGCAATGGATGTCAATACCACAGAAATCTGTCCCACCTGTTTCGGAAAAGGCACTATCAAGTCCTCTATCCTCTTTACGGACACTTTAGAGAGTAAAATTGACTACTTAGTCAACAAACTGAAGATTAAAAAATTCTCGTTACACATCCACCCGTATATTGCTGCTTACATCAACCAGGGACTCGTTTCCCTGAAACGGAAATGGCAGATGAAATACGGATTTGGTATCAAGATTATTCCAAGCCAGAAACTCGCGTTCCTGGAATATGTATTCTACGACCCGCAAGGGGAAGAGATTGACATGAAGGAAGAATTCGAAATTAAATAAGAAAGACGGCGAAGTAAATCAGAAACTTCGCCGTCTTTTTTGTTTTCCTCACCAACTTTTCAAAATCATTGGCCGATATCTAAAAGAAACTCACCCTCTATACAGAAGCGAACATCACTCCCCTACACATGCAAGGTGATAAATTTCTTTACTGTCCTGCTTTGTCAGCTTCACATAATTCCCAACCAACTCCCCTTTATTGCGATGCAGACTATCCGCCAAGCGATCAATATCAGGATTTTCAACACCCAGTTCTTTAAATGTTACAGGCAGACCAAGAGAGCTAAAGAAAGCTTTCAGCTTACCAATACCCTCCAAAGCAACCGCTTTCTTATCTTCTGATTCAGGAACGCCCCATACACGAACGGCATATTGAGCAATCTTTCCTACATTATGCTCTACCATCCACGTCATCCAGGCAGGGAAGATAACAGATAATCCAGCACCGTGGGTAACACCATAAATAGCACTGATTTCATGCTCCAGAAAGTGCGAAGCCCAATCTTCTTCACAACCTACGCCACAGGTACCATTATGCGCAATCATGCCCGCCCACATCAAGTTGGCACGCGCACCGTAATCTTCTGGATTTCTCATTACCTTGGGAGCCTCATTAATGATGGCCATCAAAGTGCCTTCACAAAGACGATCTCCAATTTCCACCTCCTGAGTGTTCGTAAAATAACGCTCCATGATATGAGCCATCATATCAGCCACACCGCAGGCGGTCTGGAAGGGCGGCAAAGTATAAGTAAGTTCCGGATTCATAATAGAGAATACCGGACGCAAAACTTCCGGTACACGCAGACTGAGCTTCTGCAAACCGTCCAGTTTCGTTATAACCGTATTACCGGAACCTTCACTTCCGGCAGCAGGAATAGTCAGCACAACAGCTACTTTCAGCGCTTTAGTCACTTTAGCCTTTCCAATATAGAAATCCCAAAAGTCACCCTCATAAAGCACACCTGCCGCTATGGCTTTGGCCGTATCAATGACAGAGCCTCCACCCACAGGCAACAGCATATCAGCCTGTTCACGACGGCAGAATTCAATGCCTTCATACACTTTCGTATCTACCGGATTCGGCTGCACACCACCCATCAAACAATATTCAATCCCTGCTTCCTGCAAAGATTGCTTCACCCTATCCAGCAAACCACTCCGTACAACAGAGCCGCCGCCGTACACGATCATCACTTTCCGCGCACCATGCTTCCGCGCCAGTGCACCGACTTGCATTTCCGTAGCCTTACCGAATACAAATTCGGTAGGACTGTAAAAGACGAAATTATTCATAATTTATTATATTATTATATGCGAAATACCGGCATAAAGTAGTATAGCCATAATAAGTGCTTACGTTGCTCCACAACCGAAGGGATAAAAGTCCCCACAACTACATCATAAAATTACTGAACAGGAAGAAGCAAGCATCGCCAATCTCCGGAAGTTCTTTCTTGCGGGAAAGACGAATGCCGCACCGGGAACAAAAATCCTTCAACAAGAATTCAGTTTTGTTATCTTCCACCTCAATGGCGTGAGGTTTATTACCCTGCTCGCGCAAAACATTGACTAACTTCAATAGTAACTCCTCTGGATTGTTGTTCAAAGCATTCTGAGTCAAAATGGGAAATACCAACTCGTTGGCGGTATCCAAACAAAGTAATACGGTAGGGAGGTAAGGAGCTTCATCCTCATCTGCATCTATGGGCGTCGGCATATGCAGATACTTCATTTGTAATGTCCCGGAAACAGGCAACTTTTTCATCTCGCCTGCCAGTATGTCGTTGGCAAACTTTGGTGCAACACACTCATCAGGCAGAAAAGCAGGAAGCTGAGTAGTATTCCACTCGTATGTACCATCGGAATTGGGAATAAGGTACGGAACAGATTTTCCACCCTTTGCAGTAGGATAGTTGCCATTTACATCAAAGCCCAGCTTTACAAAGTCAGAGGTTGTCACCTTTGCCGCCACAGCAATAGCGGCCCGAAGCGCCTCAACGATATCACGCGCATCCTCCATACAAGTGATGCCATACTGCATCTTTCCAGGCTGATGCCGGGTAAAGTCAGGCCAGCCTTTAGATCGTCGAATCTTCAACTTATGGGCATCGGCATAATTACGGATGATTTTCTTTGTTTTCACATCCATGTCAGATGCTTGCATAAAGTCGCAATTGATACAATCGAAAGTTGTTGTCATTTCAAACATTTCGATTTCTGAGAGATGTGCATTGCCTAAGCTGATAGTTTTCAAATAAGTAGTGAAACCTTTTCGCCCCCGGTAGAAACCCAAGGCAAGATGTTCACCTGCATTTCCCATCACGCAACAATATCCGGTTTCCCCATCGGATAGGCGAAATGCAAATACATCACTATCTGTCAACTCTTTCCACAATTCTGTGTCTCGATATTGAAATGCTACCGCAAGCATGTCGTCTACAAGAATCATTTTTCTAATTATTTATGGTTATAAATGTATTATTTTGTTCAAAGATAGGAAAAAAATTGAGACTTAGCGCAGGGCGCAGTAATAAGCCTGATAAATAGCACAGTGCTTTCTTTTTTTGCTAAATATCATGTCGTTTTCGGGAATAATCAATATCTTTACATAAAATATCAAGTTAAATCAGTTGAAATGAAGCGTATCAATAGATTAAAAGTCGTTTTAGTAGAGAACGTTGAAACTTTCGATAAAATAGCTAATCTTTTGAATGTTGATATGAAAGAGAGATTCTATGACTCAAGCGGTTATATTGCCCAAATACCGTAGCGATTTGAGAATAGTTTTAAAAGAAATAATAATTAAGGAGTGAAGGGCAATTCTAACATTTAGAAGTATACATGGAACAACAAGATGAAATCATCATATATCAGTCTCAGGATGGTACGATAAAAGTTGATGTACTATTCTCTGAGGAGACGGTTTGGCTGACACAGACACAGATTGGGTCTCTGTTTGGAAAGGCTAAATCTACTATAAGTGAGCATATCAAAAATATCTTCGAGGAAGGAGAACTGAATGAGAATATGGTTGTTCGGAAATTCCGAACAACCACTCAGCATGGTGCGATCGAAAATAAGACCCAAAGCCACGAAGTTAATTATTACAATCTGGATGTAATTATCTCAGTTGGCTATCGGGTGAAATCTGTGCAAGGTACGCAGTTTCGTATTTGGGCGACACAGCGTTTGAGGGATTATATCATCAAAGGATTTGCTCTGAACGATGAGCGATTCAAGAGCGGCTCGTCAATGAACTACTTCCGGGAACTGTTAGACAGAATTCGGGAGATTCGCTTGTCCGAACGGCTTTTCTATCAACAAATCAAAGATATTTATGCTACAAGCATTGATTACGATCCGTCCGATGAAATGACCCTTGCCTTTTATAAAGAGGTGCAAAACAAACTTCTTTGGGCGGTCAGCGGGAAGACTGCGGCGGAACTGATATATTATCGGGCAAATGCCGCATTGCCGCAAATGGGGCTGACATCGACATCTTTACCCAATAAAGTTCGTAAGGCAGATGTGGAAATTGGAAAGAATTACTTGAATGAAGAGGAGATTGGGCTTTTGAAATTGATCGTAGAACAATTCCTTGCTTATGCAGAGACTCAGGCAATACAGCACAAACCGATGTATATGCGGGATTGGATTGAGAAACTGAAGCAGGTACTTACGATGAATGATAAAAACATATTGGAGCACGCGGGATCAATCTCTCATAAATTAGCACTGCAAAAAGCCGCTGGTGAGTATGACAAATACAGGGAGGTACAAAAACAGTTGGAGCGATTGGAAAGCATCAAAGAACTGGAGCAGGATATTCAAAAACTGAATAAAAATAAGAGAAAAAAGAAATAGTCTAAATTTTAAATTATAACAGAGACTGAAAAGGATTCTTGGTCTCTGTTATAATACTTCTAAATATTTTGGTTATCAACAAAATCTCTTCATATATTTACATAGAGTTATTTGAGGATTATATTATTCAATATATTTACTATAACGTTCGAAGAAGCGCTTGAACACTCCCCATCTCATCAATCCTTTTTCAAAGACAAAGATGCCCAGGAGAGCACAGAATATTCCCAATAATACATCAATCAGGTAATGATGCCCCGAATAAACGGCCGTACACCAGATACCCACCATAATAAACGCGAATAATGCTATCAGCCAGCCCTTACAGCGATTCATTATAGCATAGGCCAACGCCACAACCATATATGCCGCATGCAGCGAAGGAACGGCTGCAAATACGTTTGCATTACGCCCATAAATAGAGTCGAAGATTGTGCATCCCAGCAGTTCGTCAAAGCGTCCCAGTCCGGCCACATTTCCCGGAGTATCCAGCATCGCCTCAAATCCATAGTTCATAGCATACCAAGGGGGAGCGGCAGGATGAATATAATATCCGGCAAAGCCAATAAGATTAACCAACAAGAAGACCATAGCAAAACGGAGATACATCTGGCGATCTCCCTTCAGATAAAGCCACAAACCGAAAGCTATAGGCACAGGCACCCAGCAGAGATAGAACACTCCGGCAAAGAAATCAGCTACCGGCCAGTGATGTATGGCAAAGTATTCACAAGGAATCAGCGTAGCCCCGTTCACGGATATACCGAAAAGAGACTTTTCCGCTTCATACAAGCCCTGCACATCAATAGGGTTCACCTGGTAATTGGGATACACCCGCATCCAGTCATAGGAAACTGCAAAAACAACAAAAGGCAGTAAAGCCACTGCCAGCTTACGGGTTGTCTTTCCTGCAAAAAACAGAACCAGGAACAAGCCCGTCATTAGAAAATGCTCCGTACGAAGCCCGATACAAGTAGCTGTCAGCAACAGAAAAGCCAACGTAATGACTACCAGCAATACCGTCTCTCTCATCGGAGGGAAATATCTATTTATCATTTATTCAAAAGTTTATAGCAATGTGCCAGACGGACAAAAGCCGTCAGATTAGCCAATACGGCAATGATTGCCAGAGGAACAATCAGGATCAACATCGGGTCGAAGAGTGTGCAATCGGAAAATATACCGCAGAACAAAGCTCCCAAACTGGTCAGCACCACTCGCTCAGGGCGCTGCATAATACCTACTTTACATTCCAGTCCCAGACCTTCGGCACGTGCGCGTACGTAACTTACCATCAGCGAACCGATCAAAGCAAGAAAAGTGATAATGGAACCCACGAAATAGCCCTGCAAGATGAGATAATAGGATATACCGAACAAGGTAAACAGTTCACTGTAACGATCGAGCACAGAATCGTACAATGCCCCGAAGGTGGAAGACATATTGCCAAGACGCGCCACACGACCATCCATCATGTCAAACAACCCGGCGAAGAGTATCAGTCCGCCTGTCCATCCCACCAAAGAAAGATCCTCTTCCGAATCTGTCACTAACCCTGCATAAATAAATATACCGGCAGCCACAATGTTAAGTATCAACCCGGTAGTAGTAATAAAGTTAGGCGTAATGCCAATTTTAATCATGCCACGCACAACGGGATTGATAATCTTGTATATCACCTGTTGCAGCCAATCTCTGTAATTCATGTTCATTCTATTTTTTTCTCCAAACGTTGTTTCAGAAATCTTTTTAAGTTGTGGTTCCGGTAGACGAAAACCCGTTGTAAATAATAGTTCCAGAAAAATGCAACCAGCAAGGCAACCGTAATTTTAGACAGGATAAACACATCATAGACGTAATATCCCAGCAACCCGTTCACCCACTTCATTCCTGCCAGCCATTCCGTCAAAGCAAAAGTACCCCATGTATTAATAAGGATGCTCCCACCCCAGACTATGAAATACTTCAGCCCCACATGTATCTTCTTGCAGTCTTCCGCCTTAAATACCCATTCATAGTTGATTACACAATTGACAATACCGCCAACCACAGAACCTATAAATGTGGCATACAAATAATATATACCAAATAATTTCACCAAAAGAATAGTTATCAGAAAATCGATCACCGTAGCTATCTGTGCAGAAAGCTGCGCCTTCATAAAAAGCCACACTTCCCTGCGCCAACCAGCAAACCGACTCTGTTCTTCTACTCCATCAACCATCTCGCCACAATTAAAACAATGAAACCATACACTCCTGCCAATACGTCGTCCATCATCACTCCCACTCCGCCCGGCAGATTTTCCATCCGCCGGATGCCCAGCGGTTTCAGAATATCAAAGAAGCGGAACAAAACAAATGCTGCCAATCCATACCAGATATGACCTGCCGGAGCTGCCAGGAGCGTAATCCACACACCTACCATCTCATCCACCACCACGCGCGACGGATCTTCACCCCAGTAGGGTTCCAGACGGTCGGTAGCCCAAATACCGGCTACGGTGAACAGGGATATCAATGCGACAGTCGTCCACAACAGACAAGTTTCTGATATGAGTAAAGAAAGTCCGAACCATATCAGCGTAGCCAGTAAAGCGCCCGCCGTGCCCGGAGCAAAGGGAGAAAAGCCTGAGCCGAAGCCCGTGCCTATCAGGACAGGGAAGAAGGAAGGTCTCCTCATAGAAAAAAGATATAAAAGAGTGATAAGGTGACAAAGTGGTAAAGCGGTAAAGTAATACTACATCACCACTTTATCACTCTACCACCTTATCACCTTATTATTATTTATTAATCCAGATAGCTCGGTGATTTTTCACCCACCATCGTACGGATTGTTTCTTTCACCATTCTCCATTGAGTGAACAGATCATGGATCGGTTCATGCTCAAAGTCGTGCATCGGGCTCTTGCAGAAGAATGACAACCAAGTCTGGATTCCAGACATACCTGCACGCAATGCCAGGTCACTGAAAATAACGAGGTCGAGTGCAATAGGAGCTGCAAGAATAGAGTCACGACACAGGAAGTTTACTTTGATTTCCATCGGGTAACCCATCCATCCGAAAATGTCGATATTATCCCATGCTTCCTTATTATCTTTACGGGGAGGATAGTAGTTGATACGAACCTTGTGGTAAACATCACCATAGAGGTCGGGATATTTTTCCGGTTCGAAGATGTTATCGATAACAGACAACTTGCTGACTTCTTTTGTTTTGAAGTTTTCGGGTTGATCGAGCACTTCGCCGTCACGGTTACCCAGAATGTTGGTAGAGAACCAACCGCTTACACCCAGCATACGAGTCTTGAACATCGGAGCGAGCACTGTTTTCATCAGCGTCTGTCCACTCTTGAAGTCCTTACCGGAGATGGGCACATTCATCTTCTTAGAGAATTCCCACATTGCCGGAGTATCTACGCACAGGTTAGGAGCACCCATGATGAACGGAGCACCTTCTGCAATTGCAGCATAAGCGTAGCACATACTCGGAGAAATCACTTCCGTGTTATTAGCCTTCATTGCTTCTTCCAAAGCAGCAAGCGACTCGTGTTCTTTACACAACGGAACGTAGATTTCAGTACTTGCAGCCCACAGCACAGCAATACGCTCGCAGTTGTTGGCAGCCTTGAAGTTACGGATATCCTCACGCAGTTGCTCCATCATTTCCCAACGGGTGGCAGCCTGCTTGATGTATGTACCATTCAGACGTTTTGCAAAGTTGTGGTCAAAGGCAGCAGGCATCGGTTTGATGGCTTGCAATTCCTCTTTTACCAGATTTAAATCTTTCTCTTTCAGAACTTCTGCATACATCGCAGCTTCGTATGCATTATCAGGGAAGATATCCCATCCGCCGAAAACAATGTCGTTCAAATCTGCCAAAGGCACTACGTCCTTAATCAGCTTTTCGTCGTTGTTCTCCATGCGTATTGTGGCCATCTGTGTAATAGACCCAATAGGTTTTGCCAGTCCCTTACGAGCAGCCAATGTACCCGTGATCATGGTGGTTGAGACCGCGCCACCCACTCCGACTACCAGTACACCCAAACGACCAGTTGCCGGCTTAATGTTTTCTTTCATTGCCATTGTATCTTTTAAAGTTTAAAAAATTGCTCAAATTTAGGCTATTTTGTTCAATTGAGACTCGTCATTTTATCCGATTTAATGTTCTGTTAGTAAGATTTAAGTTAAAATGTCATGTGCAGACTGATTCTAAGACCGGATTTATCAATTCCAGGCAGATTTCTGTAAGTTAATCGCCATACATAGTCGAGACGGATTACCTTCAAAATATTCTCTACACCGACACCCACTTCCATATAAGGGGTATCCCCCATATAAGAGGTTGTGACGGGAAAACGAAAAAGGTCATTGCTGACTGTCGGATTATTTTTGTCGCTCAAATTCCCGTACAATCCCCGAAACGAAAGGACTTCACGCCATTTCAACTTTTTCAGCAAAGGTACGCGGTTGAACAAAAAGCCATTTAGATAGTAAGTAACGTCCCACGAAGCATATTCATCATTCATAAACTCCATGGCATTCATCAGGGAGTAAGACTCCGGCTGAATGGTATAAGAGAGGTTGGCGTTCGGAATAATCAGTAACGGGAAAGGTACTTTATTCCAAACTTTTCCGGCTTTCAGGATAACGTCCGTATAACCGAAGGCCGAAAACCAGAAACGTTTCTGAAAACCTGCCTCTGTATATTGATAGGTATAATCACCGCCCAACACTCCTTTTGCAGCCATCGTGTGCGAAAGCGAGAAGACCGGAGCATCCAGCGATACCGGGAAGCGGTTCCATTGCGTCTGAAAGAATTTTTCATTCGGAGCATAACGCAATTTTACTTCAAACTCGGTATTCGATATTTTCTTCACGGGCGTTGCCATCTCATCTTGTTTCAGGAAAGGGATAAGATACGAAGACTCATCCTGCCGGAAGCGGGAAGTGAGCTGAAAGGAGAAACCGGAATGGAACTCATTGGTGTAAGTCAGTTCCGCCTTGCGCTGATAGCCTATCCGGTCGTCCTTCTGGCGCTTCAAGCTCAGGAATACGTTGTCCTGACTGGTATAAAGGTAATGTTGTCCGTATTGGTTTACATCCGAGGTATATCGTGCTTTCAAAGAGTGAATAGGAAACTCGTTGGCATACTCCTTCTTCTTATGGAAAGAATATTCCACTTCAGCCATTCCCTTCATCCGATGGTCTTTGAAACCGTAAGCCATGTATCCTTTATAAAATAGGTGTGGATTGAGCCACGCCGTAGTCATACCTCCCGCACGCAGACGCACACCTTCCAGCGTATTACCGCTTATGGTGGTATTCATCATACCTATATAGAACAGGGGTTCTTTCTCTTTAGGCGCGGGTATATATCCGGTAAACAGCACTTTCAAGGTCTTCTCCGTCCAGTAATAGACAGGATACGTGCGAAGCTGCGCCATCATTTTATCAACGGAAGTTTCTTTCTTGCTGACTTCCACCTGACGGTTATCGTCCCAGTAAGCTTCCGTGCGATGCGTTGCTTCGGCCGGCTCAATCACTTTTTCCGGCTTCTTAAAGGCCGAAAGGGCATCCGCAGAAGGTTCATACACATAATTCCTGTAATATACATCCCGCTTGGCATAGATACCATCACTGTTGTCCACCAGCTTGAATTCGGTAGTGATATGTTCGTCAGCCAACTGGCGCGTACCGTCTGCCCCACGGGTAAAGTTCTGTTCAAGAGACATATAATCCACAAAATTCAGATTGATTTTCTGTGGAAAGTTCATGGTGGCACGACGCACGAAATAGGTACTATCCAAAGTAACGTACAAGTGTCCCGTAAAACCGAAGGATTCGGAATTGAAGGGTACAAACGTCAGGTCCACACAAGGCTGGCCCGCTATCGTAAGCGTGTCCATCAGATAATATTTATAGAATGAAGGGCCCAGAGAAGAGAGTGGACTTACGAACTTATTGGTGAACAGCGTGATGTTGTTCTCATAAATATCTACATCCGTCATCGTCACACTGATGGCTTGCTCCATGCCTTGCTGCGAAAGCATCTCATCCACGCCGGCCTGTTTGCGAGCATGTACGCGCTGTTTCTGGCTTTTGGGAGATTTGCGGTAATAGTCCGTAGCCAGCAGCTCACGGTTGGAAACGGCAAGCACAGGCTTTCCCGTAACGGCGGAAGTATCCACATAGTCCGTCAGGAACTTGAATTTACGATAAAGCCACTTCTGTTGCTTTACGCTGTCGAAGTTGTTGATGGCAAAGGTCATCTTCTCATAACGATCCCGTTGCCAGAAGTCCAACTCTTTGGGCGAATAGTCATCCCGATGTTCTATCATTTGTCGCACAAATTCCACGGCGGGATTATCTTTTTTCTTATATCGCTCCCGTTTGGGCTTTACCACCACTTCATTCAGGGCATACGTTGCCGGCGAAAGGGCGATGGTAAGACGGATACCTTGTGCCGGATGAATAAGACGGGTGTATTCATTATATCCAATGGCAGAAATAACCAGCACGGCTTGGGGGCGGTAGGTCTTGAAAGAAAACTGTCCTTTGTCATCGGTCATACCTCCTTCGGTAGTACCTTTCAGATACACAGATGTATATGGGAGAGGCTCACGGGTTAACGAGTCTGTAACAACACCTTGTACCACATATTGTGCTTGCAGGGGGAAGCTCATCCAGCAAAGGCTGATGAACAATAAAATCCTTAAAAAAGTAAACCTCATACCTATTTTTATATTAAGTGACAAGCTACGAGCTACAGGCTACAAGTGGCTGCGCTATACCGACAAGCGCAAGTTATTGCCACTTGTAGCCTGTAGCTTGTAACTCATCACTTCTTTCTTCCTTCTTTAACGCCCGCAAAGGTACGCAAGAAAACTATTTTAGAAAGTTCAGTTTTACTGAATAAATGTTCTAAAAAACCACTTTTGCACGAAACACTTCCTTTTGCAGGCTGTTGTATATATCTTAAACGACGCGAAAAGCATCGAAAACCAATTAATAACCTAAACAACTTAATTATGGAATGGATAATAAACCAGCTCAGGGAGCGCCCCGAACTTGCCATATTCCTCACCCTGTTTCTGGGGTTCTGGCTTGGCAAGCTACGCATCGGGAAGTTCAGCTTGGGGACGGTCACAAGCGTATTGCTTGTAGGCGTATTGGTAGGACAGTTGAAGATCGACGTACCAGGCCCCATCAAATCCGTGTTCTTTCTTCTCTTTCTGTTCGCCGTCGGGTATAAAGTAGGGCCGCAGTTCTTCCGTGGACTGAAAAAAGATGGACTTCCCCAGGTAGGCTTTGCCGTGCTAATGTGTGTATCGGTATTGGTGGTAACCTGGCTTCTCGCCCTCGTGATGGGCTACAATCCCGGTGAAGCCGCCGGATTACTGGCAGGTTCGCAAACCATCTCCGCCGTCATCGGAGTAGCCGAAGACACCATGGCAAACATGGGACTGGACGAAGCGCAACGCCAAAGTTATATCAATATCATCCCCGTATCTTATGCAGTGACTTACGTTTTCGGTACGGCAGGCTCAGCCTGGGTACTCTCCTCCCTCGGTCCCAAACTATTGGGCGGACTGGAGAAAGTAAAAGCTGCCTGCAAAGAACTGGAAGCCAAAATGGGTAGTTCCGAGGCAGACGAACCGGGCTTCATGCACGCCGCACGCCCCGTAACCTTCCGCGCCTACAAGATAGAAAACGAATGGTTCAAGCAAGGCCGTCGGGTGATAGACTTGGAAATGTACTTCCAGAAAGATGGCAAACGCCTGTTCGTAGAGCGCCTGCGTAAGCAAGGAGTCGTTCGGGATGTATCCCCGAATACCGTATTGAATATAGGAGACGAAGTCGTTCTCAGCGGACGCCGTGAATTCGTTATCGGCGAAGAGGACTGGATAGGCAATGAAATACAGGACGCACAATTGCTCGATTTCCCGGCAGAGACGTTACCTGTCACGGTCACAAAGAAAACGTTCGCCGGAAAGACAGTGGCAAATATCCGCCGGCACAAATTCATGCATGGCGTCAGCATCCGCAGCATCAAGCGTGCGGGAATTGAAATACCCGTATTGGCACAGACCAAATTGGATGCCGGCGACGTCATCGAAGTAGTGGGTACCAAGCAAGAAGTGGAAAGTGCCGCTGTACAAATAGGATATGTGGATCGGCCTACCCACCAAACGGATATGATATTCGTAGGATTAGGAATTCTGATAGGTGGTTTGTTCGGTGCATTATCCATCCACATCGGTGGTGTCCCCATCAGTCTGAGTACGAGTGGTGGCGCATTGATAGCCGGATTATTCTTCGGTTGGCTGCGCAGCAAGCATCCTACGTTCGGACGTATTCCCGAAGCTTCCCTGTGGGTACTGAATAATGTAGGGCTGAATATGTTCATCGCTGTAGTGGGAATAGCTGCCGGACCGAGTTTCGTACAGGGTTTCCGGGATGTCGGGCTCAGTTTATTCATTGTAGGTGCCATAGCCACTACCCTGCCGTTAATCATCGGTTTACTACTGGGTAAGTACGTCTTCAAGTTCCACCCTGCAATAACACTGGGATGCTGTGCCGGAGCACGTACAACGACAGCCGCACTGGGAGCAATACAAGATGCAGTGGAAAGTGAAACGCCTGCACTGGGGTATACGGTAACGTATGCTGTGGGCAACACCTTATTAATAATATGGGGTGTCGTCATCGTACTGCTGATTTAACCCGGCGGATATAGCATACAACTGATATACCGTATGCAAGAAACTAATCGCCGCGATGCGAAGAATTAATCTTCAGAATGCATATTATTATTCTTACAACAGCTATTGTAAGAAAGAAATATATCTATCGTAAGAAAGTAATACATCTGTTGTAAGATACAAAAACAATTATGGTATGAATAATTTTATGCATTTCCGAAAATAGATTCTTGCATCCCGAGAGTTAGTTTATCACACTCCCAGGATTAGTTTATTGAACCAAAAGATTATATGATAACAATTAAAACTTAACGATATGGATACCAAAAACTTAGAAAAGAAAATGGAAACGATCAGCCCATTCGAGCTGAAAAACCAATTGATCGATATGGCCGATGAAAGCCTGAAGAAAACTGCCCGCACGATGCTGAACGCAGGACGCGGTAACCCTAACTGGATAGCTACCACCCCTCGCGAAGCCTTCTTCCTCCTGGGACAGTTCGGACTGGAAGAATGTCGTCGCGTCATGAACCTCCCCGAAGGCATCGCCGGCATCCCGCAAAAAGCAGGCATTGCCTCCCGCTTCGAAGCCTTCCTCAAAAAGAACAACGCCGCCCACGGTGCCAAGCTCCTGGAGCAAACCTATAACTACCTGTTAATGCAACATGCCGCCGATCCCGACTCCCTGGTACATGAATGGGCAGAAGCCGTCATCGGCGACCAGTATCCTGTGCCCGATCGCATCCTGCACTTCACCGAAATACTGGTGCAAGATTACCTGTCGCAAGAAATGTGCGATAACCGCCCTCCACGCGGCACATTCGACCTCTTTGCCACCGAAGGCGGAACCGCCGCCATGTGTTACCTCTTCGACTCCCTCCAAGAGAACTTCCTGCTGGATAAAGGTGACGGCATCGCCCTGATGGTACCCGCTTTCACCCCCTACATTGAAATTCCGCAACTAAGTCGCTACCAGTTCAACATGATAGAACTACATGCCGACCGCATGACGGACGACGGATTCCACCTCTGGCAATACAATGACAAGGACATCGACCGCTTGAAAGATCCCGCCATCAAAGCGCTCTTCGTAACCAATCCCAGCAATCCACCCAGTTACGCCCTCAGCCCGGAGACGATGGCACGCATTGTTGATATCGTAAAGAATGATAACCCCAACCTGATGGTTATCACGGATGATGTATACGGCACATTCAGCCCACACTTCCGCTCATTCATGGCCGAACTGCCGCACAATACGCTTTGTGTCTATTCCTTCTCCAAATATTTCGGAGCTACCGGTTGGCGTGATGCCGTCATCGCCCTGCACGAAGACAACATCTACGACAAGCAAATCGCCCGCCTGCCGGAAGATAAACGCAATGCACTGAACCGCCGTTACTCAAGTCTGACTCTGCATCCCGAAAAAATGAAGTTCATCGACCGCATGGTAGCCGACAGCCGACAGGTTGCACTGAACCATACCGCCGGCCTGTCATTGCCCCAACAGATGCAAATGAGTTTATTCGCTTCCTTCGCCCTGCTGGATAAGGAAAACAAATATAAACTGAAGATGATGGAAATCATTGAAAAGCGTCTGCA
Organism: Bacteroides sp. 14(A); assembly: GCF_000526555.1. Lineage (NCBI taxonomy): Bacteria > Pseudomonadati > Bacteroidota > Bacteroidia > Bacteroidales > Bacteroidaceae > Bacteroides > Bacteroides sp. 14(A). The sequence continues at coordinate 1,737,131 of NZ_JAGH01000001.1, read as the reverse complement.
TGCCTTGTGGGATAATACGGGATTCACATTGATAAAAGACCCGCTCCGCGTAGGATATTATACAGAGATCGACATGCTGGTATGGGCAAAGAAATTCTATGGAGATGATTTCGTAGAATACCTGAAACGTACCTACAGCCCGCTGAACGTCGTATTCCGCCTGGCGAAAGAAACGTCTCTCGTCCTGCTGAACGGCGGTGGTTTCGATGGTCCGGAATGGAGCATACGCGCCTCGCTTGCCAACCTGAACGAAAAGGACTATGTGGTCATCGGCCAGGGCATCAAGCGGATTCTTGACGAATACGCAAAGGCATGGAAAAAGACTACGGAAAAATAATGCGGAACCGTGTCAACCCATCACTGTACGTACGCAAAGAGAACGTACACCCATGACGGGTAAGCACCTCGCGAATAAACACCAGACCGATTCCCTGCCCGTTCGGTTTGGTGGAAAAGAAGGGACTGAAGAGCTTTGCTTCAGTCTCTTTTGTTATACCGGGGCCATTATCTACCACTTCAATCGTGGTAGGAGCGATTGTACGGACTACAACCCTACCCTGCTGGATCGTTCCTTCGGGTGCATGCTCTATGCTTTCCGCAGCATTCTTGATAATATTCACCAATACCTGTTCCAAGAGTGCCGCATCAAAGCGTACCGGTTCCAACTTCGGATCACATTCCAGCCAGAGAAGGATATTCCGGTCGTTGCACATACCCTCCATAAAGCGTTTACACATGGAAGCCAGTTCATTCAGTTTGCCCGTAACCAAGGCGGGCTCAGGAATCTTCACGACATCGGCAAAACGGGTGATAAAGCGGCTCATAGAGAAGCAACGCTCGGTGCAAACGCGCATTACATCGCAGATATCCTCCATATCCTCTTCGGTGGAAAGGGCTTGCTCCACGGTATCGAGGGTAGATGTAATACCCGCCGTTGTATTATTCACCTCGTGGGCAATCATGCGGATCACCTTCTCATACGCTTTCTTTTCAGCACGCATCACCTCGTCCGTCATCTTCTCTATCAGATAGAAAGGATGATGAAAACCTCTGTCGATAAAGGAGGAATGGGTACATTTATAGATATTCGAGTCATTCAGACGCACCACTGCCGTCTGATCTTTTGAGATATTCGCCAGTTCTTCAGCCAAAGGAGAGTCTATATTCTCAATTTTCTTTCCCATAATCTCTTCCAGGCGTACTCCCATCATCTTCAATCCCATCGGATTAAGCTGGGATATTTCACCGTTCAGTGTGGTAATGACAACTCCCATCGGTGAAGCCTGGATAAGCAAGTCCAGAAAATGGTTTTGCTCGCGCAGACGCAAACGTTCGTTCTTCAATTGCTCCATCATACGGTTGAACACATTTACAATGCGGTCCGCCTCGTATTGCCCTACTTTGCTAAGCCTGCTGCTGAAATCCTGTTCGCGCAGCAATTCCATACCGCTGCCGATAATATTCATCGGTTTCACAATCTTACGGTAGAAGATAAACAGGAACACCAGGATAAATGCAATGATTCCCTCTACAATGTAGAGGTGCAACGGCTTCATCCCCTTTGCCAAGTAGAGAAGCACACCACCTAAACCCAGAAGGAAAAGGACAAGTATGGAGAAATAGAACTTTATTCTCACTTTTCTGTGACTGTTATATTAAACTTTTCCAGTCGGCGATAGAGCGCGGCACGACTGATGCCGAGCGTCATAGCTACCTGACTGAGATTTCCCTTATGGCGAGCGAGCGCCTGCAAAATAGTCTGACGCTCTATTTCATCCAGCGTCATGCCTGCCAGAGACGATGCGTCCGAAGCCTTCACCGGTTCATTAGGACGCAGATATTGTGCGTCAAAATCCGAAGCATCCAGCGTCGGCTTTCCGCTGACGAGGATCGTACGCTCTACCAGATTCTTCAATTCACGAATATTTCCCGGATAAGGCAAGCGGGAAAGGAAGTTCAAGGCATCTGCCGAGAATTCCGTACGGGGCAGTCCGTTAAGCTCTGCCTGGCGGTCGGCAAAGTGGCGTGCCAGCAAAGGAATATCTTCACGGCGTTCGCGAAGGGATGGCAACTTAACGGTTATCAGGTTGATACGATAAAACAAATCTTCGCGGAATGTACGTTCCGATACCATCTTGCGGAGGTCGGCATTGGTGGCGGATACCACCCGGATATCCGTCTTGCGGGGACGGCTGTCACCCAGCACTTCAAACGTCTGATCCTGTAATACACGGAGCAGTTTCACCTGACAGGAAGGATCGAGGTCACCGATTTCATCCAGAAAGATAGTACCCTTGTTGGCAAGTTCAAAGCGCCCTACACGGTCTGTTGTCGCATCCGTAAAAGCACCTTTCTTATGGCCGAACATTTCGCTTTCAAAAAGGCTCTGCGAAATACCGCCCAGGTTGACCTTTACAAACGGCTGTTTCACCCGCTGGCTGTTGATGTGGATGGCTTCGGCAATCAACTCCTTACCTGTTCCACTCTCACCGGTAATCAGTACCGAGGCATTGGTACGCGCAATGCGTGCCACCGTATTCAGCACTTCCATCAATCCCTGAGATTTTCCGATGATATGGCTGCGGTTCAGCGTCTCGCTCTGTTCTTCCGGTGCATCTTTTGGGACGGCAGTCAGTTCAAGGGCTGTCTCGATACGTTGCAGCAAAGCGGCATTGTTCCACGGCTTCGTGATAAAGTCGAACGCGCCCGCCTGCATACCCTGCACGGCAAGTTGTATACTTCCCCACGCCGTCATCAGGATAACAGGTACATCGGGGCGGAATATTTTCACTTGTTTCAGCAAAGTCAACCCCTCTTCTCCCGTTGTGGAAAGGGTGAAGTTCATGTCCATCAAAATGAGGGCAGGTGCCTCGGCACGCACCACATCCATTGCTTCGCGCGGTCCGGGAACAGTTTGCGCTTCATATCCTGCACGTTTCAGCATAAAACTGAGGGAAGAACGTACGGCACTATCATCGTCGATTATCAGTATCATAAGGTTTCGTTGTTTTATGGTTTGCAAAAATAAACGATTTCACACAGAAAGCACAGAATAACACTGTTTTTTTCAATAACAAGCGAAAAACGGTTATGAGTTATAAGTTATTATTCATAACTCATAACTCAAACTCAGTCTCTCACAATTTCTTCAAAATCCGCCTCCAGTTCACAATTCCGTTCAAAATCCCAAAGTGTCAGACTGCGGATTTGATAGAAATAGTACCAATAATAATAGAGCTCGGAAATATGTTTCTGCCTTGCTTCATCTTTTGATTTCTGTGCGTCGTTCAGGTCCAGCGTACTGATTTGTCCGATCATAAAGGTTTCCACACTGGTTTTATAACGTTTCTCGGCAATGCCGTCAGCTTCCTGTGCAATGCCCAATTGTTGTGCCTGATTATTGAAGTTCGCTACGAGCAGGAAAATATCCTGATTGAAGTCCATCTGTTCCTGCCGGATTCTGGAAAGCACCACTTCACGATTACTCTTTGCCACACGTACTTTTCCTCGGCGTTTTCCCCAGTCCAAGATAGGTACTTTCACACCTACCTGCACAATCTGATTATCAAGCAGCCCCTTGTAAGCGGAAGTCAAATCACGATCCTGCCCTGTATAACCCACACTGGCAAACAAGTCGATGCTGCGCAAATTGCCGCGAGCCGTAGCTACTTCATAGTCCGCTTCCAACTGGCGACGACGGATATTCTGTGCAAACGAGTTCCGATCCAGAGCCTTGCTCAATACAAGATTATATTCCATCTTCATATCCGGTGCAGAATTCGGCAACATCGGATTCAGATTCTCGTCTTCCGACAAACCGAGGAACGAACGCAACTGGAACATTTTCGCATTCAGGTTACTCTCCGCTTCCGTCACATCCGCCTTACCTTGCAAAGCATTCAGTTTCAACTGCAACAGGTCATTTTCAGAAATCTGCCCCATCTTGCGCTTTGCCACTGCTACTTCATAGAGGCGGTCGGCATTCACTTTATTCTGGTGAGCAGTTTTCAAATTTTCTTTTGCCAGCAGCAGATTGAAAAAATAAGTGATTGTCTTCATCGTTACCTGTTCCGTAGCAGTGATAAAGGCAGCTTTTGCTTCTGCATATCTCACCGGTTCGATACGACGGTTCCACTTCAGATTGTTCACTCCGAAAATAGGTTGCGACAATTCCAGGCTGACGGGGACGGACATAAACCGTTTATCTCCTCCGGATCCTAATTGCTTGATATATTCAAGAGAAGAAGCCAGTGACAGTTTACCGCCCGTAAACCATAAGTTCTGGTCTATGGAGAGCGTTCCGGAAAGTCCCAGCGTATTGTTACGCACGAATGAGTAGGAACCATCCGAGTTTTGATATCTGCTGTAAGATTTATTGTAATTGGGTAAAGTACCGTTCAGATTCACTTCCGGTAACAGGTCGGCACGGAAAGTACGATATTCCCAGTATGAAGTCTTCAATTCATTCAGCGCTACGGCGGCATCCACTGACTGGGTACGTGCCAAAGCTATCGCTTCATTTAAAGTGATGAGACGTTCACGTTCGTTTGTCAATGTATCGTTCTGTGCAAAAGCGGCGAACGGAAATAGCATCCAAGCTGCGAGTAAAATATTCCTTTTCATGTTTATCAAAAAATAGTTGTAAACAGAAAAGCAAAGAGCGTGCCAAAGCGTCAGGATGCTTCTGGGCAGGGGTGGGTGTTCATTATCGGACAGTGGGGATGTTCAGAAATGGACATCTTCTTTTTACAAAACAGGCTCCAGTATCTGATAATCTCTTATTGCCATCTTATTTGTTGCTACAAAATAGATCTTATGTTCCTTGAATAAACGGGTCTGTTCAATCAAATCTCCTACTATCATTTCATTAAAAGCAGTTTTATTCCGGCGGGGAAAAGAAATTACGGCATGTACCTTATTCGTGTCTGAAATCAAATTATGCTTTCTAAAATCCTGAATAGTAGAAACTAACTGGGATTTACACTTTTCCTTATAAACTGCAATATTCTTAGGTTTGCAGTCCTTTATCTCAACAAACATAATCCAGCATCCCTCATTACCGGACGAAGGAAAAAGACAACATTCACAATGTTCTATTTGCAATCCTTTATCATCCTTAAATTGGCAATCATCAAAAATAACATGATCAACAGACAACGATGTTGCATTATTCAATGTCAGACCATCCATTTCTGTCGTAGTTTCGGGAATAAAAGGGATTTTTGTATGTATTTCCACTTTTCTGGCAGACATGGTTCGTTCTGTAAAATCAACGATATGAAGTTCCTTTGCTTCAGTAGTAGCCACCTCACACAACGAATAAACTCCACAGATTCTATTCTTCATCCTCGTAATAATTAAGCAATGACAAATACTCTGTAGAATTCATTTTATAAGCCTGGTTCAAATAGTTATCTTCCAAGATGCCATCCTTATCCTGAATGCACTTCAAAGCACCTTCGTGAATCTCATAGATTGAAACTAACTTAGGATCTATCCACGCATTGCTCGAAGGATATTCCTTTCTCTTTTCATTCGGAATATTCTTTTCCACCAATTTCCCCATCAAACAATTATTCAATGCAAAAAGTATATAAGGACTATGTGTGGTGATCAATAATTTATGCCCTTCTTTCTTCAGGATTTCACGAATGATATAGTATGTAAAGTCTTGTTGTATATCAGGGAATAAGTTCTCTTCAGGCTCTTCTATAATCAGATCGCAACACTGAGTTTTGGTAAAATGATCAACAGTCTGATAAAACAAATCTTTTTCTCCCGGTCGAAAAACTCTGAAATGCTCATTTACGCCCTCACCTTCATGGAAAGTTTCCGAAGCAGCATCTATATCCGGATTCCTCCTTACATTTACACGGAATCTATCACGATAAATAATTTCTTTTAGCTCTTCGTAGATCACCTTATTATCAAAAGACACATGAGAATCCAGTTCATCTCTCAAATCATCATTCAGAAGCGTATGGCAAAGCAATAATAGCGGAACTACCGATTGCACTCCACTTGAAGAAGAAAACAATTGAATCTGCGTTCCATTATCCAAACGGATATAATCTTTATTACTTGATTTATCATAATAGTATTTAACCCCCAGAGAAAGGATATTCAAGGGTCTGTCAGCTGTGAATAGTTCGCGCATATTCCCCCAGTCCTCCATGAAGTTTGCAGTACTGGTGTCCGACATCTTTATAGTACTCCACTGTGGCAGCACGGAAATGATATTTCTCTCAGCCGGTATATAGGCTATTTTCTCCAGTTTGTACCCCCATCTCGTACTTTTCAGTTCAAAATCCGGAGAAGTTCCCAAACCTTTATATACCACCTTATAAACATCCGATTCATACTCCAGATATGAATCTTCGCGGATATATCCTTCCATTTTATGAAACGAAATTAAACGTTCCACAAATTTATCATCTTTGTATTTTACGAAGGACTGTTCCAGAGATACGCGTTTCTCCAGCCACGCACAATAGCTTACAATCTTAGCAATTGTACTTTTTCCACAGCTTTGCGGCCCCATGAAGATATTGATTTTATTCAAATCAAATTCCACTTCATTTATGGGGCCAATATTTTTAATAATCAGATGCGCCATTCCAATATAACTCTTAATGCCCTTAGATTTTATTTTCTATATCTATTTGACAAAGTTATGAAATTATCCGGTTATAGCAGTGAGAAAAAAGAATTAAATATTAAAGCACTCCCTTCGAACTTGGCAATTCAAAGTGATAGATATCCCTCTTCACCGCCATCTTTATAGCGCGGGCCAGCGCTTTGAAAATGCCTTCTATCTTATGGTGCTCGTTCTGGCCTTCCGCTTTGACATTCAGATTCATCTTGGCGGCATCGCTCAGGGATTTAAAGAAATGCAGGAACATTTCTGTCGGCATCTCACCAATCTTTTCACGATTGAATTCTGCATCCCATACCAGCCAGGGGCGTCCACCGAAATCCAGGCAAACCTGGCAAAGGCAGTCGTCCATCGTCAGGGCATAGCCATAACGCTCGATGCCACGCTTGTTGCCCAATGCCTGATAGATGCAATCGCCTAATGCAATCGCAGTATCTTCTATGGTGTGATGCTCATCCACTTCCAAATCACCTTTCACATGGATTGTCAGATCCAGACCGCCATGCTTACCTATTTGCTCCAGCATGTGGTCGAAGAAGCCCAGTCCGGTATGAATGTCGCAGATACCGTTACCATCCAGATTCAGAGACACGAAAATATCCGTTTCCTTTGTTGTGCGACGTACTTCCGCTTTGCGTTCTCCGGCAAAAAGAAATTCGGCAACTTTATCCCAATCTTTCGTGACAAGGGCACATACATCTTCCAAACCTTCGCAGGCAGCAGTTCCACCTTCTGATTCCGGTTTCAGTAATGTAGTATCATCCTGCAAATAAATGGCCCGGCAACCCAGATTCTTAGCCAGTTCCACATCCGTAGGGCGATCACCGATAACGAAACTTCCGGCAAGATCGTACTCCGGATTATTCAGATACTTCGTCAACATCCCTGTGCGCGGCTTCCGGGTAGGCGCCATATCTTCCGGCATACTACGGTCGATGAAGATTTCATCAAACGTAATCCCTTCACCCTCCAGCGTCTTCATCATCAGGTTATGCGCAGGCCAGAAAGTTTCTTCCGGGAAAGATGCCGTGCCCAACCCATCCTGATTGGTCACCATCGCAAACTCGAAATCCAATTTGCTACGGATGAAGCCGAGGTTACGCATCACTTTGGGATAAAACTCCAACTTTTCCAGCGAATCCAACTGGTAATCTACGGGCGGTTCAATCACCAAAGTCCCGTCACGGTCTATAAATAATACTTTCTTACTCATAGCTTTTCAATGCTTCTATCAGTTTATCATTCTCCATCCTCGTTCCTACCGTCACACGCAGGCAGTTGCCACAAAGCGATATAGAATTACGGTTGCGGACGATGATCCCCTCTCCTACCAGATAATTATAGATTTTCACCGCATCCGTCACCCGTGCCAGGAAGAAATTGGCATCAGACGGAAATACTTTCACCGTCAACGGCAGTTCAGAAAAACGTTTCTCCAAATTCTCGCGTTCCTCTTTCAGCCTCTTCACCCAACGCTCTATCTCATAGTACTTATGCAACATCTCTATTGCCTGTTTCTGAGTCAGTTGGTTCACATTATAAGGGTACTTTATCTTACTCAGGATACCGATGATTTCCGTAGAAGCAAACGCCATTCCCAGGCGGATAGCCGCACAGCCCCATGCTTTAGAAAAAGTCTGGAACACAACAAGATTCGGATATTTATCTAAATCCAGCAAGAACGACGGGGATTCTGAAAAGTCACTGTACGCCTCATCCAGTATCACCAGCCCTTCAAACTCACGCAGCAACTTCTCTATCTCACTGCGCAACAGATCGTTTCCGGTAGGATTATTAGGCGAGCACAGGAAAATCAGCTTCGTCCGTTCATCCGCAGCTGCCAGCAACTTGTCTGCCGAGAATTGAAAATGCTCGTCGAGCAAGACTTTGCGATACTCCACATTATTCACATCAGCACATACCTGATACATGCCGTAAGTGGGATCGATAGCCACCACATTGTCCACTCCCGGCTCACAGAAAGCACGGAAAACCAAGTCGATAGCTTCGTCGCTACCATTGCCCAGGAAAATATGCTCGGGAGACACCTTCTTTATCTTGGAAAGTTCCGTTTTCAGTTCCCACTGCATCGGGTCGGGATAGCGGTTGTGCGGCAGGTTGTACGGATTCTCGTTCGCATCGAGAAATACCGATGCCGTTACACCTTTATATTCATCACGTGCCGAAGAATAAGGTTTCAGCTTCCAGATATTCGGACGGGTCAGTTCTTGCAATGTTTTCATGATCTATAATATGATAAAGTATTGAAGACTAATTACGCGAATTACACAAATTTCATCTTTACCCTTATTCGTGTAATTCGTGTAATTCGTGTAATTTGTATTCTATATTGTTTTTAATCTCACTGTTACCGCATTTTTATGCGCATCCAGATGTTCGTTCGCCGCCATCTCTTCAATGGCAGGGCCGATATTCTTCATACCTTCCTGACGGATTTCCTGGAACGTAATCTTGCGGATAAAACTATCCAGGCTCACACCACTATAAGCTTTTGCATACCCATTTGTCGGCAAGGTATGATTCGTTCCCGAAGCATAGTCTCCCGCACTTTCCGGTGAGAGCGATCCCAAGAAAACGGAGCCCGCATTCACCACACGTTCTGCCACCTGCATATAGTCCGCAGTTTCCACAATCAGGTGTTCGGGCGCATATTCGTTCGTCAGTTCGATGGCCTCTTCCATATCTTTCACCACAATAAGCTTGCTGTTGGCAAGAGATTTCTCCGCAATTTCCTTACGGGGCAGAAGTTCCAACTGACGTTCCACCTCCTCTTTCACAGCTTGTTGCAAAACCTCCGAAGTGGTAATCAGCATTGCCTGACTATCCACACCGTGTTCTGCCTGGCTCAGCAGGTCCGCAGCTACAAATACCGGATTCGCTGTTTCATCCGCCAGCACTTCCACTTCCGACGGACCAGCAGGCATATCAATCGCCACATCACGCAGACTGACCAACTGTTTCGCTGCTGTCACATACTGGTTTCCCGGACCGAATATTTTGTAAACCTTCGGCACGCTTTCCGTTCCGTAAGCCATCGAAGCAATAGCCTGTACGCCACCTGCCTTGAATATCCGATTCACCCCTGCCACCTGTGCAGCAAAAAGAATAGCAGGATGCACCCTTCCTTCTTTATCCGGCGGTGTGCAAAGCACAATCTCCTTACAACCCGCAATCTTTGCAGGCACAGCCAGCATCAGCACCGTAGAGAACAGAGGAGCTGTTCCTCCGGGAATATACAATCCCACCTTTTCAATAGCCACCGCCTTTTGCCAGCACGTCACGCCCGGCATGGTTTCCACCTTCTTGCCTTCAAAGCGCTGTGCAGCATGAAAAGTCTCAATATTCTGTTTAGCCAGGCGGATAGCCGCCTTCAGCTTTTCATCCACCAGCGTCTCCGCTTCTTTCAGTTCCGCCTCCGTCACCGCCAGCGATGTCAGCTCCGCCTTATCAAACTTCGCCTCCATCTCCAGCACCGCACGGTCACCGTCCGACTTCACGCGGTCTATAATCCCCCGCACCGTATCGAACAGATTCTCAGTATTCATCACCGGACGTTTCAGTATCTCCGCCCACTGTGATCTATCCGGATTATTTATTAATTTCATATCATTTCATTTTTAATATTCATTCTACACCATCCTTCCTACACTATCACCCCTACACCATCACCCCGAATGGTCCCCCGGCCTCACTGTAGGAGCGTCAAACGCAGGTCGTATTTTCAGCGTCAAGAAGGGCAGGCTGTTTGAGCGTAGCGAGTTCCTGCCCTTTAGCTGAAAATGCTACCGGAGTAGCTCCGGAAGTGCAGCCTTGAGTTTTTCTTTTGGTATCTTTTCTTTTGTCTCAAGACAAAAGAAAAGTACATCACAATATCATTTTTTCAATCGGCAGCACCAAAATTCCTTCTGCCCCCAGCGACTTCAGCTTTCCGATAATCTCCCAGAAGCACTTTTCATCCAGCACCGTATGTACTGAGCACCAGCCCTCCTGTGCCAACGGCATCACCGTCGGACTCTTCATACCCGGAAGCACCTGGATAATCTCTTCCAACTGTTCCTTCGGTGCATTCATCAGCACATACTTCTTATCTTCCGCCGTCTTCACAGCATCCATACGGAAAAGCAACTCTTTCAGGATTTCTTTTTTCTCGTCGCACAGATTCCTGTTACCAATCAGCAGTGCTTCCGATTTCATCACCACTTCCACTTCTCTCAACCGGTTACTCACCAACGTAGAACCCGAACTAACAATATCAAAAATCGCGTCCGCCAGTCCGATGCCCGGTGCCACTTCTACCGAACCCGTAATCACGTGTATCTCCGCACTCACATTCTGTGTTTTCAGGAATGTGCTAAGAATACCCGGATACGACGTCGCAATCTTCCGTCCTTCAAACCACTGCACACCCGGATATTCGATATCCTTCGGAATTGCCAGTGACAAACGGCATTTGCTGAATCCGAGACGCTTTACAATCTCTGCATTTTCATTCTTCTCCACATATTCATTCTCGCCTACGATACCTATATCCGCCACGCCTGTTGCCACCGACTGCGGAATATCATCATCACGCAAAAATAATACCTCTACAGGAAAATTAGACGATTGTACCAGCAGTGAACGTTTCACTGCATTCAATTTGATATCCGACTCTCCCAGAAATGACATTGTCTCGTCATAAAGACGACCTTTAGCTTGTACTGCAATTCTTAATAACATAATCTTATTTATAATTTTACGATTTAACTACTCACAAAAACTAAACTAGACTTAACTAAACTCTTGAAAACAAAAAACGAGGCTTGCCACTATCCGGCAAGCCTCGTCATTTATATGTTTATTCATTATGCACATACAATCATACGCCTACCGATTATTCGTCAGGTAATGATGATGGTGATGATGTGCAACAATATTTTTCATACAATTCTTTTGTTTGATGCGACAAAAGTAAACTATCCGTTTGAAACTTCCAAAGATTTATCACAAAAAGTTTCATTTTCCTATCATTTTCTTAGTTTACGTTACAAATTACACTGATTTGCACAGATCAATTTATTATGGGAAAGAAAGGAATAAAAGAGTGATAAGGTGGTAAGGTGATAGGGTGATAAAGTGGCTGCGCTATATATCACAGAGCGTTATCCCACTATCACTTTATCACCCTACCACTTTATCACACTTTATTCATAACCCTCCAATAGTGAGCAAACTTAAATCAGCGGCAGAATCTCCTCCTTCTCCACATCGCAGTGATGAAAGTGCATTTCCTGCTCCGCCTTCTCCTTCGGGAAAGTGAAGTAAGTGCATACCGCCTCCGAGCACACCTCTCCCGCCTCATTATAAAGTTTCGCGTCAATAATCACAATATTCCGCTTCTGCTCGCGTATGGAAGCCCGCAACACGACATGCGAGTCTTTAGTCGATACCGGTTTACGAAAACGGGTTTCCATCTTCGAAGTCACCCCACTTGTCTGCAACTTACGCACTACCACCCATCCGCAAATTTCATCCAGCAACACCGACTGAATGCCACCATGCAACGTATTCAGCCAACCTTGATACTCCGGACGCGGCTTCCAGATGCTCACCACTTCGTCTCCATCCTCGTAAAACTCCATTTTCACACCGGACTCATTATTGGGAGCACAACCGAAACAATTGTATCCTTCCAAATCTTTCCATGGGTTAATAATCTTCTTCATACAATTTCGTTTTTATTTTTTTAATGGGTACGCGGACGACGCGGATAAAGCGGACGAACGCGGATTAATTATAATATGTATATTCACGTTCTTCGTACACCACCGGCACATCGTCTATATACTTGATTCTGATTTTCCAGTTTCCTTGGTTGTCATTATGGAATTTATAGACGTATTTCACTTCTTCGGTTTGCCCTTCCGGACGCTCTGTTCCGGAAATCAGTTCCCCTTTGGTATTGTACCGATACGTATGCTGGCTTTGAGATGTACCATCCGGTGAAAAATATTCCTCGAACACTACACGTCCCTGAAAATTATAGCCTCTCCGAACAGAGCCAACCGGATCAGATCCTTCGGGTTGCAACAGCACTTTCCGCTCTATTTGCTGCCCATAGGAATCATATATATAACGGAACTCACTACATTTTGTTCCATTCGTCAGGTAACCGACTTCCTGTACCATATTACCTTCTATGTCATAGCGATACACATCCCGCTGCATAATTTCACCCTTACCATCCAGTATTGAACAGTGCTTGAGGCGCCCTTCCTTATCGTATCCATAATTCTTGTTTACCGTCAGCACACCCGCCGGTGTATAATGGCTTTCTTTCGACAAATTCCCATTCTCATCATATTCATACTGAATCTTTTCCCGACATACTCCCGCTTCCGTGAACCGTTCCTCTTTTACTTTCCGTCCGTTTTCACCAAACTCGTAAACGAAGAACTGCCCTTTCTTCTCTCCCTTATCCACCGCCTGCGGACCTTTGGCGATGGCAACGTACGACCTTTGCTGTACCTTCTTCACTTTACCGCGCACGGGTATTTTCTCCCAGTCATTTCCACCGCCTGCATACTCTATATCTCTGCGGATAATGAAATTCGGTTCTCCTGAAGCATTGCAACCTTCAAAACGCTCTGTCCAGTTACCCGCTTCATCTATCTTCCGAATCGGATTCTTCTGATTATCATCTTTCACCACCCGCATCTTACCTAACTGTAGTGCACCCCTTCTTTTCAGCGTCAGTGTATCCCCCTTTCCAATCAGGTATTCTCCCACGCGTTCCATCTTTTCATCCGGACCACCCATCAGGATAATCTTCTCCGGCGTTCCATCCTCATTGTACAGCACTTGTCTGCCCGATGACCTCTTTTTCACATAGTCTTTGGAGTAGATTTTCAACATCTTTCCCGCTTCATCGTACAAGGCAGAAGTAATCTGGAGTGTATCTTCCTGTCCGTTCATATAGGCAATGCAATTCAGCCGTCCTTTTTCATCATACGTATAGCCCCAACAATCGCTGACTCCTTCATCCGCAGTTGCATAAATCTCGCGCGACACCTGTCCGGCAGAGTTATACACATACACCAGTTTACCGTGCGGACTGCCGTCCGGCTTCAGCCTGTTCTCTACCATCTTACGGCCTTTGCTGTCGTACTTCACGAATGTAATATAATCCACCACCTTACCGGTCACCCACGTAGTGTCCTTCAATAGCGGCTCATACACCACCGTACGTATGTTTTTAATGCCCGGCTGATCCTGGGCGCGAAGTGCAGCCGAACCGGCTGCCAATAGAAGAAGCAAACCAAATATTTTACATCCCTCAGAGATAAATCGGTGTCTCATATCCAATAGTGTTTTTCAATATGTTGCCACAAATATAACAATACTTCGACACGCACAAAAAAAGGCGGGGAGTTTTTTTACTCCCACGCCTCCGCTTTTACTTCAAAACAAGGACACTCTTTCGTCCTTTCTCAGGGATCTACAATGCCGTTGTAGTTTTTATCAGGACTCAAATCCCGGTGCCCCACCACCCGCGCCTCCGGATAACTCTGCAACAGATTGGCTATCAGTCGGTGCATGGCCTCTTTCTGCCGTAAAGTCCGCGTGTCGGCTGGACGTCCGTTCACATCCAGACCGCCCTCATAACATACTCCAAGACTATTCGCATTGTATCCACGGGCATGCGCTCCGGGCACATCTTCCGACCTCATCAACTCCACCTGTCCCGACTTTCGGATATAATAGTGATACCCCCACGATGAAAAGCCCCTGTAACGGTGCGCCGTATCCACGTCCTGCGCACTGAAATCACTGTCCGCCCTTGTGGCGGAACAGTGAATAATAATCAGATCAATCTTCCTCATAACTACCATTTATATCGTCATAGCATGTGCACTCAACGCCCCCAATAAAGCAGAAGCCATCGCAATAACAACTTTCAAAACAGTGTCCCAAGTAATCTTCTTCATAACGATCAGTTTTTAGTGATTTAATATTTAGTGATTCTATCCCAACGGATTTTCTTCAATCCCTCCATCAGCAGAACCACCCGATTCGGATGACTGCATGCTTCGCGTCACCACACGTGTGTACGCCATCGTCTTCGTGATGTCCGTCAGCCCCTTGCCGGGACGGAAGTTGATACGTGATTTCTTAATCATGGATAGCGTGAAATCTTCCGCCTTTTCTGCACCCTTACTGCTGACGCCCATCTGCATAGATCCCAGATCTCCCAACCTGACAATGCGCCCCGCTTTCAGGGCACGCTTCGCCTCATAGATGATGCCCGCCAGTGCAGCACGTACATCAGTTTCCGTACACGTGGTACGTCCGGTTATCGCTTCGCACATTTCGTCGAAGTCCAACTCGCCCGAAGCCTGCGCCAGGGCATAATACTTTGCGGGCTCACTCTTCTTGGAAGGATTTTTACGAGCCACCACTGAATAATTCATGGATGTTGCCATATCAATTAAATTTTTAAAGTGAATGTAAATCACCGATTTACATTGCAAATCTACCGGATGGCAGATACCCCTCAGTCGCCAATGAAGCTTTACGAATATTATTGAAACAAACACGTCCCAAAGCTTTCACCAACCGTTTATTTTTAGTAAATTTACGTCACATTAAGAATCAATAAATACAAGAAAATGAAAGAAGAAAAAAGCACTTTCACAGTGCGCAGTTACACAAAATCGGAACTGGCTCATCTTTACAATCCACAACTAACCCTTAAAAACGCCACCCAAGTACTTCGCCGCTGGATACTCCACAACGCCGAACTTCACGCAGAACTGATTCATTTGGGTTATCAGGACCGGAACCACATTTTCACGCCCCGCCAAGTAAAAGTAATAGTCGACTACCTGGGCGAACCTTAAACTTAACTTTACGCGAAAAGCCAAAAGTTATTTCCTGTTATCGGACACATCTGTTAATTTGCAACAAAATTTATACAAACAATGAAGTATTCATATTATCAAAACAAAAAACAACCACCCTGCGCCGAAGTAACCGACGAAGAAGTGGCCAACCTCATCCGCCACGATGAAAAACTGGCACACATGACTCTTGACATCCGACAGCATATCACTGCCAATGACATCGCAACCGCCGATTCCATAAAAGGAGAACTTCCCTCCGTCACCTTCTCCGCCCGCTTCACCGGTGGACGCCGATACGACAAACTCAGTGAGTACAACGGAGAAATCGTCCTCGACCTCGACAAGAAATCCCCCGAAGAACTGGCACGCATCTCAAAGGCAGTCACCGGAAATCCGCATACCCACATCAGCTTTACCAGTCCGAAGGGCAACGGTTACAAACTGACCACAATCACCAGTCTGCCCGATGGCACCCTGCCGCAATCTCCCGAAGAAGTCCGCAACTACCATGCGCATGCCTACGACCAGGTTGCCGCACTCTACGAAGAGCTTTGCCAAACGGACATCGACGAATCGGGCAAAGACATGACGCGTATCTGCTATCTGCCTCACGATGAGAACATCTATCTGAACCCTAATCCGCAAGTTCTCATCGTCGATCTCAACCGCCCTCTCAGAGAAAAGAAAAAGAAAACTCCCGGACGGAAAAAGTCTTCAGGAACAACTACAGAAAAGCCTCCGTACCAAAAGCCTTCGGACAACATCTCTTATCCTCAAAGCGAAAGTCGTTCCCTGCTCGCCCTCCTTCTTTACTATCACGATCACAAAAACAAGTACGAAGAAGGCAACCGCAACAACTATCTGTTCCGGCTAACCTGCACATACAATGCTTACGGCATCCCCAAAGAAGAAGTCACCCCTTTCCTGCGCCTCAACTTCACCGATATGCCGCCCGAAGAAATAGATTCCCTGACGGACAGTGCCTATCAGCATACGGACGAATTTAACACACGTAAGTTGAGAACCTCGCAATGGAACTTCCTCCGCATCGGACAGTATATCAACAGTCATTACGAAACGCGCTACAACCAGATGAAGCACCGCATGGAATGTCGCAAAAAGGGTGAAGAGGATTTCGTCATGCTAGATGACATGGTAAGTAACAGCATCTGGATGGAGCTGAACGAAGCCGGTTATCCTTGCAGCGTCAAGAACATGAAGAACCTGATCTACTCCGATTTCAGTTTCTCCTACCATCCCATCCGCGAGTATATGAATCACCTGCCTCAATGGGACGGTATCGACCACATCGGCCGCCTTGCCGAAAGTGTCCACACCATCCCTGCCCAAAGAGAATTCTGGCTGAAAGGTTTCAGGCATTTTCTGGTAGGTATGGTAGCCGCCGCCACGCAAGAAGAGGTAGTGAACCACCTTTGCCTCCTGCTATGCAGCAAGCAGAACCTGGGAAAAACGACTTTCATCAACAAAATTCTGTCAAATGACTTACGAACCGATTATCTCAGCACCGGCATCATCTCCGCCGGAAACAAGGACGACCTCTCCCGCATGGCGGAATTTATGCTCATCAACTTCGATGAGTTCGAGGGTATGACGGGGCACGAACTCAGTCTGCTGAAGGATCTTATCACCCGGAAGTTTATCAGCATCCGCCTGCCTTATGCCCGCCATACTCTGAACCTGCCCCACTGGGCATCCTTTGCCGGTACCTGCAACTACCCGCAAGTGTTGTACGATCCTACCGGCAACCGCCGCTTCCTCTGCTATGAAATCGAAAAGATAGACCGCTACGAAATCGACTACCCACAGCTCTACGCTCAAATCAAGCATCTGCTGGACACCGGCTATCGCTACTGGTTCGAAGCCGATGAAAATGATGAGATAGAGCGCAACAACAAGCCTTTCATCTTTCAGACTCCCGAAGAGGAAATGCTACTGACACACTTTCGCAAACCGGAGCGCTTCGAAAGCTTCAAGTATATGACGGTGAGCGAAATAGCGGAAGAAATCAGAAATAGAACCGGCTATCAATATAACCATGCCGGAAAAATCCTGTTAGGGAAGATTCTCACCAAATATGGCTTCCAGTATGTTACAAGCAAGAATATGAGGCGCTACGAGGTAATACTTCTGGAAGCGGAGAGTGTGAGGAATAACCAGTTGTATCAGTGACGCAAGCTAAATCAAAACTGTGCCAAAACGAACAATTTTGAAAAATAATAATTATCTTTGAAGCTATAAAAGAAAAAATGTGTGTTTATGGAATATAATGCATTGCTGCGCAAGCTTCCTATCGGAATACAAACTTTTGCGGATATCCGCCAAGGCAATTATCTATATGTGGATAAGACTGCGCTTGTTTGGCGTATTGCCAATACAGGCAAGCCTTATTTCCTGAGTCGTCCGCGCCGTTTTGGCAAGAGTCTACTTCTGTCCACTTTTGAGACTTACTTCAAAGGCCAGAAGGAACACTTTGAAGGACTTGCCATTGAGAAGATGGAAACGGAATGGAAGAAATTTCCCGTACTACATCTGGATTTGAATGCCAAAAAATATGAAACTCCAGCTGACCTGATAGCGATGCTCAACCAAGCATTGGAAAAATGGGAAGCAGTGTACGGAAATGAAAAAAAGGATCGTAGCCCCGAAGAACGCTTTGCATATGTCATAGAACGCGCCTACGAACAGGCAGGTTGTGGTGTAGTGGTCTTAGTGGACGAGTACGACAAACCTCTGTTGCAAGCCCTCGATAATGATGCCCTACTGGAAGATTATCGCAAAACTCTAAAAGCTTTTTACGGCGTACTGAAAAGTGCCGACCGCTACCTGCGTTTTGCTTTCCTTACGGGAGTTACTAAATTCTCGCAAGTCAGTGTGTTCAGCGATCTGAATCAACTGAATGATATCAGCCTTGATTATTCTTATGCCACAGTATGTGGCATCACCCGGACAGAGTTGGTTGAAACCTTTACGCCCGAGATAGAAGAATTCGGTAGGGTCAACAAGCTGTCTGCAGAAGAAACCGTAGACAAAATGGCACGTCAATATGATGGCTATCACTTTCATCCAAAAGGAGACGGAGTCTTTAATCCTTTCAGCTTGTTGAATGCTTTCAGTAAACGGGAATTAGGAGATTACTGGTTTCAGACAGGAACCCCGACTTTTCTGGTTGAAATGCTGCGGAAGTCAGAATATGACCTTCGTATCTTACTTGATGGCATCGAAGCTCCGGCTTCTATGTTCTCTGAGTATCGTGTAGAAGCCAATAATCCGATTCCGTTGATTTATCAGAGTGGTTATCTTACTATAAAGGATTATGACAAGGAATTCGGCAACTATTTGTTGCTGTTCCCAAACGATGAAGTTCGTTACAGTTTCATCAATTTTCTGGTACCATTCTATACTTCAATGACAAACAGCGACCAGGGGTTTTATATCGGTAAATTTGTGCAAGAGTTACGTGCAGGCGATTACAATGCCTTCCTCACCCGCCTACAAGCCTTCTTTGCCGATTTCCCCTATCAACTGAACGCGAAGACCGAACGTCATTACCAAGTCGTTTTCTATTTGGTTTTCAAACTGATGGGACAGTTCACCCAAGCAGAAGTTGAAAGTGCTACAGGACGTGCAGATGCCGTAGTAAAAACCCCTAAATACATTTACGTCTTTGAATTCAAACTGAACGGTACAGCCGAAGAAGCCCTGCAACAGATTGAAGACAAAGGTTATCTGATTCCTTATCAGGCTGACGGACGTGAAGTGATAAAACTTGGAGTAGAGTTCAGTGCGGAAGAGCGTAATATCAGCCGTTGGCTAAATGTGATGTAGGTTATCAGTCTAAATATTATTAGCAGTTAGGTCAGGTTAGGTTACTTTTACAACTTCCCCTATACACTTAAATTTCAGAAAGTAATTACTTTCTATTTTTATTCTTTCTCACGAAAGTTTTAAAAGTAACCTAACTCTACCTAACTGATCTTATAAAAAAACTATCATGTTGTATTTTACTTTAGCATTAATTCCGTAATTTCGTGAGTTCAATCATTAATGACACATCAAAAATGACTCAAGAAATAAACAGTAACATCCGAATCATTCATGTTGTAAACGGTCCTATAACGGAGACCATCACCATTCGTCCTATCGAAGAAAAAGATAATAAGGAAATAGCTGCCCTAATACGCAAAGTCTTTGAAGAATTTGATGCGCCTAAAACAGAAAGTGTATATAGTGACCCGCTGACGGACAGATTGTTCCAAAGTTTCTACCAACATCCCCGAGCCGGGTATTGGGTTGTGGAATACAATAGCAGCATAGTAGGAGGTTGCGGTTTTTATCCGACAGAAGGATTAGATACGGATTGTGCCGAAATAGTTAAGTTCTACCTTTCTCCTTTGCTCAGAGGGAAGAAAGTAGGTTCTACCCTGCTCAATATGGTCGAAGAGAAAGCCAAAGAAAGTGGATATAAGCAACTCTATATCGAATCATTTCCTCAATTTCAAAATGCAGTCTCCCTATACGAACGTAAAGACTTCCGGCATTTAGAGTCACGGTTAGGCAATTCCGGACATACCGCCACTACAATCCATATGATAAAAGACATATAGGAATAAAAGCAAGGAAATATCCTCCGGAAAGTTGGCGGAAAGATTTAAAAAAGCGGCGAAAGATTTGGAAAATACCGTCCTATTTTTCAAATCTTTCGCCGTCATTATATCACTATCTCACAGCAAAAGTGTAAATCATCTGTATTACTTCGTTTTGTATAGAACTATCCCCGTTTTGTTTAGTCATCTATTAAATGATGCCCCATATCTTTGCCTATCATATTTCAAATGAAACAATTCATCATTTCTATGTTGATGGGAATATGAATATTTGAGGTAAAGAATAATAGATCAATAAATTTAAAGTATAACAAAATGGATAACAAAGTCATTCTCATTACAGGAGCATCAGACGGTATCGGTAAAGAAACCGCCAAAGCTCTTGCAAAGCAAGGACATACGATCATCATGCACGGTCGTAATCCTCAGAAAACCAAATCAGCATACGAAGAGGTCAAGACGAAATCGGGCAATAACAATATAGAGTATCTGGTTGCCGATTTTCTATCACTTGCTGAAATCAAACGTTTTGCAGATAATATCAAGCAGAAATACGACCGCTTGGACGTACTTGTGAATAATGCCGGAGCACAGTTTACGGGCAAAAGAGAAACAACGGCTGAGGAACATGAGAAAACAATGTCCATCAATGTTTTCGCTCCGCACCTACTGACTATCCTTCTGTTGCCCCTTCTAAAGAAAAGTCCGTCAGCAAGGGTAGTAACTGTTGCCTCGGCAGCACATAAAATGGCTGGTAAACCTACTCTCAGCGATATTGAATTGAAAAATAATTATTCTATGGGCAAAGCATACGGCCTATCGAAGCTATATGTGATCTGGATAATGAGGCACTTTGTATCTGAAATGGCAAAGGCAGGTATCGGCAATATCACGTTCAATACCGTACACCCGGCTTCTGCAACATCTAGTCTTGGGCGTGAATCCACAAAGTCATTGACTACTAAAATCATATACTTTCTTTGGAGGCCGCTTATGAAAACAGCAGCAGAAGGAGCAACCAGCAGCATTTATGCCGCAACCTCTCCCGATTTGGAAGGCATTACCGGTAAATATTACGGATTGAAAGGCGAAGAAAAGCCCAGTGATAAATTTTATTCGCCCCAAAACGAACAGATAGTTTGGGATTACAGTATGAACATAATAAAACCATATTTATGAAAGCAACCCTTATCGCACTACTTATCCTGATAGTACTTTCAGCCATAATCTTTGCTCCGCGAATTTATAAAGACGTCAAAAAGAAACGGAATTATGCGAATACTTATGCTATCCAGAACGTCGGTACTGGCAAGGATATCAGAGTACATAATGCAGGAAACGATGAAGGCACAAAGATCATTCTTTACAATCATAATAATTGGGAATGCATCACATGGCAACTCATCGAATTGGAAGATTATGCGTACCTGCTTAAAAATCTTTATACGCAAAAAACCTTCGAACCGTCAGCACCCCCCGAACCGGGTGTAAACCTGTGGCAACAAACATTAGGTGGAAGTCATTTTCAATATTGGGAGTTCATCAAACAGCCGAATGAAACTTATTTGATACGATTAAAAGATTCCGAACTGTATCTGACCATTACCTCTGATGAGAACAATTCAGATATAATTCTTATGCCGAAACAGGATTCGGACAATCAGCGGTGGAAGTTGATACGTCAAAATCCTATTATATAGTGTGGTATGCCAGAAATTAAAAAATATGTTATCTTTGTAGATGTCAAATACATTAATGACTGAGATCATGGAATCCAATGAAATAATCAAAATAAATACAATTGAAGAGTATACAGAACTCTTCGGCTGTCCGGCTACCAATCATCCGTTAATAAGCATTAATCGCCTGACAGATGTAAAGGAGTTTATTCCTATTGGAAATCCTGTGCAACTTAATCTATATACCATTACAATAAAAGACGGTTCAACCTGTAATGCAAAATATGGTTGGCGGGATTATGATTTCAAGAAAGGAGCAATAAGCTTTTTCGCTCCGGGACAAATACATTCCTGGAATGAAAAAACAGAAAATTCGGGCAGATGGGGGTGGTTGCTGACATTCCATCCTGATTTTGTTCGCAAATATCCGTTGGGGATGAAGATTGGCAAATTAAAGTTCTTTTCTTATGAAACGAATGAAGCTTTGCATATGTCAGAGGCGGAACGGTTGATAATTGAAGGAGTAATGGAGAATATGGAAAATGAATACCAGCGAAATATAGACGAACATACACAGGATATAATTGTCTCCCAGCTGGATGTCCTATTGAATTATTCCGAACGTTTTTACACCCGGCAGTTTCGGACACGAAACAGTGTTGAATCGGATGTGCTGACACGCTTTCAGTCCGTACTTCATAATCATTTTGAAAAAGACAAAGAGAAACTCATTACAGCTGCCGACATTGCCTCGGAATTATCCATGTCTACACATTATTTGAGCGATATGCTCCGAAGCCTTACAGGTTTGAATACACAACAACATATTCACATCTATTTGATTGAAAGGGCCAAAAACTTATTACTGAGTACCAATTTGTCCGTAAATGAAATAGCCTTTTTACTCGGATTTGAATATCCACAATATTTTAGCCGTTTGTTCAAAAGTAAAACCGGACAAACTCCTGTTGAGTTTCGTAATATGAATTAAAAATTATGAATAAAGAAGATTTTCTCAGAGAACACGCTTCGCCCACTCCATCCCGTTGGCGGGAAGAAGCTGAATACAGAATAGCAAATAAATCATGGCTTCGCTATTCTCAGAAAATAGCTATGCAGATGCTTGATAAAATGGAGCAAATGAAAATAACCCAAAAGCAACTGGCTGAAAGGATGAATTGTAGTCAACAATACATTTCTAAAATACTGAAAGGTAAAGAAAATCTTTCGTCAGAAACGCTGACTAAAATAGAAAATGCATTAGAAGGGTAGAAACTCATTTCTCCCCTCCCCTTTTCCCAAGCACATGCCTCCTCACCCCCTTATACAGCCCCCTTTTCCTCTTCAATATATGAAGTACCCCCAAAACACTTACAAAAACACCGATTCTATAATGCCACAACCCCAGCCAAGAGTTTGCACCATCAACGAAGCACACCAGTAATATCCCCGAAACAACTGCCAACAGAAAAACGATGGATAATAGCAATACAGCTTTTCTTTTTCCTTTGCACCCTACCGTTCTCAGTCCCTTATACCAAGCCCAATGACTCTTGACATGGATAATCCCCAATATCATAAACAGCAGACTGGCATTCGTGTGAAATATCGCCCAGATATGCCAACTCTCATGATCGACACCTTGTCCTGCAATATGCAACTCGACGCCCGTGTAGAATGATAAAATAAATACAAGGAGCAACATTAAATCCGTGAAGTAAATAAATCTGTTTCTATTCATCTTTTTTGTTTGCAAAGTTACAGTGCATTGATAAATAGAAGAATAGACAATGTAAGGTTAAGATTGCACTATTCGAGGTATTTTTTCCGGTAAAGAGTGGGACTTATGCCAACCGCCTTTGTGAACAACCGTGTGAAATAGGCATAATCATCTATCCCCAGATGAATGGAAATCTCCCGCACAGTCAGAGAGGTATATACCAACATTCGTTTGGCATGCAATATGAGTTCGTTTTGAATGTACCTGCTTACGCTCACGCCTGTAACGTTCTTAACCACCTCGTTCAGATACACCGGTGAGATGTGCAAAGATTCTGCATAATGAGATACATTTCTGTTTATTTGCTCATTTTCAGAAAGTAATTCTTTGAAAGCCAATGTAATTTCAATGTACCTTCTGTTTTTGGATTCCTGCCCGATTACTTTCCGGGCGGCATCCGCTATAATCCCGACAACGGTACATGCCAGATTCTGTAAAACTGTTTTCGATTCATCATTTTCCCGCTCGCCTATCCTGCGGAGAATCATAGCAAACAGTTGGATCAATTCGGCGCGTTGCGTATCGCTTATCTTAAATGGTATCGGCGATAAGGCATACTCGGCAAGAGTCTGTTTGGTGGGAGCATCTATAAATACCCCATCGATGAATAAGAGAAACGACTTTGCATCCCCTTTATCAACGATCCGATGCACCTGATGCGGCTGGGTGCAGATGACGCTACCCGCCGACAAGTCACAATCTTTGAAATCAATGCCGACACGACAGGTTCCACTCTCCACTATACCGAATATATAGTAACTATCCCGATGTGTGTAATTGATCAGCCGGTTCGGGGAAAAAGGAGAAACTTCCTTTGCAAATATCCCGAAATCGGATTGCTGAACTGCTTTATGTAGAGGAATATCCGTCATGCAATGTTTTTTGCAAAGTTAGCAAAAAGGCGGATTACTCCGCCTTTTCCTCCTTATTCTTCCGGCAACTCCCCCGCCCGTATCCACTTTACATACGATACCAGCGACTCCCCACTCATAATCTTTCCCGTCGATTCATTCACCACATCCACCACAGAAGTCAGCGTACGAATGATCCGTGAATAATTGTCCTCACCGTTGTAGCGCAGCTTCCCTTGCTCTATCAACTTCACAAGCATGCGGGTAACTGCTTTCGGATTACCGTAATACTCCACCCTCACAGGCGTATCATTTTTCTCTGTTTGCCTGATCTGTTTAATCAAACTTTTTTTTATCGACACAGACCAACAGCTCTTCAACGAGAGCATACTCGCGAGCACTGGCTATTTTCAGTGCATCGCGCAATTCTTCAATTTCCATAATCTTTAATGTTATTAATTTATATAACACCTATTCAGGCTCTTTATTCCGGGCATTCCAAACCAATAATGCAAACAAGACTGATAATATTGCAGCCCCAATCCAAAACCAATTGATATACGTAAAATCATAAACATCCGCCCCATTCACCACCGTTTTGTTTCCTTCTATCAACACACCACTCATCACATCCTGCAATCCGGCACCTATGTAACTGGCAATCCCCACTACTCCCAGTGCCGCACCCGAAGCATTACGCGGAGCAATATCAACCGCCATCAGTCCACCCAGAAAACACAGTAACACACCAATACTTGTTCCAAATAAAATCATAGCCGTCACATCTACCCAAGTATGTGTACCAGGAACGAGTAAAAACAGACATAAAGCGGCTACATTCATTAATCCAAAAATCAATGCAGGCACATTGCGACGTCCACCGAACAGCTTATCCGATATGAATCCGGAAAAGACTGTACCAACAATGCCGCAAACCGAATTGATAGAAATAATAAAACTGGCATCCAAAGTGGTATATCCCTTCTCCGCTTCCAGATAAAACACTCCCCAACTATTCACCGCATAACGACTGATGTACATAAAGGCACTGGACAAAGCCAATATCCAGATAGCAGGCATCAACAAAACCTGCTTTTGCGCTTTATTATAATCAGCAGCTTCCACAGCATTCATTTCTTTTTTCTCCTTCGGCTGATTCACCGCCGGAAGTCCTTCGCTTTGAGGAGTATCATGAAGGAACCGCCATATAATCAATGCTCCGATAAGCCCCACGAGACCTGCGCCTAGAAAACCATACCTCCATCCCAGAACACTAACCACAGAAGCAACAATTATGAAAGTCAAAGCCTCGCCTATGTTATGGCTGGCAGACCAAAATCCATAGAAAGATCCACGCTCTTTATCACTAAACCAACGGGAAAGCCCCACCACACACGAAGCAGCTCCCATAGACTGAAACCAGCCACTAATCCCCCAAAGAATGGCAAACAGGATAAATGAGTTGGTAAATCCCAAACATAGATTAACCAATGCAGTAACCAGTAAACCGGTAGTCATGAAACGGTTTATATTACTACGATCGGCGAGAAATCCATTTGTAAATTTTCCGATTGCATAGGTAAAGAAGAGTACAGAACCAATAATTCCTAATTCAGTTTCCGAAAATATACCCTCGTCTACAATCGGCTTCTTCATTACATTCAGACTCAACCGACAGACATAATACAAACCATACCCAAAGGTTGCAGCCAAAAAAGTAGACCATTGCAAACGCTTCAACCGTTTCTTCTGTTCGGACAAAGACTCTCCGTTACAAGGTCTCGGCATTGAGACCTTGTAAAAATTAATAATATATTTCAGCATATTCTCGTGAGGTTAATCGTGAAGTTTCTTTGCTTTCAGATATTCCAGTAATAACGCAGGTCGATCTGTCTGAATCAGTTTAGCTCCTTGTCCAATAATCCATCCCCAACTCTCACCCGGTTGCTTCAACTCTACAGCGAGGTCATCATCATGGCCGCCACAAAGTTCCGGCCACAAACTATTTATAAAAATTTTAGCGCCACTATCACGTACTTTCTTTATCAGTCTCTGCATCTCCGGTCCGTCATTATCAAATACCAATTCAAAAGCCTGTGGTTTCATGTGTTCTAAATAACCATCAACAATCGCTTCAGCACCTTCCTTGTGTAAATCGATCACAGGCATAAAAATCATCCTATCCAACACTTCACCATTTTCAGCTTTCACCTGATCATAAGGTAACCCGGCTTTCATTATACACTGATGCACAGTACCTGTTTTTTCAAGAATAGCGTATGCCTCTTTAAAATAATCATACCCTTTATCCACATTCACCATGATTTTGCCTTTACATAACTTCATCACTTCTTCAAAAGTAGGTATCAAGTGACGAGTTTTATGTCCGGCTCCATTTCTCATACGGAACTGACGCAACTCTTCCAACGTATAATCTTCCGGTTTACCTTTACCCGTGGTAGTACGGTCAATAGTTTTATCATGCATCAAGATAAGATGCCCATCTTTAGTACGCTTCAAATCAATTTCAACCATATCCACTCCCATATCAATGCAATTTTGAATAGCTTGCAATGAGTTTTCCGGAGCATTACGCCAATCTGCACGGTGTGAAACCACCAGAATTGATTTTTCAGCAGGTTCATTAAATGCTTTATGAATCCGTTCAGCAGGATTTTGCCCCCATAAAGCAACTGTACACAACAACAAGAGGCAACTCAATGAAAATAGATTCCTTCTCATAAATTTTATTGTTTATTTCATACATTCAAATAGATCCGATTCATAGATAACATGGCTTTCAGATACAGGAACCATATCATCAAAAACATA
This sequence comes from Bacteroides sp. 14(A), assembly GCF_000526555.1. Lineage (NCBI taxonomy): Bacteria > Pseudomonadati > Bacteroidota > Bacteroidia > Bacteroidales > Bacteroidaceae > Bacteroides > Bacteroides sp. 14(A). The sequence goes on along the minus strand of NZ_JAGH01000001.1, from coordinate 1,709,806 downwards.
CATACGATATTTGTTACCTCCCGGATATACACGTACCATTATATGCCCCTGATGGAATGCCATTCTGTCAACCAAATCACCGATAACAATTTTAGTAGCCGGATGCATATTCGTGGAAAATATATTTCTCTCTTCCGGATAAATTTCTTTAGAGAATAGACGATACAACACCGTATGATTAGGATGCAAAGCATCCCAAGTAGACATTATGACATTCTGAGGTGATAAATTCCGGAGAAAATTTTCATTAGTCCCGTCCTCATTGCCATGATGATTTAATACCGCCACTTCTACTTTACCTACCATATTAGAAACCGGAGTCTCAATATCATGCCACTTAGGACGTCCCGGACGAGGAAAACCTGGAATATCTCCTCCTGTATAGTAATCAAATGCACCATAACTCAACTTTATCACACAGCTATACATGTTTTCTCTGGGCATTTCACTTTTTAAATAGTTGTCCTTATCTGGAAATAATGAGGTAACTCCTGTATCTCCATCCCAAACCTTACCATTAGCATATACATTACGCACACCAAATGAATGATATTTTTCCGGTTCATTGCGTAACACAAATTGCTTGCACGATCCCACATTAAAGGTTTCACGTTTAGTGCAGTCGGAGATTGATTTTACGAAATTACGATAGTTCATATAGCAAGAATCTTTATCGGAAGGAGGCATAAAGTCATCCCCTCTGTCCACGATTACTTTAGCAGGAAAATTCCGATATACCTCGGAAATCCCAGTCAGATAATACCTGCCTTTATCCTCTTTCTTATGCAACCAACTACCGATATGATCTGAATGATAATGCGTCAAAAGATAATAGTCAATGTTTTCTTTGTCTTTAGGTATAAAATAGCGTATATAATCTGCAATCCACTCACCAGCTATCTTGGTATCATCTGGTTTTGCAACTACGACCCTCTCTCCGACTCTATTATTTTCTCCGGCATCAATCAACAGAGTAGTTCCATCCGGCAAAATACAAAAGGTGCAATCCCCACGTCCGGTATTGATATGATGGATATCCATATATCCCTCTTTCCATTGAGGCAATTCTTGCGAGAAAGCACATTCAGCCACCAAGGCGAACAACAGTCCCCAAATATATTTCATGTTTCATAGTTTTAGAAGGATGCCTGAGAGGCAATACTTTCAGACATCCTCACTCAATAAATACTCAGATTAGTTATATCCCGGATTTTGAGGGAATGTTTCCGGATTGTCGATCAAATCAACCTCCGTTTTCGGAATCGGATATAAATAATCATTCTTTGTTATTGTGAAACCAACCTTTGACATAGCTTCTATAGCCGTATCTGTACGAATCAAATCAAACCAACGATGCAGTTCGAACGGGAATTCCAAACGGCGCTCTTCCAATACAGCCTTGCGGAAAGCACTCTGGTCTTTCAAATCTGTCACTTTATATTCCACTGCATTTGCACGCTTACGAACCAAATTCAAGTAGCTCAGTGCCTTACTCGATTCAGAACTTTCATAGGCTACTTCATTGTGAGCCTCAGCACACATCAGCAATACATCCGCCCATCTCAATAATGGTAAGTCAAATCCAACCTTTGCCGTAGTAGCGTCGAATGTATCATAATACTTAGCTATTACATTATTGTTAGCATCTACCTTTTTATATTCGATCATGGCTTTACGATCGTCCGCATTTCCATAAGAAGCTAAAAGTTTGCTATCAATAACCGACTTATCCTTAAAGTAATCGTTGTATCCATGTCCTTCTCCAAGAACTGATTTTGAATATCGTACAGCAAACAGAATTTCTTTATTCATCTCCTGGTTTACATCAAAAACATCAGCAACGGTGTTCTGCAAACCATATTTAGATGAATAATCTTTGACTATGTTATCCAGCAAAGTCGCTGCTGCCGACCACTTTTGTTGTGTCAGATAAGCTTTTGCCAATAATGCTTTTGCAGCTACGGAAGTGGCTCTTCCCAGATTGTCATCATCATAAGCAGAAGTAAGCATACCGGATGCAGCCTCCAAATCCTCTTCTATAGTTCTATAAACATCCGCCACTGAACTACGTCCATACCCCTTAGCTTCAATAGCCGTCACCGGTTTCAGGATCAGAGGCGCAGCTCCCCAAAGACGAACAATATTGAAATATGCTAAAGCACGTAAAAACATAGCTTCTCCTTCATACTGCTTTTTCAGCGCGGCATCTGTTACCACATCTATACTTGCAAGTACATTGTTGCATCTGTATATCTGGTTATATAATTCTTTCCATGCATAGCGAACGACATTATTTCCGGATGTAGCAGTAAAGTTATCAATGAAGTAGAACATACCGGCTGCTCCACCGGGATTAATATCTTCCACATTATCAGACCTTAGCTCCATGAGGGAAATGAAATATTCGCCATATTGATAGGTCCCCTGCAAGGAACCATAACAAGCGGACAATGCAGAATTTATATCAGAAGTATTTTTATAGTAATTTGCTGAAGAAGCCTCAGATATAGGTGTCAAGTCCAGAAAATCACTACAGCTGGTAAGCAACAGAGATGCAAAAGCTACAATATAATATTTAATTTTCATATCTTGATTATTTAAAAGGTTACGTTTAATCCGAATACAAATGATTTAGACAGAGGATATGTACCATAATCGATACCAGGAGTCAGTGAACCGCCTTTCATATTCACTTCCGGATTGTATCCGCTATATTTGGTAAAAGTGAAAGGATTCTGAGTAGAGAAATAAACTCTTGCCCGGCTGATTCCTACATTGGTAAGCAATGATTTAGGCAGCGTATATCCAAAAGTGATATTCTTAATTCTCATATAAGAACCATCTTCAATATGCCAGGTAGAAGTAGTACCATTCATACCCGTTGCACTTCTGTTTGCACGAACTACATAGCCGCTGCCCGGATTACTTTCCGATTGCCAACGGTCCAAAGCATCGGCCTGACTGTTGTTTCCTCCTTCCATATTATCAATGTAGCGACGGAATATATTAGCAATCTTATTCCCTTGCACACCTTGCAGGGCAACTGAAAGATCAAACCATTTATATTTAAAATCCGTAGAGAAACCATACGTAAACTTCGGCATGTAGTTTCCTGTAATAGTACGGTCGTTCTCGTCAATCTCCATATTACCGTCCATATCTTTGAAACGGAAATCTCCCGGTTTCGCACCACTGACATAGGCATATTTACGTTGGCTCTTATCCGGATTCTTCGAGTTATCAATCTCTGCCTGATTAGCGAATACACCATCCGTTACCAAAGTATAATAGTTACCGATAGGCTCTCCAACTTTAGTAATGAAAGTCACACTCTCGGAAGTAGTTATCATTTCATCAACACCACCGAGGTCTTTTACTTCATTCCGGTTGGCAGAGATATTAAAACGATTATTCCACGTAAAGTCTCCCCAAGTATTAGTAGTAGAAATAGCGAATTCGACGCCCTTATTATTTACTTTTCCAATATTCATAGGCACTGTACTGAAACCGGAAAACTCAGCAACCGGTACATTTAGTAGCATATCAGTTGTATTACTGTTATACAAATCCAGTTCTAAAGTCAGCATATTAAACAATCCTATTTCCAGACCCAGATTGAACATAGCTGTCTTCTCCCAACCTAAATCAGGATTTCCAGCTGTTGCAGGACGTAAACCGCTGGCCAAAGTGCCGTCAGCTTTTCCAAACACATAATTGTCTTCCGATAACGTAGCATAATACTCGTAATTTCCAATATTAAAATTACCACTGATACCGTAGCTCGCACGCAATTTCAAGGAAGTAAGCCATTTTATATCTTTCATAAAATCTTCTTCACTGATATACCATCCGGCAGAAGCTGAGGGAAACATACCCCAGCGGTTATTCTTTCCAAAACGGGAAGATCCATCCATACGAGCAGCAGCTGATAGTAAATATTTACCTTTATATGAATATTGCACACGTGCCAATGCCGATAACAACGACCATTCGTAAGCGGTTGCACTCCAGTTTGTAATAGCTGATGCTGCATTCATGGTATGTACCAAGTCATTAGGATAACCATTACCGGCCAGCAATGAAGTGTTCACTGATTCTTTCTGTGCAGTCCATCCGGCTATGGCAGATAAATTATGCACATCCTTTATTATTGTAGTATATGACAAAGTGTTTTCCCATACCCAGTTCAGCATATTCTTATCACGCTTCGACCCTTCCGGCACTGAAGGCGGAAGTCTGTCTAAAGAAGTGGGCAAAGTGGAAGGCCTGTAATAAGAACGGCTGTAGCTGTTGAAATCCACACCGAAACTTGTCTTGAATTTCAGATTCTTATAGAGTTCATATTCACCATAGACATTTCCCATAAAACGGTAACGTTTCATCTGGTCTTCCTTTTCGTTTGCCAAAGCTACAGGATTTACAATCTGCGGATGCTTATACTGCCAGTTCCATTGATCAAAATTATAAGAACCGTCGGCATTGTACACCGGCATAGTGGGTGACATGGCCAAAGCAGAAGCTACGATTGTCTCTTCTTTATATCTGTCCTCAGTAGGAACGATGTTATACACAGAATAATTAAAAGACAGGTTAGTACCAAAAGTGAATTTCTTATAATTAGCATCGACTTTTCCTCTGGCTCCCATCTGTTCAAAATCCGAACCGATAACAATACCCTGCTCTTTCATGTAATTACCGGAAATAAAATATCTGGCAGCTTTGTTTCCTCCGGACAGAGAAAGATTATGACTTGTGACGATACCTGTTCTCATAACTTCGTCTTGCCAATCCGTATTCGTCAGTCCGGTTTCACCATTGATATATGGCATTATTTCGGGAGGTAGCAAATAAGCCTGATTGATAACATCCGGTTTCTTTCCCAACTTCTGGTTACGAACTTCATTAGAATCATTGATGCTACCTTCAATACCTTTACTTTCCAGCAAATCAAGATAAGCATTGTTGTGTCCATCATAGGAAAGCCAAGCATATTCATACGCATCCAGCATATCTATCTTTTTAGTACGCTGCTGGAAACCTACATATCCATCATATTGTACAGTAGGCTTCATATCTTTACCTTCCTTACCTTGCTTAGTGGTAATAATGACTACACCATTTGCACCTCTTGATCCATAAATGGCTGCCGCTGAAGCATCTTTCAAAACTTCAATGGACTCAATGTCATTCATATTAATGGAACTCAAAGGAGATACATTTTGTCCTGTACCATTTCCTGCTTCACCGGACATGGGGAAACCATCTACCACATACAACGGTTCCGTACCGGCAGTAATACTACCACTACCTCTTACCTTAATAGATAATCCTCCCCCCGGAATACCATTCGGTTGTGAAACCTGCACACCGGTCATCTTACCGACAAGAGCCTGATCCACACTGGAAACCGGAACTGCCAATTCACTCGCTTTCATTGAGGAGATAGAAGTGGTTACATCGCGTTTACGTTGTACGCCGTATCCCACTACTACGACTTCATCCAACATTTCGCTATCTTCCTTCAAAGTGACATTTTGCAAGGCTCTGTCATTAGCTTTAAATGTCAATGTCTGGTAGCCAATGAATGAAATGGTTACTTCTGCATTTTCCGGAACATTGGCTAAGGTATATTCACCGTCAATGTTTGTAATTGATCCCAGTGTGGTTCCTTGTATTGCCACACTCGCCCCAATCACCGGTTCACCGTTTTCATCAAGAATCTTTCCGTTAATTGATCTTACTTTTGTTTTGTCATCACCCGGCATTTGCTTTTTGAGAGAAATCACAATCATCTTATTCTTAAGATTCACCTCCAATGATTTGTCAAGGATAGATGACAATGCCTCTACAACAGGAGTATTTTCAAAAGTTGCATTAACCTTTTTATTCTCGTTTATTTCGTTTTTCTGATAGATAATGGACAGCCCTGTTTGACTCTCTATTTCCTTCAATACAGTTTTCAGTGTTTGTTCCTTAAAAACTTTGCTGACTGTCTGGGCATTTACAGATAATGAACCCAAGCTGAGCAAGAATAAAAGGAATAAGCATAGAATTGATTTTCGGTTGTTCATAGCTTTTCTTGATTTAATTAGTTGTTACAAAATTGATTTTATTCTCTGATATATATATCCTTTCCTCTGCGTTCGACGGTTATCGGGATGATCTCCTGCAAAGCAGCCATCACCTCTCCTATCGTCTCACGGTTTCTTAATGAAATGCGGAAGCGTTTGGCACCTACCTGTTCCGATTCCAGACTGATATTGACGTCATACTGGCGGGATAGCTTCGCTACCAGTTCTTTCAACGTAATATCCTCAAATTCAATTCGATTCTCCGACCAGGCTTTCCATTGCTTCACATCATTACGGGTACGTGTAATTTTTCCGGTGGCCATATCCAACTTCACAAATTCACCGGGTGCCATCTCTATCCGCTGTTCCCCGCGATGGATTTCTACAATTCCTTCCATCAGTGCCGTAGTGACAACTGAGTCTTCAGGATAGGCGGAAACATCGAATTTCGTTCCTTTCACTACTACATCATATCCACAGGTTTGCACTGTGAATTTGGTTTTTTCCTTCTTCGTGACTTCAAAATAAGCCTCACCGCTAAGTATTACTTTACGATTCCGCTCGTTGAACTTATCCGAATACTTCAGTACGGAACCGGCATTCAGCCATACCACCGTACCATCTGCCAAAGTCATCTTGCTCTTTTCTCCGTAGGGAGCTTCGAATACGAAATAATCTTCGGTAGAAGATAAGGAAGCAATGTTCCAGATGCCCAACGTAGCCCCGGCAGTAAGCACCACGATGGCGGCTACGGCAGCCACTCTGCGCCAGAAGCTGAAATAACGACGGGGCAACATCGGCATAATAGCCTCTTGCGTACGAAGGCGGCGTTGCAGACGTTGCCATTCATGCATGGTCTGTTCGTCCCCTTCATTAGTAACCTTCCATTCTTTTTCCCACTGGCGAAACCGCAGACGGTTTTCTTCCGCTTGCTCAATGTAGCTGAACAAGAGTTTCTCTTCTGCCTTTGAAATGTGTCCTTCAAAGTAGCGGATCGCCAATTCGTGAATGTTTGTTTCTGTTTTCATAAATTCTCTTTCTATAGGATGTAACAACTAATTTTAATTCTACCCAACCCCGAAAATAGAAAAAAGCAGAAAATTTTTAATTCTCTGCTTTTTCTTCTCCTGGTTATTCTATTTATTCGTTCATAATCACCCAAGCTAAAACCATTATATAGATGTCTACCGGATACTTATCCTTGAAGTGACGTTCAAAAAGGGCAAGGGCTTTAGAAATATGTTTCTCCACGGCTGTAGTGGATATTTGTAGCTTATCGGCTATCTCCCTGTTCTTGAGATGTGTGAACCGACTCAGCAGGAAGACTTCGCGGCAACGATCAGGCAGCTGACCGATGACGAGTTTAATTTGCTCCTGCAATTCGTCATAGAGGAGTTTATTGTCTGCATCAAAGGTGAAGTCGGTATAGTAAAGCCGTTCTTCCCCGTCAATGGATGCCAGGTATTCAATCCGGTGTTTCTCTACAATAGATACGTGTTTCAGGTAGTTCAGGCATCCGTTGCGCACCATTGCAAACAGCAAAGAAGTTATGGAGACCGATGAAAGTAAGTCCCTCTTCTCCCAGAACTTCAGAAAACATTCCTGAATAATATCCCGAACGATTTCTTCATCTTCAATAAAGCGAATAGCATATCCACGCAAACGCGGAAAGTAATTTTTAAACAGATAAACGAAGGCTTCTTCGTTTCCCCGTTTTATCTCCTCCAATAAATAGCTATCATCTGAAAAATCAGCCAAATTCTTTTCCATGCTTATATTTTAAGGAACAAAGATTGTTAGAAGTGAATAATTAGGTTTTGCAAACCTATTAAAATTTTGTTCCAATACAAAATGAAAAAGGGATTGTTTTTTTATTCGCTTACTGATTTTGAAGAATTCCCAATGATTCAGCATTACCTATTTATGCCCCTCTCAACTCCCAATGTCCTGATTTGTTAGAGCCGACACGTTTGATTAACCCTTTCTCTTTTAATGCTGCCATAATACGTTCACCTTGCCGTAAGGAAACCGAAAGCGATTCTGCAATCTCCTTTGCAGTGCTTCGGTTATTTATCCGGATAAGCTCTAATACACGTTGTTCGTTTATACCGACATTTATACCGACATTTATACCGACATCGACACGAGGTTCTAAACCTTCATCTTCTATGGATGCCTGATAATTACGAATCGTCTGCTCTAAATTACGAATATGTTCATCGAACATAAAGTTGTGAAATGGTTCTATATCATCGTTTTCACGAGTAGCTATAAGAGATTCAATATATTCCGCTTTATGGTCTTTGTTAATATTGGTAGGAATGATTTCAAACTCAAACTGCAACTGATTCATCAGCAAACGAGACATCCTGCCATTGCCATCAGCCCACGGATGAATTGTTACTAAATGGAAGTGAGCATCGAAACTCAACTTATAGCATTCAATAACATTCGTTTTTGAAAGAGCCTTTCGTCGCTGATTTATACTTTCGCAAAGTTCTGCCAACTTTGTAGGTACCTTTGAGTAATTCATATAAGAGCGTCCTCCAGTTCCGGCTGTAACGTTCAGTAATCGTAAATCTCCATTCGCTGACGAAAATTCACCTAATGCGGTTTGATATATTGTTCCAGTATTCTTCAGAACGATAGAAGATAGTTGCTTAAGCATATCAACAGAAATATCACTATGACTCTTTGCAAAAGCAATAGATTGTTCGTATGCTGCTTTCAGGTCTAAGTTCATTAGTTGCTCAGTCATAGAACGACCTTTCGCACTGATACCCTCATCAAACAAAAGTTGATTCTCAATTTCAGTGACAGTAGAACCTTCAATAGCTGTTGAATGGGTAATAAGAGAATACAGATAGAATTTATCGTAATCTATCTGTTTGTCAATACCCAGCTCCTTAAACTGGGCTAACAAGGATAATATCTTCTGTTCTCTTGTCATAAAAATGTTTTTTGATGCTGCCTTTATATGGCCATAAAGGTATGCAATGTTTTTTGCAAAGTTAGCAAAAAGGCGGATTACTCCGCCTTTTCTCCCTTATTCTTCCGGCAACTCTCCCGCCCGTATCCACTTTACATACGATACCTGATCTGCTTAATCAAACTTTTTTTTATCGACACCGACCAACAGCTCTTCAATAAGAGCATACTCGCGAGCACTGGCTATTTTCAGTGCATCGCGTAATTTTTCAATCACCGCCTTCTCTCTCTTACATAAGAACGATGTCCATAAATTATAATCACCACGAAACAAATAAAAGGAAGTACGAATGAAACATTCACAGCAGGCATACCAAACAAGGTTTGCATATCAATAATACTCGCTTGAAGCGGTGGCAACACCGAACCGCCCAGAATCGCCATTATCAAACCCGCAGCACCGAACTTTGCGTCATCACCCAATCCCTGTAAAGCTATTCCGTAAATCGTAGGAAACATTAATGACATACAGGCGGATACACCCACCAGACAATACATTCCCCCGATATCCTGAATAAAGATAACCCCAATTGTAAATCCACAAGCCGCAATAGCCAGAACCTTCAACAGCAGCCCCGGACTGAGATAGCGCAAGATAAAAGTACATATAAACCTACTTGCACAAAAGATAATCATCGCCACAATGTTATACTGCTGCGACAACACTTCCGCTGCCTTTTCTCCCATTCCCTGAGACATGAATAAACGTGTGCCATATTGTATGACAAACGTCCAGCACATAATCTGCGCACCGACATAAAAGAACTGAGCGATTACCCCTTCCCTGTAATAACTGATAGAAAAGATACGTTTCAATGTCGGGAAGAAGTTGATGTCATGAGATTGGTCGGCATTCTCCGGCATTTTCACCATACGAATCAGTATCAACATTACCAGAATCACAATACCGATAATCAGATAGGGAGCAATCAATACACCTAAATCAGAATCACGAACCGCCTCGAAATCAGTAGCAGAAAGCTGACTGCGCTCCATCGTATCCATTGGACTCAAACGATTCTGTATAAAATTCATCGCCACATACATTCCCAGCAACGATCCCATCGGATTGAACGATTGAGCCAGATTCAAACGACGGGTAGCCGTTTCCTCCGTCCCCATCGAGAGGATATAAGGATTACTGCTGGTTTCAAGAAACGAAAGCCCGCACGTCAAGATGAAGTAGGCTATCAGAAACGGATAATAGCTTCCCGAAAGCATAGCCGGAAAAAACAGAAATGCCCCGAAAGCATACATACCCAATCCTAAAAGTACTCCCGCCTTATAAGAAAATTTGCGTATGAACATAGCTGCCGGAAAGGCCATGGCGAAATATCCGCCATAGAAAGCAACCTGTACCAAAGCACCATCCGTAACGCTCATACGGAATATTTTGGAGAAAGCTTTCACCATCGGGTTAGTGATATCGTTGGCGAATCCCCACAAGGCAAAGCAACTCGTGATTAATATAAACGGAATCAGATAGCTCACACCATCCTTACTTATTATTGAAGTCTTCTTTGTGTTATTCATAAGATAAAAGGGTTCTTACTCACGGTTTATTACAATGCTTTTCTGTATAGTTCAAGAATGATCTCCTTAGAAACTTCACGCGGATTGCCCGGTGTGCATACATCTGCAAAGGCTGCCTCCGACAGGCGTTCCAAATCTTCTTCCTCAATTCCCAACTCAGATAGATGCTGCGGGATGCCTACACGTATGGCAAGTGATTTTACGGCTTCCACAGCTGCATGTGCTGCTTCTTCCCGACTCATGCCGGAAGTATATACATTCATGGCTTTGGCAATATCCACGTATTTATCGAGTGTAGCAGGTGCATTGAACTCCATGATAACAGGCAGCAGCAAAGCATTAGCCACCCCGTGAGGAATATCAAAGATAGCTCCCAGCGGATGAGCCATTCCGTGCACCACTCCCAAACCGACATTAGAGAATGCCATTCCGGCAATATACTGTGCCACAGCCATACCATTGCGTGCCTCGGCATTTGTAGGTTCGTTGACTGCTGTTTCCAGATAACGAGCTATCATTTCAATGGCTTTGACCTCGAACATATCGCTCATTTCCCAAGCTCCTTTGGTAATCAGCCCTTCGATGGCATGTGTCAAAGCATCCAATCCGGTGGAAGCGGTCAGGCTTTTAGGCAAGGTGTACATCAACTCTGCATCCACAATAGCTATAGCCGGAATATCATTCGGATCGACGCATACCATTTTCTTTTCGTTAACCTCATCCGTAATCACGTAATTGATTGTCACCTCGGCAGCAGTTCCGGCAGTAGTAGGCAGGGCAATGATCGGAACGGATTTCTTTTTCGTATCCGCCACACCTTCCAAGGAAACAACATCGCTGAATTCCGGATTATTAGTAATAATTCCGATAGCTTTTGCGGTGTCTATTGAAGAGCCGCCACCGATAGCCAGGATAAAGTCTGCTCCCGACTCAGCAAAGGCTTTCACACCTGATTTTACATTGAACACTGTAGGGTTCTGTTTGATCTCACTAAATACCTCATAAGGTATTCCGGCAGATTTAAGCACACTCAGCACTTTATCCGCCACTCCGTATTTGATAAGATCTTTATCAGTTGCCACAAAGGCTTTGTGCAATCCCAAACGGGTTATTTCTTTTGGAAGCACTTCACGCGCTCCCGGTCCGAAGTATGATACTTCGTTCAATATAAATCGATTAATCATGATTTTCAATGTTATATTATTACCTATAAAAAACTATTTTCTGAAAGCTGCCAATTTATTCCTATAGTATGTTTCCACATCTTTCCAATGATAGTAAGGAGCAAGTGTACTCTCTACCGGAAGTTTCATTTCCTGTTCATTCAGCAGAACTTTCACCAGAATATCATCGCTCCCTTTTTTACGATAAAAAACGAACTGGATGTTGCAAGCCATCGGGAAAATCTTGTAATTGCGCCAGACCTCGGCAAGATTGTTCAAGTCAGTAGTCTGATAAGCGCAATCCCCCAACTCCAACAGGCATGCGAGAGGAAGTACACAAGACTCATGGCCGAATCGTAATGTAACGTTATTCTCTTTTTTAACGATACAGGTGTCCGCAGTATTCAGTATGTTTTCCAACAGATTGGCCTCCAGATAAGGCATTTTCCCTTTTGTAAATGGAGACGGACCGTAATCGATATACCAATTCGCATTATTCAGTAACCACATGTCGTAACATTCTTCTTTTGTGAAAAGGGAATAGAGTTCGATATCCGTATCGTGATTTTGCATAATGACTGCAAGTTCAAATAAGTAACTCATCAGCTTATCCGCATCCACTTTCCACTTCACATAGTCCTGACTGTTGAAAAGAGACTTCATCAAGCGTTCAGGATGAAGATGCTCCTTTCGGAAAGCTTCTTTCACTGCAAGTACTTCATCTGTCTTACGCTGCTTTCTGAAATAATCGTCTTCATTATTCATATAGTACATATCATAATAGCTGGCATCATTCTTAATCTGCAATTTGGGATTCATAGATTGCAGTTGCAGACATTCAGCCATCATAGAGAGGATGCAGCGAATAACAACGGTAGAGCGTGCATCCACTGCTGTCAGTCCTTGAAACACTTCGGGGAAGTTCTCATACATTCTTTTAGCAATTCCCCGATGTTGGCGTGCTCCCAACGGTGTCAGTTCACCATAACGGTCTTCTGCCATTCGGGCAAGGCTATCAATCAAGTTTAAGGTATTCTTTCCCAATTCAGTCAGTGCTCCGTCTTTTTCTGCTTCGCACAAAATTCTCAATGGTTCTTTATAGTCATTGGGATTAACCCGATAACGGGAACCATGCCGTGCATAATGACTCAGATAGAATGGCTTATATCCTGACGGCGGCGGAGTTTTCTTAAAGTCAGGATCGGGATAGGCATAATGGTTTGCTGCTGAAAGATGAATATTTTCAAAGATTTCTTCTTTAGCGGTCTGTGCACTTATGCCAAGTGTCAGACAACAGAGAAAGATCAGTAGGATAAAACGTCTCATGTTTTTTATTTAGAAGTGAAAAAACTTGCCTAAGTTCATGAAAGTAAATATCATAAACTTAGGCAAGTTTTAGATATTTGAGATTATTCGCTAACGTATGGACCAAACTTTTTCACAATTGTCATATTCGACTTTCTGGAATCCAGTACATATACATCATATTTACCATCGGGATATACCCTTATCACTATATGGCCCTCTTTAGCCTTAACGCCACGAGAAAACCAAGGGCCTATACCAATCCCTGTTTCTTCATGATAATATGTCATAAAGATTTCTCTCTTCTGAGTACCGACATTCCCCGATAGCAGTCTCTGCCCTACTTCAGGTCCCGGATGATCGGGACTCCATGACTGAGCTACGACAACTTTAGGATCAAGTACATCCAGGAAGTTTCTGTTTGTAGCATCCCGGTTACTATGATGATTAAGAGACATGGCGGATACCTTCCCTACCAACGGAGCCATTGGGGTTTCAATATCATACCATTCCGCATGATCCTGATCTACTAAACCGGAATTATCCCCTCCGGCATAATACTTGAATTTACCATATTTTATTACAAGAGCGGTCGACATCTGATTATCATTGAATTTGCCATTCTTTGCCAACAACTCTTCTTTAGTAAATAAAGGAGTGGTATTCTTGCCTTTTCCAGTCCACAAAAGATTGTTCGACTTAATATTTCGGATCTCAAAACCAGGATAAGATTTAGGATCTTTCTTCAAGGCAAATTGCTTGTTAGATCCAATTTCAAACTTTTCAAGCTTCATTCCATTATTGTTTTTCTGGAATTCTAGAAATTTTAACAAATTCTGAAAAGTTGCCGGTTCCACACCTCCATTACCAGATACATTAGTTCGCAGATCAACCGGAAAATTATAATTAGGATAATCTCTATCTACATAAGTTTTGATAGGAATGACATCACCCACTTCGGTCAAGCCAGTAAGCCGATAGCCATGTTCTGATGTTCCAGAGGCATCGCGTATGCTACCGTAGTGATCCGAGTGAAAGTGAGTCAACAGAAAATAATCAATCGACAAATTATCCCTACCCAACACATTCGTGAGATAATTGATTATAGATGAACCGGCCGTATAACTACTATTAGGAAATACCTGTGGTGCAGACATAGGGGCATACTTTACATCAAATGATTCGTTATCGAAATCTCCGGCATCAATCATCATGTTTGTACCATCCGGCATAATTATAAAAGCACAACTTCCTCGTCCAGTATTAAGATGATGGATATCTAAATACCCTTTTTCCCATTTGGAAAGTTGATCTTGTGCAGACACGAAAGCCACACTTAAAAATAACAACAAAAATAAAATACTTTTTCTCATGGTTCTATTAAATTAAGTTTTCACATTATTTACTCATTATAGCTTTGACAGAACAATTCAGCTTTCTATCCGCAGAATATATCAAAATTACATAAAATTGATTGACACTCAACCTATCATTAAATTGGGTGATTGACACAACATTACTTCCACTATCAACCTGTCTCTTCCCCTCATATACTTGTCTTCCTGTCATATCTATTATTTTAATAGTCAACTCTGTAGAAGCCTTAAAAGGATAATCCATCAGAATGATATCATTTTTACAATCCACCATAATCTCCGGCCTATCCAAATCTGCTGCAATCGGATCTTGTTTCGAATCCAAAGAGTAAGAAACTGATTTACCAGACTGTTTCTCGAACGTCCACAATCTATTCTTATCTCCTGTATCATATTGTACAACAGAAGCTCCATCGGCCATAGAAGCATTTTGCACTACTGCATATAATCCTGAAAGTTGGTTCTTTAAAGTATAAACCGAATATTTTGTACCAGCTTCAGTATAAGACTCCTTATTAATCTTCCAATAACTATTAGGAGTATCAGCACTGTGCTGAATAAGTTCAGCCCCCACACTAAGACTTCCATTTCTGACAACCAGATACTTTTGACTATTCCTATTCCTCAATTGTACAAATCCATAATCCGCCGGTAATATCTCCCACTCGGCATTTGCTTCACCTGTACCATACTGAACTATTCCAGCAAAATCGTCTTTTGAGGCATTTTTCACTACCATCATTTTATAGCTATTTTCATTTCGTATCCTATAAGTACCAGAGGAAAATAAAGGATCTGAATAAAAAGTTTTTTCAAGTATCCAAACTTCATTATCTGTTGAATTGGAATAGTATTTAACGACACGAGCATTCTCAGCAGTTGAAGCATCTTTAACAACTGCATAATGCGCAGTCTTTGAATGTTTTATACGATATTCATTTTCTACCCCAGTTGGTACAAGCAGCCAATCACAAGATCCATCATACCTTCCCTCTCCTTGACAAATATCTGTTCCCGTAGCACTGGTAACAGGATTAATCATATAAAGTTGAGAAACTGGATTCTTAATCATATATGCTTCTGAATTGTAAGGAGCTGGTTCTAAATCCCATACATCGAAGCCAATATCATCTCCAGAGCTATATTTACTATGCTGGACAAGAGGAGAATTCACCGTATATTCCCTATCCAAAGCTGTCAAATATAGCCCACTATTCTTATTTTTTATACGGTATAAGCCAAAATCAACCTTTGCCCTTGCATTAGGAAGTACCTCTAAAAAACTCCAATATAGACTATTTGCACCTGCATTTTCCTGGATTAACTTATAGTTCTCTGCTTTAGAATCAGCAGAAACCGCTAAATATTTACCACTATTCTTATTCTTTAACCTAAAGTATTTTGTATCAATTGTAGAATACTCTAAAAACCAAACCTCATTAGCAGTTCCTCTATCCTCATATTGAACAATCTCTGCGCCCACTGCTGTAGATCCATCTTTAACAACTAATAATTTATCTGAACGAAGATTTCGTATTTGACACTCATTAGTTCCCAAAAAGGTCAACTTCCATTCATCATTGCCAACACCCGATGAATTTTGAATTACCGGTGACAAATTATCCAAAGAGGCATTATGAACTACAGCATACTTTCCTGAATTCTGATTTTTTATTTTTACATAGGTCTCTTTAGGATATTCAGCAACATGCTGAATATCAACTTGGTCATCAGTCAATGCCAAATTATATAATTTAAAATCATCTATAGCACCATTTATTGGCATTTTATCGCCAAATCCACCTATATATAAATATTCTTTATATAAAAATTCTTGAGCCCCCAACCAAATATAAGAATATACCTTTTCAGAATTTGGCTTATACATAATTAATCTCGTGTAATACCAGTCATGAACTACAAAAATATGATACCATCCTGCCTCGTTAAATTGAGCAGGCTTATAAGACCATAAATACCAAGGAATCCTAGTTCCGTCTGACTTTGGAATATATCTATTAAATCCAATTGTAGCCTTTTTTCGTCCCAATCCTCTCAAAATAAAATTACCATTATCTGTCCAATTGTAAATTTCATATTTTACATCTGTAGGAGTAAAAGGAATAGGTCCAGTCGGTATTTCAGAAGGATCAGTTATATTAACCCAAAAGGAAACCGTGTGAACGCTATGGACATTAAATCCAGAACAACGTACTCCAGCGCCCTTACTCGTAAATTTTATCGCCCGCTGATGATTACCAAAACGATCAGCTACACGTTCGTAGCTTCCTGAGACAAGACTGCTAGATTCTGACACAGACTCATATCCAGGATCATCTGTATCAAAGGCTAAATAGATGCTAGGATCTGGTACATTTAGCTGAGAGAATGTACTTGTGCAAAAGCATAGAAGTAGAGAAAGAATTATAAATATAGACTTTCGTATTTTGTATATTCTAGTATTCATAATATAGCTATTTATTGATTTAATGAACGTTTTCCTATAGTATTCAAGTAGTCAAAAAGAACTTCCAAGCGATCAGAGATAACAACATCTGGCGCATGGGATTCTTTTAATAACCAATCCCATCCACAACGAAGATCGTTACCTGTAAGGTCAATATTCCTAAACTTATAGGCTGCAGGTGACCAATTCCCTCTTTCATTTTCAGGCCATTCTGGAAATTGAATTATACGCTTATTGATGGCTTTTAGCCATGATAATACATTATCATAATATTTTCCACCAACTGTTATTCCTTGCGTCAACATTTTATCTGAATCCTTAAAATAAATCATTTCAAATCCAGTACACCCCTCATTTATGAAAGCCTGCATCTTTGTTATAATATTAGGATCAGACTCATACGTCTCATTAAAAATAGTTGGAGTAAACATCTTCACCAATTGTTTTTGATCATCTTTATTAGCTACCAACTGTTTGATTGACTCTGGAGTAGGGTAAGTTTGAATTTTGGTTTTAAAAGTCACTTGTTGAAGCATTCCTAAATCTTTCACCAAATAATACATTTCAGGAATTATATTTTCAGCTTTATCAATACTTACTAATACTTTACCTTTACAGGCTAAGAGTGCCTCTCTTAATGTAGCCAACTTATATTGAGTAACTTCTCCTGTATATAGTTTTAATCTCACGTCCTTAAGTTCATCCCAAGATTTATAATTGACGAACTTTCCAGACACTCTCTTTTTTACAACTCCATGTCCATTTGTAAGCCTATCCAATCCCCAATCATGCAATAAATAGAGTACACCATCATCTGTGGTTGTTATATCAAATTCAACCATATCTACTCCCAGATTAATAGCCGCTTGAATAGCAGGAAGGGAATTTTCTGGATAATCCTTCCAATATCCTCTGTGCGCAGACAGCATTATGTAATTAGGATATTTCAATGGATTATTATAAACCTCAATTAATTGAGAAATGGGTAAAGGAGCAGATTGAGCACAGATAAATGACAAACATGTTCCTATTAACAACAAAAAAACTGTAAATTTTTTCATAAGCTTTCATTTTAAAGTTAGTAATTTTATTATTAATACTTATCATTTTGTGTCATTTTATCAGGAGCTGCATCAATCTGACTTTGAGGAATCGGGAAAAGTAACTGATAAGCTTCTATCCTAAATTCTCCATTTGCTGATGCATTCATTATTTCCACAGCTTTTCCTGTTCTCAAAAGGTCAAACCAACGGTGATTCTCAAAAGCTAATTCGAAACGCCTTTCTTTCCAAACAACTTCACGAAACAGTTCTTGGCTAGATAGTTCACCAGCTGTATAAACCTCCAAACCTGCTCGTTTACGAATATCATTAAGGTAATTCAGAGCATCCCCATCAGCTTTATACCCATTTTCATTCAATGCTTCAGCATACATTAAAAGTACATCAGCATAACGTAACACAATAAAATTGGCATCCGACTGATTTGGCAAGACAGGAGCTATAACAAATTTCTTACAATAAATACGTCCATCTGATACTTGCCCGATCGATATTTCTTTTCTTAGATCACCTTCTTCATATTTTCCATACAAATCTTCTGTCGGAGTGTTATCTCCCAATGACGTACCTACTCCTCCTGTTACTTCTGTACTACCTTTCGGAGCAAATATATTAGCAAATCGGCTTCCCTGATCTGTTATATCTTTATTATATTGGATTTCAAAAATGCTTTCTGCACTATTTTTATTAGTTACATCAAAGACATCAGCATAGTTATCCAAAAGCTTATAAACCTTACTATCAATCACTTTCTTTAAAGCAACTTCAGCCTTTGGATAATCTTTTAGTGTTAAATACACTTTACCTAACAATGCATTAGCAGCTCCTGCAGTCGCTGACCCAATTTTAGAGACTATCACCTTTTCAGAAAGTAATTCAGACGCCTCATTCAAGTCTGTCACTATCTGCTGATATATTTCTGAAGTAGGAGTACGCGTAAATTCAAAAGCATCAAATGGATCTTGCACTTCTTTTGTCACCAACGGAACATCTCCCCAGATTCTGACCAAATTAAAATATGTGAGCGCACGAATAAATAACATTTCGCCCTTATACTGGTTCTTCAAGTCTTCACTCATTACCACATTATCAATATTACCTAATACAAGATTACAGCGTTGAATGCCTTCATAACAACCAGCCCAGGTTAAATCAAGTATAGAATTTGTGGGAACTGTCCTAAACAAATCAAAATCCCCATAAATGCCTCCACTTGTCGTAATGCTCTCTGTGTATGTATTATCAGAACGAACTTCCATAAAATATATAAAGTTTGCTCCATATTGCTTATAAGATTGCAAAGAGTTATAGGCACCAGCAACACCTTGCTCTATATCAGCCTGCGTTTTATAAAATCCCGTTACACTACTATTAGATATAGGCTCCTGATTAAGGAAATCTGCACACGAAGAATTCAATAATGTAAATGTCATTAGTGCACAACCTATGAATATATTTTTTTTCATATCTATTTCTTTTTTTAGAAGTTTACATTCAAGCCAAAAGCTATCGACTTATTAGTAGGATAAGCTCCATAATCAATACCAGGAGTTAACGCATTTGAGTTAGTACTTACTTCAGGATTATAACCTGAATACTTAGTTATGGTAAATGGATTCTGAGCTGTAACATAGACTCTCAACCCTTTAAGTCCCACCTTTGCGATAAAGGTTTTAGAGAAGTTATATCCAAGAGTTATGTTATTAAAGCGAATAAAAGATCCGTCTTCTACCATATAACTGGATTTCTCATATAACTTGTCAGCAGTAGCTACTGAAGGACGCGCATATTTACCATTGGGATTAGTTTCACTGAAATAGTTCTTATACAAATCTTTTGCACCATTTCCCCAACCTTCTCCATTCAGTAAAAAGGATCTAGCCGAATTAAAAATTTCAAGCCCTTGTACACACTGAATCATAAAACTCAAATCAAAATTCTTATAGCTAAATGAATTAAAGAAACCAATAGTATAATCAGGATTATAGTTACCCAGAATAGTCCTGTCCGCATCTGTTATCTCTCCATCCGGCACTCCATTCGGACCACTTATATCTTCATAAATATAAGTGCCTATTTTAGCTGTATTCAAATGAGGATACTTATCCAAATCCTCCTGGGACTTATAAACTCCCAAGATTCTATAACCATAGAAATTACCAATGGGCTCACCTATCATTGTTATATGATTACCATCAATTATTTGCTCTTGATTCGGACCTAACCCCTTTACTTCATTACGATTAAGAGAAAAATTAAAAGCTGGAGCCCATTTAAATCCACTAAAATCAAAATCACCTTTTAAAGACAATTCAAAACCTCTATTTTGTAATTTACCTATATTTTGCAAAGAAGAGGTAAAGCCTGAAGCGGCAGGGACAGGCACATCGAGTAACAATCCGTCCGTTACTGAATGATAAAAATCAGCACTGAAAGACAGTTGATTACTAAAGAAGGCAATATCGAAACCAGCATTCCATTGATCTGTTTTTTCCCAAGAAATATTAGGATTAGGAGAAGTGGCTGGAGCAAGCCCATTTACCAAGACACCATTAAGAATATAATTGTTTGCCTGTAGTAAAGAATATGAACCATAATCATTTATTTGGAAATTGCCTGTTTTGCCATAACTTACACGCAACTTCAAATCACTGAGCATATCTACATTCTTCAACCAATTTTCTTCTTTCACCCTCCACCCTAAAGAAACAGCCGGGAAACAACCATATTTATTATTCTTGCCAAATCGAGAAGAACCATCCCAACGTATAGAAAAATTCAACAAATACTTATTTTGAAAAAAATAATTAATACGACCAAAATAAGAAAGAAGCGTCCATACACTTTCCGTTGTAGTACCGGTATTTACTATACCGGCATTCAATGTAGTTACATTATCATTCGGGTAATTCGCTGCTTCCATTGATGCAACCAAATAATTTTGCTTCTGTGCACTAAGTCCTAACAGAACATCAAAATGATGTTTTCCAAAGTCTTTCTTATAATTCAATGTATTTTCATTTACCCAATTCGTAGTTTGGGCATTCCAGTATTTACCTGTTGCTTGTGTAGGAGCCTGTGTATTATAATTACCCAGATAAGATGGTCGAAAATAATCTTCTCTTTGGTTAGAGTATTCCATGCCAAAATGAGTTTTAAAGTTCAATCCTTCTAATATATTCACCGATATGTTAGCATTTCCAATCATACGGAATTGATGCAGATTATCTTTTATACTTTTAGCAATAGCCAAAGGACTTTCAATGACACTTGTCCCCCATGCGTTTCCCAATTCAATCTGATTTCCGTACATAATAGAACCATCTTCATCATAAGCTCTTGCAGCAGGGTTAGCAATAGTAGTCAATAGAACAAGCCCATCTTGTTTATGATTCTTTTCTGAAATCTGCCTTGTTTTAGAATAAGATGGAGCCAAACTCAAATCAAAAGTCACCCGCTTATTTATCACTGCCTGAATGTTTGAACGTGCAGAAAAACGCTGGAAACCAGAATTCTTTATAATACCATCCTGACTTACAAAACTGGCAGAAGTATAATGAGATAACTTCTGATTTCCTCCGGAAACAGAAATATCATATTGCTGCATAGCTGCTGTTTGAAAAATTTCATCCTGCCAATCAGTATTAATTAATCCTGTTTCTCCATTTAAGTATGGAACTATGTAATCAGGTATACGTGCCTTTTTTACTCGTGTATTATTATCATCTGTTGGTTTATTTACTCCAGGATTCAAATCTACCCAATAATTATTGCGTGCAGTAGTCATGAAATTAGCATATTCATAGGCATCCATCATTTCTATTTTATGAGATACTTTCTGAACACCAAAGTACGCTTTAGCATTAATATTGGTTTTTCCTTCTTTGCCTTTTTTGGTAGTAACCACAATTACGCCATTTGCACCTCGCGAACCATAAATTGCTGCAGAAGAGGCATCTTTGAGAACCTCAATAGATTCAATATCTTCCGGGTTCAACAACGTAGCAGTATTACTGGTAGTCATTGGAAAACCATCTATAACAATCAAAGGATTTGTTCCAGCAGTAATAGACGAAGCACCTCTCACTTTTATAGAACTACCACTTCCCGGTGTACCACTTTGTTGCATTACTTGAACACCAGGCATTTGTCCGGCAATGGCTTGCTCAAAACTGGTTACAGGCATGTCTTTTATCTGCTCCTTTTTAAGACTGGCGATTGAACCTGTGACACGAGCCTTTGATTGTGTTCCATAACCGACTACAACCACTTCATCCAACAATTCATTATCTTCTTTCATCACTATTTTACCCAAAGCTTTGGCATTGGCTGGAAGTGAAATTGATTGATAACCAATAAATGAGATGGTGATTTGGGAATTTTCTGGTACATTAGCTAAAGAATACTCACCGTCCGCATTGGTGATAGTGCCCAAAGTAGTTCCTTGCACAGCAATACTTGCCCCAATAATCATTTCACCTTTTTCATCAACTATTATACCGGAAATAGTTATAAGTCTTTCACCCTTTTGAGGAGTTTCTGAAACCGTTTTTTCTTTCAAATAGATTTTCGTCTCACCTATTTCGAAAGCTACATTCATACCTTTCAATAATTGTGCAAGTACATTTGAAAGTTCTTCTTTATTAGCTTCGATAGAAACAACCCGATCCGGATTAACAATAGGACGGCTGTATGCTACGGTTAGTCCGGTTTGTTGAGTAATAGCCTCAAAGACTTTTGCTAACTTAACTTGCCGGAACTGTAAGGTCACTTTTTGAGCATTGACAGTAAAGCATGCCATAAAACTCAAAAACAGTACAAGTAAAATCTTGTGTTTCATAACTTTAATTTTTAGATTAACAATGGTATAAATCGCTTTATACTAAGTAGACACACAAGATTTAAGAGCGGGTGAGGGAAAAATGCTTTTTTGCAAAAAAAGTTTGGAAAAAGGCTTTCCAAGGCCCAAGAATCGTCATCAGCGATTCAAAATGTAGCTCGTCATCTTGCTTTTATTTATATTTGATACAGTCTGAAGCTATTTATTTGGCTGCAAACTGATAAAAAAGAATTCGCATGAGGTATAAGGCATGGATAGGAAAGCGGCTAAACAGCTCAAATTGTATTGCAAAGATAATGTGTTTTTTTGATAGGATAAATTGTTCCTTATGATTTCTTGAGAAAACATTGAGCTTCACAACAAATAAAAAGCAAATATAACTTGCTACCTTTGCAAAAATAAAAGGCTGACAATATGGAACAATTAGATGTATTCGATTGCTTGAATGTGCTTATAGCGAGCTATTTCACCGATGACCGGGGGTGTGCCCACGAAAACAGGGAGCATACGCTTATTTATCTATGCTCCGGCGAATTGGAAATAGAGGAACGGGGAAAGAAAACCGTTCTGCATCCGGGAGATTGCGCTTTCATGCGGCGTGATAACCGGATGTGGCTGCAAAAAAAGGTTGAGGACGATAAGCCCTACCGCTCCGTCGTGCTGAAATTCACAAAGCCTTTTCTGAGGGAGTTTTACCATACACTCAACCAACAACAGATACCGGTCGACTCCAAGCGTGAAAAAGCAAGTCTACGTGTATTACCGAGTAACAGACCCGACATTCGGTCGCTGTTCGAATCGGTTATCCCTTACTTCGATGCGGGCGAAAAGCCTTCCGAAGATGTACTGAAGTTAAAAATGACCGAGGGGCTGTATGTACTGCTCAATACCGACAGGAACCTCTATGCTTCGCTGTTCGATTTCGTGGAACCATGGAAAATAGACATTCTCGACTACCTGAATGAGAATTACATGTATGACCTCTCGATGGGGGAAATCGCGAGTTATACAGGACGCAGTCTGGCAACCTTCAAACGTGATTTTGCCAAAGTGAGCGATTTGACACCGCAGAAATGGATTATCAGACGTCGTCTGGAAGCAGCGCACGGCCTGATAAAATCGGGCAAGAAAAGAGTGACGGAAGCCTGTTTCGATGTAGGCTTCAAGAACCTGTCGCATTTCTCCAAAATATATAAGGAAGCCTACGGTGTAGCTCCGTCATGGTAAAATGAACTTCAGGACAAAATTAATTGAGCCTCGTAGCAAAGTTGTTACGAGGCTCTCTTCGTAACTTTGCACCAGAACATTAAACGAAGCATCATTATGAATGAAATTTTTGCAAGAGACTTGAACGGAGAAATTGTTTCCCCGTCGGATCAAGGATACGACGAGTTAATAAACTCCATTTGGGATACAATGAAAACAGCGGCCGAACTGAACAACGGTTACCATACACCGGATGAAGTCCGCCGGATACTGGGAGAAATCATCGGGCAGGAAGTGGATGAATCCGTAACCTTACTACCTCCGTTTTATGTGGATTACGGCAAGCATATAAAGATAGGTAAAGGATGCTTTATCCAACAGTGCTGCACGTTTTTCGGACGTGGCGGCATTACACTCGGCGAACATGTTTTGGTCGGTCCGAAAGTAAACATCATTACCATCAACCATGACTCCGATCCGGAAAACCGCAGTGCGACTTACGGCCGTCCCGTTGTCATTGAGGATAAAGTTTGGATCGGTATCAACGCCACGATTCTCCCCGGTGTCAGAGTCGGATACGGCGCTATCATAGGAGCAAACAGCGTAGTAACCAAAGATGTGCCGCCCATGACCGTTGTTGCGGGCAATCCGGCAAGAATAATCAAGGAACTAAAAAAAGAAATATCATGAAAGAAGAAAACAATAAAATGAATATCAGCCGTCGCGGATTTCTCAAGACGGCAGCACTGGCAGGAGCCGCATTGACCATGCCCACCGGACTGAACAAGGTATTTGCCGCTGAAACGAAACAGACGGCAGCATCTGATAACAATAGCAATGTCGCCCACATTACGGGACATCGTATATTGGGTAAGGGCAAGGCAGCTTTCGAAGTGTCGGCACTCGGTTTTGGCGTGATGGGCATGACCTACAACCGTAGCCGGCATCCGGACAAGAAGCAATGCATCCGATTGCTGCACGAAGCAGTGGATCGCGGTGTAACACTCTTCGATACCGCCATCATCTACGGGCCGCTGACCAACGAGAATTTAGCCGGAGAAGCACTGGCCGAGTTCAAAGGCCGGATTAACGTAACGACTAAATTCGGACACGAAGTAATCGACGGAAAAGGCACGGGACGTCAGGACAGTCGACCTGAGACCATCCGTCGCTATTGCGAAGAGTCACTCCGTCGCCTCCGACTCGATTCGCTTCCCATGTTCTACCAGCACCGTGCCGACCCCAACACCCCGGCAGAAGAGGTAGCATCGACTATTGCCGACCTGATGAAAGAGGGCAAAGTACAACACTGGGGTATGTGCGAAGTCAGCGCCGAGACCATCCACAAGGCTCATGCCGTTTGCCCGCTGACGGCCATCCAAAGCGAGTATCACCTGATGCACCGTCTGGTGGAGGAAAACGGAGTGCTCGACGCCTGTCGGGAACTGGGAATCGGCTTTGTTCCATACAGCCCGCTGAATCGGGGATTTTTGGGCGGCTGCATCAACGAATACACGGTTTTCGACCCAAACAACGACAACCGACAGACCCTGCCGCGCTTCCAAGCGGAAGCAATGCGGGCGAATACCCGCATCGTGAATGTGCTGCAAGCCTTCGGCCGCACGCGAGGCATGACCTCGACACAAGTAGCACTCGGCTGGTTGCTCCAGAAGGCACCGTGGATCGTACCGATTCCCGGAACAACGAAACTTGCACATTTGGAGGAGAATCTGCGCACACTGGAATTTACACTTTCTCCCGAAGAGTGGAAAGAACTGGAAAACGCTGTTGCCGCCATTCCCGTTGTCGGAGACAGATACAATGCCGAGCAACAACGGCAGGTAGGTCGCTAAAACAAAACACATTGAGCCTCGCAACAAAGACGTTGCAGGTCTTTGCTTTTATCTTTGCATCAAAGAAACAACTAAAAATAACAGATATGAAAATGAAAGTTTTATTTTAATATGTAAGAAGCTATGAAAAAGTACCTGTATTTATTATTCGCCGTTTTTGTAGCGGTGGGATTGAGCGCCTGCTCTACCGATAGTAACGAACCGGATGGTCCGCAGACCGAAGTTCCAACACCTACTCCCGATCCTGATCCTACTCCTGACCCCGATCCGGCAACGGGTAAAACCCTTATCGTGTATTACAGTTTCACGAACAATGTGCATACGATTGTCAGTGACTTACAGACACAGATAGAAGCCGATGTGATAAGAGTTGAACCGGCCGAAGAGGGACTCGACTATGCCGCCAACAACTATGCTATCGGAAGCGCGTTGATTCAGGCAATCCGGAACCAGCCGAATGACGCGGCATCTTATCCTGCAATCAAACCTGTGGAGGTGAATATCGCCGATTACGACCGGATTATCATAGGCGCACCCCTTTGGTGGAGCAATATGGCTGCCCCATTGCAAACATTCCTGTTTCAATACGGCAACCGGATGGGAGGCAAAAGTATCGGTCTGATCGTATCAAGCGCAAGCAGTGGAATCAGCAGTGTAGAGTCTGATGCCAAACGGCTCATTCCGGAAGGCAACTTCCTGACTCCAAGTCTGTGGATACGCTCTTCACAAACATCCAACTGCCATTCGCTAATTGCCGGCTGGCTGAATCAAATCAATTAAAATACAGATTATGAAACGGTTATTTATATCTTTATTGCTGTTCATTCCGGTAATGACTTTTGCCGGATGCAGATATTAGCACCATAAATAAAAAAATCAACGAAACATTAAACAGTGCATAAAAATTACAATATATTCAGCTAAAGTAGGAGTTAATCCATATAATCAACCGATGGTTTACTCCTAAGCTATTCAGGTGGATTATAGTTAATACGGGTGACTTTCACCCCAAACAAGACGGGTATAAAAGGTAAAAGGCGGTCATTCTCATGAAGAATTATCGCCTTTTTTGTATACATATATTCTATTTTAGTTTTAAGATCGATTTCTACGCTGTTAATAAACGTCGGCAACATTCTTAAAAAACATTCCTCTTATTCTTTAAAAACGTTGTTCACGGTTATTAATGGAGTATGCGAAATAGTATTGAATTATTACCTATTTCCATTTACGTTTAAATATCATGCAATTCAATATAGTCAATGCGCCAAAACAAGGATACTTTCTGTAATGTGCAAGTTTAATATAGCGTAAACTACCTGCAATGCGCACTTTACTGAACGGAATTTTACCTGCAATACGCACTTTTATTTCACATATTGTTTACAACTCAAATCTACATAATCAATGCATTAGACGGAAATCCTCTTTTTTTCTTGTGACTATCACCTCCTTTTCAGCCTCTTTATATTCAAACCGTAACGGCGCAATCTTTTCCAGATCACCCAGAACTTTTTCGAGAAGCGTATTCTCTGATGTAATCGTAAAATATACATCCCAAACTGACTGGTCTTCTATCTTGAAGTCCACATCATACCAACGATTCAGCACTTTGATAACTTCGGACAGCGGGGCATCCTTGAAAGCTATCACATTCTTTTTCCACAAGGAAGACAGATGAATATCAGCATGTCGGGTAATGGTACAACGCTCACTTTCTTTATTATAGACAAGTTTCTCACCGGGCTTCAACGGATATTTCTTATCTGAAGCAAGTGTCAGATTAACACGACCTTCGTCCAGACAGACTGTGATATCCTTATTCTCCGGATAGGCCTGAACATCGAACGAAGTTCCCAGAACATGCACGGCAGGCCCGTTAAGATTGACAATGAAAGGTCGGTGGGAATTTTTTGAGACTACAAAATAAGCCTCGCCCTCCAGATAGACTTCACGGCTGGACAGCGCAAATTTCTTTGGATACTTCAGTCGTGAATCTGAATTTATATAAGCACGTGTGCCATCCTGAAACATCATTTGCAGACGCTCACCTTTGGGCACATAGATTTCTTCGTAACCGGAATCACCCAGCAGATCGACACGGGTATTCACCTGGACAAACAGCCCTATCAGCAGCACAAACGGAATGAGCACGGCTGCCACACGGAAGGTAATCCTGCGGATGCGTTTCTGCCGGATGTTGCGGCGGATACGGGCAAACATCTCTTCGGACGGGATTTCGTGATTGACATAGAGTTCTTCGAATCCTTGTTTGATCTGTACGGCATCACGGTCCATACTTTTAGCCAGATAGGCCGCACCCTCATCGGTAGCAAACCAAGCCGCTACGATCCGGGCAACTTCAGGAGTAGATGTCCCTGCCAGCACTTCCTGTATCTGTTTCTCTGTAGGTATATTCATATTCTCTGTACTCATACTGTTAAATAGACACTTAAATACCTTAACAAGGTGAGGTACGTAACAAAAATTAGCAATTTACCCAAATGAACACGCAGCAGTTTCAGCGCATCGGAATAATGGGTTTTGATTGTATTGATAGAGAGTTTCAGGCGGTCGGCTATCTCCTGGTTGGAGAGTTCTTCGCGCACCTTCATCAGGCAGATTTCCCGCTTTTGGGGCGGCAGCATATCGACTGCCTTATAAAAGATGGACATCAGTTCTTTCTTTTCCAGACTGTCAACAAGGGTATCTTCGTAAGCAGGGGTGCCCTGAGCTATCTCATAATTCTTGGTAAGGGCGGTATTCTCATTGCGTATCACATTGAGTATATGATTTTTAGTCATTGTTATCAGGTAGTTTCTCAGGCTGATGCCTACCCGAAGCTCCGAACGGAATTCCCAGAAACGGGTAAATACGTGCTGCACAGCGTCTTCTGCCATCGCAGAACTCATCAAATAGCGATAGGCCAATGCATAAAGCAGTTTGTGATATTTATTATAAACCGCAGTAAATGCCTCTACATCTCCCCGCTCCACTTTAGCAAAAAGTGTTTCATCGTCAATATCAGATGTTTGCGGAGTTTTACGCTGCATTTAAACTGTGTTTTTAAGGTTAAAAAATAGAATGATGCGGGCAAATATACTCATTTTGGATAAAGGTGGGGTATGGATGGGAGTTTTTTATTATACTTTCTAAAAAGAGAATACTATATTTGGTATTTTATATCAAGAGACTTGCATAATTAACACATGTAAGTCTCTTTTTTATGATAAAATGCGAAATTCCACTAAAAAAGAACAGCCTAAAAGACATTAACCTTCCTCTTTTCGTATATTTGAGGAGTCAAAATAAAAAACATCCAAAAAGGCTACAAAATACAGAGCTATGATAAATACACTTACCTCCTTACGGTTTATATTTGCTTTGATGGTGTTTGGAGCACATTGCTATACTATAGATAAATTCTTTGACACCCATTTCTTCAAAGAAGGATTTGTGGGTGTCAGTTTCTTTTTTGTGCTAAGCGGCTTTATCATAGCTTACAATTACCAGAAGAGATTCAGTGAAAACAAGATAACCAAACGGGCTTTTTGGGTAGCACGCATCGCCCGTATTTATCCCTTGCACTGGCTGACTCTATTTATCGCCGTCGCCTTAGGAAACTATGTCATTGCGTCAGGAGCAATAGATTGGCTCAAACACTTCTTAGCTTCACTCACATTAACAAATGCCTACATTCCAAAAGCCGACTACTTTTTCTCATTCAACAGCCCTTCGTGGAGTTTATGTTGCGAACAGCTATTTTACCTCTGCTTCCCATTCCTGATACCCATAGCAAAGGATTATAAAAAATTGCTCTGCGTTTTCTTAGTTTCTGCCATATTGATTTTGATCGGCATGCATTTTACGCCGGAAACCGATATAAAAGGATATTGGTACGTCAATCCGATTACCCGGTTACCAGATTTTTTAGCCGGCATGCTGCTGTTTCAATTGTACGACCGTTTGAAAGGTAAAAACATCACTGCATATCAAGGAAGTATTATTGAAATAGCATCCATCGCCTTATTTTTAGCTTTTTATCTCTATGCGGCTGAAATACCCAAAGTGTATCGGTATTCCTGTTACTACTGGCTTCCGGTTGCATTTCTTCTGATCAGTTTCTCCCTACAAAAAGGTATAGTCTCGCGCCTCTTATCCAATCGTATTTTAGTGATTGGCGGAGAGATCAGTTACAGCTTCTATCTGATTCATCTTTTTGTGCTGCTGTCCTATGCAGAATGGCAAAAAGGAAGTAACTTTCATATAGCATGGTATATTTCAATTCCAATCTTATTCTGTATCATCGTCCTATTAAGTTTACTCTCCTACTACTATTTTGAAAAACCGATGAATAAACGAATTAAAACATTACTAAATAAATAATTCATGGAACAACTAAGCAACAAGAATCCTCGTATCGAGGTAGTAGATGCCCTACGAGGCTTTGCCGTAATGGCTATCCTTTTGGTTCACAGTCTTGAACATTTCATTTTTCCCGTTTATCCCACAGATTCACCAACCTGGCTAAACATATTGGACCAGGGAGTATTAAGCGGTACTTTTACCCTACTTGCCGGAAAATCTTACGCAATCTTCGCACTCCTGTTCGGATTTACATTTTACATTCAGAGCAATAATCAGAAGAAGCAAGGCAAGGACTTCGGCTATCGTTTCCTATGGCGTTTAGTTCTGCTGGCTGCATTTGCAACATTAAACGCTGCTTTCTTCCCTGCAGGAGATGTATTATTGCTATTTGTAATTGTCGGGCTTGTCCTGTTCTTTACCCGGAATTGGAGTGATAAAGCTATTCTCATCACTTCCATTATCTTCTTGTTACAGCCTGTTGAATGGTATCATTACATAGCCAATCTGATCAATCCCGCACATCAGTTACCAGATCTGAAAGTAGGCGAAATGTACGCAGAAGTGGCAGAGTACACCCAAGCCGGCAACTTTTGGGATTTCATCTGGGGGAACGTTACTTTAGGTCAGAAAGCCAGCTTATTATGGGCAGTAAATGCAGGACGCTTTTTCCAAACAGCCGGATTATTCCTCTTAGGCTTCTACATCGGCAGAAAGCAGCTTTTCGTTACGACGGAAAAGAATCTCCATTTCTGGATAAAGATATTGATTATCTCCGCAATCTCTTTCGCTCCTCTCTATGCCCTGAAAGAGTTGATTATGCAGAACAGTACAATCATACAGCAAACAGCCGGAACTGCGTTCGATATGTGGCAAAAGTTAGCTTTTACTTTCGTACTGGTAGCTTCATTCGTATTGCTTTACCAACGTGAAAAGTTCAGTAAAGCCGTCAGCAGCCTGAGATTCTACGGAAAAATGAGTCTTACGAACTATATATCCCAGTCCATAATAGGAGCATTGATTTACTTCCCTATCGGTCTGTATCTGGCTCCTTATTGTGGATATACGCTCAGTCTGCTAATCGGATTTTGCATGTTCCTGTTGCAAGTGAAATTCTGTAAATGGTGG
This sequence comes from Bacteroides sp. 14(A), assembly GCF_000526555.1. Taxonomy (NCBI): domain Bacteria; kingdom Pseudomonadati; phylum Bacteroidota; class Bacteroidia; order Bacteroidales; family Bacteroidaceae; genus Bacteroides; species Bacteroides sp. 14(A). The sequence goes on along the minus strand of NZ_JAGH01000001.1, from coordinate 1,678,450 downwards.
TTGAGCAAACATAAACAAGGTCCATTAGAACATATCTGGCATAAATGGACTTGGATGGGGACAAATAAATAAGCAATAGTTCCCTATAAATAGCCTTCTGGTGAGTGCGAAGACGAAGTTCGTATCCGCCAGAAGGCTTTAATATGAAAGATGTCTACTTATGACAAGAGTTGTAAGTTTATGGGAAAAGATCGTTTTTAAATTGCCCCACACAAAATTGACGATATCTGAGATATTACCCTGTAAACTTTCTCATAAGAAACAGCTATGTTTTGCTTCATCATATGCTCAATAAGGCGGCTTTCTTCTTCAAGCGATAATTCATGCTCCAATATGTTATGATAATACTCTAATTGTACAGGAGTGAGAATAGACACGATATCATACCCCAACCAGAGGGCACCAGCTACGGACAAATCAAAATCATCCATATCATAAACTTCCTGATGATAATTGATTTCAATGTAATGTTCCTGGCAAGCATCAAAATAATTTTCAATGATATACCATAGATCCTCACCATCTTTGCTTGTTTCCAGATTACGTTCTATCCATGCATTCAATTTCAAAAGAAACAAACCCGGTAAAGAAACAACCCGTATATCAAATTCACCGCCCACCCTGACTATCATGAAATCTTTCAAGGCTTCATCAAAGCCCTGAACTGACATTTTAAATTCTTCTTCAGGCGGCCAATAAATGCACTTATCTTCTTTTGCAACTTCGCCAAATGGGATAATATCTATCTCATATACTTTCTTATAATAAAAGCGTTGCTTTTGACTCAAAGACTTCTCAAAACCATCCATCTGCGCAATACCGTTTGAGATTTCCTCAAACTTTTGCCAATCGGCTATAGCTATAGCAATATCCAAATCTTGCGTATGTCTGACAGATCTCTGTTGCAACAGCTTCTGCATAATAATATCACGAGCTGTTGCCCCTATCACATAAAAAGGAAGCTTCTCTTTTTCGAAATATCGGCTAAGTTTTTCTAACAACTCTTTTATTAAGAGATTATCAAACTCATCACTGGAGATATTGTAATTCATTATTATAAATTCTTTGAGCAGCTTCAATATTCCGGCTGTTGCCGCTTCCCATTAAATCTGCATAAATTAGTAATGCCGGAGTGACCTGACTTTGCTCAACACTACTCCAGAACTTCTTATAAACGAAAACTTCACCCTCATCATCCGGTCTGAGGCCTGCTTTTACCCAATCGCCCATAGTACCGCCATAAAGGGTAAATAACTCAGGATACAGATAACCATCAACCTGGTTAGCGGCAGGTTCCCCCCCCCAATAGATGTCAGATGGTAATTTTAAATCAGCCCAATTCTTACGAAGCTCTGCATCTTTGAAAGTCATTCTCCTTATTAGCTGTTTAGGCTTCAAAATTTCATTGTAAGCAACCACCCAGCGTTCCAATAAGTCCTGCTTATTCTTTAAGAATTTTCCCTTGTTCGTCTTCAACAAATATCCTGATTCTAAAAGCTCGTTCATTATAACAGTTATTGAACCCAAGGAAACATTGGTTGATAGTTGCATCTGCCGATAAGACAGATTTAGCCAATCCGGCTCTAACAAGATACGAAATATGATTCTTATTCCGGCTTCCTGAAACAAACGACTTCTATTGGCAGATGTTGCCTGAAACTTAGGAGGTACTTTTCTTCCTTCAATATGCATTAGCAAATCACCGACCTTAATCCTACAGTTTCCTGCACTATCTAAACAGTTAATTCCCTGATGGGCAAATTCATCCATCAAAAGAGGATAAATGTTTTGTGCTACAAGCAAAACCGGCTTATCTGTGTTTTCTTGCCATGTCCTCAACTTCATTTGTATGCTACCGAAATTACTTCTCGTAACCGTCTTTTTAACTTCACATAGAAATTCATAGCCTCTGATACACAACATCCAGTCAAATTCCGGAATCGGACTTGCTTTTACATAAACATTGCTTCGACCTACTATTTCAACAAGTTTATTTTCAACTTCATGAATCAGTTCTTTTTCCATTTCAGTAGCATCTTTTGTTCACTAATAAACCCTGTTCACAAACAATGAACATACAAATATAGTGAACACATCGCATACCTACAAATAAATGAGTAAAAAGAAAGAGTATGAATCAGAACCGGTAAATCAACTCCCACCCCAGAATATGCCTGTCCAGGTCACTCTCGTGCTGATAGCAATAGAAAACATCTGCCGACCAAGAGGACGACAGTTTAGCTTCCACCCCACCGCGGGCACGGAAGCGGGAGGCACGAAACCATTCATCTTTGCCCAGACCGTGATATTGCTCCAAAGAGACATACGGTGACCATGTAGTTACCTTATAAGCAGCTTTCAGGCGGGTGCGGAGACGGAATTCATCCGCTCCGCGTCCGTCGAAAGTATGCTGAAAACGTTCGCGCAGGGTGAACGTCCATTGTCGTTTTTTGAGAGTGAAAGAGACACCTGCATGGTAACGGTGCCGGGATTTCCAACCGTCTTCACCACGGTTGCGGTAGTGGTATTCGTAACCGCCCTCAGCCTTTAGAAACGGAAGAAGAAGAACGGAAGTACCTACGCCGAAGCCCCAACGGTCTATCTCATCCAGTGCGTCACGGGTACGCATCTCGACATCTCCGTAAAGTTCCACTTTGGAGGATACATCGTGCCGGGCTTTCATCTTGTTCCAGGTCACGAAATCGCTGTCCTGTGCCTGCAAAGGAGACAGACAGAAGACAAGCAGTCCTACACATAAAATGACGAATCCCCGTAATACAGAATATTTCTTTAGCATATTATCCTCAAAGGTTTACTTCAACTTATTTTCTTAGAAGATGCAAAGCTAAAGAAAGATTCTGTAATAAATCTGTAATACTTCTGTAATATCAAAAAATCACTTGATTTTATCGTATTGCTGTTCGGCCTTAATTTCCGTATACTTAGGTGCGTCTATCATTTCCACCAATGCCCTCAGCACGGGGCCCTCTCCCATCGGATCATTCTTCCATTGGGGACGATTATAATAGAATGACAAAGCGGGCATTATGCCCGTACCTGCACAGATAGCCGTTACATCACCCTCCGGAGTAATCTTGGTGAACATACCTTTCAACCCTTCCCATGCCACATAGATATAGTCGGGATGCAGCCACCCTTGTTTCACCCCTCTGGCAATGCCGAAGACGAACATGGCGGTTCCCGTGATTTCTTCATAGGAATCTTCCTTATCCAGAAGCTGATGCCACAATCCGTTCGCACCCTGATAACGAATCAGTCCGTCTGCCTGCATACGGAAGTTCCGAATGACATCTTCACGCATCGGATGGTCGGCGGGCATTCGTGCCAGCAAATCGGCAGTAGCCATGAAAACCCATCCGTTTGCCCTGGACCAATGGGCAACGCCATGCGCCTTGTTATCCGTGTGATAGCAATGATAGTACAGTCCTTTTTCGGGGCACCACAGGTAGCGGGTATAGTTCAGTATCTGATTGGCTGCATCATCAAAGTATTTAGCATCACCTGTCGCCTCTCCCATCCTGACGAGAAAAGAAAGGGCCATAAAGGCATCATCGGCCCAAATGGTATTGACATGCGGCCATAACCGGGCAATAGTGCCATCGGCAAGACGAGGTTCGGACACCATCAGGTGATGATCGGTCTGGTCGATATACTTCTGAAAAGCCTGTTCCGGATGACGGCGGTTGAGCACAATCAGACTGGCGCCCATAGGACCATTATCATCCAGACGTTTATTCCGGTAAATCATGTGCCAATTCACATGGTTCACGGCTCTCCAACCTTCCTGCTCCAATATTTGGTTATACAGGCGATGAAAATAGTCCTGGTTTGCATCGTCGAAAATGAAATTCATATTCTTCAGAACATAGTTCTCGTACTTCGAAGTACCTAATTTATCTCCCAACTCCATCAGGGCTATGTTAGTGACTCCATTTGTGTAATGCCAATCCAGGTATTTACTTTGTACTTTCACATTCTTATTTAAAGGTACGTTTTTGAGCGATGTGTAGGTCTTACCACTTTTCTTATCTACAAAATCATAGGTTGTTGACTTCAGAATGCGGTCGGCAATCATCACAGCAGTTTCTCTGGCTTTCTCATTGGTCTGCGCAATCAATGAAGTGCTGCACAGCAGGGCGAATGAGAAAATCAAATAAGTATATATCTTTTTCATTTGTTTATCAGGAATATGTAGTTTTCAATATTAGTATATCCATTGGAAGCTATCTTCATAGCGTCGGACGGATCATTTTTATCAAGTCCGTATGTATCTTCAAAGTCGTCGGGCATACCATCATTATCCGTATCCAGTGGTTTGGTCCCCGACTTTATTTCACCGGGGCCTTGCGTAGGCAGGTCCATCTCCGTGAGAATAATTCCTCCCTTCTTACCCAATGAAGTTAATTCTTCAACAAGATAGCTATCTACCTGATCACGGGCGGGTAATGAAGCTCCGCCATGTTGCACGATCCATTCGTAAGCATCCCGAGCGGTCATCAAACCTTCGATAGCGGGATGCACATCCGACGGTTTATCCAGAAAAGCAAGAGTTATCACGACTTCAGTGCCAGACTCTTGTTTCCGTTTCGTGCAATCTTCACGGGTCAGTTCGCGACCATTCAGCACTCCATCCTTATTTTCATCATAATAGTTGCCGGATAAATGGGCACGGAAATGTTCGTTATAGCGCGTGAAGGGAGCGGTGGCTCCCAGCGTTTTCCCATCATAATTTAAAGTAGCACCTACTATGAAATAGTTATTCCGGATATCGGCTTCGGAAGCCTGTTCCGTATCACCCATGATATAAGCACCGCCATTACCCCAGTTGTAAACGACGTTGTTTACAAACTGATTCAGACCTTTCACTTTCGGATTACGGGTTTTGTTGTCGATATACAGGTTACGGTATAAAGTCACTCCGTTTTCAGCCGTAGTCTGGATAAGTCCACCGCAAGAATGTGGTTGCAGGCCTTGCCCTATAAAGGAGTTCTGGATAGTTATATTCCGGGGCTGATCGTCCGGTTTCTTCGGATCCCCATTGATGGAAAAACATTCATCACGTCCCCAGGTGACCGACATGTGATCAAAAATCATATTCGAGCCATAAGCGACACCGGCGGCATCTTTACCGTCTTTCCCGTTCACTCCCATCCGTATGCGCAGATAGCGGCAAATGAGATTGTCGGCCCCGGAAAAAGAAACATGATTTCCATAAACGACAATTCCATCACCGGGAGCCGTTTGTGCAGCAATAGTCAGATTCTTGGAAAAAGCAAGCGGGGATTGCAGGCGAATGATTCCCGCAACATCAAAAACAACGATTCTTCCGGGTTTACTCACCGCATCACGCAAAGAGCCTTTTCCAGAGTCAGTAAGCGTAGTGACGTGATAGACCTCGCCATGTCTTCCGCCTACCGCATTGCGCCCGTACCCTTCTGCTCCCGGAAAAGCAAGTACTTCTCCATAATCAGGGAAAGGAACAGACGGACCGGAAACCTCCTCTTTTTCATCACAGGCCAACAGGCCCCATGCCAGAAGAAGTATTCCAATTGTAGCATATCTCATTATTCTAATCTCCTATTTTAATAGTGTATAGTCAATAGGCGGCCCGTATGAACGAATCAAAATCCGTCCATACTAAGCACAGCCCTCTTACAGAATCTTACACTTTCTGTTTTTTATCAATAAGTTAGTATTCGGAAACCGTTATCCAGCGCGGGTCACCATATTCCTGGGTATAAACCATAGATCCGGTATTGATAATCGTAAAGTCACCATCCTTAGCGTTCCTGAAAAATGAAGAATCCGACATACCCAAATCTATCAACGTCAGTCCAGTATCGGCTGCCTGTTCAAAGTCTGTGGTGCAATAATTGTTCTTTCCCGTCAGATTGACTTGTCCCGGAACCAGAGCTTTTCCTGCACTATATCCAAAGACACAGGCATTAACGGACAGAGGCAATGCCACAGACAGTTTAGAGAAATTGCCAATTGCCGTATACGACGACTTGCTTGTAGCCCAATTATAGAATGTACAATTCGAGATAGAAACCTTAGCGTTAGCCGAAACCGGCACATCGGCGGTAAGCACTCCAAAGACGCCCGGCGAAATATAAAACTCATAGAAGGTGGAGTTCGTTACAGAAACATCATTCCAGACGTTGGAACCTTTATTGATGGCATGTATGAATCCGAATTGCTTCGTTACATATTTGGTGTCATTGATTCCGGTAACCAGACAATTATCAATCCGGATATGGTTGATGGTCGTCATTCCTTCGCTAGCATCGTTCATCATCAGAACGGTAGAAGGCAGGACAATATCGGAGTTACGGATTTCAAAACGATCTATCGTGATATCAGTTCCGGCATCGTGCTTGCCGATATTCAACAAGCGTGTTTTGCTACCGCCACTTCCTCCGGATACGATTGGTTCTTTGACATTCACATTCTCAACAATAAAATAGTTGATTTCAGGAATATTATTCACTTCCGGTTTAATGATGAAGCCACCTTTACGTATATAAAGTGTAGGGCGATCTCCGGGATTAGCCAAGAATGCAATGCTTTTCGTCAGTTTGATGTCACCGGTGCTACTTTCGGGAAGTCCGTCTGCCGACAGATAATAATCAACCCCGTTTTTCAATTGAAAGATCAAACTTGATTGGCTGTCATCATCCATTCCCTCTTTTATCTTCGATAGTAAATCAACACCATCCGTCACCAGAACGGCACCGGAAGGCATACCGGCTGTTGTGAATTTCTGTCGGTTGTACTTTTCCGCACCTTCGGGAGCTTTGCTATTGGTCAATGCAACATAGTAGGATGTACGGGGAGCCAATCCTAAAATTACATACTTGCCTGAAACTATTTCCGATCCGGACAGGTCAAAGTGCTTTTCATCCGTTCCATTTTCCTGTTGCCAGATAGAAACACCGTCCACAGGATTCTGGTCAGAGACTCTCCATTCTATCACAGCCGAATTCTCCGTTATCTGGTGTTCATCCAATGCATAAAGTACCTTGGGTATGATACGTGTCAAAGTGGTGATAAGAGAAGAATATTCCGTCCAGTTTGAAATGATATCCAGACTCTCATTATTCGCTCTTACCCGGGCATAATAACCTGTTTCATAACGCAAACCTGTAAAAGTGCATTTACCGTTGTTTACGGTCTGTGTTGCAGCGGGTTCCGACTGGAAAGTTTGGTCACGCGAAAGCTCCACCGTATAAGAGGTCGCTTCTCCGGATGTTCTCCAGGCAAGGGTAATCGAATTCCCTTCCGCAAAACAGGAGGAGGCTATGAAGGAAGGTCTGAACAGGCGGGGTAGTTCTTCCGCATCATCCTTGCATGAAGTAATATTCAATAGACAAAATGCCAATACAGGTATCAAATATATCAATAACTTTTTCATACTCTCTTTTTTAATATCCATAATAATTCTTCAACAGTCCCTGATGGCTTGACAATGCATCGGGAGGTATAGGTACCAGATAGCGAACCGGATCGGTTTCCGGATTCACAGTTGCGGCATTCGATTCATTGATATAGCCGTAAAAGGAAAACAAGACAGCAGGGGCAGGAACCCATTGACGGGGATTCGAGGTATTCTTGACCTGCGTGCAATATTGATTACACATATTGATAAGTGTATATCCCGTAGGTGCCTTTGAAGGATAGGATTCAAAAGCCTCATCATAAGAGTTCTTGCCTCCTTCTTTATACCAGTCTATGGTCTGCGATACACATACGGCAGCCGGATTCACAGCATCGACCATTTTGTAATAAGCAACTGCCGGATAAGATTCAAAACGTTCATCATAAGTAGGTTCCTCAAATGCAGTGGTCGTATTCTCATATTGCTTGGTACGGGCAACTTTTCCTAACGTAATCCAATCAAAATACAAGTTATAGAGGGTCTTTCCATACAGATTCCAACGTGCCAGATCATATCTTCTATGCTTTTCACCCCCAAACTCCCATGCGCGTTCTTTAACGATTGCATTAAAGAAATCTTCTTTTGAAGTAAGTTTATCGACATAGGTGTCTACCATTTCCGGCTGATCTTCCGCCGCGAAAGCACGGTTGCGGACTTTCTTCAGAGCCTCTTTGGCTTGGGGTGTAGGACCGTTATGATTCTCATTGGCAGCTTCGGCATACATCAGTAGCACGTCTGCATATCGCATATAAGTGTAATTGATTCCAGTACCTTTATTAGAAGTACTGCCCAAAGGAGTTGCCATAAACAGGCGGTTCCATTTTCCGCAATAAACCGTAAGGGCGGCTATCGGTTTCTGAACTATATTAGTCATTCCTGAATTTTCATAGCGGAACATCTCGCACGTAAGGTCGCGGCGCAAGTCCTTATTATCAAACGACAGCATATAGGTAAGCGCCAGTTTGGAACCTCCCGAAGAATATCCATGCGGAGCATTAGATGCATTCTGTCCCTCTGAGTTCTTTTGCGAAACGATGTATGTCCCCCAGGAATATCCCAACTCTCCGGAGCCTCCTACCTTTGCCGGTACATCGAAGATATTATCATCATTCACCGGAACAATCCAACTACATTCGTCCACCCAAACCTGACGGAATGAGCGATTCAGCGAGTGTTTGCCTTCATTAATCACTTTACCTGCATATTTCTCGGCTATCTCATAATATTTCTGCCAGTCATCATTACGCTGCATTGAACCGATAGCGGCAGGGTTCGAGTAATCCGGACGCAGAGTCCATCCTCCTCGATACAATGCCATACGGGCAATCAATCCCTGGCAAAACTCTCTTGATGCCGCTTCCACTCCCCTGTCCGATTCTTCCGCATACCACATGACCGGTTCAACTTCAATCAGGTCATTGATCATGTCTGTCAATATGATGTCACGATCAGTTGCACCGATAAACAGTTCGTCCTTGTTTCCTGCCGGTTTCCGTCTGTAAGGAACGTCTCCCCAGTTTCTCACCAACTCCAGATAGTACATGGCACGCAGAACTTTCGCCTCACCATAATAATGCATTAACCGCGAAGGCTTGGTTTTATCAGCAGCCTCAAACAGAGGACTTTGTTCGATACCTTCTATCACATCATTCGTCCTGTTCACTCCATCATACATCCCTGTCCAGATGCTGCCGTACGAACTGATGTCACCTGCACTCGGTTCGAAAGCACTCTCTTTCAGATTGGACGACGTAGTGACCGTAGTAAACTCCACATCCGTATTAAACAGCATTTTCTGGGCCAGGTTGCCTACCCATCCCTTACCACTGACCATCGGTACGTACATGCCATTGACGGCAGTTGCAATCTCCGATTCACTGGTAAATATATAATCTTTATCAAAAGTGGAAGGCGAATTTACATTCAGGTAATCTTCACAAGATGTAAGTATCATCAATATGATAACTGGAATATAAAATTTTCTCATGGTTCAATTCTATTGTATTAAAAATTCAAATTCATTCCAAGCGTATAAACACGACTGCGAGGAGTCACATTATTATCTATACCCGGCGTCAAACCTTTCTGTATATTCACTTCCGGATCATATCCGCTATATCCCGTCAAAGTGAACAGGTTACTACCGGAGAAGTATAGGCGCAGACTCTTGACTCCCAGGCGGCTCAACCAGCGTTGCGGAAATGTATATCCCACAGTCAGCGTACTCAGACGCAGGAATGAACCGTCTTCAATCAAATCGCTCATTGTGATACCCTGTGTAACGGACATCCAGGAATAAGTGGCGGCATTCTGATTTAATGCAGCCAATGCAACTGGATCACTGGAGACATTGACACCGGCATCATCCACATAGCGGAAACGGCGTGCCAAATTCATATTGGTAGACAGATTGGAATAGTTGCGACGAACAGCCGAATTCAAATAGAGTTTATTGACGTTGAATACATCAAAATCGCACATATAATTAAAGAACGCGGTAAAATCCAAGTTCTTCCAACTGCCGGAAAGGCCAAAGCCACCAGTTACTTTCGGATTCGTATTTCCAATGACCGTCATATCTTCTTCCGTTATCAGGTCTGAGTCGGAATCAGACAGTTTCTTGAACTTCATTGCTCCCGGTTTAAAGCTAAAGTTACCTGAGCTGAATGAAGAATTATCCGGAACTCCCGGTTTCAAAGTCCACTTCTTCGTCGTTTCATCAAAATTAAAATCGTCAACCGTATAAAAACCATCATTCACAAAACCATAGATGAGTCCCATACTTTTGCCTACTTCCATTTTATAATTGTAGGTTCCATACCAGTTGGACAAGGAAGCTTTTGTTTTCCATTCCGTCTCACCGGAAGAAAGCTTATCGACTTTGTTCTTATTAAAGGCCACATTGAAACTGGCAGACAAATTAAAGTTCTTTGTCTGGACGATTTTACCGTTCAATGAAAGCTCAACTCCTCTATTGGAAGTCCGGCCTACATTTGTCATCTGTCTCGAATAACCTGATGAATTAGGAATGATTGACGGCACCAGCAAATCTTTAGTTGTATTCCAGTATACATCGACTGTACCGGTTAAACGGTTTTTGAAGATACCGAAATCCAAACCGAGATTTCGTGTAATGGTAGTTTCCCATCTCAAATCCGGATCATACAAATAAGTCTGGTCGGCAAACTGATAGTAATTATATTCTTCATTATTGAAACCGGGAGCACTTGATCCGCTATACACACGATAGATGTTATGCCACAAATCATCACTGATACGGTTGTTACCAGCCAACCCGTAACTTGCTCTCAGTTTCAGTTCTGAAATAAACTTGACCGATTTCATCCATTTCTCTTTGGAAAGTCTCCAAGCTATGGAACCGGCAGGAAACATGCCCCATTGCTTACCGGGTGCAAACTTCGTCGAGCCGTCTGCACGAAATGTAAAAGTGGCATAGTAAAGGCTTTTGTAATCGTACAAGCCACGGCCAAAGAAAGAGGCTGTTCTGTCCGGAGCAGCTTTATAACTGGTGCTCTGGTGTGGAGTGCCCAGTGCAAAGTTTTCAAGAGCCGCTTCTGCCGTAATGGAAACCGGGAAATAACGTGCACTCATAAAAGTATTGTTATTCTGCGAATGGTTTATTTCCTGTCCAAGCATCAGGTTTACATTATGAATTTTACGGAACAAATTGCGATAAGTCAGCGTATTTGCCAGTCGGTACGACTCTTTATGTGTTTTAGTACGCTTAGCCGAAGGCATATTATTCATTCCCGCAGCAGACGCTGTGCTGGATAAAGCTCCATAAAACTGATCATCATTCGAGTCCGTTGTGCTGATGCCATATTCGGAGCGGAATTGCATTCCTTTAAACATATCCCACACCAAAGCTGCTTTGAGGCTGATTGCAGTTTCTTCCCTTTTTCTATAGTTCTGCTTATTTTCCTCCAACGGGGTGTATCTCTGATTTAAGGAATTACCATCTTCATCCAGATTTTCATCATCATCATCCGGATCAAGGGATGCGCCGGAAGTTAGTCCGTTTGTGGGACGAAAACGAAGAGCCGTGACAATGTTGGTTCCCGATGTACCTGCTCCGTCAATGGTACGGGTGCGATATGTAGCATTCGTCTCCAGTTTCAGGTTCCTGAACAGTTCATGGTTCAGCTTCAGAATAATATTGTTACGTGACAGACCGGAACCTATCAGCTGTCCTTCATCTTTATTACGGTTATAACTTAGATTAAATTTCGTCTTTTCACTACCGCCGCTGATAGTCAGATTATAGTATTGTGAAATCGGATTGCCTCCCAGCACTTCATCCTGCCAGTCGGTAGAGTCCGTATATTTGTATAAGTCAATATCGTCATAATAGCCAAAATTCTTAATAAAAGTATCAGCCGATCCTTTACGTATCATCTGGTACTCGTACTCCGCCATCACAAATTCATAGTTGTTCATTACCGGTAATTTCCCTGCCAGTGTACGTGTCTGTACATAGCTATTGAATTGAACCGAAGTCTTACCCATCTTCGGGTTCTTCGTGGTGACAATGACTACGCCATTCGCACCTCTGGCACCGTAAACAGCAGTCATAGAAGCCTCTTTCAAGACATCAATAGACTCGATGTCCGTAGGCGGAATACCACTCAAATCGTCAACCGGAAAGCCGTCGACCAGGAATAACGGTGAATTGTCCTGAGTGATTGATCCTCCACCACGTACACGAATATTGATTTCAGCATCCAATGCACCATCTGTTGTGGTGATCTGTACACCTGCCATCTTTCCCGCCAAGGCATCGGCCACAGAGGCAGAGGCAACTTTAGAGATAGATTCCGAGGACACAGACGCAATAGATCCCGTCACATCACTACGGCGAATATTGCCATATCCCAAGACTACAACCTCATCCAATAATTCGCTGTTTTCTTTTAATGTAATTTTTGCCAGTTCCTTACTGCCGGACTTTAGTTCAACAGTCTGGTAACCGATATAGGAAATTAAGATAGTAGCACCATCAGGAACATCGTTCAACGTGTAATTTCCATCAAGATTAGTGGTTACACCATTAGTAGTGCCTTTCACCATTACAGTAGCACCGATTACCGACTCACCGGTTTCATCTACCACTGTTCCCTTTATAGTTCTTGTTTTCGACTTCGGGACATCATTCCCGATTTTTTGTTTGCCTACAGATATTGTATTATTATCCCTATTGAAAAACAAATTGGTTTGTTCCGTAATCTTGTCCAGAACAGTCTGTAGGGGACTATTCTTTACTTTGATAGATATGCGCGGAGCAGTGTTCACAACATTTTGATCATAAAAGAATTTCAAGCCTGTCTGCTTGCCCAACTGAACAAAAACATTCTCTACAGTTTCATTCTGAACGTTCAATGTTACAGTTTTTTCCTTCTGAGCTTGCGCCTGATCAGGCATCAATGACAAGCATACGAATAGTAAAAAAGCTAAAAACGAATGTATATTTCTACTTTTCCTTTTGGAATTAGGAAGATTATTCATTTATTTGTGCGTTTTAGTAATTGATAAAATTAATTAGAACAAAGGAGTAATTCGCGATACATGATTCACGCGGGTCGAAACGAATGAATACCTGTTCGCATTACGAGATAGGGGCTTCTCTGTGAGACAGCTCCTATTTTTCTTAGAGGAGACGCTAAGTGGGTGCTTTCATATTCTATATTCTCTTTTAATTAAAGGTTAAACATATTAATACTCACATATATTATAACACACATCCGTTTACCAGCCGGACGTATATTCATGCTTTTCTGCTACTTGAATAAGAAGATATGATTTCCTTCTTTTCTATACCGGATGCCACTGGTATATTCCATTGATTGGAGTACCGCCTCCAAACTTTTATTTTCATGTTCTCCGGAAATCAGGTTGTTGAACTCCTGTCCTTCCGCAAACGTAATGTGACAATTATACATGCGTTCAAGCTCTTTAGCCACATCACGCACCGGAGTGCTGCTGAAACGTAATCCACCTTTGCGCCATACGGCAACATCACGTTCTTCGCGCCGTTTGCTGTATTCACCGGAAAGTGTATTGATCGACACTTGTTCCTTAGCCTGCAAACGCATCATTGCTTCAGGCAGATCCACCTGTACTTTGCCACTTTCCACATCTACAGAAACAACTTCATCCGAAGAATAAGCTTTCACATCAAAACAAGTTCCCAGAACCCTTACATCAAAACGGGCGGTCCTGACAATAAAAGGTTGCTTTTCGTTTCGTTGAACCTGAAAATAAGCTTCGCCTTCCAGTTCTATCTGCCGTTCATCTTCTACAAAACTGTTCGGGTAGCGAACACGGGAACAGGAATTTAAGATCAGCTGTGTTCCATCCGGTAACCGGATTTGTCTGGATTCACCATAAGAGGTAGAGGCTTCCAAATAAGAAATCTGCCGTTTATCCATATAACCCAGTAGATTGATTCCCCCGAAAATGAGCAGTACAACAGCAGAAGCACTTGCCACCGTCAGGACTATCCGCCGAAACCAGGTGCGTTTCTTATGCTCGATGCGTTTCAGTAACCGACTGGCTTCTTCCTTATATTTTTCACGTTCCATGCCGGTGGTGAGCTCTTCCATAGCGGCTTCTTTCCAGACATCTGTTGCCAATTCGTCCAGTATTGGGGCATGAATATCATCTTTCAGTCGGGATAGTAATCCACGGGCCTCTTCCTGGGTGTACATATCATCCAGATAACGGCGCATTATAGATTTGTCTGTTACATCATTCTTCATTGTGCGGGCTCTTTTAGTATAAAGGTCATGAAAACTTTTCCTTTACATAGAGTAATACACAGTAAAGGAAAATATCTGGGGTGTGATTAACATTTATTATGTATTAAGGCAAATCAGCAGCAATAGCAAATCCACATATTCACTGCCTGAATACTTAATGAGATAGGTACGAATCAACTTAAGGGAGGTAGATATATGCTCCTGAACGGTGTTGACGGAGATGCCCAACTTATCTGCAATCTCTTTATGAGAGAGCTGGGCTTCACGACTCATCTCAAAAATCTCACGCTGGCGGGGAGTCAGCTGCTGCAAGGCATGGGAAATGAGGGATTTCAAATCATTCAGCATTACTTCACGTTTGGTATCTTCCGTGTAGTCCAATGCCTGTGAAAGAATACTCTCCTTTAGTTTTTCCTCATTAGCAGCATTGCGCAACTGGTTCAGTATCCGGTTGCGCATAATGGTGTAGAGATAGGAAGAAAAGGAAACATCGGGATTAATGAAACGGCGGCTTTGCCAAACTACAGTGAAAGCATCCTGAAAAACATCTTCTGCATACTCCCGCGATTTAAGGAAACGCATTGCAAAGTATATCAGACGGTTTTTATAAGTGGCATACAATTCACAAAAGGCGTCCTCATCCCCCCCTATCAAGCGGAGAATGAGTGAACGTTCTTCTGAGAAATTATCTGCACACATATAGCAATCTTTAGTTTTTTCGGGAAACAAAAGTTTAATAGATGCTGCAAACGTATGTAAAATCCGGGAAATAAAAAAGGGAAAAGATAAAATAAGAAGAAAGCATAGCTTACTTATTCTATCAATTTATTCCCGTGAAATTCGTTTCAGGTGTTCTTCTATCTTTTGAAAAAATGATGCCAGATGCGAACCATCTACAAAGGCATGATTTACATAAATAGATAAAGGAAATACCAGACGCCCCTCGCGGGTTACCGCTTTACCGGAAGTCATCAAAGGGTAACTGCAACCATTGCCGGCTTCGGCCAGCGTATAGGTGGTGGCAGTGAAATACATTTTGGGGACAGCGCTTAAATGCACTACATCATAATCTCCCTGTTTTGCCAACTCCTCTTCGGCACCATAAGGATTGCCATCTTCGGGGATATTGGTTATCAACTCATACGCTTCGGCATAAAAGCGTTTGAAATCTTCGTGGTAAGGAATCCGAACCGTATAAAAGGTCTTTCCTGGAACAGCTATCGGAGAAATGATATCCACTTCATCATGAAAAATAACTTGTCCGTTCTTGTCGGTACGATAACGGAGTTCCGGAACTTCATTCGCTGAACGTACTACAGCATACAGATAATAGAGAAAAAAGGAATGACCCGAGGCTCTCGCTGCGGCACTGGCTTCGGTACAATCAATCTCTGTGGTAATGGAATACCAAGAATTTACAAAGCCCCGGAAGAAATTGTAATTATCCCGGCGCTCCCATGTCTCGATGTCTACAATATGTCTCATAAAGTTATTGATTAATCAAAAATGCCCGGTCGCATGATATCAGCCGGGCATTCGTTCGTTTATTTTCCTTTCTTATAGTTTTCCAATCCTGTTTGCAAGAACTCGATATACTTAGGAATGTCCTCGTCATACGAATAAGATTTATTCAAAGGGCGACCTTCATTATCTATCAGCACATAGAAGGGCTGTGCATTGGCACCGAATTTAACGCGTTGGAGATAACTCCACTTATCGCCTACTGTACGCAATGTACGTTCCCGACCGTTTTCTGTCACTTTAACAGGTGAGGTCAACGGGGTTTTATTATCTACATAAAGTGTAATAAGTACGTAGTCGTTGTTGATAATGTCACTTACCTTAGAGTCTGTCCATACGGCAAGCTCCATCTTACGACAGTTTACACAACCATAACCGGTGAAGTCGAGCATTACTGGTTTGCCATGCTGACGGGCATATTCCATACCCAGATCATAATCATCGAACTTGGCATGCACTTCATTATTATAGAGGTTGAAGTCCTGAGTCTGCATAGGCGGTGCAAAAGCACTGACCGCCTTCAACGGAGCCCCCCACAAACCGGGAACCATATATACGGCAAATGCCAGTGAGAAAAGTGCCATAAAGAAGCGGCCCACTCCCACTTTCGTATTGTCATCATCATGCGGGAATTTGATCTTGCCCAACAGGTAGAAGCCCAGTAAAGCAAACAGAACAATCCACAATGCCAGGAACGTTTCGCGGTCGAGAATGCGCCAGCCATAAGCCAGGTCGGCTACAGAGAGGAACTTCAGAGCGAAAGCCAGTTCCAGGAAACCGAGGGTAACCTTTATGACATTCATCCAACCGCCTGATTTCGGCATAGACTTCAGCCAGGACGGGAACAGAGCGAACAACGTGAACGGCAATGCCAAAGCAATAGCAAAACCGAGCATACCGATAGCCGGAGCTACCACGCTACCCGTTGTAGATACCTGTACCAGCAAGAAACCGATAATAGGACCTGTACAAGAGAAAGACACCAGTGAAAGCGTGAATGCCATCAGGAAGATACTGAGCAAACCGCTTGTTGCTTCCGCTTTACTATCTACTGCATTGCTCCATTTAGAGGGCAGCGTCAGTTCGAAAGCTCCGAAGAAGGAAGCTGCAAACACCACCAGCATCAGACAGAAAAGGATATTAAACACAGCATTCGTGGAAAGTGCGTTCAGCGCACTGGCACCAAAGATCAACGTAATGGCCAAACCTAAAGTTACGTAAATCACCACGATGGAAGCGCCATACGTCCAGGCATCACGAATACCTTTCTTTTTATCTTTGGAACGTTTCAGGAAGAAACTTACTGTCATAGGGATAATAGGCCACACACAAGGGGTAAACAATGCCAGCAGTCCACCGAGGAAACCGGTGATAAAGATATAGAACCATGACATATCTTCCTGTGAAGTGGTTTCACCATAAGATTGCAGATCATTAATGACAGGTTTCCACAAGTCAATATTACCTGCCACATTTATATCCGTCGGACCATCTGCACCACCTATGATGCCGGTAGAAGCTGTATCCACAGGTGTTTCAGTTTGAGAAGCAGGTTGAGTTTCCGGTTTCGTGTCCTCTGCCGGAGCTGTTACCTTTTCAGCAGGAGTTGTAGCTGCTGCACCTTTAGCGACTTCCGCTTTACCTGAAAAATTAAATTCTACTTGCGTAGGAGGCAAACAGTTTTCATCATTACAAGCACCGAATTCCAGAAAACCTTCTATCTTATAATCTCCTCCTGTGAGCTTCAGCTTCTGAACAAATTGTGCCGTAGACTCAAAATAGCGTACGTTCATCTCGAATAACTTATCATAAGAAGCTATTTCTTTTCCTTTCGGCTGCAACTTTCCTACAACTGTAGCACCAGAAATCTTCTCTACATTGAAGGTAGCCGAGATAGGGCCACCGTCACCCAAGTCGGTAGAATATACATGCCAACCCTTGTCGATAGTAGCGGTAAATACAATTTCCGCCTCTCCCGCTGCAAGCGTCTTCAGTTCCGACTTAAACTTGACGGGCTCCTGTATCTGCGCTTGTGCCACGACAGCAATCAGCAACAGACAAATGGATAGTATTTTTCTCATCCTTATAATCTATAATTTATTATTAAATCTCGTAGTCAACACAAGCGCGATTCTCCTTTACATCAGCAATCAGCTTGCCTGCTGCCACATGCTCGGGATGAGTAGCATAAAATTTCACGTCGTCCAGCGTATCAAATTCGCTGTAGAGGGCAATGCTCCAAGTTTCGCCGGGATTCATATTGAGTCCAACTTCTATCTTACGTATAACAGATATTTTAG
The DNA here is from genome assembly GCF_000526555.1 of Bacteroides sp. 14(A). Taxonomy (NCBI): domain Bacteria; kingdom Pseudomonadati; phylum Bacteroidota; class Bacteroidia; order Bacteroidales; family Bacteroidaceae; genus Bacteroides; species Bacteroides sp. 14(A). The sequence continues at coordinate 1,660,394 of NZ_JAGH01000001.1, read as the reverse complement.
CTGGTAAAGCCTCGATAGCGGCCTTGAATTCTTTCATTGCTGTCAGCTTTTTGTCAGCCGGAGCTTCGTCTTTTAATTTAAATAATACAATGTGTTTGACCATAACTTTGCAATTTTAATGATTTATCTATATATTTGTCAACCGAAGCGATTAATATTAACCGCAAAAATACTCGTTTTGTTTTAAATATACACTTAAACGGATGTTAATAATAGGAATTGCAGGCGGAACTGGCTCGGGAAAAACCACCGTCGTACGTAAAATCATTGAAAGCCTGCCGGCAGGTGAAGTGGTACTGTTACCGCAAGACTCTTACTATAAGGACAGTAGCCATGTACCTGTAGAAGAACGACAGAACATCAACTTTGACCACCCGGATGCCTTCGAGTGGAGTCTTTTATCTAAACATGTAGCCATGCTGCGTGAAGGAAAAAGCATTGAACAACCCACCTACTCGTACCTTACTTGTACACGAGAGCCCGAAACGATTCATATCGAGCCACGGGAAGTAGTGATTATTGAAGGAATTCTTGCCCTGTGCGATAAGAAACTGCGCAGCATGATGGACCTCAAAATCTTTGTGGATGCTGATCCGGACGAACGTCTGATTCGTGTCATACAACGGGATGTAGTGGAGCGCGGACGTACAGCAGAAGCGGTTATGGAGCGGTATACCCGTATCTTGAAGCCTATGCATCTGCAATTCATCGAACCGTGCAAACGATATGCGGACCTGATTATACCCGAAGGAGGAAATAATCAGGTGGCAATCGATATTCTGACGATGTATATAAAGAAGCATCTTTGAGAATTAAAAATTAAAAATTAAATGAGGGGAACTGCTAATCTTTTCCTGATTGCCTTGTTATGTCTGTGCTGCCTGTCGGGGTGCGGAAATAAACGGCATGGTTCCATGCCCGATGAAGCTGTGGGCGATTTGCAACAGATAAAAGATAGCGGTGAACTCGTTGTACTGACGCTATACAGTTCTACTTCTTACTTCAACTATCGTGGCCAGGAAATGGGGTTCCAGTACGAGTTGAGTGAACAGTTTGCCAAAAGTCTCGGGGTAAAACTGCGCGTAGTGGTGGCAAGGAATGTACAGGGACTTATAAAAAAGTTACTGGCAGGCGAAGGAGACATCATTGCCTACAATGTCCCCATCACGAAGGAATTAAAAGATAGTCTGATCTATTGCGGTGAAGAGGTCATCACACACCAGGTTATTGTGCAACGCGCAGGTGGGAAGACAAAACCGCTGACGGATGTAACAGAACTGATAGGTAAGGATGTATATGTAAAGCCCGGGAAATATTACGACCGTTTGGTAAATCTGGATAAAGAACTCGGTGGCGGCATCCATATCCACAAAGTGACTAATGACAGCATTTCAGTGGAGGACCTCATCACACAAGTATCCCAGGGAAAGATTCCTTATACGGTGGCCGATAATGACGTAGCCAGACTTAACACTACGTATTATCCCAACCTGAATATTAAATTATCCATCAGTTTCGACCAAAGGGCTTCCTGGGCGGTGCGCAAGGATAGTCCGGAACTGGCAGCAGCCGCTAATAAATGGCATGAAGAGAATATGACTTCTCCCGCCTATACTGCCAGTATGAAAAGATATTTTGAGATCAGTAAGGCAACTCCACACACTTCTATCCTTTCTCTTCGTGAGGGAAAGATTTCACATTTCGACGAATTATTCAAAAAGTATGCTTCGGAAATAGACTGGGACTGGCGATTGCTTGCTTCTCTGGCATATACGGAGTCGAACTTTGATACGACAGCCGTTTCATGGGCCGGTGCCAAAGGGCTAATGCAACTGATGCCTGCTACAGCACGTGCCATGGGACTCCCCGAGGGAAAAGAACAGAATCCGGAAGAGAGTGTGAAGGCTGCCATAAAATATATCAATGCTACCAGTAAGAGTTTCTCTTCAGTACCGAAAGAGGAGCGGCTCAACTTCGTACTTGCTTCCTACAATTCGGGTATCGGCCACGTACAGGATGCAATGGCACTGGCTGAGAAATATGGTAAGAACAAGTATGTCTGGAAAGACAACGTAGAAAACTTCATCTTATTGAAAAGCAATGAAGAATACTTCACCGACCCTGTCTGCAAAAACGGATACTTCCGTGGAATAGAGACATATAACTTTGTGAGGGATATTATGGGAAGGTATGAGACGTATAAGAAGAAGATAAAGAAATAGTGATTAGGGGTTATCACTAACCCCTAATCACTAAAATAAGTTCAGCTTATTCTTCTGCGCCTCCTCCAACGAAACAGTCTTCGGTACTTGCGTAACGCTCTTCTCACGCAACCGTTGATATTCTGAACTTAATTTTTCTTTTAATTCTTCTTTGGCTTTCGGATTCATCAAGCGGGCAGCTACTGTTGCATTCTGCGAAGCATCTTTCAGATGAACTACAGGAGCATGATAGACAGGAGCTATTTTCAATGCTGTATGCAGTTGAGAGGTAGTAGCTCCACCTATCAATAAAGGAATATCGGCACCTACCTTTTCCAGTTCCATAGCCACGTGTACCATTTCTTCCAATGATGGGGTTATCAGACCACTGAGTCCAATCATATCCACCTTTTCTTCCAAGGCACGCTGAACAATCGTTTCGGCAGGTACCATCACACCAAGGTCTATAATCTCATAACCATTGCAGGCCATGACCACAGAAACGATATTTTTGCCTATATCATGTACATCACCTTTCACCGTGGCAAGCAGGACTTTTCCGGCGGAGGTGGAGCCTTCTTGTTTTTCCGCTTCAATTACAGGCTGAAGAATGGCAACGGCTTTCTTCATGGTACGGGCTGTTTTCACCACCTGGGGCAAAAACATTTTTCCGGCGCCAAAGAGTTCACCTACATAGTTCATACCTGACATTAAAGGACCTTCGATGATATCCACAGCTTTCGGATAAAGCTTCAGGGCTTCTGCCAAGTCTTCCTCCAGATAGTCACCAATTCCTTTTGTCAAAGCATGTTTCAAACGTTCTTCCACACTTGTTCCATTACGCCATGAAAGAGGGGCAACTTGTTTATCAGTGGCATTACCTTTCTGTTGTTCGGCAGCAGCTTTCAGTTGTTCAGCAGTTTCTATCAGGCGTTCGGCAGCATCGGGACGACGGTTTAAAACCACATCCTCTATACGTTCCAGTATATCGGCAGGGATATCGGTATAAAGTACAGCCGTAGCCGGATTTACGATTCCCATATCCATTCCTTCACGGATAGCATGATAAAGGAACACTGCATGCATGGCTTCACGGATATAATTGTTGCCGCGGAAAGAGAATGAAAGATTGCTAACGCCACCACTGACATGCGCACCCGGCAGATTCTTACGTATCCAACCGGTAGCCCGGATGAAGTCTACGGCATAATTATTATGTTCGTCCATACCCGTAGCTACGGCAAGGACGTTAGGGTCAAAGATAATATCATGAGGATTAAAGCCCACTTTCTCAACCAAAAGCTGATAAGCACGGGCACACACTTCAATCTTACGTTCGTATGTATCCGCCTGTCCTTTTTCATCAAAAGCCATTACTACGGTAGCCGCACCATATTGCCTGATCGTGCGGGCATGTTCCAGAAACTTTTCTTCTCCCTCTTTCAGAGAGATTGAATTCACGATGGACTTTCCTTGCAGGCATTTCAATCCAGCAACGATTACATCCCATTTAGAGGAGTCAATCATCACAGGAACACGGGCAATCTCAGGCTCAGAAGCAATCAGATTGAGGAAAGTAGTCATTTCAGCCTGTGCATCCAGCAGGCCATCGTCCATATTTACATCCACCACCTGCGCCCCGTCTTCTACTTGCTGACGGGCAATGCTGAGGGCTTCATCGTATTTCTTTTCATTAACCAGACGCAGGAACTTGCGGGAACCGGCCACATTACAGCGTTCTCCCACATTGATAAAGTTCTTCTCAGGAGTCACTTCCAATAATTCCAGGCCGGAAAGCCAAAGACTTTCGGGTTTCGGAGCAGGAACATGGGGAGCAGCACCGGCTATCAAGGCAGAATATTCGGCAATGTATGCATCGGTCGTACCACAGCAACCGCCAATGATGTTTATCAGACCTTCCTGAATATACTCTTTCACTTCATGCGCCATATCGGCAGGCGTCTGGTCATATTGTCCCAGGCTGTTGGGCAATCCCGCATTGGGGTATGCACTGATATAATAAGGAGCACGGGCAGCAAGCTGTTCCAGGAAAGGTTTCAACTGGCGGGCGCCAAAGGAACAGTTCAAGCCTACCGAAAAGATATTGGCATGCTGAACTGAGGCAAGAAAAGCCTCCAAAGTCTGTCCCGACAGAGTACGTCCGCCTGTATCGGATACGGTAACGGACAGCATAACAGGAACTTGAACGCCTGTAGCCTCCATCGCCTTTTCCGCAGCAAAGATAGCTGCTTTGGCATTCAATGTATCGAATATGGTTTCTATCAGCAGAGCGTCTACTCCACCTTCCAGCAAGGCTTCCATCTGTTCCCGATAGGCATCGGCAAGTTCATCGTAAGTCAGCGCACGCATGGCCGGATTATTCACATCGGGACTCATGGAGCAAGTCTTATTGGTAGGCCCGATAGAGCCGGCTACAAAACGTGGTTTATCAGGTGTAGAAAATTCATCAGCTACTTCACGTGCCAGTTTAACGGCAGCCAGATTCATCTCACGTACATATTCCTGCACATGATAATCGGCCATACTGACACTGGTAGAACTAAACGTATTGGTTTCAATGATATCGGCACCTGCCATGAGATATTTACGGTGTATATCCTGTATCACATCAGGGCGCGTCAGACAAAGCAGATCATTGTTTCCTTTCATCTGCCCGGGGATGCCAGCAAAGCGCTCCCCCCTGAAGTCTTCCTCCGTTAAGTTGTACCGTTGTATCATGGTGCCCATAGCACCGTCTAAAATAAGGATGCGCTCACGCACCAACTTTTCAATAGAAACCATTTGTATTCAGTGATAGAATGATATTATCTCTTAAACATCCGCGCCATATCGCGTTTATCATCTTTTTCTTTCAACGCTTCGCGCTTGTCGTATTGCTTTTTACCTTTGGCAAGAGCCACTACCACTTTAGCAAGCCCTTTTTCATTAATAAACATACGAATGGGAATCATTGTAAAACCGGGGTCTTTTGCTCCACGCGCCAGTTTATCAAGTTCTTTTTTAGTAAGTAAGAGTTTGCGCTCCCTGCGTGCCGAATGGTTATTATACGAACCGTAGAAGTATTCGGAAATATGCATATTCTTCACCCACAACTCGCCATTGGCAAAGTAACAGAAGGTATCTACAAGGCTTGCCTTACCCATGCGGATCGATTTAATTTCCGTACCCGTGAGCACAATGCCCGCGGTATAAGTGTCTACCAATTCGTAATCGAATGTAGCACGCTTATTTTTTATATTAACAGGAGCTTGTTTCATGATTTCAAACGTTAATTAAGCACCATCGTCAGCTTGTTGAATATAAACTGAATGAGCATAGGACAGGCAATCAGTAGGATGGAAGAAATGATTGTAAACCGTAACCGGTCTTTTTCTTCTACTTTCATCAACGTGGAAGCCCCCTCCCACACCACATACACAATATAGAACTGCAACAGCAATCCGATGATATTAAAGTCCGGCAATATGCCGATAATAATCTGGAGCAAGAAAAGAACAACCAGCGCATAGCCCGCAAACTGTTGCGTTAATGGCATGTCACTGTCCATCATAAACATTTTAACGCGCATCCCATTTATGAGATACGCTGCCAGAAAATATCCTCCAAAGAGGGATACTGCCACCGCGCAACATTGCGTCATGGCATATTGAAAACTCTCGGGACCGCCCCATCCCTTCGCCAGCAAAGAACCGATGAAGACGGACAATCCACATAAACCAATCATAGGATAGACAAAAGCAGTAAATACTTTTCGCCTATCCTCTTCCAAACGAATTTCCTCCCAAGCCTTGGCCGGAGAGGAAATCAGTAACATTGCTATATGGAATAATGCTTTATAATCCAAATTATTTAACTGTATATTCCCACACTTGTTCAGTAGCTCCTTCCAAAGAATTCTTCGAAGTGTTAACCTGACCAATTACTTTAATCTTAGTCGGCTTCTGCCCTGCTTTAAGTCCAAACATATTTAGTGCGGAAGTTAATTGATATGCCTTGCTTGTAGAAGTATATACATTACGTGCAACCGGATCTTCACTCGTTTCAGTTATTACATGATTCAAAGTCAAGACAAATTCTGTATCTCCTTGCTTTACACTTTCCAAATCATAAGTAAGTACAAAAGCATGTTTTGCCAATTCTTCTTTCTGCTTTTCATCACTGCTTTCCTGCTTCACCCAATACACAGGAGTTACAATTATGTATTCATTATCAAAAACAACAATCGGATCTATATTCACAGTACCACTTGAAAAAGAGACATTACCGGAAAATGCATAGAAAGCTGAATTTGCCTTTGTAGATTCAGAAGCACTTACTGGTCCTTCATTACCCTTTGCATTTATAGAAACCGGTTCAATGCCATTATAAAGTGTCACTGTTATAGAAGCTGCATCAGGAGATTGCAATTCCGAATCAAATTGGTAATAGAAACCATAAATTTCCCCCATATTAAAAGTTGTTGTTGAAGAACCCGATACAACCAATTTCTGTCCATTAAATAATTGGAAAGTAGGAGGATAAAAATCTGTACACTTGCCATAAGCAAATCCTGTGACTGTAGGGTCATTATCGCTATTAAAGCATGAAGTTAAAGAAACACCCATTAATAAGGTAAGGGCAACCATCCAGATTTTAAATTTAGCCATTTTCATTGTTCTATAAATATTAGAGTTTGCAAATTTAGATAAAAGAATTGAGTAACACTGCACTCTCCTCATTTTTTCATTGTTTTTAAGAGTAAATGAAATATTAATCTAAATACTGCACCCCCTGCCTCCTATTTAACATCAATTCACAAACAACATAATATCAGAGAAAGGAAAAGTGTAGCAACCAAACAGTGTACTTGTGGCGAACATCTTCCCAACAGCAGATAAATAGCAATAAAGTTAAAGTAAAACATTACTTTGCCTTTACCTTTTTATCACTATGCCTTATTCTAATCTTTGTTTTCCAATTGCGGGCTGTTCAGCCCACAATTGGAAAACGGATAGCCCACAGATGGAAACCAACGGGCCCACAATTGGGGGATAGAGTTTTAGTTTAGACCTAACCAGATTTTAAATTAAGGGTGTATACTTTTAGAAGTAAAGGAAAAGAGATCTTTCTTTAGTCATTTACGGATAAATCCTAAAGAAGAAAGGGGGGAAATACGATTTTGATAAGAAGAAAGCCCTATATTAGAGATAATAAGGCCCAAAAACGCTGCTTTTTCACACAAAATACCTCTATTCAGCATTTATCGAATTATCAACTGTCAGACAAGAAGATAAGTCTTTTTTTTGTAAATATTCTACAAAAAGTGGTGTAGACAAACAGTTTATCTACACCACTTTTTCAGCTTACCTACACATGCCTCCCCCTCCCATCAGCAAAGGGTTTCAGGCACATGGATGTAGGTGTGCAGACAAGATTGCCCAAAAACTCTCTTGTCAGACGATTTTAGCAAACAGTTCCAGATGTTCATCTACATAACTGGCTACCATAGCTGTGATTCCTTCCTCTTTTTCCAAAAATTCTTCTTCCAATTCATCGAAAGCTTCATATTGCTCGTACATAGCCATGAATTCATCATCTGTACGTTCCCGTTCCAGATCTTCGCGATGGGCATCATAAATCTTTTTAGCTCTATATACCAGTTTTCCGAAATCTTCCGCTCCCCACAGACGCATCACTTTAGCAAATGGATTGGCAAAAATATAACCACCATACCCATTCTGTATCAACTGACAGAAGCCACCATCCATTACTTCATCACGAAATATCTGGTATGCAAGTAAAGTGTGCTGCTCACCTGTCAGTAATGGCATGGATTCAGCAGTTAGTTCACCACCTATCACTTCTTTATATCTGTCGGTAAATACCTGAATAAAAGTATCCATTCCCTCGCCTGCGGCTTTGCGCAAGGCGGCATCAGTAATTTCTATCATAGTCTTCTTATTATGCCTTTTTCTAATTATTACGACAAAGATATGGAATTAAAAGATAAAGGTATAACAAGAAGACTAAAAACTATGAAAAGTGTTCCTACAATTTCCGCAGGACACCTTTATCACCTACCACAAAGTAAGTATCCTTATCAATCAATAATGCACGGCCACGTTTCTTTTTCTGATTTTCTTTATTGTCTACATTGACACCGATAACCTTGCCATCATAAAAAGTAGAAATATCCTTAAAGATGGTATGCCCTACGATAATATGTTTGGCTTGATAGCGTTCCATCACCATTTGCAGGCTATCCTGTGCCATTGGATGATACTTGGCATCCGTACGCACAAGGCCACGATACCAGATGGGGCCATCATTACCATACAGAAATGCGGTCAATGGAGAAAGAGCCCTGCGTTCTTTCTTATTCATAAAAAGGGCTTTGCTCATTTCTTCATTCACGGTAGGAATGCTTAAATTACGGTCATAGAAATTCTTGCCTAATCCGGCATGAACATAAAGGTCGCTGCCAATGGTCTGCATCGTATTACGAGTTCCTAACCATTTACCCAATTCCGTATCGGGTCCAAAAAGCTTAGGATAATCCATATTCAATTTCTGTGCCAGCACTTTATATTTATCTTTCGTATAGCGCAAGTCATTGGCCAATACCAACGGCTCATGATTCCCTAACAGGAAAGAAACCGTTCCACCTGCTTTTGCAGCCTCATCTTCCAACTTATAAAACAGCCAGAATATTTGCGGTACATCTTTTCCACGATCGAAAATATCGCCGATAACCATCAGGTGATTACTACCGAAGCTCCAATTGTAGTTTTTATCGATAACCCCATTACCCTGCAACAAGCTAATAACACAATCCAACCTGCCGTGCGGATCGGACATAACAAACACTTTCTCCGGTTGCCGATATTGCCAATCGGGGCGTTTCACCGGATGCAATTTCACATCAAACGGAAACCGCCCTTTATGATCTACCACATGCAGAGTAAAATCTTCGGGTAGTGCAACATAAGTAGTGTCGGTAATTTTCCCTTTCTTATCAACACTGATGACACGCGTTTTACCATCAGGCTGATAAAGCACATACGGCCCGTCAGCTGATAACTCTTCTTTTTTCTCTTTGTCTTTCTTCTTACCGTCTGAACCAAAAGTTCCGGCGTTTAGGCCGGAACTGATGAACATTAGAGTAAATGCGATAAGAAAGTACTTCATGAAACTTGTCTTACTCGTCATATATCATTTATTTAAATTATCTTCCACCATATTCAGGATTCTGTTCCATATTAGGATTGGCATCCATTTCCTTCTTGGGAATAGGAAGTACAATCATATAGAAATTCCAGTCATACGTCATATACTTCGTGTCATGCTTGGTTTTACTCAGATTACTGTCTTTTACATCCTTACGTTCCACTGTCAATCCATTTCTGATAACATCATACATGCGGTGTCCTTCGGCAACCAGTTCTTTACGGCGTTCGTTCAGTACTCTCTCCAAAGTTATAGTCTGTCCTACCACTGTGTTATCCGGATTAGCACGCTTCACTATCGGATCGAGATACTTAACAGCAGCGTCATTATCATTCTCCTTAACAGCGGCTTCGGCTGCATTCAGATAAGCCTCGGAAAGGCGGATCAACGGAATATTGGCATCTTCAATATTCTCTTCACGTTGCGGCTGATACTTATTTACATAAGCATAATATTTCTTATCGAAGCTCAGCAACTTAAGACGTATATCATTCGGGTCTTCTTTCAGGAACTGATAGAAAGAACAAGTGATACACATATCATCGTAACCGTCATAAGAGTTGAGATAACCCATACTTTCTTTACCCGGACTGTCAGTAGTGAGATTTACGATTTCGAACAATACTTCACCCGGTTTAGAGGCTGAAGCATCTTCTCCCCAAGCCGTGGGATAATCTTCATTGGTCCACAAAGCGTATTTATTCTTTTCTGCTCCTGTAATAGCATCGCTCGCCATTTTCAAAGCATTGGCATTTTCACCCTTATAAAGATAAACACGGCTGAGAAGCACCATTGCTCCCCATTTGTTTATTTTGCCCTTATTGAATTTTTCACCCAATAAAGAGAGACTTTGGGTAAGATCATCGATTATCTTTGTATAGCATTGAGCCACAGTGTTGCGTGTCGGCTTGCTATCAATAGTGGACAGACCTTCTATAATAGGCACACCCAGTGATGCCCCGTCATCTTTCAGATACGGATAACCGAAGATACGGGTCAGATCGAACAATGCCAGACCACGAATGGCCAGTGCCTCTCCTTTCAAATCATCCCGATATGCCTTGTCGTCTTCATCAATAACCAGTTTATCAATGTTCATCAAAATCAGATTACAATTCTGGATGATAGAATAAAGATAAGACCAATGACTGGAAGGGTTATCATCCTTAGTAAAGTTAAAACGGTAATAGTTAGCTACACGCTTAGTAGAGCTAACAGCCTGCATATCATCACCCGTCACATCTCCATAATATACCAGACGTCCGGAGTAGGCATCCGAACTCTGCATCGTGCTGTAAATGCCATTCAGAGTGAACTCAACATCCGACAATATCTTAATGCTGGTTTCAGTATCTACCGAAGTAGAAGGTTCCAAATCCAACCAACTGTTGCCGCAAGAAGTAGCGACGAACAACATGGAACTGATAAATAAATATTTTAATGGTTTCATAATATCTCGTTTTTATCGGGTTAGAAATTTACATTTATACCAAAAGTTACAGTCTTCAAAGGAGGAGTCCCCCAAATGGCAGTACCACCACTCACTGCTTCCGGATCGTAATAGTCGTATGCCGCCCATGTCCAGAGGTTATTGGCCGATGCATACAAACGTACATTCTCGATACCGATTTTCCGTGTCCAGTCCTTCGGAACGGTGAAACCGAATGTTAGCGTTTTCAAACGGATAAAATCAGTGCTGTGCAGACGGCGGGTAGTCGTTACTTTATTCATTGCTACAGAGGGTTTCTCGTAGAATAACTCATATTTTGTAACATCTCCCGGCTTCTTCCAACTATCTTTATAGTAGGACGGGATATTAGCTTCCAGGTCATTACCACCATGTTCGGTTTTCTGTGCCCAGTTGTCATAAGAGTAACCACCAAACTGGTAAGAGAACATAAAGTTCAGATCGAACCATTTATAGCGCAACGTATTTGATAAACCACCGATAGCATTGGGCTCTGCATGTTTATCAAGCACAATGGCATGAGCTTTATTGATTTCTTCGGTGATGTCTTTAATGTAGTTTCCATTTTCGTCTACATCGTTTGTATAGAACTGGGGAGCACCGGTTTCCGGATTGATACCTGCAAATTCAATCATATAGAAAGTACGGTATGATTTTCCTACTTTACGAATTTGAGAACCGCTCTTGATTTCCGTCTGCATGCCATCCAAGGTTACAATTTTATTCTTGTTATGCGAAATATTGAATGTTGTATTCCATGAGAAATCCTTAGTCTGGATGTTGGTTGAGCTGATTTCCAGTTCCACACCTTTATTCTTTACTTCACCGATATTCATCAGGTAACTGCTGAAACCGGTAGTCATAGAGATAGGACGGTCCATCAACAGATTCTTGGTGGTACGGGTGTAATACTCCAAAGTAACGTTAATACGGTTCCAAAGTGCGAAGTCCAAACCCAGATTCAGGTTATAGTTTGTCTCCCACTGCAAGTCGTCATTCCGGAGTTGCGACTGAATGATGCCCGGTTGTTCCAGATAACCGTTAGTCAGACTGCTCAATCCCATATATCCGAAGTAATCGGAAGGAAGGGTACCATTCACACCATAAGACGCGCGAATCTTTAAATCAGTCAACCAATCCTTAGTTGGAGACATGAATTTTTCCTCAATAATACGCCAAGCACCGGATATTGACCAGAAACTACCCCAACGGTTATCTCTTTGGAAACGAGAACTGCCATCCGTACGGAAGCTACCACCCAAATAGTATTTATTCTTATAATCATAATTCAAACGAGTCAGGTAAGAAACCATACGTGTACGGGTATCATTACCACCAACCGATTCCGTCTTCATACCATTACTGATTTGATTTTTATCGTGAGTTGCAAAGTTTGTGGCATATCCTGACAGATAATCGCGGTATTGATCGTCTATTTCGTAACCTACCAGCGCATCAATGTGATGATCTCTGGCAATCGAAGTTTTATAGCTCACCTGATTGGCCCATACCATTTTGTTGTATTCATAATACTTCTTGCTCATACCACCGTTGATATCATCGCCGTTGGAAGTACGCGGGTCACTCCAGTCTTTACCTTTCGTAATTACATAATCATAGCTGAAAGTAGACTTAAACTTCAGGTCCTTGATAAATTCATATTCACCATAGATGGTGTTGAATGTACGGGTCACATACTCGCGTTGATAATCGTAAGTTGCCGACAACAACGGGTTACGGTCACCAATACGGATCAAGTCACGATTCCAGCTACCGTCTTCATTGTATATAGGATCAGAAGGTACTACAGCATTGCGTGAAGTGTAGAAAGGGGAAGAATAAGAAGTTCCTTCACTATATACATCCTGGTTAACCGTAGCAAACAAGACATTGGCTCCCAATTTCAACTTGCTGGTAGCTTGGAAATCCACATTCAGGCGTCCGCTGATACGTTCCAGGCCTGAGTTGATGGCAATACCGTCTTGCTTCAGATAAGAAAGTGAAGAGTAATACTTGAATCGGTCCGTTCCTCCTGAAAGAGAAGCTTCATAAGACTGATGATTGCCTTTCTTAAACAGAACATCATCCCAATCCGTATATCCGCACCAAGGAACCGGAGCATAGTCATCAATTTCTCCATCGGCATAAGCCATTGCATCGGCTTCACTCTTACCTTTCTTTATCTGTCCGGCTACCAAACCATCATAGATATACTGACGACGCTCTTCTCCCCCCATAATCGGACGATAATCCATAGCAAAATCAGAACTACCCCAGTCGGCCTTCAAAGAAATGGAAGGCTTTCCTGCTTTACCTTTCTTCGTTGTGATTAGTACGACGCCATTAGCAGCACGCGAACCGTAGAGTGAAGCGGCAGCAGCATCTTTTATCACCGTAACACTTTCAATATCGGAGCTATTAATGGTAGACATAATATCAAGGCCGGCATCCGAACTCATTGTATTGATGGTACCTGAGCGCATTGGCACTCCATCTATTACATAAAGAGGTGAGTTACTGGCATTAAAAGAACCCATACCACGGATTCTCAAAGAAGAAGACGCCCCCGGCTGACCGGAAGAAGAAGTGAACTGTACGCCCGGAGCATTACCTTGAAGCAGGTCTTTAAAAGAAATTGCCGGAACATCTTTCAAAGTCTCTCCTTTTACACTGGCAGCAGAACCGGCATAAGCAGATTTCTTGAAGGTACCATAACCTGTAATGACGACCTCATCCATCAGATTATTATCCGGTGTCATCTCCACTTTAATCGTCTTTGCAGAAGTAACCTTGATTTCCTGGCGGATATAACCGATATAAGAAACCATCAAAGTGGCAGGAAGGTGATCTACATCAAGTGTAAAATGACCGTCTAAATCAGTAGTACAACCGTTAGTAGTACCTTTCACTATTACATTGGCACCAATAATGGCTTCACCAGTTTCGTCTACAACAGTACCATTCAGCTTTGTCTTTTGCTGTGGTGCTGCCATTTCTTCAACCTTAGAAGCAGGCTTAATGGCAATGACACCGTCATGAACCGTATAAGTCAGCCCACTACCTTTCAGGCATTTATCCAGCACATTAGCAATCTTTTCATGATTCACAATCAACTTTTCTACTTTTACATTTTTCACCTCTTCAGTGCTATACACAAAGGTGAAATCTGTTTGTCTCTGAACTTCCCACAGCACTTCGCTAAGAGTGGCATTCTTAAAGGTTGCTGTGACAGTGGTTTGTGCAAACACTGCATTGGCAGCCTGCATAAAACCGGTAACTGTGAAACAGAAAAACAGCAACGTTATCCATAAACGTCTACTGCTTCTTTCAGCTTGATTCTTGTGTCCTTTCTTGTTCATAGTAATCATTTTTGGGTTAATTATGGAATGTTATTGTATTACCTTCAATTTTCACATGCACTTCTTCCGTCTTTTCCAGCAACTTGACGAAAGGAGTTATTTCTTCATAACGATTCAGGTTACAACCGAAACGTATATTCTTAAGTCCTTCATTTTCATAAACCACATTCATGTCATACCAGCGGGAAAGTATCTTCATAATGTCTTCCAGACGCTGATCTTTGAAATTGATCTTTCCTTTTACCCATGAAGTATAGAACGAAGTATCCACCGTTCGCACTTGAATGGAATTGCCACCCGAAACGATGGTGGCCTGTTGCGACGGTTTCAGAATAAGGCTTTCACCCTTTTCGGCACTGACCCTCACCGAACCGTTGACCAAAGTTGTCTGATATTCTTCATTGGGATAAGCGGAGATATTGAAGGTTGTGCCCAATACTTCAACTTGCATACCATTGACATTTACAATAAAGGGCTGCCCGGTTTTACTCACTTCAAAATAGGCTTCGCCTTGCAGTTCTACTTCTCTTTTACCCGTAGTAAAAGCAACCGGAAAACGGAGGCTGCTCATTGAGTTCAAATGAACCTTTGTCCCGTCACTCAGCACCAACGCATACTCACCGCCACGTGGAATTTCCACCTTATTATATACAGGTTTCGGCCGGGCAGATGTGCTCTGTGCCAACTGATAATTCAAAGTGGTCGAATCTACCTGAATATGTGTTCCTTCTATCTTCCGCAAAGCATCTGCTGTTTCTTTATTCAAATTGATTGTTTCCCCATTGTCCAAAGTCAATATAGCTTTGGCAGCCCCCGGCAATATGGGCTGGGTAATCAGCACGGACTTATCAGAAGAATGGTCATGATCAGTATACTTCAGCGTAATACCTACAAAAAAGACGGGGACTAAAACAGCAGCGGCATAACGGAGTATTTTCATCATCCGTTCCCGGTTATTGCTTTTCCTAATACGCTTTTGTACTTCCAGCCAGCCGGTTGCGACATCAAATGACACACCTTTCTCCACATTTTTTTTAAGATTCTCTTTACTGCATATTTTCTGGAAGAGGGCTTCGTGGGCAGAATCTTCCTTTCGCCAACTCTCCAATTGAACGCTCTCTTCAGGAGTGATTTCACCGGATAAGTGCCTGGCTATAATATTAGCTATATAAAAATCCTGTTTTATCATAAATTGAACTTTTTTCGTTGTCTTTTATAATAAAACAGGAGTAATTAAAATCATGGTGAATCAAAAAGCACTTTTTTTTTAATAAACCGGAATTTAGCTTATTTTTGCCACTTAAACTCAATACATAAATTTTATGCCGATATTCTTCATTATTCTTATTACCGTATACCTTGGCGGAAATACCTATATATTTTACAGGGGTATGCAAGCGTTATCCGGTCTTCCCTGTGGAATTAAAATTTCATTGGCCGTATTATTCTGGCTCGCGACTTTATCCATCGTAGGAACTATGCTAACCCGCAATATAAAAATGCCGGTTTTCTTATCCCATACCATGTATGAAGTAGGGACCGGTTGGCTGATCTTCACTCTATACATGGTTTTGTTCCTGCTCGCGTTTGATCTGCTGAGACTCTGCCGTGTCCCCTTCAACTACGGTTTCATCCTCTCTCTAATATTCACGGTCGTCTTATTAGGATATGGATACTATAATTACCGTCATCCTAAGACAAATACAATCAACATCGCCCTCGACAAACCTTTAGCCGGTGACGCCAAACCAGTTAAGATAGTTGCCGTAAGTGATCTGCATTTGGGTAATGGAACCGGGAAAACAGCCTTGAAACGGTATGTGAAAATGATTAATGAACAAAATCCCGATTTGATCTTGATCGCAGGAGATTTAATTGATAACAGCGTAGTACCTCTTTACACTGAAAAGATGATGGAGGAACTGTCGGAATTAAGAGCTCCGTTGGGTATTTATATGGTTCCCGGCAATCACGAATATATCAGTGGCATTAAAGCAAGTGCCCGATTCATACAAGATACACCCATACAGTTGCTGCGCGATTCAGTAGTCACGCTTCCCAACGGCATACAGCTGATAGGACGCGATGACCGGTCGAACACGGCCCGCCGCTCCTTGCAAGAGTTAATGACAGGGATAGATAAAAGTAAACCCATCATCTTGTTGGATCATCAGCCGTATAAACTGACCGAAAGCGAGGCAGCCGGTGTAGATTTACAGTTCAGCGGACACACACACCGTGGACAAGTATGGCCCATGAATTGGGTGACAGACTATATCTATGAACAAAGCCATGGCTATCGGCAATGGGGAAACAGCCACATATACGTCTCCAGCGGATTATCTCTTTGGGGACCGCCTTTCAGAATAGGAACGGAAAGTGATATGGCTGTATTCCATTTATCGACGAAAAAATAAAAGCTTCTCATAACCCGAACCGTATCTGCTCCGTATCATCTCCGTATCTATACGAACGGACTTAGTACGGACTTGATACGGAGATGATACGGAGATGGCATGGAGATAGTACGGAGATACTACGGACCAGTTGTAGAAAGAAACCTGAAACGATGTTTATTTTTAACCGGCCGCTTACAAATAGAAGAGAATAAGGAAATAGTAATAGTCTTTCAGATATATACGAAGCTTTTTATAGGCAATCTTCTTAAGAGTATGTACCGTTTCAACGGATACATTTAGGTACTCAGCTATTTCTCCATTCTTTTTTCCTTCCATGGCCAATCGCATGATAGCCCGCATCTGATCGGGAAGCTTATCAATGGCATCCGTCAGCATCCGACAAGTCTCTTCTTCGACTACTGCATCATGGAAAAAAGAATCTTTCCTTTTCTCAATTACTTTCTGAGCATATTCAAATACCACTTTAGAATGTTCCAGTTCATTGAGAGCCTTATTACGTACGGCAGTATAAAGGAAAGATTTGACCTGATGCAAATAGAAAAAATCTTCTCTGATCTGCCACAACTTAGCAAAAGAATCCTGCACGATATCCGCAGAGACTTCCTCATTCTCTGTATATTGGTTTGCAAACAAACAAAGCGCCACATAATATTTATCAAAAACATTATGGAACTCCCGTTCATCAAGCCTAATACTAATAAATGTATAAGAAGTTTCTGTAACCACCAGCTTTTTATTTTCTCTATTCTAATGCGAAAATAGGAAAAATTTATTAAAAAATGACACAGTAAGACCTAAACTTCCACATAGAAAAAGAATTTATCGACATTCATTGCTCAGAAAACGCATACTTTTGTCCCATCAGAATATAAATCATAAAACCATGAAAAGAAACTACGCACTTCTATTTATCATTCTTTTATGTGCAGTCTTTGCACAAGCCCAAACAACTCCCGCCTTTCCCGGCGCCGAGGGATTTGCCCGTTACACCACTACCGGAGGACGCGGCGGAGATGTTTATCACGTCACAAACCTAAATGATAGTGGAAGCGGCTCACTACGCGAAGGACTCAAAAAAGGTAACCGCACGATTGTGTTCGATATATCCGGCACTATCAGCCTGCTCAGTACCCTTGAAATTAAGAATGCTAATATCACTATTGCCGGACAAACAGCACCCGGTGATGGCATCTGTCTGAAGAATTACTCAGTGGCTGTGAAGGCCGATAATGTTATCATCCGTTTTATCCGCTGCCGCATGGGCGACGAGAAAAAGACGGAAGATGATGCTTTGTGGGGACGTAACCATCAGAACATCATCATCGACCATTGCACGATGAGCTGGAGTACCGACGAATGTTCTTCCTTCTATGACAACAAGAATTTTACCATGCAATGGTGTATTCTCAGCGAAAGTCTTACCAACTCCGTACATGGTAAAGGCGGCCATGGTTATGGTGGTATCTGGGGTGGCGAAGGTGCCAGTTTCCACCATAATTTATTGGCACATCATAGCAGCCGGACTCCCCGTCTTTGTGGTAGCCGCTACACCGGTACTCCCGATGCGGAACTGGTTGACCTGAGAAATAATGTATTCTATAATTGGGGGCCTATCAATAGTGGTTATGCCGGAGAGGGTGGCAGCTATAACTTTATTAATAACTACTATAAGCCCGGTCCTTCCACTTCTACCAAAGACCAGCTTGTGAACCGTATTTTCCAACCGAATGCAGACGACGGTACACAAAAGAATGCCAAAGGTGTCTGGGGAATATTCTATGTAGATGGCAATTATTTTGATAATACCTGTCCTCAGATACAAAACCACAAAAAGAAAGATAAGTTGCTTGGTTTGATAGCCGATGCCAACGCTGATAACTGGGAAGGCATTCATCCCAATACTAAAAATGCAGACTTACCGGACGGGAGTAAAGAAAGTATCAAAAGTAACGTCGAGTTCACTGTATCACCCGTAAGTACCCATACAGCCCCCCAAGCATATGAAAAAGTACTGGCTTACGCAGGTGCCAGCCTGAAACGGGATGCCATAGACCAGCGTATTGTTTCTGAAACCAAACAGGGGAATTATACCTACGAAGGAAGCAACGGCAGCAGCAACGGATTAATTGACTCGCAAGCCGATACCGAAGGATATCTCTTATATAGCAGCGAAGAAAAGCCAACTGATTCTAATAATGACGGCATTCCTGATATCTGGGCTGCTCAATATCTTCCCGTCGGAAAAAGCTATCGGGATATAGAACCGACAACCGGATACTCTTATCTGGAGCTTTACATCAATAGCCTCGTAGATATCATTTGATGAAGGCTTGCTATGAAAATAGTAATAACTCCCCAAGTAGCAATGATTTCAATTTATATGGTACTACTACTGGCATCTCTTTTCCCTCCTCCAATGCAACGGATGCAGTGAAATGTATCCGACAAGAAAAACGAATTGTCCTTAAAGGACTCTCCGCCGGAGCACGTATCGACATTTATGATTTATCGGGACGAATTATAACCTCACATCAAAGTCTTGACGAACAGGCCGAATACGCTCTTACTGAACCTGCCGTCATCAAGGTTTATTCCGGAGGGAAAAAGTACAGTTTCAAAAGTCCCCGTTAATTTTATTGTAATGTGGAGATTGCAATACACAGAATCACTGTCTCTTATTATTTATTTTTATAAAAAAAGTCAGATAACTCGATTTGCATAAATAAAGAAAAGGAGTAACTTTGCGAACAATTTTAGAAAGTGGATTACGTTTTTTAATTTATATAACTTAAAAAAAGAGCTAATTATGACTTATTCACACGAAGTGGAACACATGTGTGTTGTAAAGAAGGGTCCTAACCATGGACCGGCTCCCATACCCGAAGAAGGCAAATGGGTAAAATCAAAAGAAATAGTTGATATTTCAGGTTTAACACATGGTGTAGGTTGGTGTGCTCCTCAACAAGGTGCTTGTAAACTGACTTTGAACGTAAAAGAAGGTATCATTCAGGAAGCATTGGTTGAAACAATCGGCTGCTCTGGTATGACTCACTCAGCTGCTATGGCTGCCGAAATCCTTCCGGGTAAGACATTACTCGAAGCATTGAATACTGACCTTGTTTGCGACGCTATCAATACAGCAATGCGCGAACTTTTCCTGCAAATCGTTTACGGACGTACTCAGTCCGCTTTCTCTGAAGGTGGTTTGATTATCGGTGCAGGTTTGGAAGACTTGGGTAAAGGTCTGCGTAGCCAGGTAGGTACACTGTACGGTACTTTGGCAAAAGGTCCTCGTTACCTGGAAATGGCCGAAGGTTACATCAAGAATATCTTCTTGGATAAGAATGACGAGATCTGCGGATACGAATTCGTTCACATGGGTAAATTCATGGATGAAATCAAGAAGGGTACAGATGCTAACGAAGCATTGAAGAAAGTTACCGGTACTTACGGTCGCGTAACACCTGAGCAGGGAGCAGTTAAACATATTGATCCACGTCACGAATAATATAAGGAGGAAAGAAATTATGATTAGAGAAGTAAAATTTGAAAGTCAAGACCGTCGTATCAAAGGCATCATTGAAGCCTTGAACGCTAACGGCATCAAAGACATCGAGGAAGCTAACGCCATCTGCGACGCTGCCGGACTTGATCCTTATAAAACGTGTGAAGAAACTCAGCCGATCTGTTTCGAAAATGCAAAGTGGGCTTACGTAGTAGGTGCAGCTATCGCTATCAAGAAAGGCTGCAAGAATGCTGCTGACGCTGCCGAAGCTATCGGTATCGGTCTGCAAGCTTTCTGTATCCCGGGTTCTGTAGCCGACGACCGTAAGGTTGGTATCGGTCATGGTAACCTGGCAGCTATGTTGCTGCGCGAAGAGACTAAGTGTTTTGCTTTCTTGGCAGGTCACGAGTCATTTGCTGCTGCAGAAGGCGCTATCAAAATTGCTGCTAAAGCAGACAAGGTACGTAAAGAACCTCTGCGTTGTATCCTGAACGGTTTGGGTAAGGATGCTGCACAGATCATCTCTCGTATCAATGGCTTTACTTATGTACAAACTCAATTCGACTACTATACTTCTGAACTGAAAGTTGTTCGCGAAATCGCTTACTCTGACGGTGAACGTGCCAAAGTAAAATGCTACGGTTGCGACGACGTTCGTGAAGGTGTAGCTGTTATGTGGAAAGAAGGCGTAGACGTATCTATCACTGGTAACTCTACTAACCCGACTCGTTTCCAACACCCGGTTGCAGGTACTTACAAGAAAGAGCGCATGCTTGCTGGTAAGCCTTATTTCTCAGTTGCTTCCGGTGGTGGTACAGGTCGTACTCTTCACCCGGATAACATGGCAGCCGGTCCGGCTTCTTATGGCATGACCGACACGATGGGCCGTATGCACTCAGACGCTCAGTTCGCTGGTTCTTCATCAGTTCCTGCTCACGTAGAAATGATGGGATTCCTGGGAATTGGTAACAACCCGATGGTAGGTTGTACAGTGGCTTGTGCGGTAGACGTAGCTCAGGCTTTGAGCAAGTAAATAATTACTTAACTAAAATAATAAATCCCTATAATCTTATTGATTATAGGGATTTTTATTTTTAACACAAACACAGCAACTTAACATATTACATAACTCTAAAAGTGAAGTTCTATAATGAACAATACGGTAATATCTCTATTAAATTCTTGTAATTTTTGACTAAATAAATCTCCCACACATATAGTAAAATTGTAGATTTTGACTAATAAAGAAGAATTTTCGAACAATAAAGCAAGAAATTAGTTGTATATTTAAGAATTATACAATATCTTTGCAGTTGTTTATTATGATCATTCTCTACGAACGTCAACCGAGCACTGATTTCTCTTGCATTTGTAAGGATCACACATAGACCGGAAAAAGAAAACGCGAATTATCTCTAAACACTAAATAATATGTGGAAAAAATTATTAGGAACTACTCTAATTGCTGCATTTGCATTAAGCAGCTGCACAGACAAAGATGTTTATCAAGGCCCTAAGGAAGATGAAAAAGAATTCAACACCTTCCCCTTCTCTACTGTACAAAAGGACGTAAACTTAAATGTAAATTACGTAAATGGTGCTGTACAATCAAATGTTTATTTTGAAGTGTATGATGAAATGCCTGTCGTCGAAAGCGAATATGGTACTTATACCAAACGTCAGGATGTAAATTACCTGTTTGCTGCCTATACCCAAGAAGACGGTACTTACCAAGGTAAACTGGAATTGCCTTCATACCTGACAAAGGTATATATCTATTCTCCCGCTTTCTTTGCACAAACCCTGATGGAAGCAAATGTTGTGGATGGAAGTATCGAAGCAACAGATAATACTAGTACTGATACTCGTACAATTACTAATACCAGTACTCCATACGACAGTTATCTGGTAAGTAATAGATACGGAAATGAGGTATGGAAAACCTGGTTAGGTACATACAATCTGTATAAAAACGGGGATATTAATTATAAGTACAAGGGAAAATTAGCAGCAACTAAAAAGGATGGTTTATATACTGCGCACACCCGTATTATAAACACTCATACAACTTGTCCACAAGAATATCGCGGTTATTCGGATATGTACGTCAACAAGGATGCTGAAGTAGTAGTTACATTTCTGGGACAAAATACTTGTTGGACCTGTTCATTGGGATATTATTATTATAAAGACGGAGAACAACCAAAGAACTTGAATGATGCCCATGTAATCATGTTATTTCCTAACACCCAAGATGGTAACTGGTCTAATAACCCCAATCAAGCAAAGAAAAGTGCCGGTATTGACCCACTGACTGCCGTACAACTGATGTATTATCCTAATATTGCAACCGGAAGTAAAGAAGGCGCTACTACAACCTTCCCCGCAGGTTACAGAATCGGTTTTGTTCTGGCAACCAATGGCTGGAGCAATCATGTTGGCAGCTTTAGCGGATACAAGAAATATCGCGCCGCCACCTCTAGCGGTTTGAGCTTAAACGATCAAGGCGTGAACTTTGAAGAACCGCGTACTGCTGTTTATAGATATGGTGATTGGATATTGACTTCTTTTGAAGATTATATGACTGACGAGAATTTCAGCGATGTTGTCATTACTTTAAAATCTAATCCGGTAGATGCTATCACCGATATTCCTGTAACTAATCCTGATGAAGACAAGACAAGCATTGACTTCCTGAAAGGTACATACGCATTTGAAGACCTTTGGCCCAGTCAGGGAGATTATGATATGAATGATGTGGTCGTAAGATATAACTATGGCAGCACTTTCGATGAAAAGAATCTAATATATTCCGAATCATTTACTTTCAAGACTTTCCAAAATATAGCCAGTAACCAGAACGGTTTAGCATTCCGTCTCAAAACGGAAGGAAACATAGAATCTACCACCTACTCTATTCGCCAACAAGGTGAAAAGGAATTTACAGAAACCACATTTGAATACGAGCCTCAGGATAATGTATATCTTTTGACCACAAATGTGAAAGAAAATATGGGAACAGAATATAAGGTTACCGTTAATTACAGTAAGCCCATTTCAAAGCAATCTGAAGCCCAAGCTTTTATATTCAAAAATGATGAAGATGGTTTGCGATGGGAAGTGCATATTCCTCAGGAAATGCCGACATCCAAAATAAACAAGAAGTATTTTGGGCAGGGAGACGATGCATCTAACCCCAATCAGAGTATATACTATGTACGTAAGGGTAATTACCCATTTGCCTTTTTCCTGAGCCGGGCAACAGAAAGCGATTTAAGTAAATTGCTGGACAGTGCTAATGAAAAAACAGCTATCAATCTGTTATATAGTGGATATGACGGTTGGGTAAGCAGTAATGGAGAAAAGAACAAAGACTGGTATAAGAAATAAAAAAAATTAAAGAAGAATTGCTCACTATGTCTCAAAGAAAAAACTGAGAACATATTAGAAAGTATAAAGAGAGTGTCTGCTTGCTAGCTGACACTCTCTTCATATTTACACAGATCATGAATTTCCCCCAAAGGACATTCTTTATTCAGCCTGGCTTATTCATTGAACCAATCAATTTTTTTAGAGAAATACATCACCATAGCCAATATCACAAACAATCCGAGACTACCGGCAAGCAATGCAAAAGTCTCCAACTGTATAAGAATGAAAACATAAATATAGAGCACACTGAGCAGACCTGCCATAATAAACGCCGGTTTCTTTCTTTTAATAATCCCCAGCATATAGCCTCCTACCAGCATAATCGTAAGCACTGATGCCACCAGATATGCCATGCTGAAACCTATATGCTCGGACATGGACAACAACAAACTATAGAACAGACAAAGCGCCAAACCGACTAACAGATATTGCAAAGCATGAATACGGGTTTTCTCCATTATCTCCGTAAAGAATATCACTGTAAAGGTCAACAGAATAATCAGGATAGCATATTTAGTGGAACGCATGGACTGCTGGTACTGTTCTACCGGCATTTTCAGATTAACTCCGAAGTTAGAGTTCTGAATATCTTTGATACTGGCATTCTGATAATTTATAAACACTTGCGGATAATTTCTGTTCAAGTTCAGCACTTGCCATTGCGCAGAGAAGTCTTTCTCCGTAATCTCCCGCTTCTCCGGCAGGTAATTACCATCAAAACTTGGAGTATTCCAGTTTGCTTTCAGGGCAACTCTCGTAGTTTTACCCAAGGGAGTAAAATAAATGGATTGAGATCCTTTCAGCTTTATCTTCATTTCATAGGGTAACTTCCGGTCATCTTTCAGAGCGGAAAGGTCGACAATGGCATGAACACCCATACTTTCAATGCCGCGTCCATCCATCCCCGGCTCAAACATATAAACAGAATCGTTCAAAGTTATGCTAACCTGTTCGCTGAGACCACGCATATCAGTCAGATTCAAGCATATTGCCGCTCTTTGATATTGAAGTACATCCATGTCTACATTACTCTTACGAAGTTCTTCCGAACTAAAAAATCCCTTGATTACCAACTCCGACTGATATACATTCACCTTATAAATTCCTCGCCGAAGAATCTCCGTACTCAACTGTCCGTCTATTGACAATTCGTCAGGAAGCAATGTAACATTTCCCATAGTCACCTTCTTCGTACCATTATCTTCCTGTGTGATAGGATACTTCAGATTGATGTAAGGTCCTGTAATTGTCTGCGCCAGACTCCACTTCTGACCGACTTCGGCAATAGCATCCGTCTGTGTTCGCCCGCGTTCCGAAATCATGTCTTCGATCATAAACATCGGAATTAGCAGCAACAGAATAAGGAAAGCAATGACCACTGCCTTGATAGATTTAGAGAAACGACGCAGACAACCACTTGCCTGTTTTCTCGTTTCATTCAGATTCTCTGCAAGATCTCCATTGAAATCTTCGTTCAAATTGTCATTCAAATTGTCCATAATAAAATAGTATTAAGTAAGATATTTAGTATTGTCCGGTTTTGTGTGAAGCCAAACATCTATGTTGATTTCAGAAAATTCTCCAATGCTTCTATGTGAGTTTTGAAAGCTTTCTTTCCTTCGGAAGTAGCCCGGAAAGATGTTTTCGGCTTCCTCCCCACAAAGCTCTTCTGACAAACGATATAACCCAGTTCCTCCAAAGCCCTTGTATGACTTGCCAGGTTACCGTCCGTCAGTGAAAGTAATTCCTTAAGAGTATTGAAATCGGCATCTTCATTTACCATGAGAACTGCCATAATACCCAAACGGACTTTACTTTCAAATGCCTTATTTATATTTTGAAATGCTTCTATCATCTATTATTTCCTTCTTTCGTACTGTAAATAAAACAACATGCCATATAAAATATGAAATCCACCAAAACCAATTGTCCAAAACATTAAACCATGCCCCTCAAAGAAACAATCTGCAATACCCAAGCAAAGAAAAGCATATCCTAACCATGCTACATTGGAGTAAGTGAACTTAGACACATTGACTAAAGAAAGTCCATAGAAAAGTAACATCACAGAAGATACCAGTCCGTAATGTTCATGTAGCAGTAAAGCTATACAGAACAACCCTCCCGTCAACAACGGCAATGAAAAATTCCATGCAATACGATAGGTTAGTTTACTGAATAGCTTTTGTTGCATCTTCTTGGCCTTATACCAGGACAAGATACAGGCGGTAACAACTGAAAAAATCAAAACCAGTGAGGCAACCATTATCAGTCCTTCCCTATTATCTTCTGATCTTAATAACTGACCGGCCACATAAGCGCCGGCTAATGCATACACTCCGGCCAATACAGCCGTCATTCCACTGAGAGATACGAACTTAGAAGATCTTTCCATCAATTCTTTTATCTCATTTACTGATTCTATTGCTTTATTTCTGTCCATATAAAAAGTACTTTGTGTTGCAAAGTAAAATATAAAAAATGAAAGGAGCAAAGAATATCGAGAAAAAATGTATTCAATGAGATTAAGCCGCATAAGAATCACTATATTTGCAATCAACCAATTATCAACAGTCATAGCCTAATGATGAAACAATTAATTGCTTGTTGCGGATTAGATTGCGAAAGTTGCGATGCCCGCATAGCTACTGTCAGAGATGACAATGAGTTAAGAGAAAAAACAGCTCAACTGTGGAGTAAGTTGAATAATATACCGGAGATTACGGCAGATACCATTAATTGTATGGGCTGTCGTGTGGATGGAGTGAAAACGATGTATTGCAGCGATATGTGCGCAATCCGCAAATGCGTAAACGAAAAAGGGGTTAACACCTGTGGTGATTGTAAAGAATTGGATAACTGCCAGATAGTGGGTCCAATTTTTCAGCATACTCCCAGTGCTAAAGAAAATCTTCTATAACATTTTATCGCATTCGTCAGCTTTACAACCTGTATATCATCTTATCTTTAAAATAAAAAAACAGCATTTGAGACCCTCCTATGCTGTTTCTTTTTCTCTTATTTGAATTAGATACTGTCTTATCGTGATACCCTCCCTGATGTATTTCCTTGCATCAGGCTCTCTACTTCTTCCACCATCACATGATTAAAATCACCGTATACGGTATTCTTTAATGCAGAAGCAGCCAAAGCATATTCCAACGCTTTTTGATCATTATCCGGATACGTTATAAGACCATAAATCATACCACCGACAAAAGCATCACCGGCACCTACGCGATCCACCTCGCACTCGATATCATAAATACCAGTATGCTTCAATGTGTTATCAGAATAGAGAATGGCAGCCAGTAGATTATGATTGGAAGTAATGGAATTACGAAGTTCCAGAAAAGCCTTCTGGCAACGAGGAACAAGCTCCACCACCCGACGACCAAAGTCTTCAAAAGCAGGAAGATTTGCTTCAAACGTAGTATCCTCAGCATCTACGGCTTTAAAACCGACAGGTTGTATGCCAAGTATCTCTTTATATTCCGGTTCGGCACCGAAAATGACATCACTGTATTGCACCAAAGGCTGCATGACTTCGGCAGCGGAACTCCCATAGTTCCAAAGTTTCTTACGGAAATTCAAATCACAGGAGATAGTCAATCCCATACGGTCAGCTATTTCAAGAGCCTCACGGCATGCATCGGCACCATCTTGTGACAAAGCCGCAGCAATGCCCGACCAATGAAACCAGCCAGCATCGGAGAATATCTTTTCCCAATCAATCATACCTGGACGCAATGTGGCAAAAGAAGAACCCTCACGGTCGTAAACCACATTGGAATTACGGAATGCCGCACCACTTTCCAGAAAATAAAGCCCCATGCGCTTACCACCAAAAACAATGCCTTCCGTACCTAAACCGTTAGCACGGAGCGAAGCTATGCAGGCACGTGCCACAGCATTGTCCGGCAGGCGGGTTACGAATTCTGTAGGAATACCAAAGTTAGCCAACGAAACGGCCACATTAGCTTCACTGCCACCGTAGGTGGCTATCATTTGATTGGTTTGTGAAAAACGAAGGAAATCAGGAGCAGTAAGCCTCAGCATTACTTCGCCAAAAGTGATTACTTTCTTATCTGTGGCAATTTGTTTCTTGTACATACGTTGTCAATAATAAAGTTTAACTAAACACCAAAGTTGTATTTTTATTCCAAGTAAACGCAAAGATATAATAATATTTATTGGCGGAAAAGCAGGGATAAAACATAATCATCAGATTTGTTGTAACTTTGCAAAGTTTTAACTGATATAACAAACAGAATGAGTTCATTGAAAAAAATTCCCTCTCCTTTAGTTTCCCTCCTGCCTATCGTGCTGTTGGTAGGAATGTTATTTGCCACCATACATACATTCGGAAGTGACGCACTGGAAGGAGGTAGCCAGATTTCCCTACTGACCACTACTGCTTTTTGCGTATTCATAGGTATAACATTCTACCGTGTCCCCTGGAAAGATTACGAACTCGCTATTACAAATAATATATCAGGAGTTGCTACAGCAATTATTATCTTGCTGATAATAGGTGCACTGAGCGGTGCATGGATGATAAGCGGCATTGTCCCTACCCTTATATATTATGGTATGCAAATTATTCATCCTGACTTTTTTCTGGCATCAACCTGTATCATCTGCGCACTAATCTCTGTCATGACGGGGAGCTCGTGGACAACAATCGCCACTATCGGTATCGCACTGATGGGTATTGGCAAAGCGCAAGGGTTCAACGAAGGATGGATAGCAGGAGCTATTATCTCCGGAGCATATTTTGGTGATAAAATCTCCCCGCTGTCGGAAACTACGATACTTGCTTCCTCCATAACAGACGTGCCCTTGTTCCGGCATATACGCTATATGTTAATTACAACCACTCCATCGTTGATTATCACACTGGTTATCTTTACAGTAATGGGATTCGTCATCGAAACAAACTCTACTGCGCACATGGCGGACTTTGCCACATCACTGAAAGATACCTTCACAATCACTCCCTGGTTACTGATTGTTCCCTTGGTAACCGGAATACTTATTGCTCGAAAAGTTCCGTCCATCATTACCTTGTTCATATCCACTATGCTGGCAGGTATTTGCGCCATTATCTTCCAACCGGATTTGCTACGTGAAATAGCAGGAGAAAATAACATCTTCAAAGGGGTAATGATGACATTCTACGGAAGCACCGGTCTGGATACCGGCAACAGTATGCTGACCGACCTTGTGTCTACACGTGGCATGGCTGGCATGATGAATACAGTCTGGTTGATTCTTTGCGCCATGTGTTTCGGAGGTGCCATGACAGCAAGCGGTATGCTGGGTAGTATAACTTCAGTCTTTATACGTTTCATGAAAGGAAGAGTCAGCGTTGTAGCATCCACTGTTTGCTCCGGACTGTTTCTCAATCTGACTACCGCCGACCAATACATTAGTATTATCCTCACCGGAAACATGTTTCGCAATATTTATGAGAAAAAAGGATATGAGAACCGATTATTGAGCCGTACTACGGAAGATGCTGTTACCGTGACCTCCCCTCTGATACCCTGGAATACCTGTGGAATGACGCAGGCAACGATATTGAACGTATCTACGCTGACCTATCTTCCTTATTGCTTTTTCAACATTATCAGTCCATTAATGAGCATCCTCGTTGCGGCCATCGGATATAAAATTGTGAAGCGTCCCGTGAACAATCCCGAATAAAGGTTGTTTTGCAATAAACGAACAAGAATCGTAAAACCTAAACATTAAAGAATTATGAAAAAGTTTATTGCATTAGTAGCATTAGTGATGATGAGTGCGGCAACAACCGCCATGTATGCACAAGAAAGTAGAGCGGAACGCCGCGCAGACCGTAAGGCTCAAAGAGACGCTGAACGCGCCCGCCTGAAAGCTGAAGAACAAGTAGCCGACGCAGTATCGTATGATGACGCTGTAGCCGCATTGAAAGCCCACCAATTCGTACTGGAAGCCGACCAGGTGATGTTCCGTAACGGACAGACAGCTTTCGTTAACTCTAACACCAACTTCGTACTGGTAAATCAAGGACGTGGTACCGTACAGGTAGCATTCAACACGGTATATCCCGGCCCTAACGGTATCGGTGGTGTAACTGTAGATGGTTCTACCTCGGATATGCAAATTACAACTGACAAGAAAGGTAACGTTAACTGCCAGTTCAGTATTCAGGGTATCGGTATCTCTGCACAGATTTTCATTTCGCTGACTAACGGTGGAAACAATGCTACCGTAACCATCAGCCCGAATTTCAACTCCAATACGATGACGCTGACTGGTAATCTCGTTCCATTAAGCCAATCCAGCATCTTTAAAGGACGTTCTTGGTAAAGCCCTTTACAATATATATATTTCCACTCCGCTGCAAATTGCCAGAAATGTGTACATTTGCAGCGGAGTTTTTATATTTTTGCATCCAAATATGAGAGAATTTATCATTGCAGACAACCAGGACATCACCAAAGCAGGTATGATGTTTCTACTCAGTAGTCAGAAAGACACAGCCTTGTTACTGGAAGCAGATAACAAAGCCGAATTAGTTCAGCAACTGCGTCTGCATCCGCAAGCAGTAGTGATACTGGACTATACGTTATTTGATTTTTCTGGTGCGGATGAGTTAATTGTCCTGCATGAGCGTTTTAAAGAAGCAGACTGGCTCCTTTTCTCTGATGAATTGAGTATGGAATTTCTCCGACAAGTATTATTCAGCAGTATGGCTTTCGGAGTAGTGCTAAAGGATAATTCAAAAGAAGAAATACTATCGGCATTGCAATGCGCTTCGCGAAAAGAACGTTTTATCTGTAATCATGTCAGTAATCTATTGCTGTCCGGCAGCAATGCATCTCCCGTACGCCACACGCTGAAAGATGATTTACTGACACCTGCCGAACGAAGTGTACTGAAAGAAATTGCTCTGGGAAAGACTACGAAAGAAATTGCGGCGGAGAAGAATCTTAGCTTTCATACGGTAAACAGCCACCGCAAAAACATATTTCGTAAATTAGGAGTGAATAATGTGCACGAAGCGACAAAATATGCTATGAAGGCAGGAATTGTGGATTTAGTGGAATACTATATATAAAAAGACTATTCAAATACCAATCTCTCCACTGCCGATACATATTCGGGAAGCTTCATCATATACGACACCGAATTGTCCGGGAGCAATACCCTGCAAATTTTCAGAAGATACAATACGATAGATCTCCCCTTCCCGTATCAGTTTTCCTTTCATAAATTCCGGTGTATGGCGGATTTTAAAAGTTACATCGACTTCCTGATTATGTAACCAGGGATTTTCTGTAATGAAATGAAAATCATGAATCTTAAATTCACGCCCGTACTGCCATTGGGTATCATATCCCCGTGAGACATAAAGAACATTTGCCTCAACGTCTTTCCGAATGACAAACCAAGGACCACCACTCAATCCCAATCCTTTGCGCTGTCCGATGGTATGAAACCAGTACCCCCGGTGTGTACCGATTTTCTTTCCAGTCTCCAATTCTATAATATCTCCTTGCCGTTCACCAAGGAAACGACGCACAAAGTCATTGTAGTTGATTTTTCCCAGAAAGCAAATACCCTGACTGTCACGGCGACGGGCAGTAGGCAGTCCTGCATTGCGGGCAATGTCCCGTACTTCCTGTTTCATCAATCCACCAAGGGGGAACATCAGTTTGGAGACTTGCAAATAATCAATCTGCGCAAGAAAATCGGTCTGATCCTTTACTGGATCGACAGCTGTGCCCAGCCATACCTTACCATCTTTATGGACCGTAGTGGCGTAATGACCGGTAGCAGTAAAATCAAACTCTTTGCCTACCTTCTGTTCAAAGCAACCGAACTTAATGAAGCGGTTACACATCACATCCGGATTAGGAGTCAATCCACGACGAATTTTATCAATGGCATAAGCAGCAACTTGTTCCCAATATTCTTTCTGCAAATCTACCATTTCCAAAGGCAATCCGTAACGATGTGCAATAGCCGTAGCCATCTCCCAATCTTCTTCAGCAGAACAATCCATATAATCGGTGTCGTCCATTCCTATCTTAATATAAAACAGAGACGGCCGATACCCTTGCTCACAAAGAAGGTGTACGACAACTGAACTATCAACACCTCCTGATAATAAAACAGATATATTCATTCAAAATAGTTTAGAATATTACTTACAATAAATAAATATTAGAAGCACAATTGTATATTTAGCCTATCTCAGTCGTATACTTAGGGTACCTCAGTATCATACTTAGGGTATCTCAGTATAGGACTGAGATAGGAACATTATAACAGCACTGATAATCAAGCAATTACAAACCTCCCTTTCAACATTAATAAATCAGAACAAACAATCGGCAAAAAATAAGAAATAGACTCATTACTGTAGGGTTATGAACTAAAATGATAAATAATCTTTTAGACACGGATGACGCGGATGACGCGGATCTTTTTTTATAGCGCAGCCTTTTAAATCCGCGTTATCCGCGTCATCCGCGTCTGAAAAATAATATACCGAATGGCGCTAATCACTTATCACTAAACCCTAATCACTTTTGTTCCTTTCTAATACGTTATGAAGCAATTATATTTTATCCAACGCTTGAGCCAAGTCATCCAGCAAATCAGCAATATGCTCCGTACCGATAGACAGACGCACCGTTCCCGGCTTAATGCCTTGTTCTTCCAACTCCTGTTCATTCAACTGCGAATGTGTAGTGGTAGCCGGATGGATAACGAGCGACTTAACATCCGCTACATTTGCCAGAAGTGAGAAAATTTGTAGGTTATCAATAAATGTCTGTGCCTCTTTCACCCCACCCTTTACTTCAAAAGTAAAGATAGAACTTGCACCATTGGGAAAATACCTTTGATACAATGCATGATCCGGATGTTCCGGCAATGACGGGTGATTCACCGCTGCCACTTTAGGATGTTTCTTCAAGAAATCAACCACCTTCAATGCATTCTCTACATGACGTTCCACACGGAGGGAAAGTGTTTCCAGTCCCTGCAATAAAATAAAAGCATTGAATGGACTGATGGTAGCACCCGTATCACGAAGCAGGATAGCGCGAATTCGAGTAACGTAAGCCGCAGCACCCGCAGCTTCAGTAAAACGTATGCCATGGTAGCAAGGCTCCGGTTCCGTCAGTTGAGGAAATTTGCCCGAAGCAGCCCAATCGAACTTACCGCCGTCCACAATCACGCCACCTAAGGAACTGCCATGGCCACCGATAAACTTCGTAGCGGAGTGTACCACGATGTCTGCTCCATGCTCAATAGGCCGTATCAGGTAAGGTGTGCCAAATGTATTATCAATGATCAATGGAATCTTATGACGATGTGCTATCTCAGCAACAGCTTCAATATCAATAATGTTGGAGTTTGGGTTACCCAGAGTTTCAATATAGACAGCCTTTGTATTCTCCTGTATAGCCTTCTCAAAGTTCGAGAGATCAGCAGGATCTACAAAAGTAGTAGTCACTCCGTAGGCAGGCAGAGTATGCTCCAACAGATTATACGTTCCCCCATAGATGGTTTTAGCCGATACGATATGATCTCCGGCACGAGTAATATTCTCTAAAGCGTAAGTCACGGCAGCTGCACCCGAAGCAACCGCCAATCCGGCAACACCACCTTCTAAAGCAGCTACACGTGCTTCGAACACACCTTGTGTAGAGTTAGTCAAACGGCCATAGATATTGCCCGGATCTTGCAAACCAAAGCGTGCAGCAGCATGGGCAGAGTTGCGGAATACATACGAAGTAGTCTGATAAATGGGCACGGCACGTGCATCAGTAGCCGGGTCGGGCTGTTCTTGTCCTACATGGAGTTGAAGCGTCTCGAAATGCAATTTCTTTGTTTCCATTGTCTTTGTATTTTTTAGGATTAATTGATTGAGTGCAAAGATAATGGGATGTTATGACATGGGCAATGACACAAGATAGGGAATTTTATACCACATTTATGGTAGATAAACAAACTATTCGCTAAATTTGCAACGAAAACCAAACGATAGATACAGATGAGAAGAAGGAATATACAGCTTTTCCTACTATTGGGAGTCCTTGCATTGACGAGCTTATTCTCTTGTGGAGTAGACCGTTGGCCGGAATATTACAAATGGACCGGACGCGATCTATGGATAGACAGCGTCATGAGAGAAGAATATCTGTGGTTTGAAGACATACCCGACTCAAAAAACGTGAATTATTTCCTTGCCCCGGAGGCTTTTTTAAAATCAATAAGATCATCACTTGATAAAGATTACTCCAGTGTCGATACATTGTATGCCACTCCTACACCGAGCTATGGCTTCGACTATTCCCTATATCGGATAAGCGGTAATGATACCGCCTATAATGCACTTATCACATACGTCATTCCCGAATCTCCAGCTTCCGAAGTCGGATTAAAGCGAGGCGAATGGATCATGCAAATCAACGATGATTATATCACCAAAAAAACGGAGAAACTACTGACTGAAGGTGAAAATCAGAAACTACTGTTAGGAAAATATGTTTCAGCTGTCAATGACGAAGGAGAAGATGAAAGTAAGATTGAATCTTATCGTGACGTAGTTCTTCCTGCCGCCCGTCCCGTAGAGGACGTCGCCATACCTGCTTACGACGTTTACTCCAGTGGAAGTATAAATGTAGGTTACTTGGCATACAACAGCTTCAATAAAGAAGATAATAGTGAGCTACTCCAACTATCGCAGTTCTTTAAAGATAAGGATATAACAGATTTGGTTATTGACTTGCGCTACAATGCCGGTGGAGAAATGGAGTGCGTACAACTTCTGGCAGATATTTTGGTACCTGCCGACAAATTGAACAGTCCCTTCGCCTCACTGGAATATAGCCAGAAGCGAAAATATAAAGACCACGAACTCACACTCGACAGCAAGCTTTTGCAAGGAGGTGTGAACCTAAATCTATCGAAAGTGTATGTTCTGACAAGCAGTACAACTGCTGCCGCTTCGGAAATGCTCATTAATTGTTTGAGACCGTACATGACAGTAATAACTATAGGCACCACAACCAAGGGAGAAACCGTAGCAACAGAAAGTTTCCCCAGCAATCAATTCTTATGGGTGCTTCGCCCTGTTGTATGCCAAGTATTCAATTCAGAAGGTGAGGCGGACTACACCAAAGGTTTCACACCGAATTATGCAGTCAGTGAACTGAGTGATTTTGCAAAAGTACTGCCATTAGGAGATCCTAACGAGGCTTTGTTCAGTGCAGCAATAGGTATCATCGATGGTAGTATCGTGCTCCCTGAACCTAAACCAGAACCCGAAACTCAAATGACAGTAGTGAAAAGTGTGAAAGTAAAGCGCTATTTCCGCAATGGTCTTATCATTAAATAACCCAGAATGAAGAAGAATATTTTCATAGCTTTACTATTCATAGGAGGATTGACAGCTTGTAGTGACAATGACGAGGGCTCAGATATACCCGATAATCCGGGATATCCTGTAACTCATTTCTCTAAAATAGAATTAAAGGAAGTCAAGGAAGAGCCAGGTGCACCAGCTGTTACTGTTACTCAGACTTACGATTATAGTGCCGGTCGATTGATTAACTTTACATCTACACAAAGTTTCGTAGCTGGAGGAGAATTGTTTAAGATAGAAAATGCAACAAATGTTGTTTATGGAGATCATCAGGCTGTAGTAACAGATGAAATTAATAATATCTCGACCTACACGTTGGATGATAATGGCTATGCTATAAGTTGCGTGCGCCAAGAAATGGATGGTAAAATACGCTCTTATACTTTCGATTATCTTATCAATACAGAGGGAAAATACTTCCTGAAAAATATAACAGAAACATTAGACGGAAATAAGTCCTATTCTTCTATCAACATAGATTATAGTAGCTATAGAACACTACGCATCACCCAGCAGGTTGACAAGTCCGAACAAACTTACATAGCCAGCACATCTACCGGCAATGAAATAGCCAACACTTCAGAGATTCCGTACCTATTCCTGACAGATCTATATCCCCTTTCATTCCACTCGGTTGCCATTTATGGGAAATTCTTGGGAGATGCATACAATACTCTGATTACTGATCTCAGACCAGAGGATAACAGTGGAAGTAACGAAACCACCACTTACACTTATAGGTTCGACAAGAAAGATGTCGACATCTCATGCAGCGAGTTAACCAAAAGTTACGGTACGGACTATGCACGTACCGTAGATTATATCATGAAATAAACTAAGGATATTACTTCTTGAAGAATTTATCGAAGAAGA
This sequence comes from Bacteroides sp. 14(A), assembly GCF_000526555.1. Classification (NCBI taxonomy): domain Bacteria; kingdom Pseudomonadati; phylum Bacteroidota; class Bacteroidia; order Bacteroidales; family Bacteroidaceae; genus Bacteroides; species Bacteroides sp. 14(A). The sequence continues at coordinate 1,624,481 of NZ_JAGH01000001.1, read as the reverse complement.
GAATCTGATAGTCAATAGAATTATTCCAGTATTGCCCGTTATGCCCACCGGGACGGGTAATGAAATCATGGCTGATATTTTTTTCCAGCAGAATCTTATGTAATGCTTTATTCACTTCCAAAAAGAAATCTTGTTCACCACAATCAATAATCAATGCCAGATCACCATCCTTGATTTTATCAACTTGAGTAATCACTGTATGCTGATCCCATAAAGTCTTATCAGACTCATAATCACCGAGTTGTTTGTTCATCTCCCAATTCTTCGGAAAAGGGCGAATATCCACTCCACCACTGGTACTTCCTCCTGCACCAAATATCTCTTTATGACGGATTGCAAGCCACAAAGCACCATGTCCACCCATGCTCAATCCAGTAATGGCTCGTCCATTTTTCTCTGGAATAGTAGCATAGTTTTTATCTGTATATTTCACCAGTTCCGAAGCTACAAAAGTTTCATAACGATAAGCCTGATTTTTAGGGCTATCCCAATACCAACTGTTTTTACCATCAGGACATACGAAGATAATTCCTTTTTCATCTGCAATCTTAGGTAACTCCGGTTTCAATCCTACCCAACTACGTGCATTACCACCATAGCCGTGCAACAAATAAACTACCGGACAAGCCTCAGCTTCCTCACCCAATGCTTTATCAGGGAGTACATATACCACTTGTACTTCTTTATTCATGGATGGGCTTTTTACCATAACGGTATCTACTCGTGCCGCCTGTGTCGCAACAACTGAAAACAGCAATAAAACGCTAAATAAAATTTGTTTTCTTTTCATGTCTTTCATTCTTTAATAATCTCTATAAATAGGCAGCAATATTAGTAATAAAATTCAAAAAATTAGTAATTTTGCAATATAAACTATTCATAACCTATATGGAATTTATTATTATTCTATTTTTATTAGTGCTGAACGGTGTCTTTGCCATGTATGAAATAGCGTTGGTGTCATCCAGCAAAGCACGACTCGAAACCCTCGCAGGAAAGGGAAACAAAAGAGCCAAAGGAGTACTGAAACAGTTGGAAGAGCCCGAGAAGTTTCTTTCTACCATTCAGATTGGTATCACACTTATCGGTATTGTATCCGGTGCTTTCGGTGGTGTAGCCATTGCCGACAATGTAGCACCGTTATTCGCCTCCATTCCTGGAGTCGCTCCCTATGCTAAAGACCTTGCCATGATTACAACAGTGGCAATCATTACGTACCTTTCACTCATCATCGGTGAGTTGGTACCCAAGTCCATAGCACTGAGTAATCCGGAACGATATGCAACTCTACTTAGTCCGGTCATGATTTTACTGACCAAAGTGTCTTATCCATTCGTCTGTTTACTCAGTTTCTCAACCAAGATAGTGAATAAACTAATCGGCCTGAACAATGGAGAAGAACGTCCCATGACACAGGAAGAATTAAAAATGATTCTGCACCAAAGTTCAGAACAGGGTGTTATTGATAAGGAGGAAACGGAAATGTTACGGGACGTATTCCGATTCTCAGATAAGCGGGCCAATGAACTGATGACTTACCGCCGTGACCTTGTCGTACTACATCCTACATACACACGTGATGAGGTACTACACATTATCCGCGAACAACATTTCAGCAAATACCTGTTGGTAGAGAAAGGAAAAGATGATATTATCGGAGTAGTGTCCGTCAAAGATATTATTCTGATGTTAGGCAATGATCACCCCTTCGATTTACGCGGTATCGCGCGCTCTCCCCTGTTTATTCCGGAAAGTTTATATGCCAAGAAAGTTTTAGAGCTATTTAAGAAGAACAAAAATAAGTTCGGAGTTGTTGTAGACGAGTATGGTAACACAGCAGGCATTATCACCTTGCATGATCTGACGGAAAGTATCTTCGGAGACATCCTTGAAGAAAACGAAATGGAAGAAGAAGATATCGTCACCCGGCAAGATGGCTCGATGCTCGTTGAGGCTTCTATGAATGTAGATGATTTTATGGAAGAGATGGGTATCCTGAGCTATGATGATCTGAAAGAAGAAGACTTTACCACACTAAGCGGTCTCGCCATGTTCCTCATCGGGCGGGTACCTAAAGCAGGAGACTTGTTCAGCTACAAGAACCTACAGTTTGAAGTTGTGGACATGGATCGTGGACGAGTGGATAAACTGCTCGTTATCAAAAAAGAAGAGGAAGAATAGTGTGAATTTGCATTATATATTAACTTAAACCATTAAAGCAATGAAAAAAGTAATGATGATTGCAGCCATCGCTGCTGCATTGGTATCCTGCCAATCAAAAGGAACCCAGAACAATGATTCCGCCGTAGGTGAAGGAGTGTTGACAGTTGCCGGGAATGATTCTTCTGCCGTAGCCGTATACGAAGGTCTTCTTCCTGCTGCCGACGGCCCGGGTATCCAATACGTATTGAGCGTGGACAGTGTAGGTCCTGACGGAGAAAGCGGTTATACTTTGGTTACTACTTACTTGGATGCGGAAGGTCAAGGAAAGAACAAGAGCTTCACTTCCAAAGGTAAGAAACAAGTCATCAAGAAGACAGTGAACAACAAACAAAAGACAGCCTACAAACTGACACCGAGTGATGGTGACGCTCCCGTCTACTTCGTAGTAGTGAACGATACCACTTTACGTTTGGTTAACGATAGTCTGCAAGAAGCTGTCAGCGACCTGAACTACGATATTATTCAAGTGAAGAAATAATCAGCAAAACATTTCATGTGGGGGAGCCAACTTTTGTTTGGTTCCCCTTTTTTTATCCCTTTCCAATAACGCTGAACCAAGAATGTACTATTTTCATATAAAAATGGAGTAACTGAAACAATATATATAATGATTGGAATAATATTTTAAGTCCATTATCATTGTTACGCATATCTTTGTCCTATCCAATAAAGAGAGAGGCTCATAGAGAAACTATTATTCTTACTATATAAATAGAAATTAAATTCATAGGCTTTTTAAATTCATAGTTAGTTGGTAAATAGGTATTATCTCATAGGTTATTAAGGTAGATTGTTAATTGAAAGCGACTGTTGTGAGGCAGCCGCTTTTATTTTTTATAATGCTTCAGACAAAAGTGAAACGAAAATCAATTACCAATGTGCAGTTCACCCGATATCTGATAGCCTCTCACATCGGTTATATTGACATACCAGGTAGTAATACCTGCTGGCAGAGGAATTCTCCATTTATTCTTCTCTACCTTACTTTCTATTGCTTGCCAATGATATTTCTCCCGTTCCTGTCCTGAATCTGTAGTGTAATGCAAGGTGGCCTTCTCCACAGGAGTAGATGAAATGATCTCGCCTGATACAAGTCCTTCTTCTACTTTCTCATTTGTTATTTGGGCCAAAGGCTTCACATCACGAAGATATTGATCTATAAATGCAGCTATCTCTTCACTTTGCCAACCATATTTGTGACTATGGCGCAAACCTTGTTTTATCAATAACCCGGACTGTGAAGCCAATACTGCACTCCGTGCCATAGATGGCAGATAAAAATGTACGTCATTGGTTCCGTTTATAAACAATATCGGCCTCTCCATCCGGGGTAAATAGTTGGATGGATCATACTGTTTCAGCCATATTTCTCTTTGTTCGTCAGGCAAACCATCCAGTTGTTGTTTCATTCGCCCGCTTTCAGAAAGAAACCCACAACCGTAGACAGGAACGGCTACCCGAAACCGAGAATCTAATGAAGCTGCAATGCAAGTCAATACCCCACCCCAACTTATACCAGTAATGGCAGTACGCTCCACATCGACTTCCGGGAAGCTCAGAAGTAGAGAATGCGCATTGAAAATATCGCTGACAGCCTGATATACCCACTGTTCTTTTTGAGGTAAAGTGACATCAAAATAAGGTGTCTCCTTTTCATTTTCATCAAAGCCTCCATCAATGTGTTTTTTATCCGGACCATTACCACGCGTGTCTAAAGCAAGGGCTGCATACCCCCGCTTTGCCCACATTACAACCCATTCCCGGAAAGCTGTCCCACCACCGCCATGTACCAGTATAATCCCCGGTAACTTTTTCTCCTGAGAGCTGTTGCCTTGTAACATAGCAGGGGTAGCATAATAGGCAAAAACAGATTTAGCCTGTCCTTTATAAGAAACAGATTCGAATATAAGAGAACGTATAGAATCCTCTTTTACTACCCGACAGGCAGGAGTACAAAGAAAGTCCTCTCCATTCCATATTGTATTTCTCACTTGTACTTGTACCGATACACTTAATCCACTCAAATACAAACAGAAATAAATGATAATAATCCTAAAACTGCAATTTATACTCATAACATCATTCTACCTTTAATGCAATCTTTTGTTTCGGAAGCCCCTTAGATTCTACTGTAAGTACTACTTTTCCCTGCTTCATATACTGGCTACGCAAAATGACTAATGCCAAACCGTTATAAGCATCTCTTTCTGATAACTGGAATGGTAATAGGCTGGTTGCGTCTCCATTATCTGTAGCTATAATCTCAGCAGGCCCTGTTACAGAAAACTTCAAATGATTCTTAGAACGAGGAACAACACGACCTTGAGAGTCCACAACAGCTACACGGATAAATGATAAATCAGTACCATCATTTTTAAGCTCTGTTTTCTCTGCTGTCACTTGTAAAGCGGCTGGTTTTCCAGTAGTTTCTACAAGTTCTTCCGCCCATTTCTGACCGTTCTTATAAGCTATGGCTCTCAAACTTCCCGGCTCGTAACGCACATCATCCCAGGTCAAACGGTCATACGAATGAGCTTTCTCTCTACGCCCCAGTGACTTACCATTCAAAAACAGTTCAACAGCATCTCCCGAAGTATAAATATGAACGGGAGTTATTTCACCAATCCGCTCTTGCCAGTTCCAATGAGGCAATATATGCACAGTAGGCACATCAGGACGCCAATAACTCTTATAGTTGTAATAACGATCCTTCGGAAAACCACATAAATCGACAATACCAAAATAAGAACTGCGGGAAGGTGTCTTAATTTTGCCTAACTCTTCCAATTCCTTTCGAGCCTTTTCTAATTCATTCGGATCACTGAAGTTTAACAAATTGGTCAGGTCTTTATTATAAGGAGTAGGTTCGCCCAAGTAATCGAATCCGGTCCACACAAACTCACCACTCATAAACGGATATTCTTCATTCATTTTAAATTGAACCTCAGGAGCACATCCCCATCCTATAGTTGTCATATCATACGATGAAAGCTGGAAGCCGGAACGGCTATCGTTAACGTCAGTAGTTACAGGGAAGAAATATTCCCCACGAGAACTCGTTGCAGAGGAAGTTTCACTGGCATGATAACGGCGAGTAGGATTCTGCTCTTTAAAAACCGGGTAAGTTTTATGGAAATAGTTCAGACCAAATATATCCACCTGATTCACAATATCACGGAAAACAGCATCCCGCTTATTACACCCTAAAGAAGTAGGCCGTGTAGGATCTTCATCGTGACAGTAAGCTGTCAGATTACGAGCTATTATGACTCCCTGATCAGTCGTCTGATCAGGCATTTCATTACCTATACTCCACATAATTACAGAAGGATGATTACGATAATGACGTACCAACGAGCGCATATCTGCTTCACTCCAATCATCAAAAAGAAGATTATAATCATTCTTGCGTTTCCCTTTTTGCCAAGTATCTGCTAATTCAAGCTGCATCATCAGTCCCATACGGTCACAGAGAGCAACCAACTCCGGTGCCGGTGGGTTATGTGAAGTACGAATGGCATTTGCACCCATCTCTTTCATGATACGCAACTGCCTTTCGGCAGCCACTTCATTAAAAGCAGCGCCCAAAGCGCCCAAATCATGATGCATACACACACCTTTAATAGCTACCTTTTGTCCATTCAGCATGAAACCTTGGTCATGGGTAAATTCAATTGTACGAATTCCAAAAGGAGTTTCATAACTATCCATTTCTTTTCCATCCATGAATACCCGGCTGACCGCTACATAGCAATTCGGAGTATCAATATCCCACAACTTCGGTTTATCTACTTTAAATTGAAAGCGGGCACTCGACCAGCTATCTTTTTTAATCGCAATATCCTTAGTCATACTTTGAGTCACCTCTTCCCCCACAGGACGTCCATCTTTCCCTTGCAGATATACACTTGTCTGCAACTTTACCTGAACATCTTTTCCAGCATGATTCTCAATATTCACTCCCATTTCCATAACAGCAATTTCAGAATCAACCTGCTGGTTTCGTACAAAAGTTCCCCATTGTTCCACGTGAACAGGAGACGTTTTCACTAACCATACATTCCGATAAATACCACTACCCGGATACCAACGTGAAGTATCGTCCGGATTATCCAATCGAATAGCCAACACATTCTTTTGTCCGGCCTTTATATAAGGTGTCAGATCAAGACGAAAAGAAGCATAGCCATAAGGCCATCCACCCACATATTGCCCGTTACACCACACGGAAGCGTATGACATCGCCCCATCAATATCAAGATAAATTTGTTTCCCGGCATCATCCTGCGATAACTCCAGTGTTTTACGATACCAGCGTATCCCCCAATAAGGTAACTTTCCAGTCGAACCGTTATAGTCAATATTGAAAGGCCCTTCAATAGCCCAATCATGGGGTAAATTCAGATATCGCCATTCACTATCATCAAAATCAGATTTTACATAGGCTATATTTTCTCCCGGATTGCCTTCCGGTCTCTGATACCTCTTCCCAAATATAATAAAGTCATTGGCACAAGGTAATAAATAAGGCTTTAGTCTAGAGTAATGTAATGCAGCACCTACCCCATCCGGATCATCTATCTGATAACGCCAGTCACGATTAATGTTTATGCGCTCACGCACCATTGAGGTATTTGCACAAACAGCATCTCGCCCCACAATGAGTACAAAACTCAATAAAATAAGAAATCTGTTTTTCATACTATTCTGTTAAATTGTTAGCACTACAAAAGTAAGGAATAGAAAGATAGACGATTATCAATATTATCTATGTTTCTGTTAATACTGTCTCAAATATCTTTTAATATGGACCTTATTTATCAACTTTGTATGCAAATAGCATGTTGCTAAATACAGTTTCAATTCATAGTTAATAACCAACAAATTTAAAAAGCCATGTACAAATATTCTAAGGATGGAGTTTCCGTACTCACAGTATTAGATAAAAGAAAACAAAAGATGAATGGATTATTTCCCATAAAAGTACAAGTTATCCACAACAGAAAACAGAAATATTACTCCACCGGGCAAGAAGTTTCTATTAGAGACTGGGAAGTATTACCACATACCAAAAATCGTCACTTATCTGAAGTACGGCGTAACATCGAAAATAGTTTTTCTTTAATCAGGCAGCAAGTCGAATTTCTATCTTTTCAAGGTGAATTTCATTTTGACATCTTAAATGCACGCTTAGGTAGATATTCTGATTTTTCAGTGAATGCTTTATTTCATAAGAAGTTAGAGGAGTTAAAGGAAAATGGACAAGCCAATACTTATCTGTCTTATAAAGGTTCATTAAACAAAATAGAACAGTTTGCAGGAAAGCACATTTCTTTTCATGAAATTACCATCAACTGGTTAAACCGTTTTGAACATCACTTATCCGCGTTAGGAATCAGCTACTCCAGCATGGGATTTTATTTCAGAAATCTCAAATGTATTCTCAATATAGCACGTAAAGATGGTATCATCAAAGAAAGTCAGTATCCTTTTGGAAAAGGAAAGTATGAAGTACCCACTGGATGTGGACGCAAATTGGCATTAAACCTGAAAGAAATAAAGAAAATTATTACTTATAATGATGGAACCCAAAAGACTGAAATTTATCGTGATCTGTGGTTCTTCTCTTATTTATGTAATGGCATTAATTTTCGTGATTTATTATACTTACAGTACTCCAATATCATCAATGGAGAAATCTGCTTCATACGTGCAAAAACAGCCAGAAACACCAAACACAGTAAGATTATCCATGCAGTCATCACGCCCGAGATGCAAAAGATAATAGAGAAATGGGGGAATCCACCTAAGTCACCTGAAACTTATATTTTTCCTTTCGCTACCGGAAAAGAAAATCCGTTTGAAAGAGTAAAACTGGTAAGGGATGTTGTCACTGAATGTAATCAGATACTTTATAAAATTTCCCATAAGACAGGCATTCCACGCGTCACGACCTATTCAGCGCGTCATTCATTTGCAACAGTATTAAAGCGCAGTGGTGTCAACATTTCCTACATATCTGAAAGCCTTGGGCATTCCAATTTAGCTATTACCGAAAACTATCTCGCAAGTTTTGAAGCTGAAGAAAGGAAAAAAAATTCAATACTCTTAACAAGGTTCGATCTATAAAACAAATATGTATATGTAAATAGCATGTTCCGTAGTGACGGACAAAAGCCATTTCCATTTCTTTCTTTTCACAAAATCAAAAAGAATAACTGCTTTTCGTAGACAGAGTTGAAAATGATGTATTGATATTATGTAAAAACAATCTATTATGAACAACTCAAAAAGAATTCTAGGTGAAATCCCTTGTTAATTTAAGTCTAATTAAAAAAAAGTAGTTTAATGAAAAAGAAAGAACACAAGTCCAAATCGCTATTCTGGCGATTATCATTAGTTCTATCAGCATTGATTTTGAGTACTAATATGATGGCTCAATCTATAACCCAGACTGGTGTTATTGTTGATCAGAATAATGAACCGATGATTGGTGTAACAGTACAAGTAAAAGGTGCAACGACTGGTGGCATCACGGATTTGGATGGTAACTTCTCCATCAAATGTAATAAAGGTGCCACATTAGTATTCTCTTTTATGGGATACAAAACTGTAGAACATAAAGCGAGTGGTCAGAGAATGAGAATAGAAATGGTTGAAGATGCTCAAGCATTAGATGAAGTTGTTATTGTTGGCTTTGGTTCAATGAACAAAAAGCATATTACAGGCTCAATGACTTCAGTAGATTCTAAAATTCTGGAAGAGAAAAACTCAGTGAATGTCTTTGATGCATTACAAGGTGCAGCTCCCGGTATGCAAATCGTTTCAAATTCTGGAGCCCCCGGATCTTCGTCATTTGTATCTATTCGTGGTGCTTCCACTTTTAGTGACGAAGGCGTATCTCCATTGTATGTTGTAGACGGAGTAGTGGTAGATAATATCGACGATATCTCTGCGAATGATATCAAGCAGATTGATGTTATGAAAGATGCAGCTTCTTCCGCAATCTATGGTGCCCGTTCTGCCAATGGTGTAATATTGATTACAACTAAATCTGGTGAATCTGGTAAACCACGTGTTGATGTACGCTATCAACATTCCTTTTATACAGTTGCACGTAAATTACCCCAGGTTAATGCTTTCGAAAGTCGTTTGAGTATGGCTGCGTCTGATTTAGATAATCCATCTAAGACTTTGGAAAAATTCTCTGCACGTACTGACTCTGTTGGTATGAAATACAGTACAAATTATTATTATCAAGATCTATTATTCCGTACAGGTGGACGTGACGATGCCAGCGTACAGATTAGTGGTGGTTCTAAAGGTTTCAAGTACCGTGCATCTTTAAATTATATTGGTGAAAAAGGCGTTATATTGGAATCTGGAAACGATAAATATACGGCTAACATTAATGTTGATTATGAACCGTGGAAAAACATCAAGTTTACAACCCGTGTTCGTTTAAGCTATAATAAAGTTAACAATATTAAAGAATCAGTTTTGCAGGATGCTATGCGTCGTGATCCAGATATGATTATTTGGTATCCGGACGGTGAATTAATTCCTTATTATTCTTCCGGTGGACGTCGTAATCCTATTGCAGAATTAAAGCAAAAATTAGATGAGCGTTCAACTTATAGAGGTAACTTCTATCAAGGTGTAACTTGGACATTTACTCCTTGGTTAAGATTAGATGCTGACATTTCAGCAGATTATACATCTTATAGAAACTTAACATTCTCATCCAAGTATCTGGAAGGAAGTGATAACGGAAAAAACACGGGTGCAGATAGAAGTCAGCAGACTTGGAAATATGCAGGTGAAGCGTATTTGAACTTTAATAAAACAATTGCTAAAGACCATTCTTTAAATGCTATGGTTGGTAGTAGTTTTGAAGTAAGTAATCAATTAGAATACAATATAGCTGGTTCTTTCTTCTTATCTGAAGATATTCATTACATGAATCTTGCTACAGTAAAGGATGTAAAGAACATCTATACGAGTGGTTGGGATGAAGCTATGGTTGGCGTTTTCGGACGTGTTGTGTACAGTTGGAAAAGTCGTTACACCATAACTGGCAATCTTCGTTTTGATGGTTCTTCACGTTTTGGTAAAAATAATCGTTGGGGATCTTTCCCATCAGTTTCTGCTGCATGGCGTATTTCGGATGAGCCATTTATGCGTTGGTCAAATAATGTTCTTACAGATGCAAAAGTTCGTGCCAGTTATGGTATTACCGGTAACGATAAGATTGGTCGTTATGAATCGCAAACAGTTTATACCGCAGGTTCTCAGTACTATAACTCAGTAGGAGGCATAGTCCCCGCATCCAAGTATGGTAACCCCAATTTAAAATGGGAACAGACTAAACAGACCAATATAGGTTTAGATTTGAGCTTTTTAAATGGACGTATCATGTTTGTAGCTGATTATTATATAAAGAAAACAAGTGATCTACTTTCCGATTATAATCTTCCAAGTACTACCGGTTATGATAAAATGCGTGTAAACTTGGCAAGTATTGAGAATAAAGGTGTTGAATTATCTCTCACTACCACTCCGGTCAGAACACGTGATTTTAGTTGGAGTACAACAGTTAACTGGTGGAAAAATGATAATAAAATCTTGGATTTAGCTCGTGAAGATTATATCAGTAGTGCTTGGTTGATTGCAGCAGGAAAGCCTGCAGGTTTATTCTATGGTTACAAGAATCTGGGCGTATATGAGTATGATGCGAGCAATGCATGGACTCAAGACTATAAAACTCGTTTAACTCCTGTCTTTAAACGTGATGGTGATGGTAATGTCGTTATCGGTCTGAATGGTCAACCGACATTAGAAAAATATTTAAATTCTGATGGCAGTGAATATACTGGTAAAGTCGCTCAAATGACGGTGAATGGTGTGATAGCTGGCGGTGGTGATGTCATATGGTATAATAAGCCTAACGAAAATGGTGAATTGGATAATGTAATTAACTCTAATGACCAGACAGAATTAGGTAAAGCTACCCCGGATTGGTTTGGTTCTTGGGGAAATACTCTTACTTACAAAGATTTCTCTCTTTCATTTAATTTCTATGTTAGTTGGGGTGGTCAAGTTTGGAATGACTTGAAACGTTACTATTGCTCATGGGGAGGTAATACTCATAAACAGACTCCTGAATATATTATGCAAGGATGGAAATATCCAGGTGAGATTACGGGTTGGTATGCACTGAATTCCAAACAACGTAAAACCAATAATCATTCAATGAGTTTGAGTGATCAATTCCTGGAAGATGCAACTTTTATTCGTTTACAATCTGTTCGTTTAAGTTATAATGTAAATCAAAGATTCTTGAATAAGACTCCGCTTCGTTCTGTACAAGCATATATTTATGGTAATAACTTATTGACTTGGACAAACTATACCGGTTATGATCCAGAATTGAGTGGCGGTGTTTTGACACCTGGTAAGGACAGTTCCAAGTATCCTCGTAAGCGTGAATTTGGTATCGGATTTAATGTTGGATTTTAATTAAAAGGATAAAAAATGAAGAAATATATTATTTTAGCTTTAACAAGCCTTTTAGCTTTAACAAGTTGTGAAAGCTTTTTGGATCGGTCGCCTCTATCAGACTTGTCTCCATCAAGTTATTTCAAAGACAAAGCTGAAATGAAAAACTGGAATGCGGGTATCTATGATGCATTTCAAAGTGCTCTTTCGAAGAGACAAGTACTTTTCGGTGATGTTCGTTCTGATAATGTGACAGGTACGACTTATGAAGATTCAAAGATTTATATGAATGCTTTGATGCCTAACATTTCAGATGCCAGTTGGGAACCTTTCTATACTTGTATCTCCAGATGTAATATTGGTATTCAGAAATATCCAACTATTCATAATATCCTGGAGTCGGAATATGCTCCATACATTGCACAATGCTACGCAATGCGTGCTTATCTGTACTTTTGGGGCACCAGAACTTGGGGGAAAATGCCAATTATTACAGAGCCATGGGATGGTTCCTTAAATTCTATATCTATTCCTCGTTCTTCTTTGGAGGAAGTAAAAGAACTAATTTTATCAGATATAGAGAAAGCCATTGGATATTTTAATATGATAGTAAATGAGACAAGTGACAAATACTATTTAAGTAAAGATGCTATGTATGCTTTATTAACAGAAGTGCACATGTGGTATAATGAATACCAAGAGGCTTTGATTGCTTCCGATCATTTTATCAATCATAAGACTTTGGTATTATCAAATGGGGAGGTTGAATGGAAAAAAATATTCACTAATCCTTCTGATTCAAAAGAAGTAATCTTTGCTATGGCATGGAATTATGAAACAGATGGTGCTCTCGGAGGTTGGCCTCAACTTTTAGGTGCAAGTAATACCAATAATGGTTATAGAATGTCACAACCTATTTTTGATGAATTCATTGATCGACTACGTTCTGGCGAAGGTTATGATGCCCGTTTCTGGAATACAATTGACACAGTCAAAATATACTATAAGGCTTCTCGTGTACCTTTAACTTACGCTAGTTATACAGCTGGCGTAGAAAGTGTAAACAAATGCATCAAATATAGTGATATTGATCTTGCACGTGAATATGACTCAGCCAACCAGGTATATAAATCATACTTTGCGGTCAAAAACACAACAGATAGCGAATTTGCATTGGTAATGATGCGTATGGCAAATATCATGTTGCTTCGCGCAGAAGCTCTGAACAAATTAAACAGAGGAGATGAAGCATTAAGCATCGTCAACGATATTCGTAGTCGTGTAGGGTATTTAAAAGACGCCAAGTTAGAAGTTTCAAGTGTCAATAATACGAATGAAGTAGAAAATCTTATTTTACAGGAAAGACAATTGGAGCTTTTTGGAGAAGGTCATCGCTGGTTTGATTTGATGCGTACAGGACATTTAATAGAGGTGATGGATCCTATATATTCAGCACGTCAAGAGGCTGCTAATGTTACAGTGACTGGTTTTGGTCATGAAGGTACTAAATATTGGCCTATTTACTACAGTGAGTTTGAGTCTAATAAAGCACTTATTGGCGATCAAAATGCACCCTATACAGAACGTTAATTATGAACTATTAAAATGAAGCGAATAATGAAACTAAAATACTATAAAATAACATTAGTCTTATTGGCACTTCCTTTCTTATTCACTAGTTGTGAATTGTTGGGACTGGATTATCAAGATTCATATGATTATGATTATGATGCGGGTATGCCAAGTAATAAAATAGATATGTCTGCTTTTGAATTTATTCAATCTCGTACAGATATATTCTCTTTATTAGGAGAGGCCATTCTATATGCAGGAGTTGAAAATGAATTTAAACGTAGTGGTGTAACATACTTATTGCCGACAAATACCGCTTTTAATTCGGAGACAAGTACTGATTTGAGCTATTTTCAAACTCATCAATTAACCTATATCGATGATGAGACCGGTGAGCCGGTATCTTATGCACCCATAAGTATGACTGCTTATCCGAAAGAACAAGTAAAAGAGTTTTTACTTTACCATATTGTGCAAGGTAAATACACCTTTACTAATCTTCCGGCAGAATCTACTTGGTTTGAAACAATAGCTTCAGCCGATACAGCTAAAGTAAACATGTATTTATTGAAAGACCGTGATCCTAACATTGCATTTAATAACTTTAATGGTCATTATAAGTCTTCAATTAAGCCACGCACTTCCAACTTATACAACTCTGACGGATCATATATGCATGTATTGGATAGTTGGTTGGACCGTCCTACTAAAGAACAATTGAATATGAAATAACCTAAAAAGATTACGATTATGAAATATATTTATCGATTTTTCCTTATCCTACTTTGCGCTTTCTCCTTTGCAAACTGCGGTGATGATGATTTTATAGAAATAGACTCATTGAGTGCAGATGGAGATGAGTTCTATTGTAACCAGAAAGTGAAAGTATGGATGTGTGTACGCTCTAGTGACTTATGGCATACCAACTATGAGTGGGATTGTGATGCAGGTACATTAACTCAGCCTCAAGGTTTAAATGAAATGACATGGAAAGCACCAAGTATTCCAGGTACTTATACGATTACTTGTCGTGCAAGTATCGGTGGTGAAACTCAAGTGCGCTCTCATAAAATGTATGTTTCCAGTTACTACTTTGATAAATTTGAGAAAACTCCTCATTCATTGTCTCTACAAAGTAATACTACCGGTACATTAAAGAAAGAAGCTGATGGTAACCAGTACCTACAAACCAAAGTTAATTCTGCAGCAGAAGTGAATCGGTATGTGCGTCGTGCTTTTGGTGATAATACATTATATACTCCATTTAGCACTCGCATGAAGCTCGGTTTTGAATCTAATGTTCCTAATCTGCAAGAAATAAAAGTTGGAACTAAAACAGGCAAACCCATGTTGGAATACCGTTGGAATTTGCGTTCTGACGCTTCTAATAATGGTGCTTATATTAATCAGATTCGTTTATTGTGGTATCCGGGAAAACTGAAAAGTGGAGAGGTTTACCCTGCCGTACCTAATGATGACGTAACAGTTGAAGGAACTTCCGATTATAATGTACAGTTAATAGTACAATATACATCTGCAGAAGGTAAGAAAACTACGTATAACGAATATCATAACCTGAATACGATGAATACATTTACAGCTAAGCTTTATCAGACAGTTTCTATGTCTGTAGACGAAAGTGAGGCACTCATTGTCCATGTAGCAGGTCAGGAAGTCTTGAAAAGTACCATTTTAAGTAATGCCCGTAATATAAATGCTTGTGAAGGCCGTATGTCCATTAATAACTGGGAACTTTATCTTCCTAATGGTAATGGTGGAAAAGATATTCCGGTATTATATATTGATGATGCTTATGCTTCAAACACCGGTATTTTAGAATAATATTCATTAATCAAAAAGTATCTTAGGAGTCATTATACCCCTAAGATACTTTTTTAATTCTTACGATTATGAAAAAACGATTATTTCTCGCATTGTGTACATCTCTGTTTATACTAACTGCCGTAGGGCAGGATTTTAGAGGAGTTATTGTTAATGCTAAACAACGACCTCTGAAAGGAATGAAGGTTTGGAAGAAAAATACTACAGAGAGTGTGAAGACTGACGAAATGGGAGTATTCTCCTTTTCCGGTTTAAAACCTACAGATACATTGGTTGTGTCTATATCAAAAAAGGAGGAAGCTGTTATTCCAATTGGTAAAATGTCACAAGCTTCTCTTAAAATAGAAAAGAAATTCTTTATATTATTTGATGGTCAAAAAGACGAAAAAAGGGAATATACCAAAATACTTCGTGCCAGTTATAATTCCAACGTACTGACTCGTGAGCAAATTCAGAAGCTATCAGCTAATAATATTTATGATTTATTCAAAGGTGGAGCTATTCCGGGAGTAACTGTAAACGGAGATAAAATAACAATCAGAGGTGGAAGTTCATTCGATTTGGATAACGAACCTTTATTTGTCGTAGACGGAACTTTGTATGAAAGTAGCAGTGAAGTTGATGGAGTAGTCTCAATCAATGATATTGATAAAGTGGAAATTCAGAAAGATGGTGCAGCTTATGGCATGAAAGGAGCTAATGGTGTCATTGTTATCACTACAATTAAAAAATAGAATAATACATATCCACTATGAGGAACAGCCGAATACGTTATCTCCTAACTATATGGGTGATACTTTTTGTTAGCATATTTACATGCAATGCCCAGCAAATTGATACTGTTTATATGAATAAAATTGCTAGTTCATTTAAGCAAATTACCAATCTGCCGCAAGAAAAAGTATATCTGCATACAGATAAACCATATTATTTTGTAGGAGATACTATTTGGTTAAAAGTATATTTGGTGAATGCCATTACTCATTTTTCAGGAAATGGAAGTCAGTATGTATATGTAGAACTTATAAATCGCAAAGATAAAGTCTTGCAACGTATCAAAATTCAGCAAGATAAAGATCTCTTTGCAAGTTATCTCACCTTACCTAAAACTTTGGAGGCGGGTGATTATTATCTTCGTGCATATACTCATTGGATGCTGAATGAAGATTCTTCTTTTTACTTTTCTAAGAATCTAAAAATATTAGCTTCTCAATCATCTTTTATGTATCCTGAAATTCGATATGAGCAGAAGGGTAAAAAGCGTACGGCAATTATTACATTCAAAAGGCCTGACAATGGCGTCTATGCAGGCAATTATGTACATTATATGGTTCGTACTAAAACACATGA
The DNA here is from genome assembly GCF_000526555.1 of Bacteroides sp. 14(A). Lineage (NCBI taxonomy): Bacteria > Pseudomonadati > Bacteroidota > Bacteroidia > Bacteroidales > Bacteroidaceae > Bacteroides > Bacteroides sp. 14(A). Next base: position 1,607,996 of record NZ_JAGH01000001.1, on the reverse strand, counting down.
AAACAAATTTCGGCAGCAACAAACTAATAAAAATGGAGAAATACAGATAGACATCCCGGAAAAAGAAGAGATAGAACAATATATCTATGTTGTACTGGAAGACAAACAATTAAAATATAAGCATACATTCTACGTTCCTGATGCTTTTGATTATCAAGTTGATTTCTTTCCGGAAGGAGGTAACCTGATAGGAGGTTGTACTCAAAAAATAGGTATAAAAGCTATAGATATAAATGGAAATTCAGTAGAGATAGCAGGTGACATTTTAAATAGTAGTGGTGATACCATAACTCATTTTAAGAGTGTCTATGCCGGTATGGGTAGTTTTATGCTACCAGTTTCAATGGGTGAAAAATATAAGGCAATTGTTAGTACAACAGAAGGTATAAAAAAAGAATTCTCATTACCAGAACCAGAAGCGAATAGGCTTGCTTTATCTATTACTGAACGTAATGGAGTTATACACTATACAATATTACATACTCCTCAGAAAAAGCTTTCAGAGAATTTGTATTTAGTAGCTCATATTCGTGGATTTCTTCTATTTATACAACCAATCGAAAAAGAACAAGGAGCTATCAATTTACAATCCGTTCCGGAAGGCATACTAACTCTTACACTATTGGATGGAAACTATCTTCCGCATAGTGAACGTCTTGCTTTCGTTCGCCGGGAAAATAATTCAGTTTGGAAACTGACTCCTGATAAATCATCTTATGATTCACGTTCTCCGGTTTCTCTCGACATTCATTTATCTGATCTGTCAGGACAACCCATAAAAGGCAATTTTTCATTAAGTGTTACTGATAATTATGCAATTGGATGTGATTCGATAGGAGATAATATTCTTTCTAATCTACTGTTAACATCTGATTTAAAAGGATATATTGAAACGCCTGGGTATTATTTTAAAAATAATACCCAGCGACTAAAAGCTTGCCTGGATAATTTAATGCTGACACAGGGCTGGAGCCGATTTAATGTGGAAGATCTTTTAAAAGAACAGCAGACGAATCCGCAATATTTTATGGAAGTCGGACAATTTGTTTCCGGTAAGGTATTGGATATCCGCAACAAGCCACTTGCAGGAAAACATGTGAATGTGTTTGTCAATAAGCGCCCTTATCCTTCAATATATACAGATAGTAATGGAGTATTTCTTGTTGATAAGTTAAGTTATGCAGACACAGCCAGAGTGGAAGCACAAGTAATAGAGAAAGGAAAAATATTTCGTGCCAATGTTCAAATAGACCGGGATTATTTTCCAGAAGCGACTAATGCCCACCCTTATATAAATACAAAATATCAGCACCAAAATGAATATATCGAGGAGATGCAATCGCCCTTTGTAAAAGAAGATGGTGTTTTAATGTTACGGCTTCCGGAAGTCGTAATCAATGCCAGAACTCTGGTGAAAGATCGTTTTTCTTCTTATAAAATGGACGATGAAGAAATGTTATCTCAACAAGATGCACGCACAGCACTTGATCTGGTAAAGAAAGTTCCAGGATTTCGAATTATCGATAATCGACCCTATATTAATCCTAAATACTCTCAACGTCCAGAGCATTTAATGTCTAATGATGTAAATAACCGAAATGCATTACGTCCGAAAGAAAAAATAGATTACGGCCGTACCGCACGCTTTATGTTAGATAACAGGGCTGTTGGCTTTAATGTGCTTTCTCTTATCGATGCAGCAGATATTATTGGTGTTCATAAAATAGATCCGGAAGTTGATGCAGCTGTCAATATCACTCAAAATCTGAAATATTTGGAGGCAGCATATAATGAGGCATTTGAAAGCGGTGCTACTTTAGAAGAATTGGAAGAACTGGAAGTTGACAAGCAGCTTCAAAAAATGAAAGATGGATCTCAAAATATTTCCGGAGGATGTATTGTATTAACCTCTCGTACCGGTAATTTAGCAATTCCCAGTAATTCTCAGGGAGACACCGCTTTCCTGCTTGGCTTCAATCGGTATAAATCTTTTTATAGTCCTAAATATACAACTGATATTGAACGCCAATCTTCTGTACCAGATAACCGTACTACTATTTATTGGCAACCAAAACTTTTAACTGATGAAAATGGTAATGCCAATGTTCATTTTTATACTGCTGATCGGCCAAGTTATTATACTGTAGTTATTGAAGGGATAACAGATAAGGGGGTTCCTTGTCGGTATGAATATTTATTAAAAAGATAATGTCACATCTTATAAATGATAAAACTATGAAACATATTAATTTATTTCTGATGTTGTGCGTACTTTGTATTGTTGTATACGGAATAAGTGCTTGTTCCAAAGAAGAGAATCATAAGCCAGATACGGATCAGTCTATTCCAACTCCAGAGCCAGACCCTACTCCAGAGCCCGAACCTGACAATTACACATTGCAAGGAACTATGCAGGCTGCAGAACAATTAGTTGGGAAAAATTATTCTGAGATTCATAAGTATATGCGCTCTTACGGCTGGGATTATTCTGAACACCCCAATTCATCTGACAAAGATCACAATGACGGTATACATTGTGAGGTTGTATACGACAAAATCATACAACAATATGTTTTTAAATTTATCATTCATGCCAATGCAGAGATACTTGATGGTGATCGCGGAAAATTGGAAGACCGTCAACGTAATGAAATGAAAACACAAACAACTGCTGCTTGGTATAAATTGAATGGAAACTGGGACGAATGGCAACGCTTGGAATGGAAATTCCGTATTCCGAAAGATTTTAGACCTTCTACGAGTTTCTGTCACATTCACCAACTAAAAGCGCAGGAAGGAAACAATGGCTCTCCACTGATAACGATTACTCCCCGCTGCAATAGCAATGGTAGTAATCGACGAATACAAGTTATTCATACAGGTGATAAAAGTGCCACTAATAAAGGTACAATAATAGACAATTTACCTCTATCAGACTTTGAGGATGAATGGATACAAGTAGAGACAGAAATGCATTATACCCATAATGGTTCATTTAGCATTAAGATGACACGTATCAGTGATGGAAAAATCCTAGTTAATAAATCGTTCTCTGATATAGACATGTGGAGAAAAGGTGCTATTAGTATTCGTAATAAATATGGTATTTATCGGAGCTTTGGCAGAAATATGGATGGTGTGGATGATCGCCCAACAAACGGAATAAAGGATGAAACTCTACAACTGGCTGATTTTAAAGTCTACGAAAAAAATACGAACCCTAATCCGGAGAGTCACGATTAAAATGTAAGAAATAACATAGAGAGTTCTACTCCGACCCTAAATAAGGTAAGATGAAAAAGTTGTTTATTACAATGATCTGTATCTTTATTCTTCCTTCTTTGTTTTTCAAGGATGGAGGCGAAATACTAGCTTTTCCAACTCAGGAGAAAGCCTATCTCCATCTTTCTACTTGATTGGCGATACCATTTGGCTGAAAGGTTATCTTGTAGATGCACAAACGCATAAAGAAAGTGATGCACAAAGTCGCTTTTTATATATCGAACTCATAAACCGGAAGAATAAGGTAATTCAGCGTAAAAAAATAAAAGAAGAAAACGGGCATTTCTCTAATTTCATTCCTTTAGAGAAAGATATTGAAGAGGCCGATTATCAGATTCGCGCTAACACCAATTTCATGAGAAATCAAGGAGAGGAGTTCTTCTTTACCAAACAGATTCCCGTATATGCCAATACCTCTTCGTTACTTACTGCGAACATCGAATATGATTCGGATGAAACCGATGGGAAATATGTCGTTATCACCCTGTTGCGTAAAGACGGCACTCTCTATGCAGGTTCTCGTGTCGAGTACATGATTCGCACGAAAGAGTATATGAATCGCTTTCGCCGTGTGAGAACAAATGCCGATGGACAAATACGCTTTAAGCTGCCCGACCGGGAGAAAGGCGTGGAACCTTATGTCTACCTTTCTCTATACGAGAAAGAATATGTACACCGCAAGCGCATCTTCCTGCCGCAGGATTATGAATATACAGTTGGCTTCTATCCGGAAGGAGGGCATTTACTGGCAGGAGTACAACAGCAGGTTGCCTTTAAAGCAGAAACTTCGACCGGGGAAATAATAAATGTAGAGGGATATGTATTAAATCAACGAAAAGATACATTGGTCACACTCAATAGCGAGTATGCCGGCATAGGCTCCTTTACGGTTCAAGCCGATGAAGCAGATACACTGTGTGCTTTTGTGAAAGATAATCTTGGGCATGAGCGGAGTTTTACTCTACCTAAAGCTTCCACCACCCATATTTCTCTCGCCATACATCAGGATCCCACTTCTGTACACTACTGTATACTCACTCCTTTGGATAGAGAACTGAATGAGGACTTCGGTTTATTGGTGCATACACGTGGCAAGATCCTCTTGAATCGTGTCGTATCTCGCGAACAATTATCCGACAGTATCCCTCTCGACTCGTTTCCCGAAGGAATTGCCCACTTCACACTATTCAACCGTGATACGACAGTGGTGAGCGAACGTCTTGTCTTTGTCAGGAAGCCTGACGCTGTGTTTCAGTTAGCGGTTTCTGGTACTCCGGCCGACAGTCGCCAACCTGTAAAAATGGGGTTACGCATTTTGGATAATCAACATAGGCCGGTTCAGGGAAATTTCTCTTTGAGTATAACCGACGATTTCGCCGTGAATATGGATGCTACAACCAACCATGTGGTCAGTGAGCTATTGCTGAATTCTGATTTAAAAGGTAATGTCTTTTCTCCCGCTTACTATTTTTCTTCTTGTACTCCGACCATCGAAAAGCATTTGAACCAACTTATGCTGACACACGGCTGGCGTAGATATGATGTGAGTACAAATTTGAGAGAAGCGAAATATAAATATGAAGTTGAGAAAACTCAGCAAATCTGCGGATATGTTGAAAGTCATTTTGATAAGAAAAGATTGTCTCATTTTGCACTGCTTGTGAGTACTTCTCAAAAAGCTTTCAAACAAATTGTTGTTTCCAATGAGAAAGGAGAGTTTTCTTTTACCCATAATTTTCAGCAGGTCAAGGATCGTTTGACAGAGTTCCTGATTAACGGTGCTGGGAAGAAACCCAAATGGCGATATGGCATTTACATGAATGAAACGGAATATCCTAGTACTCACCACTTACACTGGCAAAAAGAAGAAATACCTTTGAAAAGTAGAGCTTTCATTAAAAGTGTGCGCGAAGATTATACTCTTGTAAATGGAGAAAAAATATACCGACTGCCGGAAGTGGAGGTCACCGCTTTGCAATTACCGGATGGGTGGGTCTCATATAAGGTGGTTGAACCGGAGAAGATAGAACAGATAAATGAAAAGACGGCTTTGGATTTATTGAAGAGAACTCCTAACATTATGGTTCATTCCGGAGTTAGAAATAGTGTTAACCAAATGTTTGTATTAGTTCCAAACAGAAACTTCAACGAAAAAAGTTCTTACAGCAAAATATCTGGTTCTAATGGCGAAAGTCCGATATCAGGTTACTGGGAACGCTTCTGGAAAAGAGTACCCGTAATAGTTGATGGATATGAACTAAAGAATCTACAAGATCTGGAAAATCTGCGTGCCGAGGATGTGAAGTCTATAAATTTTGTACGAGATAAGGCAATGTATATTGCAAACAGCGAGGATCATTATACTTGGGAAAATTATGAAGAAACAGAGGCTGTAACAATAGCCAATGCACCGAGAACTGGTGATGCACTACCTCTGATCGTTCAGCCCCAGAAAGTATATATAAGTACTTATCTCTCTAAAGGAATTATCGGTTCTTCTATTCCGAGCATTGCCCGCATAGGTTATTTATCCTATGCCGAGAATGCAGAATTTTATGCTCCCCAATACCCTACCGAAGAAAATCGTAAGATTATCGACTCTGATAAACGTAGCACCATTCACTGGGAACCCAATATCCGTCTGAATGAGAAAGGCGAAACAGGACTAAGTTTTTATACAGCAGATCGCCCTTCTACGTATACGATAGTGATAGAAGGTATAACAGATGATGGGAAAGTCTGTCGGTATGTAAAGCAAATAAAATGAGAAGAAATAAACGATATTGAGGTTATGTTAAAAAAACAAAATGCACCCCAAAAGTTAGACATAAAACTTTTGGGGTGCAGTTCAAACTATTCTCTAAGAGCACACTAAGGATAAAATAGGTAGCATAGTTTTATTGAACTGGAAAATCAGCACTGGTCAGAGATGCCCAAGGCATAAACGATTGGTTAACTGTTCCTTCCGGACGACTTTTTTGAATCATTTTATAGGTATAAGGCATATCCATTCCTTTGCGGTCATGATAATGATGGTAAGCTCGTTCCCAGGCAGGACATATCTTTTCGCGTTGTTTGGGTGAGATCTCAGGTCCATAGACTGGTTTTCCAAACCAAGTGATATACTGTATATGAGGAACGTCTTCACCCGACATGTATTTAGCTGTATATTCAAATCCTTTATAGAGACGATTATCGAATGCCCCATATAAGTCTATTTTTTGGTTCCATGCTATCTCTGCGGCACAAGCAAGGAAAGCAAGCCCCATCTGTACATGCTGCTGATCACGTCCACTCTCTTGACATTGTCCGTTTTCATAAAAATAGTTCTTTATAGAGCCGTTACTATCACCGTCTGTCAACTGTTTGCATGCTTTGTCAAAAATATCTCGTCGATCAAGGAAGATGCCGATACACATTATGGTTTGTCCGTTGGCAGCATCCCAATTGCCATTGTAACGAGGTGTCCAGTCTGTTATCACAGGATACCAAATATTGATTACCATATCTTCAAATGCTTTACGATCTTTGTCACTCCAACCTTTGTAGGTATATTTGATGATCTCGGCAGCATTGAGGTATTTGATGCCTGCTGTACCCACTTTCAGTTGGCGGTTGTGATTGACGACAGATTCAAGGGTATTTGCCCAAGCATTAAAAATTTCAATAGCTTTTTCCGCATAAGCTTTGTCGCCTTCCACATACCATTGCAAAGCCATGGTGTAGGCGGCGGCTCCATCACGTACAAACTCTTTCCCGCCATTATCAGGCTGATTATACGGGCCGTTATCCACAACTTTAAATGGAGTTGGTTTATAGTGGAGTGAGGAAATTTCTGAAGCCTTGAGCTGATCCCATGCTTCCTTCCAAGGCTCTTCACCTGCAAGGATTTTTGCTTTCATAAACTCGAGGTCAAGGGTCATATGTAACATGCCAGGATGCACAAATTCTTGTCCGAAACAAACGGTACACATCAATACGTACAGGAGCGAGATAAAAGTTTTTTTTGTCATAACAATTAGTAGATTTATTTTGATATTCAGGAGCATAACCAAATCACTTTCCGGTGGTTCTGATAAGAACTTTCTGACTGTAAGCTTTCCGGCCGGCCTCTTCCACACGAACTATGTAAAAGTCATCGTTCAATGACATACTTTCCACCCAGGTATTAGTAGAAGATTTAAGCGTCTGCACCATACTTCCGTTCGTAGTATAAATAGATATCAATGCATCTTTTTGTGATTTTACTCTCACACGATTTATCTCTACAATGATATGTGGGGTATTTTCTCCGTTTACTTCAGGCATTACCCCCGTAGATATACCTCTGGCTTCTCTTTGAGCTTCATAAAGTGATGCTGGTTGCAGATTTTTATGATTCTGTCCTTCAATATATCCATCCATATATTCACTCATCGTATTGCGATACCGCCGTATCGTCTTTGCCGTACAACCGATAGCATAGTTCTGACCTGTAGGTACTTTGTCCAGATAAATAGCACCTCCCTGTACATCGCAATTCCAAAAGACACTGTTAGTACCTCCCCAGCCATGACCACTTCCCATGTTATCACGTAGGTACATGCCGATTTTACCGGCATTTGATTTTATGGTTCCCAATTCTTTCCAATTGTCAAACAGAATACCTTGTGACCATAAACGGTGTCCCTCTGCCTGTGCAAGAGAAAGCTCCGAACGGAAATTTAACACCACAATACCGCTGGTAGTGGCACAACCGTTAGAGATATAGTGATGACGTCCGTTGCGGGCATAACAGTTCTTAAGCAAGATCAGTTGTGAGCGATGGTAGTTCTCAAAGTTATAATATGTACCTCCGGTGCAAAGTCCTGAAGGATCAATTGCATAACAATCTTCTATTGTGCTTCGCGTAGTCGATGTTGTTTTGATACCTGCATGAACGAATCCTGACATCGAAACACCTTTTACCCATGAATTTTCCAAAGAACTCATATAAATACAGTTCTGATCGACATTGGCCGTAGAATTTTCCGGGCTTCTTTCCAAAGAGATATGCAGGTTTTCAATACCTACATTGTGACGAACAGTACCCGGATTCTCAATTTTATAAATATAAGCTTGTGCATATTGCTGATCGAGTGTATAGAAAACAGGTGCATCCACTTCAATTGTATTTCCTTCTACATTGGTCACATAACGGTGATAGGAAATATCAATATCTTTAATCTTCCATTTCATACTTTCATCTGTATTCCGTTTTGTGTTTCCACCATACCAGACTGCTTCCAGCCATTCCGTAGTAGTGGGGTACTTTATACAGATTAAATCGCCAATCTGATAAGCACTTGCGTCAGTTACCTGAAACGAATAATCTCCCGGCATTACCTTCTGGGTTGTAATATTTACTTGGTTGTTTCCTTTTCCATTGCCCCAGTTATGTGCAGAAGAATTTCCCATTAAAATGAGTCGCTTTGCCTTCTCGGAAGCTTTTCTACCATACAGGACGGTAGAATCATTCTCGGAAAAACAATTACCTTCACCGCGCAGGATAACTCCATCGTACGTCAAATTCAAGGTTCCATCAATATTATATCGCCCAGCTTTCAATAGTACGACTCCCCGGATACCGTCAGTATTCAACTCATATTGTCCAACCTCATTAATCGCTTTTTGTACATGTTGCGTATTATCAGCTTCTTTATCTTCCAGTGGACTAATAACGATGGTGCGTTCCGGCAAGTTGATTACAGGAACATCTTTTCCATTTTTATACCCTGCCTGACTAAAATCGGGTATGACAAAACCATCTTTATCTTTCTGATAAGTCAGATTTCCGGTCTTATCCTGAGTTACGAGTTGTGATTGCCAGCTTTCTTGTGCCATGAGCAAATTAGAACCTACGAATCCAGAGAATCCTATAAATAAAGATATAAGGTGTGCTTTCTTCATATTTATTAGTTTTTTATTTGTTTTACAAAGAAACCCTTTCTTTAGCTACCCCCTTTATTGAGAAATCTCATTTTCTTGCAATTTTGTATCAGATTAAAGTATTAAGTGAAGAACCGACCTCTATCTTTTCTCATCCAATTCACATGTCTTTTTGCAATATTATTGTCTATTTTACTTTTAAAAGAAAGCCTATTTAATCTATTCTATAACTCATGATTTTTGCAGGATAAAGATTATAGTATCTTTTACGATTCAATCCCGGAATACTTATGCAAGAAGGTCGAATAAAAAAATAATAGATATGCAGAAAATGAATAAAAAAGAGAATAAAGCTTAAGTATCTGGAGATAGAATATTAATATCCAAGACGCAGGACATCAATATCCTGCGTGCAAGAAGTTAACTTCCTGTAGACAGGAAGTTAATACCTGATGTACAAAGCCTATATAAACGTCATCAGGAATCCCCAAAGTGTATTTAGACCTTCTATTTCATCCTCTTTTCCGTTCACTTTTTCAGTAGCATTTTATCAACTGTTACTGGATCGTTTCCTACAAATTGTAACCGAAATACAGAAAAGGATAATACTTACAAGAAGAACCTGTAAGCATTACCCTTTTCTACTTTCTTTTTGAATTTATCTAACCCTGTTTCCATGCATTCTTTTTGAACTTATGGCAGGAAGGTCGAAAGAATACAAACGTACAGTGATTGAAAATACAAAATGTCAAAGCGACAGATTAATCATGAGGTTGCGGATTCGGATTAGTCTGTGCTTCATATACTTTAAAATCTGCCAATTGCAGACTTTCATCTTTAAGGCCATTGTCCGGACGATCGGATGCACTTTGCATCTTTCGTCCCAGACTGCGATAGATACCAAATTTATTGCGGATGTTCGTTGCTCCTTTTCTCCATAAATCTACATCAGAGAAAGATTGATCGGCAAGTACTTTGCCATCGCTGATTCGGGTGAGCTTGATGCGGAACGTGCCATGATGGGTATAATGCATTTCAGTCTCAACCTGTATCCATTCGTCCTCAAAATCAGAAAGGGGAAGATCGTCTATCAGAACTCCTTTACCCGATGTTCTTGTATCTCCCGTATGGATTACTTGCACGCGTTTATTATCACCGTTCTCATCACAACGTGTACTGATGGTGATGAGTGGTGCACCATTGTTTCCCTCTTGCGCTTTTAGTTGGTGGAGGTGGCAAAATTTTGTAGTGGGTTGAAAGCCTTTCGGAATACGGAACTTCCATTCTAATCGTTGCCATTCATTCCAGTTCCCATTCAGATGGTGCCAATTACGGTTGGTCTGGCTTTTCATTTCGTTCCGCTGACGATCACTCAATAACCTGCCGCGGTCACTATCCAAAGCTTCAGTACTGGCATGATTTATGAATTTAAATATGTATTGTTGCAAAATAGGATCGAATATTACTTCACAATGAACTCCGTCATAATGATCATTCTTCGATATATTAGGATGTTCAGAGTAGTCCCATCCTAAAGTGCGCATATATTCATGTATGGCATTATAACCTCTTCCAACCAATTCGGAAGAAGCCTGCATACCTCCTTGAAAAGCATAGTCGGACGGAGTGGGAAGAGGTAACTGGGCAGTAGATCCGTATCCGATAGCTTGCAATGCAGATTCGCCTAAACGCTCCTTAAGTTGTGCAAGATAAAGACTTTGAGGGGCAACCTGAGTATTATGAGAATCGAAAATACCAACGGGCAATGTCGGCCCCGATTGATTGAAAGGACGGCGTAGTGATGTACTTTCCCCTTTACTACCTATTACCCAATTGCAGGTTCCCGGTGGTATTTGGTTCACATAACTTTTTGCTACGCAGTTCCAAGCAACGGACCAGGCAGTGCCCCAACCGTGACCAGAACCCATAGAACCGCGATTCTTGAAATCAATGCCTCCGTCCGGCAATACACAATTATCAAGTAGTAAACCAGTGCTCCAGCGTTGATGTCCTTCTATGCGTCCGTTCCCTCTGAAGCTGCAATTAAGGAATACAATAGGGCCTGTTTGCCCGCCGCCAAGTGCCACAAACCAAATATTGTCGCCTGCAACCGAGCAACGGTCCAGTAAAATCTGTCCTCCATTCGGTGCAAATTCTGCTGGTTTGGAGGCTCCCTGATGTAGAGCCCTTCTTACCACATTAATTTGTTGCAGGGTGATACGCCGACCTCCTACACCTACGCTTTCCATGGTTTCCATTGCATTGATATCTTTCGCCCAGCAATCTTCTCCATTTATTCTTAATGCGTAATATAAAGCTTTTCCATGATTAACTGCCTGCGCCGGCGATTCAATGCGGAGGTTCTCCACACCGCACTGACGAATACGCCGGACATCATTGGCTATCACCACCGTAGTGTTATCATCCGTAAACTGGGCATCATAAGAATCTACTAGCGGAACTGTCAGAGTGATTGTATTTTTCTCGATACCTGCAATCGTCCGTTCTGCAATCAACAGTCTTCCTGCCTTTATCCAAGTCTGAGGTTTTCCATCGCGTACCAGATCGTGCATCTTCATATATTTAATCCACCTCTCTGTCACAGGTTTACGTATTTCGATATTATCTCCAACTGAAAGTCCCGAAGCGTCTTCCACTGTAAAATGATAGGAACCGGCAGGAATATATTTGTCAATGACTTTTATGCTCTTCTCATCCTGAGAAGTCTCTCCCAAACGATTGCCTGCCCTCTGACGGAGATTGTTATTCACAACTATAGCTGTGTGTTTCCCACCAGTCATAACAATGGTACTTCCACTTGGGTCACTTCCGGTACCACGCAAAACTACACCGTCAGCCGTAATCTGGATAGTACGTTCGCACACAAAACGTCCGGGCGCCAACAATACGGCTCCCCGGAATCCATTTTCATCTTTGGGAAGTGCAGAGACCATATCAATAGCTTTTTGGATATAGTCCGTGCAATCTTCATTCTCCCCTAAAGGATGTACCGTCAACTTGACTGGAACATAAGGTAATGTAACTCCACCGCCTTTATAGCCAGCATGGGAAAAATCAATGATGCGATCACCTTTTTTCGTTGTTTTATATACTAATTTCCCAGAAGCGTCCGGATAAATCCACTGGCTTTTACCTGTTGGTTCCTGTCCCATAACGGACAAGGGAAAAAGGAGACATAGTAGATAATAGATGTTTTTCATTTGTTTTATCAATAGAATTAATTAATAGTGTAGCAAAGAAAGGGGAAAAAGGGAATTCCCATTATATATATTGTCTCAAATGCTTGCAAAAAAAGAGCAAACTTCTACCTAAAGTAAAAGTTTGCCCGATTTAAGATTAACTAGATGTCCCGTTAGGAAATCATATCACTATATTATTAAATGTGTACTATTTCAATGGATCAAAGTCACCACTTTCCCAACCAATTGTTTGCTGTAGTTTAGGATTCTGCTCAAAGTGTTTGCGAGCTAATCCCTGGAAGTAATAGTTGTCTTTCACATCCCATTGGTAAGTTTCGTCAATTCTCCAGGTTTGAGTGGTGAAGTACTTGAAATAATTTTTCGTCATTAATTCCGGATCGCTCTTTATCATAGTGATAAAATCTCTTCGTGCCATAGCAGCATATTCGTTCTTCACTTGTATTTCAATTCTGTAACGAGAATATCCTTGCATATCAGAAAATATTTTGCGACGAAGCAAATCCCAGAAACGTTTGCCTTCATAAGCCAATTCAATGCGGCGTTCATAAAGAACGGCATCAATCAACTCTTGTTGACTCATATTTGCCTTTAAACCATAGAGCCCGTCCGCATTGGCCGTTATGCCGGCTCGTTTACGAATATCTTTCAGAATTGTATAAACTTCATCTGACTTATTTCCTACTTCCGCTGCACATTCAGCAAGATTCAATAACACTTCTGCATAACGCATTTCAATCCAGTCCATGTCACCGTGATCCTTGGCTTCGGTAGCTGTCTTTTCTGGGATAGAGAACTTGCATGAATAAAATCCTGTGCCAGTTGGACTATGAGTATCTTCGCCACCTTTGTAAGTGTACATGCAACCTTGGAACCATTCCGGCATACCATTCAATGGATATTCAGCACCATTGTAAACGATGATATCATAGAAACGGGGGTCACGGTTCAACCAGAACATACCGGTAGCATCAGTAGCAGTAGGATTAAAAGCTTCCTTCACGCCATCACCATCTACATCTACTCCCGGAGTGGTACCATCAGCCATTGGGAAAGCAAGTGCCATATCCAATGTAGGATGGTGGTTACCGGTAGCTCCTACCGAAAATTCCAACGGACGCAGCCCTGCCATGAAGTTATGTGTACGTACCGGATCGAGGAAACGGGTAGTAATTACAGTCTCAGAGGTAGTCTCTTTTGTCCATATCTCCTTATAAATAGGATGTAAAGCACGTTGTCCATTCTCTGACAGTTCCTTTTGGGCCGCTAAGCAGGCATTGTATGCTGTTTGCCAACGGGTGCGATCATTGTTCGGATTAAATTGTTTACTGGCATAAGTCAGCAACACACGTCCTTTGAAAGCCATAGCTGCTCCTTTGGTGATACGTCCAAAGTCATTTTCTCCCCAAATACTGGGTAATGAGGCTGCTGCATCATCAAGGTCTTTCACTATCTGGTCAATACATTCTTTCGCTGTATTCCGAGTAACATATAAATCGTCATTATGTCTGTCCTGTGGAGTTAAAATCAGAGGTACACCTCCATAAATTTTTACCATCTCAAAATACTGATAAGCACGTAAGAAAAGCGCTTGTGCCTTTATACGGTTCCGGATGTCCTCGGACAAACTACCTCCATCAATACTGGTTAACAGAACATTGATAGTATATATCTTGTCATAAGGCCAGTGTTCTCCTAGAGGACCTCCAGCGGTAGCTACTGCCGTCAGTCGACCATGAATAAAATCACCACCTCCGTTACCCTCATCACTATATTTAGAATAATCACCACTAAATGACGGCAGATTATCTTTGTAGCATTTATCCAAAAAAGCTGTAGACAGAATCTCACTATTCCATGTTGCCTTTTCGCTGACAGCTGTCAAGTCGTCTTTATCCAATACGGAAGTACAACTGGTTAAGCTTGCAAATGCCAATGCTGTAATAGCTATTATATGTTTTGATTTCATAATATTCAAGTGTTTTTTATATAATTAGATCGTTATATTCAAACCAAATGAGAAGTTTCTCATAACAGGATAGTCTGAAATACTCGTTGCTTCGGGATCCATCCATTTTACTTTATCCTGTAATAAGAAGAGGTTTGTACCATTCAGGAAAAGCCTTGCCTTATCAATGCCTATCCGCTGAACGAATGTCTTCGGCAAATCATAAGATATGGATATATTTTTGCAACGTAAGAAAGAAGCATTACGTACCCAGAAGGAAGAAGCTTCATTATTTTTGTACTGTGTAGCGCCTGGCATTGAAGCATTTGTATTCTCCGGTGTCCAGTGGTCATTATAATATTTGAATGTACTTGTATGGGCATTGATACCATTACCACGGAAATCCATCAACTTCTTATGACCGGCCATACCTTGGAAGAATATATCAAGCATGAATCCTTTCCATTTACCGCCAATTGTGAAACCATAAGTAATTGGAGCCACTTTATTTTCAATAATAACAACTTTGTCATCATCCGTAATGATACCATCCGGTTCATCACTCTCAGGACCACGGACATCTTTGTATATCAACATACCTAAACCGGGTTTTTGTCCCTTAATGGTCATATTCGGATTTTCTTCCATATATTGCTGTAACTGTTCCTCGGTACGAATCATACCAATACATTCAAATCCCCATTCACGGCTCAATGACTGACCGATTTCAGATTTGTATGCCCGGATATTTTCTGCTTCATCTTTCTTGGACCACCAGCTGTTCGCAAAACTAAAGTTACCTCTTAAATAATAGTCCACCTTACCGATTCTGTCATTGTATCCCAATTCTACTTCGAAACCACGGGATTTAACCTCAGAATAGTTTTCTTTTGGCAAAGATGCACCAAATGTAGTAGGTACACTTACATTCAGGTTATCAAGAATATCGTATGTACGTCTGTAGAAATATTCAAAGCTGAAATCAAATTTATTTCTAAACCAACGGCTATCAAAACCGATATTGTAAGAAGTTGATTTCTCCCAAGTCAATTTAGGATTAGGAACTTCCTTAGGTTCCAATCCATAAGATAACCCATTGAATACAGCACCTGTAGTAATTCCGTAACGAGCCATCCACTGCCAACCGCCAATAGCATCATTACCTAATGTAGCAATAGAACCGCGCAGTTTCATATAATCTATAAACTTGATATTTTCTGAGAAGAAAGGTTCACTGGAAATACGCCATCCAGCTGAAACAGAGGGAAAGAAACCCCAGCGCTGATCTGGAGCAAATTTTGTAGAACCATCGACACGGAATGCAGCTTCTAATAGATACTTGTCTGCATAAGCATAGTTCAGACGACCTACATAGGAAAGACGACCACTTTCGCTCACAGAACCAGCCCCAACAATAGATTCAGAAGCATCACCACTTGCACCAAAAAACTCCGGCATTTCCCAAGTGATTAGTTTGTTGCGCTGTGCATCAAATTTCTCACTATCACCTTCAGATTGTTCATAAACAAATAATGCACTCAAATCATGGTTACCAAACTTACGGTCATAAGTTACAAATAAGTTTAATTGATATTCTTCTGCCAACTGGTTTTCTTTAAATACATAGTTGCCGTCATCACGAGTTTTGGTAGATACTACTACATTGCTTGGGTCAATATAATGATTGTTTGTTCCGGCAGTCTGGAAATTGTACATTTCATACGGGAAGTTCACCTTTTTAATTAATCGATTATCCAGTGTACGGTTATACTGTACTTTCAGTTTCAGCCCCTTTACAAAAGGAACTCGATATTCCGCAGTTGCATTGACGTTAACGTTTTGCCATTTCTTAGTATGTAAACCTGATTCTTCGCTAATAAGCATTAATGGATGCCATTCTATAAAGTTACCTACTGGCATTCCATCAATCATACTTGGGATCATCTTGGTACGGAGTAATAATCCCTTGTATAAATCATTCATACGATCACGGTCACCGTCGGATTTCCAATTGGGTTTGGTATCTTTACGATTATCTGTACTGATATTCAAACCAACTGTAAAATTCTTACTGACATCAGCGTCAATACTAGCTCGGAAATTATATTTAGAATACTTCAGATTATCAAATGAACCTACATTATAGAAATAAGAACCACCAATAAAATAACGTACTTTTTCGGTTCCACCAG
The DNA here is from genome assembly GCF_000526555.1 of Bacteroides sp. 14(A). NCBI lineage: Bacteria > Pseudomonadati > Bacteroidota > Bacteroidia > Bacteroidales > Bacteroidaceae > Bacteroides > Bacteroides sp. 14(A). Next base: position 1,591,449 of record NZ_JAGH01000001.1, on the reverse strand, counting down.
TAATATTGATAGCATGACGCGTAGACCATGGAGTTTTCCATGCATCATCCAAAAAACTATAATCAGTTGTCTTGAAATGTGCCAACTCGTCATCTGTATACCAGGAAGACTTAGTAGTCGGATCTTGCTGTTCTACATTCGGATTCCAAATGGCATTGTTAAGATAACCCTGTATAGCACGGTCATTTAAATAAACAGCATGTTCATAAGCACTAAGCGTCTCTGGAATCATAGCAGCTACATCGATACCTACCGTACCAGTATAATTGATAGTCGGTTTCGCGTTTCCACCTTTCTTAGTAGTAATCAATACAACGCCATTAGCAGCACGGGCACCATAAACTGCTGCCGATGCACCATCTTTCAATACTGATATATTAGCCACCTCACTGGCATCCAGTGCATCAAATGCCATCTTATCTCTTACCACACCATCAATAACATACAACGGATCAGAATTATTAGGAGTACCTTTAGCACGTACACTGAAAGAGGCTGAAGTTCCCGGTTTACCTGTTCCTTGAGTTATATATACACCTGAAAGGCGTCCTGCTAATGCTGAAGACAGATTAGCTGATGGAAAATCTTCAATAGCTTTGGCATCAACACTAGTTACACTACCCGTCACACTTCCTTTTTTCTGCGTACCGTACCCTACTACCACTACTTCATCCAAAGCTTGTGAATCCTCAATCAAGACTATCTTCAGTTTACTTTCAGTAACGACTTTGGTTACATCCTTATAACCAATGTAACTGAACTTAAGAGTCGAACCCTTAACACATTTAATAGAAAAGTTACCGTCAATGTCAGTGATTGCTCCGTTAGTAGTATTCAGTTCTGCAACTGTCACTCCAATTAATGGTTCACCATTCTGGTCTTCTACGCTTCCTGTTACTGTTATATTCTGAGCTTGTACTATAGTACTAAAAGAGAAGCTCAACAGTACCAACAAAATACGCCATAATAGCGATTTTGACATGTGTTCTTTCTTTTTCATTAAAACTACTTTTTAAATTAGACTTAAATTAACAAGGGATTTCACCTAGAATTCTTTTTGAGTTGTTCATAATAGATTGTTTTTACATAATATCAATACATCATTTTAAAGTTAGACATCATTGTTTTCCATACCGCAAACAAACAACAATTTCCCCAAACAAGATTTAAGGATTGTATCAAATACTATCAATTATATCTCAAAGTGTTATAGACTGCAAACAGCACAAGAAATAACAATCTATAAGCCAACACATTAACAAGAATCACGATTTTACAACACCAAATTACAAGCTAATTCTGACTTATTTAGTCAGTATTCGCAAGTCCATATTCTTATGACGAGCCATCAGTTGTGCTATATAAAGTGAACGGGGGAAAACATTCTTTTCATTCTGTCCTTCCCAAACACCATCCGGACGATCGATAAAAACTCCCGGATATTTTTCACCCTTCATACCAAAGTTATAATTATATCCTGATGTCCAAGGACTCTGTACAGCAGCACGTTTCACACGACAGTTCCAAAGCACCTGAGTTACTCCGGCCCAGCCATGTCCACTTCCCATTTTACCACGATCCTGCACATTGATTTCTCCATCGGTAATCACATTATCATAAAGGGTTCCAACTGCCCAGCGATGGTGAGGACCTATATCTGCATAAGTTTGCGAAGCCGTACAATTATAAAATACATTGGGACCACATACACGTGCACCCGTCACATAGTCATGACGCCCCTCTGTACTCTGACAGTTCATAAACAGATTTTGCTGTCCCCAATTATTAAAAGAATATCGCAGTCCACCGGTTATCAGAGATTTTGTTTCCAGGCAACGGCAATCCGTCACAATTACATTCTTCGCATTGCGTTCACAACTTACCGCTGAATACCCGAAATAGCGACAAGTCAGATTACGCGCCCAGCAGTTTTCCACTTTATCGAACTGAACGCCAATCCAACCATGCTCGTTATCCTCATAATGTTCAAATTCAGATTCCAAACACATATTAGTCACTCCGACTTCACTGATACGACCGTCAAATGTATACTTAAATACTTCACCACCGCCATATTTTTCTTCCATCTGCATTACTACCGGATTATCAATATAAATACGGTTACCTTCTACTTTTACAATTTCACGTTCGAAAGAAAGGTTATATTCCCGTGCAGTCCATTGGCGGGTTCCCTGGCGTTCAACGATTTGATCCATCTTAATATCATGTATCCAATTCTCTGTTCCCGGACGATAAACAATGATACGATCACCCACTTTAAAATTTGCAGCAGAAGAAACCTGGAAAGTGTGTGTTCCCACTGGTACAAAAGCATCCGTAATCTTCACCCTTGTTCCGGATACTTCCTCCATTCTACCATTACCAGATACTTCTATCAATGAAAAACGCTGCTTACCGATGGCCAATAGACGGGTTTCATTCACATTATCTCCTTCTCCGGTCAAAATAACTCCACTTGCATTTATATGAATCGTTCCATGAACATGATATACTCCCCGTTTTAGCAGAACCGTTCCACGGTGTCCATCTTTATCCGGTTGCATACGAGACACTTCATCTATTGCATCCTGAATTCTCTGACGACTATCCCCTTTTTCCACAGGATATACAGTTTTTTGTTACCGGATACTCAGGGATTGATTTATCACCATGATGATAACCAACCCGACTAAAATCCGGTATTGTATTTCCCTGTTTATCGGGATAATAAGCTAACTCCCCTTTCGGAGTAATTTTCACATAGCTGGATTGCCAGCCCGGAGGTAATTTGGTCTGGGCAGATACACTCACACAAAGTATTATCGCCAATATACCTCCCACAAGTTTCTTTACACGATTCATTCTATTCTCAATTATTAGTTTGTATATAAATTCAGTTCAACCTTCTCACCCGCCACAGTCGGTATCTGCAGATATTCTCCATAAAGTATGTCCGATTTTCCATTTTCCCGGATAACTTGCACAGGGTGTCCTTTCCATGGGTTCTCTATTTTACAGACACGTCCTTTCTCACTAACCAGAGTTACTCCCTGAATTAGTCCTTCTTTCAAAGTAGAAGTAACCAAAAACGCACCATAAGCTCTCAGATTTTCAAAAGATGCATCCTTCTTATGATTCCAATTTGGGAAAACACGAATAACACCTTCATAACTTTGCAGCAGCATCTCATTAATGGTAAGAGGAACAGCGGCCAAAGTTTCAATGCCTCCCCCACCTTGCACAATCCAGGAATTGGGATATACATCCATCTCAATCCGCTTCTTCAAATAAGATAGAATCTTATCTGAGGGATACCCCACACGTACAGCTCCGGGATAACAGGTTTCAATTCCATTATTAGATGTATTTCCCCAATCATTCGGGTCACGTTGCTTTTCCGACCAATGTGCCACATCTTCCAGCAAGATAGTATTGAAAGCCGCATCTGTCGTAGGCCCCACAACACCAGCAGGGAGAATCAAACCATGAATAGAGACCCTGTTCAGCCCCGATGGACGTACTTCTTTATCCTGAGGTCCCTTTTCCATATTCTTCAAACTTTGACGTCCGCCTTCTGCAATTCCCAATGGATATTCACTCAGTTTTCTCCAAAATATCCTGCCAACGGGATTGCCGTATCTTATCAATGGAAAGGAAATCACTCATATCCATCACACCCTGAAACAGCATACGAACCAAACCCAACGAAAGAGTTGAATTAAAATCACCTAACCGATTACGCCAGACACCTCCATTACGTTTATTGGGCATCACCTCATTGAAATGATCCATACGAATGACATAACGTCCATTCTCTAAAGAGAGATAATCTTCCCAAAAATCCGCACAGGCCAGAAGATACGGATATACTTTACGGGCATACGCCTCATCATACGTACTGTAATATCGCATCAACATATTTCCAACACTAAACACTGCATTGATTTTCTGTCCCAGAAACTTATAACCACCATCAATTGTATTTTCACGGGTCGAATACTTTTCCTGCATTTCTTCAGGAGTTAACGGCCACATAGCTGTACATAAACCTTTAGGACCGATGCCCACCGGATAATAGATACCTTTGCAATTCAGCAATTCCTGCGCATGCTTCCGTCCAGCCTCCATATAATCTAATAGAGGCTGATCAAAATTATCCGTCAGACTAATATGATTGGAAGAAAATGACGCCCAGTAAGGTGCCTGATAATTATAATTCAGATGATAATCACCTCCCCATGCCGCTTCGTCACGCGTAACAAATGGTCCCCAAATACCTGGCGCAAACTTACCCTCACGGGAAGAACAAGCAAACAAATATTGCGACTGATAGTAATACTTTTCAAAATAACTATCACCTATATTAATATGAGACTGTTTCCAAAAATGATTCCACCAGGAATGATGTTCTTTCCGTAATTGCTCAACACCCGCTTCCGTTACTTTCTCTGCTTCTGTTATTGCTTTGTTTTTCCAATCCGGTGTATCATGATTCGTATAAACAGATATAACCAATTGTACTTTCTTACCTGGAATCAAGGAGAACTCATCAGAATTTGAGTTTAAAGCCAATGCCACATGAGTAGGCCAATGCAGCAATTCCGTATTTTCAAATGAACGACTTACCCACATTACTTTATCTTTGCCTCCCGCAGTAGTCGAAGTATTACCTTCCGCAGCCCATAAACGCAAATGGGCAGTAACGGCTTTGTCCGATTGCATTTCTATGATAATCTTATTATCCGTTGCAGCAACCCATGCAGACAAATTCAACTGACAATGAGGAGTAGTGAATTTAGTTCTGATTTCAGCAGATCCAGGCAATTGTTCCGCATAGTAAGTAGCTCCTTGCAGTTCTTTTATCTCAATATCCAGTCCGCCCGGAAGCGCAATACCGCCCGGATAAACAGGATAAGCCCTCCAAAAATCATTTTTACCAATATAAAAACAGAGTTTATCAGGAGTACCTCCCATTGTGATACCGATATCTCCATTACCGGCTAAAGGAGCATCCGGAGTTTTGGTAGTGGGAACATGCTGTGGGGATGAAGTAAAGACAGCTTTATAGTCATCAATGGCAAACTGAGCTTTCACCCCAATAGTGCTCAGCAATGCTACGCCCAAAATAAAAGCCTTGTGTGTATTCATAGTCTATAATCATTTATCTAAAACAAAAATAGACGTATCTTACCAACAAGGCTTGCAATATTATTTCAATCGTTTGGAGAAATGGCTCAAAATGCGTTTTTTAACGCATTAACCCACTATAGAAGTTGTTTTCCCTTTCTCTTTTCCTTCGGGAAGAGAGAGACGCACCTTTTTATGATTCAACTCAAGTTCTGCAACATTTCTCTGTTGAGTCGGATCGGCATAGTTTATTACGTACCGACCGGATTCATTTTTCCGTATCATATAGATTCCGGGAGTTTGAATATTCAATATCAAATCCGTACTTACAGTTAATTGTACCGGCTGATAAGCGGCCACCCAACAAGTAGTATTTCCTTCACTATAGACAGCTTGAGCAGTAGCATCATTACGGAGTATTTGTATATCTGATACATTAAAAGCAGCCACATTTTCCTTGTCCATTCCGGGTAGTATCAAATATTGATATGTGTCTTGTTTAGGTGCAACACCATGCGTCAAATAGATGGCAGTCACCTCTCCATGTGTTTCTTCCGGGTGATACATTTGCATCACATCATACCATGATCCCGTACGTTCTGCTGTTTCAGCTACAACTTCATGAGTATTGCCCCATACAATATATCCCGTATTATTATGAAAATAGCGTTGTTCCTTTCCCTTGACAGATTGCTTTGTATTCACAACATTCCATCGTGCATTTTCCCAGGAAAGCAGTTCCCCATTTTTATGGCATTGCTCTATAGAAGTGGTAACAACAAGATTACTATCTGCTTGTATACCAGCTCCCAAACAAAGAATAAAGTCATCCGTACAAACCCATGCCTTATGAGCCTTCACTCCGGAACGATCTAACTCCATAACAGTCATACCTTGTTTTTTCATCCGAAACAGCTCCTACAAAAGTTCCTTTATTACGAGGCTGATAACTTTTTATCAGAGGCATAGGTGCATTATCTTCAAAAGCTGTTACTCCCGGTAACTTCCGCCAGTCCCAAAGAGGAAAAATATTCAGATATTCCTTACCATCTTTATAAATATAAGTAGCTCCATCTGCCATATAATACCCTTTCATATTATCTCCATTCATCATTTCCGTACCGATAATACGGTCAGAAGCCATTTTTATAGACGCCATCCAGGAAGGACGACGATGAATTGTATAATCCGACTGCCAGAAATGCTTATGTCCTGTAAGCACATTCACCGCAGGTGCAGGATAATTATCACGAAGCAGAGCTGTTGCCACAGCCATGCACTCATCTGATTCACCTCCACCTAACTCCGAGGCTGCGAATGCAAGACTCAGTGCTTTATGTACGGGAGCATGATGAAACAGTTGACGTCCCAAAGCATTCACATCCATCATTCCTTTCCAGATTACCCAACGATACCCCTTATCAATCAGTGTACTCAGAATGTTCAACTGTTTATCATCAAATGCTAACGACGTCCCTGAAAATAATCCGGAGAAGAAACTCATTCCGGATACGAACGAAAGCCCATAATTACCAAACTGCTGCTGAGCACCATGCTGGTGAAAGCACCAATCGTCTTTTATACCTTCTGCTCCACCCGTGACTATTTCAGATGCAATGGTATCACGCGCCATCTTTACCAACTCATAATCATTCTGCAATAATGCACGCATCATCACATTTCCGGCAAGCCATACCTTATTCTGTCCGGTCATCCCAAACTTAGCATTCTCCATTACAGTTATAGCGTTCTGTTTCTCCACAGGGGTCAATTGCTTCTCAAACAAGATAAAAACCGTACCCAGTGTTTTAGGAATACCTATTTGATTATACCACCAGTTCAAACATACAGGTTTAGCAGTAAACCAATAATTCAAAGCTTTATGAATAACCGCTTCCACCTCCGAAGAACGATAGTAGGAAGTCTGATCGGAGTTATAGAGCTTTACCAGTTCCAGAATACGTTCTGCATGAATTTTAGGCTCCCAGCCGGAACGCTTTTTATCATCATAATTAATATCCGGCCATGTTCCAGCTTCCGTGAAAGAAAACAGATAAGTTTCTACTTTCTTTAAATCAAAAGGATATCGCTGATGCAACTCTACCACAACCTGATCCGAAATCTCTGTTTCTGGTTGAATAGACGAAAGGATGGACAATAAACCAAACGGATCTTTACCGGAAGGAACCAACATTCGGGCATAATTTTGCTTGATACGCACCAACTCATCCACACCACTTGCCTGTACAGCAACAGATACAAGTAATACACTAATTATAATCAGATTACGCAAAAGTCTCATTCCTGTTTATTTTTTCAGTTGTTCTGTTTCCATTATAACAGCCGCCCACAATATACCGGCAACCGCCTCTTTGGCATTCAATATTTTGGGAACAGTAACATATTCTACAAAATTCTTTTTAATCACAACTCCATCACATGCTCCTATCACATCCAGTAAGCCTCTGTCATTCACCTGTATAAAAGGAAAGAGACTTTGATATCCCCTATATGCAACCGGAGTATATTCCTTTGCTTTTAAGAGCCCTAACTCTACACCACGCTGAATAGAGTATACAAACATAGCAGTTCCGGATGGATCTACAAAATTTAAAGGGTTATCTCCTTTATCCACAACCATAAACCAACCGCCGGTCTTCTTATCCTGCACTTCTTTCAGTCCTTTACACATTTTCAGATAAATATCAAGGACCTGCTGATAATTCGGATGTGTTTTGGGTAGTAAAGCCAGTAGTTCAGGTACCACCAAAGTGTACCACCCCATGCCTTCACTCCATACCTCCGGTGACAGTCCGGTAGTTTTATCCGCCCACACAGCCTTTTCAGGTTCTGTAGTCCATGCATGAAGGATAAGTCCATCCGGGCGTTGCAAATGACGGGCAGCAGTAATAATATTCCTACATGCCACATCATAGCAATAATCAGCTTCCCCCACATATTGTACACAACGTATAAGGAACATCTGCATCATAAAAACACCATCTATCCACATATTAGGACTCCGGTTTCCATGCCAAAACTGTCCATCGGAACTGGGATACTGATCCACAGCTTTCAATATTTGCAAGGCAGCTTTCTTGTATTTCTCATCCCCCGTACGTCCGTATAATGTACAAAAGGCCGAACCTGTCATAAAATTATCGAGATTCGTTAATCCGCCTCCTTTGTAATTACCCGCTTCATCAACGAAATGATCCATATATTTCTTTATATATTCCAGATACCTGCTATCACCTGTTAATTGTCCCAAACGGTCCATAGCCTCAAACATGTATCCCTGCACATATGTATAATCTTTCCAGTAAGCCATCCGATAATCCGGATATCTCGTCATCACTGTTTCCGACAAAGGTATAGCTAAATATTTCGGAGTTACTCCGGGTGTATATCCCAGTTTAGCTTCCGGCGCTCCCTGAGAAGTAGTTCGCCGATAGCGGGTAGTAGTCTCCTGAGTAACCAGCATAGTAACCTCTCCTTCCACTACCGTACCAGCTGTATGTTGAGTAACTACCCGGTTTTGAGCCATAGAAGAATGACTTGTGCCAACTGCACATACGATACAAACTCCTACTATTATTTTCCGTGTTATTATCATAGTCATTATTGATTAAATCCAAATCAACGGGTTACGTACAGGCAGATTACGCACCACTTCGTCGGTTACAGGGAAATGCTCTAACTTCTCCCACGTTGACTGCCAATTTTTATTATGAGTCTGTAGCGCACCGAATATCAGAAAAGGATGTGCTACCGGCCATTCATCCCAATACATTACATCTTTCGTATAAATCCAGCTTTCTTTATCAACGACATAGGGATAGATAAAATTAATACCCTTCTCCATATTCTTACCTCCCTCTGCCGTATAAGTCCATAAATTATCATTCTTATCCGAAAGCGTCTGGCATATTGTTGCCATGGCATCCAGATTAAATAAAGAATAACCATAAGGTTTCGTACGTGCTGTCTCCAACGGAAAACTACCGTCTTCCGCCATCTGCTTAGGTAAAAGTACTTCTTTATAACGCCGCTTACAAAAATCCATCATATCCTTATCACCGGCATAACGGGCAAATACAGCAGCCTGCATCACCCAGCAAGTTCCATGATTATTCTTAGCATTCATCTCGTCTATGCCATACTGATGTGTGAACATCCATTTCAAATAATCAGCAAACCACTGTTTAGTAGACTTTATATCATCCTTAGACAATACTCCAAGCTTTTCTAACTGCCATAACGATTGGGCTACTTCCATAAGATGTACCGTATCAATGATGCCAATACCACGTCCTGTAGCAATTCCCTTAATAGCTTGCGCATACTGCAAGTTAGGATTCATTTTCGTAGACTCATTCACAAACCAGGCACGTACATGTGCCAGTATCGCATCTACATATTCTTTATCCTGAGTCAACAAATAAGCAGAGGTCAGATTACCTACGATTGAACTAAAACGTATCATAGCATGACGATGAGCTACAAAATTATCCGGATTGGTCTCACCATCCCTACGCACATAAGGTCCGTCAGGATTCAAAGTATCCGGCCACCAATAATCACCCTCCGAATAAAAATCATGTATATCTCCTGCACTGCGTTCCGCTATAAAGGCGGTAACCGTTACCGGTTCCTCCTTTATATTCATAGCGGCACGTTCCAGTATACCCTGCTTTAAAACGCACTTCACAAAATCTTTACCGTCTTTATCCGATGTACACGAAATAGCCAGAAAAGAACAGATCCCTAAAAATAACATACCTACCTTTTTCATAATCTTACTGCACCGTTATAAATGATGTTTGGACTTTATCAGCTTTTACAGCTACACAGGAAGTACCGCCTTGCGTACGAACCCGTATTTGTGCCCGTCCGTTACGTGCCTGTACTTTGCGGGAACCGGTTGCCGTGCCCTGATTCTGTATCAGTTCTCCGTCACCGGCAATATCGAAAGAAACAAAAACTCTGGAATCAAGACACCTGATACCATTACTATCTACCAACTGGGCTTCAACTTCAACAATTCCATCTTCTTTAGGAGTAGAAGTTACCCGGAATGCATGTTCTTTCCCCCACTTCTCGGTCTGATATTCAAAGCTCAATTCATCAGCAAGAGCTTTTTTTCCAGCAGTCACAGCACGCAATGTGTTCTGCCCCTTAGTAAACTTCACATTCCAGCGCAAACCCGCTGCGGGAAAATCCTGACTATTACGCTTGCGTATCCCCTGGCTTTGTCCGTTCACAAACAGTTCCACCGATGGACAGTTAGAGTAAACCAAGACCTCTTTTTCTTCATCGACATCTCCCCATCTCACAGGCCAACCATGCCCATAGATATGAACCATAGGCTTTTCTGTCCAATAGGATTGGAATACGTAATAACTTTCCTTTTTCGTAAAGTCACGTTCCACCACTCCTTTCTGATTCATATATGGTACCGGATTATCCGGACGCACCGGTGTGGAAAAGTCCTTAAACGGCCAATAAGCAGCACCGGTCAGCCAAGGCATATTCTCCTGTTCCTTCAAATGCCAATCTATCAGCTTAACGATATAACTTTCCGACCAGTCTCCTTTCTTCAACACCAGAGCCGAACCGTTCAGAGCTGCATCGCCATCACTTTCACCTTCTTTTCGTATAGGAGCAGTAGCCTCCGCATGACGTCCGGCATGGCTATCACCACCCCACTCTACATGCAGAAAATGTTTTACCTTCTCCATTTCTTCTTTGGACATCTGCTGATAATCTGTATAAACCCCACGATACCAACCGGCCCAGATAGAAGGAGAATATACATCTACAATATCGCTACAGAATGCACAACGGCGAATTGCCGTCTTGCGTTCGGCATCAAGATGATGTGCCAGTGTATTCAACTCACTCATCAGGCTCCGTATCTCGCGTTGTTCAAATTCAGGAAAGTCATTCGGCCAGTCATTCTCATTACCCAATCCCCAGATTATCACTGAAGGGTGGTTATAGTGCTGGGTTATCATATTCGTCAACATACGTTTCGCTTGTCCGCGATAAGTTTCATTCCCCACACCACCACGGCACCAGGGTATTTCTTCCCAAACCAAAATGCCCAGTTCATCACAAAGATTCAAAATGATTTCAGATTGCTGATAATGTCCCAGACGGATGAAATTCCCCCCCATCTCTTTCATCATTTTCATTTCCTGTATCATCTGCTCCTCGGTCATGGCAGCAGCTACTCCCGCATGATCCTCGTGCCGGTGTGTTCCCCGCAACAAGAGGCGCTTTCCATTCAGCATGAAAGGCCCCTTATCTATAAATTCAAAAGAACGGAAACCGAAACGTTCACTCGCTGTCATTTTCTGCCCATTGGCAGTTACAGTAACCTCGCAAGTATATAATACCGGATGATCTACATCCCAGAGCTGTGGTTTATCAATCTGAATATCCAGCATATCCAAATCTCCCAACGGAGTTATTTTATCCAGCGTACGGGTAGATACCGCTTCACCTTTAGCATTCTTCACAGTAACTTCCACCAGTGCTTCACGCACATCTGCAGGATTATAGAATGTACCGGATACCTTTAACATCCCTTTTTTCAATTTAGCGTCCAATGCCGGTTCTATCCGGAGAGAAGCCACGGAGACTTCCGGAAGATACACCAGATTCAGATAACGGTAAATGCCGCCATACAAATTGAAGTCCGATAAATCCGAAGGTATCATTTCAGCATCCCGGGTATTATCACAACGAATACTTAATGGAATTTCACCTCCAAAACGTTCAGCATCTTTGCTTGCCAGAAAAGCTCGCACGGCATCTGTTATATCTACATTCCAACTATCATATCCACCGACATGACTACCTACTTTGGTCATATAAACATATACATCCGTCTTCTGTCCCGCTCCTTCGAATTCCAATACCATCCGTCCGTCAGGATATGGATTATCCAGCTTCAGGCGTGTTTTATACCACCCCGGTCCCTGATAGTAATTCAAATCCGGATCGACAGCATCCTCCGCATTAAAGCAGTGGGGCAACGCAACTTTTGTCCATATAGGTTGTTCCTCCGGCTGGCCTTTCTTTATAGGGCGTACCAGTTCCCAGATATTGCCCGCATCCTGACGGAGAAACTCCCAGTTATCCGTTAACCGGATCTTATTGCCCGTCACAGGTACCTTCGCAAAGGTACCTGCAACAAAGCAACTCATCACTAACAATGCAATTATACGTCTCATACCTATTGATTCTCCACGTTTACAGAATAGCCGTACCTTCTTTCTCTAATTTAGCTTTCTTGAGCAAAGCTTCCAGGAAGTAATAGTCTGCATAAACCAAAGGCACGTCTCTCTCAAAGTTGTGTGCACCTGTGCTGTGCAGTAGTAAAAATCCACGGTCACCATCTAATTGCGCACGATAGTTCTTGCTTAAGCTCTCAACAATCGTATCCGCCCATTTCTTGTATAATGCTGCTTTCTCCGGATTATACATGGACAATTCGTACATGGCACAAGCCATCACTGCGGCAGCAGAAGCATCTCTCGGTTCGTTCGGAATACCCGGAGCATCAAAGTCCCAATATGCAACCATATCTTCCGGCATGGTAGGATTGGTAAAGATGTAATTGGCTATATTCTCAGCCTGCGACAAGAATTCCGGAAGTTTCGTTTCACGATAACACATGGTATAGCCATACAAACCCCATGCCTGACCTCTTGACCAGGCAGATTCGTGATTGTATCCCTGGTGCGTATGCTTATGAAGCACGTCTCCGGTGATTGTATCATAATCGATTACATGATAAGAACTATAATTATCGCGGAAATGATTTTTCATTGTAGTGCGTGCATGTGTATTTGCAATGTTATAATACACAGAGTCACCCGTTTCCTTAAATGCCCAGTACAGCAATTCAAGGTTCATCATATTATCGATAATAACCGGACATTGCCACTTGTTGCGGCTGTGATCCCAAGAACGGATACAACCAATTGTTGGCTTATAGCGGGTAATCAATGTGGCTGCAGATTCCAACAGGATATTTTTGTAGTTTGCATCATTGGTCAGGCGATAACCGTTACCAAAACTACAATACATTTTGAATCCCATGTCATGCGTTCCGCCATTCGTTTTCTGATCTTCTATATTAGCAGTAAATGCCTGTGCCTGCTTCTTCCAGAAATCATCTTGTGTATACTCATACATATACCACAATTCACCGGGAAAGAAACCACTGGTCCAGTCTCTTGATGCTACCAGGCGCAAGGCACCGTTATCTTCTATCGTGCGGGGAGAAATCGGTTTCCTCTTCAGTTGTTCTTCCGGCATGCTTGCTTTAGCAGAATCTATTTGCGTAAATGCATACTTCAACTGCTGTCCGGCAAAATCAAAACTGTCTTTTACGACATCCGTTTCTTTTGTCGCTTGGCTGCATGCTCCACATACGACCAATAATGATACTAATCCTGTTTTAAATTTCATAATAATTATTCTTACTAATGTTGATATTGATTTAAAGATTAAATTCTCCATAAAAAGATTGCGCTAAGATAGGCGATTTATCTTAGCGCAACTTTCAATATTGTCTTATTCATTTGAGATTCTATTCCAAACGATATGCAAAACAGAAGCTATTTGGGAGTTTCTCCCTTATCATTATGCCTTTGTACCCACTCTGAAGGTGAATAGCCATAAAATGACTTGAAGCAGTTGGTGAAATAAGCATGACTATTGAAGCCTGTGTAGACCGATATTTCAGAAACCGTATAACTGGATTCCAACAAGAGTTTGGCAGCTATCTCCAAACGTTTATTACGTATCAACTCTGTTGGAGAAAGTTCCGTTACCGCTTTCAGTTTCCGGTACAGGTTGGCACGACTCAGACCTAACTCCTGGCTCAACAAGTCCACTCCAAGCTCCGGATTAGAGATATTTTTCTCTATAATCTCAAAGAAACTCTGCGTAAACCGATCATCCCCCGAAACAATCTCGATGCCCATCGCTTCCGGAGAGAACTTCTTTCCATATAGTTTCTTCAGTTTCTCACGGGATTCCAGCAAACTGTTGATACGGCAAATCAGCACATCCATACTGAAAGGCTTCACGATATAGTCATCGGCTCCCACCGAAAAGCCTTCCTTGATATGAACCACCATGGACTTGGCCGTCATCAGTACTACCGGAATATGCCCAAGCTGTAAATCCTGCTTCACACGTGAACACAGTTCCAGTCCGTCCATCTGCGGCATCATGATATCACTCAGTATCAAATCCGGATATTTCTCCAGACTCAGTTCCAGTGCATCCTTACCATTGTTTACATCCAGCACATAGAAATAAGGATCCAGACATTCTTTGACGTAAGCTCTTACTTCATCATTATCTTCCGCCAGAAGTACAGTCCACTTCTTCTCTATCTCAAAGTGCATTTCCTTGGCTGACGGGATAACGTCCTCCACTACCTGCTCTTCATCATCCTCCACCAATTGCTCCTTGCCGTAGACAGAATTGCTGATCGGAATATAAACTTTGAAGATCGTACCCGTAGGCTGATTATGGGATACGGAAATAGTGCCTTTATGCAGAAGCACGATTGAGCGTGTCAGACTCAGACCGATACCCGTACCCACATTCTCTTTATTGTCATCTTCACCCTGATAAAAAGGTGCAAATATATTCTTCATATCTTCCTCCGTAATACCCTTCCCGGAATCGGTAACCGAGAGACAGGCAAACCGGGTATCGGCAGGCATCTTATTCAATTCTGCCTGCTGTTCCGGCGGAAGTTCGGCAAAGGTACACCGGGACAATGAGAACACAACTTTACCATTATTCGGAGTAAACTTCATCGCATTGGACAAGAGATTAAAGACCACCTTTTCCACGATAGACTTATCAAACCATGCCGACATTCTCTCTTCACTCTTCTCAAAAGTAAATTCTATGGATTTCTTTGCTGCAAGATGGTTAAAGGCATAGTAAATCTCTTGCAGGAACAGATTCATATCCGTTTTGGCAATATGCAATTTCAATTTACCCTCCTGGTTCTTGCGCAGATCCATCAACTGATTCACGAGCAGCAATAGGCGTTGAGCATTACTGAATATCAGGCTCAGCTTATTCTTCACACTGGAAGAGAATTCCGGCATAGACACCAGATCCTGTAAAGGTGCAATAATCAATGTAAGCGGAGTGCGGAGTTCATGGGAGAAATTGGTAAACATACGTATCTTCGCCTGATGGAACTCTTCCAGTTGCAGTTTCTCCTTCTGTTTGAATTGCAATTCACGCTCCAGCTTTTGCTTCTTCGATATATAATACATGATGAGTGTCATTATAAAGACAAAAGCAATGGCATAAAACAGGTAAGCATACCAGGTTTTCCACAAGGGTGGATGCACAATGATGCGTATCTTACGTGTCTGTTGACTCCAGACTCCATCATTATTAGAAGCCTTCACTTCAAATACATAGGTTCCCGGACTTAAGTTTGTATAGTAGGCTTCCCGACGATTGCCAATATAATTCCAATCTTTATCGTAGCCTTTCAGGAAAGTGGCATACTGATTCTGCCGGGCAAAAACAAAGTTCAGTGCACAGTAACCGATAGAGATATTATTCTGATTATAACTCAACTCTATTTCTTCCATACCATCCAGCACTGTGTCCAATATTCCGGTTTCATCTTCCGGTTCAATCATCTGGTTATTCACTACCAACTTCGTGAATACCAATGGCGGTACAAAAGAATTTAATTGCAACTCCTGCGGACTAAATGTCACAAAGCCATTGTTACCGCTAAAGCAGATTTCTCCATTGGGCAGTAATAAACCACTATGGGGAGTAAACTCATAGACTCCGATGCCATTCAGAGAATTGTAATTGGTAAACTCCTCTGTTTTCAGATTGTATTTCGAAATGCCATTGCTCGCACTGATCCATAGGTTATTGTCGCTATCTTCCACAATGGAGCAAATATCATTCTCTATCAATCCCTGTTCCTTCGTTACGGTCTTTACTATTCCTTTTTCTTCCTCGTACAAAGCAATACCGCCGCCGAACGTACCAATCCAGATACGACCGGAACTATCACGCACAATACCCGTCACATAATTACTAAGCAACCGATGAGGCTCTTTCTCATCCGTATCATAGTAAACCACCTCTTCCCTATTTACATCGTACTTTATCAGACCATCATTACGGCTGCCAATCAACATTACCCCATCACGCAACTTCAGTATGCAGCGCGAACTGGCAAACAGACAACTGTCCTTTCCGCCATTAATAGGAAAGTGTTTCTGAAGTTCCTTTTTATCCGACAAGCGCATCACTCCCATACGCGAATCGGAAGTTATAATCCACAGACTATCATCCTTATCACGAAGCATGGAATAAATGGACATTTCCCCCGGCAACTGATAATAGAACGTATATTTCTTAGTACGGGTATTGAATTGATAGATAGATCCCTTATTCGTTCCGCACCAAAGTATATCATCTTCCAACAGAAGCCCTTTTATAATATTCTGACTGTACTGCAACTTTGAAGCTTTATCTATCGGATAATATGCATATTGCCTGTTTTCCAGATTATAATCGAGCAGCCCCCTGCCCTCCGTTGCCATATATAAAGAACCGCCGGGAGTGGAAACCATACAACCGTATATCCCAAACAATGCATCAAACACCGTAGCAGGATCATGGAAATCAAAGCGGTTGTTAAAGCGGCTGGAGAAACTCACTCCGCCGGCATACGTCCCCACCCATACCGTCTGACTCCTGTCTACAAACAATGAATAAATGGAAAAGTGGCTCAGATTCCCCTTTTCAAGGGAAGCATCCGTATGTTTCCAGAAAGAATTAGTGGAGAGGTCGATGGTATATAGCCCGTCGAACGTACCGATAAGCAACATTCCGCGCAACTCCGATATGGCTCTGACGCTATTGCTCGTCAGAATACTGTTGCCCTTATGATAGGTCACCATTTCCTCTTTCTCAAAGTTTATGCGATACAATCCGCTCAGTCCGCTTCCCACCCATAACGTTCCGTTTGAATCTTCATAGATAGTAGAGATACTATTGCCAAGCAGATGAAGTCCCGGCGTCCGGGTGGTCAGCTGCCGTTGCACTTTCATGTTCATATCGCAGACAAACAGGCCTTTCGTAGAAGTACCTATCAGAATCTGATGCTGCTTCGTTTCGTAGACTACAGAGATAAATTCATCTTTGATCTTCCCGTTCAGGTCTATACGCTGAAATACATCCATTGCAGGCACATACAGGTACAGCCCCTTGGTAGTTCCTATCCAAAGGCGATTACGGGAGTCTACCGTCAGGCAGCGTACTTCACTTTTGGCAAAAGCACCGTATCGTTCGTCAACAAACGGTTTGATACGGTTGGTTTTCAGGTCGAGTTTATTCAATCCGCGTGCCGTACCAACCCACAAATTGCGGTCGTTATCTTCGGCTAAACTCCAGATATGATTATCACTCAGGGTCAGAGAGTCTTTCGGATCATGTTTATAGATCACGAACTCACTGCCATCATAACGATTCAATCCGTTGCGCGTACCAAACCAGATGAAACCTTTGGTATCCTGGAATATTTTAAGCACAGAGATCTGAGACAAACCATCTTTCAGATTCAGGTTTGAGAAATAGAAGTTCTCATTATTCTGCGCGGTTACTTCCAGGGTTGCTAACAAGGTTATCAGCAAAAGAATATGTTTTCTCATAGGTCAAAAAAAATGTGATAGGCTTATTTCGTCAACAACTCCGTAGCGCACCATAACAATGGAGCATGAGCGTGCAGGTCACCGGTGATTTGTTTGCGGTTCATGTAATGGTTCTTGTCATTCTTGATATTGGTTCCCTCGCATACGTTTGTTACCTCGTCTTCATCATTGATATATGAGACCAATGCCAACCATCCTTTTGTGGCGGCAGGAGCATAGGTTTTCTTATCGAGCCAACCGTGTTTCACACCCACCAGCATGGCATAGGTGAACATTGCCGTGCCGGAAGTCTCTTTATACGAAGCGGGTTCATCGATCAACTGGTGCCACATTCCATCGGGGTCCTGATTTTCGAGTAAAGTAGCCATCATCTTTTTATAGGCTTTCATAATAACCGGACGGTTCGGATTATCCTTCGGAAGTACGGAAAGCAGACGGGACATTCCGGCAGCCATCCAACCATTGCCACGTGCCCAGAAGAAAGGAGCTGTGGGGGCGTGATAGAAAAGGCCGTTCGGTCGTTGTATCTTCTCCAGGTACATCGCCATTTCAGCAGCGGCGCGGTCTATATACTTCCGGTCACCCGTAGCCAGATAGGCTTGCGATTGTATGGTGGTTATCATAAACATGTCATCAATCCATACGCGCGTTTGCCAAGAATAGCCCTGCTCGGCATACGCTATCTCCTCCGGCTTGGCATCGGCAGGAACTTCCCATTGGGTATCGGCATATTTCATTCCGAGATCGAAATATTTCCGGTCGCCCAACTTCTGCATATAGATTTCGAGGGGAACAGCACCCACCACGTTATAGTCTACGTGCACCATGCGGGGAAGCATATTCTTTTCTGTAGTAAACAAGGGTTCAAAGCGTTCCTTCAGCCGCTGCTGCATATCTTTATTCTTCACGGCTTTGCTGAACCATAAGGCGCCCAACCAGGTGCAGGCATCAGGATAAGTCACATAATTGGGAGCTTTTTCCGCCCGCGGATTTCCAAAGCGGGTATGAGGGGTGACCAGGAACTTATTGACTATGCGCGTACCTATCACTTTCGGATCGGCATCTTTCATACGTTTCTTCAAATCGGCATCCTGGGCGTTCATTGTTCCACACCAGCCTGAAAAGGCGGCAAATAGGATAAGTAAGATCTTGTGCGTCTTCATTCCATAGTATTGTTAGCAGATTAATAACTATGGCAAAATTAGGGAATTTGGGTCTGAAGGGTTTGAAAGATCGTTCCAAAAGCTTGAACTATTAGCTCAAAATAGCGTATATAGGCCTATCTCACAGCATCTTCCTCTTCTGCCGGTTCCTCGCCCACCCTAAGCACTTTATGGTCCACCCACCGTACCGGTTCTTTCAGCGGTGTAGGTTTGGTGCAGCACTGCGAACTGACGGCCAGGCGATAGGTTCCATCGGGCAAATCTTTGGGCAGACGGAAGAAAAGATGCGAACGGGTGTTCATACTCCCCAACTCTGCGGCAGGGAAATGGTGTATCACTTCTTCTGTTTCCGCATCCAGCAGTTCCACTCCGCGCAGGGGCGAATCACCGTTCATCAGCAGCAGGCGTCCTTTGAGAAAGACGTAACCTCCAGGGGTGAGACGTTCATTGTGCGTGCCACTCTCCATATCGCGTATATCGAAGATGAAGGGGCCTCGTTGAAGGGAGTTTTCTACGTGGAAGAGAGGGTCTTCGAATGCTTTTTTCAGTTCGGTGCTCAAAGCGTAAGAGAGCGATGCCTGGTTCTGTGCACGGGCGGCAGGGTTGATGCGGTTGAAATTCCACATACCACGCACGACGGGGGTGAGCCGTCCCATAGGCGTGTTCAGGGCATAGCCGTCTACAAGCGCGTCGCGGGCAACGGACATGAGTTGGTTTACAATCAGTTCGGTGTCGGCGGCACGGTAGATACCCCGGCTGTTTTCTTCGAGGATAAGTGCCAGGTCGTGTACATCGAGTGTGCCCCGCAGTACGGCACGGGGATGGAGGTCGTCACCTTCTTTCAGGTTGTAGTGCTGGAGGCGGACACCCCATTCTACACGTTTCTTGTATTTAGCCATAATGATGGAAAAGTTTTATTCAGAGAGGTAAAGGTAGGCAATGCGTGTGAGAGTATGATGGTAGTAGCGGTTAAAGTGTGTGAAAGGGTAAGGAAGAAGTTTATATATGCTTTGATATAGTATTTTATATCGATACATATATTAAATTATATCGAGCGGTATATTTATTTATACCGAGTGATATAAATAAATATATGGAATGGTATAATTTAATATATCGATTGATATAATTTCGTATATCATATGATATGTATACTTCATCCTTAGGCTGTAGGAAGGTATGAGACGCTAAGAAACGGCACACTTGCTAGAAAGGAGATTAAGGAGTTATATAAATGATAATTTAGGGATGAATGGGTACGCGTTCGTCCGCCCAATCCGCGTCGTCCGCGTACCTATCTCTAACTATCATTTCCCAAAACGCACCCGCCTATACCCTGCATAAATCATCAGCGCAAAAGCACAGGCGTACGTAATGAAGACGGCAGTCAGTCCCGGCGGTGTATCACCTCCGCCATACGAATGAAGGCCGGACAGGTAGTAGTTCACACCGAAGTAAGTCATCAGTACCGAAGCAAGGCCCAGTACGGACATGACACTGAATGCATAATCCGAACGAAGAGCGGGAAGAAAGCGTGCATGCAGGATAAAAGCATAAACCACCATCGTAATCAATGCCCAAGTCTCTTTAGGGTCCCAGCCCCAATAACGTCCCCACGACTCATTTGCCCAAACAGCACCGAGGAAGATGCCTGCCGTCAGCAGATAAAGCCCTATATGCAGGGACATTTCATTGATGATGCGGAGTTCACGGATATGGGGCTGCAACAAGGCTACTTTCGACGGATTGCCGGCACTCATGAATGCAAGGGTAAGCAGACCGAGCAGGAAACTGATACCGAAGAAGCCATAACTTGCCGTAATTACAGCCACATGTATCATCAGCCAATAAGACTTCAACACCGGAACCAGAGGAGTGATTTCGGGGTCCATGAAGTTCAGGTTGGCAACAAACAGGATGATACCTGCAAAGAAAGCCGCCAAAGCCAACGTCATGGAGGAACGCTTGATAAACAAAAGTCCCGCCAACGCTGTAGCCCAGGCTACATATATCATGGACTCATAAGCATTGGCCCAGGGAGCACGCCCGGATATGTACCAACGGATACCGATTCCGGAAGTATGCAACAAGAAGATCAGCACGACCAATGCCACCAAAGGAATGATAGCGGTTTTAACCCAGCGTCTGGGTTTCAGCAACTGCCCTACCACGAATATCAACAATAACAGTCCGACCGCCATATAACCCATAGCCGACCAGAAGAATAAACGTGCTTTATTATAAAACAGTTCCCACGACACTTGCTTCTCCGTCAGCAAAGGTGTGGCGCTCTGCTTCTGTTGATACACGTTCATCATGGAAAGTACCTCTCCTGCGCTCTCCCATGTACCGGTACGCAAGGCATCAGAAGCTTCTCTCAGATACCACGGCATGATTTTCGATACGAACAGAGAGTCTTTCCCGGAATACACACTTAAATCATCTCCCGGAGAATACCATTTGCCACTCGTATCTCCCGGCAACGGGAATAGTGCAAACATCTTTCCTTGTTGCAGGGAATACAGGATATTAATCTTTTCGTCCAGCTTCAACAGGTCCTTTTCAAGCCGCGAACGTTCGGCTGCCGGACGGGAATATGCCTTGTCTACGGCATCGGAAATCAGATAGCTGCCATCTTCACTGAATACATCAAAGAAACGGATGTATTTACCTTCAGGCAGAGAATAGGCTTGCGGCAATTCTTTATTAGTCTGGCGGATAAAAGGAATATTTCCCCAGTAAGACGGATTCATAAGAAAACCGATAATGACTTGTTCGGAACTAAGTCCTTCGAAAGTATCGCTACGGTAGATCTTGCGCAAGAGTTTGTTCGTATAAGTATCTACAGGTTCAATACGGCCTGTAGGACATTGTATCTGCATTCGTCCCCATTGCTCAGCCTGTTCGGCAGGGATGGTATTCTTCAGCAGATGTTCCGTTTCTGCCTTTTGCGCAAAGGAAAGGGTGGGAAGAAAAGCCAGTAGCAAAAGAGGAGTCACCCGTTTCAATTGTTTTGCCAGTTGGCGGAAATGAGACTTTTTATCTGCCAGGGTCAGCAGCATACCGGCAAGCAGCAACAGATATCCGGCATACGTAATACCTGTTCCTGCCGTATCATTATTGACGGTCAAGATGGTGCCCTGTTCATCGGCATCATAGGAGGACTGGTAGAGCCGGTATCCCTGCTCATAAATCACCTTATTCATGTAGATGTGTTCGCTCCGTTCTCTCTCTTCCGTATGAATGGTAAGGAAACTCTCAAAAGAAGAAGGGCTGTGAGAACCGGGATAACGAACCAACTTAAAGTCATCCAAGCGGATGGAAAAAGGCAACGGGCGTTGGTCTTCCGTTGTACGCATTTGGGACACGGTTTCTCCTTCCCTGATATGCACAATTCCCTCAAAACCAAACATATTGGTCACTAATGCTCCCAACAAGATTACAATAAAGGAGATATGCAACAGTAAGACTCCATATTTGCGCTGGCTCCACAGACGGGCTTGCCAGGCAGTAGCACAGAAATTGAGAATCAAAAGAAATTGCAGAAGATAGAAAAGCGGATTGTTATAGATTATTTCCCTTGCCATCGCCGTCCCTTGCGCCTTCTCGACAAAAGTTGCGGCAGCCAGCAGGATCACATAATGCACCAGCAATATCAATGTTATCTTCCACGAGGTGAACATTGCTTTCAGGGAGGAGCTTACTTTTTTCATGTGCGGATATATCCTTTCAATTGTTTTATGATCTATCTGTCATTCTATTGAAACATTCAACGTAGCCAACAATTCTGCAAGTGCCGGTGGCGTCAGTTGCTGGGCAGCATCAGAAAGAGCTTTCTGCGGACAGCAATGCGACTCGATAAACAGACCGTCGGCGTGCAAAGATATGGCTTTCTCGCAAATAGCCGCCAATAATTCACGTTTTCCTCCGATATGGCTCGGATCACAGTAGAAAGGCAATTCAGGAAAATGAGTATGAAAACGTTCCGCCAATTCCCAAAGGGGGGCATTGCGGTAAGGAGAACTATCTACCGTGCAAAAGCCACGATGAATGATGCGGATGTCTTTCAGTCCGGCCTGTTGAAGGCGTTCTACCGCACCAATCCATAAGTCTACGTCGGGACATACAGGATTCTTCACCCATACCGGCATATCGCACCCGCGCAGGGCTTCGGCCAGTTCGTGCATCATAAAAGGGTTGACCGTAGTACGTGCACCAATCCAGATCATATCCAGACCGGCTTTCTGTACAGCTTCCACGTGGCAGGGAAGTGCCACCTCAGTCATAACCCGAAGTCCCAGCTCCTGTTGTATCTCTCGCATCCAATCCAGTCCTTTTTCGCCAACTCCCTCAAATGTTCCACAGCGCGAACGGGGCTTCCACAAGCCGGCACGCAGAATGCCAACGCCCATCTCTTTCAATCCTCTTGCTGTTTCCAACATCTGTTTACGACTTTCCGCACTACACGGACCGGCCACTAAACCTATAGTTTTCATATTTACTTATATAGTAGCTACAACAGCCACGGGCTACAAGCTACGAGTACCTTTCGGCATAGTAACCGAAGTATCTCAGTTCTCCTCCTGGGAGGAGGGGAATTGAGATAGTCTATAAATAACACGCCAAAAGGCACTCGTAGCTTGTAGCTCGTAGTTGGTGTAGCTTATTCTCTAATCTTCGATAATCACACGGAAACCTACATTATATACTTTCTGCCAAGGCAGATACGATCTGCGGTAGTATGTGGTGGACGCTTTCGGATGATCATTCCATGATCCGCCTCTAACCACTTTCTCCGTACCCGTACCTTGCGTCTTTTCATTGTAAGGATAAGGCAGATAATCAGAGGATGTCCATTCGGCAACATTACCCTGCATGTCATAGAGTCCCCACGCGTTAGCCTGGTATCCACCGCCTTTCACCATCAGCATATTGCCGTCATCCACACCATTTTCTTTAGGTTGATAAGTGTAGTACTTGTACCAAGGATCATTTTCCCGCATCGGCATCGGATTCACTCCTTTTACCGCCATCAGATTCAAATGCTTGTCAGCCAGATTCTCAAACTTACCAAAGTCTGTGTTTAAAGAACCATACCAGAACTCACCGTCGCTACCTGCACGGCAGGCCCACTCCCACTGAACCTCGGTAGGAAGAGTAACAGTCTTACCGGTCTTTTCACTCAGTTTCTTGCAGAATGCCATTGCCTCTTCCCAGCTCACACGGATAGCAGGCTGTTCAGGGTTATTGGCAGGATAGCCTTGGTGTACATGATCTTTCCATAATTGGCGGATGAAGCGGCTGTCATGTTCCGGGAAGATTGTGCGGAACTGTTCATTGCTGACTTCGATCTCACCCATCCAGAATCCTTTCTTCACAACTTGCTTATGAGCAGGAGAGTAATCGGAATGACCTCTGTTACTACCCATCACAAATGAACCGGCAGGAACACGGACAAAATTCATCTTTACACCCGGAGCTAATTCAATGCTCATTTTCGTTTCTCCTTCTTTGGCAAGCATAGTCTGGGCAGCGGCTTTATCAAACGGCCAGCCTTTGACTTTTACATCCTTGTCTTTATACTCCTTCTTTTCCGGTTTCACTGGAGCCGGTTTCTCTTGTCCTTCCAAGTATTTAGCATACGACCGGATCTCAGCCTGCCAGTCTACACCGGAGCGGGCATATTTCTCCGTCAATTCCGTACGGCGGCTGATTTGTTCCACTCCCTTAAATTCATTGGCTTTAAACTTGCCATGATAAGGAGCATTGAAGTCAATCCAGTTGTACAGAGCTTGCCATTCTTTGTCAGTCAGTTCCACTCCATGATGTCCCGTCTTCAATATCTTAATCAACGGACTCACGGAAGCATGATATTCATACGGATCGAGCACTTCAATCTCCGCTTCCGGACCTTGACGGTACACATAAGGATGCAGATTCAAGTAACTGACTCCGAAACCGGAGAACTTATCTATCTTCCCACCTGTAAAGTCAGCCAGTTTATTGGAACCATCGTGGCAGGCGATACAAGCACGATCCAGCACAGGTTGTACTTCCAGATCGAAAGTGAAAGAACGTACTCCACCTTCCGGCTTCGTAATTTCATGGGGCGCCATAGCCGAAGCTTTCACACGTTTCGGTATAGGCAATTGATTCTGGTCTTCGTGGCAACCTACACAAGAAACAGTTTCTCCCGGCATACCGGTCAGCCAGCTACGCATCCACTGAATGGCACGTCCTTCCGAATCCAACGGCTGCAATGAGATCGGGGTATTGGCAGGAATCTTAAATATCGCAGAACCGTCTTCTTCTACAGGAACGGTACCCAACAAACGCTTGATATCCCAACCACTCTGAACACCTTGCGCCCAATGGTCGGACGGAGTTCTGTTATAAGCATATTCATAAGCAAGCACACGGAATGCTTTTACTGTACCACGGGGCACACCTTCCAGGCCTTCACCCTCGTATATATCCTGAATGAATACGGTAGCCTCTTTACTGGCCAGATTAATCTTTTCAGGAATCACCGGAGGTACCGGACGCTGCACAACCGGAGTCGGGCAAATAAGACCTTCCCCTTCAAATTCGGCAATCAACGTGAGGTTATCGTATATATCAATCAGATAGACTCCCCACAGGGCACTTTCATTCAGCTTAGCAGTAACCAGGAAATATTTATCCGTCAATGGATAAGGCTTGATAAACTGAGGCCATACGCCATCCACCAAACGGTCTTTTACAATCGGTTCTATCTTACGGTCGCGGAAAGGCAATTCCTGTAACATACCTTTCTCTGATTTACGGCTCTTTGAAGGATCAAACAACATCAAACGACCGGAACGTGTCACACCATGGTGACCGGAAATCACACCGATAAACTGTGATGAACCACCGGGCAGCGGTTTGGCATCGAACGTACTGTTCGGGAAGTAAGAGCCACTACCATACAAAGACTTCTGCTCCGTTCCGTCCGGATTCATGTGCATTACAAAGCGAGAGAAATAGTGAGTCAAATCCGTATATTCCCAACGTGTGTACATGATACGGCCATTATTCATAACCGTTGGCGCCCAGTTAGCATCCTGGTCAAAAGTCAGACGACGCAAAGAACCATCTTTCGGATCATACAGGCACATATTACCTACCTCATCATTACCATTCACACAAGGTACACCGTTATAACCGATATTGGATACAGCGATAAGCTTGCCGGAAGGCAAATAAGTGGCATCAAAGAATTCCAGATCTTTTTCCGGGGTTTCTATGAGCTTCTTCAAACCGGTACCATCCAGTTTCACTTCAAATACTTGCCAGCGGCGGTCGGTATCTACCATAGAGAACATCAGGCGTTCAGCATCCCAATGTAGTTTCAAATCAGGAACAGAAGAACCGTTGGTAGGTTTAAAGATAGTACGAGTCTTAACATCTCCACGTAAGTTGGATAACTCTGCAATCTCAGCATTAAAACCACCGCGTGGAGCGGAAGTCTGGTTAGACCAGTTGTTATTCTGAGTACCCAGAGCACGCGGATTCACCTGACGGGCAGAAGTACCTATCTTATAACGACCGACAATGATCTTATCCATATCCAACGCTGTATTTGCCAGCAAGATATCACGCTTCAGTTGCAAAGCTTTGTTGGCAGCTTCCAGGGCAGAAGCCTCATTCTTATAAATGCCGGAGAATCCTTTTCCGGTCAGTAGCTTCAGTTCAGCAAGCTTAGCCTGGTTCGCATTCTTATCATAACCGGCATCTTTTGCCATATCGTTATAAGCTTCTTCAATGGCACGCATATTCAGCCAACTCAAGGACTCCTGCAACTGATATACTTTCATAGCCTCCTGTGCCAGATTCAAATAGCCGATAACCTGATCATCCAAAGTAGGTTTAGAAGCAATCTGGGCAACTTGTACTGTAAAATAGGATTTATCATTCAGCAAATTAATAACTTCCGTCGCTATATGCTTTTCGATACTGGCATCATGGGTTGTAACCAGTGCTTTCATATCGCTTCCGCCGAATGGCAGAAACAAAGTAGCCTCAGTCGGATATTTAGCAACGATATCCGAAGCAGCTTCCGCGCCGGTAATCCCTTGGAGACGGAAAATCACCGTACCCGCAGAAGAGCGGTTCTCCAATCCGATCTCTGCCTCAAAGCGGGTATATTTCTTATCCAGAGGAACCACGATTTGCGCATTGGCATTCGCCATGATCGTGCGTTTATAGGTTTTGCCTTTCATGACTACATCCTGTCCCTTGGCATTCTCATTAAAACGCAGACTGCCGCTACCTGTTTTCTTGAAAATACTTTTCAGGTCGTTCAACCAAACAGAAGAGCCATCTGCCGCCACTAATTTAGCATTTGCCCATACAGCCTGATCATCTCCTGTACCATCTACAGTACCCCAGGTATAAAGCACCATTTCATCCAGTCCGGTTATATCCGCCGAGAAAGGCACTGCCGCCTCTTTTGCCTTAATCACCTTCGATGCAATCGGCAAACAGGTCTTTTGCATTTCCGCATGGGCCTGATTCTTAGCCGCAGCAATGCTTTCCGCCCACGTAGCAGGCGCTTTCACCTTCGCACTCGCCCTTCGCTGTGCCATAGTGGGAAGCGACAAGGCAATGCATACAGACATTACTAATAATTTCTTATTCATAATACTTTGTTCTAAAGTTAATCTCCTATTTTAAGTCCGGTAAGCGGAAATTGTCTATATAGCAGGCAGCGGATATCTTACCGACATTCTTCTTATCATGCAAGCTCCACACCACTTTACCGTTTTTATCTATCTCTATCAATTGCGGTTCATCCACCGTGGTATCTTTCGTATGTCCGTACCAGTTACAAATCAATAGATTCCCATTCTTCAATTGCAGGATTTGCCCTACAAACAATAAAGCAACTCCTTCAATATCCAGTGCATTCACCCGTTTCAATTCTTTGCCTGTCTTGCGGTCGATTACGATGTAATAATGGTTGTCTCCACAAGGCAACAGCAGATTTCCGTCAGGAAGTTCAAGAGATGAGAATGCCTTGCCTTCAATCTGATGTTCAGCAATGATCTTCCCTTTACGGCTTACTTCCAGCACTTTCTGTTTCGCCATTACCGGTATCAGATAATTGCTGTTCCGGAGCTGGAATACTTGTCTAAACTGACTGTGGGGTCTTTCCACTTCCAGATTCAATGTTACTTTGTTTACTTCTTTGCCTTTCTTATCCAATTCTATGAATTGGGCAGGAATACCACATATTCCCAATAGTACGCCACCGTTCTGCAACAAGGTGGCTGATTGTAATTCCGTCTTATCCGGTGTTTTATAATCCCAGACCACCTGATGGTCCCATGTCACGAGTTTTGCTCCCCGCTTATACGAATACAAGATTTCTCCCTTTTTAGTCAAAGCAACTGCATTACATTCTTCCCCTTTCTCCAGAGCATGCTGCCATTCCACTTTTCCCGTTTGTTTATCCAACAGCAGGATATTCGGATTTCCGGAACCGGCAACCAAGAGTTTATCTTGTGCTGCCGCCCGAAATCCCATGGAAAGAATGATCCCAATAATTATATAAACCCTCATCATTCTTCTTGTAATCAGTGTTACTTATTCTTCAGTTCATTGAACAGTTCGAGTGCTTGTTCCGGTTTCAGATTTTCATGTACTACCGCATGAACGGCCTGTATCATAGCAGCGGGAGCTTCCGACTGGAACACATTACGTCCCATATCCACACCGGAAGCACCTTCGCTGATTGCCTTATAGCACAATTCCAACGCTTCCAATTCAGGAAGTTTCTTTCCGCCTGCAATCACTACAGGAACAGGACATGCTGCCACCACTTTTTCAAAACCATCACAATAATAGGTCTTCACGATATTCGCCCCATTCTCGGCAGCGATACGGGAAGCTAAACCGAAATAACGGGCATCACGTGCCATATCTTTACCTACAGCCGTCACTCCCATCACCGGTATTCCGTAACGGGTACCTTTATCCACTGCCTTGTACAGGTTGGCAACCGTTTTTGCTTCGTGGGCTGCATCACCGATAGACAACATGATTGCCATGGCCGATACATTCATACGTATCGCATCTTCAACGTCAATCAAGACATTGTCATTCAGTTCTGTAAGAATAGAAGTACCGGCATCCGAACGAAGGCAAATAGGTTTATTGGTGCTGGGTGGTATCACTGTACGAAGAATGCCGCGTGTACACATCAGACAGTCTGCATATTCTATCAACGGGACAATATTCAAATCGATACGTTCCAAACCGGATGTCGGTCCCATAATGAAACCATGGTCAAATGCCAGCATCACGGTTCTGCCTGTCTTCGGATTGAAGATACGTGATAAACGATCCTTCATCCCCCACGGAAGATGTTCCGCTCCCTTCACATGAAAACTATTATTAGTAGAAGCTACCCCCAAACCGAAATTGCAGCCTTCTCTTAAATCATCTAAATCAGCCATTTCTTATCTTTTCATTAGTTATTTACTATAAAGCTTTTGCAAACGCATCAAACATGCACGACCAGGATGAAGCCCCTGAATCCGCATAACCGATAGAGCGTTCGCCGTAATTACGGGCACGTCCGAAGTTTGCCTTCATATCTTTAGTAGCTTCAGCACCTTTCACAGCAGCTTCGGCACCCGCTGTCAGGATAGCCTTCACATCAGCAGAATCACAAGCCTGAATGGCTTCCACCGCCGGTATCAGGGCATCCATCATTGTTTTATCCCCCTGTTTTGCTTTTGTTTGTTTCCTCACACCTTCAAGTCCACCTGCAAACATAGCCTTTACACCCGCCACATCCAGTTCGGTACCTTCCGCATGGTCGCTCATTCCCAAGAAGAATCCACCCAGTAATGTGCTGGTCGAACCGCTGATCTCAAGCATCAGGTTAAAACTCATGTCATTCAGCATCGACTTAAATTCAGTGCCCTTATCAGCCGTAGCAACAAGGGCGGACATGGATTGAACGATAGCTGTTCCATGGTCGCCATCTCCCAATACCGCATCCAGTTTTGAGAATTCGTCGGAGCGCTCCGTAATGCACACCAGCGCATTACGAAGCATCTTCTTGAAATCATCTATAGTCAGTTTATCCATCTCTTATTTACCGATAGTCGTCCAATAAGGAGCATTAGACATTTTATTGTTCAGATAATCGATATGATCGTCATCCAGCAAACCAAGAATCATCTGGAAACCTGCCTGTTCCTGAACGGTCAGCAACTCACCGATACGGGCAGCAGCCACTTCGATGCCGGCATTTTCCAACACCTGATGCGCTTTGCGATAAACGATATTCATCTCCATGTGCGTAGTTGCTCCCACACCGTTAATGATTAATAAAGCCTTGTTACCGGCTTTCGGCTGTAGCTTCTTCATCAGCAAACCGATCATTTCTTCGGCTGTTTCATTGGCAGAAACCAATTGCTTGCGACCGCCACCACCTTCTCCATGCTGTCCCATACCGATTTCAATTTCACCGTCCGGAAGATCGGAGATGGTCATGCCGTTTTGCGGATGGGTACAGGACTTCATAGCCACTGCCAACGTAGCCAAACGTGCATTGAAGCGTTCACCTATTTCAATAATCTCGTCCAGTGACTTACCTTCTTCAGCAGCAGCTCCAACAATCTTAATCAAAGGAACACAACCTGCCAGACCGCGACGATCTTCATCCGGTGCATCCAGTCCGGCACTGATATCATCGTGTGTCAGGATAGTCTTTACCTTAATGCCTGTACGTTCAGCCAACTGACATGCCATGTTTGCACTCATGATATCGCCGGAGTGGTTCAATACCACAAGCAAGATACCAGCCTCACGCTTAAACATCTGCAAGGCCTGGAACAAACGTTGTGCACCCGGAGCAGCAAAAATATCACCGACAACAGAGCAGTCCAACATTCCGTCGCCCACGAAGCCGCTTAATGCAGGTTCATGACCGGAACCACCCAAAGTGATCACAGCTACTTTATCTTCAGCTTTCGCATGTGCACGCACAATAATATTTTCTCCGCCGATGGCTACCTGGTTACTATAAGCCATTACATATCCTTCCAGCAATTCAGCTGTCAGATTATCCGGATCATTTATGAATTTATTCATCATAGTTTCTTTCTACTAATTGATTATTTATCAAACTGCATTAACTCCAAAGCAATACCTTCTTCTTCAATGAAAGCAATTGTCAGATTCTCTCCGCCCGGCATCGGTTCAACCAATACTTTTGCACCTTCCAGTTCAGCCGCCAGATCATCTACTTCGTAAGCGATATGTGCTACTTTCTGAATCAGCTCAGGCATCCAGCTACCTTCTTCAAAACGCAAATATTCTATCTTATTGGGGCTTTCATTAAAGTTAGTCAGCCATACCTTCAATCCTTCCGCATATACCTCACCCGGTTGCGGTGTGGTGGTCGGTACTCCAAAATGATTAATCTTTCTCATGGTATTCTTAATTATTGAATGATTTACAAAGCAGCCTGTCCATTAGTAAAACGCAGACCATCATTATCATGGTAACATGCCCACTCATCTACAATGGCTCCCTCAGGACCGGCCATCATAAAGTGGAAAGTACCCAGTTCTTTCAGACGGAGAACATCACCCACATTCTGTTTCACGAAATTCTTGCTCTTGATAGGACCGTGAGATGCCGGAACCGCAGGAGCATTCGGTGTTTCATCTCCTACTTCGGAGAAGTTATAAACCCAACCGTGATTTACCA
This sequence comes from Bacteroides sp. 14(A), assembly GCF_000526555.1. Lineage (NCBI taxonomy): Bacteria > Pseudomonadati > Bacteroidota > Bacteroidia > Bacteroidales > Bacteroidaceae > Bacteroides > Bacteroides sp. 14(A). The sequence continues at coordinate 1,559,669 of NZ_JAGH01000001.1, read as the reverse complement.
TCCACGACTCATGTTTCGCAGGGAATGCCGTTTTTACATGGGCATGTTCCGGAATCATCTGTCCCGGCAACAAGTAAATAGCATGTGCAAAATAGCCATATTCAGGATCGTTTACCCAGAAGATGCCTCCCATACCTACATTCTCAAAGTCGCCCAAACCGAAATCTGTAAACCAGATATCTTTCTCCATCAGCGGAGTGTAAGGCACGCCATAAAATTTAAACATATCAAGGAATGCTTCTTTAGCAGCTTCCTGGTCAAACTTTCCGTCTTTGTAGAAGTCAGCATTCGTGTACTTCTTCTGATACGTTGCCTTTTCCTGTGTCATAACTTGTTCTGTTTTTTTAGATTCTGCCGTACAAGAAGCGAGTCCCATACCGCAGGCGGCAATTAATGCCAGGGTTAATACTTTTTTTAATCTCATGTACTTATCTGTTTTAATGGTTAATAATCAGCCTCAACAAAGCACTCCCATTCCTTCTATCTCTATCAATAGTTCTGAACGGCATACATCGGTTAAAGTATAGATGGCAGGTAAATCGGGGTATCGCTCTGTCACTACCTGCCTTGCTTTTTCCATATCTTCCCAACGTTTCACATACACGCGGAAGGTGATAAGGGTAGCATTCTCCGTAGCAGGAATACCGGAACGATTGAGGTTATCATGGGATACCAAATATTCTATATTCTCCAAGGTAGTCAGTGTTTGCTGTTCAATACCAACGCCTTCCAGACTCTGCTCACCACGAATAGCGGCTGTGCCCGATACATATACGAAACCATGATCCTCTTTCCATACAGCCTTGGCACGTTCAAACTTCGGAGTGGTCTTTTGAGGAAGAGCGACATCCTTTTCTCCCAATAATACATTCTGTGAATAAGCATGAGCGGCAATCTGCAAAGGATTATCCACTCCAAGAACCCGGACACTTCCATCTTTGCAGAGTAAGGCATCCACATCAATCATAATGCCGCCCCACTGAGTCCCGATACCGGTAGCAGCCGGATAACCGGTAGTCCACTCCACACCATTATAGAATAGCGAACGTGCATCATTGAAATCCTGATAATGCTGATGACCGGTTGCATCGCAAGCTGTTATCTTTTCAATATAGTTCCATTGACGTATGATTGAGGAAACCGGCATACCTTCCGTTTCCAAGACCTTGGCTATCCTGGAGAATACTTCATGAGATTGCTCACGGATGCTCTGATGTAGTACATCTCCCGTCACACCACTCAGGAACAAGCGTTTACAACCTTCTCTTTCGATAATGATATAAGGCAAATCTCCCAGCATCCGATATTCAATGTGATCTTGTTCTGTCAGTTGCACTTCATGCACTTCCATCACCAATCCCATACTCTGAGGAGGTTGTGCCACATAGCTTACGGAAGGTTGTTTCTCTTTGAAAAGCTCTTTCACCGCTTCCCTGATACAAGCAAAACGGGCTACATATTCTTCATTATCCACCGGCGCATCGAATATCACTATACGTACAGGAGTATGAATGGCTTTATATTCCGCCAGAAGTTGCGCCAACATCACCTTAAAGGGAGCTTTATCAACTTGCAGGAAATAATGAATAATCTCTATATTTTCGTGTGTAATCATGGTCTTCTTATTCTATTAAAGTGAATTCACATATTCGGCAAGTTCTTCCGCTTCTTTAGCTGATATTTTCTTTTCAATACCATGCTTATGTACCGTGAACACTTCTTCCATAGTGGCAGCACGTCCGTCAAACAGATAAGGAGCCGTACGCCAGACTTCACGCAGTGTCGGAGTATCCCACCCATTCTCAAATTCGATATCTTCGCCGATACGGTGCATCTTCATATCCGTATAATAGGGACCGGAATGACATTCGTCGCAATTAAACTTTTCATAAACCTTACGTCCCCGTTTAGCCTTCTCTGAAAGTTCGCCATTTACCAGATACGGACTGGGAACCGGTTTCAATGACATCAGATACTCATCCACACACTCTGCAAATTCTTCCGGTAAATCACTGAACTGAATGAGCTTATATCCTGCACGAACGGCAACCTCCGCTTTAGCACGAATACCGGAAATCATACACGGTGGAGTGACATGGGAAAATAGCATACTCTTGCAGTTTTTCGAATTACCAATGCCATCATTCATCAAATCCCAGTTCATGGCATCCATACGTGCATCGCCCGGATGGCATCCGTTACACGACTGCCAGTTCTGGAAACAATGTGCCGCATCATTAAAGTATTTCTCACCACGCTGTATTCTGTTTTCCGTACGATTCTTCACCATGGCAACCGACTGAACATTTGCCGTATTCAAGTCCACGATATTCAATGTATCAGAGAAATAAGTAGGAACAACAGCCGTTCCGTCCTTCAGCATCATGCAACGCGGTCCATTGCCTACCAATGCTACACGTTTACGCATACCATATAAAAAGCGTAAATCATACGCCAAAGCATCCTTTTGAGGATACTGCTCAAACTTCTGAATAAATGTGGGATAATCTATCACACTGACCTCATGGGTACCGGAGTGACTGACCACAATCTTATCATCCGTACACTTCACATCCCATATACCTGCTGCACCCCGTTCCGGTTCATCCAGCAACACGGCACCCTCAAAGTTCAGAGTAGCCAGATTAACGATACTGATGGCACTGGTATTCATCCAGCCTTGTTGCAATTGGGATGTCGGAACCTGGAAACGGCCCAGATTATGAGTAACCAGCAAATAACGCCCGTCCGGAGAAAGCGACATTCCACGCAAGGCATTACTTCCGTTGGCCAGTTGAATATCCTTTATCTTCCGGAAACTGTTCATATCAATCACAGATACGCAAGCTGCTACAGTATCCACATCCGCCCGCTGCATAGGCAGGAAATTAGTAACAAACAAGTGTTTTCCTTCTTTATCAAAGACAGCTGATTTCGGTTCACGCAATACCTTCACCGTTCTTACCACATTCTTTCCATTCTTATCCAATTCTGATACTGTGCCGGCAAACTGGTTGCAAATATATAACTTGCCGTTACCCGCATTTACCAACGGAGCGCAGGCACCGGATGCTGTTTCCACAAAGACTTTTTCCGAAGGATTGGAAGCAGACAGGAAATAAACACCATTCTTATGTTCACCTGCCACCGTTGCATAAATCTGTTCTCCATCTGTAGCAACTCCGGTAGGGACTTCATCCAGTTCCCACTCTTGCAAGCGTTCTTTATAATCTGATGAATAAATAGAAACCTTCTGAACGCCCTTCTGAGATACGATCATTCCAGATTTATAAGGAGTGATACCCGTTATAAACAATGGAGTTCCTTCCGGCTGTTCCGTGGTATGAGTAGTAAATGCAAATAGAGATACCACTAAAAATACAGGTACTATAACCTTTGCGATGCTACGACTTTTATACTTCATAGTGATTGAATTAAGCTTGTTTTTCACATCACAAAGATAGGGCATCACCGGTCTGAGGGTTATAAATCGTGTATCATTGACTTGCAATAATGTCTCAAAACAAATGTAGTAAGCATTTTGAGACGGTAGTGAGAACCGTTTGAGACAAAAAAGGCGGAAACTCCTTTCCGCCTTAAATCTTATTTTTCGTCTTACATCTTCTCTTTGTTCGCACTGTTCATCTGTACGAACTCCGTAGGTGTGAACCCATAGAATGCTTTAAACGAATTAGAGAAGTAGGAATGACTGTTGAATCCCAACAAAGTTGCCACTTCCGAAACACTCATATTCGTTTCCTTCAGATAACGCAATGCCACCTCCAAGCGCTTATTACGTATCAGTTCCGTGGGTGAAAGCTCGGATATAGCTTTGATTTTGCGATAGAGATTGGCGCGACTAATACCGATCTGGTCACAAAGCATCTCTATACCCAGATTCTGGTCAGATATATTCTTCTCAATAATCTCATACAGTTTCTGTGAGAAGCGTTCATCCGCCGAGGTAGTACTTACACCTACCACTTCGGGCGAGAAGCGTTTGCCATACAGTTTCTTTAATTGCTCTCTCGACTGCAACAGGCTCTGAATACGTATCCGAAGCACATCCATACTGAAAGGCTTAATCACGTAATCATCCGCCCCTGCCTCAAAACCTTCCCTGATATGCATCACCATGGAGCGTGCAGTCATCAGTATTACCGGGATATGTCCGATACGAATATCATTCTTAATCATGGAGCAGAGTTCAAGCCCATTCCGCTTAGGCATCATAATATCACTCAGCACTAAATCAGGGAAGAATTGTACTGCCTTATCATATCCTTTTACACCGTTTGCCGCTTCAATGATTTCATAGTCATTTTCCAAGGACTTATGCAGATAATCCCGTACGTCCTTGTCATCTTCCACCAAGAGAACCACCGGCTTTTTAGGTGCGATTTCTCCAATAGGAGATGTTTGCGGTTTCTCCACCGGCTGTGCAAATGCCGTATCGCCAATTGTTTCCACAGGCATGGAATCCGTCTCTTCCTCAGTGAAAGCTTCACGGGAAACGGGCAGCAAAACAATGAACCGTGCTCCTTCCGTCCCATCTTCCCGGTCTTCAATACGGATCACTCCCTTATGCAGCTTCACAATGGAATACACCAGACTAAGCCCGATACCTGTACCCGGTACATTTACCCCTGCCGTTTCAGGTACCCGGTAGAAAGGTGTGAACACCTTATCCCGTTCCTGCGGTGGGATTCCACAACCGGCATCCACAACCTGCAACATCATATACAGGGCAGAAGGGGCTACTTCTTTTCGATACGATTCTTCCAACTCTCCAGCCGGAATACATTTCACCAACATACGTATGTCTTTGCCGGAAGGAGTATACTTGAATGCATTGGACAATAAATTGAATACGACCTTCTCAAGCAGCACTTTATCATACCAGGCCTGGAACTCCCGGTCCCGGCAATCCAGTGTGAAAGTGATTTCATTGGTTTGCGCTATCTGATTAAACGCACAATAGATCTCCGTAACAAATTCATATACATTATTCTCCGTGACTTGCAATTCCATCGTACCACTCTGGTTTTTCTGCAAGTCCATCAGTTGATTGACCAATAAAAGGAGCCGCTGGGCATTCTTATAAATGACCATCAGTTTATCCCGCAGTTCCAAAGTCATATCCATCCGTTTCACCAACTCTTCAAAGGGAGTGATGATTAGCGTCAAGGGGGTACGTAACTCATGGGCGAAATTCGTGAACAGATGCATCTTTGCCTGATGAAACTCTTCCTGTTGCAGTTTATCTTTCTGCTCCATTCGCAACCTTTCCCTCAAGCGGCGACGGGCATTGAAATAATGGAATATTGCGTAAAACACTCCTATCAACAATAGTCCATAAATCAGGAAAGCATACCAAGTAGCCCATAAAGGCGGTGTAATCACAATCTTCAAAGTCTTCCCTTCCTCATTCCATACCCCATCGTTATTACAAGCCTTGACATGAAAAAGATAGGTGCCGGGACGCAGATTGGTATAGTAAGCCGTGCTGCGTTCTCCCACATGATTCCAGTCTTTATCATATCCTTCCAACTTATAGGCATACCGGTTCATCTCCGAATTGATGAAATTCAACGCTTTATAGTCTATTGACAGATTATTCTGATTATACTGCAGATTGATAACCTCCGCTTCATTAAGCAATCCACTTAAGATTCCAGTTCCATCGTCTGCACGCACCACACGATTATTTACCAACAGGTCTTCCAATACGATTGGCGGCACAAAACGGTTCATCGGCATCTCCGGTGTGTAAAAAGTGATAAAGCCATCATTACCGGTAAAACACAATGTACCGTCCGGCATGGCTACCCCACCCCGATATGTAAATTCACGCAAATGAATACCATTATTGAATGGAAAGTTTTTAATCTCCCCGGTGGACGGAGAATAAGAGGAAATTCCCTGCAACGAGCTCATCCATAGATTTCCGTCCGCTCCTTCCAGCAATTTACAAATATCCCCTCCCATCAGTCCTTCTTTCTCTGTTACCCGGCGAAGCACACCTCCCCGTTTGTCCAGTTGGAAAATACCGCCTCCATAGGTAGATACCCATACATCACCGGATCTGGTTGATAATATAGAAGATATATAGTTACTTGGAATTTGCATTTCCTGTTCCGGGCGCGATGTACGAAATACGGTCATTTCACCTGTACGGGTATTAAAACGGTACAGTCCGGCAGAACGCATACCTATCAGTAGCACACCGGGACTCTCTTCCTCCATGCAACGAACGGAGGAAAAATGCAATTTCTCCCCTTTCGGTCCGGTAAACTCTGTCTTCCGCTCACCGGCAGGAGTAAAGCAAGTCAGTGCATATCCGCCTTTTGAAGTTCCTACCCATAAATTACCGTCTGCATCACGCACAATACCATAAATAGCAAGTTCTATGGGATATTTATAGAATAAAGAAAAACGCCGGGTAGCAAGATCAAAACGATAGACCTCACCCAATACCGTACCGCACCAGATACAGTCATCCTCAGCATATACCGTCTTGATAACATTCGAATTATGCACGGAATAGCTATCCTTATCAATCAGATAAAACTGCCCTTCCCCTGTCGAAATTTCATATCGCAGTAATCCATACCCCTCAGTAGCTATCCATAAGTTTTTCTGTTTATCGACACAAGCCGTACCATAGATTCCCGTTTGCTGATTCACCGTCTTCCCCGGAGTATGATGAATGAAGCGGTCGGTAAGCGAGCTCAGCCAAGTGACACCACCGGCAAAAGTACCAATCCACAACGTACCGGTATGATCACGGCAAAAAGCATAAATGGAAAAGTGCCCCAAGCCACGCCCGGGTTCGTCATAACTGCTCACTTTACGAATCTGATCCTTCAGCGGTGCATAAGCATAAATACCATCGAAAGTACCAATCAGCATCTCTCCATCCCATTCGGCAAGGCAACGGACATAATTATTTTTCAGACCACTGTTGGCAGATACATAAGAAGTTATTTTATGATTACGGACATCAATACGGTTCAGTCCGCCAAATTGACAACCTACCCAGATGCGATGATAAGAATCTTCATAAAGAGTGGAAATACTATTGTCAGGTAAGCCGGCACGACGGTCATAGTGATTAATCACCTGCATCTGTTTGTTACACTGGTAAACACCATTCACTGCCGTACCTATCCAGAAATTGCCTGCCTTATCCTCCATCAAGGCAGTGACGGAACTATTGAAGTTCTCTACAAATTCCACCCTTTTAAAGTTGTCTTGTTCGGGAATATAACAACAAAGCCCACTGCGGGTACCCACCCATACTTTGCCGGAACTATCAACTAAAAGAGAAAGAATACTTGCACTGGAGAGTCCATCTACATTAAAATAGTTGCGGATACGTTCGGTGCGAAGACACATCCGGCTTAGTCCGCGACTGGTACCTATCCATAAATTCTTGCTATGATCTTCGCGTATTTCATTGACTTCATTGTCTGCCAAACTCAGAGAATCTCCCGGGTGGTGACGAAAAACAGTATATTCACTTCCATTATAACGATTCAGTCCATTACGTGTCCCCAGCCAAAGGTATCCCCGGGTATCCTGGCAAATGGTCATCACGGAGAGTTGGGAAATTCCTTCATTCAGTTTCTGACTATAGTAGAATGAATATTTAGAATGCTCAGCCCATAAACACAAGACTGGAAATGAGCAAATTAGAAAGATCATCAATATTTTCGTTTTCATCAGTATAGATATGTTTTGCACACAAAAATAAGAAAAGCCCGGAAATAACATAGAATATTAAGGTGAAATAAACAATATAAGGAGAAAAGAAAGGTTAGTCCGGCGTCACTAAATAGTTACAGAATAATTTTATAGTACAGATCAGTCGTAATCTTATCCTATTTCAGTCGTATACTGAATAGGGTTCAGTCGTATACCGAACCCTATTCACTCGTATACTCATTATGCACTACCTTAACGTTCTTGATAACCAAGTAGTTAAAAATCGCGTTTTCGAAAAGAGAAATTGACTATAAATTTATACAAATAGATTATAAATTCACCTTTATCGTTGCCCCTTCCGTCACGCTCTTCTTCAGCACTGACTTGTCGCCTTTTAATACTTCTACATGCAGCTTCTTTCCTGCACGGGATACCCGAATATCAAACTCCGAATTGAAAGCACGTACACGATTCAGATTCATATACTCCCACTCCTGTGGCAAACGGGGAGTCATCTCGAAACTGCGTAATCCTGTGGGGCGAATGCCGAACAGACCTTCGGTATAGATACGGCAATACAATCCGCTTTCAGCAGAAAGATGACGCTGATCTCCTTCGGGCCACGCTTCAATGGCATAAGGCACATGATCGCCCAACAAACGGCGATGTGAATACTTCTTGAGGAAGTTCATACCTTTCTCCACTTCTCCGGCAGCAATGGTGCCACGCAGAGCATAGAGGGTACTACGGTCCCAGAAGGTTTCAGTACCGGCTTGCGTCAATAATCCGTCGTCCGTCCAGAGGCGAGGCGAAAAGAGAGCATCGATAGTGCCTTGTGCGCGAGTGTAGATACCCATAACAAGAGGCATACAAATCCAGGAACGCAGGATATCATTACCTTCATAATAGCGGTAACTGTGGAAACCTTCTATCTCATAACCAAAATGTTTTTCTATGGCTTTCTCTAAAGCATTTGCTTGATTACGATACATGTTCAACTGCTTTGCCGATACTCCCAATTCACGCCCCAGCATAACGGCTGAACGCAAAGCATCGTAGTAAAGCGTAGAGGTACAGAGGTTTGCATCACCAGCCGGGAAGCGGTTCTCCAATTCATCTGAATTCGATGCAACCACGCCGGCAGGAGTTAGTTTACGGTTGCAATACTCCAGACACCACTCAATCAGAGGCCACAATTCACGCGCTTCCGCCTTATCTCCACGAGCCAACGCATAACGTGCAGCACCGTAAGCAATCATTGCACCGTCCCCCCTATCTTTGGCACCATGCCAGAAACTGACACCTTCGGAGATGATGGAACTCGGAATAGGTTTATACTCCGGATTCATATAGCGGGCAAAGTGGCGGAAAGAATTCAATGCGGACTCATTACCAATCTCATAACCCAGAAAAGGGAAGAAGGGGTTGATATACTCTGCCTGGTCGTTAGCCCAGACAGCCGCATAATAGGCTTCACCACCGGGACCATGCATCAATCCACCTTTCGTGCGGTAGATGCTTTCAGCGCCACGCAGTTTGGCGAAGGCAAACATGCGATTAAGTACGGGATCGGGTGTATCCAAAACCAGATTGCTCCACCACTGACTGATAAGCGCTTCACGTGCGGCACGTTCACTAAGGATATTGATGTGTGAAAGACCGGCATCGTTTCGTCCGGACGAGGCATCCACCAGTTTCCTTCCGGAAAAGACTGCATAGAACTCAAGCGTCTCTCCCGGTTCCAAAACAAAGACACCACTTTTGGAAAGACCGGCTTCGATGCAATAAGCACCATATACACCGGCTTCCTCAGGAGTAGTATATGTTACGTTCCACTCAGGCACTCGCAGCGTTATCTGATTCGAACTGCTATTCTTGAAAGTATATTCCTCACAATAGCGCGCGGCATTGGTGGAGGGATAGAGTACACGCGTCAATTGCACGGCATCTTTCAGTTCCTTACGCCGGTAAATATAACCGAAACTACTTTCCACACGCATAATGCCATTGAAGGTAACATCACGTACTTCTTCATTCAGCAAGGTTTGATCGTCCACTGTCACCAAAGCGGGAATATTCACATCGAAACGTTGCTTCAGATTGTTCTGTGTCTTATTGGGATGCATACGAAGCATAGGGAAAACAAGACTTCGGTTCAGATGGAAACGCTTTTGTGCATCCACACCGTAACGAAGGACAACGGAAAGTTGTTGCCCACTCATTTCCAAATGATCGTCATGTGAAATATTATCATTGATATTCCAGCGAATGGCTCCATCATCCTGAATAGTCCAACGATCCTTCGGTTGTGCAATGGCCAGCGAACTGGCAAAGATGAAAGAGAAAAGTAATAAGGTTCTTCTCAAGTTCATAAGGTTATTGTATTTAATTGTTAGCTATTAATATCAATACTGCACTTTCAAACTGGGTATTCAATGGATTCTCCAGACCTTTTTCCATCAGTTCTGCTCCCGTAAATACCTTACCATTGGCAGGGAAACGAGAAGTCACTCCCTTTGCCAGACTTACTTCCTCCACACGGTATTTTTTCTGGGCATCCAGGCCACCCAGCATTACCCGGGGTTCATTGCCATCTTTAGTCTGGTAGAAGTAAACGACTGCCTTTTGTTTATCTGTTGAAACATAACTCAAAGAAGCCAATGGGGACTCATAAGGAGAAACCAGGCGATAAAGCTCACCATGCATCACCAACGGACGGATACGCTCTTTGTACAATTTCACAGCATCGGCAATCTGCACACGCTCTTCAGCCGTAGCCTTATCCAATGCCAGGTCTATTCCGAATGCACCGCTCAATGCCACATCGATTGCCATCTTCAAATGACGCTTACCCATACGAGTGACATGAGCAGAGATCGTATTTGCAGGGAAGAAATGCGAGAAGCCCCATTGTATCTTGATACGCCCCAACGGGTCTGTGTTGTCACTGGGCCAGAAGGAATGGAAATAGGGCATTGCGCCATAGTCCACACGTCCCGATCCACCGGCACAAAGCATGGCCATCACATTGGGGAAGCCTTTGGCAAAGCGATCCATCAGACGGTAAAGCGCCCAATTATAGTCTATCCAGAGATGACTTTGATCGGCAGGCTGCAAATAAGAAGATCCGGGTTGGGTGATGTAACGGTTACAGTCCCACTTCACATAAGTGATATCCGGGTTAGGCCGCAAGGTTTTGTCGATAATATCCCATTCAAAAGCCTGTACTTCGGGGCGGGTGAGGTCCAGTATCTCCTGATGGCGACCCAATATCGGTTCACGTTTGGATTGAGTTATGATCCAATCGGGATGTTTCTGATAAAGTTCACTCTGAGGATTCACCATCTCGGGTTCCAGCCAGATACCGAAGCCAACTTTACGCTTCAATGCTTCTTTGGCAATATATGACAGACCTTTGGGTAACTTCTTGGTAGAAGGGTCCCAATCTCCCAGACCGTGCTTGTCATCATCACGGGAGTAAGGTCCGTTACCGAACCAGCCATCATCCAATAAGAAAAGTTCAGCTCCCACCTGGCGGGCACCATCAAAGAGTTGCTTCAAGCGGTCTTCATCAAAATCGCAGTGGGTAGCTTCCCAGTTGTTCAACAATACAGGGCGGTCTTTCTCTGCATCGCGGATGGCATTTGCCATAGCCCAACGATGGAAACGACGGCTGGCTTCTCCCTTACCCTGCTTACTATACGTGTAGAGAATGGCGGGTGTAGTAAATGTGCCGCCACGCTCCAGATTGTACTGTGAACCCAAAGGATTCATACCGGTCAGCAAACGCAGGTTCTTGTTCCAGTCTACATCGAAAGCAAACTGGAAACTGCCGCTCCAACGCAAAGAAGCAGCCAATACTTCACCTTCATTCTCTTTAGCCGGTCCGTTCAGGGAGAGGATAAAAGAAGGAATACGCATCTGATGTGCACGGATGCCTAATTTGGAATCCAGAATCTTGACTCCTTCCGAAAGGCGTTCTTCATTGAGGGTTGCTTCGCGTTTATAGTTACCGGAGAATTGAGTGAGCCAGTATTCTTTCGCCTTTACCACCGGGGCAGCAGAAGCAAAACGATGCAGAATGACTTTACCTTTCTCATTATGCGTAACGGTATTCCAGATTTCCATCATGCTATTGTCTGCATAGCATTTGATATAGATATCTACGGTGAAAGGATAGGCAGGGTCTTTCAGTGAAATAACGGTTTGTTCAATACCCGGTGCCAGCGCTTCCGTACGATGTCCGGCGTAGTGAAGCTCCGTAGATGTATTTCCATCTACGTGAGTTGCCTGGATAGCCGGTTCAGTCAGGACACCGTTTCCATAAGGAGGAAGAAATTCCCATTCACGCGAGGGCATCTTAGCAGGAGGCTCTACTTCACGGGCAGCATCTCCAAAGCCCAATTGGTAAAGGCGATCGTCCGTACCTACCAAAAAGGTCAGTTTCAGTTCGCCGGATGTAACGGTGAAGAGCTTCTTCACATTTGGATTGTCTGCTGCATGCCCCGTGAGGAGAAGGCAGAGAAATAAACAGGTCGTCAATATATTCTTCATAATCTTATCATTCTTCTGTCATAAACTTCCAGGTAACATTGGCAATGCTGTTCGGTTTCCCCTTTTCAGCTTTGGATATAGTACCTTTCAGCTTGCCTTTCTTATCGCGTGTCACAGTGATATCACGCCAGGAATAGGCGCCTTTCTCATAATCGAATGTTTCACCGTCATCATCATACAGCCGGTAAGCACCATCTGCTTTTCCATAATGACGGATTTCCAGATTCACCTTCTCTCCTGCTTTCGGGGCATGTAGGCGGGCCTCCATAAATGGCAGGATAGCTCCATCCTTTACATATACCGGAATACGGTCCAAGCCCGGTGTAACAGTAATCTTCTCGCCATTGCCCACATATTTACCTGTATAGAAATCGTACCAGTCTCCTCTAGGCAAAACCACCGTACGCTCTTTCTGGCCTTTGAACATGGGGGCCACCAACAGATATTCACCAGCCATATACTGATCCTTAATTTCTTTAGAAACTGCTTCCAAATAAGGATTATCTTCCAGATTGGCATCCGACAGTTTCGCTGTAGTTCCTTGTTCAGGGTTGAAACCCGGTTCCAGATTCATGGCGCGGAACGGAGGAATACCATCAAAATGATAGCGTGCAAATTCACTATACCAGTAAGGCATCATCTGCATACGCAGCATAGCATACTCTTTTATCTGATTCTCTACTTCGGGGAAAGTCCAGGGTTTCGTACCGCTTGCCCAGGCATTAATCATTGCCATCGGCGAGAATACTACAGATTGGAAACGACGCAACCAGTCTTCCGATGAACTGGAACTACGTACTTCCGGAGTCCACAATACACCACTAAAGCCTGAATTAATCAAAGCAGTAATAAAGTCCGGATGGCTGTAATAGTCATTATAAATCACATAGGGGAAAGAAGTTGCACCGGCATTCGATGCACGAACCAATCCAAAGGTACGTTGATTACGCTTCTTGTACAATTCCGCAGTAGTGCGTTGTACCCACAAACCATAAGTCTGGCGCATCTGCTCAGCGGCAATTCCACTGGGGAAAGTAGCCACATCCGGCCAGACATAACGGTCGTATCCGTCTACTTCGTCCACTTTATAACCGCTGACACCAATATTCACGTGTTCCTGTTCCAGCTTATCCATCCAGATTTTGCGGGCTTTCTCGCCTGCCAGGTCGGGCACGATACCACACCATACGGTGTGTGAACCGCTTACCGGATACATTTCCTTATATATCTTTGAATCGGGAGATACGTATGGGTTTGTCCATAAGTTGATGCGTACTCCTTTAGCCAACATATCTTTCACAAAGCCGGCGGGATCAGGATAGCGGGTAGCATCCCACTCAAAGGTACAAGGATACGCTTTGCTTTGCCAACCCGGTTCCAGTCCGATGAAGTCCAACGGGAAACCACGTTGTTCAAACTCATCCGCTTCGTTCTTCACGTCTTCAGCTGTATAGAGCTTCTTTGTACGTTGCGTAAAGCCCAGCCCCCAACGCGGAGGCAATGTACCTCCTCCACAGAGCAGGTTATAACGGCGGATAACATCCATAGGAGTAGGTCCGGCGAACAGATAAATTTCTGCACCCGGAGCAGGAACCAAGATCGAAACGGCATCCGAATAAGGCGCCGATGTCCAGGTCTTATCCATATTACGGTCTTTAGCCACCGGAGCATTCGGACTGTCCTTACGTGCGCCACTACCTGCATATACTGTCAGATAACGTGCCGAATTAATCAGTACTCCATAACCGGAACTGGAAATATAAAAGGGGACAGGAGCATGTGTGCGCCCGTTATCACGTCCACCATAATGGTCTACATGCAAGTTCAAGATCTTGCCACGCTGGTGCACCGTCTGAAAGTTCAGCCCAAAGCCGTACAACTGTTCCTTGCGTTGCAAAGGAATGCGGAGACTTGTTTTACCATCCTGTATGGAACCCACAATTTCATTCGCCAATTCAGGCAATGCCACCTCCGGTAAGCGGGCAAAACCTTCCTTTTGCGGCGTAACACCGGCCACACCCAATAATGAATATTCTTCAGGAGTGCCTACCACGCCTTTCCAGACGCCGGGCTCCACTTGCTGCCATGCAATCTGTGCTTTGGCAGGACATAGCATCAACAGGGTCATCGCCCCTGCAATCAAAATTTTCTTCATTCTTTCCATTTTGTTATAATAGTGTTATTATCATCGAATCATACCGGCAAAGCCACCGTTCGGAAGAACTTTCACTTTTACCGTCCCAATTATATTTTCCACAGGCATATAGTCAAAACTATCTTTATCTTTTCCATCTATAATCATAGTGAATGATTTACCTTCACATCCGGCGGGCAAAGTAAATTCTATTTCACGTCCCTCTTCCTTACCGCTGATACCACCGATATACCATACATCACCGGAACGACGTGCCACAACAGCATAATCAGCCGGATAGCCAGCCAACAGGACGCTCTCGTCCCAGGCAGCGGGTACTTCTTTCAGGAATTGTTTGGGTTGTTCCGGCAAAGAAAGATAAGACTCCGCCTTATCAGCAAAACATTGAAAACCGGATTCAAAGACTACTGCCAGTGCCAACTGATGCCCCATAGTTGTCTTACGTATAGCAGGTATTCCCTGACGTACTTTATCAGAAAAAGTCACCGGAGTATAGTCCATAGAACCGACTACATTGCGTGTGAAAGGTACAGTAGCATTGTGTTTTGCCGCCTGGTCGCAACGTTCCTGACGTCCCAAAGTTTCTGCACCCCGAATAGCTTCCGTAGTCAGCATATTCGGATACGTACGCTCAAAGCCACGGGGTAAAGTGGCACCATGAAGATCTACCAGCAAATGATTGTCTGCCGCATCTTTCAGTAAAGCCGGATAAAGTTGGATAATACGTTGTTTGTCTGTATCAAAGAAATCGACCTTGATTCCTTTCACTCCTACTTCACTGATGCGTTTCATTTCTGCACAACGTAATTCCGGATCACTCATCAGACGATGTGTCGATACAGAATCTTTTTCACGTCCTGCACCGGAATGGTACCATAACCAGACACCCACTCCCTTTTGCTGTGCGTATTTCACGACATCTTCCATAGTGCCACCGTTGCCCATGTTTTGCCAGCCGGCATCAATCAACATGTATTCCCAACCCATTTCAGCACTAAGATCCACATACTTCAGCTGTGCTTTATAATCACGGGGAGTACCGCCATTAGACCACCAACTCCAAGATGCGCGTCCTGCCTTTATCCAGGATTCATCATTCACTACAGACGCAGGATTCAGGTGTGAAATCATTTGTGTCTGGAATATAGTATTCAGATCATCTCCTATGATAATAGCACGCCAGGGAGTGAACCACGGCAATTCCGATACCGGTTCTACCGCATCCGGTACAATTGGTTCATCCGCCTCCGGAAAACGGATTTTATAAGCTTTATCGGTTCCGGCATTATCAATATGAGTAGCAGGATATGAGCCATCCAGATGGGCTTCCGTTATCATCATCCAGACTCCGTTGGTGTTGAATAGCATAGGGAATGCCCAACCACGTCCATGTCCACATTCCGAACGGATATCTATTTCGCTCCGGCAATATTGTTCATAGCTCGGTTTGTGACGATCGTTCCAGTCATACGGATGTATCCACGCTTTTCCATTTACGGGTACGGCAAACTCTGTATGTTCGGCCTGGATAGTGTGCATTTGTCCATCTTCTCCGGGTAGTTCATAGCGGAAAGCCACCCCGTCATTATATACCCTTACGATCAAATTAAACTGCCTATTCTCTTTAGTACGGAAAGTAAAAGTCTGTTCACGACACTCATCCGTAGTATTCATCTTCTTACCGGATTTTAGCTGATAAGCATTAGAGATATCTTTCACAGCAGAAGCGGAAACAAATTGTGCGTCTTTTCCATACTCACAATTATCCATAACCAGCCCTAAAAGAGATTTCTCCATCGCCACTCCATCTTTATAAAAGACAGAGTAACTAAGCATTGTACTTCCATTTTCTTGTTTATTCTCCAAAGCAAACCGGACGTTGCTGTCTTTTGATACTAATTCCCAGGCATTAGGAGCCGTACAAGAAGTCATTAATACTGCAAACAGCAATAATGCTGTATTCAATAGTTTTTTCATGGTATTCATCTTTTTGTATAATCACTAATTATTCTTTAGGGGTAAACATCACAATATATCCGCCGCCTACACGCATACGCCCTGTAAGAGCATCCGTATTCCGGCAGAACACACGTTCTATCTTAATAGAAGCCGCATCAGCAGGGCGATCATTCAACACCATCCCTTCATACCAGCCATCACCCAAAAACGACAAAGGGAATTGTAAGGAATGCTCATTTTGTCCATTCAGAACTGCCAGAAACCAAGTCTTGCCACTTCTACGTGCAAACGCAGCAACTTCACCTATTCGACTAGACGGTAACACTACTGTTTCATCCCAAGTTGCGGGTATCTGCTTCAGTAATTTTACCGCCGGATTATCCAGCATTGTTTTCGGGTGCGAACCGAAGAATATGACAGAAGAATTAAATACAAGGGCAGTAGCAATCTGATGTACCCACGAGGTTTCCAAGCGGCGCTCTCCAAAAACAACAGGCGTATAATCTCCTGCTCCTGCTATCAAACGCGTAAAAGGTAACGTAGTGTTATGTGTACTCCATTCATACTGGTTTTTACCATATTCTAAACCACGAATACCTTCGCGACTCATTTCATTCGGCCATGTACGTACCTCTCCTGCCGGTTTATTGCTTCCATGAATATTAAGCATCAATTTATACTCTGCAGCTTCCTTCAAACAAGCCTGATATAAGTCAATGAACTCTTTGGATTCGTGTGAGAAAGCATCCAACTTCAGACCAACAACCCCCAAACGATGGCAACGTTCAAACAATTCTTTCCGCTTCTGAGGATCACGCATATCCCGACCATGACGCCATAGCCAAATCTTCACTCCAAACTGAGAAGAATAATCCACCAAATCTTTTAGCTGCTCATCCGTCCAACGATACCAGAAAGCGTCTACCGTATTATATTCAAATCCCAATTCGCCTGCAGCTTTAGAAAATTCCTTCATACCTTCCACAGTTCGTGCTCCACCATCCAACCAGCACCACACGGAACGTCCCGGTTTTATCCAGTCTGTCTGTATTCCTTTAGGAAATAACCGTTTATCAGGCACAGGGGCTAAATTGGTAATCAAATCCGAATTTACCAGCTCATTCAAATCACCGGCTATTATAATGGTACGCCAAGGAGTGGTAATCGTACCGGCAAGAGTAGCCGGTTGTGACAATCGCTGTGCCTCCGCCAAACTATAATCATGAGCAAAAGGATATCCGGCTGGTTGTGCATGCCCTAATTTTGTTTCAAAACCATTCTTGCCATTTGCCTGCAAAGACATCCCTGCATAATTCATTAAAGCAGATTCCGTAATGCAAAGATATCCGGTCTTTCCAGGTAATTGCACCGTTACGGGAGGAGCCGCCCATTCTCCCTGCATTATCTCAGAGATTTCTTTCTTCTGGTGAATACCTTCATAATGACAGTACATATCATGATACCACACAATACTTCCCTTTGGCAATGTAAATATAGTGTGCTCATCGGGAACTCTCATCTCCCCTTGCTTCCCGGGAAGTATTATCCGAAAAGCAACACCATCATTATAAACTCTCGCCTCTATAGTAAAATTTATCTTTAAAATCGTATTCTGCAATTTGAAAGTCCATCCATTACTCTTGTCTACAGCAAGAGAATGGCTTCCCCGAATAGGATATGTATTATCTGTCTTATAACTATCCGAAGATAATATATCCACAGAATTACAGAGTTCTGAACCATCGATAGTAAAACGTATGGGTGCCTCATCCAATACATTTACTCCGTTTTTTTCTACCTCATAATAAAGCGACTTTTCCTTCAGTTTCAATGATAAAGAAACAGAACCATTCGGACTGGTAACAGGAAACAGTGTCTGTGTCTGAGCATTGACAGAAACCAATGCACAAATTCCAACTAATATTGCACTAATAGTTCTTCGCATATTCATCATTTATATATTTGTATATCCCCATCTTCACAAATAATCTCCGGACGGGCATCGGGGTTCTTCAACTCAAACGTAACATTCTTCAGTATCAACCCTTTCACGTGGCGTGCCCATACTCCGTATGCCGGAATCTTAGGACCGAAAGTCTTTACCTCCGGGTATTTATCTATAGCTTCAGGTACCTGAGACAAGGCATCCTCAGGAGTTCCTGTACCCAATAAACGAATATGAATATTTTCCAAAGTCAGGTTTGTAATATAATGTCCCGGAATACCCGTAATCAGAATACCGGAAGGAGGCGTCAGTTGAGCCTTATCGGCAGCCACCGCTTTTACATTACGGATTATCACATTTTCAAAGACACCGATAGGCTGCTGGGTGTCTTCCTGTTTACGGAATACACTCAGACGGGCACCCAAACGAAATAGCATCGGCGTACGTACTTCGTCCATTGTGATATCAGAGATTTCCACATTACGTAAATGGGCTCCATCTACGGAGAATAACTTAATACCTCCATTCTTAGTGTCGTAAATATGACAATTGCTGATCTTGATGTTCTCAAATCCTGCCATAGATTCTGTTCCCATCTTGATACCTGCCTGATTACTTTTCAACTTCATGTCCGTAACAATGATGTCATCACATCCCATTTTACTGGCAGTAGTCTTGAAGCATAGAGCATCGTCACCACTGACAATATCACAATTACTAATGCGTACATGTTGGCAACCATCAATATTAATTCCATCGTTGTGAGCTACTCCAAAGCTACGTATCGTCACATTATGGATATTCACATTCCGACATTGGAAATAATGGGAAGTCCAGGCACCTGCATATTTTAAAGTAACTCCTTCCACGCGTACACCTTCGCAACGCACCCAGCGAAGCAAGAAAGGACGCAATCCCCAACGCTGTCCTTCCGGACGGGTATCTACTTTTATATGCCGTTCTTTCAAAGCCGAACCTTGCCCATCGATAGCACCTTCGCCCTCCAATGCCACATTTTTAGCATCCACCGCTACCAGCAATGCCCAACCGACATCGATACCCAAGCCTTCCGTAAAAGGATCAAGGTTATCATAAGCTTTATAATCGGTAGTACCTAGAATAAGGGCATCTTTCTCCAAATGCAAAGTCACATTATCTTTTAGCACGATAGTAGCCGACAAATAGGTTCCGGCAGGCACTAGCACCGTTCCACCACCTGCTTTATGACAAGCATCAATTGCTTTCTGGATGGCAGGTGAGTCCATCTTTTTGCCATTTCCCCGCGCACCGTACTTCTTTACATTAAATGTTTCAGCCTGCAACGTAAATGGCAGAACAAGCAACAGTAACAACAGTAATAAATTCTTTTTCGTTTTCATGATTAGTATTGGTAAGTTAACTATTTAATTTCCTTTGCTATATTCACTGCATATATCCTATTACTTCGCCGCCCGGGGTGTTCTAAACGCAACTCATTGGTACCTTTTGCCAACGCTACAGGGAACACAAACTCTCTGCGTTTCTCACCAAATGTAGCTAAATAACCGATATTCTCACTGATTTTCTCTCCATTAATATATAAGTAAGAAGGAACCGGATTGCCACCAGCATAAGATACTACCAAATAATATTCACCTTTATGTGGAATATTTACTTTCCAACTCACACTTCCTTCAGAACTGCCTTTTTCACCTTTGAATTCTACCGAACCATCCTCATTTAGGGATGCAGATCCCTGTCTTTCCATATCTTTAGCTTGACATATCTCTATATTTTCCAAGCGACGTACCACTACACGTTGTGAAGATGTTACTTTTCCATTTGCCAAAGTCTCCAAATCAAACTCAGTCGTCTTAGAAATTGACAAAGGAATAATACCTTCTGCATCTTCCAAACGTTTACCATTTAATCGCACTTCCTCTGCATGAGAGGTTTTATAATGCAAAGCATTCTCATCTGCGTAGAAGTATTCTATTGCCGGACGTTTTTCATTCAACGGAACTCTGTATAATTCGATTCCTTTACCTGTACCCAAATTACGGCTGTACATCCGATGCGTCGGATTATTCCAATGCTCATGTACGCCCAGGCTACCTTGCTCTTTTCCGATATAAGCTATCCCCGAAGGAGGATTCCCTATATTTGCCGCCTCATGAAGAAAATTGTCGGCATTGGCACATAAAGGGAGTTCCGAATAAATGAAATCAAGTACCACTGATTCGATAGCAACCTGATCATTGGAAGCCAGAAAACTGGAAGTCCAGCCATTATTGAACGGAGGAAGCCGGAAACGTACCGCTTTCCCGTTATGCTTGGGATTTACGTACATAGCATCCACCAGATACACCAAGGTATTTCCACCTATACGCTCGTGAGCCATCAGATCAACAATGCTATTATAAGTGCCCATACCACGGAAAGAAGACCAATCACGAATGGAAAGATGCAAGGGCGATACATTGCCTATTGAACCGAACTGATTCTTACCGGTAGCAGTTATAGCTGTCTGTCCGGCACTGTCCCGCCATTTATCGGTCGGCTCAGAGTGCCTTTTCATCAATGCCATGTTAATCATATAGTCGGCTTCGTAAGCCGCACGTGCCAAACTTCTGGCACCTGCATCGGTAATCTCACTGGAATAACGAATTACATCGGGAACAAATCCTCCCCAATTCTGATAATTGACATTTGGATAAATCGGTTGTACATAATCGTAAACAGCCGAAATGCCCCGACGCTGTGCATCATATACCGTAATACAGCTCTGAGGAACCTTCATAATATCCACCAATTGATGCAACAAAGAATATACTGACTGTGGAGTAGCATCAATGATATTAGTTCCACCATTGTCATTCAGATTGATTTTGATAGCAATCTTCTCACCTTTCTTATACTTTACCGCTCCCTTACCTTTCTTATAATTAAAGGTTCTGAACAATTCATCCCATGCCTTATCAATCGTATTCTGGCGGGTCAGTGCAATGATTACTCCCTCCACCATATCATCGACACGTGTCTGACTATTATTATCCGGATCCGAATAAAGTCCTTTTTTTCCGTCCCAGGCAGCCGCTTTCGGATCATGTGCCCATGCCACCCGCCCCGGATGAATTCCTTTGGCTACTCCCATCGGAGTGTTGGGGGCATCAATAGGCACAAAACGTCCCATATCAGTACCATTATCTATCTGCTTACGAATGACCTGCCCCATTAGAGAATTATCCACTGACATTATATATAATGTACCCGATAATAATATACCGACCGCCAATACGGACACCCCCATATAGAACCGACGGGAATGCCACAAAAGTTTGAAACGTTTCCATGTACCAAATCCAACCAATGTGCTACTGATAAAAGCTACAAAAGAAAAAGCGATAGGAGCAGCGATTTGCTGACAGGGATATTCTATTCTGGAAGGTTTGGGTACAACACGTATCAGAAACCAAATCAAAGCTGCTAACCCGAACAGAGGAAAGCAAATCTTCAAAACAACATTTTTCTTGTTGATTCCAACAATCCGTCCACTCTTCGGACAAGTCTTAAAGAACCATTTTTTTATTTTTGTATTCATTTCATTAGATATAAAGGATCATCTTTCATGGTTACAAAAATAGGCAGATAAAAAAGAGACGATTATCAGTATTCCATCAAATACTTGAAAAATCGTCTCAACCAAGCAGACAGTATCTTATTTATGTAAATAGACTAACTCTATTCCAATGTCTTTCCCCATATTACGGCTATATTTCTTTTCTTCCGGATTATTCCAATGCTCCAAAACTCCGAGGCTGCCAACTCCTGTATCATCTCTTTCCGGATCATAGAAAGTGGCGGACAACGGACGGTCTGCTAGAGCCGCTTCCACCAGGTACATATCACAATAATCCACATCGGCCATACGCGGAAACTCTGCACTCAGGAAATCAATACCCACCGCATCAATGGCTACCGGATCCTGAGAAGCCAGCAGTGAGCAAGGCCAGTCTCCATTAAACGGTGACATCTTCCATTTACCGGAAGGCGCCCCGTTCACCTTTTCCGAACCATATAGACCATCTATCAGAAAAAGCATTGTCTTTTGTCCCAGATCTTTATGTGCGATATAATCGGTGAAAGTCATATAGCGTGGCTTTCCACCACGATCCTGATTAAAATTATTATGCTGATTTTTACGGAAGTCCTTATTGATGTCCGTTACTCCATACCAGTTTTTCGCACAGAGTGTTACTCCCTGTCCACCATGTCCTTTCAACAATGCCATATTTATCAAATAATCAGCTTCAAGTGCACAGTTTGCCAATCCTCTTGCCAAACGACCATTATCAGCTGAATATGGAATGGCATCTGCCGTATAAGTCGATTGGGTACGCCCGTTTCCTCCTTCATTATCCAGATATACAACACCGGGAAATTCGGCATAACATTTATCATAAAGAGCTTTCGTAATAAAACGGCTGGCATCGAATACCGTGATTTGCTCCTGAGGCACACCACCGTCATTTACCAAAGTACGAAGCAAGGCAAGCGTCAGATGCGGAGAAGCATTCAACTGTTCACAATCTTCATGGGAGAAAGTATTATTCTGATTAATCTTGATAGCAATCCTTTCTCCTTTCTTATATCCACGCTTTCCTCTACCATGCTGCTGATTGAAATAAAGAAAAAGAGATTTCCAAGCCACCTTTTCTTTCTTTTCTCCGGTCAAAGACAAGAGAGACTGGTTTAGAAGCCAGTCGGCATCTGCCTGATTATTCCAGCGATCTTCAAACCAAAAACCGTCTCCTTTCTCCCATGTAGCGGCACCCGGTGCATGAGTCCATACCACCCGTCCCGGATAAATACCTTTCGCCTCTCCTACCGGATTATTCTTTCCCCATGCCATACGAGGTTCTCTCACCGGAAGAACAGTTTGAGCTAACAGTTCAGTACTGTTTTCTACCAACATCAAAGTTCCGAAAAAACAAAGACCTGCAAATGCAAAGACTCCTATTGCCATTTTCCGGTTATGAAATGCTTCACGCAACTTACGCAGACTCACCCAAACTCCCGTGAACGAGAGTAAATACATGACAAATGCAGACATCAGCGGCGCCGCTGTCTGCATACATGGATAGTTGGCACGGGAAGGCTTCGGAATAACCCGTACCAGAAACCAGATAGTAGAAAAAAGACCGAGTCCCCAGAAGAGGAAGATTCGCATCCCCCTGGAGGAAAATTCCTCTTTCTCGATCTTTTCTTTAAAATATAAATAGATACGCTTCATCTTTATTTCTGTATATCAATATCTTTACTGCGAAGTACTTTTATGTTTTCTTTATCCGTAATGCCTTCCTTCACTTTCAGATTTTTAATCTCGCCACCGATCACATCGTCCAGTACTACTGCATAACGCCCATCTTTCTGCTCAGCACTAATACTACAATTATCTAACAGAAAGTCTTTCACATGACGCGCCCAGAAACCAAAAGAGGGTTGTATTTTCAAATCACCTACATTATAACGTCCTACCCCGATTTCAGGCGGATACGCTTCTGCATCTTCCACCGGATGACCACCTTTCACAAGTAAATTCACATCATGGAACTGTACATTATTAATATACCCCGTATGCTGACCATTCGGCAAACGGAATGTCAGTCCTCCTTCTACAACTTCCGTATCCGGCAGTTTGAAACCTGCGATGATGGGAGTTGCCGTACTTTGAGAACCATCGTATGCCTTCCAGCGCTCTCCCCGGAAAGAACTTCCACCATAAACCTCATCAATGTCTACTCCACAAATCACAATATTCTCCACCTGCCCGATATCAGAGTTAGTTACCAACAATTCCTTACGTACATTTCCATTTTCCGTGAAAGTAAAAGGAGCGACATTGGCACCCAGCACACGGCCTCTATTGGATATAGATATGAAGAACGGAGCACGCGTACGATGCATCACCGAGCGGGAATGTATCGCTCCTGTCTTTCCACTATTCAAATAAACATTTTTTATATGTCCACCATCATTGGTAGATATGGAGAAACCTGCTTTATTAGCACCTAGTACATAAATATTATCCACATATAAATCCTGAATATCATCCGCTGTTTCCGAACCTATCTGGAACAGGTTACAATTGGTATCTCCAACTATATTGCGTACCATATAGTTACGTGCCGGACGGGTAAAACCTAATGAACAATCCGAACCTGGTTTCACAATGTCATCCGAACTGACACGCGAGTAAATGTTCGTCACCGTTACGTCATTGCACGCCATAAAGTCGTAGATATCACGAGCATTCCGGGTATTATGTTTGGCAAAGTAAGTATCGTGCACATGGATGCCATCGGTACCTGTAGCCAGCAAAACAAAATGACCTCCCTGATCTATATGCAGCATATTGCTGACGTCATAATTCTTCTGCCCATCCGCATCTATATAGTAAGGTTCATCCTTTTGCGGATCATACCACATATCTTTATCTATGTTCCAGCCTCCAATCTCAATATTGGTACAAAGTTTCAAAGAAAACATTTTGTCACAGCGCTTCTCGGGAGCATTATTCATTACTTTATCAGAAGTAACCAGATTACCATTGCCCGTGATACGGCCCGTACCCACAATTTTCACATTATCAATGCGTTCTCCAAAGAACATTGCATTACGGAAAAATGTATGTCCAACATCCTGCTTTGTCAGATAGTTCTCCGGATCAGCATAAGGGCGAGGATCGGTAGGAGAAAGTCCCGAACGGTAAGCCCGGTCACTAAACCAAGTTGTTTCCGGCGCATCACCACCCGGAAGCCCCTGAATGGTAGCATCTGCATCCAGATGTAGCCAAACATTACTTAATAGATGAACCGTCCGTACATTATAGGTACCTGCCGTAAATCGCAGAATACCCCCACCCAACTTACTCATCTCTTTAATAGCTTGGTTTATGGTTTCCGTATCGTCTGCTATTCCATCTCCTTTTACTCCTGCCGTCTTAATATCCTGCAAACCGGAATAGAACCAAGCTATATTTGATTCTCCTTGATTATCACCTCCTTTTACAAGCAGTTTAAAAGCATACAGTTGATTAGGATTCAGCCGACCGGCAGCAGCGAAATCATCGTCCGGCAATATCGCTGTTCTTACAGGTTTCCAGGTTCTTCCCTTATCCTCAGACAATAACAAAGTCACAGACTCCGCATTACGAGGAGCTGTCCAGTAGAAAGAAGTGAAAGATAAATCCCAATTCTTTTTATATGTAAATGCCTGCAAGGGAGTACGGGTAAAATCGGAGACAGTCGTCACTCCTTCAAAAGTTGCAGTAGCAACCGGACTATGCAGAACTTCCGGTTGAGAGGTTATATAATCAGCCTCAAATGTATAATTACCTTTTTCCGGTATTACTACTCCGCGAAAACAAAGACGGATATCAGAGCCGTTAGAGGGACGGAAATCCAAATCTTTAAAGATTAACAGGGTACCTTTCTTCCCATCTTTACGAATTTCCACATCTCCAACCTTTTTATAAGAATAGTTAGTTCCGGTTCTTCCGATAGATTGTTTGTGCAAATCACGAAGAATCACTTCTCCACGACCTATTACATTTACCGTTGTATTGTCCAATGTTACATCAATCCCTTCCGGCACACGGATAGTGACAGTAGTCATCGGGCTACGTTGTCCGGCATAAAAATCAAGTGTCAGACTTCCCGCAGTCTTTATCGTGAATGCAGTACGGTCCAACTTTATCACAGGCGGCAATGCCCCTTTACATACCCCTACCAGCAAACGTCTTTTAGAAGTTGATTGCAGATAATCTCCATGAGCCGGAAAACCTTCTGTTTTCTCCTGTCCGGCAGAAGTAAAAAGACGATAAATGCCCGAACCGGAATGAGCCAATTGCTCTTTCAGAGCTTCAACTGACGGCAAGGTAGAACTTAAGCCCTCATTCTCAGGAGTATCTACAGTATAGCGATAAGTAGAGCCTTCGAATAATAATAAAGAGTCACGAGTCAGCTGCCAGGGATACAATTCCCCTGCCTGAATGCTTGCTCCTGCCACTCCCAGCAACAGAGACAAAAGAAAAGTTTTTGATAATATAGACCTCATATCCAATAGTGTATTTCTCATAAATCAGCGATTCGTATCGATATGGTTAACATTTTCTTTCAACGCCTTATGCCATGTCGGACCGACAGTAAAGATACAGGCATCTATCCGTTCTTTTTCCTCTTGGTTCAAACCGTCAGGCATATCAACCGGCTTAAAACCTTCTCTCACCTGTTCATAAGAGACACTCGAAAGTGATTTTTTATCAGAAAATACCCACTCATTATCCAGAAACAAGAAACCGGGAAGTACTTCATCCGCCCTTACTATTTTCAAATCAGGAGTTTGTCCTGCAAAGAGATTATGGGCAAAACGAACATTGCGGGGCATCTTTTCTCCACGGCCTGATCCCAACTCCAATGAACTATTCAGAAAGGTATTATAAGCGATATCCACATTCTCCACCCGATGGTATGAAGTTAACGGCTCTAGTTTCACATCCGTTTCTGCCGTAGGACGTTCATAGACTCCTACACGTACCAACAATCCGAATGACCTTACATCTTTAATATAATTATCGTAAACCGTATGTCCCTGGTTAATAATACGAATACCGGCGGTTCCACGCAGATTATGTCCTATAAATGTATTCGACTCTATCACATTATAATGCCCATGACGACAAACCAATCCACCGGCGGATTCATAAAACAAGTTCCTGCGCAATACATTATGACAAGATTTCACAGAAATAATCTCATTTTCTCCGCTACATCTGAAAAAGACATTATCCTCGACAATCGTACGTGATTCCAATTGAGAAGACCAGGAATGCCCGATACGAATAATTTCTGCTCCATTGCCACCGTAAGGCTGACGTTCACCAAAGAAATTATGATCTATCAAATGATTATTCAAGTGGTTATCAGCACTCAGCCACACCTGCAACACCAGTCCGCCTACTCTTTTATTAGCAAAGTAACAATGGTCTATCCGGTTATTGGTTCCCCGTAATCCAACCCAATATTCATCTCCTTCATTCGGTCGTTCACCTTTCTGAGGATCGTTGCACTCATCAATCACACAACGAGTCATCCGGCAATAAGAAGCATACACACCTTTTTCTCCTTGAAAATCAATCATATCATGCCCTATGGCCCATGCCTTATAAAAAAGCAAGTCTTCCAGTTGCAAATACTCTCCATATATCTTCAGCCTTAACTTACCGGAAATAACAGCCTTTCCGGGATTCTCAGCCCGCCAGACGATCGGTTTACCGGAAACACCCCTACCGGTAAAATGTATTTCTTCCAGATTATGATACGTTCCGTCTTTCAGTACGACGGCATCCCCCGGCTGCAAGTTTCCACTACCCAGCAACTGCTTCATTGCCTGCACATCTCCCGGTGAGAATGTATACTCCTTGGCACTGGCAAAGAGCGACACCGTTAAAAGCAAAAGAACACAAAGTTTTTTCATCATGTTTTTCCAATTAGAGTTTAAAAATCACAGAGCAAATATAGATGATTAAAACATGAACGGAAATAGGTAACTTCCCTCTGGAAGTAGTTTGAGAAGATACTTCAAAAGAATGGTACGTTTTTATAAACTTGAAGTGTAGATATAAAAAAATCGTCCCCTTACATTGTGATTACAACGTAAGGGGACGACCTTATTCTAAATCGAAATTATTTATTTCTTAGCCGGAGAAGAATATCTTGCATTCAATCCGTCTACGATTTCTTTTGTAATATTATAGATGCTGTCAGCATACAACAGGTTATCAAAACCGGTATTACTGATAATCATGCTGTATCCCTTTGTCTTATTATACTCTTTCAGGAAAGCATTGATAGAATCACGCAATTGCAAGCTGTTCTTTTCGTTTTCGCTCATCAGCTCTGATTGCAATTTATTACCCAAAGCCTGCAAGTCTTGTTCCAGTTTAGCAATACGGTTGTATTCCTGCTGTGCTCTTTCCTGAGAAAGATATGCATTGTTCTGTACTTTAGTCTGGAAATCCTGTTTCTGTTTTTCTAATTCCCGAGCTTTCTGGTTTATTGTCAAACGAACATTTTCACTCTTCTTTACCATACCTTCATTCAGGTCGATGCAGAAATTATATTGTGCCAGAAGCGTGTCTATTTCAACATAAGCAATCTTCATTCCAGTAAGTTCACCTGAAGCTTGTCCTGACGTAGTTGCCGTTTGATTATCAGCTTTACCTGTACACTGAGAAAATAAAACGATAAGTGCAAGGGCAGCCAAACCGTTTACGAGGTAGTTCAATCTCTTCATAACTTGTAAAAAATATAGTTTTAAAATTATTAATTCATACTATCATTTAAGGCTTTTTCCAATTCGTCAATGGAGAAACGGGGTTT
This sequence comes from Bacteroides sp. 14(A), assembly GCF_000526555.1. Taxonomy (NCBI): domain Bacteria; kingdom Pseudomonadati; phylum Bacteroidota; class Bacteroidia; order Bacteroidales; family Bacteroidaceae; genus Bacteroides; species Bacteroides sp. 14(A). Next base: position 1,530,928 of record NZ_JAGH01000001.1, on the reverse strand, counting down.
CTTCTGTGCTTCCCGGTCCTGCGACTGGGCACACCCAATACCTCTCTCCCGCATTGCTTTATTACCGCTGACGTGCCCGTTCGGGAACTTTCCGCCTTTCACAAAAAAGACTTTTACACCTAATAATGCAATGCAAATAGCAACTATTAACAAACTTATCAATACTGTATCGAGCATTTCTACTATTTTTGTAATACGAAAATAGACTGCATTTCAGCAAAATGAAAATAAAATTTTCTTTTGCATTCAATTTGCTCTATTTTTGTGGGTGCAAATATAGGGCTTTGTATGGACTAACCCACTTTTTTTACCATAAAAAAAGAGAAACGGTAATAAAATAGCCAATTGATTTAACCATATTTAGCAATAAGAGGTTAAATACGAACATTCATAAAGGAATTAATATGGAAAAGAATGAACTGAAACCGGCAGGCGTTTTTCATTATTTCGATGAAATCTGCCAAGTGCCGCGTCCTTCGAAGAAGGAAGAGAAAATGATTGCTTATCTGAAAGCATTCGGTGAAAAACATAAGTTGGAAACACTGGTTGACGAAGCCGGCAACGTCCTCATCAAAAAGCCCGCTACACCGGGTATGGAGAACCGTAAGACCGTAGTGCTGCAATCTCACATCGACATGGTGTGCGAAAAGAACAACGATGTGCAGCACGACTTCCTCACCGACCCGATAGAAACCGTAATTGAAGGGGAATGGCTGAAAGCCAAAGGTACAACGCTGGGAGCCGACAACGGTATCGGTGTAGCTACAGAACTAGCTATCCTTGCAGACGACAGCATTCAGCACGGACCTCTGGAATGTCTGTTTACGGTGGACGAAGAAACCGGACTGACAGGCGCCTTCGCCCTAAAAGAAGGTTTCATGAACGGTGATATTCTGTTGAACCTCGACTCGGAAGATGAAGGAGAACTCTTTATCGGCTGCGCAGGAGGTATAGACTCCGTTGCAGAGTTTACATATAAAGAAGTAGACGTACCTGCCGGATACTTCTGCTGCAAGGTGCAAGTGAAAGGATTGAAAGGCGGACACTCCGGTGGAGATATCCATTTGGGGCTCGGCAATGCCAATAAGATATTGAACCGTTTCCTGAGTCAGACTTTCCAGAAGTATGATATGTACTTGTGTGAAATAGACGGTGGTAATCTGCGCAACGCCATTGCACGCGAAGCACACGCAGTTATCGCTATACCGGAAGACTACAAGCATGACTTGCGTGCCGATCTGAATATTTTTGCGGCTGAAGTACAAGCTGAGTATGCCGTAGTCGATCCGGGGCTGCAACTCATCTTAGAATCGGAAAATACCCGTGCGAAAGCCATCGACAAAGATACTACGAAGCGTCTGCTGCAAAGCCTCTACGCTTGTCCTCACGGGGTGTATGCTATGAGCCAGGACATTCCCGGACTGGTAGAAACGTCTACAAACCTTGCATCCGTCAAGATGAAGCCGGGCAACATTATCCGCATCGAAACCAGCCAACGCAGTTCTACCGCCTCATCCAAGCAAGATATAGCCAATATGGTACGTACCGTATTCGATATGGGCGGTGCCAAAGTTACCTTCGGTGACGGCTATCCGGGTTGGAAACCTAATCCACACTCTGAAATACTGGAAATCGCTGTCGAGTCATACAAACGCTTATTCGGTGTAGATGCCAAGGTGAAAGCTATCCATGCCGGACTGGAATGCGGTCTGTTCCTCGATAAGTACCCGGCACTGGATATGATTTCCTTTGGTCCTACTTTGCAGGGTGTGCACTCTCCCGATGAGCGGATGCTGATTCCTACGGTAGATAAGTTCTGGAAACACCTGCTGGATATCCTAGCTAATGTTCCCGTAAAGAAATAACTCACATCCCTTATTCCTCTTATACGAATGGTTAAAGGGGAGTATGTAAAAGATGGCATCTTTTGATGTAAAAGATGCCATCTTTCGTAACATAAGATGCCACCTTTCGCTGCAAAAGATGGCATCTTTTGCATAATAGCCTATAGAGATGTAATTCCTTTCAATATACCATCGTCTCATCAAGGTAGTAAGATAAAAGCGAAAGATATAATAAAGCGACAGAAATACCGTTATTTAGTAAAACCTACAGAACGTACGGTATGAAATCGAAAGCACTATACCTTATATATATATTCCCGATACTTTTCCTGTTGTCCCTTGCCGCCTGCGACGACATGGATGATTATTCGTCCGATCCAAAGCATACACTTTGGTTCTCACAGGACACGCTGCGTATGGACACCGTACTCACCGGTATTCCCACTTCCACCCGCCAACTGAAAGTTTACAATCCACATAAGAAGGCATTGCTGATATCTTCCATTATTCTTGCCGATGCCGGCAAATCCGGTTTCCGTATCAATGTGGATGGCATTAGGGGAGATCAATTCTCCGATATAGAAATTGCAGGAGAAGATAGCCTCTACATTTTTGTAGAAGCGACTCTGCCTCAGCAGGACAATGCCGACATTAGGTTGATAAAAGACTCTATTCTCTTTCAACTGAATGGCATCCGGCAAGAAGTTAAGCTACGGGCGTATGCACAAGATGCTTTTACTTTCCGGGGGAAAGTGATCGAGAAAGATACATTGATAGCCTCCCAACGGCCGATATTGATTTATGACAGTATCAGTGTGGCTCCGGATGCGCACTTAACGCTGGCAGCAGGTACCCGCCTATATTTCCATGGCAAGGCTGGAATGCAGGTACACGGACGCTTATCAGTGGCAGGCAGCCTATCCGCCCCGGTCGTTTTCCGGGGAGATCGCACCGACCGTATGTTCCCTTATCTTCCTTACGACCGGTTACCGGGACAATGGGGCGGCATACGATTCTACAAGACCAGTTACGAGAATCATCTTGTTTATGCAGACATTCATGGAGGAAGTTTCGGTATCCGCTGTGACTCTTCGATGACAGACCGCAGGAAACTGACATTGGAGTCTTCTATCATACGGCAGGTATCAGGCAATGGACTGGAGCTAACATCTTGCCAGGCGGTGGTAGGAAATAGCGAAATCAGTAATGCGGGAGAGAATTGCGTCAGTTTGTTAGGGGGAGATTATACATTCACTCACTGTACGCTGGCTAATTATTTCAGTTGGAACGTACGGAAAGGAACGGCATTGCAAGTCCGGAATGAACAGGATGACATAGCCTATCCGCTTTCATCAGCTATCTTCCGCAACTGTATCATTGCAGGTTCGGGTACGGATGAAATCAACGGAGGACGCTCCAAGAATGAGAATATAGCTTTCAATTATTACTTCTCCCACTGCCTCATCAACTCAGTGAAAGAAGAAAATGACAAGATAGTCAATGTGATTTGGGAGAAAGACGATAACTTCTTGCTGATGGATAGCCGTACGCAGGAATACAGTTTTAGCCTCAATGAAAAGTCTAAAGCTATCAATTTAGGAAAGCAAGAAGATGCTATCGCTTATCCGACAGACAGAAACGGGAACTCCCGACTACAAGATACAGCACCGGATGCGGGATGCTATGAAAAATCGGCTTCAAAAGATGAATAATAATTGCTATACCTTAAAATGGCATCTCCTCTTCTTGCTGTTCTTCCCTTTTTTTACCCTCTACGGACAAACGAAGAAAGATACTCTCTCTTTTCGCGTTGTCAGCTATAATGTTGAAAACTTATTCGATTGCCGCCACGATACGCTAAAGAATGATTACGAGTTTCTACCCGATGCGATGCGCCACTGGAATTATACGAAATATAAGAAGAAACTGGATGCCATAGCCCGCACGATCACAGCCGTAGGTGGTTGGACTCCGCCTGCACTCGTAGCCCTTTGCGAAGTAGAAAACGACAGCATACTGCGCGACTTGACCCGGCGTTCAGTTCTTAAGGAAGCCGGATACCGCTATGTAATGACCAACTCACCCGACCAGCGCGGAATTGATGTGGCACTGCTTTATCAAAGAGATCAATTCAAGTTGATTTCCCATCAGGGTATTCCCATACCTCACAGATCCGGCAAAAAAAAATTCCGCCCTACACGGGATATACTGCACGTCTGCGGAATGTTGCTGAACAGCGATACCCTGGACATCTTTGTTGTACATCTTCCATCCCGTTCAGGAGGTGCAAAGGAGAGTGAGCCCTATCGTCTATTTGCTGCCGGACAACTGAAAGCCGCAGTAGACAGTATCTATTACTATCGGCATCATCCGCAAATTCTTATCATGGGAGACTTCAATGATTATCCCGATAATGCATCCGTCAACAAAATACTCTCAGCAGAAGTACCACCTCAGAACGGTGACAGTCTGCAACCGCAAAAGCTCTATCACTTACTTGCCCGCAAAAGCGCAATTCGAAAGCACTTCGGCAGTTACAAATATCAGGGTGAATGGGGATTACTGGATCATATCATCGTGTCCGGCACTCTTCTTCAACCGGATGCGAATTTCTGCACCGCCGAGGATAAGGCTGATGTATTTCATTCTTCGTTCCTATTGACGGAAGATAAAAAGTATGGCGGTGTACAGCCATTCCGCACTTACTACGGAATGAAGTATCAAGGTGGTTACAGCGATCACCTCCCAGTATGGGCGGATTTCCGGCTCATTTATTAATCCGAATACTGATACAATTTCAAATCAAACTTCTGTACCATCACCAGCAAATGATCGAATATATCGGACTGAATACGTTCGTATTCCTTCCATACCTTGTTTCGGGAAAAGAAGTAAACCTGAATGGGAACTCCATAAGTGGTCATTTCCTTCTGGCTGATAATCAAGTCCAAATCCTGGTTCACGACAGGAAGGCTGCAAAGATAACGTTCGATGTAAATACGGTAGAGTTGTGCATTGGTAGGTACCTCGCCTTCTGCCGGCTGATAGTCTGCCATCAAAGGAACTTCCTTACGGATGGTATCCAACATTTCGGGAGTGCAAAACTTCAGGGTCGTCATGTCCAGATAGATATTCTTATCCACACGCCGGCCACCACTCTCCTGCATACCGCGCCAGTTCTGGAAAGAGCCGTTCACCAAGGTATAAGGCGGAATGGTAGAAATCGTATTATCCCAGTTCTGTATCTTTACGGTGTTGAGGGTTATCTCTTTCACAATACCGTTGGCGGAACCATTGGGTAAGGCAATCCAGTCGCCGATACGCAACATCTCGTTGGCAGAAAGTTGTACTCCAGCCACAAAGCCCAGAATGCTATCCTTGAATACTAACATTAATACTGCCGCCGAAGCACCCAGCCCGGCAAAGAGGGTTGCGGGAGATTTATCTATAAGAATAGAAATGGCAATGATAGCTGCCACAAAGAATAACAATACCTGCAATACCTGAACAAAGCCTTTCATCGGATGATTCTTACTGTTGTCCTTCTGATTATGAAAATCCAGAAAAACGAGCAGTAGCCCATTCAGCGCAAAGGCTAAAGCAGCCACTATATACACGGCACAAACTTTCTGCGACAACTCCAACAGTTCTACTCCGTGTACAAAGGTATGAGGCAACAGGAAGTAAATCAGAATTCCCGGTAAGGTATGTATCAGATGAGGAACCACTTTCCGCTTCATCAGCAAAGTATTCCAGCGATGGGGTGAACGATTGGTATAATGCTTCATTCCCCCTACCAATATTGCCTGAAACAAATAATCCAGCCCTACAGCTACGGCAATGATTAATATGGCGATGATAGTTTCATCAAATGTATTCGCAAATTTAGGGTCTACTCCCCACCCTATAAGGGTTTTATTCATCCACCCTCCTAATGTCGTCATATATTTCTCCGATTTTAATTGCTTATGGGAATAATAACAAATAAAGGGGAGCTGTTGTTTAATAAAACTTTTTCCGGCTTCATCTTCTACTTTTCCGGTTTCAGTAAAAAAGTCCCGGTATATCTGTCTGGAACAGATTACTTTCGTTCCCGGATTAAACAAAAAAAGTATGAACCGAAATGTAAAACTTATCAGTATTCTTAGCCTCGGACTAATGCTGGGGGCCTGTGGTGGTAATTCGTCTTCACAAGAAGAAGCTATCATTGTAAAAACTGCCACAGCCAATACTTACAGCAACGAAACAGTCAAAGAATTCCCCATTATCACCCAACCGTTCCGCACCACAGAACTGTCCTTCCGCGTCAGTGGCCCCATCGACCGGCTGGATGTCTATGCCGGAAACTATTACCGCCGCGGAGATATTATTGCAGAAATCGATCCACGAGACTACCGCATCCGGCGTGAACGTGCTGAAGCCGTCTATCGCCAGGCAAAGGCAGAGTATGAGCGTATCAGTGCGCTTTATCAGAAAAACAACCTTTCTGCCAGTACTTATGAGAAAGCACGTGCGGAATATACTTCTGCCAAAGCTGCTTTCGACACTGCCGTCAATGAACTGGAAGATACCCGCCTTGTAGCCCCCTTCAACGGATATGTAGGTGAAGTCTACGTAGAGAAATTCCAGGATGTCAAGGCCAGCCAGCCCGTATTGACATTTATCGATATAAACCAACTGAAAATTGAAGCTTATGTAACGCAAGATATAGCCTATCGTGTTCAACCAAGGCAGAACGTGCTATTGACGCTGGATGTGCAGCCCGACACGGAGCTGGAAGCACAGATTGCAGAAGTATCCAAAGGAACCACACAAAACAATCTCTCTTATCTGGTAACGGCATTGTTGCCCAATAAAGAAGCCCGGTTACTGGCAGGTATGTCCGGAAAGATACGTTTCGAAGAAAGTGCTTCGGAATTATCAGATAGTACCGCCACCGGCGAACATTTGGTTTGTATTCCGCAAACAGCCTTGTGCAATCGCCCCACAGTGGGAAGTTATGTATGGACGGTACATCCTGAAAGCGGGATAGTCAGCCAACGTAAAGTTAGTGTCAGCAAACTGCTGCCGCACGGCAATGCAGGCATCACTGCCGGACTGCAACCCGGTGAAATAGTGGCTACAAGCAGTCTGCGTTTCTTATCAGACGGAATGAAAGTAAAAATCCAATGAAACAGCAAGTATCATGAAACTAATCAAATATTTTCTGCAACGCCGCTCTGTCACTATTCTACTGCTGGTACTGGTACTTGCCGGCGGACTATTCTCGTACGTCAAAATGGGAAAGCTGGAGGATGCTCCTTTCACCATTAAACAAGCACTGGTACTGACTTCTTACCCCGGCGCATCTCCTTCGGAAGTACAAAGCCAAGTGACAGATGTATTGGAAGAAGCCATCCAGTCATTGGGCGAACTTTATTACCTGAAAACCGAGAACCGTGCCGGGCTTTCCAAAATCACCGTATATGTAAAGAAAGAGACACGGGCAGATGAGATGCAGCAACTTTGGGATAAACTACGCCGTAAGGTAGGTGATGCGCAGAGCAAACTTCCCGCAGGGGCCGGACCTTCGGTTGTGAATGATGACTTCGGTGATGTGCTGGGCGTCTTCTACGGACTAACAAGCGAAGGACGCAGCTACCGGGAACTGGAAGATCAGGCCAAACTTATCAAAAATGAATTGTTAAAGGTAAAGGATGTCGCACGTATCGAAATCTATGGAACGCAAACACCTACAATTGAGGTAGTGGTCAGTCCCGCCGTTATGTCTCGCAGCGGCATTACGACAGCGGACATAGCCAATGCATTCAATACCCAAAACAAGGTAGTGGATGCAGGTGGAATCACAGCAGGTACAGGACGCATCCGAATCGAATCCACCGGTAACTTCTATTCCCTGGATGAGATACGGCAACTCACTATCGTTTCACGTAGTGGGGAACACTTCCGACTGGGAGATATTGCCGACATCAACGAAAGTTACCAAACACCTGCCAGCAACTTGATGCGCATAGACGGAAAGCCGGCTGTGGGTATTGCCATTTCCACCGTACCTACCGGTAATGTGGTAGATATGGCTGAAGCTATCGAAGCACGCATCGAAGAACTAAAATCTGATATGCCGGAAGGTTTCGGCCTCGTCTCTATCTACGATCAGGGGCATGAGTCTGCCATAGCCAACCAAGGTTTTATCATCAATCTGATAGTTTCCGTAATTACCGTAGTGGCTATCCTGCTTTTCTTCATCGGTTTCAAAAATGGTTTGCTGATAGGTAGCGGACTTGTATTCTCCATATTTGCTACTCTGATTGTGATGTTGGCAGGAGGAATTGCTTTGCAACGCATGTCACTGGCAGCCATTATTATTGCCATGGGAATGTTGGTAGATAATGCCATTGTAGTATCCGACTCTGCACTGGTAAATATGCAACGGGGAATGCGGAAACGGGTATCCATCATGAAAGCATGTTCCGGAACTGCCCTCCCCTTGTTGGCTGCCACGGTCATAGCGATACTGACATTCCTGCCTATCTACTATTCACCACATATCACCGGAGAATTATTATCCTCTCTGGTTATTGTCATCGGTGTATCGCTCATGTTCAGCTGGGTATTTGCACTGACACAAACCCCGTTCTTCATCCAAGAATTTGTACGCCGCCCGCGCCCCTCGGAATTGAGTGGAACCCTCTTTTCCGGCAAGGCTTACGACCGCTTCCGGAGCACATTACGTTTCGTCATTCGCCATCGTTATGCCACAGTGGGGTTGATGGTTGTATTGCTTGTCGTTTCCGCCTGGAGTTTCAAGTTTATCCCGAAAGTCTTTGTACCTGCTCTGGAGAAACCCTACTTTACATTGGATGTATGGCTACCCGAAGGAACCGACATCGCTGAAACCGACCGCACGGCCTCAGAAATGGCTGACTATATCCGCAACCAGGAAGAAACAGAAATGATTTCAACTTATGTAGGACGTACACCACCCAGATATTATCTGTCTAATGTATCTTTCGGCCCGCAACCCAACTATGCTCAGTTATTGGTAAAGGCACGTTCCTCCAAAGAAACCAAAGCGTTGCGCACCAGACTCCAAGACTCTATCCGTACGCTTTTCCCGGGTCCACTCATCAAAGTGAATAAATTCGAGCTGAGTCCGCTAACGGAAGCTGTTATTGAAGCACGCTTCCTGGGTCCCGATCCTGCCGTACTCGATTCACTGGCAGGTATGGCTATCGAGATTATGCGCCGCAACCCGAAAGTAGCGGATGCCCGCAACGAATGGGGTAACATGACACCCATTATCCGACCGGTTTATGATCCGGTAAAAGCAGGTGCGCTGGGAATAACAAAGTCTGCAATGATGGAGTCAGTTAAATCCATCAATGACGGACTTACAGTGGGAGTCTATCGTGATAATGAGAAAAAGGTCCCTGTACAATTGAAATCCGCAGGTACCGATATCACAGATGCACAGGGACTGGGAGACTTTTCTGTATGGAACGGGCAGAATTCCGCCCCATTATCACAAGTCACCGAAGATATTGAAGTAAGCTGGGAATGGCCACAGATGCGTACTTATAACCGACAACTGTCCATGGCCGCCATGTGTGGGGTAAAAGCCGGACACACTATGGCAGAAGTACATGGTGAAATCCGCCAGGAGATAGAATCCATTCAACTTCCTGAAGGATACACCTTCTTCTGGGATGCCCAATATAAGGATCAGCGCGAAGCCATGCAAGCCATAGCAAAATTCTTCCCATTGGCATTTCTGGCATTAATAGTCATACTTGTAGCCCTGTTCGGTAACTTCCGTAACCCGCTAATCATCCTATGTGTATTGCCATTATCTCTTATCGGTGTCGCCGTAGGTATGCTGATGACCGGTTTCGAATTCGGTTTCTTTCCTATTGCCGGTTGGCTGGGATTACTGGGAATGATTATCAAAAATGTAATTGTACTGCTGGATGAGATACAGGTACAACGCCGGGCGGAAGTACCGGTCTATACTGCCATTATCGAATCTACCGTGTCGCGTACCCGACCTGTACTGATGGCTGCCACCACCACTATTCTGGGTATGGTTCCCCTATTGTTCGATGTGGCCTTCGGTGGTATGGCGGCTACTATTATCTTCGGATTGACATTCGCAACGCTACTGACTCTGTTCGTCACTCCGGCACTCTATTCATTGTTTTATAAAGTAAAAGAGAAATAGATTATGAAGAAAATATATATCCTTTTTATTCTATCGTTGTGTGATCCGTTCGCTTTTGGCCAGCAGAGTGCGATGCTGGAGAAGTACAGGTCGATGGCTCTTGAATATAGCCACGACCTGAAAGCGGCGGAGAAAAATCTGGCTGCTAGCATTGAACTGGAGAAATCCGCCCGTGCAGACCTGAAACCCAAACTCTCCGGTGATGCAAACTTTCAGTATACCGGAAATCCCTTAGAGATTAATCTGAACCTCCCCGGTATGGATAACCCGCTACAGATACAAGGACGTGATACCAAATATGGTGCTTCCCTTACCCTATTACAACCTATATATACAGGTGGACGCTTACTTGAAAGTATCCGCATGGCACAGCATCAACACGCTCTTGCTTCGCACCAGAAAGAACAACTTTTATCCGAAGTCTGTTTTCAGACGGATATTCAATACTGGAATACCGTCGCCCGCCAGGAAATTGTAGGTATCGTCGCAGATTACCGGAATTCGATAGCTGCGCTGACTCAAACAATCCGTGAACGGGTGGAGGTCTCACTCGTCAATCCCCAGGATTTGCTAATGGTCGAGGTGAAATTAAACGATGCCGAATTTCAGTTACTCCAGGCACAAAAGAACTTCGATACCGGACTTATGGCCTTCAATTCCCTCATCGGATTACCTCTGGAAGAACCTACACCTATAGATACGATCATTCCACAAGTGGACACTTCGGACAGTTCACGACTGGCACTTGCGATCCCACGCCCTGAAATCAAGATAGCGCATGACCAGATTAAAATGGCGGAAAGTTCATTAAAGTTGAATGACTCAAAATACAAGCCTCAACTATACGTAGGAGTAGACGGAAGTTATTCTTCTCCGGGCTATGACCTGCGTGCCGATCTGGACCCTAACTATGCTGTATATGCCAAAGTCAGTGTCCCTCTGTTCGAATGGGGAAAACGACGAAATGAGAAGCGGGCTTCCAACCAAAAGATCGGTATGGCAAAAGACAATCTGAATCAGATTCAGGATAAAGTCAACCTGGAAATACAGACGGCCCGCCTCTCTTTGTCACAGGCACTGGATCAGGTACAACTAAGTCAGCAATCGCTGGAAAAAGCCCATGAGAATGAACGTCAGGCTATGGAACGCTATAATGAAGGCGAAATATCCATTGTAGAGGTAATAGAGGCACAGACTTACCGGCAAAATGCTGAAATAAATCATGTACAAGCCAAAGCTTCCGCACAAGGACAGTATTCGGCATTAATAAAAGCATTAAACCAATATAAATGATAAGTGGAAATTCGTAACTTTGCCTTTATGAAGTGGAACACTCTTTTATACAGCCTACTCTTTTCAGGATTGGGAATTTTCTCATTCCTGTTGCTGGCCAATTATACCAACCTTACTCCGCAGGTTACGAATACCATCCACACTCCCGGTGCATTTGTTTTTGTTGTTGCCACTTTCAATATATTGGGATATTGTACTCTCCGCATAAGTTCGTGGATGAACCGTCTATACTCCAACAATTTACGTTGGAAGTGGAAATTCATAGCGGTATATATAGGTGTTATGCTATTGTTTCTGCTGTTGAACTACGGTCTGTTGGTGGCTGCCAAACTGATGGGCAGAGCGGAAAATCCATTTACTTTCCAGATAGGGGGAATACGTATTCTATTAGTAGTGTGGTTGGTGGAGCTTGTAATCCTGGGATTATTGCTTGCCAACCGCTCCATAAAGAATGCCCTCCGGCTGCAACAAAAAGCAGCGCAACTACAGAAAGAGAATAATGCGGCCCGGTATACTGCCCTTCAAAATCAGCTGAACCCCCACTTTCTTTTTAATAGTCTGAACACGCTGATAGCTGAGATAGAATATAATCCGTCAAATGCCGTACGCTTCACCCGGAATCTCTCTGATGTATATCGCTATGTACTTCAATCGCAAGATAAAACCCTGATCACATTAGGCGAAGAATTAGAATTCATTCAATCCTACCTTTTCCTGCACGAAGTCAGATTAGGCAACTGCATCGCTTGCAACATCACAATACCAACCGAAGCTATGGAGTATCAGCTTCCTCCGCTAACCCTGCAACTATTAGTGGAGAATGTTATTAAACACAATTCAATTAACAGCAATAAACCGATGGATATCACGATACAAATTGTCGACCACTTTCTGGTTGTCAGTAATCCGATACATGCCAAAAAGAGCGATACCACTTCAGGTGTAGGGCTACAGAATTTATCGAACCGTTGCAAGCTAATGATAGGTACTGACATTATTATCAATAATGAAAATCAGATATTCACCGTAAAAGTTCCCTTAATCTATGAGTAAACTAACTGCTGCCATTATAGAAGACGAAGTACCCGCTGCCCGTCTCCTATCTTCCATCATCACACGTCTGCGTCCCGACTGGGAGGTTACCGTACTACCCGGAAGTGTGGAAGAAGCCATTGTTTGGTTCAGGACACATTCTCATCCGGATATTCTGTTTCTGGATATTCAGTTATCGGACGGTAATTCATTTGACTTCCTATCTGCCGCACAACCTTCTTCATTGATCATTTTCACAACGGCCTATGATCAATATGCCATTCGTGCCTTCACCGTGAACAGCATAGACTATATACTTAAACCGGTAGATGAGAAACGTTTGCTGGATGCTATCGTAAAGTATGAAACTCTGAAAGGAAAAGACTATAAACAAGAAAATTACATAGGAGATTTAATTCAGAGCCTGCAAAAACAGGAAAAAAGCTACCGCACCCGCTTTCTTATTGCCGGAGTGGATAAATTCTGGGCTTTGCAAGTCAGTGACATTGCCTATTTCTATTCAGAAAATAAAATCACCTTTGCCGTCACAAAAAGCGGACAGGAGCATATTATAGACCTGTCTCTCACCCGACTTGAAGAGCAATTGGATCCCAGACGTTTTTTCCGCGCCAATCGCCAGGTAATAGTTTGTATTGATGCCATTGTGCATGCTGCACCTTATTTTAATGGAAGAATAATACTTCACGTAAAACCGATTCATAAGGATAAGATAACTGTCAGCGAAGAAAAAGTATCCTCTTTCAAGATGTGGCTGAACTTTTAACACCATATACAGTCTTTATTCCAAAAAATTATCATATATTTGAAAACATGTTTATAATATAGACTAACTAAAGACTGAAAGATATGACACAAATTAAAGAATTTCTAAGAAGGGGGCTATTCACAGTTATAGTACTTTGCAGTGCTGCAGCATGCAGTAATAATGATGAAAATGAAGATACCAATTACACATTGGATGGCATACAATGGGCTATGCTTAATGATGATAAAGTTGAAGAAACAGTCATAAATATAATGCCGGAAATTTATGAAAATGCGAGTTCATCTACAATAAGCGTTACAATCGACCCGGCAATGGACTATGAACAACTCTCTCAATTTTATTATGATGATTCAAAATTCTTTCAACCTTTAAACCAAACACCCAATGAGGTGAACGTTCTTACGGGTGAATTAGTTTTTAATGATTTCCGTTATGTCTCCGAAGGACCAGTAGTACCCTTTACCCTTGAAGAGTATGCTTATCCTCCCGACAATCATGTTGAGGAGACTTTAACGATTCCTCCGTACCACACTTTATACTATAACGCCACTGTTATCAAACGCGAGGTGACTGCGACATATCGGGCTTATTTCATTGGAAATAACTCTAATGAACGAATTGAAATAACAGGAAAATGGAAAGGAACTTTTTACAGAAATGATAAAAGCTTAATAAGACTTGAAAAAATGGAATAAACAGTCCCTATTCGGGAATAATCAACAAATACTCCTGACAATCATTTTATTATCCTTCGCGCCACTTTCTCCAGTAATGAACCGGATAAAGTGGCGCGAAATAATATATTACAATTCTAATATCCTTCATTTTGCGACATACTTGGATTCACAAAAATCTCGCGCATGGGAACAGGAAACACCTGTCTCCAAATCGGTATATTCAAAGTACTCACTGCAATATTATTACGCTTTAGGAAAGCAAAATAAGTACCTGTCCCTCTTAATTCTGATTGCCATACATTAGCCAAACGATTAATGAACTCATCAGAAGTACGAGTGGTAAAAGCTGAAGAAGACAGCGATGCATTTGAAGAATAAGCCGGAGATCCTATATTGGCTGTCATCACCTGATTCAAATAATTCTCAGCCTGCGCAGAATTCCCTAAACGAGATTCACATTCAGCCAGATTAAGCAGTACTTCTGTATAGCTAAAACAAATATCCGATACCTGTTCAAACTGAACATTGCGATTCGTACCGGAAGCGGGTAATTGATAGATTAAATCTCCCAATTGATATCTGCCACTGTTTACAATTCCAGTCAACATAGATTTAGCCTCAGCGATTTTTCCCTGTTCCATATAAATACGAGCCAATAATAAAGAAGGGAAGTCACGGGAAGGGAAGAAAAAATCATTCATCACCGACTGTCCATTTATCTCTCCCGGCAAGCGTTCACGTAAGAACAGCAATGGTTCTACAAAAAGCTTTAATACTTCAGCCTGTGATATTACAGGTATACTTGTTACTATTTCTGATCGATACTCAGGAAAATATACAGCTTTTCCCCATAAATTAACTTTCTCATAAAATAATATAAAACGCTGCATATCCAGCAATTTCGTTATAGTTATACTATCCGAAGAAGTCAACTCTTCCTTGCTCGAACGTGGTATTTGCTGATTCATGAATAGAATCATATTTACAGCACTATAAAAGGCACTCCATGCATTTTCCACCTCTCTATTATTTGAGTTCAATGTATGATTTATAAAATCGAAATGCCATTCATAACCTTGTTCCTTTTCTGACTGCCGGGAATAGAGTTCCTCTTGCGTATACATTTGTTGCAAAACCAGATAAGAATTCTTATAAAGCCCTGTAAATGTTTGTTCGCCGTATTGAGTCAGACACAAACGTACTACCTTTGTCGGATCAGTTTCTTGCTTGATTATCAGTTTCGCTTCTTTGTTCTCATGCTCTCCATAAATGGTGATTGTAGCAGAACTTGCTTCCGCACTAACTGCCGGTTCTACCTTTATTTCCAGATACTGGCCATCGTCAGATAAGGTTGCCTGATAAGGAATCCGAGGTTTGTTTTCATACATAAACAAAGGCTCCTTAAAGTAAGTATCTACAGAAACATCATAAATAGGGTCATTCTCCTTGCCTTCCGGCCACAAAAGATTCCACTTCGTCATCTTCACCGGTACATTGGCATCTACTTTGATACGATAGGTTCCACCTGCCATAGGTATATCCAAGCTTGTCTGTTCTAACTTCACGGCTGTAGGTTTTCCTGCTTGCCAGATTTTCAAGGTATCACATTCCTGGCCATTCTTACTCTTTATCAACACCCTTCCTCGACGGGGAGCAAACCCGTCATTCTTGGCAGCTTTCAGATAGATTTTGCGAAGTTGCAATCCACGAGCCGCAGTACTTTCTGTAATCCACTGGCAGGTATCCGCCGGATGTATTTCTACATCGACATTGGCATTTACGTCTATACCCATAATTGTATCATTAGGAGTCTTCAGTTCGATATTCTTATTATCAATCACTACTGCATCTTTCTGTGCTTGTATCACAGTCAGTGTGTCAGCAATCGCAGTATTATCTTTATTATAGAAAATAATTTTGGCGCGGCGACTCTCATTCGCATCATTGGGACTGATTGTATAATAAATGGTGTGACTGGACATTCCCCGACTCATTGTGGCCTCTTTAATCCAACTCACATCCGGCATAGTTATACCATACTCACAATTGCTACGTAACTCTACCTTAATCGTCTCTCCCTTGTCACCAACAGGATATTCATTCTCATTCAACAATATTACATCACCTCCATACTGATAAACTTTTACGGTTTCGGTCAAAGTACCATCAGTGATATATATTTCTCCTTCACGTTTCTCTCTTTCCCCATTCATCTCTATCTTGAAGCTGATAGTAGAGGCTTTCAATCCTCGAGTAGTAGTAGAAGCTGCGGATTTTATCCAACTCTGACAATCATCTGCAATAATAGCTTTATACTCCACATTAGCTTCCACTTCCACATCAATTGTTCCACCTTCCTGCTTCACTTCCCTACGTTCACTTGATATCAGCAAAGCATTTTTTTGCTTTTGCGCAACCATCAATGTTTTCTTAGTTTTACCGGCATTAATAGTAATAGCAACGCTACGTTCATCATAACTATCATTATCCTCAACACTGATAGAAATTTCTGCCTTTCCGGGACCTCCACTAGTGGGATAAACTTGATACCACTTTTCACCATTCCGAGTGGTTGCAGCGGTTATGTTCCAGTTTTCTGTAGCCGTAAACTCCAAAGACTGAGTACCCGCAGATGTTGTGAAATTCACACCTTTCTCAAACAGGGTTTCTGTTTCAGGTGGCAAGGTAATTGTAGTTTCATCTTCTACTTTATCATCACTACAAGCAACCAATAACATCAGGCACGCAAGTAGATGCCATGTGTTTTTCATAAACGATTTTACTTTCATATATTATTGTTTCATTAATGATCAAGATTTCAAGGTTTTATTCTTCGCTCTTCCTCCTGCTCCGGTTCTCTTCAATGCAGAGGACAAAGATATAAAGACTTCCATGAAATAAGGTTAAAAGGGGGTAGAAAACGTATTTTGACACCCATTTATTCATCTATTGCATGGCTTTCTCCTGTTTCATAGCCTGATAGAGTTGCACGAAGCACCTGTATCATATCCTGTCGGAATGATTCCGGTGAAAGTATCGCCAATTTATCCCGATACCAAAGTAATTCTTGCTTTAGATCATACGTAGGTCGCACGAACATTTCAAAATCCGTATAATCTTCCGTATGGTTCACTTCTATTTGGGATGCGTGGAGCGGAACATCTTTTAGATAAGCATCTTGGGGCCAAAATGCACGAAAACGAATAGTTATTGGCTCAAACTGTCGTATAATTCCAAAACAATGTTCAAAATAAACTTCCGGCTTCAAGATTGCCCGCAATTTAGGGGAGAATTTCACCTTACTCCCTTCCAACAATTCTATTTCTTTCACCCGTTCCAGTGCGCAAGTCATGGCGCGCTCCTTGCCTCTAACTTCGCCTATCACATACCATCGTTGTTTGAACAGGCGAACAAAAGCGGGCAACAGAATGATTTCTTTCTCATCCTGATAATGTGATTTATACACTATCCTAAGCAGTCGCTTCCCGTCGATAGCCTCCATCACATCCTGTAAAAGATTGGCAGCCGGTGGTGCAGGTTCTATCATCACTTCCTCCCGTTGATTCACACGTTCAGCAAGACTCGATACACGAAAAGCACTTAAAAGCCACTGCTGCAACTCGTCATTTTTAAAACCATCCGGTCGAATAATTTTATATAAATTCCCGTCACGTTTATCACATTTGATGTCTACGTACATCAATGATTCCGCTTCCCGCCGGTAGCGGTTGAAAGTCCGCTCCGCCAACGGATCTCCATCCTCATTAGCCGATGCATTCAACCATTTTTTCTGTATCTCAGGCAAAGTTAGCGGCTGGATACTCAAGGTATCAATCAACCACAAACAAAATTTATATTTGAATATCATTGTTCATCCTCCTTACCGAAAAGAAAGTCACATATCGAATTACTCAACATTCTACTAACCTTCACTATTATTTTTATAAATACAATTAAATAAACCAAGAGAATCACATTGGTATGCCACTGCAATTCAAATATGCTGGGTGCATCAGGATCAAGCAATACCGCAATAAAAAATGCACTTCCAAACATGAAAGTTGATAAGCCACTTGTTATCAATAAGAACACAATAGTTGTCAGACAGCCTCTCATAGTCCTTATCTTATTTAATAATGAAATAAACAAGTTTACCCAGAACCCACGAGGTAAAAAGTAAAGCTATCAACCCCACTATGGCGCACAAAGTTACTGCCAGAAAGTTAGTGATATGCCATGCCTCACGTATTTCTCCTGCCACAATGAGAAGAAACATAATTACGAACGGCGAAGGCAACAGGCAAAGTATGATAGACACCCACTCGGCTACACCCTTCTTTGTCATCACTTTCCCTCCTTTCTTTTTCGTTCTTCTTCTCTCCTATCCTCTTCTGCCAGTTCTTCTTTACTTTCCCTGACACCTTCCCAAAAACTTTTGGAAAGCAATAACCATCCAAGGATATAGCCAATGACAGCAAGAATCCATTCGTTCCATCCGAAAGCAGTGGCAAAAGCCGCACCAACAATAGCTCCGATGCCTCCGTTAATGAGGCTCTTAATCAAACCTTTAATTGTCTCCATAACTAAACGATTTTAATGTTTATATTCCGTTTGTTTTATGGAGGCAAAGTTAGGGGGAGGTTCGGCCAAGGGCAGTCGGCATCTCACTTATTTTTCAGAATCTTATTATCTACTGTTTCTAACAAATATCTATTCATCCATTTCTCCTTTTCAGCTCTCAACTCATTAACCGTCTGTCGCAATTCAGTAACCAACAAGCCCAATCGTCGACCCTCCCCTTCCTTTTTCCAAACTCTCCTTTCTTCCGAAGTCATTAAATCCTTCTTACGCAACTCGCTCACCAAGCGTTTGTTTTCTCTCTGTAACCAATCTATTTTTTCCATCAGTTCTTCTATATTGCGTTGCTGTCGATGTAAACAGACTTTGTCTGGAATATAGGGACTCAAATTGTTATCATCCGTCACATAATCCATCATCCATGTCACTCCACGCATGAATGCATCCATTTCTTTCTGTGAAGGGTCGAATTCCTTTATGTAATCTTGGAGAAGGTGTTCTCTCGCTTTAGATAAATCGTTCATTTAAATATGTTATTGATTCATTTCACTTAACATTTTTGAAACATATCCATCATGGCGAAACCACTTATGAGCCCAGTTAGGCACCATAAATATATATCCTGAACCATCCTCATGAGGAGCACAATCCAATTGATTTCCTATAGCAAGTCCGGCTTCCTCCTTGGATATTCCGCAGCAACGTCCCAGCTCCTCACGCAGCAAGTCATAGGTGACAGCCCGTATCATAGCGGCTGTAACTCGATGTTCCTTTACCGCTTGAGCTGTTTTGGGATTCTTCAGCAATATCTGTTTCATTTCTGATGCAGATGGCGTTCTGACTACCGGCCCCACTCTTAATCCCCAAAAGCAGTACTCACCTTCGACTTTGAACATACAGAAACCTTCCTGAGAATTACGAGAATTACACTCTTCAGCATAGTGCTTCAATTGAGAATTCGTTATGTTCCTCATTAATTCAGGAATGATAGGTTGATGACGTAGCTGACCGTAAGTATAGCGTTCGCCATTAATACCACCACTGCCGGAAGGGATATCAGAGTCACTGACAATGCAAGTTTCAGTATCAAGCTTTTCCAATGATAAAGGATAATCAGGATACTTCATTTTAAATCTAACTTGTTCTTCAATCATTCGGTTCATAACATCTAACACTAAATCTTCCAACATCCACCCAAACTAAACAATCAACCAAAATATTCCCCAAAGAACAAATGCCACTAATGGTATCCAAATATCCAACCAATACATTTCCATCTTAGTACGCGCAAGAATTATCAACAAAACCCACAAAATAGCAAGCCCTATCCAATTAGAAGAGAAAAAAGCGACATACGATTGCATAAAATCTACCATATTAAATTATTTATAAAATTAAAAACTTCATTTTTCTTTTGAATAAATCCCATATATACTTCTACCCTATTCTATCCACCTTCAAATATCCCGAATTCAATACTCCCATTTTCTTCAAGTCAACCCCAAAAGCTGATTTGAAGATATTATTCACTTGTTCCGCTGTGGGTTGATGAGTTATAGGTGGATACATGGAAGCTATTTCAATACTCATGCCCGGTTCTATAACCATACCTGCCGAACGGGCGGAGATTTTCACTGTAATTCGATAACGTGCCATAAATTCCTATTATTAGACTATTCAATTAAAAATCCAAATTCAATACTTCATCCTCATTATCCAGAGCCTTGGTAAACTCAGCAAAACTCTCCAACGGATTTTGAGAAACTATAGAACTAATACCTTTCAAAGAAATAATAATCAGTTCTCTGTCATCAGAAGCCAGTGCTTGGTCCAATGTTTTATAGTGAGCCATCAATGCCGTACTACGTTCTGCAAAAATCTGTGTCAGCACATCACGGCATAACTCATAACGCTGCGTTATCTTTTGAATTTGCACAGCATTCTGAAGTTCCAACTTCTTAATTTCTTTACTCAACCTATTATTCTCCGCCCATATATCCGTAGCCCGATTCACTATTTCAGGATTATTCCGAACATAGGTGGATAACGAACCCGCAGTTCGCAACACAGCATCTTTTGCTCCCATTTTTATTACACTTTTGATTGATTAACTTTATTATATTCACTGCTCACCAGAATAAGATGCTGTAAGTCCTTACGGAAATCAGTAGTCTTAAACAGTTCTTGGTTTTTCTTTATGCCAGTTAAATACTTCCAGAACGTTGGCTCACCGAATATCTGTTTACGCAATGGTTCATACGCACAAACAAACGCTTTATTGCACTGGGTCAATGCCACCAGTACCTCCGATTGACGCAATAAGGCTGCCTGATAATTCTGAATAGCCGGTATAGCTTTCTTTATATATTCCAGAGCCTCGTTTATCTGTTGCTGCACCTCTCTGCGAGCCTCTTTGGTCTGTGAATATAAATCAATAATATTAGCAATTCCGTTAATGGCGATGGACAACCCAGCCTCGACACCTGCTGCTATAAAATCTCCTTTAGATAAATTGCCTTCTTTTTCTAACCGATTACCTAAATTCTGAAGTGTAGAATCCATATCCATTCCTACAGATGATAAGAAATTATCCCCATTAAATTGTATATCTGACGCACGGAAGTCCACACCGGCAGTCATATTATCAGGTACCTCTATGAGTTTGAACTCGTCAACCAAAAGTTTTTGCTGCTCGGATGATATCTTCGTTTTTATAATACCTATCAACTCTTTCGACAAATAGAGGTTTCGGTATGCAGCCACTCGGGATTTTTGCAAATAATCATAAAGTTCATCGTTATACATTTCTGTTTCACTGATGTCCCTACCCAAATCATCACAACAACTTCCTAACAAGCGCAGACGATCCATTTCTTTTTCCAATTTAGATGAATTACCTAGGGTCGCAATACTTTTAAAAAAGCGTTTTACACCTCCCCACAAACTACGATCTTTATCCGGATCTTCAATAATGTAATCTTCTTTGACGTATTTATTAATATCTTCCAATTCTTGAGTCAACGACTTGATATGGGCAGACAATCTATGATAGAATCGATCCGCCTGAACGCTCTTTCCACTCAGTATCTTGTCGTTCTCATGGTGTTGGCGAAAGTAGCGGGCATTGTAAACATAAGTCCAGTAAGGTATAAATATTAATCCACCGAGGACATTCATAAAGAATAAGTAACGAGCTATTTCAAATGAATAGTTTAGAAAATAAGAGTTAGGCATTGACCAGCTCCAAGTGGGCATATAAAAAGAGAACAGACTTGGAGTATCGTAAAAATACATGATTGCCGTATAATTGAATATAAACACCAAAAGAACCATTATAAAAGAGAACCATTTCCAAACAGAAGCCAACGTATTATTGTGTTTATTCCATAAAAAGAAAATATGCCCTCCCCACAAACCAGAATAAAGCCAAACTAAATAGACTTTCCACTTAGACAATGGCTTGGCACGATCCAAGTTCTCTTCCGACTCTACATTGGTCGCTACCAAAGTGATGATTACATATGCTATGAATACCGCTCCAAACCAATATTTCCCAAAGAAGCTTTTATAATCATACTGTATAACGTTTTCTCGTGCTTCCTGAAAAGTAACATCAGATATCCGATTTTCCTTTTGCAGATTTTCGAGCATACTAATTGTTTTTTCCGCTTTCTCGCTTAGTACTTTATCGGCCGATGAACAAGAACAAAGCAACAGGAGCAATACTCCTAATAAATACATGTTTTTCATATTTACAAACAACTATTATTTAATTTATTAATAATAAAAAAAGAGCGCGAACCCACATCACAAATTTCTTGAAGGTTCGGCTCTGGTAAGCCTTGGTCATGAAATAAGCGAAGCAGTTCCACGCCCTGTACGGGTGTGAACAATGCTCAGACTTATATTATTCATGACCAAAAGTTCAATTTACCAGATTTAACCTTCAGAATAATACGTCTTCGACGTTCTACAATATTCTATCTTTCGTCCTCTTTTTCTTACTTTTTATATTTTCGTTCTTTAATACAGGCAAAATTATAAAAGTTTTCTGTAAAAGAAATACCAAAGCATATAAATATTGGGAGCTGCCCGCTTTTTTTATTCCATGTATGGGGACAAATATAGGGTGAGATACAGCCAATAACTGACGGCATCTCTAAATTTCTTCTTTCAGTCTTACAGTTCTGTCCCAATCTCCCTATTCATCGGCTCTCCGGCTGAAACTTCCGGTCTCCTTATAGTTTCAGCCACATTCATGTCATACCTTCTTTCCAGTCTTGTGTGCCACAACAACAGCACTTAAACTCAACACATAAGGCTGCAAGCCTACCCTCCCGTTCATATACACCCTATCATACTTTTTAGCTAATGACCGACTGGAGTCATTCACTCTACCAACTGGAGTTGTTCAATCGACCGACTCCAGTTGTTCACTTTACCAACTAGAGTGGTTCATTTATCAATCAGTATCTTTGGAACAACAGGATAAGGAGATTCAACGCATCAAAAAGCAATATTTGCGGCAACAGTATATACTGGATACAAGCCCTTTATAAGTATCTGATTCGTATCCTGCCCGTGTCAAGTCCGTATCAAGCCCGTATCTAAGAAATCAGATAAAACATTGAGCCGATACAGACCCAGTACGGAGCAGCTACGGACCGGATACGGAGACTGCACGGAGATTGCATGGAGAAACTACGGAGATACTGCATAAATACAACAAAACAACACACAAAATTGAAAAATAATCTCTACTACGCAAAAACATTGCGCACCTCCATGCAAATCTTTGCAACATCAACTTAAAAGACATCAAAATATGAAAGTTATTGCAATGAACAATGTACCCGTAAAACTCTGGGTAGACCAACTGGATGCACATGCCTGGGAAGAAGTAAACAACCTGACAACACTGCCTTTCCTTTTTCATCACCTTGCACTGATGCCCGATGCACACGGGGGTAAAGGTATGCCGATAGGTGGTGTACTGGCAACGAAAGGAGTAGTAATCCCCAACGCGGTAGGAGTAGATATCGGTTGCGGTATGTGTGCCGTGAAAACAAATCTTCTTGTTGAAGAAATACCGCAGGATGTACTTCGCAAAGAGATTATGCGAGGAATACGTAAACGGATTCCCTTGGGAAGAGAGCATCATAAAGCCGCGCAAGATGAACAATATATGCCAAACGGTTTCGATACAGAAAAAATGACAGTCGTAAATCGCCAATTAGTATCGGCACGAAAACAAATCGGTACATTAGGTGGTGGTAACCACTTCATCGAACTGCAACGTTGCAACGACGGTTACCTGTGGATTATGCTGCACAGCGGTAGCCGAAATTTAGGAAAGATGGTAGGCGATTACTATAACCAGATGGCCGAAACACTAAACACCCGCTGGTATTCCAGTGTAAAGCCGGATATAAAACTCGCTTTCCTCCCGCTGCGTGCACCGGAATTCAAACAATACTGGGCGGAAATGGAATATTGCGTTGCTTTTGCCCTTGCCAACCGTAAACTTATGATGGAACGCATTGAAGAAATTATAGCCGAAGCATTACCTAACGCCACTTTCGAACCAATGATCAACATTGCACACAACTATGCTGCATGGGAAGAACATTTCGGAGAGAATGTAATTGTACACCGGAAGGGGGCTGTACATGCCGGCATCGGAGAAATAGGTATTATTCCGGGATCACAAGGCACACATTCTTATATAGTAGAGGGATTAGGTAACCCGGAAAGTTTCTTGAGTTCTTCACACGGGGCAGGACGTGCGATGAGTCGTTCTGAGGCTGTACGCAGTCTATCACTCGAAGAGGAAATTGCCCGTCTTGAATCGCAGAATATCATACATGCCATTCGTGGACGTCAAGACTTGGAAGAGGCTGCCGGCGCTTATAAGAATATTGATGAAGTAATGGCCAATCAAGCTGATCTGGTACGTATTCTGACTACCTTATCGCCCATTGCAGTCATTAAAGGATAATATATATCCTTTCTTCATCAACGATTCTATCTTCACTGAAGGATCATTGCGAAGCGCCTTACGCAAATAAGTAATTTGTACATTCAACGCCAGAGAGTTTGCATAAGAGGTACTACTCCAAACTGTATTCAACAGCAAGTCACGGTCTACAGCCAAGTTGAGATTCTTCGCCAACAAGCGGAGGATCTCTGCCTGACGGGAGGTAATAAGTACTTTATTATTTCCCGTTCGTATTTCATTGGTACTGTAATTGAAGACAGACTGACCAAAACGGTAAGTCTCCTCCTCCACCGTATCGGAAAGTTGGGAAGTGAAACGTTCATGGATACGGGCTATAAGTTCTTCCGGATAAAACGGTTTGGCAAGATAATCGTTCGCACGAAGCTGGAAACCTTGCAGACGGTCGGCCTTATCGCTACGGTCGGAAAGGAAGAAGATCAGGACGTGTTTATCCGTCTCACGGATACGTTCGGCCACTTCAAAGCCATTATAACCGGGCATATTGATATCGAGCAATACTAAATCAGGCTTTATGAGCGGAAATTGTTCCAGAGCAATTTTCCCGTTTCCGGCATAAGTCACTTCATAGCCTTCCTTCTCAAGAAAGCGCTTCAGCAGCATTGAATATTTCAAATCATCATCGGCAAAAAGTATTTTCAAGGCTTTCATATCATTGATTATTTTAGAGTATGGATTATGCGGGTTAGCACAGACTTATTGGGGAATAATAATTTCAATCGTTGTCCCCTTGCCTGCCTGACTATTTAAAGAAATGCTTCCATGATGCGCTTCTACCAACAACTTTACATAACTCAACCCCAGACCAATGCCGGGCAACGAACGGTCGGGAAGATTACTGCCCCGATAGAACTTATCGAATACACGGTTCTGTTCGGAAACCGGAATGCCGATACCATCATCAGCCACCCGTATCATCAATTGGTGATCCTGCAAAAGACAATCTACAACAATATGCACAGACTTGCCCGAATACTTCACGGCGTTTTCTATCAAATTACTGATAATATTAGAAACATGCACCGGGTCTGCCGTTACCAGAGTCTCCGAACTGAAATGGGTTTCAATAGCAACATCCTTATCCTCAGGCATATGGTAAAGCCGGACAAGCTTTTCCAAACTCGTCTTTATATCAAAGGTACGGACGGAAAGTTGCGTGTGTTCATCATCGGCACGCGTCATATCACGTAATTTCGAAAGATAGGCCGACAGGTTATCCAGCTCGGACATGGAATCGTGAATCACTTCATCCATTGCTTTCTCATCTGTTCGCATAGATTTGTCATTGAGAAAGGCTATACACATTTTCAGAGCCTGGACGGGACGTTTCAGTTCATGTATCATAGTATTTACAAAGCTTTTTCGCAGTTCGTCTATCCGTCGTTGCTTCAAAATGGTTTTTATCTGAAACAGCAGACAAAGCCCCAGCAGAAAAATCAGACAGGTACTGCCCACTAACTGCCAACCCATACGCACAAGTACCGCATGAGGGGAAACCTTCACGGAAACAAGCACAAACTGACGTTTCAGGGGATTATAAGGATACATTACTTCTATATACGGATTGAACAACGTACCTTGCCGTTTCAGTTCCGCATTCCACTGGTAAATGGAATCTTCGGAAACCACCAGATGCGTAGTAAACGGCTGATTGTCCAGGTGCATGGCAAGCAAAGAATCAAATTGCTGCAATGCGAAAGGTACATCCAGTTCAAGACGATAAAGATTAATCACCGAATTCAGATTAGGAGCATCCTTATCGGACATATTGATCTTAAATGAATCCATAACGATAATCCTTTCTTTAGGAATGATACTATCCAATATCCATTGCTCACGCTGTGTTTTCTTTGTTTGGTCATCCACCTTAGCCGAATCTCGCGTCTCTATCTTGAGAGTTTCTACATTCCCCCCCATGTTCTCCAACTCTCTTCCTTTCAGAGCACCCAAAATCACTTCATCAATGGTGGTGCGGTGTTCCAAATCAATGGATTTGCTCAGTTGATAGAAGAACATATTGGCATTGTTGAGCACCTTTTTGGGTTGAGGAGTACGGATAGAGTCATACTGTTGAGTGGTCTGCAAGATGCGATCATAAATATCATTGATCTGTTCATCATTCATATATTGATACTGATTACGCAACCAGTAAATCTGTCCGCAGGTAATAAGCAGCATCGATACGATGGAGAATATCCAAACGATCTTAATCCGTTGTTCCATAATTGTTCTTTTTTTAGTCTCGCTTAGAAAGACTTTCATTTAGTACCGGCAAAGGTAAAAGTTAGCTTGCAAATATAGGTACGTACGAGGCAGATATTATGCATTGAGTAATATTTCAGTAATAACTTTCAGCCTCTTCTGAAGTAAAATCCACATAGTTTTGCACTACAATATTTGCTGGCAACAGCATGTCAAACCTCTAAAAAGTAAAACTATGAGTGCAAGAATTATCTTTTTTAATCTGTGTCTCGCTATATTGTTCGCATCACAAGCGAAGGCACAAATCATCGTTTCCGATGGAACGAAAATCCAAAATGATACCATCGGTGAGGCACAAATCCTTGTGCAATATGAAACGCACTGTATCAGTAATACGGAAAAGCCGGAAAATGTTACGGAAGAAACTATGATGTTGGAAGTCGGTAAAAATCTCTCTAAGTTCTACAGTTACACCAAGTATGTTTGCGACTCTGTACTGGCAGTAGACTTCGCCAATAAAGCCTCGCAGGAAACAATCAATGAACATCTGAAACAATACGGAACAAGCAAACTGAGCGAACGTACCTTCAGAGGTTATCCTGCAGGAAAAGTAACGACTCTCGACGAAATAGCAGGCATATCCCGCCTGCGTTGCGAAGAACCGGATGAACGTCCGCAGTGGAAGACACTGGCAGAAAACGACAGTATCCTCTCCTACCTCTGCGGCAAAGCCGAATGTCGATTCAAAGGACGGACATGGACAGCATGGTTCACTACAGAAATTCCTGTCAGCGAAGGTCCCTGGAAATTATGCGGGCTGCCAGGACTGATACTGAAAGCCGTAGACAGTGAAGGGCATTATTCATTCACCGCCACAGGTGTAGAACAATGCCATACTGACAGACCTATACTCTTCGATGGAAAGAAGCATGAACCGATGAATCGTAAAGCATACAATAAAGTACATGAACGCTATTATGCAGATCCAGTGGGATTTATCACCGGAAGTATGCCGAACGTTACCATTAAAGTAAGTGATGAACACGGCAATGCAACCAAGAACCCGAAAAACGTTCCTTATAATCCACTGGAACGGGGTGAATAAGTTACGAGACCGCATCCTTGTATTCAATCAATTGAATATAAGTGTCCCGATCACAATTAGTTTATATTATGTTAAATGATAATTTAGCGGTGAATGGGTACGCGGACGACGCGGGATAAGGCGGACGAACGCGGAGTTTGAAGGCTGCGCTGTGCTGCATTTTTTAGACGCGGATTACGCGGATCTCTTTTTTTCCATCCGGATAAGATGCAGTAAACATAGCGCAGCCTTTAAAATCCGCGTTATCCGCGTAATCCGCGTCTGAAAAATTACTTGTATGCCGAAGGGAAACCTTGCTCCAGCGCTACGCTGGTAAATTATCATTTATAGAACAAGTTAACTTTGCATGATTATGAACAGATTACTTCTCCTTATGGCTTTCCTCTCTTTTCTTTGTTTTTCAACAATTAGTCGTGCTCAAACTCTGAGTGGGAAAATAACAGATGCAGAAACTCATCAACCGCTGGAAGCTGTAATGATCAGTGTGTTACGCGGAAACATGATGATAGATTACACACTGACCGATGCCAAAGGGCAATATTCTCTGCCCTGGAAACATAACGGGACATTGCAACTTAATGTTTCCCTGTTAGGCTATAAGAGAGAGATGCGCAATATCAGTGCAGCAGGAACTCTGAATATCAACCTACAGGTAGAATCGATCATGCTAAAAGAAGTACAAATACGTCCCGGACGTATCAATACCCGAAAAGATACGGTGAGATATGACCTGGCACAATTTGCCTCATCCAAAGATGTACACATAAAGGATGTATTAAAGAAACTTCCGGGTGTGGATGTAGATGAAAACGGACAGGTAAAGTATAAAGGGAAAGCCATCGACCATTATTTTGTGGAAGGAATGGATGTGACAGGCGGACGTTATAACCAAATCAACAACAATCTGAGTGCCAAAGCCGTAAAGAGTGCGGAAATCATGGAGAACTATCAGTCAGTAAAGGCCTTGAAAGGAAAAATTAATTCCGATGAAGTGGCATTGAACCTGAAACTGGACCCGAAAGCACGTGACCAATGGATAACAAACGGTACACTGGGAACCGGATGGAGTGACAACAACGAAAAACTCCTGTGGGAAGGCGGACTGAATGCCCTTCAACTGGGTAAAGGAAAACAGAGTGTCTATAATTACAAGACAAATAACAATGGCAAGGACCTCAGCAACGAGCAAACAAGACTGACCGGAAATAACCAGCAACAAGTTCCACTTTCCGGTTTTCTCTCCCAACCGGGCATCAGCGCACCATTAGACAAGAATCGCTTGCTATTCAATGAAACCCACACTCTGAACGGCAACCGTATGTACAAATGGAATGATGACCGCAGCTTACGCCTGCAAGCCGGATATACTCATGATATAATCCAACAGCAACGGGGAAATACCCAAATTTATTATCAACCGACAGATACCATACAAATAGATGAAACCTACCATTATCGTCTGAGAAGTGACATCGCTAATCTGGAACTGCGTTATGAAGATAACAGCAGCCGGAATTATATATCCAATCGCTTCACCGTAGACGGAGAAATACATCGCGGACGTTCAGAGGAACTGGGACAAACTCTGCAAACTTCACAACTAAGTGCCGGAAACTACTTTAACCTTATCCGGAACCGGGAAAGCGGAACCTGGGAATTTCGTTCGGTGACACAGTATGCTTACCAGCCTGCATCCTTACTACTCGAAGAAGGAAAAAGTAAATTCAACCAGCATAACTTCTACACAGATAACAGTGCCGCATATCTGCGAAAGCATAATGGATTTACCCAACAATATAAGGCAGGAATACAAGGAGAACGGGCTACCCTGAAATATACTCCGACAAGACAGCCTAATGATTTCAATGCTTCGCACCTGTCATTGTATCTTACCCCCTACTTCCAACTGGAACGTGGAAAATGGCTGACAACACTTTCCCTTCCTCTGAAAGCAGAGCGGTATTTCTCACAACAGCGTTCGTTCCTGTTCTTCAATCCATCCACGTATTTGCGCTATAAACTGGATTATCATTGGACGTTCTCCCTTTATGGCAGTCTGAAACGTTCGGCAGGAGACTTCTCCGACTTGTATCCGGGACTCTACCAAACCGATTACCGCACCTGGCGAGACGGCAACGGACTTTTCCCAACCAACACCACGCAAACTTACAATCTCTACGGAGAGTACAAAAACACTGTACAGGAATTTTTCATCACCGCCGCACTAACCTACAGCCGCAGCAATCGGAATACCCTTTTCGAACAGAGTGTTTCCGAAGATGCCATTGTCTACACTCGTCGTGAACTACCGAACCATAGCGACAGCTGGAATCTCAGCAGTACTTTGTCCAAAGGTATATACGACTGGCATTTGAAAACCTCACTCACCCTACTACTCAGTCGCAGCAATGGCGAACAGCTTACCCGCCTGGCTGACAGCAAAGGTAATCAGCAAAGTCTTCTGCAAACCTATCGTTATGATTATCTGAAAGCAGAGCCTAAAATAATCTGGTCGCCCGCAGATGTTTTTGAAGCGGAATATCATGCCACATTAGGCTATGGTGGCAGCAAGATAGGAAGTGACACCCGTCTCACCCCGTTACTGGACTTCGTACAACGATTACATCTCACATTCAGTATCGGACAAGTGTACCTGCGGCTCTCCGGCGAACATTACCGGAATGACCTGGGAGAACACACACATCTCAACACAGTGTTCGCAGATGCATCCCTTATCTATAAAAGAAAAAAATGGAGATTGGAAGCAACCCTTAACAATCTCTTCAACAAAAAAGAGTATGCTTACACAACGTATTCCGCCACGCAAAGTTACACTTCACGACTAAATATACGTCCGAGGGAAGCAATGGTGACAGTCAATTATCAGTTCTGAATCTATAAGATCATCACCGTGGAATATATCAGTATCCCCACTATCGTCAATCCGCCCACCAATATAGGAGCATAAATATGGGGAACTTTCTTCATGGTCTTATACCCGCTGACTTTCAAGAAAAGGCGGTATACAATATATGCGGCCAATAATCCGATCAGTGTTCCCACTATGAGATCGCCCGGATAATGTACTCCCAGGTAGATACGCGAATAGCAAGTCAGCAACGCCCAGCCCATCATAAATACGGTGAGCCATCGCTTACGGAAAAGAAACCAGACAAAGAATGCCAGGCCGAAAGTATTGGCAGCATGGCAAGACGGAAAACCATAACGCCCTCCTCGACGTCCGTTTACAATATGTACCATATCGGATATAGGATTTTCCAGATTGGAAGGGCGGAGACGTTCCACATACGGACGTATCAATGTCGCCCCCGTCTGGTCGGCAATAGTAATTACGAGTGCCAGGCCGACCATGCAGAACAAAGTCACTTTCCAATGGAAATTGCGTAGCATCACGTACCAAATGGCAGCATACATGGGTATCCAAATCCATTTACCACTGTAGGTACTCATGAAATAATCAAAGAACGGACTGTGCATCCGGTTGAGGGAGAGGAATATGTCAGTATCAATGTCAACAACCTCATTCAAAAGTTCTAATAGCATCATCTTGTTTTATCTTTTAGCAATGTCATCATACAATTTCTGCAAATAGGCCTTGCCCGGTAGCAAGTTCTTTCCTTTCGTACTGCCTTCATCTACCGCCACGGCATTAGCTTCGCAATTAAATATCAACTGATTGTCCGGTGTCACCATCCCAAAAGCATCCGGCACGGCAAAGAATGCAAAATGTGGAGAAGCCGGATTCAGCATATCTTTACTGAACACAAAATCCTGATGTGGCAATGATAATTGTGCCAATAAAGTAGCTGCAATATCATGTTGGGAACCATATATATCAATGCGTCTTGGTTCGCTAACCGCACCTCCTATCAATAACAGGGGAATTTGGTAACGATCTACCGATAGATTATTCAGATGTTCAGGATATGCACCCAGATGGTCGGGAACCAATACCAACACTGTATTCTTCCATTGCGGCAATTCGCGGAAACGCTTCACAAAGTCGCCTACACAACTATCGGTATAAGCAAAAGCGTTTAAACGATCATTTGCCAGACGGCGATACGGAACTTCAAAGGGTTCATGACTGCTGGAGGTTTGCAATACCTGGAAAAAAGGACGGGCATTTTCTGCCGAAGCTGTGTCTGCCGCCTCAGCTTTCATATCTTCCAGCAAACGGTTGAAAACAAGATGGTCATGCGCTCCCCATTTACTCAAGCGCTCTGATACGGGAAAGTCCTGATCGGAAATAATATTCTCGAAACCGGAAGACATCAGATAGGAACGCATATTCGTAAAGTCGGCATCACCTCCATAATAATATTTAGTACGGTATCCGGCATCACGCAGACTACCTGCAATGGCAGGAAGATTCTGTGTCTTACGGGGATACTTCATGATACTCGTGGTAGGCTGTGCGGGATAGCCACTCAGAATAGCCACCAGTCCACGGTCTGTGCGGAAACTGTTGGCATAAAAGTTTGTAAAGAGTATTCCCTCCTTTGCCAGACTATCCATCTGTACGGCAACATCCGGCTCACCGCCCAAAGTTGTCATCAATCTGGATGAGAAGCTCTCCAATATAACAAAGATAACATTGGGGCGTTCTGTCTTGAATAAAGTCGTACGTAAAGTATCGGGAACCATTGCAGTACTGTCCAGCACTGACGGATCTACCAGATTCTTTATCAGCTCATCCGCCTGTGCCGCTTCCATAAAACGATATTGCTTGCCGAAATCTTTTTGCTTGGATAGAGATTCCATCAGGCTGAATGCCGGATTGATAGCTGCATGGTTCAAGCGTTGGTTGGAACTGAAATAAACTTTGCCGGTGTTCATTGTAGAAACAGTAAAACCACCACGAATAGGAATAAAAAGCAAACCGGTCAGTAACAGCATTACACCTGACACCGACAATCGGCGATAAGGCAGTTTCATCCTTTTCCAGATGCCTTTCTGTATCCAAAGAAAAAGAACGTAAAGCAATGATGCATACAGGATCATAGCTACTATCCCTCCCAGCACCTGCCATATACTGATACTTGCCAGCGCATCTTTGGGAGAAGAGAAAAAATAAAAGAGCGGTGTAGCATCCAGGCGGAAGCCCCAATACTCATATAAACCTATATCAACAATGAAAATGACAGCGAGCAAAATAGCGATGAAGAAGTAATAGCCGTTCCAGATACGGCGGAGTGCCTTGGAAAGTGTCCAGGCGGACGCTATGAAGAATAGTCCGGGAATAGCCGTTAAATATCCGGCAAGCGAGAGGTCGAGCGGTAAACCATTCCAGATAATCTTGAAAGGGTCTGTCCAGGAAGTTCCTGCATACAAAGAACTGTAGTAGAGTATAAATAACGGTTTCTGTAGTATAAAGATACAGACGAAGAGAATGTACGTCTTTATCAATCCAATAAGCCTTTCTTTCATCAGCTTTTTCTCTTTTTATATTTATATTGAGCGCAAAAATAGTTTTTTTATTCTATTTTACGCCAATATTGTCCAAGAAAACCGTGAAAGATAGGCTTATAGAGTATTTTTTATTATCCGTTTACACGTTTATAGTCTTCAAGGAACTTTTTCAACCCGGAATCCGTCAACGGATGATTAAGTAGACCTTTGATGGCAGACAACGGACAGGTTGCTACATCAGCCCCTACTTCAATACATTGCATGATGTGCGCTGTATGACGAATGGAAGCTGCAAGTACCTGTGTAGTATAACCGTAATATCGATACATTTCTACAATCTTGCCTACCAGTGCAATACCGTCTTCACAGATGTCATCCAGACGCCCTACAAACGGAGAAACATAAGTAGCTCCTGCCTTGGCAGCCAGCAATGCTTGTCCTACGGAAAATACTAATGTGCAATTGGTACGAATCCCTTTGGAAGTGAAATATTTGACAGCCTTGATACCGTCGGCAATACAGGGAACTTTTACTACGATATGCGGATTGAGTGCGGCAAGTTCTTCACCTTCCTTAATCATACCTTCATAATCCGTAGCAATTACTTCGGCACTGACATCGCCTTGCACGATGTTGCAGATTTCTACATAATGTTTCCGCTGGTTATCTACTCCTTTGATACCTTCTTTCGCCATGAGCGAAGGATTAGTTGTCACTCCGTCAAGAACGCCCATATCATAGGCTTCCCGGATTTGATCTAAATTTGCAGTGTCAATAAAAAACTTCATGGTATAAACTGTTTATTATGATTAAAAATAGAATGTTACATAAAATGAAACCTCAAGAAATGAGGCATATATAATTAGAAACAGATAGTTAAGTTAAATGTTTTCAGTTTATACCGTTTTATCTTGATAAAGAGGAAAAGAGCCCAATGGAGAAACCATTATTAGACACACACATGAAAACTATTCCCATTGGGCTTTCCTCATCCCATATAGAAGCAATAAGTAAATACAGTTTGCCTGAAATCACTTCGGTATGTATTTTACTTCTATACAGCTTTTCCCGTTTCACAACGGAAAGCATATATTATAATTATGGATTCAATATTCAGAGGGCATGTTGTTCAACTGCGCTTTTGTAAACACAGGCCCGTCTTTACAGACATACAACTTCCCGACATTACATCTACCACACTTTCCAACACCGCATTTCATCCGGTTCTCTAAAGTTGTGTAAATGTCTTCGTCCTTAAAACCTAACTTTTCCAATACAGGAAAAGTAAACTTAATCATTACCGGAGGACCACAAACAATGGCAACAGTGTTATCACTGTCGGGAGCAACAGCCTCCAGCACAGAAGGAACAAAGCCCACCTGCCCTTTCCAATCCGGTGTTTCTCCACCCGGATCAACCGTAGTAACCAAACGGACATCCGGACGATTATCCCACTCCCTCAATTCTTCTTTATAAACCAGATCAGCCACAGACTTCGCTCCATAGATAATCGTGACATCATTGAAATTTTCACGCAAATCCAAGGCATTCCAGATTACGCATCGCATAGGTGGAAGTGCTATTCCGCCGGCTATGAACAAAAGATTCTTTCCTTTCCATTCATCCAAAGGAAACGTATTGCCGAATGGTCCGCGAAAACCGATTGTGGCGCCCGTTTCCAATCTGGATAAGCCTGTTGTCACTCTTCCGGCTTGTCGGAAAGTACATTCTATATATCCTTTGCGCGTAGGAGAAGAGGCTATACAAAAAGTAGACTCCCCCTCACCGAATGCAGAATATTCACCAAACTGTCCGGCCTTGAAATGAAAATCCTCACCTTCCCGTTCTTCCTTGAATTTCAGGCGGAATGTCCGGACTCCGGGAGCTTCATCTGTTATTTTTTCAATTATCATCCGATATGGAAGATAAAGGGAATCTTTCTGTTTATCCATGATTTTCTATTGACATTAAATGTTCAACGATATTCATATCGACCGGACAGGCACGGGAACAACGTCCGCATCCGGTGCATCCCGTTTCATTAATACGATCCGGCATGTATGAAAACTTATGTAGAATACGCTGTCTCCAGCGGGTACTTTGAGTAGGCCGGGGATTATGTCCGGACGTATGTTGAGTAAATAAAGAAAAGCCACAGGAATCCCAGCAACGAATCCGACTACCGGAACTTCCCCGAGCATCTTCCTGAATATCAAAACAAGCACAAGTGGGACAAACAAATGCGCAAGCGCCACACCCCAAACAACGCTCGGATTGTTGTTTCCAAATAGGGCTATCAAAAGCTCCTTCCAGTTTTTCACGGAGCTGTTCTAACTTGAAACGAACCGGAACAGAAGCCAAATATGTCTCTTTATCTATTCCGTCCGCTGGTGTAGTTTCCTGTACAAAACGTTCTATCAACGATTTACCTTTCGGAGTCAATATCTCCACCAAAGCACTCCGATCCGGTAATTCTGTTACTTGTATATCGCTGCCTTCCGTGTTTCCCGGACCACCATGGACAGAAGTACAAAAACAATATTCATCACACCGGGTACAACTGAAACTAACTAAAGTTATTTTATCCCTCCGCGCATTATATATATTGTCTTTATAATCCCAGTTAAAAATACCGGTAAGTGGAGCAAAACCAGCCGCATCACAAGGACGCACCTTCCAAAGCACAATTTCCGGAAAATCATTCAGATCCCTTTCCTGTAAGGTTACGTCTTTCCCTTCTTTTCTGTATGAGAATAACTTTTCTGCCTTTGGAAAGGCAAAACGCTTCGCGGATTGGGTAGTCTGTACATAATCATCAGCAACTTTATCACCGAAAGCCAATAACCGGAAATCTGTTTTTTCTCCATCATGTACAGGGGCAAACACTTCTATCTTACTGTTTACCATCTGATAAAGCCATTGCTCCAAAGCATGCTGGCTGATATGTAAATTAGTCATTGTTTCCATTAATGTATGAAGTCTTCTTTATCTTCCACTCTAAAAGTGGCAAGTACATTTCCCTTATTCCCCAGATTACCCGGTTGTTTTCCAAACTCATGCCGGATAGTTTCCATCATATTCTGTGTCAGCAAATGAAGAGGAATACCTACAGGACAAGCTTTTGCACACGCTCCACATTCTACACAACGCCCAGCCATATGCATGACCCGGTTTACCTGCCACTCCATATTAGTCAGCGGAGCCGACCATGCCTGTATCCACTGAGGACAGTTCACTTCAACAATGCATCGATTGCAATAACACAATGGGCAAGCTGCACGACAGGCATAACACTTAATGCATTTTGACATTTCATGAATCCAATATTGCCACCTGTCTTCACGAGTCATGTTTTGTATCTTCTCTATCAGTTGGCGGTCTTCTTCACTCGCCAGCATCGGATAGTCAGCCATATAGGCATAAATATCTTCAAAGTTGTCGAACTGAATAACTTCTTCCTGAGCATTCAATGTGAGAATAATCCATTGCTCCTGCTTCAATTGATTTTCTGACGCTAGTTGCAGAATAGTACGCAGTGCAGGGAGATTAGCAAACAAGGCTGTTTTATCTGTACCGAATAATTCTGTTTTAGTCAAATAAACTGCAATATTATTTGTACAAAAGTCATCCCAAACCAGTTTATCTGCCTCCTCTATATTTCTACAAAAAAATGGACGTACTCCGTGACTCCCCTTCTCAAAGCCAATAACCAATTTCACGAGATCCTCGGTGAAAAGTGACTTTACTTTTTCGGCCAATTTATTCATAAGCCACCTCCTGTTCTAAATATGCAGCTACCTTCTTGTATTCTTCGTAAGGTCCTAACTCTCGAATAGCGGCAACTGTCTGATTGACTAACTCTGCCCATTTGGCTCCTTCGGCTGCCGATACCCAAGAATAACAGATTCTCCGAACATCAATGCCCAGAAAATCAAGTAGTCCGCGAAAGACAATCCAACGCCGGCGGGCATGAAAGTTTCCGGATGTATAGTGGCAATCATTCGGATGGCAACCAGATACTATAATACCATCGGCTCCACCAGCAAAGGCTTTCAGCAATAACATAAAATCAATCCTACCCGTACATGGAAAACGTACAATTTCCACATTGGTGGCATATTTCAAACGACTTGTTCCGGTTAGATCGGCCCCGGCATAGGTACACCAGTTACAGACGAAAGCAACAATCTTCGGTTCAAATTCAGATTTATTCTCATTCATATCTAACTTCCTTTTAATTGTTCAACAGAGCCATTACTTCAGCATATACCTGCTCATTGGAATATCCCTGTATGTCAATTGATTTAGAGCGGCAAAAAGCAACACATGTTCCGCAACCCTGGCAAAGCCCCGGATTAACTTTAGCTACTGTTTTCAAAACTTTGCCTGTCCGATCTTTTATCTCTTCACGCTCAATAGCCTGATAAGGACAAGCGGTCTGGCACATAAAACACCCTACACAAGTACTGAACAAGGGAGGTGCAGTCCGGTTGACAACAGCAATCATAGGCTCACGCACCAAGTTGGCTTGTGAAAATAAGCTTGCTACTTTCACAGCTGCACCGGATGCCATCCCCACTGTCTCGGGAATATCTTTTGGAGCCTGACAGGCCCCAGCCAGAAAGATACCGGCAGTATTCGTTTCTACCGGCTTCAACTTAGGATGCGCTTCTGCAAAAAACTGATATGGATCATAGGAGATATGCATCTTCTGAGCCAAGTCTTCTGCACCTTTATTTGCTACTCCTGCTGTAGCCAGTACCACCATATCCACTTCTATCTCAACAGGAGAAGCACCGAGCAAAGTATCTACTCCCTTTACAATCAACTTGCCATTTTTTTCATAAATTCGTGCAACACGTCCCCGTATATAGTTCACTCCATCTTCTTCAATCGCTCTACGCACAAATTCTTCATAATTCTTACCACCTGCACGAATATCCATATAAAAGACATAAGATTCACCATCGTGTACTTTATGCTGATAAAGCATAGCATGTTTGGCAGTATACATACAGCATATTTTGGAACAGTAAGGAATACCTTTTGCCGGATCACGTGAACCTGCACATGCAACAAACACAATTTTTTGAGGGATTTTACCATCTGAAGGACGACGGATTTCTCCTAAAGTAGGTCCGGATGCAGAAGCCAACCGTTCAAACTGAATCCCGGTAATAATATCTTTATATTTTCCATAGCCATATTCCGGGAAAAAGTCTGTATTCAGTACATTAAATCCGGTAGTAACCACAATAGCTCCGACATTTTCTGATATAATACGGTCCTCTTGGTCAAAACGAATAGCTCCGGTTGGACACACCTTTTCACAAACACCGCATCTTCCTGTCCGAAAATGAGTGCAATGTACTCTGTCGATTACCGGCTTATTAGGAACAGCCTGAGGAAACGGAACATAAATTGCAGTCCGCATTCCCAAACCTGCATTAAATTCGCTCGGAATCTTCTTTGTGGGACATTTCGTTGTGCAAAGTCCACAACCGGTACATAACTTTTCGTCAACACCCTTTGCTTTTAAGCGAATACTTGCTTTGAAATTACCTATAAATCCTTCCAGACTTTCCAATTCTGCATAGGTATAAAGCGTAATATTAGGATGCTGAGCCACCTCAACCATACGCGGAGTCAAGATACATTGAGAGCAGTCTAAAGTCGGGAATGTTTCTGACAACTGTGACATATGCCCGCCTATAGAAGGATCTTTCTCTATCAAAATCACCTGATATCCACAATTGGCAATATCCAGACTTGCTTGGATACCAGCTATTCCGCCACCTATCACCAAAGCTTTTTTAGTAATAGGAACCTGTATCGGATTCAGTGGACGATTCCGCTTTACCTTCTCAACCAAACTTCTCACAATGTCAACAGCCTTACGTGTAGTTGCTTCTCCTTTATCATGCACCCAAGAACAATGTTCACGAATATTGGCAATTTCACACAAATAAGGATTTAGGCCTGCTTCGGCACATGCCCGACGAAAAGTCGGTTCATGCATACGGGGAGGACATGCACCTACCACCACACCATCCAAATCATATTCTTTAATTGCATTCTTTATGAGTGTCTGCCCCGGATCCGAACACATATATTTATAATCAACAGCGTATGCCACGCCTTCCATATCCGCAGCCAGCTCAGCAACTTTTATACAATCAACAGTAGCACCGATATTTTCTCCACAATGGCATATAAAGACACCTATTCTTGACATAACTCAGCCTCCTTTAAGTTTACACCCACAAAATGACGCTTCAACCCTAAGTCTTTAGCTGAAAGTCCGATAGCCAATCCTAACACTTGAGTTACATATAGCACAGGTATTGTTATCGGTTCCATCAAATGCCTGTTGATAGTAGAACGACGCATATCCAAATTGGAATGACACATCGGACAAGCCACAATGACAGCTTCCGCTCCTCTGTCGCTGGCATCTTTCAAGATATTTCCAGAAAGACGCCCAACCAAATCTGTGCGCGATACGGACAAGCCCGCCCCGCAACATTCAGTCTTAAATGCCCAGTCTATAGGATTAGCCCCCAATATTGACATAATCTTATCCATACTTTGCGGATCCTCCAAACGATCAAACTTTAAAACTTTATGCGGACGAAGTAATAAACAGCCATAATAACAAGCCACCTGATGAGCAAATGGCCGTACAATCTTATCCGGCAATATATCCAATATATATTTTTCTATAAATTGAAGGACATTCAAGACTTTTACTGTTCCCAGATAAGGCAAACCTACCACCGTCAGCACATCATCCTTCAACTTTTCATTATTTTCCAATTCATATTGTGCCACACTCAGACGATTATAGCAGGAAGCACAAGGAACCACTATTTCCTGAAAGCCTTGTTTCTCGGCCAATGCCAATATACGAGTAGGCAGTGCTAAAGACAATTCTTTATTCATGGAATGTGCCGCAGTAGCACCGCAACAATTCCAATCTTTCAACTCTACCCAATCAATCCCCAAAGCCTTTCCTATTGCCTTAACCGACTCATTGTATTCACGGGAAGTACTATTCAGCGAACATCCCGGATAGAAACCTATTCTCATACTTTTCTACTTTTCTTTTTTGTCAATAGTTTGGGAAAATATCTTCTTTATCTTCTGCCTGCTCTCAATACATTCCGGCAAAAGGTTCAATTTTCCTTTCTTCAACATACCGGGAACCAAGTTTACATCCTGTAGCATGCGAAAGGTACGCATTTTAAATCCGGCAACTAAACCTATCTCATACAACCTTCCGGTATATCTCACTGATTGTAGGAAAGCACTGTGGAAAGCAACCACAGGCCGGGATTGTTTATTTATACAGTTCCGGTGGCGGGACTGCTCCCGTAGATAATCCATGATTTTAGGAATATCAATTTCTTTAGGACACCGTGCAATACAATTCTCACAATTCAAACAAATCCAGATAGCATTGGAACCAAGCACACGATTGTCATTTTCAGGGGTTCTTGTCTGAAGCAAACGTACCAAGAAACTGGGAGGAAAATCCATTTCTTCCGCTAAGACACACCCTGCCGTACATTTACCGCACTGATAGCAGCGCGATATGATGACACCCGCCTCATGCTCCAAGCCATAGGAAATACATTTTTTGTTTTCCATGTCAGCATGAAATTAAATAAGAAATAATAAAGATAAATGAAGCAATAGATAGGGCCTGCAGAAAAGAAGCTGTTGCTCCTCACCCTATCAACAAGTTAGAAAAGAAATGTGAATTAAATAAGAATATGTCCTAATGTATAGACATAGTATCCGTTAGAATATTTAATATAATTGGTATCCGGAGAAAGTCCTCTCCATTTATTTTCCGGAAGTTGAGTATCTGAAAGACAAAGCATCTGCACGATTGTAGCAGAACAAAATCTCAAGACTTTAGAAGGTGTTGTGGTATTTCTGAAAGAAAACAAACCACCTAACAACCCGTCACTAATTGTATAATCGGATGTTTCGCTATCGAAAGCGTGACTTCCTCCATATGATTGTCCGGCAACAGTCACAGAAATCTTCTGTGCCAATCTGGTATCGGATTGCACATCCATGGCAACAACCCCGGCATTGGGCTGAGCCTCTTGCACTTTTTCATCAGGAGTATAGTGAAATCCTAACATTAAAAGTGAACCAAACAATATGCAAAAGATATACTTCATCATAACGGGTGCAAACGTAGTAATTATCTTTAATATGAATACATTTTTATCAAGAAATTAATATTTATTTCACACTTTCCAATAATAACAAAATCATTCAAAAAAAGCATTAGAATACCAGATGAACTGATTTGTAGCCTCTTATCATTTCAAATTGATGTGAATTCCAATTCATAACCTCATTATTAACTAATTGCTACTTGTTTTTGATTTAGGAAAGAAGGGTAATAACCCAATAAACTCCGGCTGCCAAGAGCCCACTCACCGGAATAGTCAGTACCCAAGCAGTCATCAGACTTCTTGTTACTCCCCAACGTACAGCGGAGAGTCTTTTGGTAGCACCGACTCCAATAATAGCTCCGGTAATTGTATGTGTAGTACTCACCGGAATTTTCAAGAACTCCGTAAGATATAAAGTAAAAGCACCGGCCGTTTCCGCAACAACACCTTCCAAAGGGGTTACTTTGGTAATCCTGGTACCCATCGTTTTCACAATCTTCCACCCACCGGACATTGTACCAAGAGAAATGGCTGTAAAACACGAAAATGCCACCCAATCCGGTAAATCCTCAATACTGTTTATTCCCATTCCCAAGCCTTCCGAATGGGCTGCTATCATGGCCGCCGCTATAATACCCATTACCTTTTGCGAGTCATTCAAACCATGCCCTATACTGAACATAGCCGAAGAAACAAGTTGCAATTTCTTAAACCAGACTTCAGCTGTATGGGGATGTGCACGCCGGCAAGCATAAAGAACCAACAATGTGAATCCGAAGGCAACAATCATTCCTATCAAAGGAGCAAGAAATATGAAAGCCGCAATCTTCAGAATGATATTGAGTTGAATAGCATCGAAACCATGAGCCATAATGGCGGCTCCTGCAAATCCGCCAATAAGGGTATGGGAAGAAGATGAGGGAATACCCCTCCACCAAGTAAACAGATTCCATGCTATGGCAGCAATCACTCCGGATAATATAATCGGCAGTGTAATAAACTGTTCCATCACAGTCTTGGACACAGTATTGGCTATACCGAAACCACCGATTAAATATTTGGCAATAAAAAATGCAACAAAGTTAAAGAAAGCCGCCCATATTACTGCCTGAAAGGGAGTAAGAACTTTGGTCGATACAATAGTGGCTATTGAATTCGCCGCATCGTGGAAGCCATTGATATAGTCGAATATCAGAGCCAGTACAATAATTATTACTAACAATTCCATGTTCTCAACTTCTTCTATGCGTATTTTATAATCAGATTCTTTAGTATCTTGCCTACCTGCTCTGCCACATCAGTTGTTTTTTCCAATTCATGCATGATCTCTTTAATCTTGATAAGTTCAATGCAATCCTTTTCTTCTTCAAAAAGCTTCGTGATAAAGTGTTCATATACATCATCTGC
Source organism: Bacteroides sp. 14(A) (assembly GCF_000526555.1). NCBI lineage: Bacteria > Pseudomonadati > Bacteroidota > Bacteroidia > Bacteroidales > Bacteroidaceae > Bacteroides > Bacteroides sp. 14(A). The sequence continues at coordinate 1,488,141 of NZ_JAGH01000001.1, read as the reverse complement.
CTGATTTTCTATATCATGCAACTTATTACAGTATCCACGCAATGCGGCCGGTTTCTGACGGAAAGTTTCAAGTTCATCCATCGCCTTGCCAATATATACAGCTTCCTGTTGAATCAGGCGACTCAATTCTTTTCCGCTATCGGAAATCGGACGAGGATTATAGATATTAATACGTTTGGCACAACTGTTTATCCCGTCTATAACGTCATCCATGGTTGAAGCCAACGCATGAATATCTTCACGGTCAAAAGGAGTAATAAAAGTAGTTCCAAGCTCATCAAGGATTAAATGAGTTAATTTATCCCCCTCACGTTCCAGGTCTTTTATTCTTTTATAATAATCTGCTCTCTCCTCCGGTTTATCATGTTGTAAACTTTCTACCAAAAGAGTGGATGATGCAGACAAAATCTCAGACAATTGTTTCAACAGAGGAAAGAACTTAGGTTCTTTGGGAGTAAACCTGCTAAAAAAAGAATTTTTCATAAGAATAAAAATATCAAATTATTTCTGTTTTTTTTGATTTCATTTTTGCCCGTATCACCTCTATAATGGCAGGTAATATGGATATAACTATAATTGCCACAATCAACAATTTAAGATTTTCCTGCACAATCGGAAGGTCTCCGAAGAAATATCCGGCATAGCAGAAAAGTGCCACCCAAGCTGCACCTCCTATCAGATTGTATACCATGAAATAATAGTAATGCATTTTACCCATTCCTGCTACAAACGGAGCAAAAGTGCGCACAATAGGGACAAACCTGGCTATAATTATGGTCTTGCCTCCATACTTTTTATAAAATTCATGTGTTTTATCCAAATGACTTTGTTTGAATATTCTGGAATTGGGATTATTGAACAATTTGCGCCCGAAGAGATGCCCTATCATATAATTACAAGAATCTCCCAAAACTGCGGCGAAAAACAAGATCAAAACAAGAATATTTACCTCAAGAGGCGTCCCGGGTAACGAGGCAATAGCTCCCGCCACAAAGAGTAATGAATCTCCCGGAAGAAAAGGAGTAACAACCAATCCCGTTTCACAAAAAATGATTATGAACAATATTATATAAGTCCAGGCATGATATTCCTGCACAATGTTTATCATATATTGATCAATGTGAAGAATAAAATCTAATATAAATTCCATTATATATTGAGTATTAACATATAGGTATATACATATTCCACAACAGAGATACGACTTTTCAGTTATTCTCAATGAAAGGAATACATATGAATTGAAGTAATAAGGAGATATAAGACACACTTAATGCCTTATAGAAAAGAGAAAGATTAAATAATAATATGTCTTAACGCATAGATATAGTATCTACTGGAATAGTGAGTAAGAGAGAGTTGATACGGAAAAGACATTCTTTTTTCTTCGGGAAGTAGCACCTTTATGGATTTGATGATCTTTGCTACAACTGAAAGGGCATTAAATCTTAGAACTTGTGAAGAAGGAATATTACTGCGCGAAACGGATGTTGCTATATTACCAATAGCCTTACTCGCATATTCTCCGCCATAGACCACTTTCCTACATTGCTCTGCACCTGCCTCAGATATATTACATTCCGTCTTACCCTGCTGCAAGCCTGTTACACGAAGTTCCTTATACTCCTTCATATCGCCGGATACAGATTCGAATCCCGATACAAGAAATACACCTAATAATATGCAAAATAAAAGTATATACTTCGCCATAACGGCTGCAAATATAAAAAGTATTTTTTAGAGATGAATCATTTTAGCCTTTTATCTTGCAAACCTCTTTTATTCTTTTCCGGGTAATGTATACAAAAAGAGCGGATCGTCATACATATAACATACCTGATACAATCGCTTCCCATCTGATACAACCCTGCCCCAATGGTCAAGTTTATAACGTGCTACCGGATTACCGCCCCAATCATATTGCTCCACAAAGATATATCCGTCACTTTTACCGTTTTCACGTGATACCTGAAGTGGAGTACGTCCGCTATAAGTCAGGATGTTTTTTACTAAATGCAAGATTATATATCTGCTCTGTATGCAAACTGTCCCCTTGATAAACAGCACGAATAATGGCTTTTCCTCCTGATACATTATCAGCATAATAGAAAGTATTCCAGGAAACTACACATATCTGCCGGTCAGAATAAGAAGAACCTTTTTCTGACTTAAAAGTAAAGGGTAAAGGTTTCAAGACACCTGTCGTATCGGTTTCAAACAGTTGCATAGTGCTGGTTTCATATACATACGTATCGGGAGTAGATACACTGGAAGGTACCAGATGGGGGTTCTGCAATAATCGTGTCGTTCGCCTCCCGATGTTTCTGCTCTGCCCGCGGCTTGCAGGCAGAGAGAAACGATAGAGACAGCAATATAATGTAAAGTAAGTGTTTCATTTATTATTTCAACTTAGCGTACAGAATATAGTTATTGTCATTCTCATGAATGCTATCTGCCAGCTTTTGTATACGTTCCCGGTCGGCAGCAGAAATGTCTTTAGCGTCTACCAGATATTTTTCCAATGTTTCTTTCAGAGTTACAGGCTCCATGTTGGCCGTATAATATCCGTTTGAGCAACTGTACGAAAACCAGGAAATAGGCAAATTGCCCAGATAGTCATTCTCCACTTTATAGAAAGCACCTTTTAAAGTCTGTTTATCTATAATAAAATCAGCAGGAGCCTCCGTCGTGAAATTGTTTTCATCCAATTGTTTTTCTATGGATATACTTCCCAAGAAATGATGTGGAAATTCTTTGTAATCATGAATAGGGATTTCTTTCTTTGCAAAATTCATAGTGAAACGAGGATTCAAACGTCCGTTGGCATAATGATAAAGGCTATCCGGACGGCGTTTCCAGAATGGAGAAAGAGATACATCAAAATCAGCACCATTCTTATTACTATGTACCTCATTGCTGAAATCAGGTTTTAAGGCCAAATGGCGTGAACGTATCGTATCTTGTATTTCTCCACTGAACTTCTGAGTCCATGCCACATACGGCAAATAATCAAAAGGCAGAAGGAATACAGACAAAAGAGAATCCTTTGTATTTGCCTTGAAGACACCTTTCGGCACCAAACCGGGTAGTGAAATGTTCTGGACAGACTGTCCTTTCAAATCATAGGCCAGCAGAGATCTTGCATTCCACGGAAGCAAATATATACGCCCACCAGCCTCGTCTATCTGAGCGTCATAGATCAACTGATACTCACCGGGACCTTGTCCAAAAGCCCCCACATTGCCAAGAAACTTTCCAGATTTATCGAAAAGCTTAAAAGGAGTTTGGTCTTTGCCCCATACCAATATATAATTGTCAGAAACAATCACATTCCGCACAGGCACCAATGCTTCATCCCGGTTATCCAACTTCACAATCTGCAGTTCATCTGCAAAATAACTCAATGGAAGTACTAATGTATCTTTCAGTGCCGATTGGTTGCAAACCCATACAGAATCTCCGTTTAAAATCTCCACCGAACCAACTATCGGTTGTGCGTCTAATGCATCACCTTTTGATCCTTGTCCACCATTTGTACAAGAACTCAACCCTCCAATAAACACCAGGCATATCAGTCCTGCACTTTTCCATTGTTTGCTTTTCATATTTTTATTTTTTACATGAAACAATGAGGCAAAGATAGCTGGACAAGGAAGGAAATACAAATTATCTTATAGACAAAAGGTATAAGTTATCAAGCACATAAACACATGATTATAAGCCATATATAAATTAATCAATCGCAACAAGTATAGACAAAAACTCAAAAACGGCGCAAAAAATCATCCAAAGTCTCATTATTCTCCGTCAATCCCAACTTATCTCGTTTCATCCGCTGTTTCTTACGACTTATCGAGGTACGACTGATACAGTAAATGTCAGATAGATCTTTAATACTAACGTTTATTTTCACCAGGCAACAAAAATACACATCCTTCATGCTCAATCCCGGAAAAGCTTCCAGTAATCGCACTGAAAATTTATCATAACTTCCATCCACCGTTTGGCGTATATCCTCCCATTCTTCATTAGACAAGGCTATACGTCGATTTTGATTATCATTTCCCTCTTCAGCACTCTCCTCTTCTTTTTCCAAAGAGGGAATTTTATGAAACGACTTCATCCGTCGAAAAAGCGATTCACGAAGCTGACTCTCTTTTTCGCGCAATATACTCAACTCTTCCGACTGCTGTAACAATTGTTCCGTCTGACTCAGTCTCAGGGATTGCTCACGCCAAAGCTGCTTATACATCTGGCGTTTGCGACGTTGCCAAACAATATAACTCGCAGCGAATGCCACAACAAAACAAAGTCCCAGACTTAACAGCCAGATTTCCCGCCTCTGCTTATCTATTTTCAACCGGTTCAGTTCATTTTCCAGTTTAGCCTTTTCATACTTCGTCCGGCTTTCAACTCCTTCCTCTCTTCTCAGTTCATTTACAAGATGTTCATTAGCAGCAAGTGCTGAATAGAAAGAGCAGCTGTCTTTCCCCAGCGAAGAGTATAGTAACTTCAACCTCCGGGATGCCTCGGCTGCAACCCAACGGTTCAAGGACATCGACGCAATACGATAATAGGTAGAAGCAGAATCATATTCGTTGATACCGGCCCAAAGATTTCCTTTAGCTAAATGATAATAAGGTACCATCTGCCTGTTATCCATATTCTTCCGTATAGAATCTAATCCAGATACCCCCTCCCGGAAGCGCCCGGCAGCAGTATAGGCATCAGCTATTCCCTGACAGATAAAACTATACTGCCATTCTTCTGCCGTACGACTGGCCCTCAGAAAATAACGGATAGCCTCATCCGATTCTCCTCTTGCCGAATAGACAGAAGCAATGTAACGGTTCACCTGCGCTTTATGCCCATCACGTATGAAGAAACCTTCAGCCAATTGCATATAGAATAACATGCTGTCCATGTTATTGGAATGATGATAAACTGCTCTTCCTTTATTATACAAATTCAAACCGATTGCGAAAGAGTCGGGTATTATCCGGGAACTTTCACTTATCGGTGCCTTCCCTCTCCCACAAGAAAAGAAGAAAAAAAGTATCAAAAACAGGAATAACAGTTTCTTCATAATTTTGACTGATTACCGATTACGCTTTAAAGCTATGCGATCTGTAATAGTAGCAGGCAACTCCCTTTCATAATGGGTAACCATAATCATGGTTTTATCCTGCCGGCGGCAAAATGCTTCGATTATCTTCTTTACCCGCCGACGATTGTATGTATCCAGACCATGCAAAGGCTCATCCAGTATCAATAATTCCGGATCTTTTACAAAAGCACGTGCCAGAAGTGCCAGACGTTGCTCACCGCTGGATAATTGCAAGAAAGGTTTGTCCTTTAAGGCAGCAATACCGAAAATATCCATCCACCATTCACAAACAGACATCTGTTCCGCTTTGGGGCGCTTGTATAGTCCGATACTGTCGTGCAGGCCGGAGGCAACTATTTCAATCGCCGGTAGATTCTTCAAATAAGCACGGTGCATTTCAGGGCTGACATAACCAATATGTTTCTTTATTTCCCAAATGCTCTCCCCCGTCCCTCTCTTTCTCCCGAACAGACTGATATCGCAAGCGTATGATTGAGGATTATCGGCACACACAAGACTAAGTAGAGTAGACTTTCCCGCTCCATTCTCACCACTCAACGCCCACTTCTGTCCGCGCATCACTGTCCAGTCCAGTTCTTTCAAAATAGTACGGTCACCATAGCGAATACTGACTTTATTCAATCGGACCACTTCATCGGATACATAATTGGTATTATCATAGGGAAGGTCAATAATACGCTGCTGTAAATCTTCGGGTACAAGTATATCTGCATTCCGGAATATGGTAAGATATTGATCACGTTGCATCATTTGCCCTACCGTACGATTAGCTATCGGCAGCACTTTATTAATATATGAGGGAATATCATCCATCATAGAAAGTATCAGGATAAGTTGTACGGCAGAGCGTTTGGCTAGTCCTGCCAACAAAGTATTCAGCAATTCACGGGTCTGGGCATCCAGTCCAATGAAAGGATTATCCATAATAAGAACACGGGGAGCTGTAAGCAGTGCTTTCACTAACTGAAATTTACGCAACTCACCACTGGAAAGAAGAATCATCGGCTTATCCAGCATAGGTTCAATACGGAATAATTCAAAAAGTTCTTGTTTCAGTTTCTCATCCCTGACTTCTCCCAACATATCCCTGACTAACGGAACATCATCATGATCATGGGTGTTCCAGCGCTGCTGATAATAGTAATTGGCATCCGCCGACCCATACGTATCGCGAAAAGCAATATATTTGATATTCTCATAGACTGTTTTTGACGTTGAAGGAGAAAAGTCATAGGTTATTGTTCCTTCCTTCAAAGGGTATTTTCCGATAAGCATATCTACCAAAAGGCTTTTTCCAGAACCGTTAGGTCCGACAATGGCAATGTGTTCATCTGCCGGAAAAGATGCGGAAGCAGGTGCAGCTAATCGCACAAGCGGATTACGGGCCACACCACCCGTCAAACATATAGTATATGGTTGCATTATTTCAGACGTATTTTGTTTAGTGATGCCACAAAGATACCAAGTTTTCCTTTTAAATGCTCAAAATGAGAGCAGTTTAATCAATTCTTCCTTTTTTAAGCAACTAATATGAAAAATAATCCATATATTGGGAAACAATTTCCCTAGGAAATCTGTTTCTTTAAAAGACATGTATCAAAAGTATTAAAAAGGATGGAAAAAACATTCGCTAAAAGATATTGGCCTACAATCGTAGGTGCAATAGTCGGGGCTATTGGCGGCTATCTATATTGGAGGTATGTCGGCTGTAGCACGGGTACTTGTCCAATTACCTCATCTCCACTAAACAGCACATTGTGGGGAACTGCCATGGGTGGCCTATTAGGGAACATTTTGCAGCCAAATATCATAAAAAAGAACAATCAAAATAAATAATACAGGAGTCTATGGAGAAAGAACCAACACCAGAACGCCCGTCAGGCCAGACCTATGACCTTTCCGGTATGTTTTCGCTGGCTCTCCGCCTGGTAGTCGGATGGACTTATTTTTCTGCATTCTGGCGAAGATTAGTTCTTTTCCGGTGAGCAATATACGTAATAAATATGTTGCAAAAGTAAAACCCGGGGAACATAGTCTCGTTATTCCATTAGGGGCTAAAGCAGAAATTAATATTGAAAAAAACACTAGCGATATACCAACTGGAATATATAAACTTGAATTAATGGATATAAGCGGAATTACCTGGAAAACGGATATCGCTAAAGAATAACACAAACTATAATATAATGCCCAAACTCTCAATTTTTATGTATCCGGGCGAATACAGATGCGCCCCTACAAGTAACACAACTCGTAGGGGCGATATTTTATTATATATACGCTATTCTTATTTATAAATAATCAACGCAGACTGTGCAGGAACGATCACTTCTGATCCGTAAAGTGTACCCAATCCTTTTTCACTGATGAAACCATCCTTGCAAACAACCGTATACTTACCTTCGGGAACTGTCAGTTTAGCAGGTTCTTTACGTGAGTTCAACGCCACTATAATATCTTCCCATGCATCACTGTTGGCATGTTCCTTCAAACGGTAGGCTATCAAGTTACTGCCCTCCACAGGAAGGAATTCCAAATGCTTACGTACCAGATCCGCATCTCCCATGCGGAAAGCAGGGTGATTCTTGCGTAACTGTATCAAACCTTTATAATAAGCGAAAACATCTGCATGTTCTGCTTTACGTTTCCAGTCAATAGCATTTATAGAGTCAGGACTTTGGTAACTGTTATGCACGCCCTTCTTATCACGCATCACCTCTTCACCGGCATAAATAAACGGTATGCCTTGTGAAGTAAATACAGCCGTTTGAGCCAATTTATCCAATTTTATCAACTCCTGTGGCGTAATACCCGGAACACTTGCATTCAGTCTGTCAACCAAGCACATATCATCATGGCAAGAAACATAACTGACCATTTGTGTCGGCTGTTCAGCCCAGGAAGCCTTACTATAATTCACCAAATCATTGTCCACTTGCGGATGCTTGATAGCACCAACAATACCAAACTTGATACTCTCCTCTCCTCCCGGAACTCCGGCAAGAAAAGCACCTTGATGATTGTCATTGAACGGGCCACGCAATCCATCGCGCATTTCATCAGAGAATGCAGCGATACCCGGCATCCGGTAAGTATTTGCTTTCATAGCCAACGAGTCTTCCGGCATCTGGGGAGCTTTAGCCGCCCAACCTTCACCATAAATAATGATACTCGGGTCAACTGACGTAGCTGCCTTACGAATTTCATTCATCGTTGCTATATCATGAATACCCATCAGATCAAAGCGAAAACCGTCAAGGTGATATTCATTAATCCAATGCAACACGGATTCTATCATATATTTCCGCATCATAGGGCGGTTACTTGCCGTTTCATTGCCACAAGCGGAAGCGTCAGCAAAGCTACCATCCGGCATCTGGCGATAAAAATATCCCGGCACTGTACGTTCAAAGTTGCTTTCAGCCGTATTGAATGTATGATTATACACCACGTCCAACACTACACGAATTCCTGCTTTATGCAATGCTTGCACCATCTGTTTGAACTCTTTAATACGAACAGAAGGATCATAAGGATCGGTAGAATATGAACCATCAGGCACATTGTAGTTCTGAGGATCATATCCCCAATTGTATTTGTTTTCATCCAATCTGGTCTCGTCTACGGAAGCATAGTCATAAGATGGAAGAAGATGCACGTGCGTCACACCCAGTTCTTTCAAGTGATCAATACCGGTTGCCAATTGTTCAGGACTCAACGTACCTTCTTCTGTCAATGCCAGGAATTTACCTTTGTGCTGAATACCGGAAGAAGGATCGATAGAAAAATCACGGTGATGCATTTCATAAATAATCGCATCTGCCGGAGAAGCCAACGCAGGGCGTTTATCAGCTGCCCAACCTTCGGGATCAGTCGCATTCATATCTATAATTGCGGCACGCTTTCCATTTACTCCTACGGCTTTGGCGTTGATGCCCGGAGTATCTCCCATCCATTTATCCTTAATCTTTACATTGAATGTATAGAATTTCCCAATCAGGTCTTTTTCCACCTTTGCTGTCCAGGTTCCTTCCTTATCGGCCACCATTGAAACGGTTTCATAAGCATGACCACTGTCACCGGTATCAAACAACATCAGACGCACTTCATCGGCAGTGGGTGCCCACAAAGTAAAATTTGTAACTTCAGGAGTATACTCCATCTCTGTCAGGTCACCCGAGCGAACAGGATACAGCTCATAAGACGCGTACTCTTTTTTCGCCGGAGAACAGCTGACAATCGTAGCAGCAGCCACTCCAATCAAGGCAAGTTCATTCAGTTTCATGGTCGTTATTTTAAGTATTAAATGTCATGTATTAATTATTGAGTATCAAGCATTAAGTATTAGATACGAGATATTATCGCTTTACTTTGTCGGGATTCTTGGCTATGAAATCTTTCCAGCCATGATATCCTTTCTCTACTGTAGGGCGTCCCATTTGCAGGAAATGACAATAAGCGGCAGCAAGACCGTCCGTGGCATCCATAAATGTAGGCATATCCTCCTTTGCAAAATGCAACATACGTTGCAACATATCTGCTACCTGCTCCTTGGAAGCCTGACCGTTTCCGGTGATAGCCATTTTAATTTTTAAAGGAGCATATTCCGTGATCGGTATATCCCGGCTGAGAGCGGCCGCCATGGCAACACCTTGTGCACGCCCCAACTTCAGCATAGACTGTACATTCTTCCCGAAAAAGGGTGCTTCAATGGCAAGTTCATCAGGCAGATAGCTCTCGATTATACTCAACACCCTCTCGTGTATATGACGTAATTTCAAGTAATGGTCACCCATTTTACGCAGATCAATAATGCCCATAGCTATCATCTCAGGTTTTGTTCCCTGTACGCGCAAAACTCCGTATCCCATAATGGTTGTACCGGGGTCAATGCCCAGAATTATCTTTTCCTTGACAGGCTGTATCACTCTATCACCTCCATCAGTGTAGGAAACCCTACCACTTTATCCTGGAATATCTTAACCAGCTCTTCGTTCAACTTTGTTCCCTGTTCCAGATGCCAGCGATGCAAAACACCGGAATTTTCCACTTCAAACTGAAGGGAATAACAGGTACTGCCCTCTTCACGGTGACTGAGTACACGAACAATGCGCGGTGTATGCAATGCACCAGCCTTTTCTACTTCGGGTAAATAGAATTCTTTGATCCAGATTAGGAAGTTATCTTCCTGTCCTTCTTCTACTTGATAGGTTGTATTATAAATCAGCATATTTTTTCTTTCACTTTGTTTCGCAAACATAGCAATTATTTCAGAATAATGCATTATATTTGCGCCACCAAAAAGAGAGAAACCTCGCAAACGTTAGCGAAGGATCAAAAAAGGGGGGTTAGCTCATCTGGCTAGAGCGCGACACTGGCAGTGTCGAGGTGATCGGTTCGAGTCCGATACTCTCCACGATAAAAAGGAATATATCAGAAGCAGGATATATTCCTTTTTTTATTCTATCTCCCCACCTATCCTTTATAAATCCAAAAAGATTCCACAATAGAATACTTAGGAACAATAAGAAAGATGAGTAAAAGGTCGTATGAAAACCACGCTTTGCTTTATTACTTTTCTTCTTTTGCCCGTAGCAAAACTTCGTCCTACAGTTGCGGGCTATACGTTTTCCAATTGTAGGCTATGCAGCCCGCAATTGCGGGACAGACAGCCCACAATTGGAAAACGAGGTTTTACTTATAGCATAATGACATTAACATGAAAGCTTTAGGGGAAAAAGAAAGGGGCATATCAAATTTTACATCTATAATTCAGCCTTCTATACCATGAGAAGATGGTGTTTAACTCCAGTAATGAATAATTGCAGGCTAGAAAAGAGATATTTGTACGAATTCGGGCAAAGTTTGTACAATGCACATTAAGAATCTGTGAATTAGTAAATTACAAGTATAAAAACGTTCTTTATTGTCTGTTTTATGGTGTAGGATGAAGCTTTTATGCATCTTCCTACACCGCTTCATACATCATATATACACCTGATAATCAGATAAAAATAATAAATGGTGTAGGATGTAGGAACTATTGATGCAAAGTGAAATGGTTCATTCAAGCATCCACACTCAAACAAACCATCTCACCTTTAATCAAACAATGTAATGATTTTAAAACTTATCCTATTGTAACTTAAACGTCACAGGCACTGTAAACTTGCAGCGTACGGGTACGCCACGTTGTTTTCCGGGCTTCCATTTCGGCATGGTAGAAATAACGCGAACCGCTTCTTTGTCCAGATAAGGATCAACGCCTCTTATCACGTTCACATCCACGATGCTACCATCCTTGTTCACAACAAACTGTACTGTTACACGCCCCTGGGTTCCATTCTCTTGTGGAATGGTGGGATACTTGATATTCTTACTCAAATACTGTAAAAGACCGACTGTACCACCATTGAGAAATTGCGGATTTTCTTCCACTACTTCAAAAATCTCATCTTCTACCGGTACATCTTCGTCCACAGTGACAGGTATGTGTTTCACTACAACATCCTCACCGGTTTCTTCCGAGGAGGCAAAATTGGTTTCTTCTACATTAGCGTCATCATCTATTATTGTTAAAACATCATTAATAGGAGTAACTTGAGGTGGAGGTGGGGGAGCAACCTCAGGCTGCCTTGTAAGAGGGATCTCCATGTCCTGTTCAAATACATTTTCGACGATACGACCACTCGTGTCAATCTTAATATCACGCGTCCATTCAAACGCTACGAACATGAAGGCAAGTACGACTACATAACCTACAAGTAACCACGTGGGTCTCTTGCTTTCCAAGTTTGCTTTGGGTGTTTTTTTGGTTTCCATAGTTTACAAATTAGTTACTATATAATGTCTTCCGTTAAGAATCTGACACTATATAGATATTGTTAGTAATACGAAAACACTTGTGGCCACTATTTTCTGTAATAAAGATAGTTGAATAGCTATTAAGTTGTTATCAGAGAGACCTATTAATATATTTTTTTAATATCTGTTCGAAAAAATTGCTTAGCAAAAAGATTATTTACGCCAGAATACTTAAGAATACTAAAAAAGCAGTTACCTTTGCCGAATAAATCAATCATAAAAGATGAAACAAACTAATTTAAGGAAAAGCGACATTATACTGCATACGCTTAACCCCTATGACCCTGAAATGCAGCGTTACCTTTCCCTCTCTAAAAGAATCGAGCAATTGATGAACAATGCGGAAGATGAAAACGACCCATGTGTTCCTGTTGAGCTCATGGCAGAATTCTTTGTTTTGCAAGAAGAACTTTATCAAAAAGCACTGAAAAAGAACAAAGAAGAAGCTAATTAACCTCCCACAAAGATAAGGAGGACAGTGCATAGCTGACAAGGATAATGATTATCCACAATCTATACGATACGGAGATCGCATGGAGATGCTACGAAGATTTACACAGCTACAGACTTTTTCCCCGCGACCGATTAATTTTATAAAGAGATTGGGAGCGAAATCATGATAAAGTTGTATCTTTGCACCGTTTTATGTATTTCGGAAATAAATAATAACGACGATATGATAGATAAAATCAACCAGCTTCTGCAAGAAGTGGAAGCACTGAAAGCTGCCAACGCCGAGGAACTGGAAGCACTCCGCATCAAATTCCTCAGTAAAAAAGGCGCTATCAATGACTTGATGGCAGACTTCCGCAACGTGGCTGCCGAACAGAAGAAAGAAGTCGGCATGAGACTGAATGAACTGAAAAACAAGGCGCAGGAAAAGATTAACGCCCTGAAAGAACAGTTCGAAAGCCAGGATACGGGTTGTGACGATATTGACCTCACTCGTTCCGCTTATCCGGTAGAACTGGGTACACGCCACCCGCTCACCATCGTAAAAAACGAAATCATCGATATATTTGCACGTCTGGGTTTCAGTATTGCCGAAGGTCCGGAAATTGAGGATGACTGGCACGTGTTCTCCGCATTGAATTTTGCTGAAGATCACCCCGCACGCGATATGCAGGATACTTTCTTCATCGAAGCACATCCCGACATCGTATTGCGTACGCACACTTCATCCGTACAAACACGCGTTATGGAAGTCTCACAACCTCCTATCCGCATCATTTGCCCGGGACGCGTATATCGTAACGAAGCTATCAGCTATCGCGCACACTGCTTTTTCCATCAGGTAGAAGCGTTGTACGTAGATAAAGACGTATCTTTCACTGATCTGAAACAGGTGTTATTGCTCTTTGCCAAAGAAATGTTCGGCGAAGATACCAAGATCCGTCTGCGTCCGTCTTATTTCCCGTTCACGGAACCCAGTGCCGAAATGGACATCAGTTGTAACATTTGTGGCGGAAAGGGCTGTCCGTTCTGTAAGCATACCGGCTGGGTAGAAATCCTGGGTTGCGGTATGGTAGACCCCAACGTATTGGAAAGTAACGGCATCGACAGTAAGGTATACAGCGGATACGCCCTCGGTATGGGTATCGAGCGTATTACTAACCTGAAATATCAGGTGAAAGACCTTCGTATGTTCTCTGAAAACGACACAAGATTCCTGAAGGAATTCGAAGCCGCTTACTAAAATAAGTAGAGAGTTGAGAATTCTCAACTCTCAATTTAATAAGAATGAAAGATAAACTTGTTACTTCCAGTTATTGTTTTATTCTCGCAGCCAACTTCCTTCTGTATTTCGGATTCTGGTTGCTGATACCGGTACTTCCCTTTTACCTGTCCGAAGTATTCAGTGCCGGCAATTCCACAATCGGTATCATTCTTTCCTGCTACACAGTAGCTGCATTGTGTATCCGCCCCTTCTCCGGTTATTTTCTGGACAGTTTTGCACGTAAACCTTTATATTTGATGGCTTACTTCATCTTTATGACGATGTTTGCCGGATACATTATTGCAGGCTCGCTTACACTGTTTATCATGTTCCGTATCATACAGGGAGTATCGTTCGGAATGGTAACCGTAGGTGGTAACACAGTGGTGATTGACATCATGCCATCTTCACGACGCGGAGAAGGATTGGGATACTATGGGCTTTCAAACAACATTGCAATGGCAGTGGGTCCGATGTCAGGATTATTTCTGCATGATGCGGGAATGAGTTTTACTACCATATTCTGCTGTTCACTAGGGTCCTGTATGGCTGGGTTCGTTTGCGCTTCTCTTGTAAAGACTCCTTATAAACCACCTGTGAGACGGGAACCGATATCTCTCGACCGATTCATATTGCTGAAAGGTATTCCGGCAGGTATCAGCCTCTTGTTGCTTTCCATTCCTTATGGAATGACGACCAACTATGTGGCTATGTATGCCAAACAAATCGGGATTAATGCCACCACAGGTTTCTTCTTCACTTTCATGGCAATAGGAATGGCTATTTCACGTATATTCTCCGGAAAGATTGTGGACAGAGGTAAGATAACGCAGGTTATTTCCGCTGGACTGTATCTCGTGGTGTTCAGTTTTTTCCTGCTTTCGGCCTGTGTATATCTTATCAGCTGGAACAACATGGTATGTACGATTGTTTTCTTTTCCGTGGCCTTGTTGCTGGGAGTGGGGTTCGGCATTATGTTCCCCGCTTACAACACTTTATTTGTCAACCTCGCCCCCAACAGCCAACGTGGTACCGCCACTTCCACCTACCTGACCTCCTGGGATGTAGGCATCGGTATCGGTATGTTGACAGGAGGCTATATTGCAGAAGTCAGCACCTTTGATAAAGCCTATTTATTCGGAGCCTGCCTTACCATTGTTTCCATGCTCTACTTCAATGGCAAAGTAGCTCCCAATTACCATAAAAATAAATTGCGATGAGAAAGAAAGAACGTTATGAAAAAGTCCTTGCCTGGTTTCGGGAAAATCGTCCCGTAGCCGAAACGGAACTACACTATGAGACTCCGTTTCAACTGCTGATAGCGGTCATCCTCTCCGCCCAATGTACGGATAAACGGGTGAATATGATTGTTCCGCCACTGTATCGCGACTTCCCGACTCCGGAAGTTCTCGCTGCCAGTACTCCGGAAGTGATATATGAATATATCCGTAGCGTGTCTTACCCCAATAACAAGGCAAAACATCTGGTAGGCATGGCACAAATGTTGGTGAAAGACTTCAACAGCGAAGTGCCCGGCACACTGGAAGAACTCATAAAACTTCCCGGTGTAGGACGTAAGACGGCAAACGTCATCCAATCCGTTGTATTCAACAAAGCGGCAATGGCAGTAGACACTCATGTGTTCCGTGTAAGCCATCGCCTCGGACTGGTTTCGGACCAATGCACCACCCCGTTCAGTGTAGAAAAAGAACTGGTGAAAAACATTCCGGAAGCCGACATTCCCATTGCTCATCACTGGCTTATTTTGCACGGACGATACGTCTGCCAGGCACGTACACCACAATGTGACAACTGCGGTTTGCAATTGATGTGCAAATATTATTGCGAGAAGTATAAAGTTAGCAAAGAGAAGCCGGAAGATAAAGAATAAATGACGGTTTCATAGCAAAAGAAAGAAATAAATGCTAACTTTGCGCTCACGAAAACAAATTAATAACACTTTTAAATAAAATAGAGTATTATGACAATTGATCAATTCAACTTTGCCGGTAAAAAGGCATTCGTTCGTGTGGACTTCAATGTACCCTTGGACGAAAACTTCAACATTACAGATGATAACCGTATGCGTGCTGCTCTTCCTACGCTGAAGAAAATTTTGGCTGACGGTGGCAGTATAATTATTGGTTCTCACCTCGGTCGTCCGAAAGGTCCGGCTGACAAGTTCTCTTTGAAACATATCCTGAAACATCTGTCAGAATTGTTGGGTGTTGAGGTGCAATTCGCTAACGACTGTATGGGCGAAGAAGCTGCTGTAAAAGCTGCTGCTCTGCAACCGGGTGAAGTGCTGTTGCTTGAGAATCTTCGTTTCTATGCTGAAGAGGAAGGCAAACCCCGCGGTTTGGCAGAAGATGCGACAGACGAAGAAAAAGCTGCCGCCAAGAAAGCCGTAAAAGAAAGCCAGAAAGAATTCACCAAGAAATTGGCTTCTTATGCTGACTGCTACGTAAACGACGCTTTCGGTACAGCTCACCGTGCACACGCTTCTACGGCTTTGATCGCTAAATATTTCGACAAAGACAGCAAGATGTTCGGTTACTTGATGGAGAAAGAAGTGAAAGCTGTTGATAAAGTATTGAATGACATCAAACGTCCGTTCACTGCTATCATGGGTGGTTCTAAGGTTTCTTCTAAAATCGAAATCATCGAAAACCTGCTGAGTAAGGTTGATAACCTGATCATCGCCGGTGGTATGACTTATACTTTCACTAAGGCTATGGGTGGAAAGATCGGTATTTCCATTTGCGAAGATGACAAACTGGATCTGGCTCTTGACCTGGTAGCAAAAGCTAAAGAAAAAGGTGTAAACCTGGTATTGGCTGTTGACGCTAAGATCGCTGACGCTTTCTCTAACGACGCCAACACTAAGTTCTGTCCGGTTGACCAAATTCCTGATGGTTGGGAAGGTTTGGATATCGGTCCTGAAACAGAGAAAATCTTCACAGACGTTATTAAAAACTCCAAGACTATCTTGTGGAACGGTCCGACTGGTGTATTCGAATTCGAGAACTTTACTCATGGCTCACGTGCCGTAGGTGAAGCTATCGTAGAGGCTACCAAGAACGGTGCTTTCTCACTTGTAGGTGGTGGTGATTCCGTAGCTTGCGTAAACAAGTTCGGTTTGGCAAGCGGTGTTTCTTACGTTTCAACCGGTGGTGGTGCATTACTCGAAGCAATCGAAGGAAAAGTTCTTCCGGGTATCGCTGCTATCAACGAATAAAAACAGACATTATCATACCCAAAGGCAGCTCTTTGAAAAGAAGGGTTGCCTTTTTTAATCTTATATCTTCACATCTATAAAAAATAATGAAACGAATACTGTTATCCTTCGCTTTCTTGTTCTCTGTCCTGATAGCAACGGCACAAGATGCTTGTTTAAACGACGTAGTAAACACTCTGAAAGACCGTATCAGCCTTGCCGGTTATGCACAGGTAGGATATACGTATGATGATGCCGACGATGGCAGTAATACCTTTGACATCAAGCGGGTTATCTTCATGGCACAAGGTAAAATCACTGACCGCTGGCTATGTTACTTCATGTACAGCTTTGCCAATACCGGGAAAATACTTGAAGCATACACCGAATACAAATTCCTCCCCCAACTGACCGCCCGCATCGGACAATTCAAAACGATGTATACCATTGAAAACCCAATGTCTCCCTGCTATGTAGAGTTGATCAATTGCTACGCGCAGTCTGTCAATTATCTGGCCGGTATCAACGGCAGCGATCCGTTATATGGTTCCAGCAGCGGGCGCGATATGGGTCTCCTGATTTATGGAGACCTGTTCGGCAAACTGGTAAATTATAATCTTGCATTGATGAATGGACAAGGCATCAATCTGAAAGACAAGAACAACCAGAAAGATATTGTAGGCAGTCTGATGGTTCATCCGCTCGACTGGCTATCCGTAGGTGGTTCTTTTGTTAAAGGAAAGGGATGCGCAGTAGCCACTTCCACTCTTAATCCGGATATACAGGTAGGTGAAAACTATACGCGTAACCGTTGGTCGGCAGGTGCAGTGATTAAGACCAAACCGGTTGATGTACGCACAGAATACCTGGCCGGAAAAGATGGACACGTGAAAAGCGACGGCTACTACGTAACGGCATCTGCACATGTATTCCCCAAAGTGGATGTCATTGCATCTTATGACTATTTTAACAAAAGCAAAGTGCTGGATGACAAGCAAACCAATTACGTAGTGGGACTGCAATACTGGTTTTATCCTAAGTGCAGAGTACAGGCACAATATACGTACTGCAACCGCCATATCGGAGAAAACAGTAATTTATTACAAGCACAGTTGCAAGTGCGCTTCTAAAGAAAAACCTTACATGCTATGGAATACAGCCGAATTCTGAAAGAAATATACGAAGAAATACAGCCGTATGCACAGGAAGGCAAACCGGCAAGTTATATCCCTGAACTGCTGAAAGTCAATCCTGATCGTTATGGCATCTGTCTGCGCACCATCGAAGGCAAGGAATATGCCCAGGGAGACAGTGATGAACGTTTCGCCGTGCAGAGTATTTCAAAAGTATTTTCTCTTGCCATGAGCTTTGGCCGGATAGGTAACGAACTTTGGAAACGCATAGGCGTAGAACCATCCGGCAATGCATTCAACTCCATCTTTCAGCTGGAAATGGAGAAAGGAATCCCCCGCAATCCACTCATCAATGCAGGGGCATTGGTAATGGCAGACGTCTTGCTCTCAGTACTTGAATATCCGGAAAGGGAATATCTCTCTTTTGTGCGGAAACTCTGCGGCAATGACACGATTCAATATAATGAAAGCATGGCTGCTTCCGAACGGGAGTATGGATATCTGAATGCCGCCATCACCAATATGCTGAAATATCACGGCAATATAGAAAACGACATCGAGCGGGTACTTCGCTTCTACTTCCGTCAATGTTCCATAGGTATGAATTGCCGGGAACTGGCACATTCTTTCCTCCCCTTTGCCGATCACACAAGACCGTTCAGTTTTGATGGAACCGAACTGACGACTTCGCAGGTGAAGCGTATCAATGCCATTATGCAAACATGCGGTTTCTATGATGAAGCCGGCGAGTTTTCTTATCTGGTAGGATTACCCGGGAAAAGTGGGGTCGGTGGTGGTATCGCTGCTGTATGCCCACGCAAGTATGCAGTAGCTGTATGGAGTCCGCGACTCAATTCCAAAGGCAACTCCGTAATGGGCATGAAAGCTCTGGAATTACTGACAACCAAAACTGCAGTCAGTATTTTCTAAGAACCCGAACTTTTTTGGCATCATTTTTGTACCTTATACTAATAAAGTATTAAAGAAAGGACTGAATATGAATGAACAATCCATCCAAAAACAATATAATCAGATAGTCAGTTTACTGGAAGATAAACGGCTGAAAGAAGCTCTCGTTCAGCTGGATGCTTTCTTATATAATAGTAATGACTGGACTTTGCGTAACCGCCTGGAACAAATCCAGACTTCCTATCAGTATATGCTGCAATACATGAAGCTGGGAATGAAAGATCCGGAACGGCATAAATTGTATCGTCAACTATTAGCCGATACCTGGGAAATTGCCGATCAGACGCGCATCCTATTGCTGGATGAGATATCTACCCACTACTATCATTCTTTGCGCAGAAATCCCAACCAGTTGCCGAAGGCTTATGACCTCTCTGCCCAACAGAGGATACTGGAAGGATTCTCGGACGAAATGGCCGTATCGCAGTTGGCAAACTATCAAGGCTTGGACGCTATCTTAAAACGGCATGAAGAAACACACCAGGTTATGTTTCTTACCACTTGGAGCAACAATAACTGGACTTTGGAAGAATTTGCCCAAGCAGAAGATATGCTCCGCTCGGAAACATTACCAATCAATGATTTATGTCTGTTTGTCAGTGCTGTCACACTTAGTTTAATGGAGTGTTTCGACGAACGTAAGATCAATTGGCTGCTCGACGGACTCCGCCATACCCATCCGCAAATCAACCAAAGGGCTTTGGTAGGACTTGTCATCACCCTGCATCTCTACCCCACTCGCATTACACTCTACCCGGAACTGGAAGCACGCATTTCTCTTTTCAGAGAAGATCCGGACTTCAGTAAACAGGTGAACCGTGTTTACATCCAACTGCTTCGCAGCCAGGAAACCGAGAAAATTGACAAGAAGATGCGGGAAGAAATCATTCCCGAAATGATGAGGAACGTGAATATCATGCGCAACATGAAATTCGGTTTTGAAGAAACTGATGAAAACGACCGTAATCCGGACTGGGAACAGGCTTTCGAACAATCAGGATTGGGAGACAAAATACGAGAAATGAACGATTTACAGTTGGAAGGCGCTGATGTCTATATGAGTACATTCGCACAACTGAAAGGCTATCCTTTCTTCCGCGAACCACACAACTGGTTCTATCCTTTCGACCGGATGCACTCCAGTATTATCCACCAGGTCGGCTTGAACCAGACAAGTGAAAGTTCTGTACTCTCTATCATTCTGCAATCCGGATTCTTCTGCAACAGTGATAAGTATTCATTCTGTTTCACCATTGCCCAACTTCCGCAAGGACAGCGGGATATGATGTTAAGCCAGATGACGCCCCAGGACCAAAGTGACTTTATGGAAGAGAAGAATAGCGCCAGTCTGAAGCAATACGCAGAACGGCCTGACGTTATCAGCAACCAGTATATTCACGATTTATATCGTTTCTTCAAACTCAGCCAACGTAGAAATGAGTTCCACAACATCTTCCAGGAAGAGATTGCTTTGCACCGTAATCCTGTGCTGAAAGAATTGCTGAGTGCTCCCGAACTATTGGTGGCTGTTGCCGATTTCCATTTCCGCAAAGAGCACCCTGCCGAAGCATTGGAGCTCTACCGGATATTGATAGACCGGAAACAGGCCAATGCGGATATTTTCCAGAAAACAGGCTTCTGCCTGCAAAAGGAGAAACGCTATCAGGAAGCTGTGGATGCTTATCTGAAAGCCGATATGCTGAAACCTGATCATTTGTGGACGCTCCGCCATCTGGCTACCTGTTACCGTCAGATGAAGAATTTCGATGCCGCTCTGGAATACTACCACCGTGTGGAAACAATTCAACCAGAAAACCACAATGTGTTATTCTATACCGCAAGTTGCCTGGCAGAACAGAAAAGATACGAAGATGCACTACAATACTTCTTCAAACTGGACTTTCTGGAAAACAACTGCATGAAAGCATGGCGCGGTATCGGCTGGTGCTCATTTGTCAGTGGTAAGCATGAACAGGCTATGAAGTATTATGACAAACTTCTCGCCTCCAAACCTCTTGCAACAGATTATCTCAATGCCGGACACGTGGCATGGGTATTGGGAAATATAGAAAAAGCTGCCGGACTCTATGGTAAAGCTATGGCAGAAAGTGGTAGCAAAGATGCATTCCTGGACATATTCGACAGAGACCGGAACAGCCTGCTCAAGCAAGGTATCGCAGCCGAGGAAATTCCATTAATGCTGGATATAATTGAATAAAGGCATAAATAAATATCTGATGAAAAAATACTGCATTCTGGCTATACTCTGTTGTTTCAGCTATTTGGCAGCAGCACAGACTCCCGTGGAAAAAGGACTGGAAAGCATAAACCGGGCATCCGCCGAAGCGTATATCGGTTTTCTGGCACACGATGAATTACAGGGTCGGGAAGCCGGATACCACGGTTCCAAGGTAGCGGCGCAATATATTGCTTCATTGCTTCAGGCAATGGGAGTACAGCCATTAGGAGACAATTATTTTCAACCTTTTGAAGCCTACCGGAGAGAACGGCAGAAAAAAGGACGGTTGGAAGTACACCCCGATTCGATTGCTTTATTCAGCAAAGAAGTTCATCAGAAACTCCCAATGACTAATGTCTTGGGAATAATTCCCGGTAAAAATGTCAATGAGTATGCAATTGTCGGCGCACACTTCGATCATTTAGGAATAGATCCGGCTCTGGATGGTGATCAGATTTATAACGGTGCCGATGACAATGCTTCCGGAGTATCAGCTGTCCTACAAATAGCCAAAGCATTCATTGCCAGCGGGAAACAACCGGAAAGAAATATTATTTTTGCTTTCTGGGATGGCGAAGAGAAAGGATTGCTGGGTTCAAAATTCTTTGTACAAACCTGCCCGTTCATTTCACAAGTCAAGGGTTATCTGAATTTCGATATGATAGGCCGTAACAATAAACCGCAGCAACCGATGCACGTGGTTTATTTCTATACAGAAGCCAACGCAGCTTTTGGAAAGTGGCTCAAAGAAGATATAAAGAAATACAATCTCCGGTTGGAGCCCGACTATCGTCCATGGGATAACCCCATAGGCGGTAGTGATAACGGTTCCTTTGCCAAAGCGGGAGTTCCTATTATCTGGTATCATACGGATGGACATCCGGACTACCACCAGCCCTCCGATCATGCCGACAGATTGAATTGGGAAAAGGTTGTGGAGATAACCAGAGCATCTTTTCTGAATGCCTGGAATCTGGCAAACGAGAAAGAGTATTAAACTATACCTTCAGTAATTCCCTGTATAGTTTTTGCACAGGAAGCCCCATGATATTATAGTAACTTCCCGAGATATTCTCCACCCCAATAAAACCGATCCACTCCTGTACTCCATAGGCTCCGGCTTTATCCATCGGTTTGAAGTTATCTACGTAATATATAATTTCATCTTCGCTCAATGTGGCGAAACGTACTTCAGTCTGTGCTGTAAAACTTCGCTGCCAATCGGTAGTGGTTATGCATACGCCGGTGAAAACTTCATGCGTACGCCCCGACATAGTCCGCAACATTTGCAAAGCATCTTCCCTATCCCGGGGTTTGCCAAGAACCTTACCATCCAGCCATACAATCGTATCCGCCGTAATTATCAGTTCATCTGGTTGCATCATAGGTATGTAGGCATCCGCTTTTTCCTTAGCAATGTAGAGCGGTATTTCCTCCCCCTGCAAAGTATCCGGATAAGATTCATCCACATCCGGAAGAATCCGCACTTCATAATTCACGCCCAAACCTGCCATCAATTCTCTCCTGCGGGGAGATCCCGAGGCAAGAATCACCTTATATTTCTCTAAATTGTCCAACATAACGATTTAAAGTATTAATTTTTAAGCATTAAGTATAAGAGGAGATCACCAACCAAAGGCTTTATCATCCATCCAAAGTCCCTGAACTTTCAATACTTGTTCTACAACGTCCCGACCACAGCCATAGCCACCATTGGCATAGGAAATGTAGCGGGAGACGGTCTTCACTTCTGCTGATGCGTCTTTAGGACAACAAGGTAATCCGCACTCACGCATAACTTCAATATCCGGAATGTCATCACCTACATAAAGAATCTCTTCGTTTTTCAAGCCATGGCGGTCACGAAAATCATGATAATCATGGATTTTTACGGAAGAAGCCATGTAAATATCCTCAGAAGGAATTCCCAAGGCCATAAAGCGTTTGCGAACAGCTTCGGAGCGTCCACCGGTAATGATTCCCAGTAACAAACCCTGTTTGCAGGCAAGGTGCAAAGCGTAACCATCTTTAATGTTCACGGTACGCATCGGTTCTCCATCCGAACTCATCGGTATGACGTTAGCACTCAAAACGCCATCAACATCAAATACAAGTGCTTTTATCTTTTTCAGATCGTAATTGATAGTACTCACTATATTCGGTTTTTAAATTAGGTTACCTTTCAAAAAAACAATGCTTGTTTTAGGATAAAACATTGCTTGTTATGCATCGAAACATTACTTGTTATGCAAACGATGTATATTCTCGCTCACAAGCTGATACAATTCCTGCATCTCCGGTTCATCAGCAAGCATCTCCAGATGCTTATTGATTACATTTTCATCATAACGTACAGCCGGACCTGTCTGAGCCTGCTTTGGTTCCAGTTCATGCACTTTACGGGCTGTTTCATCAATCAGGGGTAGCATCGCATCGAATGGAAGATTATATTTCTTCAATAATTCAGCCGCCAGAGCATACATGTGATTCGTAAAATTACAAGTGAACACAGCTGCCAGATGCAGACTTCTACGCTGCTCAGAAGTAGCTTCATACACCTTTTCCGAAAGGACAGAAGCAATTGCCTTCAACAATTCCGTATCTTCGGATGAATTGCTCTCTATGAAGAAAGGAATCGTACGGAAATCCACCTCGCGCTGTTTGCTGAAAGTCTGCATAGGATAAAACACACCGTAACGCGAAGTTTTTCCTTCCCAAATGCTCATCGGAATGCTCCCGGCTGTATGTACCAGCAAAGCATCTTCCTTCCCGGCAACAATCTCGGGTAATAATTCCACGAAAGCAGCATCCTTCAAAGAGACAATATAGAGCCGGGCATCCCTGGATACTTCCGAAAGTTCAGTCGTATATTCCGCCTCTATCGCTTGAGCCAAGGCACATGCTGCCTCTTTTGTACGGCTGTAGACCTGTACTATACGAAAACCATTTTGATATAAAGCCTTGGCCAGGTTCGTTGCGAGGTTTCCGGCACCGATAAAGACTACCGGCGTATCTTGTACACTCCTTTTCATCTTGTAGCCAGCCAATATAGAATAATTCCGAGAACCAGCAAAGTCACAGGCAGCAGATAGGCAGACATCGTGCCGAGCAATGCCGTTATCAATCCGAAATTCAGTATTAGCCACAGACCAATCAACACCAGCCCCACCGATTTATCACGCTTGAAGATGAGAAATATCACCGCCGTATAAAGCAGAAAATTATCCTTATTCATCACCCACGGCAGACCAATACTTGAGAAATGTATCAATTTGTCCACCAGATAAAGTATACCGAAAACAATCAATGTAACCGCTGTGGCCCTGTAAGTATCGCGGTTATTGTTTGCTTTTGCTGCACCCACCGTTACTTTCCTCCGTATTTATTGATATGAACTTTTTCCCATTGCAGATGTTCTTCACTGAAAGGCTTACGTTCCATGCCTTTGTGTCCGATAGCAACGACACTGAGCACTTGCAGTTGTAAAGGAATATCGAGCACTTCGCGCACATATTCATCGGACGGCATACCGGAAGCGGTGAAACGTTCGCGCACCTGCACCCAGCAACTGCCTAAGCCCATATCTTCTGCCTGTAATTGTATAATAATCGAAGCAATGGAAGCATCTTCAATCCACACATCACTCACTAACGGATCAGCCGTTACTACAATTGCCAACGGTGCATCAGCAATAAATTGCGACGCTTGCGCCTTGCAATGTGATAGTTTCTCAAGCAACTCCTTATCGTCTACCATAATAAACTGCCATGCATTTGTCCGCTTGGAAGTGGGTGACATCAGCGCAGCCTTCATCAGAGTAACCACCTCTTCCTGCGTCAACTCTTCATCCGTAAATTTCCGCATACTGCGGCGCACTTTTAGCAATTCACTGAAATTTTCCATATATCATATTTTATTAGTAACTTATTTAGCGCATTGCGCTAAATAACCATTTAGGAACGCAAAGATACAAGATTATTTTCTAAATTTGCAGTCAATGCCTTTGAAACTGACGACATATTACCACGGGAGTGACATCCCGGAACTGCCGGGCAATAATACATTTCACTCCATCGAGTTGTTTCATATCTACGAAGCAACCCCGGGTTATACGCCCCTTCTCATCGTTGCATCAGAAGCCGAAAAGCCTGTCGCCAAGCTATTGGCAGCAGTACGAAAGAGTGCCCGTCTGTTCCCGCCCGCCATTATCAAGCGATGTGAGGTTTATGGAACAGGAGAGTATTTTGATGAAACTATCGACAAAGAATTTGTCTTTGGTGAGATGTTGCAACGGTTAACGGCTGAAGCGTTACGGGAGGCATTCCTTATTGAATTCCGTAACCTGGAAAACTCCCTGTTCGGTTATAAATCTTTCCGCAAAAACCATTACTTTGCCATAAACTGGCTACGGGTACGTAATTCACTACATAGCATTGAGCATGTAGAAAGCCGCTTCAGTCCCTCGCGCATCCGGCAAATCAAAAAAGGATTAAAAAATGGTGCAGAAGTAAAGGAAGCTCATACTCCGGAGGAAGTGCATGCATTCTCCCAGATGCTGCACCATGTCTATTCTTCTAAAATACGCCGTCATTTCCCCAGCAGAGTGTTCTTCTTACGCATGGAAGAAGAAATGATGAAAGGGGGACAAAGCAAAATATTCATTGTCACTTACAAAGATAAAATAATAGGCGGCAGTGCCTGCATCTATTCCGAAGACAGTGCTTACCTTTGGTTCTCTGGTGGTATGCGCAAGACGTATGCCCTTCAATACCCGGGTATACTTGCCGTATGGTATGCTCTGTTCGATGCCAAGCAGCGGGGATACCATCACCTTGAATTTATGGATGTCGGTCTCCCCTTCCGCAAGCACGGTTACCGCGAATTTGTCTTACGCTTCGGCGGTAAACAAAGCAGTACCCGCCGCTGGTTTCTTTTCCGCTGGGAGTGGCTGAATAAATTGCTGAATAAGATTTACGAATAGAATTATTCCACACTCTGATACGTCAATGGCGGATCAAAGTAACGGGACATACTCTTCATATTTTCTCTGTAAGAAGGCTTTGCAAAATGAGTATTCATAAAATAATCATCTTGTTGTTTCTTCTGTTCCTGCTTGAGTGCATCCCGTTCTGCTACGTAATTGGCTGTCTTCTTACCGGAGGCATCAGAGACATCCACTGTCATACGTGCTCCCTCTGTCCTGATACTTACCGAGTGATCTGCTGAAACCGGAACATCCAATGTCTGATAAGAATCGATATCCAGTTTGAGAGTTACGGGTGTACCGGTCCATTCATAGCGGTAAGTTCCGCTCGCATCGTTTTTAGCAATAATCATACGTAATGTACCATCTCCTATATTTACCCGACTATCCACTACCTTCAATTCAGAAGGAAGCTGCGGATCAATGGTTATGGAATGATTGAGCATATCAGGACGAATTCCCAGGAAGTATTGATTCCACACGCGGATATGCTCGCTATTACTCCACGCCTGCAGGAAAGTTCCACTTCGACGCACCCATGTCTGCCCGGCACGTGGCCATACATCCGCATTCTCTGATAAACTGCCGACAGCACCTTCCGCAAGTGCCTGGCGGTTCATGTTCCTGAACAAAGTATACGCGATGTCAGCTTGTCCGTTTTCTATCATCCGCTGCATGGCCATACCATTATTCCAAAGCCATATCGTGCCATTATGATAAGCATCATCTTTATGATAACGATACCATTGCTCATGATAAGGATGGAACTGTTCGTCGGACTGATCGAGTGAAGACACTCCCCACGGATATACCAGACGTTCCCAAACTTCTTTTGTCTCATGCATCTTCAAGTCAGGATCAGAAACCAGATCCAACGCATAGATAGCATTGGGGCGGAATTGCGCATCCCCACTTCCATCTGTATTCAGATGATCATAGATTGACTGGGAGGCTGTGTCTACAAAATCCTGTTCAAAATTTGAGCGGAGACGCTCCGCGGCAAGATTCCAACGCTGAGCATCTTCTTCACGGTTCATGTAGCAGGCAAGATCCGAGGCATTCGTCAATTGGGTATACCACAATGCCTGCACATCCACAGCACGATTGCCACGTGGTGAACAGGGATACTTGCTTTGACGTTTGGCATCCATCCAAGTGTCCGCATCCGCATGGGTAAGATACCCTTTTTCGTCCGTATACAGGCGAAGAGAAGCATCCGTGGCAATCTTCACTGAAGGATAAATTTCTTTCACGAAGGCGGTGTCACCCGTATATTTCAGATAATCGTGCACCTGCATAACGAAACGAGGGGTTCCGTCAGTGGTATTATAAAGAATACCTTCCAGATTCAAACGATTAGGTACACGTCCGTAAGTAGGAGATGTGGAAATGGTATCCTGATAACGTGCAAATGACGCAAGAATATCACGTGCCGTATCAAACTGCCCTGTACAAAGCACTGCACCCGGCATAGAAATAAACATATCCCGCCCCCAGAAGTCCGTGAACCAGGGTAAACCGGCATACATACCATAACCACCGTGCTGATGAGTGATCAACTGATCATTGGTAAGCATAATCCAGGCAAGGGCATGATCCAAAGAATCCAGATTGGTCTTTAAAGGATTATGGTTCAGTAAGGATTGAATACGCTGACCACGTGCAGCCAACCACTTCTCTCCTTCTTTACGGAAACCATCTATTGCTTGCCGGCTATCTTCTTCCGTACCAAAAGCAATCAGGAAACCACCTGCAGCTACCGGAACAGTTATCAGATTATCTGCAAACTCAATTCCTGTCTCCGCTACGGGTGCTATACGTATTACATTTTCCAGTGACTCTTTCGTTGTATAGAGTACAGAATTTCCATCCTTCCGTGCATCCACCACATTTTCCCCCATCAGCATGAATGAGATCTGCTTCCCTTGTACACTATCCATACGAACATACAACAGCTTCGGTTCATCCACCAGACAGAATGTTTCCACAGCCTTTTCATATCGGCGAACTAATTTGTCAGGATATACCGATGTGCGGGCATTTTCCCGAAGCAATCTTTCTCCATCCACATACAAACGGTAATCGGCAAAGATACGTTTGGCATAAATATTCCAGCCTGCATACCAATCTCCCCAATCATCCGTAGAGGTCATTCCATAATAGAAACCTCCGTTTTTGTCTGTATAAGAATATTCACGTGACTGTCCGTCAGGTATGGTAATGCCTAATTCGTTTGTACTTAGCGTAGACAATTCTTTTACATTTTCACTACAAGCCATCACTAAAAAAGAAGTAGCTGCGAGTAATATACCCGCAGCTTTCTTCGAAAAGCATAAATTCACTTTGTTGTTGATCATATTTACAGCAACTAACCTATTTTATCGTAACTAATCTATTTCATTATTTTGCAAACCTGTACTCTGCCATCTTCCATATAAGCCCGTGCCATATAATAACCAACGGGCAAAGCAGACAAACCGACAGAAGTACATTTTTCCTGTGTCATCACCAACATTCCATTCACAGAATATACTTCTACGCGTTTAGCTTCTCCGGCAGGCAGCACCAAAGTATCCATACCTCTATTGTAATATATTAAAGGCTTTTCGGCATCAGGAGCAGTAGTCTCGATACCTGTCAGAGTCGGTTTAAAGTTAGTAAAGAGACGGAATTCATGGGCAGGAACAGCAATAGTCTGTGTAGTACTTGATACACTCAAAGGCTCATTGTCTTTCAGTAACTCATACCATGTACCAGTTTCCTGGAAAGTTACAGAAAAGTTCTTATCTGCCAACGTAAAGTTGCCAACAACTACAAGAGACTTGCCGTCAATGGAAGTAGCCGACAAAGTACGTCCATTGTCCCAGTTAGCAGTACCTACTTTCCAGCTAAATGTAGTATTTGAAGCAAACAGTTCAGGATAGGAATGACGTAAATCTAAAAGAGCAGCATACGTCTCATACAATTTCTTTCGATCAGCATCTTCAAAGTAGTCCCAACGTATCGGCTTGGGGTCGGTACGAAAAGCCTTATCATCATATTCAGAACCATCTGTATTATTGTTTATAGAGAAATCATATCCTAACTCACCGAACTGCCAGATCATCTTTGGTCCGGGTACGGTAAGGAAGAAGGCTGCATTGGTGGCTAAACGTTTGGTACGGGTAGAGAGATTAATATTACTTCCCGTTGCAGGGCTTATTCCGGTATTTGTACCCGTAGTTGATGCTATTACTCCGGTATTTCCCCATTTCCAGGCTTTAAACCCTGTACGTTCTTCATCATGACTTTCCATATATCCTACTAAACTACCGGCAGGCATACTTGTTCCCGCATATAAACCACTGAAATCATTTTCTGTAGTCCATCCCATTGCTGTTTGACAATATGAGTTATTCATCTTACGCCACAACAAGATACCTGCTTCTCCTAACTGCTTTTCTTCACTGGTAGCTGCCAGATGTTCAAAAATAACGTAAGCACCCGGCTGCCGCTCTTGCACGGCAGCAGACATACGCTTCAAGTTAGCAATACGGTCTTTGTCCGGCCCGTCTGCCCAACTGCCTTCCCCATAATAAGTATTAGAGAAACCTTTTGTAAAGTCATAACGAAAACCATCAATTTTGTATTCTGACATCCAGAAACCAGCTACACTATCTACCAGTGCACGGGTATATTCACTGTCATGATTAAAATCATATCCCCATGAAAGTTCCTTATTCTTTATATTTGATTCTTGATTATACCACGGATTATCAGCAGAGGGCTGCCCATCCGCATCCTTATACAAAAGATAGAAAGGAGACTGCCCAAAGCTATGATTCAGCACAAGGTCGATAATAACGGCCATTCCTTGACTGTGACATTCATCCACAAAAGCTCTTAAATCATTCTTTGTACCATAATACTTATCTACCGCAAAATAGAATGAAGGATTGTATCCCCAGCTCGAATTTCCTTCAAATTCATTAACAGGCATCAATTCAACCGCATTCACTCCCAGATTCTTCAGGTATTCCAGCTTTTCTTTTGCAGCATTAAATGTATGTTCTTCAGTAAAATCACGAATCAACATTTCATAAATAACCAATTGCTCAGAAGCCGGACGTTCGAAGTTCTTCACTTTCCAATTATATGCAGTTTGTCCTGTTTGTAATACAGAAACAATACCTTCTGCTTTTCCGGTTGGATAAGGTTTCAGATTCGGATATGTCGTACTTTCAATCTCATGATCGTTCCAAGGATCCAGTACTTTATCAGTATAAGGATCTGCAATATAAATAGAACCATCTACTAAATACTGGAAAGCATATTCTTCACCTTTTGTCAGCCCGGAAAGAGTTGTCCAGAAATATTCTCCATCTTGTTTCAACTGATAATCCGATTTAGGAGTCCAATCGTTAAAGTCCCCCACTACATATACATACTCCTTTTTTGGAGCCTGCAATACTAAAGTTGCTTCTGTATCACTAATATAGTTAATACCGGGACGCACTCCTTGGGGCATTTTTTCCGAGGTACTTGTCCCATTCAGTACTGTTACTTCTTGTGTAGCAGGAACAGTCTCACCACCAGCAGTAGCTTCCACTTTCAATGTATAGCTTCCGGCAACGGAGAAGGTATACGGTTTTGAAATTGTGGTAGCATTAGTTTCCGTAGCTATCTCAGTATCATTTATATAGAGTTTCAAAACAGAGGCAACAGAAGCGGAAGCTTGAATTGTAAAAGCAGTATTGGTAATCAAATTTTCTTTCTCGGCAGGTTGATCAAAACGAACGGTTAAACCGGCGGTGTGCACATCAACGAATATATCTTTTTCCCCCGTCTCTTTTCCCGTTTTCAAGCCATCTGAGCTTCGAAATACAAAACACATCTGTTTGATAGTTTCACCCGATGGAACAGCGTAATATTCTCTTAAGGTTGGGGTTATTTTTAACTCCCACTTATCATTTCCCAATCGAGTCATTTTAGCTTTGGGAAGATTAATTCCCCAATCAGCTACCGTATATTTCCAATCTTCAGGCTTAGTGCTTTTGTCAGTTATCACTCCCGTATGTGCATATACATCACCGGTAAAGCCTTTCAACCCTGCCGTACCTTTCGTTGCATCAAAAACAATGGTGACCTCATCATTCTCCGTTGGAAAATCCGGAGTAGTAGTTACTATTTGCGCCTGCATAGCTAAAACAGCTAACAAGCAAATAAAAAAAGCGTAGAGTCTTTTCATTCGGTATCAATTTATAGTTAATGGTTCAAAAGTACAGTAGTTATTCCGGATTATCAAGTGCTTGAAACAGAAGGATAAAAAGAAGTAATGCAAACGGTTGCATGAATCAGAGCATACACTCCTATTGTGAATACAAAGCAAGAATATATCAGATTTTGTTTCTTAAAAAGGAAACTTCTTTGTAATTTTGCATCGATAAACATAAAACCATGGAAGAAAATGCAAGATTTAAAGTAGTGCTGTCTAAAGAGGCTCGTCTATTTTTAAAAGGGTTGAGTTCTAAAATAAGCGACAAAATAACCTATAATATTCGTAAAGCAACATCTGTAATAGATCCTGTGCTATTCAAGAAACTGGATAACACGGATATTTGGGAGTTCCGAACCCAATACGGAGGCATACAATATAGACTATTAGCCTTTTGGGATAAAGTGAACGGCACGGATACATTGGTCATAGCCACCCATGGTTTTATCAAGAAAACGCAGAAAACTCCACCCAAAGAAATAGCGAAAGCTGAAGAGATAAGAACCAGATATTTTAACGCTAAAGATAAGTGATTATGAAAGAAAAAGATTTCTATACCCTTGAAGAAATAGAGGATGAATTTATAGGTGTAAAAGGCACTCCGAAACGTGATAAATACGAAGCTGACTTGAATGCCTTTCTCATTGGTGAAGCCATTAAACAAGCCAGGGAGGCAAGGAATCTTACTCAGGAGCAACTGGGTGAACTGATGGGAGTTAAAAGAGCACAAATATCGAAGATTGAAAGTGGAAAAAGTATATCATTCTCCACTATTGTAAGAGCTTTCAAAGCTATGGGAGTAAATACCGCCAGTTTAGATTTAGGATCTTTGGGGCGAGTTGCTCTTTGGTAAAAGGGGAGATTTAAAATAGCAGACTTTTGCAAAAATTTAGAACTAGTCCAAATCTTTTCTCTCCTAATTGAGAAAAGATTGGTAATGGAGATATGGTAAAATGAGAGGGGCTATCCAGCACAACAAAAGCCTGTCCACGGAAATAATGCTCTGGTGATAACACCTCAACAAGTTATCGGTTAAAAAGGAGTTTTTAAACAGGCTTTAAACTTAGTAGTAATGACTCGATTACTACTAAGTGGTTGACCGCCCTACTAAGGTATCCTCTCCTTTAGTACAATCTCCTCATCACCCTTTATCAAATAAGTATGGCAACAGTTTGCTGAAACAACATAGTTTTTAGTAACTACTATTTTTTCTCCTATTTTACCAACAAACTGCAACTCAATCTCTTTTCCTGCAAAATCTTCTCTATCAAGATCTGAAGCGATGATATATGTGTTAAATTCTTTCCCCCAGTTAGGAACATCCCGCACTTTTCCTGTAGCAACTTCTATAACTTCATAACTATCTAATACGACAGGTGTACCATCTTCATATTTCATTTTAACTCCAATATTGCAAAACTCTTTAGTGCAATTAACCTCAGAACAATCTTTGGTATCACTGTTATCTTTATCGCTACTACACCCGATACATAAAATTGCCCAAAATAAAGAGGCAAAAAATAATAAGTTTTTCATAAGTAATATAATTTTAGGTTTCTATTTATAGAATAAATGCTCTAAAACGATAATACTGCATCCTATAAGCAAAAAAGTTGTATTTTCATACTTACTTTCTTACTCATAGAATGTGTTTATTATATGTTTAAATCTACTTTCCTACTGTTATCTTTTCTGTAAAAATTTCACTCCCCACTACTACACGAATTATATATATTCCTGGTGTCCAACCAGAAGTGTTTAATTGATAATTAGAATCTGTCAGTTTCTTAACATCCAGAACTTTCGTACCATAGGATGTATTATAAGCTTCAATATCCCAATCAAAAGCAGAACGCGAATTCTCATTCTGAGTTGAAATAAGAGATATTTGCTTAGTATATTCAGACAGAGTTGCTACTTTCAATGAATATGAACCGATATTTGAATTACCGGACAAGGAGAAAAACAAAAGATATGCTGGAGAGCAAGCTCCCTCACGGTCAACTTTTACACGAAAAGGTATACCGCCTGAGAGATAAGGAAGTTGAAATTCAACACTCATATCTCCATTATAATACCAATATAAAGGAGTAAATCCTGCTACTTCATAAGTTATTTTACGGCCCTTATTTCCATACAATGTTAAATGCACAGTACACCCCTGGTGGACAAACATTGGTTCAGCCTTTCTTATTCCAGTTACAGGTATGGCTGGGTGAGATACATTGTAGAAAGTGCAAGCCTCTTGTGTGTAATATCCACTCAAAGATATACTAACTTTATTTATTGCTTTAGTCACAGTAGCTATTGTTTTACCATTTTGTATAATCATAGCCCTTAAGATGGTAGAAACTAAAGCACTTGTTTCACTTGTTACAGTGCATTGATTTACTAAAGGAAAATCAGGTTGCAGTATAAAAGAACTAGAACTAGACTCCCACACAACAGTAGCGTTAAGCGGTAAATTTTGAACATAATAAACAGTATTACCACAAACATATTGTGCACCTATAATTTCAAGTGCCAAATCTCTTTCATCCAATTGTGTTATACCTGTATTATTAGGATCTAACCAATCCATCAACCTTCTCGTTGCTACACTTCCGTAATTCCACGATACGTCAAAACGTCCATAATATTTTGTCACTGGTGCACATCCATTGTCACCACCATGCAGTTGCCCTACAACTAAGTGATTCTGATTCATCAATGGAGAACCGGAAGAGCCTCCTTCCGTTGTACCAACATCAAAAACAACTTTCCAATGCGTATTTTTCTGCGTCGTCGAAATAATATTACCATTATTATCAACCCAATTCTGGATTCTATCATAACTTGTAACTGCATCATTCTCTATTGAAATCTTCTTTATATCACCCTGTGGATGATGTATACCAACAGCATTTGTAGCCGCAATATTACTCCGAGTCCAGCCTAAATAACAAGGCATATATCCAGTCACATTTTTTACAGATTCCGTTAATTCCAGCAATGCAAAATCTGAGTGGCTATTATTAGCTACAAGCTTTGCTCCAGCAGAACTTGGAGGATTATAGATATATGTATTAGAACAATCAGGACTTTCATAATTCCAATAGAAAATCAACTGATTCATCTGATTTGCCCCCTGTGCATCATACCTACTAGAAAAACAATGATCTGCAGATAAAAAATAATCTTTATTTTCTGTATTATTGATTAATGCACCAGTACATAGTGCTCCATTGCCATTATAAATCGCAGCAACAGCTCTCTTTTCCTTCTGCCAACTAGCACCTTCCGAACAATTTATATTCACATTACAACTCATAGAAATTCCAGGAAGCACACCACTCATCACATTACTTTGTGTAGCTAGGACATTTTTATAAACATAAATCACTCTTTCTACAGAAACAATTCCTGTTTCTACCCCAATAGGTTCATAATATTCAAGTACAATATCTTCTCCTGCCACAAATCCTGTTGCAAAGTCTACAGGATTTTCCCGTGTTCCTTTATTATTGAAGCTTGTAAAAGCCCCTATACAGAATGTTTTATCTGCATTATAAACAAAGAATTTAGCCCCTTCCGGTATCCAAAATTTATCATAGCTAACAGTCATAGCCTTTGCTCCTGATGCATGTAGCTGTAAACGCCAAACCCGCATACTATCGCCCACGCTTTGCCAATGACCAGAATTGTGAAGATTGTAACTTACAGCAAGAGGTAAACCAACACGGTAAGGGATATCAGCATCCGCAAACAAACTATCCTCATGTAATGCTTCAGCTACATCAGGAATAGGCAAATTAATCACATCACCCGAATGGACAGAGAATAAAGCAGATGAAAAACTTGGAGGTAATTCATTGGTGCTAATTTGAGCATGAGCACTAATTGTGAAGATTGCAATAAGGCATAATGCAAAACTCTTCAATAAAGCTTTTGTTTTCATAGTATTATATTTTTGTTCACTAACAAAAATAACACATTTGTATAATATAACAAAGAAAAAGATGTGGACAAAAAGCGACATGATAAAGCAATACAGATCAATAGATTAAATCAAATACAGAACTTTTTAGTGGACAATTACCATACCTTTTTACAGCAACAATACAGCATTTATTTTTATTTACTATCCATATGAGATAAAAAAGCTCAATACTTTCACCTCATTGAACATCCGCATATCTTTTTTCAATATTCATAAAGTTCTCCACTACCCTCCAATATTCTTCCTTATCATGTGGACGTGGTTGCCAATCAGGATCGGGACTATTATTCACAGCTTCATTCCAATTAGTATCATCCATAAACTTATAGTCAACAGTACAAGAGGATAATTCTCTTATTGGTTTAAGGAATATATATCCATCGAACAAATCGGATAGAATAAAATCTTTATGCCCCATTGAATAATAACTATAATCATGCAGTTCACCAATATGAGAACCTTTCAAATCAAAGCCAATGGGGTTATTCTGAGATTTTTCCATTATTAGTTCTAACTTTCCAGCCGCTGGGGAAATTAATGTTGGTTGCTGATTAGGATAATTAAAGAAAGGCTGGTGCAAAGCTACAGATACTACTTTATTGCCATATTTATCGTACAGCAGATTTCCTAAAAAACGATTCTCATAACGTACAAAACCAGGAGAAGTATAATCATAATAAGGAAAACGGTAGGACGTAAATGCATGAATAGTCCCAGTCAGAACCAATATTTTCTCGTGAACAGACAACACTTCACGTTCCAACAATGTACACCGAAAATCTTCTGTATTCCCTAAAGGAAACACTTGCTTCATATTTTCCGGAGTTCTAGCTCCTTCAAACTTTTCCCAATTGTAGCGATAACTAATATTTAAAACACGAAACTTTTTCGCTTGCTCCGGTAATGAGTGATTCCATTCCCAAGCTGCTTTATAGAGATTCATATACTCAACTATAGCCCAACGGGTATTATAATTGAACATCAGTTGACGAGCTAAATTCTCATTATATCTTGGTGCATTTATCAATGAATCCAATTGCTTCTGATCCTCATATGCTCCAAATTCCATACCTAACATATAGATACCATGCGCATACAACTTCGGTATCATTTTTTTAACGAAGTCCAAGTTTTCCTTAACACCATGATCTTCAGCCAATAGCACGATATCAGCATCTTTAAACTTAGAAATCAAATAATCATCAGGCGACATATCTGTATCCTTTTTATCACAAATACAATCTTTTCTATCAGTTCCTAAAAGAAATAATAACGGATTATCTAAACGCTTATTCCAATCCACTTCCGTATGCGCAGCTCCCGGAAATACTTTAGACACCCACATTGGTCCTTTCCAGCCTTTCTTCCTCATCAATTTGTCCAGTTCATCCTGATAAGGAGGATAATAAGCATCTAAGGTAGCATCTCCTCTATCCATATAAATTATACGACTGTTAGCCGTCGGAAGGTTCTCATCAAGATAATTCCTAAAAGCTCTCGACCATTGGTCCGCTTTTTCTTTAGATAGTTCCTTGCTTAATATCATGGGAACATGAGTCGACATACATGCAGCCCCTCCAAATACTTCCGGGTATTCACAAAGTGCATATAGTGAAATTAGACCACCCATACTGGAGCCCATCACAAAAGTATGCTCAACACTCTTATTCGTAGAATATTCTTTATCAATAAAAGGCTTAACTTCTTCTACCAGAAAACGAAGATAGTTATCTGCATTAAAACTAACATTCCCCGAAACTACACTATCTGGTAAATTTTTCAATGCTTTTTGAGGAAAGTAGTCTGCATATCTCGTTTCCGGGATATTTGCCACTCCTACAACAATACAAGACCTAATCTTCTTTTCATTCAAAAGTTTTCCAACAACTTCATCGATTCCCCATTCTTGTTTATTCCAAGTGGTATTCGCATCAAACAGCATTTGACCATCATGCATATAAAGAACATCATATTTCTCTTTTGGAGAATAATCAGAAGGTAACCAAACAAAGACGTCACGCGAGGTAACAATTGAAGAGCTAAAGTCAGGATACTCTATAAGTTTTCCTAAAGAAACAGTTTGCTGTGCCATACCACATTGACATAGCAGTAGAGCAAATGCTATAAAAAGAAATTTCATTTTCATTGTATTACATATTTAGCCATTACTGATGTACAAGTTACTACAAATACGATTTAGAATATTAAAAAAAGCTGCCTGCAGAATAATTCCCCCAGACAGCCTTTATTTTTATAAAATCAACCTATCTTATTTCTTTGTCATTGTACAGTACATAGCATCAGAAGCTGTACGTTCCAAATACAATTCAATATCATAAGTACCAGCTTGAACTGTCATGTTATCTCCTCCGAAAGAAAGATCATCAATCTTTCCACCAACATTAATATCCCATCCACCATTAGCACGGAATTTCATAGTTCCGTCGGTCAACGTAAGAGTAGCCGTCCAACACTTCTTATCAGAATTCCATGTCATATTCTGATCTGAATTCCAACCATCAGCAGTAGCATCACCAATAATGCCCCAAGTGGTAGCCGTTGCGGTAAGCTTAGCATTCATAACATCAGCGACTATGTAATAGAAACCAGCCGTCGGCATATTGATATTACTACCATCGGTACTCGGTGCAAGCCCACCCTCGTAAGTAGAGAAGTGACTACTGTTATATTCACCAGGTCCCCATGCACGCTGTTTCGTAAATTTAAAATCACCATTCAAGTAGCTGAAACCTTTATAAACTCCGTCAAAATCACTTGTACGCAAAGCCTGAGCCGCTTCTGGCGACCAACCTTGATGATTACCCGGAATATAAATGAATTCTTCCGTCGGGAATGCCGTGCTCAGCACCTTCACTGCAAATGGATGCTTATTCACATCAACAACCACTTTATATTCACCGGTTTCTCCTTCAAACTTGAAGTTATCACCTCCATCTTTGAATATACCGTCTGCATCAATTGCATATCCCCAGTTATCATTAGCACGAGGCTTATACTCACCGTCTTTCGTCAATGTAGTAACTACAGAATATGTATTAGCCACACCATCATACTCTAATGGAGTTTCCTTATCCCAGCCACCTACTGTAGCAGAACCAATCAGTCCCAAAGACTCTACTTTCACAATCTGAAGAGTATTAAACTTCATACTTGCACTGATACGGTATGTACCGGCAGAAAGAGATATAGCAGTATTACCACCTATAGTACCATTTATAACCTTATTACCTTTATCATCGGTAGTAGCTTCAGCGTCATCACTTCCCAACTCAGCTGCTGAATCCGGATCAAGTAATTTAAAATTCGTATCAGAAGCAAGATTTACAAAGCATTCAAACAAACCTTTGGTTAACGTACTTTGCGGAAGCTTCTTATCTGTACCGGTAAGCTGTATATAAGCCGGATAAGTTGCCTTATAAGTAGTAACCGTTACTGCTAACGGTGCAGAAGGTACACCATCAGGATATGTTTCAGAATATGCCGTTACAGTAAACTGTACTTCAGCAGGTTTAGCTTCGGGAGCACCAGTAGCAACAATCAACTCATTCCATTCATCCACAGTCTTTGTACAAGTAGTTCCTGTCAAATCTTTAGCTACTTCAATTGCCTCTCCACCATCATAAGACACAGAAACAGCATAAGTGACAGCTTCATTATAAGTTAATCGGGCAGCTTCCCAGCTCAACAATTGCACTTCACCGGCAGGATCATTTATGTCAAGTACCAACTCCGGAACGGAAGCAGCAACTACTGCTGATACCGCATCACCATAAGCATACACTTTCATTGTCTGTTTAGCCGACTCATATTTACCATTAGCATCTGAAGCCACTACGTAGAATGCGAGATCAAATGAATTATTCTCAGGAATACCAGAAATACCTTCCAGTAAAGTGTGAAAATCAGTCTTTGTCATTGTAAGACTCAGGTCTTTTGTAGCAGTTCCTACCTGTACAGCAGCACCGGTACCATATTGCGTATAGAGTGCATACGAAACTTCACCCTGCATGAAACGGGCAGCAGACCATGCCCATGTAATAGACTCTGACATAGTATTCTTTGTCATCAGAATCATTCCATTGTTCACGAGTTCAGGTGCAGTAGGCTCTTTTGAGAATGTATCTTCCCAATCCTCCTGGCATCCGGTGACAGCTATCATTACGATAGCCACCACGAACATATATTTTAAATATTTTATCATAATCATTCTTTTTTAAAGATTATTGCTTAATTACTGCTTAACGAGTTCTACAACAAACGGTGTACGATTAGCATGAAGTTTGATAACATATGTACCTGCGTTATCAACTATGATGTTACCGCCGCCATTAGCTACCAGTTCAATACCACCTGGTATAGCGATACTTGAATTACCTAAACCATATTTATTGTCATAGGTTGAGTTAAGACGAATCAAGAATTCACCTCCTGCTTCAAAAGTTAAAGGTTCAGAAAGCCATACGTTTTGAACAGGATCATAAGTCAAGAGACTTGGAGCATCAGTATTCCAACCATTACATGTACCTACCACATCAACAGCAGAAACAGGAGTAGCATCGATTGACATTGCAGTTCTGTTTACTGAAATCTTCCAGAATCCGGCAGGCAACTGTAAATCTCCACCAGCAATACCGGTAAAGTGACTATCTACCTTGAAAGCATCGTAACCCCAGTTACCTCCGCCCCAACTGCGCTCGGAAATAATTTTAAAAGCTGAATGCCCAGATGTACCATCTTCAAAGAAATCATACAAACCTTCATAAACATTAGTACCTGCACTCGTTTCCCAGATTTCAACAGCTTCACCTTCTTTCCAACCATTGAAGAAGCCTACTACATACAGATTCTTCAGTGGAGCTGCATAAGTAGTCACCTTAAAGGAGTTTGAGACATTGGATTTAATCGCTTCATACTCATCTGTTCCTGCAAATTGAGCCGTAACATAAGCCTGAACCTCTGCGGTTTCATTAGGATTAACACCAAGACCATTGATTACAACTCCATTGATATCGCCTTTAGCAATAGCTAAAGAAGTGGAAGAAGAGGTACCCACCAAGGAAGATTTATCACCCTTAGTCAAATAAACAGTATAAAGCACTTGTACTGGTAAACCAAAGTCAGCGGCTTTCCAGGAAAACACAACTGTTTCATCCTTAGAGTTGTCTGCATTCACAATAATATCACTACACTGTCCAATGACAGGGGCAACATATTTATCGGAGCTATTTACTTGCGGCGTATCAATATCTGTTTCGCAAGCAGCGAACAGCACGACAGCCATCAATAGCATTATATTTTTAATTAGTTTCATAAGTCTCTTATTTGAGTTTTAATTATTAGATTGATAACCTGTATTCTGCACTAAGTTTGAGTTTTCACTCAAATCTGATTGAAGCAGAGGATAAACAGTACGATAACTCGGCAAAGCAACCTTACCATCGGGTATACCACCTTTATATGGCCAAGGGAATGACATTGCTGTAAAGTAACCATAACGGATCAAATCTGTACGACGGTGACCTTCCCACATCAGCTCGCAAGCACGTTCCTTTAAGATAAAATCCAAATTGATAGATGACGGAGTCGTCATGCCTGCACGGTCACGTAATTCCTTAATATAGCCCATTGCCTTAGAATCTGTTGTAGTTCCACCGTCCAAGCGAGCTTGTGCCTCTGCATAAATCAAATACATTTCAGCCAAACGGAACATCGGGAAGTCAGCTGATGAGAATATAGAATAATTATCAGTAGAATAGAGAGTACCATCTGAAGCCCTACTATTGAACTTCCAGCATCTCCAACCCGAATTAACATTTGCTTTATCATAAGCTTCCACACCACCTATATTATAGAAGAAAGCACGACGATCACTTTTCTCACGATTATAACCGAAACCGCTTGTTGCCTCCCAGTCTACACCAACGAGATCAAAGTTAGCTACATATTCATTAGGAACATGATAACCATTCCACTGATCACGGCTAATTTTTGTACCTGCCGGATAACCTAAAGCAGCAGCTATACCATTATTGGCATCCTCACCCAAAGAAGCATTGATAAGAGCTGTTGTTCCACCATAACTTTGAGTCTTGTCACGGTCATAAGCTATCGCGAAGATAAATTCATTACGGGCATTCAAATTTTCCGTATTATCCTGCATAAAGAGTTCTTCATAATTCGGACACAACTTGTACCCCATAGCAATTACAGCTTCAGCGGCAGTTTTAGCATCAGCCCAGCGAGCTGTTCCCGTATACACTTCTGCATTCAGATACATACGAGCTAATACAGCTTGAGCGGCACCTTTATCAGCACGAGGATAGGCAACACTACCTTTATTCGGAAGAGCTTCGCCGTCTTCACCTGAAATGATCGCTTTCAACTCCGATTCAATCCAATTGAACAATCCTTCACGGCCTATTTGCGTAGGCAAAGCACCACCAATGTTTTCAGGCAAAGCAAAAGGAGGATTTCCGAAGAGATCAAGCAAAATGTAATATCCTAACGATCTGAGGAAACGAGCTTCGGCACGAAGTTCCTTAATACCTTCCATATCTATTTTCTTATCACTCTGCAACAAAAACTCATTTGAACGAGTGACAATCATCATGCAGCGTGTGTAGACAGCAATCAAGGCATCATTAGGCGCAGTTGTCCAAGAGTTATTCTGCAGGTCAGCTACATAAGTATCTCCCCATACACACTTCAATGAACCTACTGACATTTCATTCAATACCATATACTGACGCACCAATTCACTGGCCCCGGCATCACCCACATTGATATCTGCCGATCCCGGGTCACTTTGACTCACTAAAGAGAAAGAACCATAAATGTAAGC
Organism: Bacteroides sp. 14(A); assembly: GCF_000526555.1. Taxonomy (NCBI): domain Bacteria; kingdom Pseudomonadati; phylum Bacteroidota; class Bacteroidia; order Bacteroidales; family Bacteroidaceae; genus Bacteroides; species Bacteroides sp. 14(A). The sequence goes on along the minus strand of NZ_JAGH01000001.1, from coordinate 1,445,795 downwards.
CAAACCTTTTTCGAAATCACCTAATGTAACATACACCTGTTCGGCTGTCTTATCTGTTTCGTTTAGTGGCATTGTATCCAAATCTCCGATACAAGAGTTCAATGTCATTGCCGACATTAAAATTGCCAAACTATAAATATATTTTTTCATAATTTATCCGTTCTATCTTTAAAAATTAATACTCAAACGTACCGTATAGAGGCGTGGACGAGGAACGATATTATTATCTACGCCATCTGTTGCTGTAAGTTCAGGATCCAATCCACTGTATTTGGTGATGGTAAACACATTCTGTACAGAAGCACCTACACGGATATTACCCTTCCAATGAGCAAATTTATCGAAAGTATACCCCACATTGATATCATCCATACGGAAGAATGAAGCATTTTCCAGGAACATATCAGAATATTTCTGTTCATTAGAGATAGCTCTTGTCCAACCTGTCTTCAATACATTAGTAGATAAGTTATTAATATATCCCTTTGTATAATCATCAGAGAAAGCGGAAGAATTATTCATTGCTATCCTGTTCAAGGCATAACCGCCAAATGAACCATGGGCGTTGAAACCAAAGTCCCACTTCTTGTAAGTAAACTGAGAACTAAGACCAAAGAAGAATTTAGGTGTAATGCTCTTACCTGTTACGTAACGGTCAGCCTCTGTAATACTTCCATCACCATCGCGGTCAACCAATACGTTCTGAATAGCCTTGCCATTTTCATCATAAGCCTGCTGATAGAGATAATAAGTATAAGGAGCATATCCCACACGATGAAGTGAAGTATAACCACCGGTACCACCCATATTTGCACCTGTTTGTACTCCCAGATAAGTGGAATCATCATTGGTCAACTTCGTAATTTCCGTCTTTTGATAAGTACCGTTCACGTTGATAGTCCAGCGCATATCTTGCTTTTCGATAGGAATGAAGTTAAGATTGAATTCAACACCCATATTCTTCATATTACCTACGTTAGAAATCACAGTGTTTGAGAAGTTATTACCCATAGGGGTTGTAATATTGTTCAGCAAATCAGAAGTCTTACGATAATACGCATCTACATTACCATTAATTCGACCACCAAAGATACCAAAGTCCAAACCAACGTTGAACGTTTCAGTAGTTTCCCACTTGATGTTACGATTGTAGGCATTAGGAGCCAAAGTAGTGATATAACCATCACCCCAAGGAATCATTGTAGTAGGAGATGAAGACTCTGTATATTTGGCTTGATAAGGATAGAAGTTATCGCCTATATCCTGCTGACCTGTTTGTCCCCAACCAAGACGAAGTTTCATACTTGAGAAAAATGAATTATCCTTCAAGAAATTCTCTTCAGCCATATTCCAAGCGAAAGCTGCTGATGGAAATAATCCCCAACGATTGTCCTTAGCGAAACGGGAAGAAGCATCATCACGTAAAGAGAAGGTAAACAAATATTTAGAATCGATAGAATAATTTACACGCCCAAAGAAAGACACCAAATAGTACTCTTTGCGATTTGTCGGAGTATGGTTATACACTTCTGAACGATTATCGTTATAATAAATAATCTTATTGAATTTTTCGTAGTAATGTTGCCATGAATAACCACCCATTACATCAAGATGATGAATTCCGAATTCTTTGTTATAGTTAGTATAAAACTCTAACAAAGTATTTGAGTTTTGATTACTGTAATCTTCATAAGTATCAGGAGAAGCTTTTTTAGCCATAAATGAACCCAGTTCATTATACTTGTCACCTGCCGTATGAGAGAAATCATAACCTAAGTTTAAGTTGAAACGAAGATCTTCGAATCCATGAATCTTATAATCCAATTGTAAGTTACCCATTGAACGCCAAGTATTATTCACATTATAAACATCTTCCAAAAGCGATAATGGATTAATACTTGAGTTTGTATTAGCAGCACCGTCAGCATACACCCAGTTCCAGTAACCGTTACATTGGGTTCTGTCAATGCTACCATCGGCATTAGTAAAATAAACAGGTACAGTCGGATTGAAAGAAATAGCAGAACCAATAGCACCGTTATCAGGATAATTAGCACGATTATAAATACCCTTTACATTCACATTTACAGACAGATGGTCCTGAAAGAATTTAGGAGACAAACTAATAGAAGCATTAGCACGTTGATTGTCACCAACTTTTAATGTACCTTCGTTATAGTTATAACCTAAGCTGGCTCTGAAAGGAAGGCCGCCTTTGTTCCCATACACACTAATGTTTTGGTCAGTAGAAAAGGCTGTACGATAAATCTGGTCTTGCCAATCTGTATTGGCATTTCCCATCATACTTTTAACAAGTGTCAGCTGTTCACCTGTATATACCCTTTCCACAATTTCACGATACTGATCAGCATTCATTACATCCAACGTAGAAGTATTCTGCTTGATACTGTAGCTTGAATTGTAACTCACCTGAACTTTGTCGCCCTTACCTTTTTTAGTAGTAATCATTATGACGCCATTGGAAGCACGTGAACCGTAAATAGCAGTTGCCGAAGCATCCTTCAATACAGTATACGACTCAATGTCATTAGGATTAACCGTTGATAAAGGGTTAGCCATACCAGCACCATTACCGGCAACAGGTATACCATCGATCACAATCAACGGATCATTGCTGGCTGTCAAAGAAGCAGCACCACGAATACGGATAGTAGCACTACCTGTTGGGTCACCGGAAGCTGGAGTTACCAACAAGCCCGGTACTTTACCTTGAAGCATCTGATCAGGAGAAGTAATAGCACCACGATTGATCTCCTCAGCCTTAATGGCTGTTACAGATCCTGTTAAATCGTTCTTTTTCACCGAACCATATCCGATAACTACTACTTCGCTTAACAATTCGGAATCGTCCTGCAATGTCAGCATAACAGTAGGAGCAGCAGCTATTTCTGCTGTTTTGTAGCCGATAAAAGAAACAACTAACGTAGCCCCCTTCGGAACACTCAACGTAAAGTTTCCATCCAAATCAGTGATTGTACCATTCGCAGAATTTCCTTTCTCTACGACATTTGCGCCTATCACTTCCAATCCCGTGGCATCTTTTATATGCCCTCTCACGGTAATATTCTGTGCATAAACGCCAACAGACAAGAATAACCCTACTAATAGGGGAAGAATCATTCGATAGATTCTAAGATTAACTTGCTTCATGCATTTAAAAAATTAAAGTTAACAATATTAATTACCTATATTATATATTCGAAATTATCTTTCGATTACTTTCTCTTTTATAAGGTATCTATAACATGACGCAACAAAAATATGCTTTATTAAAATATTAAAATATAAGAAATATAAGAAATATGCAAATGCAACAGTGCAAACGATTGCACAGAGTTGCACCGTTGCGCAAGATAAAAATCTTCATTTTAAAGAGCCCCATACACAATCATTTTCAAGAAACTAAGAGATAAAAAATATCAAAACAATAGTACCTACACCCATCCAGCATCCACAATGATAGTATATTCCTCATTTTCGCAACATACTTTAGTTTACAAAATCACAAACCAGCATATTCAGTGAATAAAAAAAGGATAAAAAATACACTATTATTGCATATAATTGCAACTTTGATAGCTACTTATGCAGAAAAGGGTTACTACTTACAGGTGAAAGGGTTACTACTTATAGGTAAAAAGGTTACTACATATAGGCAAAAGGGTTACTACTTATCGCCAACGCACTTATTTGTGTCAGGCTTTTCACCTATAAGAACGGTTTTAGAGAGCTATTCCGTTCCAGAACAAATGTAACAAATTCGCTATCCAACTATTATTCTGACATTTACCGTTTTTCATTTCCATATTTCCATCTCGGTAGACATACGGACAGAAACAGTGCATTCTCAGTCAACTAAAAATACAATGTGTCACAATGACACTTATCCCTATTTCCCGTTTTTTCATTATCCACTCTCCTAATTACCCCGAAATCATTGCAAACCGCATACTGCTGTTCATTAGGTTCAGCCGATATTTCCGGTGCATGAGTTAAAACCTTCCTGACGATTGCATCTATATACCCAACGCCACCCATATATAGATGCAGTCTCCTAGTGTTTCGTGTCCTTTATGAACGTTTTTCGGAGGAAAAGCCACACTATTCTATACCTGTCTGATGCCACTTCTTTACGAATAATACCAAGTATTTATTAAATTCACATTGCCAATTTAAGAGTAACCACATTTGTGGTACACCTGCTTCACATTGATGGAGCACATGAACCACCATTATGAAACAGGTGAACCACAATTGTAGTCATTCTAAATTAAACGTATATTAATCAAAAGAACATTGTATATCAGCGGAATATACATGTGTCATTAACAGAAAGAAGAGTAGGCGTTATCCCTGACAAAGCGTGCAAGCAACTTTTTGCTTACACGCAAATAAAGTTGCTGCCACCACGTTTTTTCAACTATTTATCAGCAACTTACAGCAAATAGTGCAAGCGTGCAAGTAAATATGACGTTAAACTTATAGTAAGGCTGCCTGGAAAAGAAGGTAACGAGGGGACAACTACCCTCAGAACGGTATAGTAATGAGTTTTCACCACAGAGTAACACAGAGTTTCACGGAGTTATATTCTTTTGATTTCAAATTGATTAAACTCTGTGAAACTCTGTGTTACTCTGTGGTGAATTAATTCATAACCCTACAGAAACGAACAAATTTTGATGCGGTTGCCCTGATTAAATTTCCCTTTTTAATACTGAAAATAGAACATAAATAAGTACTTTTGTGTATTGATGTATAAAAACAGGCAAATATGAGCAATAAGATTTATCCCATAGGAATACAAAATTTCGAAAGTCTCCGTCAGGATGATTATTTCTATATTGATAAGACGGCATTAATTTATCAAATGGTAAAAACCGGCCGTTATTACTTCCTGAGCCGTCCACGTCGTTTCGGTAAGAGTTTGCTCATCTCAACACTGGAAGCATACTTCCGGGGGAAAAAGGAACTGTTTATGGGACTGGCAATAGAAAAGTTGGAAAAAGACTGGATAAAGTATCCGATACTGCATCTCGACCTCAATATTGAGAAATATGACGCACCGGAGAGTTTGTATAATATACTTGAGAAGTCGTTGGTAGCGTGGGAAAAACTCTACGGCGCCGAACCATCTGAACGCTCCTTCTCCCTGCGCTTTGCAGGTATTATAGAACGTGCCTGCGAACAAACCGGGCAACGCGTAGTAATTTTGGTAGATGAATACGACAAGCCTATGTTGCAGGCTATCGGTAACGAAGAGCTACAAAAACAATTCCGGAATACTTTAAAGGCGTTTTATGGCGTACTCAAAACGATGGATGGCTGCATCAAGTTTGCCCTGCTGACGGGAGTGACAAAGTTTGGAAAGGTCAGCGTATTCAGTGATCTAAACAACTTGGACGACATATCAATGCGGAATCAGTACATTGAAATCTGTGGGGTTAGCGAACAGGAGATTCATTCTAATTTGGAAAATGAAATCCATGAATTTGCAGCTGCACGGGGAGTGACGTATGACAAACTCTGCGCCGAACTCAGAGAAAACTATGACGGTTATCATTTCACTCATAACTCTATCGGTATATACAATCCATTCAGCCTTCTTAATGCCTTCAAATATAAAGAATTCAACAGCTATTGGTTTGAGACGGGAACACCTACCTACTTAGTGAAGTTACTAAAAAAACATCATTACGATCTGGAACGGATGGCACATGAAGAAACCGACGCCCAAGTACTGAACAGCATCGATTCTGAATCAACCAATCCCATTCCGATGATTTATCAAAGCGGGTATCTTACCATCAAAGGATACGATGAACGCTTTGGTATGTATCGCTTAGGTTTTCCCAACCGTGAAGTAGAGGAAGGTTTCATCCGTTTCCTATTGCCTTTCTATGCAAATGTCAACAAAGTAGAAGCTCCGTTTGCTATTCAGAAATTTGTTCATGAAGTGGAATTGGGAGATTATGATTCCTTCTTCCGCCGCCTGCAAAGTTTCTTTGCAGATACCACTTACGAAGTAATCCGCGAACAGGAACTGCACTACGAAAATGTACTCTTCATTGTTTTCAAATTAATAGGTTTCTATACCCAAGTGGAATATAAGACTAGCAACGGGCGCATCGACCTCGTATTAAAGACAGACAAATTCATTTATATCATGGAATTCAAGTTGAAAGGTACTGCCGAAGAAGCTTTGCAGCAAATTAATGACAAGCGTTATGCACTTCCTTTCGAGATGGATGAACGAAAACTATTTAAAATAGGAATAAACTTCAGTGAGAAAACCCGGAACATTGAAAAATGGGTGGTAGAATAAAAAGAGGGCATCACCTCATTTGAAAGTGACGCCCTCTTTTCTTTACTCTCTAACAGACCTCAGCACAAGCTTACCAGATTTCACCCCTTTAGCCTTAGCCTCGAAAATAATTTCACCGGGCTGTTCGGTCATTTGAACAATGGCTGTCAGCTGACCACTGAAAGCGGGCATCTTCGGCAAGTGGAATAAATCAAGTGAAGTTGCATCTCCATTAGCGGCAGCACGATAACGTCCCGCGCCTTTCACCGTAAAGTTTACAAGACGATTATCAGCAGGACAAAGGTTTCCGTCTTTATCAACCACACGAACAGTGATGTATGCCAAATCTTTACCATCGGCAGTGAGTTGGTCACGGTCAGCAATGACTTCCAGATGATGAGGTTTGCCGGAAGTACGAACTACTTTTTCTTCAGCAGGTTTGCCGGAAGCATCGTAAGCCACCACTTTCACTTCACCCGGCTCATAAGGAACGTCCATCCACATCAGGCGGTAACGACGCTGGAGGGCAAGTGTATCTTTGTCCTGAATAGCTTTACTCTCTTCGGCTGTCAGTTTATGCTGTTTACCATAGCTTTTTCCATTAACGAAAAGTTCGGCAGCAGGATAGTTTGTGTAAACAAAGACAGGAGTATTCTCTCCTTCCCTACCCGGCCATGTCCAGTGAGGAAGTATATGGAGTGTATTCACATTCTTATTCCAAAGACTACGGTACAGATAGTAGCGGTCTTTTGGCAAACTGGCAAGGTCAATGATACCAAACAAAGAGCTATGACTTGGCCATGCATCCGTATCATAAGGAGAAGGCTCACCCAGATAATCGAATCCTGTCCAAACGAATTGGCCGATAGTCCAGTCATAATCATCCGCTAAAGCAAAATCTTCATCTGGAACATTAGACCAGGCACAATGCTCCAAGTCATATCCGGAAGACTGGTGATCATCGTACTTCGCATCCCCGCGTTTCTCTACAGGAAATTTATATACGCCACGAGAACTAACGGTAGAGGATGTTTCAGAACCAAGTACTATATTCTGCGGCAACAGTTCATAAGCTTCCAGATAACGGTGTGCACGATAATTAAAACCGGGCACATCAATCATGGCGGCAAAACCATTAGCAAGAACGCAAGTCACCTGATCCATGCCGCAAGTAACAGGACGTGTCGGATCTTCACGATGACAGATATCCTGCAAGAAAGAAGCGACTTTATAGCCTACAGGACTACATTGGGTAGGAACTTCATTACCGATACTCCACATTACGACACAAGGATTGTTGCGGAATTGATGCAACATATTTATCATATCACGTTCTGCCCACTCGTTGAAATAACGGTGATAGCCATTCTCACATTTGGCAATGTCCCATTCGTCGAAAGGTTCCAGCATCATCATAAAACCCATTTCATCACAAAGTTGCACTAACTCCGGTGCCGGCATATTGTGAGCGGTGCGGATGGCATCACAACCCATATCTTTCAGCATCGTAAGTTGACGGCGCAATGCAGCAACATTGATGGCAGCGCCTAACGGACCAAGATCGTGGTGATTGCACACCCCCTGGAACTTGCGATGCTTACCGTTCAGGAAAAATCCTTTGTCGGCAATGATTTCTATGCTGCGGATGCCGAAACGAGTAGTGTATTCATCCGTTTGCTTGCCATCGGCATAGATTTTAGAAACAGCTTTATATAAATAAGGTGTCTCCGGCGACCACAAGCAAGGAGCATTCACCAGGAAGTTTTGTTCAAAAGGCTGACCATGATTAATCTTACGAGTATTATCCTTCGTTGCAACGACTTTCCCATCGGGAGAGATTATCTCTGTCACGATACGGATATCTCTTTCTTCATCATTGGCAATAGTGGTCAACAGACGTACTGAAGCATACTCATCAGAAACATGAGGAGTAGTCAGCTGAGTACCCCATACAGGAACATGTACTTTATCGGTACTCACCACACGCACATTACGATAAAGTCCTGCGCCAGGATACCAACGGGAAGATTGTGGTTTATTTTCCAAACGCACGGCAAGCATATTGTTTTTACCGTCTTTATTCAAAAGTCCGGTGACATCACAATGGAAAGAATTATAACCAAATGGCCAGAAGCATGCTTCTTGTCCATTGACATATACACGGGCTTCACTCATTGCACCATCAAAGACAAGTGTCGTCTGTTGATTGACGGGGGCATCGAACCTAGTACGATACCATCCGATGCCAACATAAGGAAGTCCACCGGTACGTCCGGTCTTGACGGAAGCTTTCTTCTCGAAGTTCTGCGTTACCGCCACTTCCTGCAAATCGTTGCTGCGATCGAAGGGACCGAAGATGGCCCAGTCGTGAGGCACGGTTACAGTTTCCCACTTCCGGTCGTCAAATTCCGGCTTCATGGCTTCCGGAGCTTCCCCCTTCATGAACTTCCAGTTCTTTTCAAGTAGATACTCACTGCGCTGAGCATGCAGGGAGGCAGCAAGTAAGGTCATTAAGAATAAAGTCGATAGTTTTTTCATTATGGTATATTATTGATTAAATGCGTCCATTGCAACGGTCGGTTTGCCACTTTCATCAAAAGCACCTAATGTATAGCCATTCCAACCACCATAGGATTGAGGTTCCCAGTAGAAGACACCCAAACACTCATCTATAGCCTTCGATTGAGCTATCAGTTCGGTCAGGAACTCTTTCGACGTTGCGGCCTCATCCCATGACATGCCGACTTCACAAATCATCACTTCCTTGTTGTAGCGACTTACCATATCTTTCATATTGGCGATACAAGAAGAAGTCATCGTCTTCCAAGTATCCGTTCCCGGATAAAGGGACATGCCGATCACGTCATATTGAGCATTGTTCTCTTTCAGTACATCGAAAATCCAGCGATACAGATTGTTATCGTCTCCTCCTTGCAAATGAACAATCACTTTGGCATTAGGGAACACTTCTTTCACAGCCACACAACCGGTAGTAATAAAGTCTGAGAAATTCTTTTTATTCTCAACATATTCCACGCCATTACCACCCATGCCACCACTTACAGCAGCATCCGTATCCCACAGCATACCAGGGCCTGTTTCATTCCCCACCTGCACCCATTCGGGAGTGATGCCTTTATCCTTCAGGGCACTCAGCACATCCTTAGTATGAGCAGTCATTGCCGCTTTCAATTCATCCAAAGACAATCCTTCCCATGCGGCAGGTTTGTGCTGACTTCCCGGATCTGCCCAAACGTCACTATAGTGGAAATCAATCATCAACCGCATCCCCAGTTGGTGAGCACGCCAGGCTTTCGCCAGTACGTCATTCTTATTACACCAACCATCCGAAGGATTCACCCATACACGCAGACGAATAGAGTTCATTCCCAGATCGCGCAGTAAAGTCATGCACTCCGTTTCACGACCGGAGGCTGTATAAAACTTCTTTCCTGATGCTTCCATCTGTGTCAACCAACTGACATCGGCACCTTTGGCAAAGCCGGTCATATCATAAATCGGTTCTTCGGGGAATGTCGGTTTATCGTCGTCACTGCAAGCGGCGGCTCCCAATAGGAGCAAGCCGGCTACTAATATATTCATAAGTTTCATAATTTCTCTCTTTTATTCAATGGTATAGGTTGCATGAATTAAATCTACGGTCAGAGTATATGTACCCGGAGCCAGTGTGGCATCATCTGTAATGCCATTGCCTTTGTAATAAAGCTTTCCACCATTTCCGCCATATACATAATCCCAGTTATTATCGAACAGGTAAATCTTAAAGCCCCAGGCTGACGGCTGTGTAATAGTGATACTGCCACTGAACACACCGGCGGTAGTTGCGGCCGGCAGTGGTTCGAAAGTCCACGTTTCATCTTCCAGTTTATTAAGACCGGCAACGTAAATTTCACTACCTAAAGCCGTTAACTTATAAGTTAATGCTTTCAGCGATACATCAAAGAAATAAAGACCGCCATCGGGAGCCGGAATATTATTCTCAGTACCAAAAGCCAATGTTCCGGCATTAGCATCTCCTTCACCCAATTTATAAACATCTCCCCAATTTCCATCTTCAATGGCAATCTGATATCCCCAGGGGGAATTGACATCCGCCACTCCTGCATATCCCAAATTATCTTCATCGTAAAGACGTAGATGATTATCGAACGTCCAGCTATCTTCACCCTCACTGATACCCAGCATATAAAGGGTTTCTCTTACCGGTTCGGGTTCGGAACTGCCACTGGTCACTTCCGCCTTCCACTGTTTCGGATTACTCAGGTCGATAACCAATGTGCACTCTCCCGCAGTAGCAACATTTACCGTAATATCACCTGCCTGCCCGCCAAAGGTAAGATTTTCTCCGCTTTGTACAAAGCCTACAGGAGTTTCTATTCCGGGATTCTCATCCGTATCAGACTTTTCCGTCCCGGTAGAATAGTCATATAGTCTGCCGATACCTGAAACTTTCAGATTTACATTTCCGGCTTGCGCAGCATTGAAAGTAAGCGTCCACTTCACATTCGCACGGTCGAAAGTCATTTCACCTGCAACGTCACCTGCAACGGTCAAGGAAGGAATATAAAGTGCCGACCAGACTTTCTTACTGGTATTTACATCTACATAGTAGCAGCCGCTCCGTCCCGGGAACCAGAAGTTCCAGCGCTTGTCAGAATCATTTTCAGAAGACATCAGGAAAGCTGTTCCGGTTACACCGTCATTTCCCCAAATAGTACCGTCACCTTCTTTCAGATAGTAATTGTACCAACCGGAGACTCCCATAAAACCTACATAATCACCATTGGAAGCAGCCGAATAAAGTGTCAGTCCGGTATCAGCCTGTTTGGTATCGAGAACGTAACCCACACTCATATCAATGGTGTAAGGGGTAACGGATACAGTAACCGTATTACTGTAAACCGGCTCCATATTGCTTCCGGTCTTCGACATCAGACGGAAATAAAATGTATTGGCTACATCCGGAGTAGCCCCCAGATTCTTGGCTACCGTATTTAAGTCAGCACCCGTATAAACTTTAGAAAGGGAAGTTTCTACAGACTCCACCACCGCAGACGAAAAGTCACTGGCAGTAGATGCCTGTAAAGTCATCGTTATCAAATCGGGAGTTGATACATTCGGATCGCTGACAGCCAGATTGTCCCGCGTCCATGCCAGTGACAGAACAATATCCTTACTGTTATCCTGTGACAGAACGACTTCACTTTCCGAAGCCATCAGATCACCGGCTTCTATACTATTCAGATATATTTTGTCTCCATCCTTCTCGCAAGCGACAAAGCACACAGCCGCTACCAGCAAAAAGAGGAAATTAGTTATTGTCTTCATAATCTTCATAAGGTATTAATAGTTTTCATTGTATAAATTAGGATTTGCCGTAAGGTCTGTAGTCGGAATAGGATAGATATTATACTTACTATTAACTGCACGACCGTCTTTCACTCCACCTTTCCACTGCCACAGATAACTGGAAGTAGTAAATTTATCATAGCGAATCAGGTCCGTACGACGTGTACATTCCCAATAAAGTTCACGGGCGCGTTCATCAAGGATAAAGTCCGGAGTCAGTTCGCCGCTGGTGACAGCACCTGCATCGCTACCGAATGCACGCTCACGCAATTCGTTCACGTAGCCCAGTGCAGTAGTAACGTCACTACCGGAACCACCGCGTACCACGGCCTCAGCCAGCATAAGATATACATCGGCCAAACGGAACAACGGAAAATCTGTATTCACTCCACCGTCTACTGTATTCGAAGCAGCTTCTCCGGCATCAGTCAGGTTCGTCCACTTCTCCACAAAATAACCATTACTCTGGTTGTCTATCACATCTACTGTCTGAGTCTGCCCTTCAGTAAAGAACATGGCACGGCCATCACCCTCCTGAAACAACGCGGGAACTTCGCCACGAATGCGGAACATTCCCCATGCACTGGTCACACCGTATTTCTCCGGTTTCTGATAATCGGAAGCATTGCTTACGGCACCGCAGATAATATAGGTAGTACTTCCCCAGGAAACTGTACGTGCAGCATCTACCGGCAATGAGAAAATGATTTCATTGGTACGTTTGTCATTATCAGCATTGAAAAGCTTCGCATAATCATCTTCAAGAGTATAACCCGCCTTAATTACCTCTTTACAATAGGTGATGCAATCCGTCCAATGTTCATTACCCGTATATATTTTCGCATTCAGATAAAGTTTAGCAAGCAAAGTGTAGGCAGCTTGTTTACAGGCGCGGCCATACTCGCAAGCATTGCGGTCCAGCAAATCAGTATCGATATCTTTCAGTTCGGACTCGATGTATTCAAACACTTGTGTTCCGGTGTAACGAGGCGGAAGGAAGCTACCCACCGGATCGTTTTCTGTTACGAACGGGATATTGCGGAAAAGATCGAGTGCATGATAATAGGCCAAAGCACGGATAAAGCGAGCTTCAGCACGGTAATGGCGGATGTCTGCCTGTTCGCTTTCAGTGAACTTGGCAATCTGATCATCACCCGCATTGCGCAGGAATTCGTTACACAAAGCGATAGTATAATAGATACGGTAATACATATCCGATACCCAGGTATCATTAGCATCCCAGGTCAGATAAGTAAGATCACCTACCTTATCACCTTCAAGCCAGGTAGATGCCAGTTCATCGGTGCCACACTCCTGCAAATTGAAATAGCAACGCATATAATCCTGACCGTTATTGCTACTGAGATCAGCATTGCCACCGCCTTTTTCCTGTCCGGCAGTAACAAAAGAAACATAGAGTTTGCCTAATACGGCTTTGTAGTTGGCGGCTTCTGCATATACATCGGCAGAAGTGGTTTCTTTGTGCGGAAACTGATCAAGATCGCCCACACAAGAAGAAAAAATGAAGGTACTTATGAACAGTACGGAATAAAATATCTTTTTCATTGTTTTTTCAGCTTTAATGATGACTTAGAATTCAAATCCCAGACTCAGTGAATAAGTGCGCGGACGCGGATAGAAAGATACATCCATACCGTTAGGCACTTCCGGGTCGACACCTGTGTACTTGGTAATGCAGAATACGTTTTGTACCATTACACTGGCATTCATACTGAACCACTTGCAAATACGACCGAAGTTGTAAGCCAGTGACAGATTATCCATTTTCAGGAAAGAAGCATTCTCAATGTAGTAATCTGACAGATACTGGCGATTCTGAAAACCAGTCTTCAGGTAACTGCTATTAAGATTATTCAACTGATATGTATTATAGCTGACAGTACTCCATGCCCCGGTATTCATAGCCATACCATTATACACATAGTTTCCTACATTGGCACGAAGACTGGTGCTCAGTGTCCACTTCTTATAACGAAGCGAGGTACTGAAACCATAGATAAAATCGGGAGCCGGAGACTTGTAGCGATAGAGATCGTTACTATCTATCACACCGTCATCATTCAGGTCGGTATAGGCACCTTCAATGGGTTTACCGGTTTTCTCATCATAAAGTTGATGATATACATAGAACATATAGGGTTCATAACCTTCACTCAAGACCTGGAACTGATAGCCGTCAATCCACGGACCTACCGCTGTGTTGGTAACGGCACTGCTTTCTACAAGTGAGAGGTTCTTTACTTTCATCTTCTGCCAGGTCATATTGAAGCTGACATCCCAGTTCCAATCCTTAGTTTGTATCGGAGTGGCATTCAAGGTAACTTCAATACCTTTACTATCCACATTTCCCACATTGGTCAATATAGTCTTATCGAAAGTACTTCCGGCAGGGGCAGCTACGGTAGCAAGCAGATCTTCAGTCTTACGCGTGTAGAAATCAAAACTACCACTGATACGGTCTTTCAGGAAACCAAAATCGAAACCGGCATTCCAGGAAGTAGTGGTTTCCCATTTCAAATCGGAAACATAGGCTTCGGGACGATAAGTATTGATAAACTGATCACCAAACTGTACTTCCGCACCAGTTTGACTGTAAGTATAGACAGGCAGATAATTATAGTTGCCGATGCCATCCTGTTGTCCGGTGACACCATAGCTGGCACGAAGTTTCAAATTACTCAGCACAGTGTTATCTTTCAGAAAAGCTTCTTCGCTCACTCTCCACGCCAGAGCAACGGAAGGGAAAGTACCCCAGCGGTTGTCTTTGTTGAAACGTGAGGTTCCGTCACGGCGAACAGTAGCTGTAAGCATATAACGGGAATCGAAGGTGTAGTTCAAACGGGCATAATAAGAAATAAGTGCATGCCGCTGGTCAGTAGCTGCGGAAGTACTTTGTACAGCTCCCAGAGTGTTTAGTTCACTATACAACGGGGAAGTACTTTTCCAGAACTGATAATCATAACCGACAGTGGCATCGATATTGCTTTTCCACGAGTCAAGGTACTTATTATAGTTAAGATAAGTAGTCAGCAAACGGTTGGTGTTCTTTTGCGGTCCATAACTGTAATCACGACCACCGGTAGTGTAGTACTGCATAGCCTCAGCAGGAACGTAAACCTTTCCCTTACCTTCTGCATAATCGTAACCCAATGTAGCATGAAATTTCAGATCAGGCAGGAAATGTACCCGATAATCCACATCCGCATTGCCCACAAAGCGGGTAACTTTACTAGTTGATTTATTTTGCTTGATATAGCCCAAAGGATTGAGAACAGCAGCATTTACCGGCTCACCCACATTGTCGAGTGCTTCCAGATATCCGCCAAAAGCATGGTTACCGGAATAAACAGGTAAAGTGGGGTTATAGGTAGCAGCAGCCCAGATAGCACCGGTTTCGGCAAAACGGTTGTTATTGACAGAGCCTTTTACATTAACATTTACTTTCAAGTGGTCGTCAAAGAAGCTGGGAGACAGAGAAACACTACCCGTGAGACGTTCCGCCTTGTCGGTTTTCAATAAACCGCTCTGGTTATAGTAGCCGATGGAAACTCGTATCGGAAAATTCTTTGCCAAACGTCCGGCAATGCTGACGTTATTATCCGTTCCGAAAGCATTCTGGTAAATCTGATCGTTCCAGTCGGTATTGGAAGTACCCAGCAAAGCACGCTGTGCATCTGTACCACGACTGTTGATCACATCTACAAACTCGTCATGCGAAAGCATATCGGCAAGTTTCGTACGAGTTTGTATGGAGTTGGTAGTACTGAGACTTACTTTCATACGGTCATTGCTGCCTTTCTTGGTAGTGATAATGATAACACCGTTCGAAGCACGTGAACCGTAAATGGCAGTAGAAGAAGCATCTTTTAAGATGGTCATACTTTCAATGTCACTCGGATTAATCAAACTAAGAAAGTTTCCGGTATTGCCACTGATACCTCCTGCTTCGAGGGGTACACCGTCGAGGACGATAAGCGGATCGTTCGAGGCGTTCAGCGAAGCACCGCCACGGATACGGATGGTACTTCCGGCTGTGGGTGAACCACTATTGCTCATAATCTGTACACCGGATACTTTACCGTTAATAAGTTGTTCAGGCGAGGAAATCAGTCCGGAATTAAAATCCTTACTACTGACATTGGAAACAGAACCGGTAAGGTCGCTCTTGCGTTGCGTACCGTAACCAATGACAACGACGTCACTCAACATCTGTGCATCGCTTTTCATTTTCACATTTACAGTGTTACCGCTTGGCACAGGTACAGTTACAGTTTCATAGCCTACATAAGATATTTGTAAGGCGGTAGCTCCCGAAGGAACAATGATGTTGAAGTTTCCATCAAGGTCGGTGATTACACCCGTACTGGTACCTACTACCAGGATACTGGCACCGATTAGTGGTTCGTTCGTGTCGTCTACAACATGCCCGGTTATTTTCTTTCCCTCTTGTGCGAAGGCCGGGCTGACAGTTCCTAACAATGCGATACACAGCAGGCAAAAGAACGCTGTGACGCGAAAACTTAAGATTTTGTTTCTCATACGTGGTATTTGTTTTAAAGTGTTACATAATCAAATCTAAAGAGATGTGTCATCTGCGGATGAAAAATTGTAGTTATTTTATTCAAGCCAGATACTCCCTATCTCTATTTCCGCAGTCTTTTCAGCAACTCCGTCAAAGGAGAGTTCAAGAGTTTCAATCCCCTCTACCCTGAAAGGTATTTCAGTCTGCGGACGGAAATAATGATCAAGGAAGACCGGATAGGCGTGGGGAAGTAAAGCTGTATTTGTTTGCTTCAAATCCTGCAAGGATACACGAATGATACCATCAGTCGCAGCGGCACACGAAGCAAGATAGGTATATCCGTCAGAAGTAATGAAGCCGGCTTTTAGTCCTTCGGGGATCTTCTTCGCATGGATACACAAAGTATGGCAGGAAGCGAGTCGCTCAGGGCGTCCGTTTATATCGTCCTTAATATAGCAACGAAGAACAAAGACGGGTGCCTTATCTTTAGACTCGAAGGTGATGCGCAGGGTAGGCTTCTCTGTCGGTGCATTTTGTATTAATTGCCGGTTCGTACGGCTCCATTCGGGCATAGTATATGTATCCAATTTACTGTCAGCATCCACTATTTCCAGCAGAGACAGTGATTTTTCAGGAGCGACTGCGTTGGTTTCCCACAGGGTAGCCGAAGTATAGTCCCAATCCAGTGGACTCCTGGCTACTCCCGAAGGAAACGTTTGTCGCTTATCGCCTTGACAAACGACGATGTTATACCTAAAACAACCCTCTTTTATCTCTGTAGCAGGTACGGTAGCACGATAAGTGTAACCACCTGTATGATTCATTTTCAGATAAAGATTCTTTTTATTCCAGAAAGATATCTTATCTGTGTAGATAATAACGGAATCGGGCATTTCATTACCCGCCACAATGGCCTCTATCTGTAAATCTTTACCGGCATCTACTGTCTTGGCAGGAGAATGAGTAACAGTAAAACCTTTATTATCTGAAATGGATGGACGTACATATTCACCAAGAGTAATATTCTGCCAATGAGCATCAGCAGTCCATTTACCGGAAGCAAATATACCTTCACGCTGTAACAGATAAACACCCGGACGGAGGGTCGAAATCTTACCATTCGCAGCTTGTGTACTGAATGTATTTCCATTATTCAAACCGTTCACCCGGAATTGCTTACCTAAATCAGGTAAATTCAGAGTCATATCCCATGCACCGGAGACAATGCGCATTACTTCTTTATCCAAAGAAGGCTTTGTAAACGGATCACTAACCTGTACGGCATCGGGCATTACTTCCAAGCGCCAAACACCCTCTTCCAGACGATCCAGCCAATAAACTCCCGTACCTTCATAATTCACCACCGGAGATTTGCCACAACCGGCTATTGCGCGAAGCTGAGAAATATCTTTCGGACGGGTTTGAGTCGTATTGGAATAGTAGAATTTCTCTCCGTCATTCAGTTCGCTTAAATCCTGCACATAGCTGACACGGAAGTCATTGAATAATGTATCTGCCGGATAACTGCCAAAACTCTCTCCCCTGCCCACTTTCTGTGCCACTTCTGCGGCAATCATCAATCCGATAGCTTTATTCGGGGTGTATGCTACATTCAGGTAATGAGTCTGGTATTCAGTATTGTATGCCGCCATGTCGATAGGATCATAGGCAAACTGAGTAATCCACTGGAAACCGGCTGTGCGGAAAGTACGTACAGTGGCCGGATACATATAGGAATAAAGAATATCAGCGGGATCAAATTCATAAACCATACGAGCCTTCTTATTGAAACCTTTCAGATTGGAGAAAGGAATGTCGTAGCAATCTACGGAAGGCAGAAAGTTCCCCTTGCGGGTATGTCCGGATACAAGCCCAATGGGATACCATTGATAGGTAGTGCCTTGTATAGCTGTAGAATAATAAGCCTCTACCACATGCTGGTTATGGCTGACATTGTAGAACACCGGTTTGCGGTTGCCTGCACGTTTCAGGGCGGACAGCATCTTATTTATGTAATTACGCGTTTCGACTACAGTGCCGGGATGGCAAGGCTCATTGTTTATTTCAAAGCCTACGATATAAGGATCGTCTTTGTAAGCATAACCTGTATAAGGATTCACGTGGCGTACAAGAGCAGCAATATACTTTTCCTGTGCAGCAATAGCTTCAGCATCGCTGTGAACGGCACATTTATCATAATGGGATGAAAAGCCACCGGTGGGTTGGTTGCGTTCCGGATAACCGTTGCCAAAATCAGTCTGTGCCGTGATAACGGTACGGATACCACGTTCCTGTAATTTATGGATAAGGTAGTCCAATAATTCCAGGTGTTCATTTTCCAGCAAGTTACCTTCTGCATCGGAAATTTCTACGTCCCAGATGTGAATACGGTAAGCATTCAGTCCCAAACGTGCCATGTGATAGACATCACGGTCGATAGCAGTTTTACGGTCCACTCCCAGATAGCCCATCGCCCGATAGGCATGTGCAAAGGGTAAGGTATAGTTCACACCAAAGAAAGAAGCTTCTTTCTTCGTATCCGACCAACGCATGACGCCGCCGGCATCTACATAAATAGTAGGAACGCTTTTTTGTACTTTGTTCTGTGCCGGAGCAACTACTGCCAGCAAACAAATAATCAAGGTAAGAATGTGTCTCTGCATGTCATCAAATTCAAGTTGGTTTTTCTTGACGGCAAAAGTAATGGAGGGCTATTATTTGTCAAAGCAGATATCGGACATAAAACAACACAAAAAGGACATGCATTGATTATCAGTGATATCCATAGACAAATTCCGAATTAGAATATAATAACAACCAGAAACAATTAATCGGACGAACTGGTATTTTTTCTCCATATTCTTGTAATTATTAGGCATAAAGAAGTATCTTTGGCGCATTCTTTATACAAGAGATTAAATGAGAAGACACACCAACATACTAATTTTGCTGCTCCTCACAGGACTCTGCATTTCTGCAGGGGCGCAAAATAATCCCTATAAGATAGACGACTCATTATATCCCATCTTCCAACGTGCCATCAAATGGCGTACTCAGCCCCAAGGACTACTTATTGCTGATACGCTTTATGCGGAAGCCACGCAAAAGAAAGACAAGAAAGCACAATGCCTGGCGTTAACAATCCCTGTCAGCTTTTATCTGAGTACCAATAATTATGAGAAACTGGAACAAGCAGCAACCCGAGCTAAAGAAGAAGCAAGAAAAAATAATTATCTCCAATATTATTATTCTGCCTGTACCAACGAAATAAACTGCCTGTTGAATAACGGACATTCATTGCGAGCCCTGCAAAAAGCTGAAGAAATGAAAATACAGGCTTTCAAAGATCAGCACGAGTATGGGATATTTTCGTGTATCTTCACTTTAGGGAACATTTACTACATGCGTCAAAACAGGGAAGTAGCCACAGAGTACTACAAAAATGCGTTGGAATATATGCTAAAGAACCTACCCGATCAGGACCCGACATATATGTATATAAACCTTTCTGAATATTATCGGGATAAAGGCGAAGGTGAAGTGGCTTTGGAATATGCAGAGAAAGCTGCTAAAGCCGCTAAAACCAATGAAAGTCGTGTAGCCTCCCTGCTAAATAAATGCGAAGTATTGTATTCCATGAAGCGTATTAATGATTTTAATGCTTGTTATGATGAATGCACGCAGGTAATAGAACAATATGGTGTCATTCGCAAGACAGCCGTACAACGCCTGCATATCTATAAACTCATTCTAAATAAAAATTACGATCAGGCACATACTGAAGCGGATTCCCTACGCAATTTATTGTCAGCCAACCAGATGCATCATGAAATATATCTGAAATCAGGAAACTATGAAAAAGCTTATATCTATAATAATTGGCTCCACAATTATCAGGATTCTGTCAACCGTCAGGTACAGTCATCAGACATCGCCGAACTAAATGCACGTATAGGTACTGAACGCATAAAATTGGACGCCAAAGCCCTGGAATATCAGAATACAGCACTCAACCTGAAGAATACCCAGCTGGAACTGGACCGGACAAAGTCGCAGTCTGAACTGGAAATGATGAATATCGAGAATAGTAAGTTAGTACTGGAAAACCGGAATCTGGATCTGGCACGCCTCAATGTAGAAGCGGAAAAGCAAAAAGCCATTTTAAAAGAGCAACAAAGCGCCTCCCAACATTACATCGTAACCCTCAGTCTTGTGCTCTCATTCTTGTTTCTTTTCACCTGCTTCCTGATATTCTACCTGTACAGACGCCGTAAAACAATGGCTATCCTACAGGAGAAAAACGAAGAGCTCACCGTTGCACGCGATCATGCTGAGGAATCGGACCGGATGAAAAGCTTCTTTATACAGAACATGAGTCACGAAATTCGCACACCACTCAATGCCATAGTCGGATTCTCACAGGTATTATCTACTCCGGACATGGAAGTTGACGACGAAGAAAAGGAAGAGTTCAGCATGCTCATCCAGCAGAATTCCGAGTTGCTGACTACACTGATCAATGATGTCCTCGACCTTGCCAGTCTGGAAAGTGGTAAATACAGAATGCATTTGGCGCCCCACCGTTGCAATGAATTATGCCAGGTAGCAATGGTTTCCGTTGTGCATCGTAATCCGAAAAAAGTGAAGTCTTATTTCACTTCCGATGTGCCGAATGACTACCTGTTTGTAACGGACAAAGAACGCTTGCAACAGGTACTTATCAATTTCCTGACCAATGCGGAGAAACACACGGAACGGGGCGAGATTCACCTTCATTGCTCTCTTACGGAGAATCCGGGAAAGATAACCTTCTCCGTTGCAGATACTGGTCCGGGGATTCCGGCAGACCAGGCAGATTGCGTTTTCGACCGGTTCAGCAAGCTGGATGAATTCAAACAGGGCACAGGACTCGGATTGAACATCTGTTCCATCATTGCCGGACGCCTGAAAGGGGAAGTGAAACTGGATAAGAATTATACCGGAGGAGCACGTTTCCTGTTTATACTTCCGCTCGACAGTGTGCCTGATAAATAAAGTTCTACTAAACAAAACTCACCACTCGTTGTTCTTTTCGAAACGATAACAATCTAATGAAGGAACAATGAAAAAGTTGACGTATTCTTTCTTGCTTCTGATGCTCCTGACATCAGTTCCGGCCCTGGCCGATTATGCGCCTGTCAATGTGCAGACAGCACTGAAAAAGATGTATCCTGCCGCCAAGGATGTTGCCTGGTCACGGGATGAGACTTACTATGTAGCGGACTTTATACAGAATGGTTTCGACACAAAGGTCTGGTTCAACTCCGAAGCGCAATGGGAAATGAGACAGATTGACTGGGAAACAATGGATGAAGTGCCCAATGCCGTGTACAATGCTTTTGCTGCAAGCGAATATTCCGATGGAATGGTGCAGGGAGTCACCTTAGTTCAGTTTCCCAAACGGGAAGCGGTGGTTTCTGTAATTGTGGGAATGGCGAATACACAGACCAGGTACCAACTACTGTTCACCCTCGACGGTGGACTAGAGGATGAACGCAATGCAACCTATTTCAATAATCTGCTTGGCGCGGAAGTCTTCTTATAAAAGCCCCCCCTTCAGACATACTGCTTCGGCGTCACCCCAAACTCTGCCTGGAAGCATTTAGAGAAATAGGAATGATTGGAGAAACCGACCATATACATCACTTCAGCCACAGTAAACTTCTGCTGTTTCAGCAGCATAGCCGCCTTTTTCATGCGGATGGACTTAATGTATTCCACAGGTGTCATACCCGTCAGTTGCTTTATCTTGCGATACATCTGCTTGTTATTAATATCGGTCCATTCACAAAGGGCATTCACATTCAGTTCGGAGTCCGAGATATGTTCTTCAATCAGATGAATCACGTTTGCCAGAAACTTCTCATCATAAGAAACCGCCTCTATCTCCTTCGGAGTGGAAAGAACTTCCATACGGGCTTTCGCCTCATGCGTCTCCCGGCTATGTAATAACTGCTCCACGCGCGAAAGTAAAATATCCGGTTCAAAGGGTTTAGGAATGAAAGCATCTATATGTAACTGGATACTTTCAAGCTCTGTTTCCTTATCACTTTTCGCCGTCAGCAAGATAATGGGAATAGTAGATGTGGGAATATTCTTCTTGATATGACGCACCATTTCAAGTCCATCCATTACGGGCATCATGACATCAGCTATAATCAGATCGGGCATTAATTCCATAGTGAGTTCCATACCTATCTTACCATTATCCGCTAAACGGCAACGATATTTGGTATGCAGTATCTGATAGATAAACTCTGAAACCTCCGGAGTATCATCCACAATCAGAAGCAATGGTGCATCCGAAGCAGGCATACCTGTATCTGGAACCACAACTTCAACTCCGGCAGCGACAGGTTCGATATCAGAAGAAACAGTTTCCGGAGAAACCTCTACGGCAGAGTGTTCCATAGCAATCACCGGAAGAGTCAGCGTAATGGTAGTACCTTTATTCTCTTCTGAAGAAAGTTGAACATTACCACCATGCAGTTCCGTATAAGTCTTTACCAAATATAGTCCGATACCCGTTCCCTCCTTTTTGCCTGCCGTCTTGGGAGACTGGAAGAAACGCTGGAAAACATACGGCTGATCCTGCCGGGGAACACCTATACCTGTATCGGATACAGAGATATGCACCTCTTTATCAGAAGCCTGCAAACGAAGCGTTACCTCACCCTCTTCCGGAGTGTACTTCACGGCATTGGACAAGAGGTTATCCAAGATAGATTCCAGTTTTATGGCATCCATCTGTATGTATATCTTTTCACGGTCGGTATGAAAATGAAAAGTTAGTTTCTTCTCTTTCGCCTTCTCCTCTGCATACAAAGCAAATAAGCCACGCGCAAAAGATACCAGTTCGATTTGAGAAAGTATCAACAACGTATTGTTGCCACTATCCACCCGGTTGAAGTCTAATCCCTGATGAATGAGTGAATTCAGCTTCATGGCATTTCGATGCACCTGCTCCAGTTGTTTCTTCTCCTGCTGATCCTTGATACCGGGCAGTAACTTGCTGATAGGGGCGATAATCATGCTCAACGGAGTTTTTAGGTCGTGGGAAAGGTTGGTGAAGAACTCCATTTTCGCCTGCGATTGTTCCAAAATTTTCTCCTTCTCCATACGCTCCAGCTTCAAGCGATTCTTAACGCGGAAGAAGTTGATGGTCCAGACCACCAGTATCAGACAGAGCAAGACATAGAGCGCCTTGGCCCACAGAGTATAGTACCAGGGGGGAATGATATGAACCTCCAGTGTATAAGCCCGGTCCGATGGTTTTCCATAAGCGTCCAACTTACTCACCAACAGACGATAGTCTCCATAACTCAGGTTATTGTAAGTGATACGGTTCGTATTCGCTTTCAGCAAGTTCCACTCACGATCCACACCTTCCAGACGATATACAAGTTTGCTTTTTTCTTCAAGAGAATAAGGCAGGTCGGAAAGTTCAAAGGCAAGGTTATTCTGGTCATAAGCCAGTTCTATTCGTTGCGAGTAGCGGATACTTTGTTCGGGCAATGAGGAAGTGCCGGAGCGTCCGGTACCGGAATGTGAAAGATCAGTTTGTGAGATATTGGGCTGATACAGTTGGTTGTTGATATAAATGGCAGTCAGGATAAGCGACTTTTCGGTGTGTTCCGCCAGCAGAGCTTCCGATGAAGATATGGCAAAGCAATCTGCCGTACCCAAGTAAAATTCTCCGCTTGTCCGGTCGAAGAACATACTGGTGAAACGTTTATCAGTGATATTCAGCCGACGGATTTCCAGCGTTTGCTGGTCTGCCACCCAGAAACCGTCGGTAGTAGATATCCAGATTTTTCCGTCAGCCTCAGCCATGGAAAGTATTGCATAGTGATTGTACTCATCGAAAGGAAGCATGCGGATACTATTGTTATTAGGCTGTACACGCATCACACCACCGGGAAAGCCTATCCAGATATGACCGTCTTGGGCAGAGAGGATGAAGTTGGGGGTTCTTTCGCCTGTTAGCTCGTCCGGGGCGATATGGGTTATCTCGCCTGTGCGGGGATTTATCTTCTCGATGCTATTGGCACTGTTGTACAGCAATGCCCATACATTCCCCTCACGGTCGGGGATTAGCTGGTTGATGAACATACCCGAAAGACCGTTGTGTATGGAATACGTCTTCTCTGCCATATAGGGACCACCGGAAGAACGCATTAGGTTCTGTTTGTCTACCACAAAAATTCCACCGAGACAAGTGGCTATCCAGAGTTTCCCTTCCCGGTCTTCAAATAAATGATACGCCCAGTTGGCATTGTAGCGACGGGTGCTATCCACAATGCTATAATGGACGAACTGGCGGTTCTTCGGATCATAACGGCTGATGCTGCCATCGGTAGCCACCCAGAGTTGCCGCTCCCGGTCTTCATAAAGATGGCGTACCCGGTTGTGTGACAAGGGATATTTCCGATCACCCATTTTATACCAGGCCACATCTTGTTCTTCACCCAGGGGCTGGGTGAAACGAATCAGTCCGTTAGTTCCGCCAAACCAGTAAGTTCCGTGTGTATCGCGAAGCATGGAATAGAACTGGTTCCCCTCTCCCGTTCCGGTGATTTGTGAAATGGGGATATAACGCAACGCATTGTTATTCCGTGACATGGAAATTCCGTAATCCGTACCCAGCCAGATGTTATGTTCCCGGTCGGCAAAGATAGTCCAGATGATATTATTGGAAAGTGATTGCAGATTTCGGGAGTCGTGGACCACGTGCAGCAAAGGTTCTCCTTCCTGATATACATACAAACCGTTGTCCGTACCCACCAGCAACTGCCCACTGCCATCCAGTGCCAATGACTTGACGGAATTATCGTGGAAAGCATCAATCCGCTGAGTACGGCCGTCGGCAGGCGTATATCTGAAAAGACACCCTTCCGTACCGATCCAGATGCAGCCGCGTGCCGTATCTTCCAGTAGGGAATTGACAAACTGATTGCTCCGGTTGCCACTGAGAGGCAGGTCTATTTCTTCAAAATGCCGGGTAGCGGGGATATAGCGACAGAAGCCGTTATAGGTACCGATATAAAGAAGCCCGTCCGAAGAGCGGATCAGGGAATAGATGGTCTGGTGTGGAATACCTTCGGTAACGGCAGAGAGTTGGTGGTCGTTCAGCGAATAGGTATAGAGGCCGTTCAATGTTCCCAACCATAGCATACCGTCGTGTACAAGCAATGCGCGGATATCGGTCGGAAGTTGCGTTTCCGGTTCTTCGTAGGTATCTGTGCGATAGTTATAAATCAGCAGACCATTGTCGGCACCCAGATAAAGATAGGTACTGTCTACCACTGTACCGCAATAAATCTGCGTATTGTTACGCTTGGCGAAAGTGAAATGTGGCTGCGTGGAATAACCGTCATAACTGAACAGCCCTTTATTGGAACCGATCCATATCAGTCCCTGTGTATCTTGCAGGAAGCAATTGATTACAGAGGCTTCCGTCCCCAGACTGATATTATCGAACAAGCGATAATCCGGTTTCTGTCCGGACAGCTTAACGGGAAGCGTTATCTGCAAAAGTATAAGTAGAAGAAGAAGAAAAACAGGTCTGCGCATACACTTCGGTTTGTTAAAGGTCGGGGACAAAGATAAAATTAATCTGTAACAAACGCCCTGCACCTTTCTAAAAAATTACCTAAAACCACTGGCATACAAAATTCATAATGGTGGGGAAGCAAGGCGAAAGCCCCATAGCCTACGAAGAAAATTCATTGGCTACAGGGCGGTATCGCATACTTTATAAAAATTCTACAAAGTTTCAATCTCTCCCGATGTCAGCCCTGTAGACTTTACTATCACGTCAACAGGAATACCCAGTTGCTTCATGTTGCGGGCTATGGAAAAACGTTCTTCATCTCGTCCTTCCGCACGTCCTTCAATCTTTCCCTCCAGTTTGGCAGAATCCAATACATCGTTCTGAATCATCACGGCGCTCAGATGCTCGTCATAAGCCATGCGCTCTTTAGGGGGCATGGAGAAGTATTTCAGTTTCTCGCGAGCCTCGCTCAGACCGGGAGCGGTGGTATCGGGGCGAATGGTACCGTCCTTCAAATATTTCATCCATTCTTCAAGTGGTGTGACAGCCACTTTGTCGAACTCATTCACACGGATAAGGACATATTCGGGAAATATCTCGGCTGGCATGCGGGAGACAATGGCATCACGCTCCTTGACATTCACCTGAAGGTGGTCGCCCGTATGGACGCCTACGAAATGGTTCTGACCGTAATACAGGTAGTCGTTTCCCTTTCCGATATCGAAGTAGAGAACGCTGATGGAGTAGATTTTCTTCACCTTATAGTACGTTTCACCCAGCGAGATATGCTCAGTGATAGCCTTGGGAACGCCATAAAGAATCCGCTCCAGATAATAAAGTTCGCGGGTATTCTGTATCTCGATAATGATGATCTCGTCCTTACTGTTACGGGCCTTGATGTCCACACGGTTGAATTTATCTTCAGCGGACAATTGATTACTTTCACTCTCCAGAATTTCCAAAATAGTGACTTTCTCACCCAGAAACACGGTGAGGAAACCTTCAAGCACGTCGAAGTTTGCCTTCTGGCGTAACAGGCGCTTGATGGCCCAGTCGAAACGTACATATTTGTCTTGAAGTTCTTCCATTTCTCTAATTATTAATTTGGAATACATAACTTTACCCACAAAGGTACATCTTCTTGCGGAAAAGGGCAACAAACATACGAAAGAAAGTGAAAGGGACAGGATAAAGAGAGACGCCGGTTGGCATTCCTTGCAAAGTCAGCTTCAGTGCGGCTGTCAGGTATTGGCACGAAATAAGAAGGTACAAGGATATTACGGGCTCTACGAAGTTTAGCCAATCCGCTTTCCGGCAATATCGTTGTGGTCGCCAGCATGATGGCAATCACAAAAGCCGAAGCACTTGTTAAAAATTCATATATTGATAACATCTTTCCCTACCGGTTCAATACCGGCATAAAGACAACGGGACTTTCTGTAACGTTTGCAAACGTTTGCGCAAATCACTAACCCGATAACTGTCAATGAAGAAGCGATATTTCATGTATTCAGCTATTTTTGCAACCGGATAAGTCAGTTCAATAAGATAAGCTGCACCTCAGCAATAAAAAAACAAGCAAGCTTATTTTGTATTGTTTTTGGTTTGCACTACCTTTGGATAAAGGAATACTTAGAGAATACCATGAATAAACCGCAGATTACCATCAAGGACATAGCACGGGCGTTGAACGTCTCGCCCTCTACCGTGTCAAGAGCGTTGAAGGACAACCCGGATATCAGCCAGGAAACCCGCAACCTTATACATGCTTACGCCCGCGAGCATAATTATAAGCCTAACGTACTTGCAGTAAATCTTCGAGCCAGCCGTTCGAATACAATCGGTGTAATTGTGCCGCAACTGGTACATCACTTTTTCTCGTGCGTGCTGAGTGGCATTGAAAAGGCTGCCGCCGAAGCAGGATACAATATTCTGGTAGCGCAGAGCAACGAATCTTATGAGCAGGAAGTGAAAATCGTACATTCATTCCTTGCCGCCCGCGTCTGTGGTGTGATTGCCTCATTAGCGAAAGATACTTCCCAATACGACCATTATCAGGACTTGCTGAATAACAATATTCCCATTGTGTTCTACGACCGCATCTGCACCGGATTGAAAACAGAGCGGGTGGTAGTGGACGACTATGCCGGTTCTTTTGCTGCTGTAGAGTATATGATACAGACAGGCTGCAAGCGTATCCTGTTCTATGGAGCAGCCCCGCATTTGGAAATCACCAAGAACCGCCGGAATGGCTATCTGGATGCCATGAAGAAATACAAGATTCCCGTAGACGACAGCATGATTATGTTGTGTGATACCCGGGAACGTGCCATATCCATCACCCCTGACATACTGGAAGGTTCCGAGCATCCCGACGGTTTCTTCGCCATCAATGACGAAACAGCTTCAGGCATTCTGTATGCCTGCAAACTGGTTGGAAAGAAAGTGCCCGACGAAGTATCGATCTGCGGATTTACCGACGGTGCCATCGCCCAAAGCACAGATCCCAAACTGACCACCGTAGAACAGCATGGAGAAGAAGTCGGAAAAAGCGCTTTCAGCATTCTGACAGGTAAGCTGGAAGGGGGCGATGATAAGAGTAGCAACAAGATTGTGAGGACAAATCTTGTAGTGAGGGGAACGACGAAATAACTGAATAAATATCTAATACATAAAATTAAGAATGAAAGTAAAACCTGATTTGAGCTTTTGGAAGCTGTGGAATATCAGCTTCGGCTTCTTTGGCGTACAGATTGCGTATGCTTTGCAGAGTGCGAACATCAGCCGTATTTTTGCGACATTGGGTGCAGACCCGCACAATTTGAGTTATTTTTGGATATTGCCACCATTGGCAGGTATCATCGTGCAGCCCATCGTAGGTGCTGCAAGCGACAAAACGTGGACACGCTTCGGACGACGTATTCCTTACCTCTTTGTCGGTTCACTGGTAGCCGTACTGGTAATGTGCCTGCTGCCGAATGCCGGTAGCTTCGGTATGGCAGTCAGCACGGCAATGATATTCGGATTAGTATCGTTGATGTTTCTGGATACATCCATCAATATGGCGATGCAGCCATTCAAAATGATGGTGGGCGACATGGTAAACGAAAAGCAAAAAGGCCTTGCCTACTCTATCCAGAGTTTCCTGTGCAATGCCGGTAGCTTGGTAGGTTTCCTATTCCCGTTCATCTTTACATGGATAGGCATCAGCAACATAGCTCCCCAAGGTGTAGTTCCCGACTCAGTTATATATTCCTTCTATATCGGAGCAGCCATTCTGATACTTTGCGTCATCTACACCACAGTAAAGGTGAAAGAAATGCCACCTGCCGAATATGCGGAATACCATGGCATCACCGAAGAGGAAAAAAAGGAAAAGATCAATATGGTGAAACTACTGGTGAAAGCACCGAAAGCTTTCTGGACAGTAGGTTTGGTCCAGTTCTTCTGTTGGTTTGCCTTCATGTTCATGTGGACCTATACCAATGGTAGTGTAGCTGCCAATGTATTCGATGCTCCTACTGTTGAAACTGTGGTGAACGGCGCAAACAAAGTAGTGCTGGACACTAAGAGTATCCAATATCAGAATGCTGCCGACTGGGTAGGCGTATTGTTTGCCGTACAGGCCATCGGTTCTGTACTCTGGGCTGTATGTATCCCGATGTTCAAGAACCGTAAACTGATCTACTCACTCAGTCTTGTTTTGGGTGGAATAGGTTTCATCTCCACGTATTTCGTTCACAATCAATATGTATTATTCATCTCCTTTTTGCTTATCGGTTGCGCATGGGCAGCTATGCTGGCATTGCCTTTCACCATCCTGACCAATGCTCTAAGCGGCGGACACATGGGGACCTATCTGGGACTGTTCAACGGAACGATCTGTATTCCGCAGATTGTAGCTGCTACGCTGGGTGGTAGTATTCTGGCTCTGTTCACCCCGAAAGGCATGTTACCGCCTGAAATAAATATGCTTGTCATGGCAGGCGTGATGTTGATTATCGGTGCCATTTGTGTATATTTAATCAAAGAGACCAAAGGAGAACAAGCAAAAGCATAATCCGCGCGAGAACATACTTAAAAGGAGATATCTATCCCTCTACGACAAACAACTCTTTTCTCTACGATAATCGCCCCGTTCCTTTAAAAAGATCGGGGCGATTCTTATAAAGGAACCAAACACATCTTATTCTTTAGATATTCTTTGTCTTCTTTTTTTCCTCATCATTGCCGTTTATCCGTTTATTTGTTTATCTTTACGGCCATAATCACCATTGAGATACACACCATGAAAAGATACCTTAAAACCGATGAATGGAATATTATTGAAGATAACTTTCATGCCGACAACCTGCGAATGTCAGAAAGTATATTCAGTCTTGGGAACGGTCGCTTCGGCCAACGGGGCAATTTCGAGGAACCTTATTCAAGCGACTCATACCGTGGTTCATTCGTTGCCGGTATCACCTTTCTTGATAAAACACGTGTAGGCTGGTGGAAAAACGGTTTCCCTCATTTCTATACCCGTATTCCCAATGCAGCAGACTGGAGTCGTGTCAGTCTGCGCCTTATCGACGAAGAACTGGACCTGGCACAATGGGACGTGAACAGCTTCAGCCGCAGGCTCGATATGAAAGCGGGTATCTCCTACCGGGACTTCGAAATCACATCTCCCAAAGGACACCAAATACGGGTACATGTGGAGCATATCAACAATATGGCTCATCCCGATTTATGTCTGATAAAATACAGCGTCACCTCCATCAATTATACGGGAAGAATATCACTGATTCCCTCCCTGGATGCAGTCATAGTCAATAAGGATGATGATCCAAACGAGAAGATATGGAATATCCTCCGTTCCGGCGTCACAAAGGATTGTGCTTATCTATGGACGCAAACCCGACGTGAAGATGCGCAAGTGTGCTATGCCATGACCTATCAGTTCTTCAAGAACGGCAAAGAAACCACCTCGAACCCGATACGCATTGAAAAGGAGAAACAAACCGGGTTCAGCATCGGGGCAGATGTGAAACCGGGAGACAATGTAATGCTCATCAAATATACCGTTATAAGTTCGTCGCTCTATGATGAACGCCAGGAACTGATAGAACATTCCGTCACCAAAGCCCGTCAGACTAAAATAGACGGCTGGGATAAGCTGGAAAACGATCATCAGCAAGCCTGGGCCAATATATGGAAAGAAATGGATGTGGTTATCGAAGGCGATCCGGAAGCACAACAGGGCATCCGGTACAACATCTTTCAACTATGCCAGACGTACCGCGGTGATGATCCGCGCCTGAATATCGGTCCGAAAGGATTCACAGGTGAAAAATACGGTGGAAACACATACTGGAATACGGAACTTTGTTGTGTACCGTTCTTCCTACTCTCTACTCCGAGGGAGATTGTGAAAAACCTGTTGATATACCGCTATAACCAACTACCGAAAGCGATAGAGAATGCCCGCAAACTGGGTTTCAAAGAGGGTGCCGCCCTCTTCCCGCAAGTTACTTACAGCGGTGAGGAGTGCCACAGTGAATGGGAAATAACCTTTGAAGAAATACATCGCAATAATATCATCGTCTATGCCATTGCACAGCATGCTGCAATCACGGGCAGCAAAGATTATGTAGCCAAATACGGACTGGAAGTAATGATTGCCGTCTCCCGTTTCTGGAGTCAGCGGGTATCTTTCTCCAAACCAAAACAGAAATATGTGATACTGGGTGTCACCGGACCGGATGAGTACGAAAACAACGTAGATAATAACTGGTACACCAATTACTCGTGTGTGCAGTGCCTGCGGATGACACTTAACTATCTTGAGATCATTGCCGGAGAATACCCCGACGAATATGCGCGTGTACGCCGTGTCACCAACCTCCGCCAACAAGAAGAGGCTGAACGCTGGCGCGACATTATCAACCGTATGTATCTGCCGGAAGATAAAGAACTGGGGATCTTTGTACAAAATGACGGTTTCCTGGATAAGGAACTGAACAGTACCGATGCCATTCCACCCGAAGAACGCCCCATCAATCAGCACTGGTCGTGGGATCGTATTCTTCGTTCATGCTACATCAAACAAAGCGATGTATTGTTGGGCCTATATCTGTATTATTTCAATTTCGATAAGGAAACAGTCCGCCGCAACTTCGACTTCTATGAAACAATGACGGTGCATGAATCTTCACTTTCCCCACACATCCACTCCATTCTTGCCGCCCGCATCGGAGAAGTGGAAAAGGCTTACCAACTCTTTCTGCATGCCACCCGTCTTGACCTGGATGATTACAACAACGAAACTCACCAAGGACTGCATATCACCAGTATGCCGGGCAGCTGGCTTGCCATTGTACGAGGCTTTGCCGGGATGCAGATTCTGGAGAGCATACTCTCTTTCTTCCCAGTCATTCCCGAGAAGTGGAACAGTTACTCCTTCCAGATAAATTATCAGGGACGTACACTTCATATGCATGTAGGCAAAGAAATAAATATTTCACTTATTGCCGGAGAAGAACTGAACATACAAGTATATAAAAACGTTTATAAGCTCAAATTGGGCACCGATTTGTTGCTCAGGATAGAGGAGTAGAAGCCTGTATCATTAACAACGCGTAACAAAATAAACCGGGAGAACAATTATCTGTTTTTCCGGTTTTATGTTTTTTATACCTAAACGAACAACTATACATTAGTATGAAGAAAATCTATTTGTTCGCCATCAGCGTGATGCTGCTTGCCACATCATGCGGGCACAAGAAAGAGGGCGATGCCACGCTGATCCGACCTGTCAAGACAGCTACTGCCAGCTCCCAATCGGTCATCCGGAAAGACTTCTCCGGTATTGTAGAAGCCGTAGAATACGTGAAACTGGCCTTCCGTGTCAGTGGACAGGTCATAAATCTGCCTGTGGTAGAAGGTCAGCGGGTAAAGAAAGGACAGCTGATCGCCGCCATTGATCCGCGTGACATTTCCCTGCAATACGCCGCCGACAAAGCCGCTTACGAGACTGCCGCAGCACAGGTAGAACGTAACAAACGCCTGTTGGGACGCCAAGCTATCTCCGTGCAGGAATATGAGATCAGCGTTGCCAATTATCAAAAGGCAAAGTCAGCTTATGAATTATCCAGCAATAATATGCGGGATACCAAACTTACCGCTCCCTTCGACGGTTCTATTGAAAAACGTCTGGTAGAAAACTATCAGCGCGTGAACTCTGGGGAAGGCATTGTACAATTGGTGAATACACAGAAGCTCCGCATCAAATTCACCGTACCGGATGATTATCTCTATCTACTTCGGGCAAAGGACGTAACATTCAAAGTGGTATTCGATACCTATCCGGGCACGACATTCAATGCAAAACTGGAAGAATATCTGGATATTTCTACAGCCGGAACAGGTATCCCGGTAACTATTACGATCGAAGATCCTGCTTTCAACCGTTCCCTATACGATGTGAAACCGGGATTTACGTGCAAAATCAAGCTGGCTTCGGACGTAGCTCCCTTCTTGGAAGAAAAGCTTGTGAATATTCCGCTCAGTGCCATATTCGGTGAAAGCGAGAACCAGAGGACCTATGTGTGGGTAGTAAAAGACAATAAGGTAAGCAAGCGGGAAGTAACCGTATACTCTCCTACCGGAGAAGCCAATGCCCTTATCTCTACCGGTGTACAGCCGAGAGAAACTATTGTGATTGCCGGAGTGCACCAACTGGTCGAGGGGCAGACGGTGAAAGTTATCAATTAAATGATAATTTATCGGCGAGAGAATTGTTACGCGGAAGTATCTTAAATTCTCCTCCTCCGTCGGAGGAGGAGTACCCGTAGGGGGAGGTGGTAGGTAAAACAATAAAATACCTATAAATAATAAGATAAAGGAATTTTTCTCTCACCTACCACCCCGCCCGTTGGGCACCCCTCCTCCAATTGGAGGAGGGGAATTGAGATAGTCAGAATATCAACAACTACACTGGTAAATTATCATTTACAGAATCTAAAACATAAATATAAATCATATGAATTTAGCTAAATATGCATTAGACAACACCAAGATTGTTTATTTCTTCCTGGCTGTGTTGCTAATCGGCGGTATACTATCATTCGACCGGTTGGGAAAGAAAGAGGATGCACCCTTTGTCATCAAGTCAGCGGTCATAATGACCCGCTACCCGGGGGCAGAACCAGCAGAAGTAGAACGACTGATCACTGAACCGATCTCCCGCGAGATACAGTCGATGAGTGGTGTATATAAAATTAAGTCGGAGTCCATGTACGGACTATCCAAGATAACATTCGAGCTTCAACCTTCCCTTTCCGCAGAGTCGATTCCGCAGAAGTGGGATGAACTGCGCCGTAAGGTGCTCAACATACAACCGCAACTACCCGCCGGTGCTTCCGTTCCCACGGTATCGGACGATTTCGGCGATGTATTCGGCATATACTATGGTTTGGTAGGTGATGAAGGTTTCTCTTACGAAGAAATGCGCAACTGGGCAGAGCGTATCAAAACCCAGGTTATCACTGCTGACGGAGTTATGAAAGTAGCCTTGTTCGGTACACAAACCGAGGTGGTAAATATCTATATATCCGTCAATAAACTGGCCGGTATGGGTATAGATCCGAAGCAAGTAGCAAGTCTGTTACAATCGCAAAACCAGATTATCAATACAGGTGAAATCAATGCCGGTGAACAACAACTGCGCATTGTAGCCAACGGAACCTATACTACCGTCAATGACATCCGGAACCAAGTGATTACCACTCCGGGCGGACAGGTGAAACTGGGTGATATTGCCGTCATTGAAAAAGGATATATGGATCCTCCCGGCAACATCATGCACGTCAACGGGAAGCGTGCCATAGGTATCGGTGTTTCCACCGACCCGACAAAAGATGTAGTAAAGACTGGAGAACTGGTAGATCAGAAACTGGCTGAACTTCTTCCCCTTATTCCGGTAGGGTTGGAATTGGAAAGTCTGTATCCGGAAAATGTCATAGCACAGGAAGCAAATAATGGTTTCATCATTAACCTGATAGAATCCCTCCTCATTGTAATCGTTATCATCATGTTGGTGATGGGGTTGCGTGCAGGTATACTTATCGGCAGTTCGTTGATATTCACCATTGGCGGTACGCTGCTCATCATGTCTTTCATGGGAGTAGGATTGAACCGTACTTCACTGGCAGGTTTCATCATTGCCATGGGTATGCTGGTGGATAATGCTATTGTAGTGACAGACAATGCACAAATAGCCATTGCCCGAGGTATAGACCGGCGAAAAGCACTGATAGATGGAGCTACCGGACCGCAATGGGGATTACTTGGCGCTACGTTCATCGCCATTTGTTCATTCCTGCCGTTGTACCTCGCCCCTTCTGCCGTAGCGGAAATCGTGAAACCCCTGTTTGTCGTACTTGCCATTTCTTTGGGATTAAGCTGGATACTGGCACTCACACAAACCACCACTTTCGGTAACTTTATTTTGAAAGCCAAATCCGGCGATACCAATAAAGACCCGTATGATAAACCTTTCTATCACAAGTTCGCCTCTATCCTCGGAGTACTTATCAAGAAGAAGACTCTTACACTGGGTAGTATGGTAGTCCTGTTTATCATCTCACTGGTCATCATGGGAATGATGCCTCAAAACTTCTTCCCCTCACTGGATAAGCCCTATTTCCGTGCCGATATATTCTATCCGGACGGTTACAGCATCCGTGACGTGGAAAAGGAAATGAAACAAGTGGAAGCGCACCTCCTGCAACAACCGGAAGTGAAACGAATATCCACCACATTCGGAAGTACACCGTTACGTTACTATCTGGCATCTACTTCCGTCGGTCCTAAACCCAACTTTGCCAATATACTTATCGAACTGACCGACAGTAAATATACAAAGGAATACGAAGAGAACTTCGACCAGTATATGAAGGCAAACTATCCGAATGCCATCACCCGTACCACTTTGTTTAAGCTATCGCCTGCGGTAGACGCCGCCATTGAAATCGGCTTTATCGGCAACAATGTCGATTCACTGGTGATGCTGACCAACAAAGTCCTGGAAATCATGCATCGGGATGATGATCTCATCAACGTACGAAATTCATGGGGGAATAAGATTCCAGTATGGAAACCTGTTTACAGTCCGGAACGTGCCCAACCGTTAGGTGTCTCCCGGCAAAGTATGGCACAGAGCATTCAGATCGGTACAAGCGGTATGACATTAGGCGAATATCGTGAAGGCGATCAGGTGCTGCCCATTCTGCTAAAGGATAACACAGTCGATTCTTTCCGCATCAACGACCTGCGTACACTACCCGTATTCGGTACAACACAGGAAACCACTACCCTGGAACAAGTAGTCAGTGAATTCGATTTCCAATATAAGTTCTCGAATGTAAAAGACTATAACCGTCAAATGGTAATGATGGCGCAAGCCGATCCACGCCGGGGAGTAAATGCCATAGCAGCATTCAATAAGATATGGAAAGAAGTACAAGAAGAAATTCAAGTACCGGAAGGATACACCATGAAGTATTTTGGTGAACAGGAAAGCCAGGCAGAAAGTAATGCAGCATTGGCAGCTAATATGCCACTAACGTTTTTCTTAATGTTTATTACCCTGTTGTTCCTGTTCAGGACCTACCGCAAGCCAATTGTCATCCTATTGATGTTGCCACTTATCTTTATAGGAATCGTACTGGGATTAATCTTGCTTGGTAAATCATTCGACTTTTTCTCTGTTCTCGGTCTACTGGGATTGATTGGTATGAATATCAAAAATGCAATTGTATTGGTAGATCAAATCGACATAGAAGTTGCTTCCGGAAAAGCGCCGCTGAATGCGGTAATCAGTGCTACAACCAGCCGTATCATACCTGTAGCCATGGCGTCCGGAACTACGATTCTGGGTATGTTGCCGTTGCTATTCGACGCTATGTTCGGTGGTATGGCGGCAACCATCATGGGTGGTCTGCTGGTAGCCTCAGCATTGACGCTGTTCGTACTTCCGGTGGCATATTGCGCGATACATAAGATCAAAGGATAAACTCCGGATACTCTTAACTATTCGCTTAAATAAGAAATAAAGAGATAATTATGAAAAAGATAATAACCATACTTACATTACTTTGCAGCTTCGGTCTGAAAGCCGGAGCACAGCAGTACTTAAGCCGCGAAGCATATCGTGACAAAGTAGAAGCCTACAGCCAAGTGCTGAAACAGCAGCGCCTAAAAACCATGGCAAGCACCGAAGCGCGAAAAATAGCAAATACCGGCTTCCTGCCACAAATAGACATCACAGCCGAAGGTACCGCCAACCTCAACCACCTGGATAAGTGGAACAGTCCGAAAGGTGAGTATCGCCCCTACACCTATCAGGCACTTGCAACCTTGGCACAGCCCCTCTATACGGGTGGTTCTCTAATAGCTCAGAAGCGTATGGCACAGGCTGACGAAGAGTTAAGCCAACTCACCACTGAACTAACTCTCGACCAAATTCATTATCAAAGCGATGCCGTTTATTGGAATGCTTCAGCCGCCTATGCCAGTCTTGAGGCTGCTGCTACATTTCAGGATATCATAAAGAAGCAGCACGATATTATTCAGGATCGTTTCAACGATGGCGCTATCAGTCGTACAGACCTGCTGATGATTTCCACCCGTCAGAAAGAAGCTGAATTGCAGTATATCAAGGCCCGTCAGAACTATACCCTTGCCTTGCAACAACTGAACATTTTGATGGGGGTAGCACCCAATACTCCCGTAGATAGCCTAAGTGAAATCAGTATAGCCAGTGAACCCGTCGACATTCTTGGACTTGACGATGTACTTCCACGCCGCGCCGATTATGCCAGCACAACGGTAAACATTGCCCGGAGTGAGGCACAACGCCATGCCGCCCTCAGCAAGTACAATCCTCAGGTAAGCATGTTCCTTGCCACAGGTTGGGATACCGGTATCACGTACATGGGACAGGAAATCCCTCATACGCCTGTAGCTGGAGTAAACATCAGTATCCCCATCTTCCGTTGGGGGGCGCGTTTCAAGACAAACCGGCAACAGAAAGCATTCATTGGTATCCAGAAGCTGCAACAAAGTTATATCACTGATAATATTCTTGAAGAACTCTCCGCCGCCACTACAAAACTGACGGAAACGGAGCAACAAGTAAAGACAGCAAAGGAAAATATGGATCTTGCCGAAGAGAACCTGGACCTTGTCACTTTCTCTTATAATGAAGGAAAATCCAGTATGGCAGATGTTTTGTCCGCACAATTATCGTGGACACAGGCTCATACGAACCTGATTAATGCATATCTGGCAGAGAAAATGGCAATGGCAGAATACAGGAAAGTGATTAGTGAATAAAGATTCAGGCGCGGATTACGCGGATTACACAGATTCTTTCATTACAATAAAGAAATAAATCCGTGTAATCCGCGTAATCCGCGCCTAAAAAGTCCGCGTTCGTCCGCCTCAATCCGCGTCGTCCGCGTATCTTTATCCCAAGAATGAGATCAATACACCCGCAGCTACCGCTGAACCGATAACACCGGAGATATTACTGGACATACAGTAATTCAGCACATGGTTCTTCGGATCATACTTCGTAGCAATCTCATTGCATACGCGGCTTGCCATAGGCACAGCACTCAGTCCTGTTGCACCAATCAGCGGATTTATCTTCTTCTTACTGAACAGATTGAACAGCTTCACAAAGAAGATACCACCCGTAATGGAAAGTGCAAATGCAAGGAAACCACCTATAACAATACCAATGGTTGTCCAGTTCAGGAACGCTTCGCTTGTCATAGTTGCCCCTACACTCAATCCTAAGAAAATAGTCGCCGCATTCATAATGCTATTGGCAGCTGCATCAAACAAACGGCTGGTATCCGCACCGATTTCCTTAATCAGGTTACCAAACATCAACATACCAATCAAAGGCACTGCCGTCGGTACAAAGAGAGCGACAACCGTAGTCACTGCTATCGGGAAAATGATTTTCAGTACACGCAGATTCTTGATTTCCGTCTTCGAAGGATAGAGTTTCTCTTGCTCCTTCATATTGATCATCAACTCCTTCTTAGAGCAGAACAACTTCACTACCAACGGAATAATCACCGGAACCAACGCCATGTAAGAATAGGCGGCAATAGCAATCGGACCCAACAAATGCGGAGCCAACTTGATAGTCGTAAAAATTGCAGTCGGGCCGTCAGCACCACCAATGATACCGAGAGCACCTGCTTCCTGCGGTGTAAAACCAATCATCACTGCGCACAACAGTACTGT
Source organism: Bacteroides sp. 14(A) (assembly GCF_000526555.1). Lineage (NCBI taxonomy): Bacteria > Pseudomonadati > Bacteroidota > Bacteroidia > Bacteroidales > Bacteroidaceae > Bacteroides > Bacteroides sp. 14(A). The sequence continues at coordinate 1,406,660 of NZ_JAGH01000001.1, read as the reverse complement.
AAAGATGCCCAACTGCGCTGCCGCCCCGAAGATGGAAAGATGCAAATTACGGAGCATCGGTCCAAAGTCCGTCAGTGCACCCACACCCATAAAAATGATGGGGGGCAGGAAACCTGTCTTAATCAACATATAGTAGATGAAGTTCATCAATCCCAAGTCGTGTGCAATTTCATGCAACGGCATTTCCCAGATGCTCTTCAACACCCCATTTACCATTACCATTCCGTTTTCATCCGCCTGAATGACACCCATTTCGCCACCGGGAAAGTTGGCGATGAGCACACCGAAAGCGATAGGTACCAGCAATAACGGTTCGTAATGCTTCTTGATACCCAAATACAGCAGGATGAAAGCAATGGCATACATCACCAGAAACGACGGGTCTTCAATGATATTGCTGAAGGCCGTCATACCGTAGAGTCTTCCAAATATATCTTCCATGCTGCGTTATCCTATCTTCATTAATACATCATCTTCTGAAATGGTATCGCCCGGAGTAGCACAAATAGCAGTAACTGTTCCGTCGAAATCGGCACGGATGGCGTTATACGTCTTCATAGCTTCGATGTAGCAAAGCAAGTCGCCTTTCTTCACCTTGTCGCCCACCTTCAACGGAGTTTCCTGTGCATTCTTTGTCAGGAAGAATTTACCTTCCAACGGAGCAACCACATCCTGGCCTTCGCCTACAGGAGCTTCCACTTTCGCTGTAGCATCTGCCGGCAAATCAATATCACCGTAAGCTACCGTTACGCGATAAGCCTGTCCATCTACCTGAACGGTAAGTGTTTTCGGTTTGGCGTCGTCCAACGGAGACTTATTAAGTTCCGCCTTCCGTTTTTCCACGTCTGCCAGGAAGTCTTCTTTCGCCTTGCCACTCTTGTATGCTTCGTATTGTGCCGGATGCATGGCATATTCGAAGAGTTCTTCATCATCTTCGCCCAAATCCCATTTGTTCTCTTTCATCATCTTGCGATACTTATCAAGCGCATCCGGATAATTATCCTGTGGGTTTCCGGTAAAGAACTTACGGCCTTCGCGTTCGGCTTTCTCAATGATTTCGGGAGCCAGCGTACCCGGCAATTTACCAGCTTTACCTAACAGCATATCCCAGATATCATCAGCAATCATACCCCAACGTTCCTTACCTTTTTCCATAGCAATCACGTTCATCATCGCCAGATTCTTAACATACTGGCTGAACGGAGTTACCAACGGAGGATAACCTACACGCGGCCATACATAAGCCACTTCATTGAACAGCTTGATAAGCAACTGATCCTGCGTCATAAACGGCAAGTTACGTTTCGCCTTATATTTATTGATAGATTCCAGATTGGACTCCAAGTCAGCCATCAAGCTACCCATCATACCACCCGGAAGTCCCGGACCGATCAACAAAGAGTTCATCAAGCGGTTCTTCGGACTGATATACAAACCGAGGAAGTCGTCCATAAATTCCTGAATCAATGCACGCACTTTCATGTATGCTTCCATATTCACCTCAGGAACCTGGAAACCTGCATCTTTCAGCATAGCCTGCACACTCAGCAAGTCAGCGTGTCCCGTACCCCATGACAACGGTTCCATACCCACGTCAATATAATCGCAACCAGCCTCGCAAACTTCGAGGATACTTGCCATATTGAAACCGGGACCTGCATGACTATGATATTGAATAGGAATTTCAGGATGTGCAGCCTTGATATTTGCTACGATCTTGCCCAATGATACCGGGCGTCCGATACCTGCCATATCCTTGACACAGATTTCATCAGCACCTGCCTTGATCAGCTCTAACGCCATATTGGTGTAATATTCTACTGTATGGATAGGCGAATGGGTGATACAGAGCGAACACTGGGAAATCATTCCGGCTTCTTTAGCGTAAGCGATGGAAGGAATAATGTTACGGGTATCGTTCAGTCCGCAGAACGTACGTGTAATATCCGTTCCCTGCACTTTCTTCACTTTATAAAACAGCTTACGCACATCGGCAGGTACGGGGCTCATGCGAAGACCGTTCAGTGCACGGTCCAACATGTGAGTTTGTATACCAGCCTCGTGAAACGGCTTCGTCCATGCACGTACAGCTTTATTAGGATTTTCACCAAACAATAGATTTACCTGTTCAAAACCTCCGCCATTGGTTTCTACGCGGGCAAAACAGCCCATTTCAACAATAGCTGGAGCAACCTTTACCAGCTGGTCTACGCGGGGCACATATTTTCCGGCACTCTGCCACATGTCCCTGAAAACCAGGCTGAACTTAATTTCCTTTTTCATACTAAATAAATAGGTGTGTGTTTTTTATTAAAGATTATCATTTTATTTTCTCGACCTTGGCTACTTTACCCTTGCCTTGTGTCACCACTGTTACAGCGGCACTGATAGCAGCCAAAATGTTTCCGGGAATTGCGGCAGGACCTTGCGCACCTTTCTTATCCGGCACCACCTCTTCAGGGGCGTACTTGTTTACCAGAAGAATAAGTCCTTTACCTAAGTAGATTACAATCAGCAGGATAGCGAACACTGTCGTCATACCTACCACCATCAGCAAAAGCGCTGTGTTGAGATTTTCCATATTATAAATTATTAGTTATTCGGTCTGTTTTACAAAAAATCGTCCGAAATTACGGATTATCAATGAAATAAAATAGAAAAATAACACTAAAAGATGCTAAAACGAAAGTTTCCATGTTCTCCCTTCAAGCGGAGGGATTGCATGGAAACCATAAAGATATTAACGCCTACCATAGAACTGATTACCAATATATCTTGATCCAGTTCATTTATTCATCCGCATTACGGCTGAAACAACTTCCCATCTCATCTCCGCATGCCACAATACGGCTCCCCCTCTTCCGGATAGTTCTCAACATTTGCAAGAAGTTCATACCTTATATAAAATCTTATTTCCTGATGCGTGGAATCTCCTTACTTTATTACGGCAAAGGTACTTATTAATAAACGAACCACTCTAGTCAGTCATTCATTAAAAAGTATGCAAGGATGTCTATAAAAGGGAGGGAAGACTTACAGTATATACAAAAAAATATAGGGATACAAAGTTTCTACCCTTTGCATCCCTGTATCTCTCAATCCCAATTCAGAATACGAATCAGAACTCGCTTGTAAAGTGGAATTTTATATTCTTGAAGTCCATCTGAGCCATTTGCAACACATAACCGCTATCCGCCAGGAAGACATCCCTCCCCTCACGGTCTTTCGCCATATACTGATACTTACGCTTCTTGAATGCTTTCAGTTCTTCAAGATTATCGCTCTCTATCCAGCAAGCCTTATAAAGGCTCAACGGCTCCCAACGGCACTTCGCACTATATTCATTCTCCAGGCGATACTGGATAACCTCAAACTGCAACTGCCCTACCGTACCGATAATCTTCCGGCCGTTGAACTGGTTGACAAACAACTGTGCCACACCTTCGTCCATCAACTGATCGATACCTTTGGCAAGCTGTTTCTGTTTCATCGGGTCAGCATTCTCGATATACTTGAACATCTCCGGTGAGAAACTCGGCAGACCACGGAAATGAAGCATTTCTCCTTCTGTCAGCGTATCACCGATCTTAAAAGAACCATTGTCTGGCAAACCGATGATATCACCCGCCCAAGCCTCGTCAACAGTCGTCTTACGCTGTGCCATGAACTGTGTGGGCGAAGAAAAACGCATCGTCTTTCCATGACGCACATGCAGGTATGGAGCATTACGTGTAAATTTACCTGAGCAAATCTTACAGAATGCGATACAAGAACGATGATTCGGGTCGATATTCGCCGTAATCTTAAAGACAAATCCGGTGAATTTAGGCTCTTCCGGTTCCACTTCACGTTCTTCCGCCTGTACAGGACGAGGACTTGGAGCTATCTCTACAAAGCAATCCAGCAACTCTTGCACACCAAAGTTATTCAGAGCTGAACCAAAGAATACAGGTGCCAGTTCGCCCTTCAGATATTCTTCTTTATCAAATTCAGGATAAACTCCATCTATCAATTCCAACTCACCACGCAACTTATCAGCCAATTGCGCACCGATTTGCTTATCCAGTTCTTCGGTATTGATATCTACCTCCACCTTTTCCGTCACCACTTGCTTGGAAGGCTGGAAAAGATTCAGATTGTTTTCGTAGATGTTATAAACTCCCTTAAAGCGCACACCACTTTCGATAGGCCAGGTCAACGGACGTACATGAATGGCAAGCTCTTCTTCCAGCTCATCCAACAAATCGAAAGGATCTTTGGCCTCACGGTCCATCTTATTGATGAATATAATGACCGGCGTATTACGCATACGGCACACTTCCATCAACTTACGTGTCTGTGTTTCCACACCTTTGGCACCATCTACAACGATGATAACGCTATCTACAGCAGTCAACGTACGATATGTGTCTTCAGCGAAATCCTGATGACCGGGAGTATCGAGGATATTAATCTTATACTCTTTATAGTCGAACTCCATCACAGAGGTGGTTACAGAGATACCACGTTGCTTCTCTATATCCATCCAGTCCGATGTAGCGGTTTTCTTTATTTTATTGCTCTTTACAGCACCTGCCACCTGAATCTGTCCACCAAAAAGCAATAGCTTTTCAGTCAAAGATGTTTTACCGGCATCCGGATGCGCGATAATCGCAAAGGTTCTTCTCCTCTCAATTTCGTTATTATTGGCCATATATAAAATTTGGTATAATATTATTATTGGGCATTCAGTTTTTCAATACATACTTTCAGACTCTCTTCCCAATGAGGTACTTCAATGCCGAAAGTCTTTTTAATCTTCGTCTTATCCAATACGGAATAATGCGGACGTGGTGCCTTTGCCGGATACTCATCTGTATGTAAGGGACTCACCTTGCATGTCGTGATATCCGCAATGCGATGTATAGCCACCGTAAAATCATACCATGAACATACGCCTTCATCACTGAAATGATAAATACCCGGTACAATACCCTGATTAATGGCGGCATAGATAGCTTGTGCCAGATCATTTGCATACGTCGGCGTACCAATCTGATCAAAAACCACACCTAAAGACTCACGCTCACGTCCCAGACGAATCATCGTTTTCACAAAGTTATTTCCATAAATAGAGTATAACCATGCTGTACGAATTACCATCGCTTTCTCACAATTCTGCATAACTTCCTTTTCTCCCCCCAGCTTGGTAAAGCCGTAAACAGAATTAGGACAGGGTTCGCAATCTTCTTTATAAGGTATATGCGCTGTTCCATCAAAAACATAATCCGTAGAAACCTGTATCATAGCAGCACCATGGGCCTGCGCAGCACGTGCCAGTATTCCCGGAGCTTCCTGATTCAGTTTGCGGCATAATTCTTCATTATCTTCCGCTTTGTCAACTGCTGTGTAAGCAGCACAATTCACTACAACATCAATCTGATTCTCTGCAATGCAAGCCTGTACAGCTTGTTCGTCACAGATATCCAACTCCTGTACATCAGTAAAAAAATAAGTGTGTTGCGGATTCTCTTTTGCAAGAACTTGCATCTCGTTGCCAAGTTGTCCGTTGGCTCCGGTTACTAATACTCTCATGCTTTATCTATTATTTACAATTTACTATCTTCGAAAGTTATTCCGGTTATTCATCCAGTTTCAACTCCCCTTTCTTGTCCTTTTCGTAATAATTGGCAAGCAAAGAAATGAAACTGCTGATAGTCTCTATCGCCTTTGCGGTTCCCTCCGTGATTTCTTTCTTCTGCAAACGCAGCAATAAAACACCATACAAAGCCTCAAAACAGGTTTCCAGTTCCGGCTCCTCCTGCTTCCCACTCTTCTGACGAAGTTCTACGATGAAAGGCAATGCTTTGAAATAAGCCGCACTATAATAAGGATATTTCGGTGATGCCAGCAGTTCTACGTGCAATTCCGTCAAATTCACTATTACATTACGATTGATTTGCAGATGTCCCTTTTCCTTCACTCCTTCTGTACGCATCATGTCTACCAGATTACCATACCATTCTTCGAGTGCCGGATGTTCTTCTTCCGGATAACGGGAGATAATGTTTTCGCGGATCTTATCGATATCGCACTCATTGGCACGTATCAAATCTTCCACTTGCCACATATATATAAGGTATTCCGCGATATTTTTCGCTTTCAGTTGTTGCGCTATCTTCATGATTCTATGTTTCTGCTCAGTAAAGTGACTCGCCCATCAACGTAAACACCAACCCAAACACAGACACGACAATGACAATGCCTCCGATGATACGATTCAATATCCAGATGCCGCGCAGGTTGAATTGCGTACGGACTTTATTTACAAAGTAAGTAATGCCAAACCACCACGCCAACGCCCCCAGCGCAATAGCCAGGTATCCGGTGACCGCTTCAAACACCAATACCCCCTCACTGACGAAGGCAAAGCGTGCAAAGAGGCCGATAAAGAGGAATATAATAAGTGGATTGGATAATGTGACGGCAAAGGCGGTAATGAAGTTATGAAAATAAGAACCTTTGTTGGTTGAGACGGGACGGATGGACTGGACGGGATTACTGCGAAACGTATAAATGCCAAACGCTAACAGCATGATGCTTCCGAACAACTGCAAATAAAAGATATTTTTATTTACGTAATCGAATACGAAGCTCATTCCGTACCCTGTCAGCAAGGCGTAAGCAATGTCACTCAACGAGGCTCCCAGACCTGTTATGAAACCATACCAACGCCCCTTATTCAACGTACGCTGGATGCACAACACACCCACGGGTCCTAATGGCGCAGACACAACTACCCCAATAATAAAACCCTTCCATAATATATCGAATATGGTCCTTATCTCAATCATGGCTGCAAATATCGTACTTTTTTATGAGACGAACCAATTGTGTTAACGTTTTTTCGACCGATTATCATAAAACACTCAATACTTTACTTTTGACACCCTTCTATTTTTTATTCCTTTTCTTTCTCTGCACCAACGATTTTATGTATCTTTGCGCCAAAGAACGAAAAATCAAAAATATCAGTATGATTCTTTTTTTCAGAACCCCATCCAAGAGCGTGATGGCCGTAGAATGTGACCACGCACTCACCCAGGCAGAAAGCGACAAACTCTGCTGGCTTTTTGGAGAAGCCACCCCCGAAAGTGAAGAAAACCTGAAAGGACATTTCGTTGGTCCGCGCCGCGAAATGATTACTCCTTGGAGTACAAATGCTGTGGAAATCACCCAGAATATGGGCTTGAGCGGTATCTCACGCATCGAAGAGTATTTCCCCGTAAAGGACGAAAACGCTGACCGCGACCCGATGCTGCAACGCATGTACAAGGGACTGGATCAGGAAGTATTCACCACCAACCGTAAGCCGGAACCGATCGTCCATATCGAAGACCTGGAAGCTTACAACGAAAAAGAAGGTCTGGCACTCTCTAAAGAAGAGATGGACTACCTCAAGAAAGTAGAACAAGACCTTGGACGTAAACTGACTGACTCCGAAGTATTCGGTTTCGCCCAGATCAATTCCGAACACTGCCGCCACAAAATCTTCGGCGGGACATTCATCATCGACGGTGTAGAACAAGAGTCTTCCCTCTTCCAAATGATTAAGAAGACTACACAGGAAAATCCGAATAAAATCATTTCAGCTTATAAAGATAATGTAGCCTTTGCCGAAGGTCCGGTAATAGAACAGTTTGCTCCGGCAGACCACTCAAAACCCGACTACTTCCAGGTGAAAGATATCAAGAGTGTTATCTCACTGAAGGCTGAAACACACAACTTCCCGACTACCGTAGAACCGTTCAACGGTGCATCTACCGGTACAGGTGGAGAGATTCGTGACCGTATGGGCGGTGGTAAAGGTTCCTGGCCAATTGCCGGAACTGCCGTTTACATGACTTCATATCCCCGTACAGACGAAGATCGTCCCTGGGAAGAAATCCTTCCGGTACGCCAATGGCTGTATCAGACTCCCGAACAGATTCTGATCAAAGCATCCAATGGTGCCAGCGACTTCGGCAACAAGTTCGGCCAACCGCTGATCTGTGGTTCTGTACTGACTTTCGAACATAAGGAAAACGACGAAGTTTACGGTTACGACAAAGTAATCATGCTTGCCGGCGGTGTCGGTTACGGTACGAAACGTGACTGCCTGAAAGGTGCTCCCGAAGCCGGTAACAAAGTAGTCGTGATTGGTGGTGATAATTACCGTATCGGCTTGGGTGGCGGTTCCGTATCTTCAGTAGATACCGGACGCTACAGCAGCGGTATTGAGTTGAACGCCGTACAGCGCGCCAATGCAGAAATGCAGAAACGTGCCTACAACGTGGTACGTGCCCTCTGCGAAGAAGACAACAATCCGGTGGTATCCATCCACGACCATGGTTCAGCCGGACACGTAAACTGTCTCTCCGAATTGGTGGAAGAATGTGGTGGCGTGATAGACATGAGTAAATTGCCCGTAGGTGACAAAACCTTGTCTGCCAAAGAAATTATCGCCAACGAAAGCCAGGAACGTATGGGATTGCTGATTGAAGAAGAAGCTATCGAGCATGTACGTAAAGTGGCTGAACGTGAGCGTGCCCCAATGTATGTGGTAGGTGAAACTACCGGTGACCATCGCTTCGCTTTCCAACAAGCTGACGGTGTACGTCCGTTCGATCTTGCCGTAGAACAGATGTTCGGCTCGTCTCCCAAAACTTACATGGTAGACAAAACAGTGGAACGCCACTACGAAATGCCTAAATACGAACAATCCAAGTTGCACGAATATCTGACGAATGTATTGCAGTTGGAAGCTGTTGCCTGCAAAGACTGGTTGACCAATAAGGTAGACCGCTCGGTAACCGGCAAGATTGCCCGCCAACAATGTCAGGGTGAATTGCAATTACCGCTGAGTGACTGTGGCGTGGTTGCTCTCGACTATCGTGGTGAGAAAGGTATCGCCACTTCACTGGGACATGCTCCGCAAGCTGCACTGGCAGATCCGGCAGCTGGTTCAGTACTTTCCGTCAGCGAAGCACTAACCAACCTGGTATGGGCTCCGATGGCTGAAGGAATGGACAGCATCTCCCTCTCTGCCAACTGGATGTGGCCTTGCCGCTCACAGGAAGGTGAAGATGCACGTCTCTACACCGCTGTAAAAGCTTTGAGCGACTTCTGCTGTGCACTGCAAATCAATGTGCCTACCGGAAAAGACTCTCTGTCCATGACTCAGAAGTATCCCGACGGTAGCAAAGTAATCTCTCCGGGAACCGTAATCGTTTCTGCAGGCGGTGAAGTTTCTGATGTGAAGAAAGTGGTTTCTCCCGTACTTGTCAACAACGAAAAGACAACGATTTATCATATCGACTTCAGTTTTGATACATTGAAACTGGGTGGCTCTGCCTTTGCGCAATCATTGGGCAAGATTGGCGACGAAGTACCCACTGTACAAGATGCCGAATATTTCCGCGATGCTTTCCTTGCCGTTCAGGAACTGGTGAACAAAGGACTGATTCTTGCCGGGCACGATATTTCTGCCGGTGGTCTGATTACTACCTTACTCGAAATGTGCTTCGCCAATGTAGAAGGTGGTATGGAAATCAATCTCGACAAGATGAAGGAACACGACCTCGTGAAACTCCTGTTTGCCGAGAACCCGGGTATTGTTATCCAGGTAAGCGACAAGCATAAGGAAGAAGTAAAACAAATATTGGAAGATGCCGGAGTAGGTTTTGTGAAGATTGGTAAGCCGACCGACGAACGCCACATCCTCGTATCTAAAGATGATGCTACTTATCAGTTCGGCATCGACTATATGCGTGATGTTTGGTATTCTACTTCTTACCTGCTCGACCGCAAGCAATCTATGAACGGTTGCGCCAAGAAGCGTTTCGAGAACTACAAGATGCAGCCACTGGAATTCGCTTTCATGCCCGGCTTCAAAGGTAAATTCTCTCAATATGGTATCGACCCGAACCGCCGTACACCGACAGGCATCCGCGCAGCAATCATCCGCGAAAAAGGAACAAACGGTGAGCGCGAAATGGCTTACTCCCTGTATCTGGCAGGCTTTGATGTGAAAGACGTCACCATGACCGACCTCATCAGCGGACGTGAGACACTGGAAGACGTGAACCTGATTGTTTATTGTGGTGGTTTCTCCAACTCAGACGTACTGGGTTCTGCCAAAGGTTGGGCAGGAGCTTTCCTCTTCAATCCGAAAGCTAAAGAAGCACTCGACAAGTATTATGCACGCGAAGATACGCTTTCATTGGGTGTTTGTAATGGTTGCCAGTTGATGATGGAATTGAACCTCATCAATCCCGAACATAAGAAAAACGGTAAAATGCTGCATAATGAATCTCATAAATTCGAATCGAGATTCCTGGGACTTACCATTCCTACCAACCGCAGCGTAATGTTCGGCTCTCTGAGTGGTAGCAAACTCGGTATATGGGTAGCTCACGGAGAAGGAAAATTCTCTTTGCCTTATGACGAAGATAAATATAATGTGGTAGCCAAATATAGTTATGACGAGTATCCTGCCAATCCGAATGGCTCCGACTACTCCATAGCAGCCATAGCAAGTGCTGACGGGCGCCATCTGGCTATCATGCCTCACCTGGAGCGCTCTATCTTCCCGTGGCAGAACGGTTGTTATCCTGCCGACCGCCTGCACAGCGACCAGATCACTCCATGGATGGAAGCCTTCGTCAATGCACGTAAATGGGTAGAAGAAAAGGTTAAGTAGTTCTGACTACAATCTATAAGTGAAGCACAGGCGCAGGTTATAATATACAACTTGCGCCTGTTGTCGTCTAAACAATGCGAGGAATCGAACACTATTCTTCTTGCTTTCGTGTTGCTTTTATCAAACAAAATGCATATTTTTGCGTTAATTTCACAAATACCCCCAATAACGAACGACCGTAACTGTTATGAGAAAATTTATCATTTTCTTTTTATTCACATACATTTCCTCCTTCTGCATCGCCCAAACTTATAAATATCTCGGCGTGGAAGATGGCTTGAGCAATCGTAGGATATATGCTATTCAGAAAGGGCCGAAAGGATATATGTGGTTTCTTACGCACAATGGCATTGACCGCTATGACGGAAAAAATTTCAAGCAATACCGACTTATAGACAGCGAAATAGAAGTTAACTCCATGCTCAATCTGAGTTGGCTATATGTTGGTGTGGATGGAACACTGTGGGAGATAGGCAAAAAAGGAAGAGTATTCCGCTATGATGCCAAACATGATCGCTTTCAACTTGTATATAAGCTACCTGATGAAGTGGTAAAAGGAAATCCGACTCCCGTAAGCTATGGATTTATTGACAGCAACAATATTGTATGGCTCTGTAACGAAGAAGCATTGTATCTCTACGATACGAATACTGAAAAAACCACCATTATCAAAAACCATATCGGAGAAAGTATTACGGATATCGAGCAAATCGACCCTAACCATTATTTCATCGGTACAGACGTCGGTATACATCATGCCGAATTAAAAGACAACGTTCTCAACCTTTCTCCATGCAACTGGCTTGATAAACTGAAGATGCAAGTCAACGAGTTATATTTCCATAAAGCAAACCGCAAACTATTCATCGGTACATTCCAGAAAGGCATTTATCTGTACGATATGAATATTCATCAAACTGTAGAGCTGAATGTCGGTTTGCAGGATGTCAGCATTACACGTATCAAAGCCTTCAATGACAAAGAAATATTGATAGCTACAGATGGTGCCGGTATATATAAAATGAATGTGGATACCTATGAGTGCGCCCCCTACATCGTGGCGGATTACAATAGCTATAATGCCATGAACGGCAACAGTATTTATGACTTCTATGTAGATGATGAACGCATCTGGATAGCCAATTACCCTATCGGCATCACAGTACGCAACAATCAATATGCCAGTTATGAATGGATCAAACATTCTATTGGCAACAAGCAATCGCTCGTCAACGACCAGGTAAATGCCATCATCGAAGATCACGAAGGTGATCTTTGGTTTGCTACCAATAACGGTATCAGTCTCTACTCTACCAAAACAAAACAATGGCACTCATTCCTCAGCGTGTTTGACAATGGTAACGTAACCAAAAACCATGTTTTCATTTCTTTGTGCGAGGTATCACCCGGCATCATCTGGGCAGGTGGATACACTTCGGGCATCTACCAAATCAATAAAAAACAGATGAAGGTGGAGTTCTTTACTCCTTCTACATTTGGCGATTGTGATATCCGTCCGGATAAGTACATACGCTCTATCATAAAAACTTCCGATGGCAGTATCTGGTCCGGTGGCTATTACAATTTAAAGCAAATAGACTTCAACCGTAAAAATATACGTGCTTATCCGGGACTTAGCGGAATTACGGATATTAAGGAGAAGGATGCGCAACACATGTGGATAGGTACTGCCACAGGACTGTATCTGCTGGACAAAGAAACCGGCAAGTATCAGTGCATATCGATGCCGATAGAGTCTTTCTACATTAACGCGCTTTATCAGACACCAGACAGTTTGCTGTACATCGGGACCAGCAACTCCGGATTACTCATTTATAACCATCAGCGAAAGTCGTTTGAGCATTTCCACAAAGATAACTGCCCGCTGATTTCCAATAACATATATACCATTCTTCCGGACGGAAACAAAAGTGTCCTGCTGAGTACGGAAAACAGTCTGACAAGCTATTACCCGGCTGGAAAGATATTTCATAACTGGACTAAAGAACAGGGACTGAAGAGTGATCATTTTAATTCAACATCAGGCGTACTGCGAAAAAACGGAAACTTCATTCTTGGAAGTACGGACGGAGCAATAGAGTTCCACAAAGATATGATGATTCCACGCAATTATGAGTTCAAAATGATATTCAGCGATTTGCGCGTATTCTATCAAACCGTTTATCCCGGCGATGAGGGTTCACCGCTGGAAGTGGACATAGATGAAACTCAAGTGTTAAAGCTGAAATACAATCAGAACATATTTTCTCTACGGATATCTTCTATCAACTACGATTATCCGTCATTGGTCCTGTATTCCTGGAAACTGGAAGGCTTCTATGACGGATGGAGCCGTCCTGAGAAAGATTGCATGATCCGGTTCACAAATTTGAATCCCGGAAAATATACATTACGGGTACGTGCCATCTCCAGTGAAGACCGACGAATCGTTCTTGAAGAGCGTGACATGGAAATCATGATAGAACAGCCCTTATGGCTCAGCATATGGGCATTAATACTTTATGCCGCCGTGATAGCCGCAATTGTCATTATCACATTGCGTGTCATTATCCTGCGCAAACAGCGTAAGGCTTCGGATGAGAAAATACGTTTCTTCATCAATACAGCGCATGATATTCGTACCCCGTTGACACTGATCAAAGCGCCACTGGAAGAACTCAGTGAAAAGGAAAATCTGACACCGAGCGGACGAAGCAATATGAATACTGCCATACGAAATGTGAACGCCCTGTTGCGACTGACGACCAATCTTATTAACTTCGAACGTGCAGACACTTATTCCAGTGCCCTATATGTATCCGAATATGAGTTAAGCACCTACATGGAGGAAATGATCAATGCTTTCCGGGCTTATGCCGACGTAAAACGTATCAGCCTGACTTATGAAAGTAATTTCCGCTACATGAATACCTGGCTTGACAAGGATAAGATGGATTCGATTCTGAAAAATCTGATATCCAACGCCTTGAAGTATACACCGGAAGGTGGAAGCGTACATATCTATACAGCAGAAACAGAAGACTATTGGAGTGTGGAAGTAAAGGATACGGGTATCGGTATTCCGTCCTCAGAACAGAAAAAGCTCTTTAAAATACATTTCCGGGGTAGTAACGCCATCAACTCGAAAGTAACGGGTAGTGGTATCGGACTGTTACTGGTATGGAAACTTGTTCACCTGCATAAAGGCAAAATCAACTTTACAAGCACAGAAGGAAAAGGCTCCTGTATTAAAGTCACATTCCCAAAAGGTGAAAAACCTTATCGAAAAGCTATTCACAGTCCGAAACCGGGAAGTGAGAAAGTAGCTTATGCTGAATCGGGAGTGCCTAAGAATGTTACGCCAAACATTGCTTATGATGCAACTAAACAGAAACAACAGCAAAACAGTGATCTTCCGAAAATCCTGATTGTGGAGGATAATGATGAGTTGAGGGAATATCTCCGCAATACACTGTCGGACGACTATAACATACAAGTATGCAGCGATGGCAAACAAGCACTCGAAATAGTCAAGGAATATATGCCTAACATGATTATTTCGGATATCATGATGCCGGAAATGCGTGGAGACGAATTGTGTCATGTCTTAAAGAATGATATTGAAACCTCTCACATCCCCATCATTTTGCTCACAGCATTGAACAATGACCGCAACATCATTGAAGGATTGAAGACCGGAGCAGATGAGTATATTGTGAAGCCTTTCAATATAGGTATTCTCCGTGCTACGATATCCAACATCCTGACGAATCGCTCTTTGCTGCGACATAAATATGCTAATCTGGAACTGAATGATGATGAAGATGCCACAACTTGTACCAATTGTTCCACCGACCTTGACTGGAAATTCATTTCTTCCGTCAAGAAGCATGTGGAAGAAAATATGGATAACGGTGCACTCAATGTGGAAATGCTCTGTTCATTACTGAATATGAGTCGTACCAGCTTCTATAATAAAATAAAAGCCCTGACCGACCAGGCTCCGGCAGACTATATCCGATTGATACGTCTGAAACGTGCCGCACAATTACTGAAAGAGCAGAAATACAGCATAACTGAAGTTGCAGAAATGACTGGTTTCAGCGATGCGAAATATTTCCGGGAAGTATTCAAGAAGCATTTCAGTGTCAGCCCGAGCCAATATGCGAAACAGAAAGAAGAAGGGGAAGAAGGGGAATAAAGTGGTAGAGTGATATCATATTATCACATTATAACATTAAAACTATGAATATTTATTTAGAGGCATTCGGCATTTTTTCTAAAATAGGAGTTTTCACTATCGGAGGTGGCTATGCCATGGTGCCACTCATAGAGGAAGAAATTGTAGAGAAACGAAAGTGGATCGCCAAAGACGATTTTATAGACTTACTTGCCATTTCCCAATCGACTCCCGGCATTCTTGCGGTTAACATTTCCATTTTTATCGGATATAAGTTGCGGGGAATTCGTGGAAGTATAGTCACTACTTTAGGGACAATTCTACCCTCATTCCTCATTATTCTTGCCATAGCTATGTTCTTCCACAATTTTAAGGATAATCCGATAGTGGAACGGATATTCAAGGGTATCCGCCCGGCAGTAGTTGCACTGATTGCCGCTCCTACATTCAGTATGGCTAAGTCAGCCAAAGTCAACCGTTACAATGTCTGGATACCCATTGTATCCGCACTAATCATCTGGCTACTGGGATTCTCACCTATCTGGGTAATTATCATCGCCGGTGTAGGAGGATACTTATACGGACGGTTACACCATCCCAAAGTTGAAAGTTGAGAAAGTTGGCTGCGCATCATAAATCATAAATTATAAATCATAAATCTCCTATGCTTTATTTTCAGTTATTCTATACATTCTTCAAAATAGGCCTTTTCGGCTTTGGCGGCGGATATGCCATGCTTTCGATGATACAAGGTGAAGTAGTCACACGCTACGGGTGGTTGACACCACAAGAGTTTACAGATATTGTAGCTATCAGTCAAATGACTCCCGGACCTATCGGAATCAATTCGGCAACGTATGTAGGCTTCACGGCTACCGGAAGTATATGGGGTTCTGTCATCGCTACTTTTGCCGTAGTACTTCCTTCATTCATCCTGATGTTAGTTATCAGTAAGTTTTTCCTGAAATACCAGAAACATCCGGCTGTTGAAGCAGTATTCAGTGGATTGCGCCCGGCAGTGGTAGGGCTACTGGCATCAGCGGCCCTGGTATTAATGAATACAGAGAATTTTAGTTCACCTAAAGAAGATATGTACTCGTTTATCGTCAGTTGCATCATCTTCTTGGTGGCTTTTGTGGGTACCCGGAAATATAAAGTCAATCCGATAGTGATGATTATAGGCTGCGGAATAGCAGGTTTCATACTGTATTAACAAAAAAGGTGAAGCTTATAGCTTCACCTTTTTTGCCACTATCTTCGACTCATTATGCAGTCGGTCGAGTGCTGTTACCACATAGCGATATTTAGTCTTTCCATTTTCATAGGGTAACTTATAGAAGTTATCCCGCGTGATGGCTACAATATGAGAAGGATCACTGATGTCCACTTTCTCTTTAGCATCGAAACGGTAAATCACATACTGTACGGCACGATCCATTTCATCCTTATACTTCGGTGCTGTCCAGAACAAAAGATATCCATCTTCTGTCCACACCGGTTTCATCTTGCGCACTTTATCCGGCGCTTCATTATCCATGAAATCAAAAACAGGAGGCAAAGCGGGATATTTGTGGTATTCAGCCATCAAAGCATCACGATACTTTCCGGCATTCTCCACCACTGCACTTGCAGGCCACTGACAACTTCCGCCAATCGTCTGATAAGCACGTTGCAACGCCATCTTACGTGGAAGTTGGTTCATGGAAGGAGTCTGCGGATCAGCATTCTGCACCGTATTCATTACCGACTGACCGATGAACAAAGGACGATTTTCCGTATTCTTTGCCCACCACTTCACCAATGTCTCATAATCAGCTACCGGATGACCTATCTGCCAGTATATCTGCGGAATGTTATAGTCTATCCAACCTTCACGAGCCCAAAGAAGCACATCAGCATAAAGGTCATCATAGTTTTGCAAACCATTGGTCTTACTACCCAGCGGATCACTCTTCTGATTACGGTAAATACCAAACGGAGAAACACCGAACTTAACCCACGGCTTCAATTCGCGCACTGTCTCATGAATTTTCTTTATCAACACATTGACATTACTGCGACGCCAATCCGCTTTATTAGAAAATCCACCGCCATAACGGGCAAAGCTGGCATCATCCGGGAAGTCTACTCCCTGTTTAGGATAAGGGTAGAAATAATCATCCATATGAATAGCATCAACATCGTAGCGGGAAACAATATCCGTAATCACCATACAGATGTGGCGACGGCTTTCCGGCAATGCAGGGTCGAAATAGACTTGGTCACCGTAAGTAACAAACCATTCGGGATGGATATTATAAACATGGCCCGGCGCCAATTCATTCTTCAGTGAAGTCTTCACACGATAAGGATTAATCCAGGCATGAAACTCCATACCACGCTTGTGGCACTCTTCAATCATAAATTCCATGGGATCCCAATAAGGATTGGGTGCTTGTCCCTGTACACCGGTCAGAAAGCGGCTCCACGGTTCCAGTTGCGAAGCATAGAGAGCATCGGCTTCGGGACGTACCTGAAAGATAATGGCATTAATGCCTGCCTCTTGCAGGGAGTTCAACTGACTGATCAGGTTCTGTTTCAACTTCTCGGTGGGAATTCCGCGGAATTGTCCGTTAACAGCTTGTATCCAGGCTGCACGAAATTCACGTTTGGGGTATCTTTCGGGTTGGAATTGCGCTGCCACTGTCAGAGAAAAGAGCAGGGCACATACGCACAAAAGGGTTCTTACTTTCATTCTTTATAAAATCTGATTAGGGTTTATTCAATTCATTGGCCATTCAACAACTACACGGACGCCACTATTGTACGAAGTATCCAGGTAAATCTTTCCATCTACAATATCCATCACCTGACGGGCAATGGAAAGTCCCAGACCTGTACCGGGAGTAAAGCTATCTACTTTAAAGAAACGCTCGAAAACAGTTTCCTGATATTGCGGTTCAATGCCGATACCAGTATCTTCTATTATGAAACGTATGATATTATTCTCCTTATCTTCCTCGCATTGCAGACGGATCACACCCTTTTCGGTAAATTTCCCGGCATTATCCAACAAAAGGGTAAGCACACGTTTCATCCAGGCTCGTACCGTCTGTATCACCGGGACATCCGGAGAGGGAACCCATTGCAGTTCCACACCTTCTTTCTGCTTCCCACCCAATTCATCTATACATTCAAGACAGCAGGCATTCACATCCACCGCTTCTTTGGGCATATCCGCAGTCTGTGAGTCCATATCGGCAATATCTATAATATTATCAATCAGTTCTAACAAATAAGCACTGTTCTTCTCTACCTGACTGGAATATTCACGGGCATCTTCCACATCCAAGCCTTCTTCGGCAAGCAATGCAGAAAAACCTACTACAGAATTAAGCGGTGTACGCAACTCATGCGTGACGTGCTGAATGAACGAACTCTTAATGCGCCCCATCTTCTGCAATTCCTTACGAGCAACATCCAGTTTCCGGTTCATGGAAAGAGTACGAATATAAAGGTAAGTAACCAATATCAATAGCAGCAATATCACACAACCCGCCCCAAACACAAAAGCCAGACGCTCACGGCTCATTTTCTCACTCAGTTCCAGCTTCTCCATCTTCAGACGGTCAACCTCAAACTGAGCGGTATATTTGTTCAGCTGTTCATCCATCTCTGCCGTACGCACAGAATCATTCAACTGAGAATACTCTGCAAAAGCACGACATGCCTCCTTGTAATGTCCGGTCTGTTCCAGCATAATGGCTTTTTGCCGGTAGTTTCCCGGATAATAATTGCCTATCGAACGCTGGTAATCAATCAGAGAATCCATATAAGCCACGGCATTGCCTATGTTACCCAAGATCTGACTGCACATAATTTTATAGCCGAACCAGCCCTCCTGTGAAATAGACTCTTTATTTTTAAGATAATAAGCATTTGCTTCACGAATATAAGGTGCTGCCGCTTTCTCTCCTTTTATCCCCAAAATAGCAATAACCCGGAACTGATAATAGCGCATATACAAAGCTTCTCCTATTACAACATCCTTCCCCTCTACTGTCTTTCCCAACTGTCCCAACCGGTCCAGATAAGGCACAGCGTCACTATATGACTGACGTGCCAGATAAGTTTGAATGATATTGAGGGAAACGACATAAGCATCACGGTAATATTTGCCTTCTTCAAAGTGCTTCAATGCACTGTCATAATATTCAAGGCATAGCTTTATATTCTGACCGAACACACGGTGATTATAACCTATACACATTTCACCGGATGCCATGCCGTATTTATCTTTCCGTTTCTCGGCGTCTTTGCAGAGTAAATCCGTCTCCTTCATCACCTCTTCCTGCATCCCTTTTTCGGTCATTCGCTGGATGTACTGCCTCCATGCCTGATAGCGATCGGTATTACGGTGGCAACGATCTGCCCAGTCCATATATTCATAAGTCACCAGACGCAAACTGTCCGTATCTCCTAATTCATAATAATGACTGGCAAGAATAGCATAAGCGTCACTGATATTAGCCGTATCCTTCCGTTCTTTTGCCAATTCAAGGAAGTGCATACCCAAAGGCAGAAAATTCGGTTTACCATTCGCTTTCCGTACACTGTCGGCAAGCGATTTCAGATCAATTGTATCTTGTCCCATAACTGTCCCGAAACAAGAAAACAAGCATACCAACATGGCACACAGGCATATCCGAGGGTATTGCATAAGGATGATTGGTTTTTAAAATGCGCATAAAAATAGTGCTTTTCCCGCTTGTATGTCAGCAACTATTTAAAAGTATAACAAATCTTAACCTGCCAATCATTATACATATTTGAATTGTAGTGATTATCTTTGCAACTTAAATTCACTTTAGTGACTCAGATTATGACCAAAAACAACTCCATACTCATCAAAGGCGCACGCGTCAACAACCTGAAAAATATAGACGTAGAAATACCCCGAAACAAACTTGTTGTCATCACCGGGTTGTCCGGTTCGGGTAAATCCTCCCTGGCATTCGACACACTTTATGCTGAGGGACAACGTCGTTATGTAGAAAGTCTGAGCAGTTATGCCCGCCAGTTTCTGGGACGTATGAGCAAGCCTGAATGTGACTTTATCAAAGGGATTCCGCCTGCCATCGCCATAGAACAGAAGGTGAGCAGCCGCAATCCACGCTCCACTGTCGGCACCTCTACCGAAATATACGAATACCTGCGATTATTGTATGCCCGCATCGGACGGACATTCAGCCCCATTAGCGGAGAGGAAGTAAAAAAACATTCCACTGAAGATATCGTAAACTGTATGTTAGGCTATCCGGAAGGGACAAGATACACAGTGCTCGCTCCGATACTACTGCGTGAAGACCGCACAATGAAACAACAACTGGACATTGATATGAAGCAGGGCTTCAACCGTCTGGAAGTAAACGGAGAGATGATACGCATTGATGAATATGAACCCAAGAAAGGAGATACCGTTTTTTTATTGATAGACCGTATGGTAGCATCCAAAGAAAAAGATGCGGTCAGCCGACTGACGGACTCTGCCGAAACGGCGATGTACGAAGGCGACGGTGCCTGTCTGCTCCGGTTCTATCAGCCTGACGGAACCACCAGCCTGTATCGCTTCAGCACCAAATTCGAAGCAGACGGTATTGCTTTTGAAGAGCCGAGCGACCAGATGTTTTCCTTCAACTCCCCCATCGGTGCCTGTCCTGAGTGCGAAGGTTTCGGTAAAGTAATCGGTATTGATGAACATCTGGTGGTTCCCAACCGTTCGCTGTCCGTTTACGACGGTGCTGTTGTCTGTTGGCGTGGCGAAGTGATGGGTGAATGGAAAGATATGGTGATACGAGGTGCCGAAAAAGCCGGATTCCCCATCTTTACACCTTACTATGAGCTGACGGACGCACAACGCCGGATGCTATGGGAAGGCACTCCTTACTTCCAGGGTATCAACGCCTTCTTTAAGATGGTGCAGGAAAATCAGTACAAGATACAATATCGCGTGATGTTGGCACGTTATCGTGGCAAAACACTGTGTCCGAAGTGCCATGGCACCCGCTTAAAACCCGAAGCCAGCTATGTACGAGTAGGAGGACGAAATATTTCCCAGCTCGTAGATCTGCCGATTACGGAGTTGAAAAACTTCTTCGATAACCTGCAACTGGATAAGCACGACAAAGATGTTGCTACCCGTATTCTCATGGAAATCAACAGTCGCATCCGCTTCCTTCTCGATGTCGGATTGGGATATCTGACACTGAATCGTCTCAGCAACTCGCTTTCGGGTGGTGAGAGCCAACGTATTAATCTAGCCACTTCACTGGGCAGCAGCCTGGTAGGTTCACTCTATATCCTTGACGAGCCCAGTATCGGACTACACAGTCGCGATACCGACAAGTTGATACACGTATTGCGTCAATTGCAACAACTGGGTAATACGGTTGTCATCGTGGAACATGACGAAGAAATCATCCGTGCAGCGGATTACATCATAGATATCGGGCCGAAAGCCGGCCGCCTGGGCGGACAAGTGGTCTATCAGGGAGATATGAAAGATTTGCAGCCGAACAGCGACAGCTACACCGTTCGTTATCTGTTGGGAGAAGAAGAAATTCCTGTCCCGGAACATCGCCGCCCATGGAATAACTACATAGAACTGACCGGGGCACGCGAAAATAACCTAAAAGGGGTAAACGTGCGCTTTCCTCTGAATGTAATGACTGTAGTGACCGGCGTCAGCGGATCGGGAAAGAGTACCCTGGTACGCGATATCTTCTTCCGTGCCCTGAAACGCGAACTGGATGAGTGCAGCGAACGTCCGGGCGAATTCGCTTCTATCGGCGGTGACCTGCAAAACCTGCGAAATGTAGAATTTGTAGATCAGAACCCTATTGGCAAATCCAGTCGTTCAAATCCTGTAACTTATATCAAGGCTTACGACGAAATCCGCAAACTATGGGCAGATCAACCACTTGCCAAACAAATGGGATACACTGCCGGCTACTTTTCATTCAACAGTGAGGGCGGACGTTGCGAAGAATGTAAAGGTGACGGAACCATCACAGTAGAAATGCAATTCATGGCCGACTTGGTGTTGGAATGTGAAACCTGCCACGGAAAACGCTTCAAAGCTGATACACTGGAGGTTAAGTTCCACGATGCTAACATCTACGATGTACTGGAGATGACCGTGAACCAAGCTATAGAGTTCTTCACTAAACACGGACAGAAGAAGATAGTAAAAAAACTCGCTCCACTACAAGATGTAGGATTAGGCTACATCAAACTGGGACAGTCTTCCTCTACCCTTTCAGGTGGTGAAAACCAACGCGTGAAGCTGGCTTATTACCTCAGTCAGGAAAAGGCAGACCCTACCCTGTTCATCTTCGACGAACCGACCACAGGACTACATTTCCATGATATTCGCAAATTACTGGAAGCTTTCGATGCCCTGATATTACGTGGACACTCCATCGTAATCATCGAGCATAACATGGACGTTATCAAGTGTGCCGACTATGTGATAGACCTCGGACCGGAAGGTGGTGACAAAGGTGGAAATCTGGTAGCGGCAGGTACACCGGAAGAAGTGGCAAAATGTGCGGCAAGTTATACAGGACAATTCCTGCAAGAAAAACTGCACATGAAATAATTGAGTGAAACTCATCTCATGAGACGGATTATTCTGTCTCGTGAGATAAAAATATCCGTCCCATGAGATAAAAAAAATCGTCCCACAAGACAAACTGTTTTATCTCATGGGACAATTTATAATAATCTGCAAAGCGGAAAAACCTTAGCTTGCTTTATTCATAGCAGGAGTTATGTAAGTTAGAAGTAGAAACCGAAACCAACCTTCAGACCAAATACCGAACGGTCACCGTTTACGTTCCAATACACAGCCGGCTCAAGTGTCACCGTCCTCGACAGAAAGAAAGCGTACCCTGCTTCCGCACCGAAAGAAAACTTGGTATCATCGCTTGTCCCTCGATCCCAACGGTCTACGTTGACATCAGCACCCAGATATAGACCAATCTTACTGAAATAATAACGACCGCCCACACCGAGTGTATAAACATCCGTATCACCTCCTTTTTCATTCCATTTGGCTCCTGCATGTATCAATAACGCCACATTATCCAGCAGAAACGCACCACCTTTGGCTTCAATGCCAAATGAAGTCTTGTCTGTCTCTGTATTATGCGACAAACCTAAGCCGGAAATCGACGGATTCAAGATCCACTTTCCTTTTTCAAATTGTGCCTGGGCAGCCACTGTGGCCACAAGCAGACAAACGAGTAATGCTAATTTTTTCATTGTTACTTATTAGTTTTTGGTGTTATTGTACTTTTCATCTTCCTCTCTACGTTTTCGCTGCAAGTCTTCTTTCTTACGCAACACCAACCAGAGGATAAACACAATGATATAGGATGCTGCAACAGTGACGTATTTTTCCGTATCACTGATAACAGTGTTGCGCGGCAGGAAATAGGCTGCCGTAGCACTCACATAGATAAGCAGAGCAATCGTGATGCTTGTAGATTTTTTAAATCTCTTCATTACCAAAGTTTTTTAGTCGTTTTAAAATACCAGATACTAAACCAGAGCGCAGCTACCACAGCAGCCAGAATGGCAACACCGAGAGCAGTCTGAGGTCCTAAGCCAAAGCCTTCGGGGGCTATACAGATGTATGTTATACAAACAGTTGTCATAAATACAGCCGGAACATAAGTTACATAAAAGTAATGTCCTTTCTTTTCACGTACCAGATAGACGGTAATCGCCCAAAGCGTAAAGACGGAAAGCGTCTGATTGGTCCATGCAAAGTAACGCCAAATCATGTCAAAACCCTCTTTGTCGCTCAAACTGTAGAGCAACAAACCGATAGCAGCGAGAAACATAGGAATACATATATACAAACGACGACGCATGGATTTTTGTTCCATTCCGAGGAAGTCTGCCACAATAAGGCGGGCAGAGCGGAAAGCGGTGTCACCACTCGTGATAGGCGCGGCAATCACACCTAATATAGCAAGGAATCCTCCCACAGTACCGAGCCAATCTTTGGTGATAGCATCCACTACTACGGCAGCATTCGTCTCCCCCATTCCGTTTTCATGAAAGAAATAGGTGGCAGCTGCCGCCCAAATCAGGGCAACAATACCTTCGGTAATCATAGCACCATAGAACACAGGGCGACCGTGACGTTCACTCGTCATACAACGAGCCATTAACGGACTTTGCGTAGCATGGAAACCACTGATAGCACCACAGGCTATGCTGACAAACATAATCGGGAAAATGGGTAGTTCAACAGCATTAGGGTTCGTATTCTGTAATCCGTCCCAGAATTCCGGTAAGACAGGATGCTTCACATAAAGCATCACCAGTATACCCACCGCCATAAAAAGCAATGCAACAGCAAAAAGCGGATATATCTTACCTATGATTTTATCAACCGGCAACAAAGTGGCAAAAATATAATAGATAAATACTACTATTATCCAGAACGTAACATCCAAAGATTCCGGTGTCAGTTTTGCCAGCAATCCGGCAGGGCCGGCCACAAAGACAGCTCCTACCAATATCATCAAAAGAACTGTAAAACCGCGCATCACCTGCTTGGTAGTTACTCCCAGATAGCGACCGATGATCTCCGGCAAGCTTTCACCGCCATTACGCAGAGAGAGCATACCTGCCAGGTAATCATGTACGGCTCCGGCAAAGATACTGCCGAGCACAATCCACAAATAAGATGATACACCAAATTTAGCCCCCATAATAGCACCGAAGATAGGACCCAAACCGGCAATATTAAGAAATTGTATCATGAAAATCTTCCAGGTGGGCAAAGGGATATAATCCACCCCATCGGTCTTAGTCAAAGCAGGCGTCTTACGATCGTCAGGGCCGAAAATATGTTCGATGAAACGCCCGTAAAGAAAATAACCTGCTATTAATGCCAACAGGCAAAGCGTAAATGTAATCATGGTGCGTTATTCATTATTTTTAATGGACGCAAATGTAATAGTTTCTAAGGAAACTGCACAACATTCTCAAGTGTTTTACTTATCTTCGCCGCTAAAAATGACAGAAATAAAGAAGGAAAAGAGAATTTGTTTAGAATAAGTATTAGGTATTACAATAAAATCTCTATCAACATGAAACAGTTACTTCTCACTATATTATTTATCACATTCGTTCTGCCCCTTACCGCGCAATCCGCCGGTGAGATGGTTACCCGTCCTCCAAAATACGAAGTGCGCGCTGCCTGGGTCACCGCCGTCTATGGTTTGGACTGGCCCCGTACCCGTGCCACCAGTCCCGAAGGCATCCGAAAACAAAAGGCAGAACTAGTCGAGATACTTGACCGACTGAAAGATGCCAACTTCAACACTGTGCTCTTCCAGACGCGAACGCGCGGTGACGTGCTCTACCGCTCAAAGATAGAACCGTTCAACTCCATTCTGACTGGGAAAACAGCTGCTGATCCGGGGTACGATCCACTGGCTTTTGCCATAGAAGAGTGTCATAAGCGTGGTATGGAATGCCATGCCTGGATGGTAGCCATTCCGTTAGGCAATCGCAAGCATGTTGCCAATCTGGGCAATGCCTCCGTAACCAAACAGAAATCCGCTATTTGTGTGCCTTATAAGCGTGAATACTTCCTCAATCCCGGAAATCCGGCAACCAAAGAATATCTGATGAGCCTTGTACGCGAGGTTGTGGAAAAATATGATGTGGATGGCGTCCACTTCGACTATCTGCGTTATCCGGAGAATGCTCCCCGATTCCCAGACACCTATGATTTCCGGAAATATGGCAAAGGACGCGACCTCGCCCAATGGCGCAGGGATAACATTACGGAAATCGTCCGACACCTCTACAAAGGTGTGAAAGCTCTGAAACCCTGGGTAAAGGTAAGTACCTGCCCTGTAGGAAAATACCGTGATACCTCTCGTTATCCCTCCCGCGGATGGAATGCTTTTCATACTGTTTACCAAGATGCACAAGGTTGGTTGGGTGAAGGCATACAGGATCAGATATATCCCATGCTTTACTTCCGGGGTAACCATTTCTATCCTTTTGCTCTCGACTGGCAGGAACAAAGTAATGGTCGCCAGATCATTCCCGGACTGGGTATCTATTTCCTCGATCCCAGTGAAGGAAACTGGACACTGGATGAAGTGGAGCGTCAGATGCACTTCATCCGTACCCACAAACTGGCAGGTCAGGCCCATTATCGTGTGAAATATCTGATGGACAACACACAAGGGTTGTATGATGTATTGGAAGAGGACTTTTATACCGCTCCTGCCCTGCAACCTGCCATGCCCTGGATAGACAACGTGCCACCGACAGCCCCTACCCACCTTACTGTCACTCGACTGCCGGACGGATACATCCACCTCAGTTGGATGCCCGCCACGGACAACGACAAACGTAATGTACCGACCTACGTCATCTACGGCTCGGACACTTACCCGGTGGATACCTCCAATCCGGAAAATATTATTGCCCAGCGAGTACAAGGAACGGAATACACGTATGCTCCCGTCCGCTTCTGGACGGCAAAGAAGTATTTTGCTGTCACTGCCGTGGACCGTTGTGGCAATGAAAGCGAAGCGGGCAGATGACCCTCCCGAATGCCACACTCCAGCGTCCCCAATGCCACACTTGAATGGGTGAAACGCCACACTTGAACAAGTGTGAAGTGCAGCATTGGGGACGCTGAAGTGCGGCACCGGAAGCGGTGAAGTGTGACATTGCGAACGCTGAACTGTGGCAACCGTACAGCAAGCCGCGGCATCCGTACGACGAGACTCGACATTGGAAAAATCAGCAGCAGCAGCGTTTCTTTCTTTTTCTTCTGCTGCTGTTGTTAGTATATCTTTTATATTCTCTTTATTATCCGTATCAACACTTTCACTAATAATACTATCATTCAGCGTTTTATCTGATTTTCCGGTGCGTTTTTCCGCCTTTTCCCTCGACGTTTTTTGTCGTTTTTCGTCATTTTTTGACCAAGAAACCGACGATTCCGATACATTTCCGGTCGTTTTCGGAACCGTTTTTCGAACCGAATCTTCCGGTTTTCCCGTTTTATCCGCAACTGTTTCCTCCCGCTTTTGAACCGGTTTATGCAGTGGGTTCAGTTCGGCAGGCGCAAAAGATCCGTCCTCTTCAAAATCGAAAAGCTCGTAACCGAGAATGATCTTCTTGACATAAGTAAAAGATATCTTATGCATCTTGCAGTAAGGACGCAAAAACTCCATATCGACACATGAGCCGGGCAACATAGCCAATTTCTCGATAACGAACCAATAAGCCCCTGTTCCCTTGAGCTTTTCCATTTTCAACAGATATTGCATTCTGGGATCGTGCATAGCCATCAGCGGATGCTGCAAATAGAAATTCCTTTTCATCTTTCTTTATGTTTTAGTTTAAAGCCATAAAGATAAGAATAGCATGTGAGACAGTCGGAGGTTACGTGAGGTTCCGTGAGGTTAAATGAGGTTCCGTGAGGTTAACACACCTCCACCCGCACGTAAGCCCGGTACCTGCTTTGAGGAGTAACCGGCACCAAGGCCAGATAGCCGGAGACGATTCTTCCTTCCTCCACTATCAATGGATAATCCCTCATGTCCTGTTCATGTTGCGTCCGCAAAGCCTCGGCAGAAGGGAAATTGTCGACATTAAAAATTCCTTTGCTACCGGGAGCGACGAAATTATCATAAAGCTGACGGGCAACCATCCCCATAGTCATGCGCACATTAATTTCAACATGTGGATAAATGGCGTACGGATATCCTCTCTGATCCGGACAGATCATCATATCTATCCCCATAGGACCGGAATAATACCTACCATAAATTCCTTCTATAACTTTCTGCAAATACTCACGAATGCACACAAAGGCTTCTAAAGGGATATACCGTAGAATCCACTGTTCCACTTCTTCATTAGAAACCAGCATATTACCACGATAAACACCTTTCTCATCCGTAATAAAATGCGAGTAGCCGCTAAACAGTACCTTCCCCCTACCGTTGGAGTAGAATTCCATGGCAAAATCCCCCTCCTTTTTATATATAGGTTCCAGTATAAGAGCCCCGTGGTTCACCAGTTCCCGACGACACCAATCAGCCGTAGATTTCGTCAGCCCACGGCGACACCAACGTAACCCCTTTCCGCTGCCCGACCACACGGACTTGAACAGGTAGCCGTCCTTAAAATCATCGACTATATCCGGAACGCAGAATTCCTTGCCCTCCCCTGATATCAGAAAATGACGTCCACAAACACATTTGAGGGTTTTATTCAGTTCAAACGTCATAGCAAGAGCCATCCCATACGCACGGGAAGAAAGCATACGACACTCGCGCAACTCTGCTTCCGTAGGAAGTTTATGTTGGGCAATACCGGCCTTCTGCATACGCTTGCGGAAAGCGCGATTCCATCCCCAAGGTACAATTTGGGATTCCGCATAATCGGGTAATTCCGGTTCAGTGACCAATTGCACGGAAAGGGGGAACAATTGTTTCATTTTTTGCAGGTAATCAGCGTTATAGGCCGAAGGAGCAAGTACTGCACTGCCGGGTTGGGCATACCAAACGGGTAATAAAGCAAGATCTTGGGCCATACGACAGGCAGAAGCGGGAGCCATATAATTTTCTTCATTATTAGCAAGTGCCATGTCCGTGTCTGGGTTAAATACATAGAGTTTCATACTATTACAGTTCTTAATTATTTAAGGCCGCAAAATTACAGAGAAAAACAAGGTAAAGCAAATATATAAACTTCACTAACAAAAAAGATATTTTGCCATCTCTACTTTGCAATTCTATAAAAAAGACGTATATTTGTCGCCCGATAAACTGAATTTAACAGCATGGAAGCATTCTACCGCACACACGCCTATCTTGTTGAGCATACCAATGCCCCCGTTCGCCGTGACCTCATGGATGAGATCAACTGGAACGACCGTCTTATCGGTATTAAAGGAACGCGTGGTGTAGGTAAAACCACGTTTCTGTTACAATATGCTAAAGAGAAATTCGGCACTGACCGTTCCTGCCTCTTTATCAATATGAACAATTTCTACTTTTCTTATTTCAGCATCGTTGATTTCGCTTATGAATTCCAACGCCGCGGCGGAAAAGTATTACTGATAGACCAGGTATTCAAACATCCGGATTGGAGCAGGGAACTGAGAATGTGCTACGACCGGTTTCCAAACCTCAAAATCGTGTTTACCGGTTCGTCCGTGATGCGACTGAAAGAGGAAAACCTGGAACTGCGCGATATAGTGAAGAGTTATAACCTGCGTGGCTTCTCCTTCCGTGAGTATCTGAACCTGCAAACAGGCATGAAGTTCCGTGCTTATACACTGGAAGAGATTTTGAGTAACCACGAACAGATTGCCAAAGGCATCCTTTCGAAGGTACGTCCACTGGATTACTTGCAGGACTATCTGCACCATGGTTTCTATCCGTTCTTTCTGGAGAAACGCAATTTCTCGGAGAATCTGTTGAAGACCATGAATATGATGGTAGAAGTGGACATCCTGCTTATCAAACAGATTGAACTGAAATATCTTTCAAAAATCAAGAAATTGCTTTATATGCTGGCAGTAGACGGTCCGAAAGCCCCGAACGTAAGCCAGTTGGCAAACGACATACAAACATCCCGTGCCACGGTGATGAACTACATCAAATATTTGGCAGATGCACGCCTTATCAATATGGTATATCCGAAGGGAGAAGAATTCCCCAAGAAACCATCGAAGATTATGATGCACAACTCCAACCTGATGTACTCCATCTATCCCGTGAAAGTGGAAGAACTAGATGTGCTGGACACTTTCTTCGCAAATTCCCTGTGGAAAGATCACAAGGTGAACAAAGGCGACAAGAATATGTCATTCCTGGTGGACGATGTGATGCCTTTCAAGATTTGTCCGGAAGGTATGAAAATAAAAAATAATCCCGGCGTCACCTATGCCCTGCACAAAGCGGAAATAGGAAGGGGGAATCAGATTCCACTCTGGATGTTCGGCTTTTTATATTGAGATTTATTCACTTAATAATAATTCAATTTAGTTATGACTAAACAGAAGAAATTCATTACTTGTGATGGTAACCAGGCTGCTGCGCATATCTCGTATATGTTCTCTGAAGTAGCTGCTATCTATCCCATCACTCCCTCTTCTACGATGGCTGAGTACGTAGACGAATGGGCTGCCGCAGGACGCAAAAACATCTTCGGCGAAACAGTATTGGTACAGGAAATGCAATCGGAAGCCGGTGCTGCCGGAGCCGTTCACGGTTCATTGCAAGCCGGTGCGTTGACTTCAACGTACACTGCATCTCAAGGTCTGTTGCTGATGATCCCGAATATGTACAAGATTGCCGGTGAATTCCTGCCTTGCGTATTCCACGTATCAGCCCGCACACTGGCTTCTCACGCGCTGTGTATCTTCGGTGACCACCAGGATGTTATGTCAACCCGTATGACAGGTTTCGCTATGTTGGCAGAAGGTTCTGTACAGGAAGTTATGGACCTCTCCGGTGTTGCTCACTTATCAACTATCAAAGCTCGTGTACCGTTCGTTAATTTCTTCGACGGCTTCCGTACTTCTCACGAAATCCAGAAGATCGAGATGTTGGAAAACGACGATCTCGCTCCGCTGATTGACCAAAAAGCTCTGGCTGAATTCCGTGCTCGCGCATTGAATCCGATGAATCCGGTTGCCCGTGGTATGGCTGAAAACCCCGACCACTTCTTCCAGCACCGTGAATCTTGCAACAACTACTACGAAGCAGTTCCTGCTATTGTAGAAGAATACATGAATGAAATTTCTAAAATCACAGGACGTAAATATGGATTGTTCGATTACTATGGTGCTGAAGACGCAGAACGCGTAATCATCGCTATGGGTTCTGTAACCGAAGCTGCCCGTGAAGCTATCGACCACCTGATGGCTAATGGCGAAAAGGTAGGTATGGTTGCCGTACACCTGTATCGTCCATTCTCTGCTAAGCACTTCCTGGCTGCTGTGCCTAAGACTGCTAAGACTATTGCAGTTCTTGACCGTACGAAGGAACCGGGTGCGAACGGCGAACCGTTGTACCTCGATGTTAAAGACTGCTATTATGGTGCAGCTGATGCTCCGGTAATCGTAGGCGGTCGTTACGGTTTGGGTTCTAAGGACACTACTCCTGCTCAGATCATTGCCGTATTCAAGAATCTGGCTATGCCGATGCCGAAGAACCACTTCACTATCGGTATCGTAGACGACGTAACTTTCACTTCACTTCCTCAGGAAGAAGAAATCGCATTGGGCGGTGCAGGTATGTTCGAAGCTAAATTCTACGGACTGGGTGCTGACGGTACAGTAGGTGCTAACAAAAACTCTGTGAAAATCATCGGTGACAATACTGACAAACACTGCCAGGCTTACTTCTCTTACGACTCAAAGAAGTCAGGTGGTTTCACTTGTTCTCACTTACGTTTCGGTGATACTCCGATCCGTTCTACATACTTGGTAAACACTCCGAACTTTGTGGCTTGCCACGTTCAGGCTTACCTGCACATGTATGATGTAACCCGCGGTTTGCGTAAGAACGGTACATTCCTGCTGAATACAATCTGGGAAGGCGAAGAACTAGCCAAGAACCTGCCTACCCGTGTGAAGAAGTATTTCGCTAAGAACAATATCTCTGTATACTATATCAACGCAACTCAGATTGCACAGGAAATCGGTTTGGGTAACCGTACCAATACAATCCTGCAATCTGCATTCTTCCGTATCACAGGTGTAATCCCTGTTGACCTGGCTGTAGAACAGATGAAGAAATTTATCCAGAAGTCTTACGGTAAGAAGGGTGAAGATATCGTAAACAAGAACTATGCTGCCGTTGACCGTGGTGGTGAATACAAGCAATTGACCGTTGATCCTGCTTGGGTTAACCTGGCTGACGACGCTAAGACTGAAAACAACGATCCTGCATTCATTAACGAAGTAGTTCGTCCGATCAACGCACAAGATGGTGACTTGCTGCCGGTATCTGCATTTAAGGGCATCGAAGATGGTACTTGGTATCAAGGTACAGCTAAATACGAAAAACGTGGTGTAGCTGCTTTCGTTCCCGAATGGAATGCTGAAAATTGTATCCAGTGTAACAAGTGTGCTTATGTTTGTCCTCACGCTTCTATCCGTCCGTTCGTTCTGGATGCTGAAGAGCAGAAGGGTGCAAACTTCGAGATGCTGAAAGCTGTAGGTAAAGTATTCGACGGTATGACATTCCGTATCCAGGTTGATGTTCTCGACTGTCTGGGTTGCGGTAACTGTGCCGATATCTGTCCGGGTAATCCGAAGAAGGGTGGCAAGGCTTTGACTATGAAACATCTGGAAAGCCAGTTGAACCAAGTCCCTAACTGGGATTACTGTGCTGAAAAGGTAGCAAGCAAGCAACATTTGGTTGATGTTAAAGCTAACGTAAAGAACTCTCAGTTCGCTACTCCGTTGTTTGAATTCTCAGGCGCTTGCTCCGGTTGTGGTGAAACTCCGTACGTGAAGTTGATTACTCAGTTGTTCGGTGACCGCGAAATGGTAGCCAATGCAACAGGATGTTCTTCTATCTACTCCGGTTCAGTACCCTCTACTCCTTATACTAAGAACGAAAAGGGTCAAGGTCCTGCTTGGGCAAACTCTTTGTTCGAAGACTTCTGCGAATTCGGTTTGGGTATGGAACTCGCTAATGAAAAGATGCGTGATCGTATCGTGAAACTGTTCAACCAGATTCTGGAAGGTGACAATGCTCCTGCTGAGGCTAAGGAAGTATTGAAAGCATGGATTGAAAACA
Source organism: Bacteroides sp. 14(A) (assembly GCF_000526555.1). NCBI lineage: Bacteria > Pseudomonadati > Bacteroidota > Bacteroidia > Bacteroidales > Bacteroidaceae > Bacteroides > Bacteroides sp. 14(A). The sequence goes on along the minus strand of NZ_JAGH01000001.1, from coordinate 1,373,905 downwards.
TGTACGACGCAGACAAGACTAAAGAACTTGCACCTCAGATCGAGGCTATCATCGAGCAAGGCATCGCTGCCGGCTGCCCGGTTAGCAAGGAACTGAAAGGCTTGACTCAATATTTAGTAAAACGCAGCCAGTGGATCATCGGTGGTGACGGTGCTTCTTACGATATCGGTTACGGTGGTCTCGACCATGTAATCGCCAGCGGTAAGGATGTTAACATCCTGGTTTTGGATACTGAGGTTTACTCTAACACAGGTGGTCAGTCTTCTAAGGCTACTCCGGTGGGTGCTATCGCTAAGTTTGCCGCTGCCGGTAAGCGTGTACGTAAGAAAGACCTTGGTTTGATGGCTACTACTTACGGTTACGTTTACGTAGCTCAGATCGCTATGGGTGCTGACCAAGCTCAGACTCTGAAAGCAATCCGTGAAGCTGAAGCTTATCCCGGACCGTCACTCATCATCGCTTACGCTCCGTGTATCAACCACGGTCTGAAGCTGGGTATGGGCAAGAGCCAAGCTGAGGAAGAAAAGGCTGTTAAGTGCGGTTACTGGCACTTGTGGCGTTACAACCCGGCTTTGGAAGCTGAAGGCAAGAATCCGTTCCAGCTGGATAGCAAAGAACCGGATTGGGCTGGATTCCAGGACTTCCTGAAGAGCGAGGTTCGTTACTCTTCTGTAATGAAACAATATCCTTCAGAAGCTGCTGAACTGTTCCAAGCTGCCGAAGACAATGCCAAGTGGCGTTATAACAGCTACAAGCGTCTGTCTAAAGGAAACTGGGGTGCTGATGCCGAATAATTTCTATTATTAAAATAGTAAATAATAAACTCTGAAAAATGAAGGCTGCACCGTGAACCGGATGCAGCCTTTATTTGTTTTCAAACAAAAGCAACGAACATTATGATTGGATTTATTATTTGGATTATAGGCCTGATACTTGCTATCAAAGCCGTATTGGAAATTATGCAATGGAAGGTAGATGGCGTCAAGAAACTATTGGTCGCTATTCTTGTATTGCTCACCAGTTGGATCGGACTGATCTTTTATTATTTCTGGGGAAGAGACAATTTACCTTCAATGTTGAAATAAACAGATCTATCTGTATAAAAAAAGAAAATGCCGTACTTAAATTACGGCATTTTCTTTTTTTATTAAGCTATGTACGTCTTCCTCCGTTCCACCGAACGGACCGTAGCTCTGTAGTTTGACGGAACACATGGCAGCGGCAAAACAACCGGCTTCCTGATAAGATGCTCCTCTTTTACGCATATACAGATAGCCCGCCATATACGTATCCCCACAACCGGTAGCATCGGCAACATTCTCTACCGGATATGCCGGAATTTCATAGAATCGTTCATCAACATAAATAAGTGAGCCTTTGTCTCCCAAAGTCAGCAAGACTTCCTTCACTCCCCAGTCCGCCAATTTAACAGCAGCATCATAAGGATCTGAACATTGCGTAAGCACCTCCATTTCGTGTTCATTAGCTTTCAAGATATGGATATATTTCAAGGCTTCTTCTTTTTCAGCCCAGTCCACCGCCAATACTTCTTCGTTCTGCACTTCACGCAAATAACCCTGTACATCAAGAGAAAGTAATCCTTTCCCGGCAAGATATTTGATAACATCCAGTGAAAAATCATCCGCCAGTAAACTACCCAAATGAAAAATCCGGGCATTTACATCCTGCAAACCTTCAATCGTAAAAGGATCAGCTTTAGCAGTAACCCGCTGCTTTCTTTCATTGGTATCCTCGCCATAAATATTCTCAAAGCAGATGGAATGGATGCTGGGGAGTACTTTCACTTCAATACCGTCTGTCCTCAAATCATCCACCACCGGCATCTCGCTATCAGCCAAGGCGGTGACAAGTTGGAATCCTTCCGTACTCAGGTGTTTGATGGCATGCGCAAAATAGAAAGAGGTTCCTCCGGGCATGTGCACAGTTTTCTGCGGAGTAACTACTTTATCCAAAGTAATATATCCGATACAACAAAGATCGTATTTCATAAAATATTCAGTTCCATTTTTCAGACTGCAAAAATAGCCAATAATTATCGTTTCTTCCCCCTGCAACGCTATAAATTCTTCCGTTTTAAGAAATCCGTCGGACTTTCACCGAATTGTTCCTTATAACACTTCGTGAAATAAGACGGAGACGAGAAACCGACTTCATAAGCAATTTCCGCAACCGTCATTTCTGAAGAAGCCAACAGGGAAATTGCTTTTTTAAGGCGTGCCTGGCGCAGCAATTCATTGGGAGCATAATTAGTAAGTGATTTCAGTTTACGGTAGAGTTGCACACGGCTCAGTCCCATATCTTTGCCTAAGTCTTCCACATTCAGTTCCGGATCTCTCATTTTCTCCTCTACCAGAGATTTAAAACGAGAGACAAAATCTTTATCAATATCACAGATATTCTCTTTCGCCAATGTCTGATTATCACCGAAGAACTGGCGAAGCTGCCGACGGGAATCTATCAGATTCCGGATACGGGACAGTAACAACTGAGAATTGAAAGGCTTGGATATATAAGAGTCAGCACCACCATTATACCCCTGAATGCGTTGTTCATCAAGTGAACATACTGTAAGAAGAATCACGGGAATGTGACAAGTCTGCAATTCGGTTTTCAACCTCCGGCAACACTCTATCCCGTCCATACCAGGCATCATGACGTCGGAAACAATCACATCGGGAACATATTTCATTGCGAGACGAATCCCTGTAGCAGCTTCCGGTGCATCCAGCACATGATATTCTTCAGCAAGTAGTGTTTTTACGTAATTGCGAATATCGGCATTATCGTCAATAACCAGCACTGTCGGGCGATCTGCAGTTTTCGTGTCTTCCTCATCCAAGGGCAAATCTGTTTCTATCAATGTAGCAGAGACTTCCGCTTCCTCAGTGGGAAGAGTAACAACCGTAGGATGATACAGAGAAACACTCTGCGCCGGAAAAAGAACGGTAAAAGTCGCTCCTTTTTCATTGCTATGGGCAGTGATCTGTCCGCCATGCATCTCTACGAAGGCACGGACAAGCGCTAATCCGATACCTGTACCTGCCTGATGTCCGTCTATCTGGTAGAAGCGTTCAAAGATAGCATCCACCTCTTTTGGGGAAATATGGCTACCTGAGTTAAATACAGAGAAACGGTAATTAGTCGTTTCCGCCTCCAGCTTAACCACTATTTTTCCATTCTCGGGTGTATATTTCACAGCATTGGATAGCAAATTGAAATAGATACGTTCCATCTTCTCACTATCTGCCATCATACGGAAATCTGTGTCAGGTGTAGCTTCAAAAGAGAAGGAAATATGCTTTTTCAGCAACGCCATACGGAAAGAATCATTCCAGCCGCGGAAACTACTTAAAAGATCGAATGGTTCCAAATGAAGTTCCATCCGCCCGTTCTCTACCTTACGGAAATCAAGAATTTGATTAACAAGACGAAGAAGGATGTTAGCGTTCTTCTTCATCAGTTCCAGTAGTTGATGCGGATGCTCTCCAAGAGACTTATCGGCAAGAAGCTGGTTGATAGGATCTGCTATCAATGTCAACGGAGTACGGAAGTCGTGAGAAACATTCGTGAAGAATACCAGTTTGGCATGGGTGGCCTCTTCCAGTTCGCGGGAAAGCTGTTCCAACTGTTCTTTCTGCTGAATGAGCAGCTCCTTCTGCTGTGTCAACTGTTGCTTCTGTTCTTCCAACTTCTCCTTCTGCCGGGACAGTTCACGATTCAGGCGGTTTTTGGTACGCAAAGAAAGATAAACGGCAACCAGTAAACCGATTACCAATAAAAGTACCAATAAGCTGCCATATAATATGACTTGCTGCGTAGCGTAACGATCAAGGAACTGACTCATCTTTCCATTCATCGTTTCTATTTTTTCATCAAGGGTAGCAATATGCGAAGTCTGCATTTGCATAATCTGCGCATTGGTAGCATCTACAACAGAAGTACTCAATATGGTTTCACGAGGAAAGTCCCGCTTATTCAGGATATCCATCGCCATCTGTATCACACGGTCACCACCGGTAGGATAAATAAACGTGGCATCCAGTTGACCATTCAGCACTTGTTCTACGCCATACCCTTCACCGGGCAAAGCATCCGTACCGATAAAGCGCATTTCTTCTGCCCTACCCTGCCGCTCAGCAACATCATAAGCTCCTGCCGCCATTCGGTCGTTCTGTGCATACACTACATCTATTTCAGGAAAGCGCGCCAAAAGAGTATCCATCTTCTCTCCTGCCTCAGAGCGTAGCCAGCCGGCATCTTCACGTGCCAGAAGCTGAATGCCGGGATAAGGAGATATGGCAGCAACAAATCCCTGATGACGGTCCATGGCCGGTGTAGAACCTGTCAAACCGGCTATCTCCACAACGTTGCCTTGTCCATGAAGCATATTAGCAACATAGTTACCTATTGCTTTTCCTAACTCATAGTTGTCAGCACCTATATAAGCGGTATATTTATCAGAAAGTATCTTACGGTCGAAAACAATGACGGGAATTCCCCTGTCGAAGGCTTCCTCCACTACCGGAGTGATAGGTGCAGCTTCATTGGGTGCAACTACAAGCAAGTCCACTCCTTCTTTGATAAAATTACGGATATCTTTTATCTGTTCTGCATTATCATCTTTTACCGTACGAATATCAATTTCTACTCCGTCATAGAAAAGTGCCTCGCGCAACATTTCATTGTTCATCTGATGTCGCCATTCATCATCGCTGCACTGGGAAACTCCAATACGGAAACGTGCTTCGCGATGGGTACACGAAGTGGTCAACCAAAACCAGGAAAGTGAAACAAGTAATAATTGGATAGTATATCTTCTCATCTTTTCCGTTATTAGTAACGCAAATATAAAAATATTATCATAGGTATCGTTATCTGTTTCTTAAAAAAACTCCCTATTCCACCGATTTTTAACTCGGACAGAATAGGGAGACTACTATTGCCGGAAAGAAGGACAGACAAACCAGATAAGGCTATTATTGAGCTGTAAGCTCAATAACATGGCTCTGAGTCGCTGTAAAACCAAATACATTCAAACCAACTTTCATCAGATAATCACCGGAATAAACTTTCCCGTTAGATTCTAATTTAGATTCAGTAGAGGGCATCAAATTGATTTCTTCCACTTTATATTGCTTGTTCGGGTTTAATCCCTGAAGTTTGACTGTCATCAGTTTCTCCTGGAAACGCGGATGGATATCATAAGCAAATAATACAGCTTTGTTTGCATCCTTGCTTACATAATTCAGTGCCATGTGATTGCCCTCATACGGAGACACCAAACGATATTGATCACCATCCATAATGGCACTTTGCAGACGCTTCCAGTTGGCAACAGCCGTCTGGCAGTAAGTCAATTCATCAGCCGTGAGTTCTTTCAGACCTATATCAAAACCAAGCTTACACATAGAAGCTACATCCGTACGGAATTTTACAGAAGTCGCTTTATTCCAACTGGTCACATGGGCATCCATAGCTTTCGCAGGGAAGAACTGGGAAAAGCCCCACTGGATATAAATACGTTCTACAGGATCCGTATTGTCGCTGCACCAGAACTCTGTGAAATATTTAAGCGCTTCGTAATCGCAACGGGCACCACCACCGGAACAAAGCATCATCGGGACATCAGGATAATTCGCTTTCACACGCTTCAGAACATTATAGATGCCACGGACATGATCAATATACAACTGTCCCTGTTTGTTCTTCAGATACGGAGAATAGATATTGGTGATAGGACTGTTGCAATCCCATTTGAAGAAAGCAACTTCGGGATTCTCCTTCATTATATTCTCTACAACACCATACACATAATCCTGCACCTTCGGATTGCTAAGGTCAAGTACCAATTGGTTACGGTAATAATATGTTTCACGATTAGGCAGTGTGATCGCCCAGTCCGGATGTTTCTCGAAGAGTTCGCTCTTGGGATTCACCATTTCTGGTTCAATCCAGATACCAAACTTCACATCTGCATCCTTGGCAGCTTTCACCAGCGCCGGAATGCCACCGGGCAATTTATCGTGATTCACATCCCAGTCTCCCAAACCCGCATGATCATTCTTACGGGGATATTTGTTCGCAAACCAACCATCGTCCAACAAGAACATATCTACGCCCAGATGCTTGGCTTCCTTCATTAACTCGGCCAGTATCTCCTGATTAAAGTTAAAACCTGTATTTTCCCAGTTATTCAGAAGAGTCAGACGACTCCCTTTACCATCTTTCAGGCTGTAGTTGCGTGCCCACTCATGGAGGTTACGGCTTCCTTTTCCGGCACCGTCATTACTTAAAGTAAATATGAATTCGGGAGTGGTAAACACTTCATTCGGTTTCAGTTCATAATTCGAAGCGTAAGGATTGATACCGGAAATCACACGAAGATTCCCAACATTGTCCACTTCAAACGTGAAGCGGAAATTACCGGTCCATCCCAACGTACCCATCAATACATTTCCCTGATGTTCGCTGACCGGCTGATCCAACCCTACTTCAAAGAAAGGATGCGTATGCATGGCAGCACGACTTCCCAACTTCGTATCAATTACTTTCTTGCCAAATTGCAATTGCTGGCTGCTCATTTGCGCTTCCTTTGCCCAGTCACTACTGAACTCAGTCAGGTAATAAGCGGAATTATTGAAATAAAGCATGGCAGAGGCGTATGTAGAAAGCAAGACAGGTTTCTTTTCCTGATGCTTGATTTCACTCCAAGTCTTGATAACATTTTCTTTCGGATAAGCCACATAGTGCAGAGTAACGTCTACCGGATACTGATCGTCACGGAGATTAACCACAGTTTCCGTACCACCCTCAACCGCCTTGGAGGAGGAAGAAACATAATACAACATAGTGGACGGATTACCATCATTGTGAGTGATAGCGATAGCCGGTTCAAAGTAATCTTCATTACCCGAACCACCATATACTTCCCAACCGCGTTTACTTACACTACCGTCGGCACCGGCATGGATATTCCACTGAAAGTTATTCAAATCCTGCTCATGCAGCAGTTTTTCACCTAAGTAAGTTTGATACAGACGGCCGTTGTCGCCTACCTGAAGCACCAGGTCGGTGTTATCCGTAGAAATACGGATCGTTTTGTTTTCCGCTGCATTGGCATACGACAATGTAGCACATGCAAAGAGAGTTACAAGTAAATTTTTCATGGTGTACAATGAATTTAGTTACAAAAATATATTAAATTAATTTAGAATGAAAGGCTTGCACTGAATTCCAGTGTAAATGGACGCAAGTAATTACCACTCATATAATGATCTTTGAATTTACCTGCTTCTTCCTTGCCCAGTAGTTCGGCGCCGCTGATAGTTCCGCTTGCACCCTTTTGGTTCAGGAAGTTCACTACCGTTGCCCCCAGTGAGAGGTGCTTATTCACTTTCCAGTTCACACCACCGAAGGTTTCCCAACGACCGTTGAAATAGAGGGCATTAGTCAGATTGGCATACGTCTTCCCGAAATAACGGAAACTGAGCCACAAGCGCAGATCGGGAGTTATGTTATAACTGGGATCTATTTCAGCCAGTATCTGCGGAATTTCTTTCACTATGTTGCCATTAGCATTCAAGTCAGGCACTCCTTCAAACGGAGATTTGATAAAGTAATTGTTATAAGTCGGTTTCTGATAAGTAAACAGGGCATGCAGATGGAAACCTTTGAAAGGATTGATTTCAGCGGAAGTGGTCCAACCCAATGTCTTGATATCGTAAATCAGCAAGGTCGTCTTGGACTGCGTTGTTCCCGGTTTGGTTACATTCTGCTGGTCTATATTATTCGACTTGGAAATATAAGTAATCATGGAAGTCAGGTTTATCCAGTCATTCTGATAAAATAATCCGCCACGCAGCAAAGGAATAGTCACACGCTTATATTGCTCTTCGGTAGGTCCTGTTCCGGCATATTCATTGATACGTGGGAAGCGGGTGGCGACGGTTCCGTCGGCAGTCAGCCCAAAGTTCTTGGTCAGTTTATAAGTGAATTGTGCCGTTGCAGCATAGTTCAGCTTATCTTTTACTACTTTCTGCGGCTGTATCTTTTCAGTAGAAAGTATATTCCCTTGATTGTCCGTATATTCGTGAGTATCACCGATGTGGAAGCCGGAATAGCGACCATAAGGAATCTGATCGGCAGACATACGGTAATATTCCAGACGGGCACCATAATAGACAGTGAATTTCGGACTTACCTGCCAGTTATCCGTAAAGTAGGCAGCCAGTTTGTTTTCGGTCCCTTTGGTATATTCCGGACTCAGCTCATTGAAACCACTGAATTTAGCAGTAGTCCCGTCAGCTACCACACAATTCAGTATCTGCGGATATTCAGTAACCGTGCCTACCCATTGAAAAGAAGAAGAGTGATAATCCAAATGATAAAACCATTCATTCAGCCCCAGGCGTACGTCATGGTCGCCTATCTTCTTTTTCAGTTCGGAAGTAAGCAATGCATTCTTCACTTTGCCAAGATGCAACCAAGTACGCCTGCCTTCGACCAATCCGGTATAGGCATCCTCCGAACCATCCTGAAAAAGGCCGTCCGCCACCGTGGCTTTGTTGATATTGCTACCACCAAAGTCCACATAGTTAGCTTCGGGAGCATTCATAAACTTGGCATTCAGCGTCCAGTTCAGATTGTTACGGAAGGTATAATCAAACAGCATAGCCACTTCATGCGCCTTATTGCCTGTAAAGTCACCAAACCGACCGCTCTTCATCTTTCCGTCCATCACATCCATGTACTGAAAACGTCCACCTTCGGGAGCATACGAAGAAGTTCCTAACTTGAAGCCAGGAATTTCTTTCACACTGCCATCTCCCACATAGATAAACGGAGCAGCGTTAATCATCGAACCCAATGCACTGCTTTTTGAGAACTTATAGATAACTGAGAACCTTCCGCGATTATTGTTGAAAAGGCGCGTCAGCCCTGCATGATAAAGTTGGGTACGGTCACTGAAGTTTTCAAACTTAGGAGAGAAACTACCCGGATCGAAGTTCTGATAGATGCTGGCTGTATAGAGCCAGCGGTTTCCGATGCCACCGGACACATTCATGTCTATATTTTGCCACCCAAAATGGTTGGTGCGGTAATTCAAGACTCCTTTGAACTCCTTTTGCCCCAATTTGGAGAAAGAATTTACGGAATAAGCGATGTTTCCGGTAGCAATAGCAGATTCAGACGGTGTCATCAGCCCTACTTCGCCCAGGCTGGCATCGCTGCGCCAGTGAGTAGCCAGCTTATGCACAGCCGAAGAATAGACAGCGGGTAATCCGTTTTCATACACATTTACATCTTCACTGGGAAGTCCGATCTGAATTTCACGGGGCTTGTTTGCATCCGAAGCATTCAGCATTACATTGCGTTCGCTGATCTCCGTTTTTTTACTACGGATAGTGTCATTCTCTACCGGTTTGCTCGCTGTTGCAATAGTAGCGAATGATAAGGCTGCCGATATGACATAAGAAAAGAGACTTGCTTTCATACTATTAATGGATTTAAAATTAAACTTTCGGTTCAAGGCATCAGATAAGAAATATTCCCCTTATCTTTCAACGAGGGCAAAGTTAACAGGTATAATAATGCCCGGTTTCCGCAAGTAGCCGTCAGGTAGATTGGCGTGAGAGTATCATCTACAATACAGCACTGATAACAAGCTATTTACATCATTCCGTTTTATAAAAGCAAGTAGACATACCCGTTTACCGGAAAGTTTTAATATCTTTGTATTTGTCTACTTTTAATGAACATACCCTATGAAAAAATACTTGTTATCGGTATTATTCCTGTTGTTCGTGCTTGTCCCTTTTCGTGCGGCGAATAAGACTGACTTATCCAATGAGTTGGAATCAGCTTTAAAACTGCGCAACCAATACTCACTCCGAAAAGAAGCCCGAATTGACAGTTTAAAGCGTTTGCTATATCCATCCATGGACGACAATGAACGTTTCCGATTATACAATGCTATTTACGAAGAGTACTATACTTACCGTTTCGATTCAGCCATGCTCTATGTAGACAAGGAAGAACAGGTGGCTATGACACTATCTCACCCCGCTTATCGCAACCTGAGCATCATTCACCGCTCGGTGCTTCTTTCCACATCGGGTTATTTCAGCGAATCCATCCAGAATCTGGAACAAATAGATTCACGTACATTGAATGATGCGACACGGATAGAATATTACGCCGCCTATGAATGGGCTTACAGTATGTGGGCGGAATATTCCAACGATAAGGTTTATGCTCCCCGTTATTATGAAAAAGAAATGCTTTATCAGGATTCATTGATCAGTGTACTTCCCACTGGCTCGTCACTATACAATTACTGGAAAGGAGAAAATCTATATCGTCACCAGCGGTACGCCGAAGCGGAAAAGTATTATCAAAAGGCACTGGAAGGCGTTCCAGTGAATGTTCGATTGTATGCTATGGTTACGTATGGTTTAGCATTGGTCTATTCAAAACTTGGTGACTGGAACGAATATGAGCATTATCTGATCAAGGCCGCCATATCGGATCAGGTATGCCCGCTTAAAGAAAATCTAGCCTTACAGGAACTGGCCCTGTATATCTTTAAAAACCGAAGTGGGGAAGTATCCCGTGCCAATCGCTATCTGAACTACTCCATGGAAGACGCTCAGTTTTATAATAACCGGCTCCGCATGCTCGAAATAGCGAAAAAATTCCCTTCTATTGTACTGTCTTATCAGGAACAGAATCTTATCAAGAGCAGACGACTGCAATGGTCACTGATATGCATCAGTATATTGTCCATCGGACTGGTCGTCTCCCTGATCTATATTTATCGGCAAATGCATCAACTCCATAAACGCAGGAAGATACTGGCGGACATGAATCAGGAACTGCAACATCTGAATAAGGCATTAGTAAATACAAATCATACGCGTGAAGAATATGTAAGCCTGTTCATGGACCTGTGTGCTGCCTATATAGACAAGCTGAATAAATATCAGGATTTGGTAAAGAGAAAAGTGAAAGCGAAACAGACAGATGATCTATTGAAGTTAGTCAATGCCACCAAACTGTCAGATACAGATGCGAAAGAGTTCTTCGTAAACTTCGATACGGCATTTCTGAATTTATACCCTAAATTTATAGAAGAATTTAATGCACTATTGCGGGAGGGTGAAGAAATCATACCTAAAAGAGGAGAAATACTGAATACAGAACTTCGGATATTTGCATTGATACGTATGGGGATTCAAGATAGTTCCAGGATAGCTACCCTCTTGTTCTACTCACCACAAACAATTTATAATCATCGGAGTGTAGTGAAGAATAAGGCAAAGATGAGGGATAGCTTTGAAAAGCAGGTGGAGGAGCTTTGTGCAGTGATGTAGATTCACTTACATTATAAAATAAGACACTTTTTCTTAAGAAAAGAATGTGTATCCATTGCCCTTTCAAATACTTCTGTTACTTTTGTCGACAGCTACAAGATAACTACTAGAAAAACTATTATATTATGAAAAATCTATTCTATTTTATCATTTCGATATGCACGTTATATGCATGTTCCTCGGATTCTGATTTCAACCCGGAAGATGAAAATCCCACTTCTTCTGATTTTTATGAACTTAAAGCCATTCCTGACAAGAAAGTCATTTTCAAAGCCTATCCGGCAAATATGAAACAAATTCTTGGCGCAGGCTACGATGTTACTGCCGACCATTTAAGTCCCGAAGCCATAAAAGCTCCCATAATAGATTTGGAAAAATTGGAAAACAGCGATGAAGATTATATCTATCGTATGAAAGCCACTTCTTCCGAACCCAGAGACTACGCCGGAGAAAATGCAACAACATTCCTGACTGATATTACCAATAGCCTGATATTGGGAGACATAAATTCCAGAAATGCTCTATCGGTCGGTACCATTCTCAAGCATAAAGAGTTCGAGTCTGATTACAACCATTCTTCACAATATTCTTTTGCCTCCAGCGAACAACTATTTACAGCGGAGCGTTGGTACTTTTCGTTTTTCTATACCTTAGAGAAATATAAATACAGATACCTTACGCAGGAATTTGAAAATGATGTAACCAGTCTGGCAGCAGAAGATATCATAAACAAATATGGCACACACCTTTTAGTGGATGTCGGTATAGGAGCACGATTCAGAGGACTTTACCGGACAGCAGTACCTACAGCGACATCAGCTACCAGCACCACAAAAATCACCTTACTCAGCGCTTTGGAAAAAATAGGCCAGCAAGGTCTCTTTACCGGAAGCGGTGCCGGCGGATGGGAAGAAGAAGTGGCACAAAGCATAGGAGGTCAGCTTATACTGGAATTCTATGGAGGAAATACAAGTTTATTGACTTCACAACCGATAACCGCTGGCTTTAATGCCTGGTGGAACTCGTTCAATGAAGAGAATTATACTTTGACGAAAATCACTCAAAATAAAGTCCTTCCTATTTATGAACTAATAGCGGATGCCACCAAAAAAGAGCAAGTGAAAGATGCGATAGAAAAATATATATCCAACCAAAAGTTATCGTTAGTTTCTACCACTCCGTTACTTCAGGCCTGGAATGGCAAAAATCACACATACGACACATCTTACTTAGATATTGCAATGCACTCCAACAAAAAATATGAAGGAGCCATCTGTTCCATCTACAAACAACAAATCACGAGTACCGTACCGTTGTATTTATATAGTAACGGAAAAAAGCAACGTCTATCTGTAGAGCTATTGCCAGCCGACACCGAATGGCAACTGGAAAAAGAATTAGGATATGTATACGCTTCGCCCGTAGAAGGAGCCATCCCGCTATACGAAGCCGAAAATAAGAACGATTATTGTTATACAACAGAAGACAAGCAGGAATATGGCACAAAAGGGAGTTGGAAGCAAAAAGGCATTGTATGTTACACAATGCCCCTATAATATAGGATTGCCTGCCAAGTTGAAGCAATTATCAGGATAGGTTCAACTCATACACCGGAGATATCAGCTGCTCCCAACCGACTCTTAAAAGCAGACGGCAATTCCGGCATGGCCCCACTCTGTGTACAAACATAGGCGGAGACTTCCACTGCCAGTTTATGCGCTTCGGGAACAGGTTTCCCACTAAGTATAGCCGATGTAAAAGCAGCAGTAAAAGAATCACCTGCCCCCACAGTATCGGCAACAGGAACTTTCGGTGTATCCTGATAAGATACTACACCCGGAGTAAATACATAACTGCCATTGGTTCCACAAGTCAGAATCAGCATCTTCAGATTATATTTAGCCAAAAGTATCCAGCATTTATCCTGTAAATCAATACCCGGATAACCGAAGATACGGCTGATAGTAACCAGTTCCTCATCATTTATTTTAAGTATGTTGCAGCGGCGCATAGATTCGCAGAGTATTTCTTTCGTATAGAATCCCTGACGAAGATTGATATCGAAAATCTTGATCTGATCTTCTCCATCAGGCATGGTGTCCAGAAAACGTTGAATAGTAGCACGACTCACGGGACTGCGCTGAGCCAGCGAACCGAAACAAACAGCACGGGTGGAAAGGGCCAGACGTTTCAAATCATCCGTAAAAGGAATGTTATCCCAAGCTACCCCCTCTTTAATCTCATAACAGGGAACCCCCACAGCATCAAGAGTAACCTGTACCGTACCGGTAGGATAATCCACTTGCTCGATCTCACAAGTCAGTTTCTTTTGAGCAAAAACATCCAATATTTCCTGTCCGTCAGCATCACGTCCCACTGCACTCACTACACGGCTATCAAAACCAAACTGTGATACATGATAAGCGAAATTGGCAGGCGCACCACCTATCTTCTTTCCTTCGGGCAGCACATCCCAGAGTGCTTCACCCATTCCTACGATGATTTTATTCATGACACTAAATTTAATTACAAATTATAAATTACAATTAGACATTAGGTTATTTCTTTATCTTCAAAGTATAGTACAGCAAATAAAGTACTCCGACAGTCATCACGGCTACTGCACCGCTTTGTCCTATGGCATCACTTGCCAATCCCATTGCCAACGGAAAAACAGTTCCACCAAAAAGTCCCATTATCATCAGACCGGAAACTTCATTCTTCTTGCCGGGCATATACAGCAACGCCTGTGAGAAGACAATCGAAAAGATATTCGAGTTTCCGTAACCTATCAGCGCAATGCAAATATAAATAGATGTTTTTGAATGGAAAGCAAAAAGTCCAATCATTGCCAGTAACATCATAAAACTACTGATAGCAAAGAACGATTTAGCATTCATCCTCCTCAAAATAAAAGAACCTGTGAAGCAGCCTGCCGTACGGAAAATGAAGTAGAGACTGGTAGCAAACGCAGCGTCATCCAATCCCATCCCCAAACGCTCCATTAGAATCTTAGGAGCAGTAGTATTCGTACCTACATCGATTCCTACATGGCACATGATACCGATGAAAGAAAGCAAAACAAACGGTTTACCCAATAAAGCCAAACACTCACCGAACGTAGAAGGTTTTCCTTCCTCTTTCTCCTCGGCAATCTGTGTCTGTCCCAACAATAAAACGGCTATCACAGCTATCACCATATAAATAGGAAACAGCACACGCCAACCCAAACCGAACGACGGAATGGCCTGTGTAGCTCCCCACATAGCAATGTAAGGTGCAAGAAACGAAGCAATCGCCTTTACAAATTGTCCGAAGGTAAGGCTACTTGCCAGCCGGTCACCTCTCACGATGTTGGAAAGCAGCGGATTCAGTGAAGTCTGCATCAATGCATTGCCGATACCTAATAAAGAGAAAGAAAGCAGCATCAACGTATAGCTATCACCAAAAACAGGCAATAACAACGAAGCAAAGGTCACAACCAAACTAAGGAGTACCGTCTTTTTTTGTCCGATACGGCTCATCAACATACCTGTCGGCACAGAGAAGATCAGGAACCAGAAGAAAACCAGCGAAGGGAAGATGTTAGCTTGAGAGTCTGTCAAACCCAAATCTGCTTTTACATAGTTGGAGGCGATGCCTACCAGATCCACAAATCCCATAGCGAAAAAGCAGAGCATCACAGGGATCAGCTTGGATAACGAAGAATTAGATTTCATTGTTGTATGGTATTAATTTAAGTATTTCTTGCTCGGAAAAGCACGTTGCAAAGGAAGCGAATATCAGAACAACAGGATAACAATCTTGTTACAAAGAGTGGCAATTATGATACAAGAATGTTTTTTAAGCGCATTTCAAGGGCATTATTTCTCTTTTTAGCTACATTTGTGGAAAATTATCCAAAGAAACTTTTTAAACAACAATATGGAAACACTCTTTAATGGACGACTCAGCATTGAAGTTTCTGCACATGGAGCAGAGCTATGCAGTATTTTTTCTAATGGAAAAGAATATCTATGGCAGGCAGATCCTGCATTCTGGAAACGCCATTCGCCGGTACTCTTCCCGATTGTAGGAAGCGTATGGGAGAATGAATATCGAAACGAAGATACCACCTATGTCCTCACTCAGCATGGATTTGCCCGCGACATGGAGTTCACACTGATATCCGAGGAAAACGATGAAGTCCGCTACCAGCTTGTCAGCAACGAAGAAACACTCAAGAAATATCCTTTCCCATTCCGTCTCACCATCGGCTATCGCATCCGCGAGAAGAAGGTCGATGTCATGTGGGAAGTAGAGAATACCGGGGAGAAGGAAATGCACTTCCAGATTGGTGCACATCCGGCATTCTACTATCCGGATTTCGATGCCGAAACGCAAGAACGGGGATTTTTCGGTTTCAATAAGAAAAGCGGACTGAAATACATACTTATTTCTGAAAAAGGATGTGCCGACCCGGACACCCAATATCCTCTGAAACTGACAAACGACTTGTTGCCATTGGACACACATACATTTGACAAAGATGCACTTATATTGGAGGGAAGCCAGGTGCGGCGGGTTACTCTATATAATAAGGAGAAAGCTCCTTATCTCAGCCTCCATTTTGATGCGCCTGTTGTCGGACTGTGGTCGCCACCTGCCAAGAATGCCCCGTTTGTCTGTATTGAACCATGGTACGGTCGTTGCGACAAAGCACATTATACAGGAGAGTATAAAGATAAGGATTGGGTACAGCATCTGCAACCCGAAGAGGTATTCAAAGGAAAATATACCATTGAAATAGAAGAATAAAGGAGAAGCCGTACCTGGTCCGTATCTGGTCCAAACGCTTAGGTACGGACCAGCTACGGAGCGGGTACGGCTTTGATAAAATTCGGGTACAGAAAAGGAGGAAATATAGACCAATCTTATTTCAACTTATAAACCTTGAATGAACTTACCGCATAGCTACCGCCTTTGGCATAGAAACTGATACGGTTGTAAGGTTCCGAAGGAAACACAAGGTTTGTCATTGCGAAACGTCCGTCATCGCCAAACGCTTCAATACTTGATTTATCAACGAAAAGACGCAGCGTCATTTCCGAATTGCCTTCTATCGGAGCAAGAGTCAGCACCGGAAAGTCCGAACTGAATGATACGACTCCGCTCTTACTACGATCCATCGCAAACTTCTTCTCTACCAGATTATAGTAAATATCCACTTCTTCTCCTTTTGAATTGAAAAGTTGGAAGCCAATGACTTCTGCATTTCTGTTCTTAATCGTCATTTCAATTTCATACGTACCTGTATTATCCGAAAGCAGTTTGTCCATATTATAAGTACGGTCCACCTTGAAGGAATGCTTCTTTTCTTCTTTCCCACGCAGTTTCAGCAGTTCTCGCGAAGGGGAAGATTTCAGATAAGTTTCACCCGCCGAAGTATAGAGACTCAGGTCACGGGGAACAGAGTTACCACTGCGATACTGAGTAGTAGGTACATTGTTGGCATATTGCCAGTTGCTCATCCATGCCAGCGCTATATGGCGTCCTTCGGGCGCATTACTCCAAGTCACGGTAGCATAGTGATCTTTTCCCCAGTCCATCCACTTGGTGTTTTTCGGTGATTCATTCACAAACTTCTTTCCATCGAAGGTACCTACAAAGTATTGAGTGGCACTTCCACCGAAAGGTCCGCCGGGATTAATATTACAGATTAGAACCCATTTCTTCAGTTCCGTACCTTCAATAGGTAATTCTATCAGGTCGGGACATTCCCATACACCACCATGAGCCCCCTGACCTTCACCGAAACTACTTTCATAAGCCCAGTCCTTCAGATTAGCTGAAGAGTAGATTTGCATTTCCTGACCTACGGCAAGAATCATGATCCATTTATCGGTAGCGTCATGCCAGAAAACTTTCGGATCACGGAAATCACGTTGGGTGGAAGTCAGTATAGGATTACGCGCATACTTCTTGAATGTCTTTCCGTTGTCCAGACTGTAAGCCATACTCTGTACCTGGCGATCGCTGGCCGAAGTATAGAAAGCTATGATCGCACCGGCACCAAAGCCTGCCGTATTATCCTTATCAACCACACAGGAACCACTGAAGATAGTTCCCAACGCATCGGGCGCAATGGCTATCGGCTGATGTTCCCAATTCACCAGGTCTGTACTGGTGGCAT
The DNA here is from genome assembly GCF_000526555.1 of Bacteroides sp. 14(A). NCBI lineage: Bacteria > Pseudomonadati > Bacteroidota > Bacteroidia > Bacteroidales > Bacteroidaceae > Bacteroides > Bacteroides sp. 14(A). The sequence continues at coordinate 1,356,340 of NZ_JAGH01000001.1, read as the reverse complement.
GTCCCCAATGCATATTTCCCCACATAGAACCGTAAGGATTGTATTGATAAAACAAATGATAAACACCATCTTTATATACCATACCGTTCGGATCATTCATCCAGCCATATTGAGGAGTGAAGTGATAAAGCGGACGGAAACTCTCGCGATTGGATGTATCAAACTCATTGGAAAGTTTCATTTCATCCCAGCAAATAGCCGTATCGGGTATCAACTGGAAGTTGAAAGAAAGTGATTTATTATCAAATCCGGAGAGATCTACCGGAACAAAATAGTCCACCTTATTTATAGCCAGACGAACATTCATATTGCGCACTACGTCATTATCGGCTATCATATATAGCTTTGCCTCCGGAGCAGCCTCTTCCACGGGAAGCAACAGAAATTTCTTCTGGTTCTCAATCTGGACAATGCTCTGTCCGTCACCTAAATGTTTAATCACAAAAGGAGGATTAATAGCCTGACACGAAAAGACAGACCAGATTGTACCTATTATAAAGGTAAGGGTCCATCGCACAGTCAACAAATTGTTTTTTAAATTCATGATGTTTTTGGGTATTACATTTAATTAATAATGAGTTGCTCGGGAAAGCACTTTGCAAAGGAAGCGAATAAAACAGAAATAGCCTGCCATTTATGTTTCATAAGCTGGCAAATATGATACCTGCCCTTTATTTTGTTACAAATATACCAGCTTATGAAACATAAATTACAGCATATTTTCACTTAATTCCCTTTCTTTGCAACATCAAAACATCACTCGGGAAAGCATGTTTTGAGAGGTAATCCACAGCGATTACAAAATGAAAAGCATATTAATTAAAATCTAAAAACATGGAAGGCATAAAAAGATCACTTCTATTTGCACTCTTTCTTATAATGTGTACACTAGTTCAGGCCCAACGCCTGACGGTACAAGGAAAAGTGGTTTCCAAGACTGACGGAGAATCCATTATCGGTGCAACTGTCATAGAAACCAACCAGACAAGTAACGGCACCATAACAGACATCGACGGTAACTTTACATTGTCTGTACCACAAGGCGCAGAACTCTCCATTTCGTATATCGGATTCAAGACTGTGAATGTGAAAGCTCAAGCTACACTGAATATCGTTCTGGAAGAAGAATCGGAATTGCTACAGGAAGTCGTAGTCACAGGTTATACTACTCAACGCAAGGCCGACCTGACCGGAGCCATCTCCGTAGTCAGCATAGACGAGATTGCCAAGCAAAACGAAAACAACCCGATCAAAGCATTACAGGGACGCGTCCCCGGTATGAACATCACAGCCGACGGTAATCCCAGTGGAAATGCCACTGTACGTATTCGCGGTGTCGGGACTTTGAATAATAACGATCCTCTTTATATTATTGACGGTGTGCCTACCAAATCGGGCATGCACGAACTGAACGGCAATGATATCGAATCTATCCAGGTATTGAAGGATGCGGCTTCTGCCTCTATCTATGGTTCACGCGCTGCAAACGGTGTCATCATCATCACTACGAAGAAAGGTAAAGAAGGACAGATAAAGATTAACTTCGATGCTTCTATCGCCGCTTCCATGTATACCAATAAGATGGAAGTACTGAATGCGGAAGAATATGGCCGTGCCATGTGGCAAGCTTACGTAAACGAAGGCCAGGATCCCAACACCAACGCACTGGGTTATAAGTATAGCTGGGGATATGACGCAAACGGTTATCCTCAACTGAACAACATCAGCATGTCCAAGTATCTGGATTCCGCCAATACGGTTCCGGCTGCCGACACCGACTGGTTCGATGAAACAACCCGTACAGGTATTATCCAGCAGTACAATGTATCAGTAAGCAATGGTTCTGAAAAGGGGTCATCTTTCTTCTCCCTGGGCTATTATAAGAATATAGGTATCATCAAGGACAGTGACTTCGAACGTTTCTCTGCCCGCATAAATTCTGATTATAATCTGATTGGCAAATTCCTGACCATAGGAGAGCACTTCACACTGAACCGCACTTCGGAGGTGCAGGCACCGGGTGGATTCTTGCAAAATGTATTGCAATTCAATCCCTCATTGCCCGTTTACGACATCAATGGAGAATATGCAGGTCCGGTAGGCGGATATCCCGACCGTGAGAACCCGGTAGCGAGACTGGACCGTAACTCTGATAATCGCTATACTTACTGGCGTATGTTTGGTGATGCTTACATCAACCTCAACCCCTTCAAAGGATTCAATGTCCGCTCCACCTTCGGATTGGATTATGCACAGAAATCACAACGCATCTTCACCTACCCCATCACCGAAGGCAATGTGGCAAATGATAAGAATGCCGTAGAAGCCAAGCAGGAACACTGGACGAAATGGATGTGGAATGCCATCGCTACCTACAATCTGGAAATCGGCAAACATCGTGGAGACGCCATGGTGGGTATGGAGCTGAACCGTGAAGATGATATCAATTTTTCGGGTTATAAAGAAGATTATTCTATTCTGACACCCGACTATATGTGGCCGAATGCGGGTTCCGGTACGGCTCAGGCTTACGGTTCGGGCGAAGGCTATTCACTGGTTTCTTTCTTCGGAAAACTGAATTATACATATGATGATAAATACCTACTCTCGATGACAGTACGCCGTGACGGTTCTTCACGTTTCGGTAAAAATAACCGCTATGCCACATTCCCTTCCTTCTCACTGGGATGGCGCTTGAACCGTGAAAAGTTCATGCAAAACCTCAGTTGGATTGACGATCTGAAAGTCCGCGGTTCATGGGGACAGACCGGCAACCAGGAAATCTCGAACATTGCCCGCTATACAATTTATGTTCCCAACTACGGTGTAACGGAATCAGGCGGTCAGAGCTATGGTACTTCCTACGACATTGCCGGAACCAATGGCGGCAGCATCCTTCAATCCGGATTCAAACGTAATCAGATCGGTAATGATAACATCAAATGGGAAACAACCACACAAACGAACCTCGGCCTCGATTTCTCACTGTTTAAACAATCTCTTTACGGTTCATTCGACTGGTTCTACAAAAAGACAACGGATATTCTGGTACAGATGGCAGGTATCGCCGCTATGGGCGAAGGAAGCAGTCAATGGATCAATGCGGGAGAAATGAAGAATGTGGGTGTTGAATTGAATCTCGGTTATCGCAATCAAACGAGATTCGGACTGAAATATGACCTGAATGCCAACATATCCACTTACCGGAATGAAATCACGAAGCTGCCAACTACAGTAGCAGCCAACGGCACTTTCGGTGGTAACGGTGTACAAAGCGTAATCGGTCACGCCAATGGTTCGCAGGTGGGTTATGTAGCTGACGGTATCTTCAAATCACAGGAAGAGATTGATAACCATGCCACTCAGGAAGGCGCCGGGATAGGCCGTATCCGCTGGCGTGACTTGGACGGTAACGGTATCATCAATGAGAAAGACCAGCAATGGATTTACAATCCGACTCCGGACTTCAGCTATGGTCTGAACATCTACCTTGAATACAAGAATTTTGACCTCACCATGTTCTGGCAAGGTGTTCAGGGAGTAGATGTTATCAGCGACCTGAAGAAAGAAACCGACCTTTGGAGTGGACTCAATATCGGTTTCCTGAACAAAGGTAAGCGAGTACTCGATGCATGGTCACCCACCAATCCGAACTCTACCATTCCTGCATTGTCACGCAGCGATACGAACAATGAGAAACGTGTTTCCACTTACTTTGTTGAGAATGGTTCGTTCCTGAAGTTACGCAATATACAGTTGGGATACAACGTTCCGAAAAACTTTGCCCAGAAGATGAAGATGGAGCACCTGCGCTTCTATCTGAGCGCACAGAACGTATTCACCATCAAGAGTAAGGAGTTCACCGGAGTAGATCCTGAGAATGCCAACTATGGTTACCCCATCCCGATGAATATAACTTTCGGTATTAATGTAGGCTTTTAACAATAAAATCAGTTACTTATGAAAAAGTTAATATATACAGCAGTCTTAGGTCTTTCACTGATGTGCGGCAGTTGCACCGACTTTCTGGAAGATCAGCTCCCCCAGGGAACCATCAGCGACGAACAGCTGAAGAACCCGGCATACATCGACAATCTGGTAATCTCTGCTTATGCAGTATGGATTACTGCCGAAGATATCAATTCTTCCTTCTCCATGTGGAACTATGACGTACGTTCGGATGACGCTTACAAAGGCGGAAACGGTACGGAAGACGGTGATGTATTCCACTCACTGGACATCTCACAAGGTATCATGACTACGGCATGGAACATCAGCGATATGTGGCAGCGCCTCTACAACTGTATCTCACGCGTCAATACAGCTTTGCAACTATTGGAACAAGTGGATGAAAGTACTTATTCACTAAAGCAGCAGCGCATTGCCGAAATGAGATTCCTCCGTGCACATGGTCACTTCTTGCTGAAACGCCTGTACAAGAAGATCCCGTTTGCCAACGATGCCAACTTGTCACCGGAAGAATATAACTATCTCTCCAACACCACTTACAACAATGACGAAGGCTGGCAACAGATTGCAGATGACTTCCAGTTTGCTTATGATAACCTTCCCGTGAAGCAGGCAGACAAAGGTCGCCCCGCCAAAGCCGCAGCAGCCGCCTATCTGGCAAAGACTTATCTGTACAAAGCTTATCATCAGGATAATGCAGACAGCCATGAAGTGACAAGCCTCAGCACGGAAGACCTGGTGAAAGTAGTACAATACACAGACAATGCCATTATGTCGGCAGGCGGCTACGGGCTGGAATCAGATTTTCACAATAACTTCCGTCCGGAACCTCAATATGAAAATGGCGTGGAATCCCTGTGGGCCATGCAATACTCCATGAACGACGGTACCAACAACGGTAACTGCAACTGGTCTTATGGTCTGATCGTTCCCAACATTCCGGGAGTTACCGATGGTGGTTGCGACTTCTACAAACCGAGCCAGAATCTGGTAAATGCATTCAAAACAGATGCCAACGGACACCCGCTGCTGGATTCCTTTAACAACACCGATTACAATTCGCAATCCGATTATGCTGACCCACGCCTCTTCCTGACGGTAGGTATGCCGGGATTCCCTTATGAATTCAATAAGAACTACATGATGGACCAGTCGACTACCTGGAGCCGCAGCAACGGACTTTACGGATATTACGTGACCTTGAAGCAGAATGTGGATCCGGATGGCGATTACCTGATAAAGGGTGCCTGGTGGGGTTCTCCGATGAACCGCATCGTACTGCGCTACTCGGACGTATTGTTGATGCGTGCCGAAGCACTGATCCAACTGAACGACGGACGTATAGCTGAAGCTATCAGCCTGATTAACGAAGTACGTAACCGTGCTAAACAAAGCACAGCCATGATTGCCGACTACGAAATGGAATATGGCGTACGTTTCAACATTCAGCCTTATACGGGAAGCTACTCACAGGCAGATGCCTTGAAATTGTTGAAGTTTGAACGTCGTGTAGAGCTGGCTCTGGAATCAGAGCGCTTCTTTGACCTGGTAAGATGGGGCGAAGCTGCCGAAGTACTGAATAAGTTCTATGCCGAGGAAGCTGCCGACTGCACCATCTACACGAATGCCTCGTTCACTAAGAATAAAAATGAATATCTGCCTATCCCGTTTGCACAGATGAGTGCCAGCAACGGAAACTATACGCAGAATTGTGGTAACTGGTAACCTTATAAAAAAGAAGAACATTATGAAATCAATACTGAATAAACTAAATCTGCTTGTACTGGGAACTGTCCTGTTGTTAACATTCCCGGGATGTAGCGATGATAATACTTCCGACCTGAAACTGGACGGAGACACATGGCTCACCGCCCTTGAACTGAATGATACCTATACGGGGGTGATAGACCGGACCAATAAGACCGTAACTGTGGCAGTGCCCGAAGTATACGACACTGACGCAATGAAAGTTACCGGTATCGAAGTATCCGAAGGTGCCGAGGCCTCTGTTAAGGCAGGCGATGTGCTGAACTTCTCATTCCCCCAAGTGATAAAAGTGACTAACGGAAACGTATTCCTGGACTACACCGTCAACATCAAGCATGATGAAGCGCGGATACTCTCCTTCAAACTGAATGACGCTTATGCCGGAGTTATCGACCAGACTAAACATACCATCACCGTACGTGTGCCGAGTTCAGTCAATATCAAAAACATGGTTCCGATCATTACAACTTCGGCAGGAGCCACCGTAATGCCGGCATCCGGCCAGGCTATTGACTTCAGCAATCCTGTAGAATTCACCGTTTCATATAACACCGCATCTGCCGTTTATACGGTAACGGTTATCCCGACCGATGCACCGAGTGCCGTATATGTGGGTCTGGCAGCTACACTGAACGAACTGAATCCGGAAGAAAAGGAAGCGGCAACCTGGATGCTGAACAATATTGCCAATTCGCAGTATATCTCATTCGAAGATGTGCAGGCAGGAAGAGTAGACCTGAGCGAATGTGAAATCATGTGGTGGCATCTGCATATAGACGGCGGCATCGACAACATGGATAAGTTTGAAAAGGCAGCGCCTGCAGCAATCAACGCATTGGTGAAGATGAAAGACCTTTATAACAATGGCATGAACCTGCTGCTTACCCGCTATGCTACTTATTATGCCGCCAAACTGGGTGCTACCCTGGACGGCAACAACCCGAACAACTGTTGGGGACAATCGGAAGAATCCGGTGAAATAGTGGGTGGTGCATGGAACTTCTTTATCCAGGGACACGAGTCGCACGCCCTCTACCAGAACCTGGTGATGAACAGCGGTGAAACAGATAAGGTCTATACCTTCGATACCGGTTACCGAACCACCAACAGTACGGCACAATGGCACATCGGTTCCGACTGGGGCGGCTATGCTACGAATGAAGTATGGCGTACCAATCATGGCGGTGTCGATCTGGGTTACGGTGGCGATGGTGCTATCGTGGCATGGGAATATCTGCCTGAAGACTCTCGCGGAGGTATCGTATGTATCGGCTCAGGATGTTACGACTGGTATGCTTACGGCATAGATGCTTCAGCAGACAAGTATCATGGCAATGTAGCCAAACTGACAGAGAATGCAATCGACTATTTAACGGGTAAATAAAACTAATATATGAAAACAATGATATATTCACTCACACTGGCTGCTCTGATGATCACTTCTTTCAGCAGCTGTAGCGATGACAATGATCCGGTTTTAACTCAGAAAGACTGGGACGGAACCACCACTTATTTTGCTTCGGCAGATGCCATGAAGTTCGATACATACTACAAGCCATCTGTTGGTTATGTAGGCGATCCGATGCCTTTCTATGATCCGCAGGCAAAAGATTTCAAGATTATGTATCTACAGGAATACCGTCCGAACCAAGCAGGCACTTATCACCCGATATGGGCGGTAAGTACTCAGGACGCCGCTTCATACACATCTATGGGTGAACTGATTTCTTGCGGAGGATTGTCGGAGCAGGATGCCGCTATCGGAACGGGTAGTACTATTTATAATCCTTCGGATAAATTGTACTATACCTTCTACACAGGTAACAAATATCAGCCTACTTCTTCCGAGAACGGTCAGGTAGTGATGTATGCCACCTCACCCGACTTCAAGACCTGGACCAAGAATCGCACTTTTTATCTGAAGGGTGACACTGACGGGTACAGCAAGAATGATTTCCGCGACCCCTTCGTTTTTGAAGGTGAAGATGGAAAATACCACATGCTTGTTTCCACTACTAAAAGCGGCAAAGGGGTACTGGCCGAATATACTTCTACAGATATGAAGACTTGGGAACATGCAGGTGTATTCATGACCATGATGTGGGATCGCTTTTATGAATGTCCCGATGTCTTCAAGATGGGAGACTGGTGGTATCTGGTCTACTCGGAGATGCATGCAGCCGTACGCAAAGTTCAATATTTCAAGGGACGTACACTGGAAGAACTGAAAGCAACCACCGCCAACGATGCCGGTATCTGGCCCGACAACCACGAAGGTTTCCTTGACTCACGTGGCTTCTATGCAGGCAAGACGGCTTCGGACGGAACTAACCGCTACATCTGGGGATGGTGCCCCACCCGCTCGGGCAATGACAATACTGCCGTAGGAGCTTCTCCGAACGAACCGGAATGGGCAGGAAGCCTGGTTGCACACAAAGTAGTTCAGCATGCGGATGGTACTTTGACTTTAGGCTTAGTAGAAGGTATCAGCCAGAAATATGCCACCGCCTCTACTGTAAAAGTGATGGAAAAGAGTAGCGGAGTATCAGAAAGCAACGGTAACTATACTCTGACGGATAATGCTTATATCCTATTCAATCGCTTAAATGTAAACAACAAGATTTCGTTTACCGTAAAGACGGCAGGCGATGCAGATAGATTCGGTATCTCTCTGGTACGCGGTACGGACTCCAAAAAGTATTATACCATTGTAGTGAATCCGGAAGACAACAATAACAAGCGAAAAATAAACTTCGAAGAAGAAGGTGAAGAAGGTAAAGGATTCATCGACGGAATAGACGGGTATCTGTTCGACAGACCTGCTGATAATACTTATCATGTAACTATCTGTACGGACAACTCTGTCTGCGTGGTTTATATCAATGATAATGTGGCTTATACAAACCGCATATATGGTATGCAGAAGAATCCATGGTCTATTAATAGTTATTCGGGAACGGTGGAAGTCAGCGCTGTGAAGGTTAGCTATTACTGAGTTAATTCACCACAGAGTAACACTGAGTTTCACAGAGTTCTATAAGAGTTTCACATACCACGTAACCATCTGTGTGACAACGCACTTGGTGTTCCATCACGATCAGTCGTAATGAAACACGAGTTCAGTCCTAGTGGGAGGTACCTTCAGTCCTAGTGGGAAGTGCCTTCAGTCCTAGTGGGAAATACCCTCAGTTTAATATAGTGAACGAATCATTGAATTGTTCATATCAGACTTACTAAAGTTTGTAGGCCAACAAAGATTAAGAATAAAAAAACGCATTGCCAGATAATGATTGCCACTTTATAGCAATCATTATTTGGCAATGCGTTTACAATCTTTTGATTAATCACTGAAAGTCATACTTCGCCGCACATGCATAACCTTCTTCATACAAATCAGTCAATTTCCTGATATCCCGTTCGATACGGTCGACTGTTACAGGTTTCTGCGGACGGATTACAGTAATCTCTCCTGCCGCTTCCATACGTTCCACCATTTCCAACTGCTCGTTGTACACACGGCAACGACGGCTTAAAGCCTCACGCACTTTCGGGTATTTACGGTACAGGAAAGAAGGTATATGTATGTCCTTTGCTTCTTTACGATAACCATGATTACGGGTAAGCACTACCACATTATGGGTAAATCCCTCACTCCTGGCACGCATCAGCGGAATACTGTCGACAATACCTCCGTCAAGCATCGGCTCATTATCCACATAAGCAATAGGGCAGACAAAAGGCAGGCTGCTTGAAGCACGCACAATGTCAATCACACGATGCTTGTCCCGTTTCTCCTCAAAATAGTTAGCCTCACCCGTCACACAATTTGTAGTCACCATTTCATAGCGCTCCGGACAAGAGAAATACGCTTCATAATCATAAGGAAGAATGTGTTCGGGAAATTCCTGGAACAGCAGATCGAAGTCCATAATATTACGTTTCTTCAACAAATATTTCAACCCGATATACTGATATTTCTCCAGTAAGTCAATGTTACTGTACTTGGCACGTCCGCGCTGGCCGGACATATAAGAAAGTCCATTACATGCTCCGGCACTGACTCCGATAGTATAGGGGAAGCGGATGCCACGGTCCATAAAGCTGTCCAGCACGCCACAAGTGAAGACACCACGCATGCCGCCGCCTTCAAGAACCAATCCTGTCTGGGGTTTGATATGTATCTTTTTCTCCATAATTATCTGATAAAACGCTCCAAAGATAGCTTTTGTTTCCGAAATCTCCCTATCTTTGTGCCAGTAACAATCATTTAATATCAATTTAATTATGATGAAAAAGTCAATACTTATTGCCACTTTAGGCTTATTGAGTTTCAATGTGTCAGCACAGGACACTCCGAAAGCGGAAGAAGGCTTCATCTTCACAACCGTTAAAGAAAACCCGATTACTTCCGTTAAAAACCAAAACCGTTCCAGCACATGCTGGAGTTTTTCGGCTCTTGGTTTCCTTGAAAGCGAATTGCTGCGTATGGGCAAAGGCGAATATGATTTATCAGAAATGTTTGTGGTGCACCACACCATGATGGACCGCGGCGTGAACTACGTACGCTATCACGGTGACAGTTCTTTCTCACCCGGTGGAAGCTTCTACGACATCATGTTCTGCCTGAGAAACTACGGTCTTGTTCCGCAGGAAGCTATGCCGGGCATCATGTACGGTGACACATTGCCGGTACACAACGAGTTGGATGCCGTGGCCGGTGCTTACGTAAACGCTATTGCCAAAGGCAAACTGACCAAACTGACTCCGGTATGGAAGAAAGGCCTGTGCTCTATCTATGATACTTACCTCGGCAAGTGTCCCGAAAACTTCACTTACAAAGGAAAAGAATATACTCCGAAGACATTTGCCGAATCCCTCGGAATCAATCCGGACGATTACATATCTCTGACTTCATTTACCCACCATCCATTCTACACTCAGATGAACATCGAAATTCAGGACAACTGGCGCAACGGCCTTTCTTATAACCTGCCTTTGATGGAATTCATGTCTGTTATCGACAATGCCGTTAACAACGGTTACACTGTAGCTTGGGGTAGCGACGTCAGCGAAAACGGTTTCACTCGTGACGGTATAGCCGTTATGCCCGATGCGGATCGTGGTGCCGAACTCACCGGTTCCGACATGGCACGCTGGACAGGTCTTACTGCCGCCGACAAACGCAAAGAACTGACTTCCCGTCCATTACCGGAAATCACCGTAACTCAGGAAATGCGCCAAACAGCATTCGACAATTGGGAAACTACCGATGACCACGGTATGCTTATCTACGGTATAGCCAAAGACCAGAACGGTAAGGAATACTACATGGTAAAGAACTCCTGGGGTACCAACAACAAATACAAAGGTACTTGGTATGCTTCTAAACCTTTCGTTGCTTACAAAACTATCAATATCCTGGTACACAAAGATGCAGTGCCCAAAGCATTGCTGAAGAAGCTGGGAGTTAAATAAGTGATTAGTGGTGAGTGATTAGTGCTGTGCTGTCATTGCCGCATGGTACTAATCACTTATCACTCACTACTAATCACTATTTCATCATCCTACTGTTAATATATTCCGTAAACTGATCCTTATAATTCTCTCCTACCGGAATATAGGTCTCTCCAAAAACGATGCGCAGGCGAGAAACTTCCGTTATCTTTTTCAAATTGACAATATAAGAACGATGTACCCGCATAAACTGAGAGGGGGGCAAAGTTTCTTCCAGACGCTTCATGCTGAGTAAAGGCATAATGGGCTTAGCCTCTCCTTCTACAAAGATACGTACGTATTCGCTCATTCCCTCAATATATTTAATATCTGCCAAGTTGATACGCGTAACGCGATAATCACTCTTCACAAACAGAGTACCGTCATTGAAAGAAAGTTCGGACGGAGTTGACGGTGGAGCAACTGTTCCATGACCTTTGGTGCGGAATTCCCACCATTTATACGCTTTGTCCACCGCCTTCAGGAAGTCTTGAAAGCCAAACGGTTTCAGCAGATAATCCAGTGCATCTACTTTGAAACCTTCGACGGCATACTCCGAATAAGCTGTTGTGAAGATAACCAACGGCTTTTCCGTCAGGGAACGCACAAAGTCCATCCCATTCAGGTCGGGCATATTGATATCAACAAACATCAGATCAATCTTCTGTGCGGAAAGAACACTCATAGCATCGAAAGCGTCTTGGCAGGAAGCTACAAGATTCAGAAAAGGTACACGGGAGATATATCCCGTCAGTTGGGTAAGAGCCAACGGCTCATCATCAATAGCTATACAATTTATCATAATATACCTCCATTCTGTATTAACTCACCGGCACAAGCAACTGCACATCAAAACAATCGGCCGTATCATCAATAGATAGTTTATAACGCTCACCGAACAACAGACGCAAACGCTTGCGGATATTATCAAGACCGATACCGTGGTGCTGATCTTCGGACCTATAATAATTACTGTTGGAACAAACGAAATGAATTTCCTCTCCCACCACCTGCAAACAGACTGATACGAATGAAGCATGCTGATAACTGACACCATGCTTAAAAGCATTCTCTACAAACGAAACGAACAATAGGGGTGGTACTTGTACTTCGCCCGTATCCGTAGGAAAAGACACATCTATCCGCACTTTATCCGTATAGCGGATGCGCATCAGCTCTATATAATGATTGAGGAACTGCAACTCCTTGGAAAGCGATATCAAGCGGTTATTCGATTCATAAAGCACATAGCGCATTAACCGTGAAAGTTCGACAATGGTTTGTTTGGCCTTCTCCGTATCAATATCCACCAATGCATGTATATTATTGAGAGTATTCATGAAGAAGTGCGGATTTATCTGGTATTTCAGATAATCCAACTCCGTCTGAAGATTGTTGTGCTCCAGTTCTTTCATAGCCTCCTGATCGCGTACTGACTTAAAAAACAGCTTAACAGCAATGTTGAAACTGAACATAAGCAAAGCTATCAGCATGCGCCCCAGAAAAGGACCACGAAACAGGGGCACAAAGAAAGGCATCTCTTCGAAAGGCGGACGTGGGAAGTCAGAATGCCGAGGATCAGGACGTCCCCCCCGTACAGACGGCATATCCGGCCCCGAAGGCTTACCGGGAGCATCATGCTCTCTCGGCCCGGGCCCTTCCTTTCCCCGGTCGCGCATTCTCTGTTCTATTTGCTGCCGCTTCATGACAGGACGACTGGGAGACACCATATCCACTACCCAGAAAGTGAACGTAGATAATAATATGGCAACTACTACATACACTACCACTTTCTGCTTCAGGAAAAGGAAAGGAGCAAGCACACGATTATTCAATAAGAAAAGGAAAAAGAATGGCAACACATTGAGCCATAAAATAAAAACTCCTTTCCACCGCATCACTTCCACCTTACCCGATAAAAGTTCGAAGAAATTGCTTACCACCGGCACCATCAGTACGATAAGCCACACAGCAATGTAGATCATCATTTCCGGCAGGTAACGTTTATAGGTAGCACGGGCAAACACTTTCTTCATGGTTTGTTTCCTTTTTAGAGATGTCATGGCAAATATAGCCGACTTTCGATTAACTGACAAAAGAAATAGACGAGGAGGAGCTTTTCATCGGCAAAGTTCTCATTACCAATGCCAACCACCTCCGCCACCACCAGGACCTCCGGAAGATACGTTTCCTACCGAAGTCACCATACTGCTGGGCGTAAAAGTCGCTACCTGTGAACCTGTTGTATAGGTGCCACCAACAGTCAGTCCATAGAATTCAGTACCTCCGGTCACCGAACCGCCTGTATAAATCGTATAAGTGGTGCCCGATGCCAACTTCGAACTGCTGAACAACAATGTCATTTGCGAATAAGCACGGGGAATAGTGTAAGACATCACCTGATCAGAACCTTGAATACTCAAAAGCGTACCTTTACTACCCGAACCGCCATAGATAACCGTGCGTTGTGTACAAACGCTGGACGTGGGAGTACTAGTGCCGCCACCAATTCCCAAGATAGTTCCTCCTGTTATCTTAAAAGTATTCTGATCGCAGTCAAATCCTTCCTCGGGAGATGTAGTACCGATAGAGACAATCGTACCACCGGTAATAGTCAGGGTACCGTTAGAATCGACACCATCATTTCCACTGCTGTAACAATAGATATTACCGCCGTTGATAACAATGCTTTTAGAAGCATTCATACAGTCATCATAAGAATAGACGCTGACGTCACCACCATTCACCGTAAGGGTACTTTTACTTTCAATCCCTTCACTTCCTTCACCACCTGGAGTCTTCACCCAGATAGTACCGGAATTGATAGTCAAATTACCGTCTGCTTTAATGCCTTTGGCGGAGGAATCCAGACGATTATAGACATACTGTTTACCGGTAGTAATAATCTTCACCGTACTATTATCGATACTCAGAGTTCCGTCGCAATTAATACCTTTACCGGCAGCACCCGTACTTTTGACTAAAAGAGTAGTACCATTCATCACTAGGTTACCATCACATTTGATACCTGCGGCAGAACTCAGATCATTGTCTTCATAGACCGCAGAGCCCGAAGTCAGCAGAATCAACTGCCCCCCACTGAGCGTGATGTCCGTTTCCGCCTTTACCGCTTTAGAGGCATCCCCAGAGATGTCAGCCTTGATAAGTCCGCCTCGTATATCAATGAATCCTTTTTCACAGTCTAACCCATCACCGGATGCTTTCACCTTCAGGATACCACCACCAATAATGATTTTATCATTCGTATGAATTCCATCTTTCACGGCAGAAGCTACGGTAATATTGCTGCCGCTACGCAAACGCACATAGTCGTCACTACAAATACCATGCTTGTAATTACCTGTCACAGTCAGTGCACCCGTACCGCTAAAAATAAGTTGTCCTTCACTAAAAAAGCATCCTTTTTCATCTTCGCCCGTTACGGTGGAGTAAGAAGAAGCATCTGCCAGATAGTTCTCCGTTTCCGTCTTCACTTCTACAAAAACACGCTTGCCGGACTGGATATTGATTGCCGCCCCGCTGTCATTAGTCAGCGAAACACCCGCAAGAGTCAGTTTAAACTTCTTATCACTGTATACCTTGAAAGAGCCGTTGGATGCCGAACCACTAAGCACATATTCTACACCTGCTACGGATGCATTTACTGTGACATGTGCTCCGTTTGTGGTTACTGTAACCCCACTCACAGAGCCTGTCACCGTTGCCGAACCATTAGCAAATGCTATTTGTATGGAAGAAGCGAATGATGAATTTTCTATAAAGTCATCATATTCATCATCATTCTTGTCGGTTATGATAGTTTCAGCTATTTCAACATATGAATTATCAGCTATATCTTCCCACGAAACATCAAAGTCAAGTAATGTACCCGAAGCATCCGAACTGCCTGAACTTCCACCGGGGTTCGTTCCCCCATCCGTTCCGTTCTCTCCCCAATCATCAAAAGGACTATCAGCACTACACGCGACACACAAGCAGAAACACACTGCATAAATCCCTATTTTCTGTATTCGTTTCATTTCCATCATTTATTTATGTGACTAATAAATCATTCACTTAAAACTTAAACGTATATCCCGCACCTACTACGTGCCCGTTCGTCTCATCATCATCTGCATGATTCTGATACCGATAGAAAAAATCGAGCGAATTCTTCTTATTGATTTTGTATCCGGTACCCAGTGTCCAGCGAGTTTTATCCAGAGCCCAACTATCGGACATGGAATGATATAATTCACAAGAAGCATAAGGTGCAAAACGAGATTTCTTAATATTCCATTCAGCCTGCAAGCGTGAACGAAGTACATTCTTACCTTTGCCGGTAATTTCCTCATCTGCTTTTTGGGAACCATCGTCCCCATCGTACTTGGAAACAAGCTGCGAAGTACGATACGTATACTGGTAACGTTCGCGCAAGGAAAATTCAAAGCGTTGCCAGTTCAACTTACCTGTCAAAGACAAGTACATACGATGACGGGGTGACCAGTAGTCAGAAACATAATTGCCTTTCTTGGTCATCTCTCCCGGACGATGGCTATAAATAAAAGTATATCCGCCATCCGCTTTCAAAAAAGAAGTGATGCGATAAGCCACACCCGCCCCCGCAGACCAGCGTTCAACATTATCCACACCATCACGAGTACGGAATTCACCTTCCACCGAAGCATCAAAGCCCGGGAAGATTTTCTTCTTTACCTCGGCACTGGTCCAAATGCCGAAGTCATCACTTTGGGCATATACTCCTGCAACCATTGTGCAGAGAAAAACAGCCAGTAAGGTTATTCGTCTATTCATTTTCTTCATTCTCCTTCCCTCGGTATCCGTCTTAGTGTATCAATTGTATTTATCTCTTCACTCTCCGGTTCATAATAAACCTTCAGTATCGCTGCATCTCGTAGGAAATCAATATGGCCCACTTCTACTTTCGTGATGCTAAGTCCTGTTCTATTTTCCAGATCCATAATCAATTCTGCCCTACGTTGCGGGGTAATCAATTCAATACGATCATACTGCACCAGCTTGCATGAAATATGTTTCAGCCAACGATTGCTTTCGCATAACCAGATACACAGAATAAATAATAAGTTTGTTGCTGTCAGTTCGGCATAACTCAACTGTACAGACAGAGCGTTGATGACGGAAATAGCTATAATCACAAACAGGTAGGTCATCTCACGCACAGGCATCGACTCTGTCCGGTAGCGAATTATGCCGAAGATAGCAAACAATCCAAGTGCAAACCCTATTTTCAGTTTTACACTGCCCAACAGGAATATCATCAGAAAAATGCTGATACTGATAAGCGTAAATGTGAAGAAGTAATCGCGACGACGGCTCTTCGGGTAATAAAAGAAACGAATAATGGCCACCACCACTACCATGTTGAGAACGAAGCGCAATATCAATTCCATAAATCCAGCCGCATCTATAAGCGGCGTCTCCATAAAGGCTAATTCAGCAAAATCGTTCATATACTATTTATTAATGTTTCTATATTTCGGGGAATTTCTGCCCTCCTCATTTTACGTACTTTCGGTTTGAAACGATTCTGTTTCAAGTTTTCATCCGTCAGTACACAACCCATGCAATATTTACTAAAACCTGCAGGATGTACATGCAAGCGACTTAATATATCGCGGATGGGCGATGATGTACGCCCGTCTCGCTTTAACTCCACCACAGCAAGACGTGGCAAGGCAGCATAATTCCCGTTCACCAGATTTCGGAAGCAAATATCCGTATCAATAGTAAGCCGTTCCGTCATTGCCCGGTTGACAAGAGTAATGCGCTGAAAACGATTCTCCAACTGTGGAGACAATTGCGGCAGCTTGTACCAGGCATACAAAGACAAGAAGTCATCCACACCTTCAGCAGACAGTTCATCAAGAGCAGTGATGCGTATACGCCGCTTGTCCGTGCGACCTTTATTATTCTTATTTTTGACTTCAAGAAAAGTTAATTGTGAAGCAACATAGGTACGTACCCTGATTTTCTCACGTACCGCCCGTCCGTTTTGATGTGCCCGATACATTGCTTTGTCTACAGTATCCAGATAAACAGTATGATAGACAATGTTCCGTTCTCCCGCCACTTCCTGTACACGATAATCGGCAGCAGCATAATGCAAAAGCACAGCCAGCGTTTCCAAAGGCAGCAGATATTTCGTATCCGTCCTGTTCATCAATCGGATACCACTCATTTCTTCCAGCGTGACAGGACCGAATATATCCAGCATTTCCACTATATCCTTCAATATTTCTTCTGTTATCATACCTGCTTCGTTTCTGCGACAAATGTAACCGCAGGAGTGAAACAAAGAAAATAGATTCAACCAACAAGTGATTTTTAACGATAAACACAATCAAAAACGATGTAGTTCTTCTGCCCTATTTTGCTCAAAACCGTTCTGTATGTGCATTTTTTGCCCGCATTTCTTGTCAGAACGAACAGTTTGACTAATTTTGCACGCTGATAATTAGTTAACCGGATAATTTCAGTAGCTGGACACTATGTACCTCCTACTCCTATTCCCGGCACTGACGCTCCAAAGAAATACTAATACTAATAATTAATAACATGAGTTTGAAAATCGTAGTATTGGCTAAACAAGTTCCCGACACACGTAATGTTGGGAAAGATGCCATGAAAGCCGACGGAACCATTAACCGTGCGGCACTCCCCGCTATCTTCAACCCCGAAGACTTGAACGCTCTTGAGCAAGCCCTCCGACTGAAAGATGCACATCCGGGCTCTACCGTAACCATCCTGACAATGGGACCGGGACGCGCAGCCGAAGTTATTCGTGAAGGAATGTTCCGCGGTGCCGACAACGGCTATCTGTTGACCGACCGTGCTTTTGCAGGTGCAGATACCCTTGCCACTTCGTACGCTCTTGCTACTGCCATCAGGAAGATAGGCGAGTATGACATCATCATCGGCGGACGTCAGGCTATCGACGGTGACACGGCTCAAGTGGGTCCGCAAGTTGCTGAAAAGCTCGGTCTGACACAGATCACTTATGCCGAAGAAATTCTGAATGTGGAGAAAACTACCGGACGTGTTGTCGTGAAACGTCACATTGACGGTGGTGTGGAAACTGTAGAAGGCCCTCTGCCCATCGTTATCACTGTGAACGGAAGTGCAGCTCCCTGCCGCCCACGCAACGCTAAGTTGGTACAGAAGTACAAACGTGCTCTCGGTGCACAGGAAAAAGCAGCTATCACCAAAGAAGGTGCTACCCTGCCTTATGCCGACCTCTACGAGAAGTACCCTTATCTGAACATCACCGAATGGAGTGTGGCAGACGTGAACGGTGACCTGGCACAATGCGGTCTCAGCGGTTCGCCCACTAAAGTAAAAACCATTCAGAACATCTCTTTCCAAGCCAAAGAGAGCCGTACACTGACCGGAAGCGACCAGGATGTAGAAGATCTTATTGTTGAACTACTCGCTAACCACACCATTGGGTAGTTAACAAGGCGACAAGAGACAAGGTAACAAGGCATGTCCTCGTCAACTTGTCAACTCGTCACCTCAAAAACTTAAAAGAAATATGAATAACGTATTTGTATATTGTGAGCTTGAAGGCACCGTAGTTGCCGAAGTAAGTCTCGAACTCCTTACCAAAGGACGCAAGTTAGCTAACCAACTGGGCTGCCAACTGGAAGCCGTTGTTGCCGGTACTAACCTTGCAGGCATCGAAAAACAAGTATTGCCCTTCGGCGTTGACCGTCTTCACGTCTTTGACGCTCCGGGCTTGTTCCCTTATACTTCACTGCCCCACTCTTCCGTACTTATCAATCTGTTCAAGGAAGAAAAACCGCAGATCTGTCTGATGGGCGCCACAGTTATCGGTCGTGACCTCGGTCCGCGCGTTTCTTCTGCACTGACCAGCGGCCTCACTGCCGACTGTACTTCACTGGAAATCGGTGAACACGAAGATAAAAAAGCAGGTGTGGTATATGAAAACCTGTTATATCAGATCCGTCCCGCATTCGGTGGTAATATCGTGGCAACCATCGTCAACCCCGAACATCGCCCGCAAATGGCAACCGTTCGCGAAGGCGTAATGAAGAAAGAGATTCTTAACGATAAGTATCAGGGCGAAGTTATCAACCATGACGTTGCCAAATACGTACCGACTACAGACTATGTAGTGAAAGTAATCGACCGCCATGTAGAGAAAGCGAAACACAACCTGAAAGGTGCTCCTATCGTTGTAGCCGGTGGTTATGGTATGGGTAGCCGTGAAAGCTTCGACATGCTGTTCGAACTGGCTAAAGAACTTCACGCTGAAGTAGGCGGCAGCCGCGCAGCTGTTGATGCAGGCTTCTGCGACCATGATCGTCAGATCGGCCAGACTGGTATTACGGTACGTCCGAAACTCTATATCGCCTGCGGTATCTCCGGACAAATCCAACACATCGCCGGTATGCAGGAAAGTGGCATTATCATCTCTATCAATAATGATGAAAATGCTCCTATCAATACCATCGCTGATTATGTAATCAACGGTACGGTAGAAGAAGTGATTCCGAAAATGATTAAGTACTACAAACAGAACAGTAAGTAAGCTATGGCTAATTTTTATACCGAAGTTCCTGAATTGAAGTTCCAACTGAACAACCCGATGATGGAACGTATCTGTGAGCTGAAAGAGCGCGGATACCAAGATAAAGACAAATTTGACTACGCTCCGCAAGACTATACGGATGCAATGGACTCTTATGATAAGGTGCTCGAAATCACCGGAGAAATCACCGGAGAGATTATCAACCCGAACGCCGAAGGCGTGGACGAAGAAGGTCCTCACTGTGCCAATGGTCGCGTAGAATATGCCAGCGGTACGAGACAAAACCTCGATGCTATGGTGAAAGCCGGCCTGAACGGTATGACTATGCCCCGCCGCTTCGGTGGATTGAACTTCCCGATCACTCCGTATACCATGTGCGCTGAAATCGTGGCTGCTGCCGATGCCGGTTTTGGTAATATCTGGTCTTTGCAGGACTGTATCGAAACACTGTATGAATTCGGCAACGAAGATCAACACAGCCGTTTCATTCCGCGTATCTGCGCTGGAGAAACCATGTCTATGGACTTGACAGAACCCGATGCCGGTTCCGATTTACAGAGTGTAATGCTGAAAGCTACATTTGATGAGAAAGAAAACTGCTGGCGCCTGAATGGTGTGAAACGTTTCATCACAAACGGTGACGCTGATTTACACCTCGTACTGGCTCGCTCGGAAGAAGGAACCAGAGATGGCCGTGGACTTTCCATGTTCATCTATGACAAGCGCGAAGGTGGTGTAGATGTACGCCGTATCGAGAATAAGTTAGGTATTCACGGTTCTCCTACTTGTGAGCTTGTTTACAAGAATGCAAAGGCTGAACTTTGTGGTGATCGTAAACTCGGTTTGATTAAATACGTAATGGCGCTGATGAACGGTGCCCGTTTGGGTATCGCCGCACAATCCGTAGGTTTGTCACAAGCCGCCTATAATGAAGGTCTGGCATACGCAAAAGACCGTAAGCAATTCAGTAAAGCTATTATTGAATTTCCGGCTGTATATGACATGCTGGCTATCATGAAAGCTAAGTTGGATGCAGGTCGTGCTTTGTTGTACCAAACATCTCGCTATGTGGACATTTACAAAGCTTTGGATGATATCTCTCGCGAACGTAAACTGACTCCGGAAGAACGTCAGGAACAAAAGAAGTATTCCAAACTTGCTGATGCCTTTACTCCGCTGGCCAAAGGTATGAACTCCGAATATGCAAACCAGAATGCCTATGATTGTATCCAGATTCACGGCGGTTCCGGCTTCATGTTGGAATATGCTTGTCAACGTATCTATCGCGACGCCCGTATCACCAGCATCTACGAAGGTACGACTCAGTTGCAGACTGTAGCCGCCATCCGTTATGTAACAAACGGTTCATACGCTGCTACTCTCCGCGATTACGAAACAATTCCTTGCAGCGAAGAAATGCAACCGTTGATGGATCGCCTGAAAGAGATGACGAATAAGTTTGAAGCTGTCACCAACGCAACGAAAGAAGCTGCAAACCAAGAGCTGCTGGACTTCGTAGCTCGCCGTCTTTACGAAATGGCTGCTGTATGTGTGATGTCTCATCTTCTCATTCAGGATGCAACAAAAGCACCTGAACTGTTTGCAAAGTCAGCTGTTGTCTATCTGAACTACGCTGAAGCTGAAGTAGAAAAGCACTTCAATTTCATCCGCAAGTTCAAAGCTGAAGAACTGGATAATTACCGTAAATAATTAACCGATTAACTATATTCAAAGAAGGCTGTCTCAAACGAATGAGACAGCCTTCTTTGTCATAAATAGCACCTTTACCGGAACAACCTCAACTGACTGCGCAGCTCATGAAGTTCATTCTGCATCTCCTCCATACGCTGTAACAGATGATGGATAGCATCAATCCCTTCAATATTGATGGACAAGTCATAATACATGCGGCTGTAACGTTCTACGTCCGGTAATTGAGTAAACGTCAGATAACGTTCTCCACCTTCAGTCATTACTTCTATCAAGCCACCTTCCTGTAATAAGTCGATAAACGACGGTTCAATGTGGCACTTGCGACAATATTCGCTGACTATGATTAATTCATTCTGCATAGTGATACCTCCTTTTAGTTCATACTTTGAAGTTTACGGAACAACTCTTTCTGTGCTTCCGTTAAGTTCGTCGGCAGTTTCACGGAATAAGTCACAATGAGGTCACCGAACTGTCCTTCTTTCTTATATACAGGGAATCCCTTGCCTTTCAGACGGGCTTTCGTACCGTTCTGTGTCTCGGGTTTCACTTTCAGCTTTACCTTTCCATCCAAAGTATCTACCAGCTGGTCTCCACCCAGGATAGCGGTATAAAGATCAATGGGAACATCTACATACAAGTCATCTCCCAAACGTTTGAATACCGGATCATCCGCAATCACAAACGTTATGTACAAGTCTCCGGCAGGTCCACCATTCACACCTTCGCCACCGTAACCTTTCAATTTAATGACTTGCCCGTTTGCCACGCCGGCAGGAATGGTAATACGTACATTCTTCCCGTTTACAGTCAACACTTGTTTATGAGTCTGGGCTGCATCACGAAGTGACAGATTCAAATCTGCATGGTAATCCTGACCACGAAAACCTGCATTAGAACTACCACGTCCCCTGTTTCCGAACATAGATTCAAAGAAATCGGAGAAGCCACCACCATGCCCGGAAAATTCCTGTCCATCGGACGAATACCAATAAGATCCGTTACCATCCGTACCATAGCCTGCACCCGAACCGCTACCAAAACCACCAAAGCCACCTGCGCCTGCTTCCTGACGGGCACGCTTCTGTGCTTCAAATTCATCGGCATGCTTCCAATGTTCACCGTACTCATCGTACTTCTTACGTTTCTCAGGGTCACTTAGCACTTCGTTTGCTTCATTAATCGCCTGAAATTTATCCTTGGCAGAAGAATCGTTCGGATTCAGATCAGGATGATATTTACGTGCCAACTTACGGAACGCCTTTTTTATATCATTCTGACTTGCCGTCTTGTCCACCCCAAGGACTTGATAATAATCTATATAAGCCATAGTCTATTAATTTTGTTATTCTTATATACCCTATCACAAATAACGCACCAATCAGGTGTTTTGAACACTAAAATACGTAAACGAAAATTAAAAAGAAGTATTAAAAACAATAATATAAAGATAATCAACATATTAACCAGTAGTAAAAGCTTTTACCTATGCTACTCAATTTTCAAAATAATGTAAACGACACATAACATCAATTAATTATTCATACTAAAACTTCCTAAAATAAATAGAAAACGCTTTATTTGTATGTGAGTAATGCAGTCACAGAAAACAATTTTCCCCCAACCTTAATATATTGACTTATTATGAAAAGTAACCATTGGCTACTTACGGTAGCACTCACTTTCATCGTTCTGCAAGTAAAAGCGGATTCATGGATACGTATTAACCAACTTGGCTACTTGCCGCAATCTGTAAAAGTGGCAGTATTTATGAGTGAAGAACCAGCTGACATACAAGAGTATGCACTGATAGACGCCTTCACGGGACAAACCGTCCGAACTTTCAATTCTACCAAAGCAACCGGAAAAATGGGACTCATGAAGAGTACCTATCGTCTGGACTTCAGTGATTTTAACCAGCCAGGAACTTATTATCTGAAAGCGGGAAAAGCGGTCTCACCTCGTTTTCCCATCAATAATCATGTGTACAATGGGACTGCTGACTTCTTGCTGAACTACATGCGTCAGCAACGTTGCGGCTATAATCCCTTTTTGAAAGACAGTTGCCATGTGCACGACGGCTACATCCTATACCATCCCACCAAAACAGGACAACGCATTGATGTTCGAGGCGGTTGGCACGATGCAACTGATTATTTGCAATATACCACAACTTCCGCCAATGCCATTTATCAGATGATGTTTGCCTATCAGGAAAATCCAAACTCATTCGGTGATTTCTATGATGCTGCCGGGCTCCCCGGTGCTAACGGCATTCCCGACATTGTGGACGAAATCAAATGGGGACTGGACTGGCTGAATCGTATGAACCCTGCTCCCGGTGAACTATATAATCAGATTGCCGACGACCGCGACCATGCCGGTATGCGCCTGCCCAATAAAGATGAGGTAGATTATGGTTACGGTCCGGGTAAAGGACGCCCCGTTTACTTCTGTAGTGGCGAACCTCAGGTACGCGGTCAATTTATGAATGCTACCACAGGCGTGGCAAGCACAGCAGGTAAGTTTGCTTCCTGTTTCGCTCTTGGTGCCCGCCTATTAAAAGACTTCTATCCGGAATTTGCAGCGGAGATTGGTGCAAAAGCGGATGCAGCTTATCAGGAAGGTGTAAAGAAACCGGGTGCTTGTCAGACAGCCTCCGTCAAGTCTCCTTATATTTATGAAGAAGATAATTGGGTAGACGATATGGAACTGGGCGCTATGGAACTTTTCAAAAGTACCGGAGATTTTAAATACCTGGAGCAAGCCGTTGAATACGGACGTCGCGAACCTGTTACTCCATGGATGGGTGCTGACAGTGCCCGCCATTACCAATGGTATCCATTCATGAATATGGGACATTATCATCTGGCAAAAGTACATAACGACCGCCTTAGCAAAGAATTTATCCGAAATATGCATGCCGGCATAGCACGCACCTACGAGAAAGCCGTTGAAAGTCCTTTCATGCACGGCATTCCTTACACCTGGTGCTCCAATAACCTGACAACTGCCATGCTGACACAATGCCGTCTGTATCGTGAAGCAACAGGTGACGAAACTTATAAAGAAATGGAAGCCGGCATGCTTGACTGGTTGTTCGGTTGCAATCCCTGGGGAACCAGCATGATTGTAGAACTCCCTCTATATGGAGATTACCCTTCTCAACCGCACTCTTCATTACTCAACGCAGGTGTAGGAAATACTACAGGCGGTCTCGTAGACGGCCCTGTATACCGCACTATTTTCGAAAGCCTCCGCGGAGTAAACATGACAGGTATTCCCGGTACTCCCGGACAGGATTATGAACGTTTCCAGCCTGACCTGATGGTATATCATGATGCCATTCATGACTACTCCACGAACGAACCGACCATGGACGGAACAGCTTGTCTCACTTATTATCTCTCCGCCATGCAGAAAGAAGGTATGAAGCAGGCGGACATTCAGAGTGATAAGAATGTATATGTAAATGACGGTATCATCCGCACTGATCCATCAAAGAAACAAATAACGCTTGTCTTTACTGCCGCCGATAAAGCAGACGGTGCTGATGCTATTATCAGCACACTGAAGAAACATGGCATCAAAGGCGGTTTCTTCTTCACCGGTGAATTTTATGAGCTTTATCCCGATGTAGTAAAACGACTGCGTGCAGAAGGCCATCTGGTAGGTAGCCACAGCTATGGACACTTATTGTATATGCCATGGGAAAACCGTGATTCATTATTGGTGACACGCGAGCAATTTGAGCTGGATATGCTGAAGAGTTACGAAGTTATGCGCAAAGCAGGTATCGAATACAAAGATGCTCCGGTATATATTCCGCCTTACGAATATTATAATAAAGAAATTGCCGCATGGGCAAAGAATATGGGTATACAACTTATCAACTATACACCCGGCACGATGAGCAATGCGGACTATACCACTCCGGACATGGGTGCCAAATACCGTAGCAGTAAGTTCATCTATGACAAAATCATGGAGGTAGAGAAAAAAGAAGGATTAAACGGGCACCTGATGTTGATACACTTCGGTACCGACGACCGCCGTACAGATAAGTTCTACAATGGTTATCTGGACAAAATGATTAAAACGCTGAAACGGAAAGGTTATACTTTCGTACCCGTCCTTGAAGCAACAGGAATATAGTTCATACCCATAGTTATTATAAAAAGGTTAGTTAAAGGTTATCATGCAAAGGTATTTAAGGTAATATTCAATCGGTTTGTTTTCAGTAGACTTTTTCCCACCCCCAAGGGAAAAAGTTGCAAACCAAAGCTCCATGCCTGCGAAGGTCCGGAGCTTTTTCTATTGTCAGATTTAAATAAATGCGTAATAACGAAGAATCAGAAACTATCCTTCACTGCCTGCAACAAAGATTGAATATCTTCTTCTGTCGTATCAAAAGAGGTCACAAAACGAATTTCATTTTCAGCTTCATTCCAGAAATAAAAGAAGTAAGACTTCATCAATCTATCAATAACCGGACGAGGCATAGTCAGGAACAACTGATTACTCTCCATCTTTTGTGTGAATTGTACATCCGGCAATGTTTGCAACCCTTCATATAGTTTACGTGCCATCGCATTGGCATGTGCAGCATTCTTTTTCCACAAATCATCCGTAAGATACGCTGTAAACTGACAAGAAAGGTAACGTAATTTAGAAGCTAACTGAGCCGACTGTTTCCGTACATAGAGCGCTTCCTTTTTCAGGTCCGAATTGAAGATTATTACACTTTCACCTAACATCAATCCATTCTTCGTTCCACCGAAACTAAGAATATCAATGCCACAATCCACTGTCAGTTCCTTGAAGCTGAGATTCAACGCAACACAAGCATTCGCTAAACGTGCCCCATCCATGTGCACATACATACCATATTCATGCGCCAAGGTAGTCAGCGCTTTCAATTCTTCCGGAGTATAGACAGTACCTAATTCCGAACATTGAGAAATATAAACAGCACCCGGTTGAGAATGATGCTGTTCCCCGAAGTTCTTCAGATAAGGACGTATCAACTCCGGCGTCAGTTTACCATCCGGCGTTGCAATAGGACGTATCTGGCATCCCGTCATACGGGCAGGTGCACCACATTCATCTACGTAAATATGTGCAGTCTCCGCACAAAGAATTAAATTATAAGGGCGGGTAGCCAACTGCAAAGCTACCGCATTACTTCCTGTTCCATTGAAAACAAACAGTGGCTCACAATCAGGCGAAAATGTCTCTTTAATTTTGCGAACGGCTTCCTTAGTCCAAGGATCGTCACCATAGCCAACTGCGTGATTTTGGTTTGCCCGGTTCAGCGCCTCCATCACCAATGGATGTACACCGGAATTGTTGTCTGAAGCAAAACTTCTCATAATTATATTGATTTTATCGATAAATAGTTATAGCGTATAAATAATCCTTTAGCTCTAAAAAATATGCAAAGGAACGAAATAATTCGTTAGTAGAAAAAAAGAAGCGTGGATTTTACAATCCACGCTTTCGTTTAGGTTTTCAATCGGTTTTTTCATTCTTACCCGATATAAACATTCACGCCCAAAAAAATGTAGAGCTCTCCGTCCTCCTGGTGCAATACGATCTTGTCTTCACAAGCTAACCATCCCAGGGCCGCTCCCAGTTCTTTGTCCTTCAGCCCGGACTTTCTCTTCAAAGTCCCATAGTCCCACTTGGCATAATTGCTAAGCAACCTCCAAATTTTGCCTGCGTTCAGGCCGATGTCGCTTTTGTTCATCTCTTTTCGTCATTAAAAAGGTTAAATAATTGATTGGTGATTTGTTTAGGTTATCCTATTATCAGCCTAAAGGTATCACTTTTTATTTATAAAACATAAAAAACGAACAAAAGATATTCTTTTTAATCAAAATTGTAACAGTTTCGTAACAATATACAGGTAATATAAGAAGAAACAGGCCAAAAAAGAGAAAAAAAGACCACAGCCCCTTCAGAGAGATGCTGTGGTCATTTATTATAATTATAAATTCAGGGAAAAACGGGTATTACATCATGCCACCCATACCACCCATGCCGGGAGCACCCATTGGCATTTCAGGTTTGTCTTCCTTCTTCTCAACAATTACACATTCAGTAGTCAGGAACATACCTGCAATAGAGGCAGCGTTTTCCAAAGCTACGCGAGCTACTTTTGCAGGATCAACGACACCGGCAGCATGCAGATTTTCATATACATCAGTACGGGCATTGTAACCGAAGTCACCTTTACCTTCGCGTACTTTCTGTACAACTACAGCACCTTCTTTACCTGCATTGGCTACGATCTGGCGCAACGGCTCTTCAATAGCACGCTTGATAATGTCAACACCTGTAGTCTCATCGATGTTATCACCTTTGAAACCTTCCAATGCATCGAGTGCACGGATGTAAGCTACACCACCACCTGGTACGATACCTTCTTCAATAGCAGCACGTGTTGCACGTAAAGCATCGTCTACACGATCTTTCTTCTCCTTCATTTCAACTTCAGAAGCAGCACCTACGTAAAGAACAGCAACACCACCAGACAATTTAGCCAGACGTTCTTGCAATTTTTCTTTGTCATAATCAGATTTAGTAGCAGCAATCTGAGCTTTGATTTGTTCACAACGTTCCTTGATATTTTGTTTGTCACCGGCACCGTTTACGATGGTAGTGTTATCTTTAGAAACTGTGATCTTATCAGCAGTACCCAACATTTCGATGGTAGCTTGTTCTAGCTTCAGACCTTTTTCCTCGCTGATCACTACACCACCAGTCAATACGGCGATATCTTCCAGCATTTCTTTACGACGATCACCGAATCCCGGAGCTTTCACAGCACAAATCTTCAACTGAGAACGCAGACGGTTTACAACCAACGTAGTCAAAGCTTCACTGTCCACATCTTCTGCGATTACCAACAGAGGACGTCCGGTTTGTACAGCCGGTTCCAGGATAGGCAAGAAATCTTTCAGGTTAGAAATCTTCTTGTCGTAGATCAAGATGTATGGTTTTTCCATTTCGCACTCCATCTTCTCCGTATTAGTAACGAAGTAAGCGGAAAGATAACCACGATCGAACTGCATACCTTCTACCACACCAATAGTAGTATCGGTACCCTTAGCTTCTTCGATAGTAATTACACCGTCTTTAGAAACCTTACGCATAGCATCAGCGATCAACTTACCGATAACCGGATCATTGTTTGCAGATACCGAAGCAACCTGTTCAATCTTATCGTAGTTGTCACCTACTTTTTCAGCTTGTGACTTAATTGAGTCAACCACTTTGGCAACAGCCTTGTCAATACCACGTTTGATATCCATAGGGCTTGCACCGGCAGTTACGTTCTTCAAGCCTTCAGCAACAATAGCCTGTGCCAATACAGTAGCAGTAGTAGTACCGTCACCGGCATCGTCACCAGTCTTGGAAGCTACTTCTTTCACCAACTGTGCACCCGTATTCTGGTATGCGTCAGACAATTCCACTTCTTTAGCTACAGTTACACCGTCTTTCGTGATGTGAGGAGCACCGAATTTCTTTTCGATAATCACGTTACGACCTTTAGGGCCGAGAGTTACTTTCACTGCATTTGCCAGTGTATCGATACCTTTTTTCAATTGGTCGCGGGCATCGATATTGAATAATATTTCTTTTGCCATAATGATATTTACAATTTAAATATTTTATAATTACTATATTAACCTAACACAGCGAGTACGTCACTTTGACGCATAATCAGATATTTAGTGCCTTCAACTTCCAGTTCGGTACCAGCATACTTGCCATACAAAACAGTGTCGCCCACCTTCAATACCATCTCTTCATCTTTCGTACCGTGACCAACTGCCACAACTTCACCTTTCAAAGGTTTTTCTTTTGCTGTATCCGGAATAATGATACCGCCAATTGTTTTCTCTTCTGCAGGTGCAGGGAGTATCAGCACTCTGTCTGCCAATGGTTTAATGTTCATAGTTCTTTTGTTTTTTATATGTTATACATTTATTATAGTAATGTCTTGTCTCATTTTAGTGAGACGCAGAACAAATTGCGAAAATCGTGCCAAACAGTAAAGCGAAATTTCTGTCAGTATTAAACTGCCAATTTGGCAAAGAATAAGACAATATACCATTATTTTTAGAGAAGATAAACGGCATCTCAGCATAACTTTTCTATGCAAGCATGAAAGTTATGCTTTCTATTTGCATTATCTTTGCACCCTCAAAAAACGTTTTTAGAACATGAATGCAGTCTGGATTGTTTTACCTATTCTCACATTATTAATGTTTGAGTTGGGACTAACACTTGAAATTAAAGATTTTAAATTATTTCGTCAACGTCCCTATCCTGTTTTTGCAGGATTGATAGGACAGATAATCCTTTTACCAATATTGGCTTTTGCATTGGGTTATCTGTTTCATTTGGAACCTCTGTTCTTTATCGGCCTGGTACTTATTGCTTGTTCTCCGGGTGGGAGTTCTTCCAATATATTCTCTATGATAGCTAAAGGTGATGTCGCACTTTCCGTATCACTGACTGCACTCAGCAGTATTATTACTTTGTTTACTATTCCTGTCATTATGGAGTTTGCTACGCAAATTGCAGGAGACAATAGTGGAATAACAATACACCTACCTGTCGGCAGCCTCATTATCCAGAATCTACTGCTCATGTTGCTCCCTATCGCAATAGGCGTTTTAACCAAACACTTTTGCCCTAAAGCAGCCGAACGGATACACAAAGTATTATCCAAGGTTGCCTTCCCTGCTTTGATTTTATTAGCTACTGTTTTCTTCATACAACATCATGAAACGATAGCTGCACAGATCGGCCGATTAGGTCTGTGCATCACACTAATGATATTATTGGCTATGGGTGGAGGATATTTAATCTCCCAGTTAATGAAATTGAACAGGAAAGAACAGCGTACTCTTATCATTGAAATAGGCATGCAAAATGCAGCCCAAAGTATTGCTATTGCAAGTAGCCCGTTTATTTTCAATAATGACATAATTGCCATACCGGCTATAATTTATGCACTGATGATGAATATAATTCTATTAGTATATGTGGGAATAGTGAAGCGGAAATAACACAAACTTGTAAATTAAAGTAGTATATTTTTCTATATTCAGACTTAAATTACTACATTTGTGAGAATCACCATAGTAAGGTAAACCTAAAACAATATTAATATGAAAAATAAAAGTTTCCTCGGACTGTTGTTATTCTCCTGTATCTGCTTAACTGCTATTGCACAAGAAACTACAAAACCAGTTAAGGCCATTTATGTAAACGCTGACCAGAATATTCTTTTTGACAAACTGATTGACTTCGTACAGAATAATGAATATTTCATTCTATCGCTGGACAAGCAAGCAGGTTTCATACAAGCCCAGAAACCTGTTGAAATAAAAAAAGTATTCAAACCAAATGAACGGAGAACTTTGAATTTTGTCATCAGGCCTATTAATGAGAATTTATCGCAGATAACTTTAAATATTCGTTGCGAAGAAAAGCACTGGGGAGGCAGCGAATCCGGTCATGTCTATTACTACGATGACAAAGGTGTCAGTCAGAATAGCGATTTATACCAGAATATATGGGATGAACTAAAGTCTGCATTAGTGCCCTATCAGCAAGTTATATTTACAACAGTAACAACGCCCGCTCCCACCAAAGCCCTTCCTGCTGAAACAACCCTTAACTCTCTGCCTAAAGCATTCTTAAAAAACGGTTTCCCATTGTTGGTAGAACGTTGCCGCACAGTGCTTGCATCAGCATACATGACCCAGAAACTACTAAGCGAACATACAGATATCCCCGGTTGGGAAGGGTACCCGGTGAAACTCTATGAATATTACACCGGGAAAGATATAAAAAAAGGAGTAGCCAAGCGCGGACTGGTATACTTGCTGAACCCAAATGCAGAACAACTTGCCACATGGATTGCCACCACTTGCTGGGAAGTTAAGCAAAGTACAGATACCACATACCTGTATAAACTCGCAGAATTTATCAAACGGCAATCAGGGGCACAATTCCCTGTACAAGGAGTAGTATACGAGGATATGTATACCAAGAACTTCTATGAACCATATATTTTCAAAGACGGAGTAACTGTATATGTAGCAGATAGTACCAAAATGCCGACAGATAAGCATTGCACCGATGAGCAACTGGAGTTTTACCTGCATATGACGAATGCCGACTTAAAACCAAACACCGGCAGATATGCCCGCATTTGCAGTACAAACCGTACTCAATATTACAAAAATGGAGGTAAAACAGATGTGGGAGATAATGATGAACACCGTAACCAGTCATGGTTGAATGTAGTTCGCCAACTTTATCAACTGGCTTGGCTTTCAGATCGCAACGAATTAATGATTGCCTGGGCAAAAGAACAACTGTAAATAGCAGGTTTAAGGCATACCAATCCTATTCTTTTTACCCCAAAATCCCCCATACAAGAAGTTAAGACTTTGCATACAAGAAGTTAACTTCTTGTCAACAAGGAGTTAAGTTCTTATCAACAAGCTATTGACGACTGATAAATAACAAAACTAAGAAAGTTTAGTCAATATCCAAGTCTGTATCACAACTCAATTCAGTCGAATATCCCTGCCAGAAGCTCTTGGTAGAATGTACTAAAGCACTCCCCATCAAGAATAGGAATATTACGGCTATTAACGTCATCACCATACCGATGGCTGCGTAATACTTCGGTTCTAAAACATCCATAATAGTTATCTTTGTTAGGTTAGTACTACAAAGATAACCAAGATGGATTACAAAGAGCTTACTCTTTTATGAAGTTTTTATTTCTTTAAAGTTTGTATCAATTCTTCGGCCGAAACCAGGGTCTGTTCACCAGTCTCCATATTCTTGAGTGTCACCTTATTCTCGTTCATTTCATTCTCTCCTACAAGAGCTACAAACGGAATATTTTTGGCATTAGCATAGCCCATCTGTTTCTTCATTTTAGATGAATCCGGGAAGATTTCCGCACGAATACCTTCTGCACGTACTTGGGCAAGTACATTCAAGGAAAAAGCAGCTTCTTTCTCACCAAAGTTGATAAATAGAAGTTGCGTACTGTTTACAGCTTCCTTCGGATAAAGATCAAGCTGGTTCAGCACATCAAAGATACGGTCCGCACCAAAGGAGATGCCTACACCGGAAACTCCTGCCATACCGAATACACCGGTAAGATTATCATAGCGACCACCGCCTGTAATACTACCGATTTGTACATCCAATGCTTTTACTTCAAAAATGGCACCGGTATAGTAATTCAACCCACGGGCAAGTGTCAAATCAAGTTCCAATTCATTCTTCAGACCGAAAGCCGATAGAGTTTTCAGGATAAATTCGCTTTCTTCCACTCCCTTTTGACCAATTTCACTTCCGGCAAGTACTTCTTTCAGGGTAGCCAGTTTCTCCTCGTTGGTGCCGCTCAGTAGAATGATAGGTTGTAATTGGGCAATAGCCTCATCGCTGATACCTTTTTCTTTCAACTCGGCATTCACATTGTCCAGACCTATTTTATCTAGTTTATCAATAGCCACAGTGATATCCACGATCTTATCTGCCTCACCGATAATCTCCGCAATGCCCGTCAAAATCTTACGGTTATTGATCTTGATGCAAACACGGATACCAAAGCGAGTAAATACAGTATCGACAATCTGCATTAATTCCACCTCGTTCAGTAAAGAATCACTACCTACCACGTCAGCATCACATTGATAGAACTCACGATAACGGCCTTTTTGCGGACGATCTGCACGCCACACAGGTTGTATCTGATAGCGTTTGAAAGGGAAAGTTATTTCATCACGGTGCATCACCACGTAGCGGGCAAATGGCACTGTGAGATCATAACGCAAACCTTTTTCACAGAATTTACTTGCAAGTTTGGCTGCATTACGGCTCAGCAATTCCTCATCGGTTAGTCCGGAGAAATAATCACCTGAGTTCTGTATTTTAAACAGAAGTTTATCACCTTCTTCACCATATTTCCCCATCAGTGTGGAAAGCATTTCCATTGCAGGCGTTTCAATCTGTTGGAAACCATAGAGATGATATACATCGCGAATGGTATTGAATATATAGTTACGCTTCGCCATTTCTACCGGCGAAAAGTCACGGGTTCCTTTAGGAATACTGGGTTTTGCTGCCATAATTGTTTCAATTACTATTAAAATCAGAGGGCAAAGTTACAGTTTTTTATCGAGATAAGAAAAGGGATAAGGCGGTTTTATATAAAACAATACCCGTTGGCGGAATTAATTTCTTTCTTGTAAAGGTTATGGGCTAAATGAAAAAAATCAGAGAATATGTCAGCGAAGCTAATTGAGATAGTATTACTTATCATTTACTTCATTCCTACACGCAAGGAGCTAACTCCGCCAACGAGTAAAACAATAATCAGACTGGCACATATCTGACACTCCGCACGTTGACACCAAATGTTTCCCCTATTGAAACTAAGTGTTTCTCCTAGAGAAACCAAGTGCTTTGATATAACTCCCTGAAGATTAGACAAATATAGAAAGTTTAAAAGATGCAGGTAACGATTTGGATATGGAAGTCCTGCTTCGGGTTACACTGCTTTGCATAGTTTCAAATAACTCTTATACAAATGTAGGCAATGTTTGGAACATAACAAAATATTCTGCTATTTATTTTTGTATAAATCTGATTATTAACATATTAAGTATTTAAGGCATGATTTATTGATGCCTGTTACTTATAGAATAGCCGGGGGGAGTATCTCCGGCTATTTTTTTGTCCCAATTTGGCGTTTTCTGTCTTTTTTTGGCGGTTGCTCAACGGTTGAGTAACCAATGGCCTCAAAGCAACTCCGTAATATTGCACCATAAACGATAACAACGAGGTCATTATGAATAATAGAAAAACCGTTCCCGGTGCCGGGGTGAGTCACATGCTCAGCACCATACTTGCCAAAGTGAATAACATTGAAAAGTTACTCTCTCCTGCCGTTGAGAATATACCGGATAGTGAGATACTGGATTCAAAAGGTGTACGTCTGCTGACAAAGATGTCGGACAGGACACTATTAAGAAGACGTAACGATGGTACGCTTCCCTTTTACAGAGACAAGGGGAAAATCTACTATCGCCGCTCGGATGTCCTTCGTGCCGTATTATTGGAAAAAACAGAAAACTCTAAAAAATAAGCGTTATGAAAAAGATGATTAAGATTGAAAGCAGCTCTTTCGCTGCTCTTGTGAGAAGTTATAAGAAGTCCCTGAACATGCTGGCTGTGTTGCAACATATCTGTCAGGAAAACGATATGGCATTGTCCATGCTGCCGGACGAGGTGTGTGAACTGATCGGGCTTGACCCCGCCGAAATTGAGAAACAGCGTTTGAACGGACGTCTGCGTTTCGCGGAAGAAGAGGACGGTACAAGGCATTATTCGATTGCGGACATTATCAACCTGAAAGATTCCATTGACGGTAAGTTGATAAACAAACAAGTGGAAGAGCTATCCTTTGAGGAAGAAAGATGACGTATAACCGGTTCCCCCATAGATAAGGGCACGGCGGACAAGGTCGGATTTATCCGGGTGTCCGCCGTGCCTTTGTCTTTTCCTGAAAAGCGGCTCTTTGCTGTACCCCTGCGGAAGTGAAGCCTGCGTAGCTTCCGGGGGTACAGCAATGTGCCGCGGGGAACATTAGGATATTTTTTTCAACTCCTTTGCCGGGCTTACAATTACCATAGACGGCACGTGCTTTACCTGCCGTGGTAAATTCGGGATCACGTCACTGCCGCTGACCATCCTCTGTTTTTCCATTTCTGCTTTTTCATCCTTCCCTTCTTCGTGCAGGCCCACAGGTTTGAGAGTAAGCTGTATCTTCCGGTTCAGTGAAGCAAGCTCTTCGCCCAACTGTTTGATTTCCGCGTCTTTAGGCCATGTGGCTGCCACTATTTCCCGCAAGATGGGAATGTCCTTTGACAATTCTGCATTTTCCTTTTCCCGTTTCTCTATCATAGCGGGAATACGTTCCAGAGCATTGATAAAATTCATTACGGCCAGTTTCGGCTCTTTGGCTATGTAGCCGTTATTGTAAGTATATTTAATGCCGTCCAGCCCTTCAACCATGAACTTGTTATGCAAGACCTGTGTATCCCCATCGTAAGATTTTTCGGTACGGACAAGGATGCGGAA
This sequence comes from Bacteroides sp. 14(A), assembly GCF_000526555.1. Classification (NCBI taxonomy): domain Bacteria; kingdom Pseudomonadati; phylum Bacteroidota; class Bacteroidia; order Bacteroidales; family Bacteroidaceae; genus Bacteroides; species Bacteroides sp. 14(A). The sequence continues at coordinate 1,320,618 of NZ_JAGH01000001.1, read as the reverse complement.
ATCGAACAGGGTTCCGATTTTCATATAATCATCCTCTGTCCGGGCTTTCTGATTGATTGCGGCAAGCCGGTTGCCGAGTATTTCTATATTGTCCGAGTCCACACCGTCCAGCTTCAAGGGATTGGGACGGAGTCCGGTTTCCGCATTTGCGGGAGCTACCTTGTTCAGATATTCCCAATCTTTGGTGAAACGCCCGATAAAGACATTGTTCTTTTCTATTTCGGAAGTTTTTTCGTTCAACTTGCCTTTTGCATTTCCCTTATTACGGTGATATGCCTGTCTTTCGCTTTCCAGAACTGCCAGTTTCTTGTCGAGTTTTGCTTTTTCCAACAAATCGTTGTTGCCTGAAAGAATGGCCACATATTCGCTGAAATTGCCTCCGCCGTTTTCATCGATTGCCCCTTCGTCAATGGTACGGGCAGCCAGATTGCGGCTTTTAAGCTGGTTGATGAATACTTGCTTGTTATGCAGCAGGTTGAACTTGTAACTGTCCAGAGACTTCTCCACCGCATAGATATAACAGTCCACCTTATTGCCGGCATATTGCTTGGCAATGATATTGCCTTTTCTTACCGCCCGTCCGTTACGCTGTTCCAGATCGGACGGCCTTCAGGGTATGTCCAGATGGTGGATTGCAACGGCACGTTGCTGCGCATTGACTCCCGTTCCCAATTTTTGCGTGGAACCGAAAAGGAAACGGATGCGTCCGGCATTCATATTGCTGAACAGTTCCTTGCGTGCATTGTCGCTGCCTGCTTCCTGAATGAACTTTATCTGCCTTTCCGGGATATTATGGTCTTCCACGAGCTTGCGTCTTATCTCACTGTAAATGTTCCACTGGTCGGGTTTATACGTACTGAGATCGGAAAAGATGAATTGTGTGCCTTTCTGGTCGAGATATTTATAGTAATATTCCGCAATTTTGGCCGCACAATGGGACGCTTTGTTTCCCGGATTGTCACCGTACTGCTGGTCTATCAGACGCATGTCAAGCGACATCTTGTTCGAGTAGTTGGTGGCTATCAGCATCTGTGCCTTTTCCTCCGCTTCGGACAGAGGCTCCCTGTCTATGTAAGTCGCATCCCCGGTTTCAGCGAACTTTATCAATTTCTGAATGAAAATTTCCTGTTGGGGAGTGGGCGGTATATGATAGAGCTGTTCGTTGAGTTCCGGCCTGTCAACCCCTACGTCTTCAGCCGTTTTGTAATCGGTTATCTCCGCATAGAAATTGGCGAGTTCCGGCACTTTGATAAAGTAGCGGAAACGCTCCTTCTGCACGATCTGGTTGGTTACGGAAAATTCAAAGTCCGTGCTTTTCTTCGCATAGACAGCCGCCCAACCGTCAAAACACGTAATCCCCTGCCGCTCCATTTCCTTTGGACGGAGATATTTGAAAAGGAGATAGAGTTCGGTCAGGCTGTTGGAAATGGTCGTACCGGACAAGAAAGTGGCTCCCAAATCCCTGCCCGTGCGTTCTTGTATGGTACGGATGGCGAAGAGCATGTTCATGGCCTTCATGCTTCCTTCGGGATTGCCCAGACCGGAAACTCGCGCATGGCGTGTGTTGAACATCAAGTTCTTGAAGGCATGCGATTCATCAACGAAGAGGTGGTCGATGCCCATTTGCCTGAAGTCGGTCACGTCATCCGTCCGGTCTTTTATATCCTGCTCCAGCTTTTCAAGTTTGGCTTCAAGATTCTCTTTCCTTTTTTCCAGCCCGTTCTTTATCCAGCCGGTTACTTCATTGCCCTGCTGCTCGAATACGGCAAGGTTCTCTTCGATGTTGTTTATCTCCTGTGTGTATATTTCCTGCTGTATTTCGGGAGACTGCGGTATTTTTCCGAACTGGTCGTGTGTCAGGATGATGCAGTCCCAGTTATTGTTTTTAATGTCATGGAATATTCCGACACGTTTCTCCGGTGTAAAGTCCTCTTTGCCCGGATACAGCACTTTGGCATTCGGATAAGCCTTCTTGAACGTGTCGGCTATGTCATGTACATTGCTTTTGAGTCCGATAATCATCGGCTTGTTCGCCAGTCCGAGACGTTTCATCTCAAAGGCGGCTATGCACATGATAAGGGTCTTGCCGGTGCCCACCTGATGGTCGATTATGCCGCCTCCGTTCATCTTCAGCATCCATACGGCATTTCTCTGGCTGTCGTACAGGGATGGTATGCCCAGCCCTTTCAGGTCAAGGAACGGGAAACTTTGCAGGGAGCCGTCATAATCGGGACGCACATAACAGTTGAATTTACGGTTATACAAATCCGCAAGGCGTTGTTTAAATTCGGGTAACTGTTCGTTCAGCCAATCGGTGAAGGCAGACCGTATTTCATTGATTTTGGTGTCGGCAAGCTGGATGGCTTCGGCATCCCGTACCTTTATATCATTGCCTTCTTCATCCTGCACGGTTTTGGTTATGTCGGGCACCGTGTTGTGCAGCGCATGTTTCAGCAGGTCGTATCCGTAATAGCCCCGTTTCTCCCCCTTTACATAATATTTATCAGTGATGTTCGCGTTGCTGCTCTCGAAGTTCACGCTGAACTCGTCGATGGATTCCGTATAATGGATATGGGCCTTTGTCTCAAAAAGGTATCCGGCAAACTCTTCATATACGGACATGGGTATCCACCGCTCTCCGAGATTAAAGTCAAGGAGTTCGAAGCTGATCGGCTCCGGTACGGCTGCCTGTAGGACTTCCAATGATTTCTTGCTCGCTTCATCTTCGGGATAGTCTTTCAGGTAGTTTTCTATCCATTCAACTTTGGCTACCACATTGCCTGCAATGAAACGGTCTTTGATTTCATAGTTCTTCATCATGGGGTTGTAGAAGATACGGTTGTCCAGTTGTCTGAGCAGTTCCTGCCTTCCAATCTCGCTGAGGTTCTCCATATATTCCAGATTGACTTCCCCGAACTTGTTCAGGGATGCTGCAAGTGCTTCCTGCGGAGTATCCGCATGGGTCATTTCATTGGCGTTGAATGATACGGGGACGGAGAATATATCCGCTTTCTGTATCTTCCCGTTAACGGAGCGTTCCAATGAAAGCATTTCCCTTCCTCCGGCATCCATCAGCAGGAATTTGGCGTTATCCTTTCCGTTCAGTTCTCTGAACATGCGGTAAAAACGGTCGTATTGCCTGCCCAGTTCCTCCCGGAGTTCCGGTTGCTCCGTTTCCGTTTCGGCTTCCGTATTGTAGAGATTGTGGTAGGCTTCACGAAGCGGAATGTAGTAGGCGGCCCGGTATTGCTGGGTAACTGTCAGTTTGAGCGGATGGAATTGTATATCGGGAGTGCCCATACCTCTTAAATACCCGTATTGCTCACCCGACTTCACGATGGAACCGTTCTTGTATTCGGGACGTATCTCCCCGGTAAACGGGCGTGGCTCCATTTCTTTCTTCCGCTCTTCTTCAAATTTTTGTCTGCGTTCCAGCCATCTTGCTTCCGCTTCCGCCCGTTCTTCGGTCATGCTTTCCGGCACGGCGGCTTCATCATACATATTCTCTTGCGAGAACAGATTGAACATTTCCGGTTCATTCCCTTTCTTTTTGCGGGATGCCGACGGTGCCCGGCTTGGGGAAGGCCTGCTTTCCACTACTTGCACCTCCGCTTCCTCTTCATCCGCATAGGCGGCAAACAGGTTGAGCATGGGTTCATAGGGTTGTGCGGGACTTTCCTCCTGCATCTCTTGCCGATGGTTCTCAATTACTATTTCCAATGGTGTCTCAAATTCCGGTTCAATGCCGGTAGAAGCGGTTGGTCGGGATAGATTGTTGTCATAGAGTTCCCGGTCAAGATGATTTTCCACATCTTGCGCCAGCAACTGTTTGAGATGTCCGGCAATGGCCTCAATTCCGCCTTCATGGATAAAGTTCATTGCCGGTTGTCCGTACATGTTTTTACCCATAGATACGGCTGTATGGACAATATGGTCTAAGCCGGCATAACTGTTGTTGATATTGATGCTGCCGGATATAAGACGAGTCTCGATAAAGTTCCGTTCTTTTTCGGTCAGTTCCGCTTTCCGGGTATTCTTCTGCAAGACGATCAGGTCACTGCTCACTTCCGTACCCGCATCAACAAACAGGTTATCCGGCAGACGGATGGCAGAAACAAGGTTGGCATGGTTCATCAGCCATTCCCTGACGGGACGGTTCTGTGGTGAGTCCATGACACCCGAAGTCGTGATATAGGCCAGTATCCCACCTTCGTGCAACGTATCCATACCTTTAAGAAAGAAATAGTTGTGTACGGCTGCAAGTGAGGATTTACGCACAGAGTCCTCGCTCCGGTCAAAGTCCCGGTCATAAACTCTGGTATTTCCAAATGGAATATTGGAAGAAACCATATCGAAGTAACTGTTATAATAGGGTTGTATGGACTGGAAGCCGTCTATGGTCACTTTGCTTTCCGGATAAAGGGATGACAGAATTTTTCCCGTGAGCTTGTCTTTCTCGAAACAATGAATTTCGGGAACATCTTTCAACCGGCTGATAAACATGCCCGTTCCGGCGGAAGGGTCAAGAAAACGTCCCGGATGGCTTACCGGTACCTGCAATGACTCCTGCATGGCCGCTACCAGCGGCTCCGGTGTGTAAAAGGCTGTAAGTGCGGATTTTTTCAGGCTTTGGACGTATGCCTTGTATTCTGTCTCGTCTTTGGAATACTCACGCAACAGTTCATGCAGCAATCGGACTTGGGGAAACAGTTCCCTGTCTGTCGTTCATTTTTCTATGTCCGTGTCCTTTTCCGCCGGATTGAGGATACATTTCAATCCTCCAAAACCGGAGTAGCCGTTCAATACCCTGCGCCCTTCTTCCGTGAGACAAAACTCCGGGCGCATGAACATAAATTCAAGTGCGGCTATATTGTCCGCTAAATGTTGTCGTTTGTTATATGCCATATTTTTCGATATAAGATTGTATGAAACCTGTAAGTTCAATGGTAAGTGTATGATAGGACGGAGATGATTCAAACCGGTCATCTATAGGGTATTTGTTGAACACCGCTTCTGCGGGTAACAATACTTTCAGGCAGAAATCCGTCCGTCTTTCGGGCCGTACTTCGGGAAACCACTCCGACACGACCTCGAAAACCGTATCGAACCTGGAAAAGCGCAAGTCTTGATAGAGAACGGCTTCGGACAGTTGCAAAGCCTGCGTAACGGATAAACCGTCACGTATGGCACGTTCATAGCTGCCTGCCGCCTTGTCGGCCCGCGTTCGGACAAGTTCTTTGTCACCGGCAATATGCGGATGGCTTTCCTTTAAATAAAGAAGGAGAGTTGTCTCAAAATAGGACAATTCTCCGGTTGCGGTATTTTTATCTTGTATAGTCATTTGCTATTACTTTAAAATGTTAACTGGATATTTAAACATATACCCGGTTACCATGAAAGAAAACCGGGTATATATCTGTCAAAAACATGAATAATCTGTCTGTTACATGACTGAAAGGCTCTTTTTTGACGGGGCCTTTACAGATGCCACATGACGGGGTGCCTGCTGTTTTACTTCCTTTTTCTTGTCGTTCTTCTTACCCTCAACAGTAGGTTTGTATTCACGGGCGTTGCGTCCTATCAGCAGTTGGTTGCTCTTGTTGCTGAAACGTACATCATCGGAAAATACCCTGCCTTTATAGCGCATATTCTCAACGAATACCATTTCATGGTTCTGAAGCATCTTCTTCTGTTCAGGTGTGATTTTGGCCCCCATAATAGTGTCGTTGACTTTGAGTTGTTCGCTGGACTGCTTGAATGCGATGTCCATTATCCTCGGATCAACGAAAGCGACACCGGAAAGCAGCGTGTCGTTTTTGCGCTGTATGTCGTTGATAGGAAGCTGTCCGCCTGACGCGAGGATTTGCTTCTGTTTGTCATCCAGCCTTTTTCCGTAGATATAATCGGGTATCTTGATGGCATCCACCGGCATGGTAATGATACGGTTGCTCGGTTCATGGAAAGATACATAACAGTTGCAGACCGTTCCCGTATGGGTATCCTTCATCTCCTTGATTGCCCCCAAAGTTCCGGTGTCTTTAAGCGACTGCTTTTCCTCGTCCGTGAATACTCCTTTATAGGCAGGCAGGTCATACTGCGGTTTGTCGAGTCTGCTTAGAGTTTTCAGTTGTACCTTGCCGTCCTCTCCCTTGACACAAAGGAAACAGGCTTCCCCCATATCCTTCTTTTCACCGTTCACTTCCTTGCTGATGGGGAAAGCCATCGAGGTAATCCTTCCTTTCAGCATCTCACCCATGCAGTGGTTGTCAAACAGCAGTTGCTTGTCAACTCCCAGTGCGGCGAGTTCTTTCCACGGAAGTTGGTGTTCGTCGAACTTATACCGGCGGGCGAGTTTGGCGATACGCCCTTCATCGTTGAGTTCGCTGTTCTCCACCAGTTTTTTGCCTTCCACTCCGGGATCTTCGCCTTTTCGGATCTGGACTACGGCATTCAGTGTCTTTTCCAAAAGGACAAGAGGTACGAGGAAAAAACTGAAACTCGTGGGATTGTTGTACTGGTTCTTGAAATTCGTGAAGAACAGTTCCAGCGGTGAGGTACGATCCAGTTTTAGGAAGCTGCTGCTGTTCTTCTTGTCGGGTGGCACGATTTCGAGACTGCCGTCCTGCTCGTTCATTTTGGAAACGACTGCGGTCTTGTTGGTTCGCTTGTCAAGGATGGCCATTACATGCTCGTCCTGATTCTGTTCTTGTTGCTCTTGCTTTTTCTTAGCCATAAAATCAATAATTTAAGTGATACAATAATTAATCAATACCGGGTAAACTTTAGCCCGTCGGTGCGAATGTAGAGGTTTAATTAATAGGATGTTACATTTTTAAGATTGATGGAAATGAATGACGGGAATTGGCGGGAATTGTCCAAAAGTAATATCCTCTTCAATGATTATTGTTTGCTTCAAAAACATAAGCTACAATTTTCTGAAAACAAATTTTCACATATCAATAAATCTCATTACCTTTGTATAGGATAAAAAATGCATATTCCGGAAATACTTATAGTAAAGAAAAAAATGACGACTAAGTATAAGAAGGCAGGAAAAATATGGAATGCTGATAAAGTTCTTTCATACGAACTCATAAAGAATTTAAAGATATGATACGATTTTTACAATTTTCCGACATACATTTCCTCTTCTGCGAAGAGACTGAAGATGATTATGCGCAAATGCGTATACGTTTTATTGAAGATTTGGAGAACGTAAAGCAACAATTTGGAATCATTGACTATGTTTTAATTTGTGGAGACATTGCTTGTAAAGGACAAAAGGAGGAATTTAATAAAGCTAAAGAATTTATAGATACGGTAAGTAATGTTCTTAAAGTAAATGGGAAAAGACCTAATATTTTTGTAGTTCCAGGTAATCATGATATTAACAGAAAAAGCTATGAAGTAACGCGTAATCTGTTGAGACCTTTATTATTGGACAAGAAAAATAATAATAATTTCTTACAAACAATCAAGCACACAGAGCCTGATACACTAAAAATACTTTATGCTCCTTTATCTGCCTACAATGAGTTTGCACAACCATATTTTATTGATGAAGTGAGTGAAACCATTATGATTGATGATATGGATGAGCTTTGTTTTGACAATAAGAATTATTATTGGAAATTTAGCTTAGGTAAAGAAGGCGATTATAAAGTTAATTTGTATGGTCTAAATAGTACTCTTACATGCGATGGCAAAGAAAGAGCGAGGAAAGATTTAAAAGAGGATAATCATCTCACATTCCTTCCCAGAGCTGCTTATAATATTCAAGCGTACTCTAATGAGATAAATATTTCGATGATACATCATCCTTTAGATTGGCTCATAGATGAAAATCATATTTGTAAGATATTTGATGACCGTTTTAAATTACAATTTTTTGGTCATATGCATATCCAGAGTTCCCAAAATGACAAAACTATTAAAATATTTTCTGGAGCATTTCAGCCTGAACAAGAGGTAGATATAATGGATTGTCCTCCTGTTTATAATGTTATAGAACTTAGTGTGGAAAACACTATTATGACAGTAAAACTTGAATCTCGTAAATGGGACGGGGCTTATTTCATTAAATATGTAGAAGAATCTAAAACAATGTCTGTATCTTTAGCTTCTCCCGATAATTGGTCAGAAATTGCACAAGAAGAAGCCAAAAAAGATCCAATAGCAATAGAAGATATTATGATACCAATTAATGAAATCAATTACATGTTCATCAATAGTGACAATCAAAGAGAAATTATTGAGAAACTCTTGCCGGAAACTTATGATGACAAAAGATCAGATCGTGCTAATTGCCTTATATTTTTAAAAGCAGTCAAAGAAAAAGGTCTTTACCAACAATTGTTAAACGAATTAAACAAGTAATATGGATGCTGTGTTAGAAAAAATGCTTAATAGCGTATTAGTCATTCCTTTCCAAAAGGATTTGACATCAAAACTTGCGTCTCTTGGTAAGAGTTATGCAAAAACTGCCGATCGCCATAAAGTAGAAGATTGCGTTTCTGCTTTTATATGTGGAACACAAAATACTACTTTACGTTCATATATCATAAAACAATATCGAGAGCAGTTTAATGAGAATATAAAGTTGCCTTCTGCTGTTTATAAAATCTTATCTGAATATGTAGTGTATATTTTGATTATAGATACAGATAAAGAATATGATGATACAGATAGAATGATATATTCATTAATAGTACGTAATATGATGGTTATTCGCAAAAATTCGTACAATAAGCTTCCTGCACCAGCATTTATAACGCCAATGTATCCATTTTCTGATTCATATAGAAAAAACGAGAATCATATAGAAGAGTGTTCTGATACACAAATAGTTCCAGATATATTTGAATATGACAGTTTCGAAGATATGGATGTAACACTTGATGAAGATAATTTTAGTGAAATAAAACAGTTAGCACAACAAGCAGCAATGTTGAAGTATCAAGAGTTAATCTGTGATATAAAATCCAAAGGTATTGAAGACCCATTTGTTTTGGCATATTATGCTGCAAACATGCTTGCCGTTGAGCCCCAATGGAAGTACGTTGATTCTAATCCTGTGAAAACACTTATGAATATTCTTCCTTCAAGTCGTAAAAATGCAAAAATGAAGAATATTAAACCAAAATTGAAAGACTCTGAATGGTATATTAGCTATGAGTCTGATTCAAAGTCGTCACTTCTTCTAAATTACATTAAAGACTCCGATTTGACTAATGAGATAGGTGAATTATCATTATCAGACCTTGAATTTGCAATTTATATGTATTACGAACTTTTTCTTGAGGAATTAATAAAAGATTAATATGGATAATCAAGATGCAAATGAACTTCTTTTAGATAGCCCTAAAGAAGCAAAAAGTCCTACAAAAGAAAATATTATTGAACAGTTGGTAACGATGAAGGAAACTCCATTTTATACTGACGCTCTAAATGAGGTAAATATTAATAATATTATCACTAATCAAAAACCTGAACTTATAGTCCTATTTGGACTTAATGATTTGGGCAAGACCACATTTGTTGGTTCATTATATCATTTGCTTAGAGTCAGTGGTAAAATGGCTGATTATAAGTTTGTCAATTCCGACACCTTTGCAGGCTTTGAGCGCAGGGTTTTTCTACGTAAATGTAGTAAAGATGGTCGATCAAATACTAATCGTACCCTTCGTTCTGAAAATCCATTTCTTACTCTTCATATGGAACATGAAACGACTAATGAAAAACGTCTTATTGTGTTATCTGATAGAGCCGGAGAACGCTATCGTGACTATATATCCAAGGATGAAGAACTTCTTAAAGATAAAACTATCAAATATGCTGATCGCATTTTACTCTTTATTAATGCAGAAGAATTGGTTGGACGTTCGTATTCAAACATGAAAGATGAACTCAAAACACTTCTTCGTAGACTTAAAGAGAAAGACATGTTACCATTATTCGCAACAAAATATATTATTTTTAATAAATACGATAAAGTTGTAGATATTGAAAATCAAAAATTTAAAGAACATAAGCAAGAGGTTGTTGAGCTAATTGAGGACATGTTTGAAGTAAAGGATATCCCACAACACTGTATCAACTCTAAAAATCTTGATGGTAATGTAGAACTTGAGAAGTTGTTCTGCATGCTTATACAACCGCTTGATTCAAAAAAAGTAGATTCAGCTTTAGATTGGGTTAAAACATCAATTAAAAATAATAAAGCATGATGGAAAATACAAAGAAATGTCTTATCGTAGGTCTTCCTAATGCAGGAAAATCTACTTATATCGGAGCTTTTTGGGCTATAGAGAAAGATGGTGGCACAGGCCATAAGCTTACTTGTAAAGAATATCCTTCTGATACCACTTACTTAGATGCTCTGAAGAAAAGTTGGTTAGAACAAACCGTCGTTAGCCGGACTGTAAATATAGAACCACAAGAAATTCATTTAAAACTTCATTCTGAAACTACGGGAAATGCCCTTGAACTTCACATTCCAGATTTCAAAGGTGAAGTTTTTCAACGCATACTTTCTAATAATGTGATGGATAAGGCGGCTCAATGGTGTGGGGAAACAGATTGTATTCTATATTTCATTAAATATGCAAAAGAAGACATATTGCAAGACGAAATTCCCCAAACATCAGAATCTGCCCGAACTGAATCTGCCCGAACTGAATCTACGACTATGCAAATTGAAGATATTTCTGAGTGGACACAAAATATTATGTTGCTTAAATATCTTCATACTCAAGTAAAGCACAATACTCCTTTAGCTATTTGTATCTCTGCATGGGATAAGGTGAATACAAACCTTCCTATTGAATCATGGGTTGAGTCTGAACACCCGTTTCTTTATAACTTTATTCGGCATCATTTCACTAATGTGAAATATTACGGTGTCAGTGCTCAAGGATTAGAGTATAAAGACGAAAAAGTTGACGAATATCAACGACTTACAGAACTTAAGCAACGGGCTTATGTTTATACTGATAATAAGTCTTATGACATTACAGAACCATTTGATTTTTTAATAACTCAGTAAAAATGAAAATACAAATTCATCAAATGTTGCATGGATACAACCAAGGTCATAATTTGATCCAAAGTTCTATTGTACTACCCTCAAGTGAGGATATGGATTGCATGGCAACATTAAGCGATTGGTCAGAGTATGTCAATCCGCAAGATGAAGCCGACTATATTACTATATATCCACTCAAAAATAGTGAATACTATGTAATTTCCAAGACATGGTATGCTAACGAAATGAAACGTCCTGGATGTGTTTGGACTCACAGCCTTCTGATTTCATTTCATCAGTTGTCACAAATAGCTGATTATCGAGTTTTTATAGATATGTTTGTACGTCCACAGAACGGAAATTATGAGTTTTATGCTACACCTCTTCAGGTTGAGTCTACTTTAGAATATGAGAGTTCATTGTTTACCAATAAGCTTATTATTCCATCATTGCCAATTATATATAATGAACTTATTAATCGGCATCCGCAGGTGTTCAGTATAGAAAACAAATCACTGTTTTATCAATATTTTTGTTTACTGTTGATGAATTATTTTCCGTATCAGATACTTTGTCAATTATCATTTTGCTCAGGTAGTTCAGGACTTAGGACATTATATGGCAAACCATTCTTTTTGCAATTTATCAATACCCAACATGATATTGTTAAATCAATTATTGTTTACAATAAATCTGAACTTAACGCCATTCCATCATGGATTAAATTGGCTACTCAAGATATTGCATTAGAGAAACTTCAGTTAAGTCGTCTTCTCCATACATTTGCAGATGATATAGGTTCCGACAGTCAACATCTCAATGGATTCTTAATTTTAGTAGAACTTATTAATAAGAATTACGAAGCTTACGAAGAAAAACAAAAAGCAATACAACTCATTATTGCAGAACTTGCGACCTTATTCCCACATCGTGAAGATGGAAAACTTTTGAAAGAGCGTTTTCTTCAAAAACGAATGACTGATAAGTTTGTACCTGAATATGAATTTTTATACTATATGTGTGTAAGTGAATTCATTGATTCCTTTTCAGTACATTACATTAATTTTTGGCAAAGATTTGATGAAATAGCACACAGTGATAATCGCCAATTATATTATCAATTGCTTCAGAAACTTTGTCAAGCATCCCACCTTAATGATTGGGGTGAAAGTATTCTTGCAAAAAGTAATGAGTATCTCACAATATCAGACCTCAATGTTATAGCGGATAATGATTGGTCATTATTCCAATCGTTAGCTTCAGCTTGTCCTGAATTGCTAAATCAGGGTAGTTGGATTACATATTCATATAATCAAATTGAAGATATACTTCGTATTATTCTCACTTCACATGCATCAAGTGTATTTATAAAATGGAAAGAATTGCTCTTTAAGATTCTTAATACGCAAATCAGAGTGTATACAGACTTGAGTAATCTTATTTTTCAGAAGGATAAAGATGCTGTCTATTATGTACTTGACTATCTAAATAACTCAGCCGAACATGTAGTTCCAAAATCTATTGAAAAGCTATGCCAACAGGAAAACTCAAAAATACTAACCTGGATGGAAACGATGAATGTATTGACACCCAATGTCGGTTTACTTATTATGAAGTCTATTCTACCAATCTCTGTGCAAGTACAATCTAAAGGTAGTGGACGCTGGATAGCTTTTAGTAAACTCTCAATAAAACCAATGCCTATTGAATACTATGCCTATTTATATTTACTATCATTTAATTGGCCTTTTGATAATCACGCCATAGAATTTATGCGTATAGCCTTTTATCCACTTCACAAAGCAGCTTCAGAAGGGCGATTAGATTATGATATTTGGAAATATATTTCACCATATACGGAAGAACTACCTATATGGCTTGATTGGGATAGATGTAAAAAATTACGTAAGGCAATTGTGAAACGCATCAAGAATTCATATCTTGATGTAAACTTCATTAAAGATTTTACACCTGACAAAGAATTAAATAAAGAACTAATTAAAATTTGGAAGAAATAAATAATTCAATTTTGACTATATAATTTTATTCAAAACTGAAAATAATATGTATATTGGAAAGAAAGGGTAAAACAGTATTAGAAAATAAATAAGAGCATGAGCTGGTTAACTCCCCAATTATCATGCTCTTATTCTGATATAAGCGATGATTTTAATTTCCCCCTAACAGATGTTTGAGTTCTGGGTCATTTTCAATACGAATCAGTTCGTTTTCCACCAATTCAACAATATCCTGTTTGATTTGTCGATAATTCGCCTGTATCTGCTGCTCCATTGTATCATTGCCGTTCTCGTCCAGAAAGCTGCTGATTTCGGGAATGGGCTGATAAGCCGCCGTCTCCTTCTGTACCGCTTCATTATCCACTACTATCTGCGCATGGAAAATCTTCTGCTCTATTGTCTCGCCGAAATTATCTGCTACTGCACCGACAAACATTCCTTGCGAAAGTGTACTGATTTTGCTGGCAGGTATCAGGCTGTCCAGTTGGGTGCTGATGGAAGTAGACGTATCGTTACGGTTGATGCTCATGGATTCCCGCTTTTGAAGAATTTTCCCGAACCTTTCCGACAGTGTTTTGGCGGTTTCACCTACCACTTGACCGCTGAAAACATTACCAACAGTTGACATGATTACGGCGGCCTCCTTGTCTCCGTAATCGCGCTTTAACTGGCTGAAGTCCTGAAAGCCCAACACAACCGCCACTTTATTACTTCGTGCCGTGGCAATCAGATTATCCAAACCTTTAAAGAAAATTGTGGGTAACTCGTCGATAATCACACAGCTTTTAAGCTGTTTCTTCTTATTTATCAGTTTAACGATTCTCGAATTATAGAGTCCCAACGCTGCCCCATAGATGGAAATTCTATCGGGATTGTTGCCGACACATAACACTTTCGGTTCCTTCGGATTGTTAATATCCAGCGTAAAGTCACTGCCGGACATGACCCAGTAGAGTTGGGGACTTATCAGCCTGGACAACGGGATTTTAGCGGATGCTATCTGGCCCTGCAACTGCTCACTCGCGCCGCCCTTCCATGCGTCAACGAAAGGTGACAAGTAATTCTCCAAATCAGGATAGCTTGTCAGAATGGTGAATACGTCTTCATACCTTTTATTAAGCAATTCAATGGCATGTGGGAACGTGCAATACTTGCCGTTTTCATACAATTTCAAAAACCATATAATGGCAGTGAACAGGACGATTGGAGATTCCACAAAGAAGTCTCCCTGCTTCTGCACCCAGCTTTTATTGAGATTAAGCATGATTGTGTAACTCGATTCGTAAGCATCGGAAATATCCGTCATCAGTTCCGGTGCCAACGGGTTACAGCGGTGGCTTTTTCTCGGATTATCAAAGTTTATTACATAAAATTTAGGCGGTACCTTGTAACGGTGCCGATACTTAATCAGATGGTTATAGGCGATAATGGATAAATCATCAAACTTGAAGTCATATATGTAAAGTGCATAGGCTTTCTCGATAGTCTGTTTAATGAATTGATTGACAATCGCATAGGATTTCCCGCTGCCGGGAGTTCCAAGTATCATTGTCGCACGAAAAATATTTACTAAGTTAATGAACCCATTATACATTTTTCCCTTAAACCAGAATTTCGTGCGCAGGTTAACGGAATATTCATTTTCCATTAATTTGGTCTCTTGCAAAAAAGATTCGTTTTCCGTATTGAAAACGTCTTCAAGCAGATTGTTTTTGAGCAAACGGCTTATTCATAAACCGGACGCCAGCAGACAGAAGAAACCTCCGGTCAGTGTCGTGGTATAAAGCACAGCACAGACACCGGATGAAGCATTGACGGACAGTAGCCACCAGTTGAAGAAAAACAACAGGGTGCCTGATATGGCCGCAATGATAATCCGCCTTCATGTGATTTCATGTTTCTTCACTCCTTTGTTGCCCATGCAGGACAGACCGAGGAAAAGGACACAAAACAGCTTTGTGTAAAGCAAGGATGAAAACAGTCCGGTGGTACGTTGGAAATTGGATAGTATCTTATTTACTATATCGAGTGTTCAGCCCATCTCGTAAAGCCAGCCGTAACAAAACCAATAGATGTGTATCGCCAAAAATAAAAAACTGATGGCCCGCATAAAGTCCGTGACTTTGGCAAGACCTCTTAAATCATCTTCATTCTGCATAATTGTAACTATTAAAATTAAACTTCTTGTTCTATACCTTATTATATATTATAGCTTGCGCCTGCGCTTCTTCTTTTTCTTGCGCCTATAGCGGAAGGCCGGATCAATGTACTCGTGCGTATGGTCATCTTCCATAAGCACGGAGAAAATGTCAACGGCACCGAGTGCGGATGTATCAATCAAGCTGCCGGAAGATTCACTCTGATGATGACTTTGATTTTCCGGCTGCCGGTGTTCTGCCCCTTCTTGCTTTTCTTCCGCTTTCGTGTCCCTTTCCTGCCGGGACGCTTCCTGCTCCTGCACCGGTATCAACCTTTTCCGGTCTGCATCCGGGTTGTTGAACAGTTCGTTGAACACATTGGCCGTAAAGGGCTTGCCCAGACGTGAACCGTTAAATACCGTCCGGCCCGCATGGTCTATAAAGGTGATGCCGTAAAGACGTCCATCGGGATTGATACGGTAAATGACTTCTATATCCGCCTCTTTCAGCCTGCGTGCAAAGTCCTCCTTCGTGCTTATGCCCTGCATGGCTTTGACGACTTCCTTGCGTGTCCTTTCGGCGAGATTGTCCCTCTTTACCTTTTCAACGGATGCGGAGAATTTCTTTTGCAGTGCTTCATAACCGAATACTTTGCCGAATTTACTGGACTTGAAAGGCGTCCCCGTCTGCTGCCCGTCATCGTCCAAAGCTCCGTACATGATGCCGTGGTATTCTTTCCCGTTCACGCTTCCCCGGACTTCATAAACCGTCACGTTGTACAGTTCCAGCAGGGTGTTGTATTCGGCAAGGGAATGAAAATTGTAACATTCCAACAAGGTGCGGGCCGTATGTTTCACCTGCGTTTTCACGTCACCTTTCGGATAATCCACCTTTTGCAGACTTACCAGTTCCCGCTCGCCATGTTCTCCGAGTGTGGGATGAAGCCTGTACTTCACTTCCATTTCACGACAGATGTTCTGTGCCCGGATAGCTTCCCGGTTGTGGTCTATCTTTTCACCCTGCTCGTTGATGCGTACCGATACGATGTGCATGTGCTTGCGGTTTATGTCTTCGTGCAGCCAGACAATATAAGGCTGGTTCCCGTAACCGAACTTTTCCATGAACTCCTGCGCCAATACGGTCATCTGTTCCTCCGAGAGAATGTCTTTCGGGGAAGGATTCAATGAGATATGAATAACCGGTTTCTTGACGTGCGAGTTCAGTGAGATGTAAGGTTTAAAAGCCTGTACGCAGTTTTCAATCGGCACATTGCCGGATGTGTCCGCCGCAATTTTTGGGTGTCACAATACCTTTGCCGTACCGTCGTCCACCTTTATCTTATTGTAGGCAATCACTCCATAGAATGAACTGCCCGATGTGATATTCGGCACCATGACGTTATTCCTTTTTTGTGAGATACTCCTTTTCGTACCGCTTTGTCAGTTCGATTATCTGTTTGCACAGTTCCTCCAACTTACGTGTTTCCTCCGCCAGTTTATAAAGGAAGGCAAGCGATTTTTTCTCCCCGTAAATGGTATGGATGGTCTTTACACATTGATTGTAGTTGTTTCCTATTCTTCGGAACTGCTGATAGAAAGCGGTGAGCTGGGCATAATATTCCTGCGCTTCCTTGTCAATCTTTACGACCTTGAACTCTCAACCGAAGATACGGGCGAAGATAAATTCGGCCTTGTTCTTCATGCCCGACTGCTCGAACATGGAGATAAACTTTTCGTTCTCTCCGTCGTTGAGACAGAGATAATAGCGGTGCGTACGTGGGTCTGCCAGCACCTTGCGCCCTGCGGCGTTACGGATTCTTGTTTCATCTTTCATCACATGAAAATTTTAAAAGGTTCGACTTGGGAGAACCTTTGTCCCCGAAAGACCTTTCGGGCGAGACTTTCAGCGGTTGGAAATATTTTCAACCGCTGAAAGTACACCTCGCTATATGCTGACGCATATTAAAATCCGGCTGGGCCGGATTATAGGTCTGAAGGATTGTCTTACGTTCTCTGCCGAGAACGAACTGCGCTCTCCCGGCGACAAAGGTAGAGAGTTTTTTCTGTCCGTGCATTATGGCGGTTCCCGCCAACAGCCGCCAATAAATGACTTTGAAACGGGGGATACTACACAGATGCTCTTTTTGAGGTTTATTTGTAGCCGGATAGCTATTCGATTATCCATTTGAACGGATAAACAGTCTGGTATTCGGATCACTATCTGAATAACTATATGGATAGCAGTCTGAATGGATAAACAGATATTCAGACCGGTATCTATTCAGATATGTAGTTATACACATATATTAATGTATGGACGAATAAACAGGTATCCGAATATATAAGCACCTGAATATGTACTTAGCTATTTAGCTATTCAGATGAATAGACTGATAGCTGCATAGATGAATAGTTTTATAGCTACATCATCAAACAGCTATATGCGCAGATAGCCGGATAGCTAAACAGCTATGTAGATAACTGTATAAGCAGGCTATGAAACAAGTAACCGGACAGACAGCCGCATGGATAAGCGGCTATCCGTCCGGAAATCAATAAATCCGATTATTCACTTACTTAAATTTGTAACAATGGAAAAGGAAAAGAACACAGTATTCGTTTCATTCGCTACCCAGAAGGGCGGCGTGGGTAAATCAACATTTACCATTTATGCGGCATCATGACTGCATTATGTGAAAGGACTAAACGTAGCGGTGGTGGATTGTGACTATCCGCAACATTCGATTATGAAACAGAAAAAACGGGATATGGAAGTGGTAAAGACCACACCCGTTTATCAGAACCTCTTGGTGGAGCAGGCCGGACGGTTGAAGAAAAAGGCCTACCCGGTCATCGGAAGCACTCCGGCCAACGGCATGGCGGACTGAAGGGCATTTGAGGAAAAAGCGGATACTCTTTATGATGTTGTACTATTCGACCTGCCCGGCACAATGGGCAGCGACGGGGTTATCGCCGCAATCAGTGCGCTCGATTATCTGTTCGTGCCTATAAAGGCAGACCGCCTGGTGCTGGAAAGCACACTGAACTTTGCAACCACCATTAATGACCGGCTGATAAAAACCGGCGTATCCTCCCTGAAAAGGCTGTGCCTGTTTTGGAACATGGTGGACCGAAGGGAACGCACGGCCTTGTATGACATCTATCAGCAAGGATTCTCCCTGTTGGGGCTGGACTGTCTCCAAACACGCATTCCCGTGCGCAGTAACTTCACCAGAGACTTGTCCGCTACGGGCGGCCCCGTTTACCGGAGTACGCTGTTCGCTCCCGATGCGGCATTCACCAAAGAGTGCGGCTTCGATACGTTCATGGATGAAATCATATCTATACTTAAAACCGAATAGTCATGGCGAAGAAAACAAGCGGACAAAATCCGGTGGATGAAGCGTATCTGCGAAGCCTGATGGCGGGTGTTCCTTCGGAACCTCCTTTATCTCCGTCACCTTCTGTGACCGGAGAGAGCGACGAAAATAGAGAAACCGCTTTATCCGGTGAGAAGGGAAAAGCGGATAACAACGTGAATGAAACTGTAAGGTGTGTTCCTGATGTGGATGATACCGACTGTCCGGAAGTGATTGCGGTAAAACCGTCACCGAAAACGATACGCACGGCACTGGCCGACTTTATCCGCAGATTCCTTACCCCCTATAAATGCGAAGGCAGGCAGGGAGTGTATATCGACAAGGAACTGCACCAGAAAATATCGGTTATTGTCGGGATTGCGGGAAAACGGCAGCTGACGGTCGGCAACTATATAGATAATGTGTTGAAGGAACATTTCGAGAAACATTCGGAAGAGGTGAAGACCTACCTTCAAAAGAGTTATAACAAAATATTTTAGGTTATGGATATACAATCAGGTTACTATGAAGCCGGGATCGTTCTGTTCTGGCTGCTGTTCGCCTATCTGTTCATGGACAAGTTCCTGTTCAGGGGACAGCTTGGCGAGATATGCTTCGGGAAGGCACGCCGCCGCATGGCAAAAGCTCTGCGGGGTGCTGCCGGATGGTTCGACCCGGTGAAAGAGGACCAGAAGAAGGGACGCAAACGCACGAAAGGAAAAACAGAAAAGAAAGAGAGTCCGGCAGTGCTGGCAGCTGAAAAGAGGGACATGCCGGCTGTGAAAACAGAAGTGAGGAATAAAGAAAAGCAGGAAATGAAGGATAAAGAGAAGGCGGAAGGCGGGAATATGGAAAATTCACCTCAAAAACGGCCTGAAACGGACAGCCTTGTCGTTACAAAAAGCTACGGTACACGCCAACATCCGCCAATAAACGCCACCGATTCCGGGGCTATTGCGGGTAAGGAAAATGCCTCTACATTTGCTGGCAGAAACGAGGAAACAGTGTCACAACAGGCAGCACAAGTGCCGCCGGAGCGCATCCCGGAACTGTTCCGGGACAAGCGTGTGGAAGAGTGGCGGGCTTCTGAGGCCGACAGTTCCGGCAGGTTTGAGGATGATGAAGGACGGACTGGAAACAGTGACGACGTGGATACGGACGAACTGAATGAGGAACTGGAAGATTTGAACTGTGCCCGTGACGGTTATCCGGATGGCACAGCCGGTATCGGGCCGGAAGAGATTGACCTGATCATCGACTTGTGCAACGGCAAGGATATTCCTACGGACAAACGGCTGGCCCTTTTGAAGGCTATCCATCATATCAAGGATACGCAGATTGAGCGCTCGATACTGGAAAGTATCAATGGCAGCGACAGCCGTATCAGTAAATTTCTGGATGAAGCCGAACATTTGAATAAGGTTGTTCCGGACAGTAATTAACCGATTAAAGAAGGAGGTAACGATGGTAAGAGGTTATTTTGATACGGGTTGATAGCCCGTATCACTGTAAAGAGAGAGATTCGCTATGGCATGAATGACTGAATAAACCAACAAAGCATGTATATGACTTATTTCGATTCGGGATGACAAATTGATGTTCCCGCCTGATAAGAGGACATTCCCACCAGGAAGAGACAATTTCTTGAAGTAACTTACTTATAAAACAGAATGGCTATGACAAAAGGCTATTACGATTCGGGATGATTTGCATCCCCTTTTTAAGAGAGCATTAACACCCATGTTTCACCACTAAACCAAGTAACGATGCGAATGGCATATTATGACTCCGGCTGATTCCCCGCCGGAACTTACCCCCTGAACCAGTAAACCATAAAGCGGCTGCGGGCTGCCTTGTGGGGATAGTGAAAAGGGGCGGTCCGTGGCTTTTTTATTCATTTAAAAATCACGGAATTAATGAAAAAGAAAAGATTGATTATGATGCTTGCCGCCGTTGCGGCGGCAAGTGCGGCAATGGGCCAGGGTAACGGCTCTGCCGGTATCACGGAGGCTACCCAGATGGTGACATCGTATTTTGATCCCGGCACAAAATTGGCGTATGCGGTGGGAGCTGTGATCGGACTCGTGGGAGGGATCAAGGTCTACCAGAAGTTCAGTTCGGGCGATCCCGACACCTCGAAAACGGCAAGCAGTTGGTTCGGAGCCTGTATCTTCCTGATAGTCGCCGCTACCATTCTGAGGTCGTTCTTCCTCTAAAAAATTAAAAACAACAGTAACTTATGGCTGATTTTGAAATAAATAAGGGTGTGGGCCGTGAGGTGGAGTTCAAGGGACTCCGGGCGCAATACCTGTTTATCTTCGCTGCCGGCCTGCTTGCCGTATTTGTGATGTTCGTCATCATGTATATGGCAGGCATCGGCCAGTGAATCTGCATCGGTTTCGGGGTTTCGGCAGCTACCGTGCTGGTATGGCTGACCTTCACGCTGAACCGTAAATACGGCAGCCACGGGCTGATGAAACTGTTCGCGGCCCGGCAGCATCCCCGGAGAATCCTCTCACGAAAACGTATCACACGTCTGATTAAAGAACAACAATCGTAAATCATATGAGAAGTATATTAAAAGCATCCACACTGGAAAGCAAGTTCCCCATTATGGCGGTGGAACACGGCTGCATCGTCAGCAAGGACGCCGACATCACGGTCGCTTTCCGGGTCACACTGCCGGAAGTGTTTTCGGTATCATCCGCAGATTATGAGGCGATGCACGCCACATGAGCGAAGGCAATCAAGGTATTGCCGAATTTTTCAATCGTCCACAAACAGGATATTTTCATCACGGAGAAATATGAACCGGACATCCGCAGGGATGAATTGAGCTTCCTTTCCCGCAGTTTCGAGCGGCACTTCAACGAAAGACCCTACCTGCACCACACCTGTTATCTGTTCCTTACCAAGACCACAAAGGAACGCTCCCGGCAACAAAGCAACTGGAACACGCTCTGCCGTGGTTTTCTGGTGCCGAAGGAAATCAGGAACAAGGAAACGGTGGAGCGCTTCATGGAAGCGGTGGGACAGTTTGAAAGTATCGTCAATGACAGCGGGCTGGTAAGGCTGGAACGCCTCACCACGAAAGAGATTACGGGAACGGAAAGCGAACCGGGCATTATCGAGCGGTACCTCACGCTGTCGGCAGACGGAAGCCGTATGTTGCAGGACATGCAGCTGAACCCGGACGGGATGCGTATCGGTGACAAGCGGCTCTGCCTGCATACGCTCTCCGACCTCGACGACCTTCCGGGAAGGATCAGGACGGACGGGCGGTATGAGCGCCTCTCGACCGACCGCTCGGACTGCCGCCTGAGCTATGCCGCCCCCGTGGGCGTGATGCTCTCCTGCGACCATGTCTACAACCAGTGGATATTCATAGACGACAGTAGCGAGAACCTCTCCCGTTTTGAGAAGATGGCCAAAAACATGCAGTCGCTTTCCCGTTACAGCCGCAGCAACCAGATAAACAAGGAGTGGCTGGACGAATACCTGAACGAGGCACATACCAACGGATTGCAGTCCGTGCGCTGTCATTGCAACATCATCGCATGGGCGGAAAACGGGGATGAACTCCGAAGGGTGAAGAATGACGTGGGAAGTGCGCTGGCATTGATGGAATGTACCCCGCGTCATAACACGACCGACCTTCCGGCCCTCTATTGGGCAGGCATACCGGGAAACGAGGCGGACTTCCCCTCTGAAGAGACGTTCTACACGTTTACCGGGCAGGCGCTCTGCTTCTTCACGGCCGAGACATGTTACCGGAACTCGCTGTCCCCCTTCGGTATCCGTATGGTGGACAGGCTGACGGGCAAGCCGGTCTTTCTGGACATCTCGGACCTGCCCATGAAGAAAGGGGTGGTGACTAATAGAAACAAGTTCATACTCGGCCCCAGTGGAAGCGGAAAGAGTTTCTTTACCAACCATCTTGTCAGACAGTATTGGGAACAGGGAACCCATATCCTGCTGGTGGATACCGGAAACTCGTACAAGGGACTTTGCGACCTGATACATCAGAAGAGTGGCGGAGACGACGGGATTTATTTTACATACAAGGAAGATGACCCGATTTCATTCAATCCGTTTTTCACGGAGAATTACCAGTATGACATCGAGAAACGGGACAGTATCAAGACCCTGATACTCACTCTTTGGAAAAGGGAGGACGAACCTCCCCGACGCTCGGAAGAGGTGGCGCTGTCAAATGCGGTCAGCCTGTATATCGAGAAGATAAAGAAGAACCGCAAGATAAAGCCCAACTTCAACTCGTTCTATGACTTTGTAAGGAAGGATTACCGCAAGGTGCTGGCCGATAAGAACGTGCGGGAGAAAGATTTTGACGTGGACGGTTTTCTGAACGTGCTGGAACCCTATTACAAGAACGGTGAATATGGCTATCTGCTGAACTCGGACAAGGAACTGGATTTACTGAACAAACGGTTTATCGTATTCGAGCTGGACGTTGTGAAGGATAATCCCATCCTTTTTCCGGTTGTCACGATTATCATCATGGAGACGTTCATCAACAAGATGCGCCGTTTGCAGGGTATCCGCAAGATGATACTGATTGAGGAGGCATGAAAGGCAATCGCCAAGGAAGGGATGGCATCCTATATAAAATATCTCTTTAAGACGGTCAGAAAGTTCTATGGAGAGGCGGTTGTGGTGACGCAGGAAGTGGATGACATTATCTCTTCACCCGTTGTAAAAGAGACGATTATCAACAACAGCGATTGCAAAATATTGCTCGACCAGCGGAAGTATCAAAATAAATTCGACCAGATACAGAACCTGCTCGGCCTGACGGACAAGGAACGCAGCCAGATACTCTCGATCAACCTTGCCAATACCGCGAACCGGCTGTATAAAGAGGTCTGGATAGGGCTTGGCGGTACGCAGAGCGCGGTATATGCGACAGAAGTTTCGGGAGAAGAATATCTGTGCTACACCACCGAAGAGACTGAAAAACTGGAACTTACCCGGCTTACTGAAAAGCTGGGCGGAAACATAGAGTTAGCTATCAAACAACTTGCCGAACGTAAGCGGCAGGAAAAAAAGTAACCATTTTAAACATAGATGACAATGAACAAAAAGGATTTATTAAACCAATGCAGGGAAGCTCTCGGAGATGCGACCCTGACCAATCTGGATCTGTTGAACCTGATTGGGGAGATGAAGAAGGAACTGGAACATGACCGCATCTGCGGGCACTGAATGAACAAGGAGGGCGGTTCGTCGCTGACTGTCCGTAAATCCAACCATGTGACGGACGGCTTCAAGGGATACAAGGCCACGCTGTTTATCGGAGAAAAAAGTTATACTGAAATCAATATCCCGCTCCGAAAAGGTGACGACCTTTTCCTGCACGGGAACAGGGATGCCGGATGCATCGGGTATTTCAGTGGCAGCGAGGTATTGCTGTTCGGCAGTTACGGGCTGTTTGCCCGTGATGACGACAGCCGGTATTTACTTTCCAAAGAAAGGAGATAGATGCATGAAAAAGAAAATGACGATTCTGTTTATGGCCCTGTTGTCCCTTTCGGTGACAAGCAAGGCACAATGGGCGGTAATAGACCCCACAAACCTTGCCCAAAGCATCGTGAACTCGGCCAATGAAATCGTGCAGACTTCCACAACGGCACAGAACATGTGGAGTAACTTTCAGGAGACGGTGAAGATTTACCAGCAGGGAAAAGCCTATTACGACGCACTGAAATCGGTACATGACCTTGTGAAAGGTGCCCGAAAAGTGCAACAGACCATCCTGCTTGTAGGGGACATCAGCGATATTTACGTGACCAATTTCAACACGATGATGGGCGACCCGAACTTTACCGTGGAGGAACTCTCGGCCATCGCTTTCGGGTATAACCGGCTGCTCGAAGAAAGCAGCAATCTGCTGCTGGACTTGAAGGAAGTGACTACGGCTACCGGACTCTCGATGACCGACAAGGAACGGCTGGACATCATCAACCGGATATACGGTGAGGTGCTGGAATACAAGAACCTGACATGGTATTATACCCGCAAGAATATCGGAATATCATACCTGCGCAGCAAGAAGAAGGGAGACTCCCAGAGGGTACTCGCCCTGTACGGGACACACGAACAGCGTTACTGGTAATATACTAAAAAAACGGATTGACTATGGTATTACTATCAATAGACTGGACGAACCTGCATGAGCTGCTGCGTTCGCTTTACGATGAGATGATGCCGCTGTGCGAGGATATGGCAAGCGTGGCGAAAGGTGTGGCCGGTATCGGCGCCCTGTTCTACGTGGCCTACCGGGTGTGGCAGTCCCTTGCAAGGGCGGAAGAAATTGACGTGTTCCCGCTTTTCAGGCCCTTCGTGCTGGGACTTTGCATCATGTTCTTTCCCACTCTTGTGCTGGGGACCATCAACGGGATTCTTTCCCCCGTGTGCAGTGCGACTTCTTCACTGGTCGAACAGCAGACCTTCGACATGAAGAAGTATCAGGAAGAGAAGGACGAACTGGAACGGGAGGCGATGCTGCGTGACCCGGCAAAGGCCTTTCTGGTAAGCGACGAGGAGTTTGACAAGAAGATAGACGAACTGGGCTGGTCGCTGGGCGACATGGACACGATGATAAACATGTACGGGCAGAAGGCTGTGTATGACATGGGGGAGAAAGTGCGGCAATGGTTCCGGGAGCTGCTGGAACTGTTCTTTCAGGCCGCATCGCTACTGATAGACACGCTGAGAACTTTCTTTCTGATTGTCCTGTCCATACTGGGGCCGATTTCCTTTGCGCTGGCCGTCTATGACGGATTCCAGAGTACGCTCACCACATGGCTGTCGCGCTACATCTGTATTTACTTATGGCTACCGGTGGGTGACTTGTTCGGGGCTATCCTCTCACGCATACAGATCCTGATGTTGCAGCAGGACATCCAGCAGATGCAGGACCCGACATTCATACCGGACGCATCGAACAGTGTTTATTGCATATTCATGATAATCGGTATCATCGGTTATTTCTGCGTGCCCACGGTTTCCTCGTGGATCATTCAGGCAGGCGGTGCGGGGGCTTTCGGACAGAAGACCAACGGTGCCGGGAAGATGGCCGGGAACGGTGCGGCGGCAGTCGCTGGTGCGGTCGGTGGATCGGTAGCCGGACGCATCAAGAAAATGTTTTAAACGTATCACATTAAAAAACAGAAAAAACATGGAATTTAAATCATTAAAAAACATCGAGACATCGTTCCGGCAGCTACGGCTGTTCGGAATGGTATTCTTGGGAGTTTGCGCACTGGTAACGGTTTTCTCCACCTGAAAGGCATACGACTTTGCGGAAGCGCAGCGGCAGAAAATCTATGTGCTGGACAGCGGGAAATCGCTGATGCTGGCCCTCTCGCAGGATGCGCAGCAGAACCGCCCGGTAGAGGCGAGGGAGCATATCAGGCGTTTTCACGAACTGTTCTTTACCCTGTCACCGGACAAGAATGCCATTGAAAGCAATGTGCAGCGTGCCCTTTACCTCTCGGATGAAAGCGCCATCTGTTACTACCGGAACTTGCAGGAGAAAGGCTACTTCAACCGGATGATAGCGGGGAATATCTCACAGACCCTGACGGTGGACAGCATCGGGGGGAACTTTGACAGCTATCCGTACGAGATGAGGGCCTATTGCCGGCAGCACATCATCCGTTCGAGCAGCGTTACCGAAAGGTCGCTTGTCACCACTTGCCGCCTGAGAAATGTGACCCGGAGCGACAACAATCCGCAGGGTTTCCTGATAGAAGGCTTTACAATCATCGAAAACAGGGACATCGGACAGTATGAAAGATAACGGGCTGAAAAAGGTCTTCCAGTCGTTCAGAACGGGGAAAGACCGCCATATAGCAAAACTCCGCAGACGCTGGCAGCGGTTGAGTTACAGGCAGCAAAGGGTTATCATCCTTTACCTGCTCGGACTCTTCGCCGCCATCGACCTTGCCTACATCGTGGGCGGTTTCTGCGGGACAGACAAATTTCCGATTGAGGTGCGGCATCTCCAAAGGGTGGCGCTTCCCCGGACGGACAGTATCCAACCATTCAAAAACAATGTATCCAATGAAACAATCCGATAAGAAAGAAGAAGTAAAGGAAAAGGAGACGCTGAAAGCGGAGCCGGTATCCCAAAAGGAGAAAAAGTTAAGCGGCAAGACCGCCGGAAAGCTGAAATTTTATGGAGCAGTGGCATTCCTCTCCCTGCTGTGTGCCGGATTTATCTTGTTCCTTTTCAAACCGGATGCGGCTGACACGGTGGAAGGGACAGCGGGCATCAACACCACGATACCCGACGCTATCGCGCCCGAAACGATGGTCGACAAACAGAAGGCTTACGAACTGGAAGAGATGAAGAAACGCAGGCAGGAGAAGGTAAGAACCTTGCAGGACATGGCCGGCGATTTGACACCGGACACACCGGACGGGCTGAAGCCGAAAGAGGACACACCGAAAGCGGATGCTATCCGGGAGTCTAGGGAAAAGCAACGGCAGATTTCAAGGCAGATCACCGCGTTCTATCAGGAACCGAAGGAGAGTCCGAGGGTGGACGAACTGGAACGGCAGGTGAAAGAGCTTAATGAAAAACTGGAACGCGAGCGCAAGGGACAAGACCCGCTGGAACTGATGGAGAAGTCGTATGAAATGGCGGCACGCTATTTCCCCGGACAGACGGGCGGGCAGGTGAAGAACATACAGCCCGCGGACGGCACGGGCAGTTCATCGGGTAATCCTGCGGCGATAGTCGCAGGACGTGCCACGGAGAATGTGGTCTCGTCGCTGGCCTCGCCTCCGCTGCCGGATTCAATCCCACGCAATTATGGTTTTGCCACTGCCGTAGGAGGCGGACAGCTTGCCGGAGCCAATACGATACGGGCCTGCGTGGCCGAAGACCAGACGGTGACTACCGGGGCATGACTGAAATTCCGATTGCTGGAACCGCTGCAAGTGGGCGGCGTGCTTGTACCGGCCAACACCCCGTTATACGGTACGGTGCGTATCGAGGGGCAGCGGATGGCGGTCACGGTGAAATCCATTGAAAGCGGCGGCAATATCCTGCCGGTGGAACTGGCGGCATACGACATGGACGGGCAGGCCGGGCTTTTCGTCCCGAATACCGCAGAGCGTACTGCCATGAAGGAAGCCGCCGCCAATATCGGGGGCAGTTTCGGGACAAGCATCTCGTTTGCACGCAGCGCCTCGCAACAACTTGTCATGGACGCGACAAGGGGCGTGCTTAGCGGCGGATCACAATACCTCGCCACAAAGATGCGTGAGGTGAAGGTGGCCGTGAAAGCGAATTATCAACTTTTATTCATATCCAAAAAACAGTAATCAGATGAAGACAAGAATTATTTTATCAATAGTCATGCTTTTCTCCCTGCTGGGGGCAAAAGCGCAGGAGGCGGTGGAAACAAAGATATTTCCCACCAACCAGATTATCGCACCGCACCGGATTGAGGTGACTTTCCAGAAAACCGTGCATATCCTTTTCCCTTCCGAAGTGAAATATGTGGATCTGGGTTCGTTCGACATCATAGCGGACAAGGCGACGGGAGCGGAAAACGTGGTACGCATCAAGGCAGCGGTAAAAGGCTTTGAGGGGGAAACAAACTTCTCCGTCATCACTGCCGACGGCTGTTTCTATTCCTTTAATGTGGTTTACAAGGACGAACCGGCACAGCTCTCTATCGAGATGGAGGACTGGCTCCGGGACAATCCCGAAGGCGGCATTGCCGGTGACCGCATGTTCGTGAAGCTGAAGGAACTGGGCGGGGAAACACCACTGGTGGTGAACCGCATCATGTACACGCTGTATAAGAAGAACAAAAGGAACATCAGGCATATCGGCTGCAAGAAGTATGGCATACAGACGCTGCTCAAAGGGATTTATATCAATAACGACCTGCTGTACCTGCATACTTCCGTGCGCAACAGTTCGGACATATCGTTTGACATCGACTATATCCGTTTTAAAGTCATCGACAAGAAAGTGGCCAAGCGTACGGCCATGCAGGAGAATTTCATCGAGCCGGTAAGGACATACAACCGCCTGGTGACGGTAGATGGAAAAGCCACGGTGCGCAATGTGTTCGTACTGCCCAAACTGACACTGCCGGATGACAAGCTGCTGGTGGTGGAAATCTATGAGAAGGGCGGCGCACGGCACCAGTCGTTCCGCATAGAGAACACCGACCTTGTGGCGGCAAAACCTGTCAGTGAACTGCATTTGAAGTAATAACCCCTATAATATATAATTGTATATGCAAAGAATGCTATTCATATTGGCGTTAGCCGCGACGTTGCTCTTCGGAGCGGACAAGGCATATGCGCAGCGTGACCTGCCGGGGCAGACAGGCATACAGTTTACAACAGGGGGAGTGAATCATTTCCTTTCATGGAAGAGCGGTGGTGAGCGTCACTACTTCACCTCGCTGGCCTTTACCCGTACCAATCGTAACCGCACCTATTGGCAGTACGGTCTGGACTATCAAATAAAGGAGTACACCTATGAGAACAAGGCAATACCGAAAGCGCAGTTCACCGGGGAACTCGGCTACTTCATCCCCGTATTGTCGGACAAGAGGCGGAACGTCTGCTTCCGTATCGGGCTTTCTGCTTTAGGCGGCTTCGAGACAGTCAATTGGGGAACCTCCCTGCTTCCCGACGGGGCGGCAGTGACCAATGGGAACAGTTTTATTTATGGCGGCGCCCTCACGGCAGCTTTCGATGTCTATCTGACAGACCGGATCGTCCTCCTGCTGCAAGTCAAGGAAAGGGCATTGTTCGGGACGGATGCGGGGAATTTTCATACACAGATAGGGCTGGGTGTCCGTTTTGTCATCAACTAACGAAAAAAGAAAGGAGAAACAATAAAATGAAAAACGTAATCTATATATGTATAGGCGCACTGGTTGCAGTGCTGGCATTCGGTTCATGTAACGATGAGATAGACATCCGGCAGGACTATGATTTCAGTCTCTCGTCATGGTATCTGCAAAAGCAGATTGCTACGGATGAAACGGTGGAGATACGCTTTTATCTGGACCGTGAAGGGGACTATGAAAAGGCAGAGTATGAAATCGGCTACATTCAGATGGAAGGCAAGGGAGAGGTGACGGACTGCGAAGGCGTGAAACTCGTCAATCGGGAAGTGAGGCCGCTGGCAGAAGTGCCGAGGCTGGATGCGGAAAATCCGGTGAGGCAGGTATTCACTCTCTTTTACCGCTCGACAAGTGCCAAACGCTCGGAACTGAAATTCTTTGTCCGGGATAATTTCGGACGGGAAAGTGAACTGACAGTGACGTTTGACGTGGAAAGCGGTACGGCAGAAAAATAGCTGTTATCAGTACCTATCAGGAAGTACGGCGGGGCATCCCGCCGTCTCTTGTTTTATGAAATTTGCTTAATGAAAATAAATGAATAAGTAATTGTTCCGGATTGCGCAAAATTTGTTTCTATATTTAGCCGGAAGTTAATAAATTAATCATATACGCATGAAAACAACACTCAGAATATTCCGCATCATCAGCAAGTTGTTGCTGATGGCCTATGTCACGATAGTGAATTTTGTCTTTATTACGGTGTTTTACGCATTGCTGCTTTCTATCTTGCGCCATATATGGCCTGCATACATACCGGGTCTGTTTGATGAGGGGCTGGTTCCCTATTTAGTCAATACGTTACCGTACTATCTTTTACTGCTATTCATCCTTTATTCCATTTCTCCGCTTAATGTGTGGATGCTACGCAGAAAAGAAGGGTATCGTCCTTTGAACAGTTCCGACCGCATGAGGCTGGAACGGTTGCTTTCGGAAATGGGTGTGAACCGGAAACTGAAACTTTATCGTAACAATGACGCGCGGGTAAATGCCGCCGCATTCGGTTTCAACACGATAGGATTAACAGGTGGAGTACTCGCCACCGCTTCGGATGAGGAACTGAAGGGCATCATCAGCCATGAAGTGGGACATATTTCCCATTACGACTTTGTCTATCAAGTGCTTTTATTCTCGATGGAGTCGTTCGGTTACCGCTGCCTTTACGGTATATTTCTTATTCCGGCTTTGATATTCGGGATAATCGGCAGCATGGTGTTTGCATTAGTTCCGGCATTGGGTTTTGTGGGTGAACTTATAGCGAAGATATGGTGGGCCGTTTATAAACTGCTTCATCGGATTATTTACGGTATCAGCCGGATAGCTGACGTGAATATCAATAAATATGCCGAGTACCGTTGCGACACGTATGCCGTGCGTTATGGCTGCGGCGAAGGACTGCTTTCTTTCCTCCGCCGGTTGAAAAGAACGGAAGACGTTTACAGTGAACGCCCGACTTTTACCGAATATATTATGAGTACGCATCCGTCAACCGAAAGACGGATTGAACGGCTGGAAAAACTGCTGTAAGGTACGGGAAGGCATATATGCCTATATCATTTTACGGATATTGGTATAGGGAATACCAGACGCACGCACCTGCCCGATTTCCGGACAAAGGTCATTATAATAACAGATGATATGGCAACCGGACAGCACCTTTACGGTGTTGCCTTTTTCAGAAAGTTGTTCTTTGCTGTCCGCCTGCTTTATCAAATCGTCGTATAAGGCACAGTACAGCCTGTCGGTATCTGCCGGAAAACCAGTTTCCGGTATAACTGCCGAGAGGATTATCTCCGGGCATCTGCCCGTATCGCGCAGCATGACTATCGTATCCGCGCCCAACAGTCCGATATAGGAATGTAGATTGCAGGTGAATGTGCGGCAGCCATCACTATAAAGCGAAAGGATGATCCGGTAGAGTTCCATCCGGATTTTGTCTTCCCTGAAGTAGTCGTATTTTGTTGTCTTTTCAATGGTACAGCCTGTTATGGCAACGTTCTTGTTGTACATCTTGCTATGATTTTTTAATTAATACCTTGTCCGTAACTTCCTGCTATGTACCGGACAGAAAAAAGCACGGTACTTAACAAGTCTGAACACAGGCACGACCAAGCGCCTCGCAGGAGACGAGTTAAGCCCGTGCCATAAGTGTACGACAAGGACCTTACCCGTTTATCCTCCTGCATTAAAATTGGTCGTTTCGTGTTCGGGAATAAACAGCTAAAAGCTATTCTAATATGTTATCATTCAATTATTTCTAATCTTATAATATTCTTGATTTTATATTCAACTACGCAAAAGTAGAAAAAAGCCGGGCAATCACGTAAGGATTGCCCGACTTTTTTAAGGGAAGCTGTTCAGGTGTGGGGTATGGCAGGTCAATCCACCGGTTCGCCGCCATAGCACAGGCGGCAGATGTCCTTGTGGATTTCACGCATGATGTCCAGTTGCATCCGTTTGCTGATATGACGGTTCTCGGAACGCATGAACAAACGGTTTTCAATCAGACTGCAAAACTTCGTGCCTTCCTTGCTTACAATGCAAATGATTTGATTTTCGAGGAAAAAATCCGTATCGGTGGAATATTCCACATTCGGGGAGATTCTTATGTATTTCATATATTCACGGTTTGGATGATAATTACGGTGGCGGTGTGGGTGGGGTCGTCCGGCCCTGCCCTCTGTTCTTTCAAGACGGGGAAAAATATGTGCCGGCTGATAGTTTCCGGCACATGAAACAGTTACCCGCATACGAACAGTTCATCTACATTCTTTCCCGATAAACGGATAAGCCTATCTTCGTACCTATCGTATAACTTGTTAAATTCATCTTGATATTTAGAATGATATGTCCCTCCTTTAGTCATCAGTTGTTCGGGTAATTTCTCGTATTTATCTGCCAGTTCCTTTTCTGCCAAAGAACACGCAAATTGTTTGATG
The DNA here is from genome assembly GCF_000526555.1 of Bacteroides sp. 14(A). Taxonomy (NCBI): domain Bacteria; kingdom Pseudomonadati; phylum Bacteroidota; class Bacteroidia; order Bacteroidales; family Bacteroidaceae; genus Bacteroides; species Bacteroides sp. 14(A). The sequence goes on along the minus strand of NZ_JAGH01000001.1, from coordinate 1,288,241 downwards.
GTATCAATTATTTCTTCTTTCTCCATAATGTTACAATCTTATAGGGTTAAATTAAAAATCGGATTGGATATTGAAAGGTGAAAAATTTCACCTTTCAATATTATACATTCAAGCTGCCTTATCATCATGGGGCAATGAAGGGGATACTTTTTGCTTTTCATCCTTTTTTGCTGCCGCCTTTTCCGCTTTCTTCATCTCCTTTATCCTCTCTCCCAAACGTTCGTGCCTTTTCTGATATTCTTCCTCGTGGGTGGCTTTGGCAAGTCCGTACTGGTCGGGGAAGTGCATGTTTGCGAAGTCCCTTAACAGTTTGGATGCACTGTTGTCTCCGTAAGCGTTCTCACAAAGAAAATGGTTGATAAAATCACGTTTGATGACCGTCCTTTGCACGTCCGTCAGTTTGGCTACAATCTTCATGCGCTGCTTCTCGTCTAACGGCATCGGCTGGTCTTTGATACCGCAAAGCGGATAATGCTTTCTTTGCAACCAAGTCAGTATGATGAAATAAAGCATTCCGTCCTCGTACTGTGTAAACGGACTTTCGGGATAGTCATTTTCACGGACAACTTTCTTTGTGTCGGCTACAATCTTTTCAACGGAAAGTTGCTTGAAACGCTTGTCCCGTTCCTGCAATGTCTCAATGGTGACGGGGGCGGTTTCCTTCCTGTTTATCTCCACGTAGCAAAGTTCGGGTTCTGTCTGTCCCACTTTGACATATGTCTTTATCCTGCCCTCTTCCTTTTTACGGTTGAGTTCTTCCACCTTTCGGGTGTATTCCTCGTTTTTCTGTTCAAAGGTCTGTACCGCTTGTTCATACTCTGTCGGTTCGGTGAACTGCTCCTTTTGCGGTGCTACGGGTGCTTTGGGAAATTCCCTTGCCGACACGTTGTAATCGAAATCTTTGATTTCATGCCCTTTCTTGTCCAATTTTTGGAGTGCCGTGTCGTTACGGCTTCCGTAATAAGGTCGGGCGATCACCAACTTTGGGTCGGATTTCAGAAGTTTCTCCGTTTCCTTTGCCACATGCGCTGCGTTCTTGGCTTCCAGACATTTGCGGTTGGTACAATGTCCGCATCCGTTATGCTCGGCAAAAAGGTTATAATTCGCTGCGTTGTGTACACACGCCTTACATTCCGTCTTGTCGAACTTGTATTGTTCAAGGTCGGTGGTATAGCATTTCTCAAAATGCTTTCTAAAAAGGTTCAATGTGTATCCCGTCCAATTATCTCCGCTGTCTTCCTTGAGGTGTTTCTCGTAAACGTCTTTTTGGATATTGGGTTCATAGGTGCTTATTTCCTCGGCTACGCTGACGGTGATTGTTTCATTGTCCAGCAGTTCACCGATAGGCGCATACAGTTCGTTCAGTTTCAGACGGGTATAGATATACTTTTCACTCCGTCCGAAACGGCTGACAAGTGAATACATATCATACCTGCCCTTTTCAAGCAGGCGTTTGAACGCTTTCGCTTCTTCGGTGGGGCGCACCTGCTCACGCTGTAAATTTTCACTTAGTGACATATCCTCCGCTTCATTGTCTGTTACATTATTATATATAGTTGCCTTTATCGTCTTTGCTCCTGCAAGCAATGAGGCACGGTAGCGGCGTTCACCGTAGATGATTTCATAATCTCCTGCCGTGCGTGGACGTACCGCAATGGCCTGCAAAACACCTACTTCCCGAATGCTGTCGGCAAGTTCCTGCAAAGAAGTGTCATTGAAGGTCTTGCGGTGGTTGTCTGCGCTCGGAAACACGGCTGTAATGTCAAGGTCGGTTTCGGCTGTAGCCGTTGCAAGCGGTGCTTTAAGCGTGGTTTGCTGCGGTGCTTCTTCCAGAACGGTGGGAACGGTTGCCGTTTCGGGTGCTTCCGTTATTCCGGCAGTCGTGGGCATGTTTTGCGGTGAAAGTAATATCATCGGTTTGGGGATGATTGCCAAAGCGGTTACTTTTACTGCCGTTTCTTTCTCTGATTTCTGAACGCTGTTCATTTTCTGTACTTTTTTGTTCATTTTCATAATGATAAGTTTTTAAATGTTGATAGTTAATTGAATAGTTTTCCGTCCGAAAGGTATTCCCAATTGTTGGCGTTACTTTCTTCCGTGAAGTATTCCAATGTTTGGGTACTCTCCATATCATCCCGACAAGCACGGAAAAAGCTGTCGAGACAATCGTTCATAAGGCTGTCAAACGTGACTGTTTCGGTGGGCGATTCCAAAAACTTATAAATCGGATCGAGAATACAGTCATCTATGTAATAGCCCGTAAGGGGGCAACAGGTATCTACAAGTATTCTGCTTTTTCTGCCTTTCCTTCCGTTCCAATAGAATTTGGGCGTATATAGGTCGCTCCAATGGTTGTTTGTCAGATAGGTTGCCAACCGCCAGCCGCTTAACTTGTCTATATAGTCTTTCTGCCTGCTCCGATAGTCATAACTATAATGGATTTCATCATATCTCCAATGACCGCACACAATGCCGAAGCATTCGCAAAAGGTATCGAGCGTTTTACGGTTCTCGTCCGTCCAACCGTAAAAGTATCGGTTGCATAACCATTCGTTATGTGCCTTTTCTTTGGCTTCCCCGGATAACTCGGTTATCTGATAAAGGGTATATGTTCTTGTTTCTGTTCTCATATCATCGTATGTTTAGAAGTTCTTTGATAATATGGCGGATTGCTCCGCCATACTTTGTGTATAGTCATGCGTGGATGCACGCTGCGAGCGTCTCACGTACTTTCTGTTCCTGCTTCCTGCTGTAAATCCACCCTGCACGCCTTTCACCGTTGTAGGTGAGGTTTGCACGGAACAGACCGTTTAAATCTTTCAATACGTCCTTTATCGGCTTGGTGTCCCCGAATACGGCTATCGCCTTTTCGCTGTACTCCACAATTTCAATATTGAGCGTTGAGAGGTCTGCGGATGTTGTCGGCTGCTGCGTTTCGTCTTCCCTTTGCGGTGCTTTTAGACAAATGTTGGCTTCATCCCCTGCGGTGCGGGCGTATCTCTCCATGAACTTTCCAAGGTCGTAAATCGGCTCTTTTGAAATCGTCCAACCGCTGTACTTGTTGCGTCCCAAATACATGCCGTCCCCCATGCTGTAATTTTCACGGTGCTCGTATTCCTTGTTGTTCTCTGCCAAATAAGCCGTTCCCTCAAAATTGACGGCATACTTGCGCATCTCTGAAAAGAGGTTGCGTGTATGGGTGGAAAAGCCTAAAATCACGGTTCTTTCTATACGGTAGTCGTAGTAGTCCGTATAGCTGTCGCACTCGCTCATCCGTAGTTCACCGATAATCACGGCTTTTGCATCCGACGGGATAAGGGGGCGCAGGCGTTCCGCACCGATTTTTGCGGTGCGTTCGTTCCTCTGCCGTTCTTCCTCCGCTTTTCTGTCATCCTCCGTTTTCTTCTCCGTTGCCTTAGTGAGTAAGACTGCGGTTTCCAACGGATCTAAAAACTTGGGGTTCGCATCATCGTAATAGATGCCTATCCCGAATTTTTCCGACAAAGGTCGGATAAGGTCGGAAGTGTGAAATTCGTAGGTTCGTAAGTTGATAAGATGATAGGTTATTCCCCACTTGCTGCGGCTCACTTCATACACTACATAACTGTCGTAGCTGTAGCCTTCCAATACTACCACTTGATTGACTGAAACGGTCTGTTCGTCTCTGTTGTAACTTCTGTTCGCTCTTAATAAATGTACGTTGTTCATAATGAGTTGTTTTTTAATGATTAATATTTCGTTTCAGAGTATCACGCATAAAAGGATGATGAAAAGGGCAAGCACGAAAAGAGAGAGGAAAGAGGAAAGGATGCGCCATACGGCACGGATGAGGAAACCCACCACCGCCAAACCTGCCAACATGGGCAGAATACCGCCTAAACCCGTCACCACACCACCCACGAAGGCACACATGAAACGCATCGCCACATACGCAATGAAACCGACCAACGACCACTTCACCAAAATTTTTATGCCGGTTGGAGCGGAGCCGAAGCCTCGTTTCAAATCTTGCTGTATTTCCGTTCTCTTTTTCATAACATTGACTTTTTTTTTATGCCTTGTCGGTGGCTTCACCTTGCTCGTTTCAGGGGGCAGATACGGACGGGGAGAAAATATGCAAGGCTTTTGGTGAAAAATTTTCAACCGCCCCGCTGGACGGATTGAAAAATTTTCGCCAAAACCCGGAGGGCGCGAAGCGGCCTTGCAGATTTTTAGGGGCCCGGACGTAGCTTCGCACCCTGAACCATGCAAGGGGAAGTCATGACGGGGTAATAAAAATGAGGAAATTGTTATATCGGGAAAAAGAGATAAGGAAATATGGCAAGATTCAAAAAACCGTGCTGACAGGAATAAACATTCATTTCCTCTCTAAAATTCTACGATATATAAAAAATAAGGGAAATTACAAGGATGTAATTCCAAATGACTAATATACATGCTAAGAAAATGCGGAAATGTCCTATTTTAAAAACAAAAAAGCTTATTCAGCGACTTGCGGATAGAAGAGAGACTACCGCAATAATGATGAAAAAATACATAACACAAGGAACAACCTGCTGATATGGGGGAACTTTGGGATTATATGTTTCATCAGGCAAAATCAAGTTTATGTATATGGATATGTGATGAAGAAACTGTTTTATTTTCTAAAAGAATCAGACTTTGATAAGATACTGTTTTCGTTGAATACAAATCGGATGGTATTGAAATATGCATACCCCCAAAAACACTTGCGTTACTTGATACCCTAAGCAGTGCAAACTGATGAACAGTTCCAATATCAACCACCTAAGATATCTTACCAGCCATAACAGCTTTTGCAAATTACGGACTGAAAGTATATTTTATTATAGAAAAGAAAAATGTATTGTAACAGTTAATGCTTAAAATATTTGTATAACATCAAGAATAAACTAGCCTACTCTATTTTAGTACGCATATATTGTGCAGGCGTCATTCCCGAAATCTTGACAAAAGCCCTGTAGAATGTGCTACGGCTGTTGAAATTGGCCTCTTCGGCAATCGCATCGACTGAGAGATAGGGCTTTTCTTTCATTAGTTTGATAGAATACTCTATTTTCAGGCTGTTCAGATAATCGTTGAAATTGTCGGAGTCCGCATATTTCCGCAACAGGGGGCTGAGGTCATTCTTGTTGATACCTGCGACACGTGTTAAGTCGTCACGACCGAATCCGGGTTTCAAGAAAAGCTTCTGTTCGACAAGCAGGCTTTCCATCTTCATGAAACGGGCATAATCCTCATCGCTTTTCGTCTCCGAAACTTCCACCTCCGTTTCCGTAACGGTTGCAGATGTCTCCTCCTCCAGCTGGCCGGCTTCGCCTCCTTCCGTTGTTCCATGGGTGTCCTTGGGTTGTGCAAACACCTTTCGCAACTCTTCACGTTGTGCCAGCAGTTCATCTATCTGTTTGGCTGCAATGCGGTTACGTTTCTTTGTCTTTTGCAAATTCACAAAAGTCGTCCAAAGGATGATAAAGAGCAGAACCGTCAGGACACACGACGCTGCCAGCAGAAGCATACGCCGTTCAGACAAGGCATGGGCTTTGGTCAACAGCAACTCTTTCTCTTTCAGCTCGAACTTAGAAGCGAACTCTTGTGCCTTGCTCTTGCTCTCACGGGTATAAATGCTGTCTTGCACCACCCAGCCACGCAGGGTGAAGGCGTCGGCCAAGTCGAAACGTTTCATTCCACGGCTGGCACGCGCACGATAGTTGAGCAAAATCAGATATTCATAGCTTACGGTGTCATTCGTAAAAGCGGAAAGACATGTGTCGCTCAGATCAGCCGCTTCCACATATCGGTTGACTTTCAGAAGATAAGGTACACTATACTGTTTTCCGGTAAGGGTTTGCGAAAAGCCGGTAGACAGGTATTTCCTGAATATTTCCGCCGCCTCTTCTTTCTTCCCTTCATCGTGCAACAACACGGCCATTTTGGCATAAAGGAACCCATACTGCTGGTCAATATACCCCGGAGGTGGTCCGGGAAGCCCGCTCATGCGCTGTATAAGGGCCTCACGGCGGTAGCCTATTCCAATGGCCTCTGCTATCCGGTCACGGTTGATATGGAAGGACATGTAGTCACCATAAATAGTCGAGAGACGGGACATCTCACGTACGTTCTCAGTATCTTCCAGCAGCTTCACTGCCTGTTCAAAGTACTCCTGTGCCTTTTCGTCGTTTGTCATGCCGATGCTGACGCACGCCATAGCGGAGTACATTTCTGCTTCTTCTTGCTTGTTCGACAGGCTGCGTGCCAGCTCAATACCTTCCTGACACACGCTGATGCACTCCTCATACTGGTCCAGCCTTGTCAGGATATTCGCCAGCATCACTATGGATGAAAGTTTGCGCTCCGGCACCATACATACCGAATCGTTTTGCAACGAACGGCGCACACACTGTTCCTTAGCTGTCAAGTCGTGCTTGATTTCATAACACATGGCCCGCAACAGGTCGATCCGGAAAGGTGCGATGCCGGAAGCCGGGCTTTCCTCCGCTTCGTCCAGCAGCCGCAACGCGCTGTCCGGATTATTTACATATATGGAACGAACCGTGCGTTCGGTCAGCAGGCTGTCGGGAACGGCAGCACCCGCACGAAAAGTATCAACCGCCCAAAGGAGGAGGAATGCCAGGAAACAACTTAATCTCATTTTTATCCTATTTAAAAAACAGCGGCAAATGTAATAAATCGGCTTGACTAAGCCAAAAGAGGCTCTCTGCGACCGGATAGTTTTTCGCTCTGTTTTCCGGTTTGAACTAGCATTGAGTATCCGTCATAACAAACTATATATCAACGTGTACAGACAATTTGAGATATACTTGGACAATTTGCGACAAACCCTTTCGGACAGTTCGCCTATTTTTGTCCAAGTAAAAAAACATCCCGAGTCATTATGAAACGAAGCTGGTTACCATTCAGACAATTCTTTTCTATGGACACAGATATTGTGCCCATTATCCAAATAGTCTCCACAATCATCTCCTTGGTAATTGTGGTGGTGTCTATTGTCTTTTTAGTGGTTGGATAATGTGCGGGAATGATACGAAAGCAATAAAACAATAAGAAGTAAAACAAATACTAATCAAAAAAAGAATCAAAAATGAAAAGAAGTAATTTATGGAGAAGTGTATCTGCCCTGTTGATGGCAGGTTGTATCTGTTGCACCATGCCGTCATGCAGCGATGACGATGCACCGGTAGTCATTGAAGCCGCACAGCCGACCGCATCCGATTATGAACTGAATGAAGCGGGCGAGGTTGCCTTGGAATTTGAAGTAGTCCCCGGAGACGCCCAAGTAGATGAGGTGACGATCGTAGGAGGAAACAGCGCGTTCGAATCAAAAGGTTTCACATCCAAAGGAAATGGCAAATGGGTATTGAATGCCAAAGTAACCGACTTTACACAAATCAAGCAAGACAACGCCATTACTCTGTCCATAGCCCAGACCGGTGGAACACCCAGCAACGTCTTGTTTTCCGTGTACGACCCGTTTGCCATCGAAAACAAGTTCCAACTGGAACAGCCCAAAGGGTTCAACTACTACAGTGCCGACAAAGAAAACTTGTATGCAACCGGCCTTCCGGTAGCCCTCAAGCCCCTGCTGCCGGAAAACCTCGACCTGATCGATACAGAAAACATCAAGGTGGTTGACGGAACTCCATCCCATCCGATAGGCGTTGCCCACTTCATCAAAACTCCTTTGGAAGGCGAGGTTGGTTTCACACTGAGGATAAATCCCGAAAAGCTGGAAGAGGTGCAGAAAGCCATCCCGACATTCAGTCCGCTTGACTTCAATGTGCAGCTCACTTCCAAGAACAACCGTGTAGCCATCCTGCCGCTGACAACGACAGCTTGCACACCGCTGACAACCGTTGAAGACGACGCGCTGACCGTGTCGACAGCCGAACTGAGCAACCCGGACTTCGAAAAAGAATTCGACATCGATGTAACCCACAAACTCAGACACATCGGTATATTGGAAAAGACGAATTTCGAGGCGGTAGAGATGGGCTTGCTGAATGAGAAAGGCGAACCGGTGGACGACGCGCCTTTCATCGTGGGCTTGTTCGACACAGATGCCAACGGCAATACCAAATGTAGCGTGAGCCTGATGGGAGATGCTGAATTCAACTACGCTCCGGGCACCTACTACTACGTACAGCGTTGCAGCCAACCTTGGAAATACAACGGCAAGACATACAACCCTGTTTGTGCCGACATGAGATTCAAAATCGTCATCAAGTAAACGGATTACCAAAGGATGAAACAATTCTTTGATACGGATTGGTGGAAAAACACGACCGGATGTACGGTGGGTACCATAATCGGTATCCTCCTCACATTCGGGACGAGTTTCCATTTGGAGAACCGAAACAAAGCGGAGATGGCACGGAAGACCGTGCTGCTCACCTTGCACAACCTGGACGCATCCACCCGGAACATGCAGACGCTCTTGGACGAGTTGCAGCAATACGACACACTTTTCACACGGGTCGCTTCCCTGATGCCCGACCGCTTGGGAGAGATGGGAGACGACTCGCTGCGAATATTCATCAACGCCTTCGGATCACGCCGGTTGCTGATGACGGATCACACCACGAGCAGCATCTTCTCCAACAGTTTCGAAGTATGGCAATGCCTGGACGATGAGAAGGTGATCGGACGGATAGGCAACTGTTATAGCGTGTTGGAGGTGTGCAACGAAGAGTACAAGAGGATGGAAGCATTGCGTATGAAAGCCTTTCAAGCATACTGGGGCGAGTGTCCGCCTATGGACTACCCGGACGTTGAAAAAGCGGCAAAGGCGCTCCTCATGCGGAACGACGTGCGGTATGTGTTGCAAATACATCCCAACATCACGCAAATGTTGAGAAACACCCACGACATTGTCTGCCAGTTGAACGAGCGTAACAAACAGGTGCTCCGCATCACACAGGAAGAGTTGGATGAAGCCGGGAAACTCTTGGAGAAAAACTCCTACGACATTGATTCGGATGACATGAAGGCTACAGAAAACAATTTGAACGAAAACGAAGGAAACGAATAAAACAACAATGAATAGAATAAAAGTAAATATATGGATACTGGCCACCCTGTTGGCCTTGCTGACCGCCTGCCGCGACGAGGCGGATGATGTGATACAACCCGGCATACTAGAAGGTAAAAATACGCTGACCGAACAGTTTGACATCATTTGGAGCGGAATCAACCAGAACTATGTATTTTGGGAGGTAGACCCGACCGATTGGGATGCCGTCTACACCCAATACCGCCCGCGCTTTGAAGAGCTGGACAAGAAGGACACCGTACCTACTGCCGACTTGCAGAAACTCTACGAGGAGGTATGCGGCACGCTGATCGACCATCACATGGGTATCAAGGTGAAAAACCTGAAGCCCGCCCCCGGCGATCAGACGAATATCGTCGCTGTCCGTCCCGGCGTAATGGAAGTGTCAAAACGGGAAGACTTCCAGCCGGAGATTCCCCGCAAAGGTTTCCAAGTGTATCGCGACAAGCTGAAAGCAGCGGGGCGCATCACAAACGACTACGAGTTCGTCAGCAGCAACCCCAATGCCGACTTGGACCATCTGTTTACCTACATCATTGACAACGACATTCTCTATCTGAGATTCAGCAGCTTCGCAATCATCGAACAGATATCTAAAGCGAACAATCCGGAGAATACCGAAGCACGTGAAGCGACGGAGGTCTATTGTGAATATATGAACCAACTCGTGTTCAACCAGGAGATCAAAGGAGTCATCGTCGATGTGCGCAACAACGGGGGAGGCGCTTTGTGGGATATGTTCACCGTACTGGGACCGCTGCTGAAGGAAGACACACATGTGCTCGACACAAAGACTAAGATGGGACTGGGACGCTTGGACTACGGCGAATGGAATCCCTTCAATGCACAAGTTACCACACAGCGGCAAGTAGGAGAAATGCTTGACTGGGATGAAGAACTGCCCGAAACCGACTGCATCGGCGACCGGAAGTTAGTGTTGCTGACAGACAATTGGTCGGTGAGTATGTCGGAAATGACAACAACAGCAGTCAAGCAACTGCCTTACGCCACGGTGATAGGCCAGCGCACGTTCGGCGGCCTTGGCCCCTTGACTACTAACAACCATACCTCCTTTTCCGGACAGTTTGGCGACAGGAGTTTAGAAAAAACAAGCTACTTTGTTTATACCAGCACATGGATGTCGCGCACACACGATGGCGAACAGCTGGAAGGCATAGGGATAACTCCTGACATTATGGTAGAACAAGATGGGGAACGGTTTACCCAACAGCACATAGACGACCAGCTGGAATACGCCATCAACTTCCTGCATGGCAAGAAATAAGAGAGCGACATGACATTGTATAACAACTGATAAGAAAGAAAATATGAAACAAAACAAATGGATAATAACCGGTCTGCTGTTCTTAGCTGCCATCTTCCTGCCCGACCAAGCAGCCGCGCAATGGAAAGTAGGGCTAAACGCCGGATATACCTATAACAGTTATAGCATCGACACACAATATGCCTACGACTTCAACTATGACGGCCTGGGCGGTCTGACCGTGGGTATCCCTGTGGAATATGGCATTCTGGATTGGCTGGCGGTACGTGCCGACCTCACTTACCTGCAAAAAGGACATACCATGTCTCGCGCCTACAACCCCACCTACCGCGACCGCCGCGACCATTACCTCGCGCTGCCCGTGATGGCACGCTTCTCTTTCGGGGGTGAAAAGGTACGCGGATTCCTCCATGCCGGAGGTTACATGGGCTACTGGGCGAAAAGCCGGGTGCAGGGTATGGAGGAGAGCAACAGCTCCATACTGGATGACTTGTTGGCAGATAAAGACCCGGGCGTTTTCGTGGCTTACGACCATAAATACGAGTTCAACTCCAAGCGCGACAACCGTTTCGATGCCGGACTGGTAGGCGGTGTAGGTCTATCTTACCGCATCCGCCCTCATATCGAGCTGGAAGCAGAAGGCCGTTGCTACTACGCGCTAACCGCCATCACCAAGGATTACATGAAGCACACCAAACAACCGCAATACAACACTACTTTCGCCTTGCAGGTCGGAGTGAAGTATTGTTTTTAAAGAATAAGGGGCAAGTCTCCTAAAAGCAAAGAGTTATGAACAGAACATCTATTTTCCGTTTTCTCACCTTGATGGTACTATCCATCTGTCTCACGCAGCCGGTAATGGCTCGTGGGGCTGAGCGGAACGCCGACGCACCGGTGTCGCTGACGATACAACAGGCGGGACACATGCCCAACGGCTCGCTATTCAACCCCACACTGCAGTTGGAAGTGAAGGCGCCGGCTCCGCTCCCTGCCGACGAGGCGGTGCTGATGCTCCGCGTGTATCGCCAAAGCGAACAAGCACCTTTAAGCAAGCAAGACATCTACCTGACCGGGGCGGCAGAAGGAATCAACCGTGCGCTGCATGCGCCATCCGCCACTTGGGCAGACCAGGTGACACTGTCGCCGTTGGCAGGCGGAACACGCCATTATTACACCTTCTCCCTCGTGACCAACCGGAAGGAGTACTTCAGCAACACCGTGACGGGCGACATCCCTGCCCTGCCCGAAGCACAGACGAAGGCCGAGGGTGAAATACGCACCCTGCCCGTAGTATTCCACCTCTTTAACCATCCGAGCTTGCCCCAAATCCGCTTCGATGCCGAAACGGTGCGCGAATGGATAGCAGCCGCCAACGCCGTGCTGGGCAATGCCGCCGCGACAGCCGGACTGACCGACACCCGTGTGCGGTTGGAAGCTGCCCGGCAAGCACCCGACGGCACAAAGTTGACAGAAGCCGGCATACACCGTAGCAGCGACGCGCCCGTAATCTGTTTCGACGGTCGCGCGGATGCGTTGAATCTGGAGCATCCCGACCTGTATTGGAACCCGGATGCCTACCTCAACGTCGTTATCGTGCCTTTTGCGCTAACTGCCAGCAACTTTCTCGGGCAATATCCGCAATTTCCCGAAGGTTGCCAGCTCTCCGGTTGCCATACCGTAAATCAACCCACGCTGCCCCATGTTGTCTACATCAACAGCTTGGTGGAACCCATACACGGGATTTCCTTTTTCCTGACCGTACTGGGTTCTTACTTAGGACTGACAGAGGAACAGAGTAGCGGTGTCTACGGACTCGACCCATCGAGAAACACCCATTTAGGATGCACACCGCAGCAGGTGGAAAGAATCGAATATACGCTGAAGCATGCTTGGAACACAGCTGGTTCAACTAAATAAACCATGTAGTATTAATTAAAAAAACAAAAACCATGGGAAACAAGCTACAAGGTTGGTTAGCACCAAACACACTGACAGAAGATCCGAACGATCGAATCTTAGTGCTAAACTCTGCCGGCACGGTGGACAATGAGCAACTCTACAAAGACATGCGTGAAGAAGACACGGGGTTGCGCAAGGAAACCATCGTGCATGTCGTAACCCTCTACGAACGCATGGCAGCACGTGCGCTGATGAATGGACACAACCTGAATACGGGGTTGTTCTATGCTGTTCCTCGCTTTACCGGACTTATCGAAGACGGGCAGTGGAATAGTCAAAAGAACAAAATCTATGTGTCATTCACACAAAACCGTGTGCTATGTGAAGAGGCAAAGAATACGAAAGTAGAGATTCTCGGAGAGAAGGGCGATCCCTCTTACATTTCGGGTGTGTTGGATTGCAGCAATAATGTGAAAGACGGGCATGTTACACCGGGGCGCAACTTTCGCATCACCGGGTCGCGTATCCGTATTGAAGGGACAGACGAGAAGGTCGGTATCACCTTCCGTAGCTTGCAAGATGATAAGGTGGTAAAAGTGACTACCGATATGTTTGGTACGAACAAGCCTTCGGAGCTGATCTTTATTGTCCCGGCAGAATTGACTGACGGTGAATATGAAATGACACTGACAACGCAATTTTCAGGCAACAACCAACGTTCGCTGAAAACAACACGTAGCATCAGCCGACTTGTCTACGTCGGAGCTGTCAAAGGAGATGATGACGACGATGATAGACCGGTAATAGAATAACCGGTCTGTAAACCCTTTTGTTGCGGATGTCGCAACACTGCTGTTGTGACACTCGCAACACTGTTGTTGTGACACCCGCAACAAGCCTGTTGCGACACTCGCAACAAAAAAGTTAATCCAAAAACAACCAAAAAGATATGCTAAAGAAATTACTGGGCTTCGACCCCCAAACCATGACATTGCGCACGGAGAGCATCGCCGGAATCACAACATTCCTTACCATGAGCTACATCCTTGCGGTGAACACCTCTATTCTCTCTTCCACCGGGATGGACAAGGGGGCCGTGTTCACAGCTACCGCGCTTGCCACCGCCCTCTCCACCCTGTTGCTTGCCTTCATGGCAAAGCTGCCCTTGGCACAGGCACCCAGCATGGGGATCAATGCCTTCTTCGCCTTCACGCTGGTGCAAGGCATGGGCTACCCGTGGCAAGTGGCTATGGCTGCCTTGTTTGTGGAGGGGCTTATCTTCATCCTCATCACTTTCTTCAACGTGCGCGAGATTGTGCTGAACAGCATACCTGCCACGTTGCGCTACGCCATCTCGGTAGGTATCGGGATGTTCATCGCCTTTATCGGACTGAAGAACGCCGGCATCATCGTCTCCGACCCGGCTACGTTCGTGACGTTCGGCCCCTTCACGCCCGTCTCCGTGTTGGCATTGATAGGCATCCTGTTGAGCGGGCTGCTCGTGGTGAAGCAGGTGAAGGGTGCCTTGTTCTACAGCATCCTGATTTGTACGCTCATCGGCATTCCGTTGGGTGTGACTACGATTCCCGAAGGATTCCTGCCCATCTCCACGCCCCACTCGCTGGCTCCCACCTTTTGTCAATTCGACTTCAGCCAGCTGTTCACGCTCGATATGGCGGTGATCATCTTCACCCTGCTGTTCATGGATATGTTCGACACCATCGGCACATTGGTAGCCCTTACCTACCGGATCGGGATTGTGAAAGAGAACGGCGAAATTCCCCGTGCAAAAGAGACTATGCTGGCCGATGCCATCGGTTCCACCTTTGGAGCCATATTGGGTTGTTCTACGATTACCACCTATTTGGAGAGTGCTTCGGGCGTTGCCGAGGGCGGACGTTCCGGCTTCACCTCGCTGGTCACCGGAGGGATGTTCCTCTTGGCCATTTTTTTCGCCCCCATCTTCCTGCTCATCCCCGGTGCGGCAACGACCGGAGCACTGGTGCTAGTGGGTGTCTTTATGATGGAGTCCATCACTCAAATAGACATGAAGAATATCTCGGAGGCACTTCCTGCGTTCATCACCATCATAACCATGGTGCTGACCTACTCCGTTGCCAATGGTATCATCTTGGGTATGCTCTGCTATGTGTTGCTCAAACTGAGCACAGGCAGACACCGGGAGGTTAGCCCTACCATGTATGTGCTGTCGGTGTTGTTTCTCCTCAAATTCATATTCACGTAAACCCCTATTATAATAATGTATATGGAAAAGAAGTTTTTTATGATTGTATTTGCCGCAATGATGGCAATGGCCGCATTCACTGCTTGCGGCGATGACGATGCGTCCCGGATGATGTCGGGCGGAGAGATGTTGAAAAATATCAGTATGGTAATTGCCGACCAGGCCGATGCCGAAAAACTTTATCAGGCAGAGGAGGATGCCCCTAATATGATACTGGTTGCCGACTCGAAAGAGGCTGCCCACAAACTATGCGAACGCCTGATTGCCGACATGTGGGACGGTAAGCCGCGCACGGTCGAACTCCCAGACGACTGTGGCATCATCTCGCTTGCGCCCGCTGCGGACGAGAGTATCTTTTGCACCGTTTCGTTCACCGGGCTAAAGAGTTGCGACCATCCGGCGTTCTCCCTCACCATCGCTCCCAAGGAGTACTTGGATGGAGACAACCCCAGCCATTACCATGAACAGCGCGAACCGCTATGTGTATGGAGATGTGGCGATTGCAGTTGGTGGACCAATGCCGGTGTGCCCATCGGCAATAAATGCGGTCGTTGCGGAAGCAAGAATATTATCGAACCTAAGAAACGAAGATAAATAAATCCATAATAACAAATAATATGAAGACAAACTTATCCATCAAAGCCCTCTCCCTGCTATTGGCAGGAATGATGGCATTCGGTTTCGCCTCGTGCAAGGACGATGAATTTATTCCCGACATCGACGAGCCGGGAGTGAATATCCCCGTTCCCACCGAAGACGAAGTGAAGACGACCGTGGGAAAGACCTACGCTGTATTGGGCGATCAATTCGACGAAGTAACCCCCTACGTGATGAAACGTATGACCGGACAACGCTACAACTACACGCCTGCCGACACAGAGATAGCAGATGACGTGGAGGTGGTGTTTATGGACACCAAAGCACTGACCGGTATGCACAAAGAGATGGCCTACGAACTCAAAGAGTTGTACGACCGCAATGGGTTCATCTACATGCACAAGCCCAATGCCTTGGCGCTTGCCTTCTTCCAGATGCTTGTGAACGATGAGTTGGACGACTTCATGGAGTGGATGGAAGAGAATACGGGCGGTGGCAAAATCGACACCCGCACTGCACAAGATGGCGACCCGCTGACGCGTGACAGCTACATCCTCTCGCGCAACAGCTCCCTCGACATGCAGGACATCTACGACGGAAAAGAGATCACCCGTGAAGCAACCGTTACCGAAATAGACGAAAACGGCAAGGAACAGACCCGGACCGTCACCGAGACATTCACCCCCACCGAACCCACCGACTACGAGTACGGACTCTTTGCCGAAAGCGTAGCGAAATGGCTGAATGATGGTGGTGTCCAGACGAAGACACGTGCCGGTGGAGGTGCGGACTTGGAAATGCCCCATAAAAAGACCGTGTTGGCACCTTGCCGCGTACAGCGCATAGGAGACGACAAGCAGATAACCGCCAACGCTGAGATTACAATACGGGTTGCATCGCTCTACTCTCCACAGGAGAATGAAGACTTCTACTATGTAACAGTGGAACAGATGATACCGGTGGAAGCATTCGCCAAAGGAGAATATTATTTCAAGAGTCGTACAGGTCCCATCATGAGTGCGCAAGTACATAGAGCAAGAGGATATACCTATGGTTCACACCAAGTCTTCTTGCCCCTATTGGAAGCAGATGGATATAATGTAACAACCGGAAATATTCAGCCACTTGCCAAAGGGTCAGTGCCCACAACCCTCTCTGTAGATGGATGGGCGGCAGGCTCCGACGTATGCCAGGACAACACGATTGTGGGTAAGCTGGAAAGCACGTATCGTCCCGAAGTATTGGCCCTGGCGCCGGAAGAGAGACTCACCAATTTCAAATATGAACCCGCAGAGACTCTTTGGGGAAGCAAATATTGGGTTTACGCTTCGAATGAAGCAGACAACTATCTCACGTTGAAATTCCTTGACCTTTCTCATCCCAACTGTAAGAATGTCGTTACACGACAATCGTTCACCTATAAAGTGGAGAATACGGCAAAGAGGGGCTTAAACCCCTTCAAGATGAAGATACACAACCAATTCAGATTTCACGTGGCATGGAAAATGCAAACTGGAGGAGATTACTTTAAATATGTCGACGTTTACGATGATGTAATCACCGCCTCACTGCCTGCGCCTAACCGGTATATAAGTAAACACACCATTGCTCCCGATGAAAAGTATTCCGACTGGAATACCGTGGAAACCCTCCTGAATAGCTGCCGGCAATACAAGGAACTGAAGGACAACCAGTATTGCCGCGATTCCGAGAACTCGCTGAAAAACCTACTGGAGAGAAAATGGTATGAAGCAAAACAGGCATTGGAAAAGAAAAAGCTTGATCTGTCGGCTGTAAAGAACAACTATATCATTCGTATGACCAACGGAGAAGGGAAAGAAATAGGTTCGCCCCTCTACATTGGCCCCAACGGTGTGAATCTCTTTGGGAAAGGCAGCTACTATATGAGCGACGGCAGCTTCCTCCCCGCCAAAACGAAGTTGACCGAGGAGCAGAAGCGTAACTGTATAGGTATCGTTTGCGTAGGCGGAACAAGCGACAGTAAGCTCCCCAATGGAATCAACGGCTTTGCCATAGCACTGCACGATGCCAACCAGACACCCTGCGCGTGGGGCGACGCTACCCCCTTCAGCAGAAAGGGCTCTAACAATTGGCTGCTCATTAATTATGGTGCAGGTTACAACAATACCCATAACCTGATGCTGGCTGCCGCCCAAAGAGACGGGAAAGAGCCAAGCAAGGAGTGGTATCCTGCCCTGTACTACGCCCTCAACTATCCGGTGGCAAACCCCAAATCCAACAAAGGTTGGTTCCTCCCTTCAAGGAATGACCTGCTGGATGCCACCTCTCTCTCCGACGAGGCATTCGAAAAGGCTGGAGGAGATCCGCTTGTGAGAGACCGGGTGTATGCCAGTAGTTCACTCTATGAGGAGTTAGAGGATTTGGGTAACTTCAATTACAGGTTTTACAATTTAGTGACCACTTGCGTACTCCGAGGCGAAAACAAGGATGTAGAGTTTGGAAACAAAGCGCACTTCAATGCCGAAGATGAGATATTTTACGTAAGACCCTACATTGCATTCTAACAATTATATACAAGACATTACGATATGACAACAAATCTATTAGCCAAATATCTCTCCCTCCTGATTGGAGGGATGATGGTGTTCGTCCTTGCCTCGTGCAAGGACGACGAATTGGCTCCCGACTTCGACGAGCCGGAAGTGAATATTACCATTCCCACCGAAGATGAAGTGAAGACTACCGTGGGAAAAACCTACGCCGTGTTGGGCGAGCACTTCGACGAAGTGGCCCCCTACGTGATGAAACGTATGACCGGACAACGTTACAGTTACAGTCCCGCCGACACGGAACTGGCTGACGACGTGGAGATAGTCTTTCTGGACTACGATGCGTTGATGGAAATCAGCGAGGAGATGGTGTATGAGATAAAGGAGGTATTCGACCGTGGCGGAGCCGTCTATCTGCACAGACCCAATGCTCTGGCACTGATGTTCTTCGACCTTGTCATGTACGACGAACTGGACAACTTCATGGAGTGGTTGGAGCAGAACATGAACGGAGGGGAAGCCCTGACCCGGGCAGGGGAAAAAGGCAAGCCGCTGGAGCGTGATTCTTACATCATAAGCCGTAACAATCACCTCGACCTGCGCGACATCTACAACGGTGAACCGGTTACCATCGAAAATGTCATTACCGAAGAAACAGAAGATGGCAGTAAACAGACCCGCACCGAAACAGAAGATATCACACCGGACGAACCCTCAGACTACGAGTACGGCCTCTTTGCCGAAAAAGTGGCTGAATGGCTGAACGGAGAAACCAAGACACGCTCGTCGGACAGCGAAATGCTAAACTCGGCAGCATTGGAGACAATACTTCTCCCTTGCCACCTCAAACGTGCGGCAGATAATCAAGTATTCACTTATAATGCGGAACTCAAAACATGGGTATCTACCCTCTATAACTTTGACACCAAACAGGACTACTACCACGTGTTGTTAGAAGAGAGATACCCGGGAGATTTGCTTAACTTCAATCAATATTATAGTCACAAATACGATGTGCAGGGGCATCGTTATAAAGTTGCCGGATATACGTATGGCGGACTGAGTGTTTACCCGACATTGGATACAGAAGGCTATACATTGAAAGATATGTGGAACCCGCAGCCCGAAAATGAAGGAGTCACACAAAAGACGGATATCGTTGACGGATGGAGCTTGAATGCCGTTTTAGGATACGACGATGGACGGGCAGCCAAACTGACTGGTGGCTTCACACATCAGCAGACTGTAAGTGAGATAAGCAAGGAAATCAATGTAAATCTTAAAAAGGATGGTGCCAAGTATTCATGGGAGTATGATATACCGGACAAATACCAATATAAAAGCAAACTGAAAGGATTTAATGCTAATCTCGTTTCAACACCGGATAAGAACTCTATCAGCATCAAGAGTTGTGCAACGCGCCAGTCATGGAACTGGTTGGTAAACAATACCGAAAGACGTGGAAACAAGGCGTTCAACATGGATGTCGAACTCGAATTCAATGCCAAATTCGCCAGCTGTTTTGGAAGTAGTACCGGACAAGCTAAAACGAGTGTTCATAAATCCAGAGTCCGCATTGAGCTACCTGTTCCCAACCGCTTCACCAAGAGCTATTCGGCAGTGGCAGACAACTATCAGGATAACAAAGAAATGGAACTTATCCAAACGTTCCTGAACAGCGTCCAGGAGTACAAGGATATTTCAAAAGGCTATTGTGCACCTGAAGAAAAGATACTGGACAGACAGATGGAGGAGCGTTGGAACACCATGCTGAAAACGTTGGAGAGCTTCGGCTCTAAGTTCTCCGGTTTGAAAAACGCATACACCTTCCGGTTAAAGGACAACAAAGGCAAACAAATCGGTCGCAACCTGCGTATCAGTAATAAAGGAATAAACAAGTATTAAAAATGATGAAACAGAAGACATACATTCCTCTTGTCCTCATCCTGCTGCTCATGCTTGCATGCGACAAGGTGACCAATAACTATTACACCGAAGCCCCCGAAACCCCACAAACACCTGGCTTTGAGCCGGGTGAGTGGCTGGCAGAGGTACACTCACTGTGCTACTACGGTCTGCTTGATGACGGAAGTTCGCTCTATCCCGGTTGGCTACTGCAAGCCGACGGGGTGAAACGTGCCTATAGCGACAGCGAGTTCGCCCAAAAGTTTATCACCGACGATATGGGCATCAGCATGCGCAACCCCGGTGCAGGCACCCGCTTCACGTTGCGGATGGACGAAAGCCCCGTATGCCATGCTGCGGTGTTCAGCGCCACCGTGCCCGAAGGGCTGACAGACGAGTTAATCCACCTGACCTATCCCGTGAAGTGGAATATCGATGCCTTGTTGCATTGGCATACAGACAAGCCGGTGAAATTGGCCTGGACCCTGCTCCTGGAAGGTGATACCGTAGACCACTTCACGCAGCAGTTCAACTGTCGCAGCCTGCATTGCTACATTCCCGACCCGGTCTTGCTCCAAAAGGAGAATCAGCAGAAAATCAACCTCATCAAGCAATCTGATTTCGGTAGTTACCCCGTTCGGGAAAACGATGAAGTGCTATGTCCACAGACCGGTGCGTTCCTCATGGGCTACATCGATGAACACTCGGCTTTGGTGGAGCAATTGAAAAAGGAGATCCTGAACGACGGTTACCTGCCTACAATCAGTGGTATGGCAAGCCCCAATAGCGAACAATTGTTGAACAGTACGGCACGTGCCTTCACCTACCTGATGATGAAACATCGCATCTTCTATACAGTCTCTGATGGCGGCCAGCTGCAAAGTCCGAATTACACGGCCGATGTGCAATATATACGTACCATCGACGATATTTTCCACAATCAGCAAGGCTACTGTATGGAACTATCGGCCGCTTTCGCGTCATGGTGCATCAACCAAGGTGTGAAATGCACCGTTGAATTCGTACCCGGACATGCCGTCAACCGCCTGTATGACAAAGAGGGCAAAGCATATCCCGTGGATCTGACTATGCTGGCAAGCAGTATGGCCCAATTCCCCATCCTCTCCGACTCGCTCGGAGCCACAGACTTTGCGAACGTAGATAGGTTCTACAACATCTTCATGACACGCAGCCAGCAAGATGAAATCAACACCTATCAACAGGGACGCAAGGACGATCCGGTGAACTACTCCACCATCGATGTTTACCGCCTGCGCCAATGGTTGCCTTCGTTCAACATCGGTGGCAACTATTTACATACCCGCGCAGCAGCAGTCGAAGAGGATGCACTGCAGATTGTTGAAAACCCTGTATGGAGCATTGACGATAATTTAAATTTTGAAAAATGAAACTAAGAACATTCATAGTCCTCGTCCTGCTGCTTCCGGCACTGTTTCCGGAAGCAGCAGCCCTGCGGGCGCAAAGCTCGCGCAACAGTTTCCCCAAGGTATCCGTGGGAGACATTCGCTATGTCGACAAGGCACACAGCAAGAAGCAGACCGTAGGCAGCATCCTGACCGATCTGGCTACCACCGCCGTCACCGGCAAGAGTACTACCCAGCACGATGAATATGCCCCTTCGGTGCGTGAGGCTATCGTGAAAGCATTAAGCGACGTTACACGATTCCGGGTCATCGACGGAGGTTTCCACCTTGATGAACTGGCGGGCAACGAAGAAGCCCTTTATGTGGACGGTACCATCAACAGCATCACCGGCACTTCGCAAGTCACCCCCTCCACAGTCAAAGACAAGCCGGCCGAACAAGCTTACAAAGTGCTTATCAACGTCACTCTCAACTTGAAAGATGCCCGTACGGACGAAGCGATGGATAGCCATATATTCAGCATGACCGACAGTGACATCTCCTGGATGACCACGGCCGACAAGGCGTTGAACGATGCCATCGACCGCCTGGCTTCCCGCATATCCGAATACTACAACCACCGCTACCCCCTTCATGGCAGTATCGTGGAACGTGGTGAAGAAAAGAAGGACAAGCAACGGACGGTGTACATTGACTTGGGAAACAACAGTCGGGTTGAAAAAGGACAACAGTTCAACATCTATGTCCTAAAAAGCATTGCCGGACGGGAAGCCCGCCAGGAGATAGGTCGCCTGAAGGTGGAGGAAGTAATGGGCGATGACTTGAGCCTCTGCAAGGTGACACGGGGTGAGAAAGAAGTAAAGACGGCCTTGGACCAGGAAAAGACGTTGGTGGTCATCAGCCGATAATGACAAATGAATGATTAACAATAAAACATTATGGAAAAGAAGTTTTTAACGATTGTATTTGCCGCAGTGATGGCAATGGTCACATTTACCGCTTGCGGCAACGACGATGAGACAAAGAACGACACGCAGACCGGCGAAGAACAAGTGGATCAACTGATAGACCAGCTGATTCTAAATATCGCCCAAATGTGTGTGGATGAAAAGAACGGCGAGTTCTACTTGCCTGTCAGCTCGAAGGATGAGGCATACAGGTTCTGTGAGTCGCTGACCGGCGAGAAGTGGGACGGCAAGAACCGCACTGTGACATTGGCTGATGCGTATGGCACAGTTATGCTGAAAGCAGGTTCGGTAAAAGGGCTGTATGGCACGGTCATCTTCCGTGCCGTGCGCCATCTGGACGATATGACATTACACTTGGCCGATCCGGAGTTTATCAAAAATGATAATTATGGGATAGACCAGTTTGTCAATATATCTGTAATAGGAACATGCACAAACCCGAAATGCAAGTATGTCTATACAAAGAATGCTGCCGGTGTGGGTTATATGCCCTCAGGCTACAAATGTGACAAGTGTGGTAGCAAACTGAATGTAACAACGAGTTGGGGAGGACGCTGACTCGACAAACTCTAAAAGCAATTGATCAATATGAAAAGTACAATGAACAGAATGCCGGCATGGCTGGCACTGATGGCAGCAGCCATCCTCACGTTCACCTTCACAGCTTGTAGCGATGATGAAGATATTGATAATGAAGTGACTTACACCTACGTTTTCACCGAAATTTCGGCATCACACCCCGACTTTCTCGAAGAGAAGGGGAAGATAGAGAACGCCTTCAAGTCTTCCCTCGGTGCTACCGGAAGCAACTTCACGAAGCGGGGTACGGTGGAAGAGTGCGACAAACAAGTTTACGCAGCCTGCGAGAAAGCCTGCAATTCGCTCAAGGGCGAAGTGTGGCAAGGCGATTACCTCTTAGAAGTGACAAACACCCTCACCGAGGAGGTGGTGTGCATGGCTGTATTCAATGCCGACAACGAAAACATCTTCGGTGGTTCCTCACAAGTTGCGAAAGAGAATACAGCAAAGAACTTTACCAATTTTGTCAAGAAGATATACCCCGACTTCCCCGCTGTACAATCCGGGGGGTTGACATGCACTGATTTCAAAAATGAGGGAGAGTGCTTTGCTTTCATGTATAACCAAATTGACAGAGACGATATTATGGCACAAAAGAGGTTTAGAGGGTTATGCTCCATCTCTTCAGAGTACCTGATAATGAGTTATAAAAGGAGTGATGTCAAGAACGGTTTTTCCAAACTGGATATATGGTTTCGGAAGGAGAAGGGCCAACCGAGATACATCATTACATTTAAATAAGCTTCACCTATCCTCCTGATAAATGTAGGAAATGCGGAGGTAAGAATTTGTATTAAACTTAGAAACAAGATGAATCGATTCTTAATTTTTTACGCAGCTTTTATAATGCAGTTCGTTGGATTGTTGTCGTGTTCAGATAACAATGACCCGATTCCTGAGCCTACCGGCAACGGTTACTGCCTGATGTTCTATGTCTCGGGAGGAGACCCGGAGCACGACCTTAGTGAGATGTTTTCCATAAGGCAGGCGGTAGAGGCTATAGCCGGCAAGCAAAACATTGCCGTGACCGTACTGTTTAAGGCATCCGGAAAAAAAGAAGGGGAAGCACACAACGGAGTGTACCGCTACATCGGTGAGAATGGAGTGCTGACGCAAGACCCCGGTTTTGTGGCAGGCGAGGATTTCCAAATCACCGACCCGGCATATCTCACCGACTTCATTCGTTGGTCGGCAGAGCAATGTCCCGGCAACAAGTATCTTTTAGCCTTTGCCGGACACGGCCTTTCCTTCACTCCCAATCTTGATTTACCCCCATCTGAAACCCGCGCTACCATTTCCGATGGAAAAGAGATGATGTCTTCCTATAAACTGGCACAAGGTATCCGGGAAGCCGGTGTCCCGCTCGAAGCTATGTTGGCACATTCCTGTCAGCAAGGAAGCGTTGAGATGCTGGCTGAATGGGAAGGACTGGCAGACTATCTGCTCGGATCGCCCTTTTCGATTCCCGATTATGCCTATGACTATGCCACTTTGCTGACCGATTTGCACGAAGGTCACTCAATGGAAGACGCATTAGTGCGTATGGCGAAGCGTGCCATGAATATCTGGCAAGTGTTTCACGACAGTGGCAACTACGGCTTGGTTGTAGAGGTGACACGACTGCGCGAACTTACACGACTGTGGGACGTGCTACACGAAACCTTTGCCGCCATGCGTGGCTCCATGAATGAAATCAACTTCACCACCGATAAACCTGCAGTGCTTGGTGACACCTACGGAGCCGGTTACCAAAGAGCACTTCAAGCGAAGTATGAACATGACAAGGATAACTTCTTTGAAAACGTGCGAGCAAACAATGCTATAGATTTACCCGATTTCTTACGCTGTGCTTACGTGTATAGCGGAAATATGCAGCTCGCTCCCTATGTGAATCGCTTGTATGAGGTGTTGGAAGATATTCTGGCCATCCATTTGCAAACCAATGGTCGGCATGACTTCGTTTACAACGTATGTGCCGGCCCTTCGTTGGAGAAACCGGAAGGGATGAAACGTTACCAGACTTGCCGTTTTGATCGACTGACTGGCTGGAGCGACCTGTACGAAGCGATACTGAATGTTCCGATAAAGCAAGCTGCCGACAGAGTTAAAAAGAACAACTGACAAATAAACAATTAATTTAATTTAAAGTAAAACATTATGGAAAAGAAGATTTTTACTATTCTGTTTGCAACTATGCTGACAATGGTTGCATTCTCTTCATGTAGTGATAACAATGATGAGCCCAAAGCTGTATCAAGCGAAGAGATACTGCTAAACATCAACAAGGTGATTGTTGAGCAGGCTAAAGCAGAAAAACTCTATCAAAGAGGTGAGGATGGAAGTACTTTGGTGATAATTGCCGACTCGAAGGAGGCCGCCCATACGCTGTGCGAGCGTCTTATCCTCGACCAGTGGGATGGTAAACAACGCACGATAAAACTCTCAGACAACAAAGGGGTTATTTCTCTTGCTCCCGGTACGGAAGAAAGCGTCTTTTACACCGTTACGCTCAAAGCACTTGATAATTTCGGTGATTTGTTTATTCGCATCGTTCCCGAAGCATATCTGGAGGGAGAGAATTTTCCTTGGGAACGATTCCCTGTATCAGGGTGGGTATGTTCCGATTGCGGATTGGAGACATTTAAGCTCTACAGACCAAAGAAATGCAATAGATGCGGAGGTGAGAATTTTAAATAATAAATGAGACAGATCACAATATTTATAAAATGAAACATTATGGGAATGTTATCATGTATTTGATTAGCATGTATAATCCTTTCCGTATCTTTTTGGCAATGACAACGTTCTTGGTAACAGGAGCGTTGTCATCCTGCAATCATGCCGATGAGTTGGAGTCGGTTTCTCCGGTTCCACAGATTGTTTTTCTCTTCTCTCCAAGCGGGCTGGGCGACATGAGCTATAACGATTGCATCCTCGAAGGGGTGCAGCGGTTCAAGATGGAACATAAAGAGATTGACATCTATATCTATTCGCCCGAATCATTGCCAGAAGCTGAGAAAATCTTTTCCGACTGGCTCAAACGGCCGGAAAGCGACATTCCGGTGTTGTTTGTTCTGGGTAGCAGCGACTATGAGCCTATGGTAGAAAAGCATCTTATTCAACACGACCTGACTCCCAACAAGAGCCTTTTGCTGTTTGAAAGCCGGAAACAATATGATGACAAGCAGATACACACTTTCCAAATTTCTATGTTCGGAGCCTCGTATCTTGCCGGAGCAGTGGCAAGGCAATGTACGGGAGACAGGAAACCGCTTGTCTTACTTGCCAACCACTCGGACAGTCCCATCAATATAGCCAAAGACGGTTTTGTTGCCGGTTACGGCAGCGACTGCGATGTGGAGTATCTGGCGGATGATTGGACGGGATATGTGTCGGCTTCGCTCGCCTATCAGAAAATGAGTACCTGGGCGGTTGATTACGACTTCATCTTTCCTGTGGCAGGTGGCTCCAATGCCGGTATCTACCGCTACTCCCGGGAATTTGAAGATTCACCGTACCTTGCAGGTATGGACATTGATCAGTCAAGTCTCTCCAATTGGATTACAGGCTCGGTCATCAAGCATATCGACCAATTGATTTACAGGTATCTGACGGAATGGGTCACCACGGGAATTATGCCGGAGAACCAACTTTACGGTCTTGAAAGCGGGTATGCCGACTGGCTGGTCGCGCCCCGATACGCGAATGATTTCAACAGTTTAGTCAATGACATGCGCCAACAAGCTGTTATTTTCGAGAAAGAGTATTATGAAACGAATAGTTATTAAACTTATTGCACCGCTCCTCTGCCTGATCGGTCTGTGGAGCTGTTCGGACGATGAATCTTCCATGTCTTATGGCGATAAACAATGGACAGAGAAGACCGTCGCCGTGGTGCTCCCGATGGAGAAAGGACTTGCTGTGCATTGGGAAAGAACGTTGGGTATGTTTGCAACCAACTTTGAACGTGCATTCAAAAACCACGAGACAGGTATCAGATTGAAGTTTGAATACTACGACGAGGCAAATGCCGATATGCAGGAACTTGCCCGATCGCTGGCTTTCAACGATGAGGTATATGCCGTCATCGGCGGATTGTATTCATCCAACGCTGCAATCCTCGCGGCTGAATTGACCCTTGTGGGCAAGACATTCTTCACACTCGCCACCACAGAACAACTGGTTCGAGCATACGCATCAACAGGCTATCTTTGGGCGATGACCGAAACCGACATTACGCAATGTGAGGTACTTCTCTCCAAGGTGATTAACTATGGAGGTAAAAGTGTAGCACTTTTGGCCAAGGATAATGACAATTACGGGCAGACGTTCATTGATTGGTTCGCATTTCAGGCACGCGAACTCGGGTTGAAGAATATGGGTAGCTATGCTTACACTCCCGATAATATAGCGGATGTGTCTTGCCAAGCCATGCAGTCGGGTGCAGAGTATGTGATATGTATCCCCTCTGAGATTGAAGAGATGGGACCGATGCTTGAAGCGCATAAAACACAAAGCCTGAACGGGCAGAGTGTACCGAGGATGTTGTTTTCGGATACAGCCTACGGCGCGGATGTGCTCAAGATTCACGGTGATGCAGCCGAAGGGATAGAGGGAGTCGCGTTTGGTGCCGATCCTGAATCGGGGTTCGACGTGAGTTATCGGACCTTTTTCAATGCCACGCCCACTCTGGGGGAATCACAGCTCCACGATGCCGCCATGCTCATCGGCTATGCTGCATGGCATCAGCAGTTCAATCCGGAGCTGTCGTTACAAAAATCACTCAGGGCTGTTGTTTCAGGTGAAGACTTGAACATGGGCAGCTGGACGGGTGAGGATATGGGGCTTGTGGTAGATGCGCTTGCTGCCGGCAAGTCGCCATACGTCCGTGGGGCTTCAGGCCATCTGAGGTTTGATGCAAAAGTCTTTACCAATGTGCTTGCCACGACTTACTATAACTTTAAGGTTTACAACGGGCAGTATATCATCCTCGACTATAACACCAGCGATGGAGGAAACCGCACGGATGCAACACTTGCCGGTTGGAACTGGAAGGCTTCGCAGATGCAGAATTTCAACAATTCCGGAGAATTCGATTACCCTGTACATACCGGTAACTGGGCACTTCTGGTTGCTTCCTCCAAGGAATGGGCCAACTATCGCCATCAGGCAGATGTGCTCGCCATCTACCAGCAGCTCAAACAGGCCGGATATACCGACGACCGTATCATTCTCATTGCCGAGGACGATATAGCCGACAATGTGTCGAATCCCAACAAAGGAGTTGTGCAGGTGACCATCGGAGGAAACAACGTGTACGAGCAGGTAGAGATAGACTATCGCATGTCGGAGTTGCAGGCAAAAGACATACTTGCCATACTGAGCGGAGAAAAAAGCGAAAGACTGCCCATCGTAATCGAATCTACCGCAAACGACAATGTATTTGTCTTCTGGAGCGGACACGGAGTACCCGGTGCCTTATGCTGGAACGATGATGCCTATGGCATTATGGGTGACCAACTTGACGAGACTTTCCATCGGATGAGGGAAAAGAGAAGCTATCGTAAACTCCTGATGATGGTCGAGGCTTGTTTTTCGGGCGGTGTGATGGAGCAATGCCGGAATATTCCGGGAATGTTGTTCGTCACGGCTGCCAATGGTGACGAGACCTCCAAGGCAGACGTGTTCAACGGCGAGATGAAGGTATGGATGAGCAACCGCTTTACCTCCACCTTTATTGAGCAGATCACCGAAAACAAGAACATTGCCCTACGCGACCTATATTACCGATTGTTCATCAATACGGTCGGTAGCCATGTGATGGTCTATAACGCTGAAAACTACGGCAACCTTTATTCGGCTGATATGTCAGAATTTATAAACTTCAAAAAATAATCAAAATGAAACAATCTACGTTACGCCTGCATTTACAGCGGTAACATGCGCCTTGATTCCTATATCAACCGGCTGGACGAAGTATTGTCGCATATCCTCGTCGCCCACCGCCAGACCGATGGGCGGCACAACTACATCTACAACGTCTATGTTAATATTTCAGTCAATGATAGTAAAAACAGAGAACGATACCACGCCTGCCGCTTCGACCAGCTAACAGGCTGAAGATCTCATAGAATACACAACAATAGCTCCTGCCGACATCTGAGTAGGGTTCCGGATAGCAAAAACATAAATAAGTAAAACAATAAATCATCATTTTCATTATGAAGCAAATACTTTATATCATCAGTATCGCCTTGATGGCAGCAATAGCATTTATATCGTGCAAGGGAACAAGCAAAACAAATCCCACAGAACCTGGCATTCCGAACTTCATCGGCACATGGTACTATGAAACCATGACTCAAACCGTGCTGGGCACCGCCTCCGACACCCTGCTTTACGACTACATCAACAACCCGCAAGAACAGCAATTCTACGAAGTCTATACTCCGGACAGCGTGATGACCTTCTACGTCATCCAAAATGACACGCTGATGAAAAAGCTGCGGTTTCGATATGCTTTCCACAACGACACCCTCTATATGTCACACCCCAATAAACCGGTGCAAACCGTACATGTAAAGAACTTCACAGACAGCACTGTGACCATAGACTACACTCGCACTTACCGCGACACTACCTTCTACTGCATCTCCACTACTCGTCGCAGCGAACTGCCTAAGTGGAAGATTGAAAAGTAAAGACAAATAATAAATACATTAACAAATATGATAAGAAAAAAATACCTGCTACTCTTTGTCGTGTCTTTTACCATACTCTTGGTTGGATGTGACAACGACCTTGGACATCAAAGTCCTGACGATGAGTGGACAGCCGAAACTTTGGTGTCCCAAGCTGACGTAGAACGCTCCGGTGTGGATGCCTGGTTTCGTTCGGAAACTATCAGCGACCAAATATTCAGCCGCATGTGGCTCAAGTCATGGAAAGAGGACTGTCCTTTGAAGCGATCCGAACTACGTTATTTAAAAGTGTTGCATCGTAACGCTGACGGTAACCCACAACGGGGTGAGATGGTGGTGAACGCTGCCATTGCCGATAAAGTGATCGATGTATTTCGCCGGCTCTATCAGGCAGACTACCGCATTGAGCGGATGGTGCTCATTGACAACTACGATGCCGACGACGAAAGCTCTATGCGTGCTAACAACTCCTCATCGTTCAACTTCCGCTTCATGACCGGTTCTACTACCAAAATTTCCAAGCACGGACTTGGTCTTGCCATTGACATCAATACGCTTTACAATCCATATGTCAAGCAAAAGGATGACGAATCCTGGCACATAGAACCCGCTACGGGCGAACCATACGCTTTCGACCGTGAGAACAAGACGGATATACCCTACAAGATAGATCACAACGACCTTGCATACCGTCTCTTTACGGAAGCAGGATTCGAATGGGGAGGAGACTGGATCTCATTGAAGGATTACCAGCATTTTGAGATTGACCTATAACAATTGTATCTCAAGACCGATACCATTGTTGCTGAAGGTGTGGAGCTGGAGAAATAAAGCATACCCCTAAAAACGAAACGAGTACAATTTATAATGAAAACAGAACAAATGCAAACAAATAACTCGTTGGTATCTCTCCGATTGAAAATTATTACCGGATATGTATTGTTACTCATATTCCTTACTATCATTGTTTCTCTTGTGTGGCTGGAACATCAGAAGATGGAAATGTTGAACAGTGGCGAATTACTTATCAGGCAAAAAAGAGAAGCCGTGAACCGAACTTTTGAAAAACTGCTTGACTTCTCCTTTTCTGATGATTTCCTGCTATTACGTGACAGGGACAAATTCAATGAATACCGGATGAAGCGTGAAATGGCTACCACCACTTTGAACGAACTGAAACGATACTATCCATCCGACATACAACATGCACAAATCGACACAATATCTTCGCTCTTACAAGAAAAAGAGGCACTGTTGCTCGGAGTGATGAATACACTTTCGGATTTACTGCGCTCTGACAGTCTGTTCCAACGGAGAATACCTGCTGTCGCTTTACAAATGCATATTCCATTGTTACCGGGCAAATCAGAAAAGGAGAAGAAAAAACGGAGCGGTTTCCTTGGTTTGTTTAAAAAGAAAGAAGAAAAATCGGCCTATGCATACCAAAAGGAAAAAACGAAACAGCCGTCCGCATCCCAGCAAATACCCAGGGAACTTTATTCCCTACAAAAAGAAATGTCTATACAATATACCGACTACTGGAATAAGCTGACCACTTACTCCGACAGTTTGCAATGCCGTAACACAGAACTGAACTCACAAATAAACACACTTATTGGTGAGTTTGAACAAGTAGTTATCAAGCAAGCAGAAAAAGAAATAGAAGAAATTACCGCATTAAGGGAGCAATCATTTCGTATCATTCTGTTTATAACTGTTATCGCCATCATGCTAATAGTGTTATTTTACTTTTTTATCCACCAGGACATAAGAAAGAGGCAGGAGTACCGGCTGAAACTGGAAGCGTCAGACTGCCGGAATCGTGAACTGCTGGCCGCGCGCCGTAACCTCATATTGACAGTAAGCCATGACCTCCGTGTACCGCTCGGTACTATCAGCGAATATGCAGAATTATTACAAGATGAAAAAAGTCCGGAACAGAGCAAAGGGTATGCAATGAATATCCTGCATGCCTCGCGCCATGTCATTGGGTTGGCAAATAACCTGCTGTATTATTACAGGCTGGAAGCGGAAAAGGAACAGCCGGAAAAAGAAATCTTTCATTTGGGGCGAATAATTGAAGATACTGCCCACTCATTCCTACCGATAGCGGAAAAGAAAGGGTTGGACTTGGTAATAAAAGTAATAGATTCTGACGTGCTTGTCGAGGGGGATTGTGGACGGTTGGTGCAAATACTCAATAATCTGATCTCAAATGCAGTAAAGTTTACCAGTGCCGGATATATACAAGTAGGTGCACAATACCGGGTCGGAAAGCTATCCTTCTTCATTAGAGATACGGGTATAGGTATTGATAAGGAAAGTCAGGAACAGATATTCACCGCTTTTGAACGAGGTAAAGCGCCAAATGCGGAAGAAGGCTTCGGACTGGGATTGGCAATAACATATAAATTGGTGACATTGCTGAAGGGAACTATCCATGTCCAAAGCACGCCGGGACATGGAAGCACATTCGAGGTATGTCTGCCTTTGCGTGAGACAAATGGAAAGACTACAAAGGTTTCTTTGGCATGTGGCGTTCTTTCAGGAATGAGAGTACTGGCAATAGATGATGACCGGATGCAACTTGAAGTAATCCAAAAAATGTATGTACGTCATGGGGTGAAATGTGATTGTTGCCTGAATGTAAGTGAACTGATTGAGGCATTACGCCGCAATCGTTATGACCTGGTGTTGACGGATATGAGAATGTCGGAAATGGACGGTTACGGGGTACTGACCTTGCTTCGGGGTAGCAACCTCGGACAAGCAAAGACACTTCCCGTATTGGCGGTAACCGCACAAGCGGACAAAAATCCGGAGTATTTTATAAATGCAGGTTTTGTGAACTGCCTATATAAGCCTTTCTCGCAAAGAGAATTAGTTTCGGTTACTTCATGTATAGACAGGACGAATTTTACAACTATCATGGAAGGGGAAGAAAATGCGATGGAACTGTTGGATATGTTCATAGAGGACACGGAAAAGGAACTCTCTGAAATGCAGGACGCTTTGGAAACGGCAAATTATATGCAATTGAGGCATATCATACACAAAGCTGCTCCATTATGGGGGATGATTCGTATCAATGTACCCTTGAATGAACTGGAAGAGATGGCTTCACTATCCTCTGAAAAATGGTGTAAGGAATTGGATGCCCGTATTAAAAGACTGATGGGAGCAGTGGAACAGGCCGTAAAAAAAGCGAAAGAATTAAAGTATGAACCGGATGAAAACCATATTGGTAGTAGAAGATGATCGAATATATGCACGTACTACCGCTAACTGGCTGGTAAAAAACGGGATGGATGCCCGTTACGTGCTGTCAGTAAATTCCGCAAAAGAATTTCTAAGCGGTCACGAAGTAGATCTGGTCTTGTCAGATTTCCGCCTTGGTGACTGTAATGGTGTGGAACTGCTTGAATGGATGAGGGTACATAGGTATCGTATGCCTTTTCTAATCATGACAGGATATGGAGATATACCTGGTGCTGTCGAAGCTGTAAAGAAAGGGGCCGACAATTATCTCCCCAAACCCGTACAAACAGAAAAAGTACTTGACGTCATCCGTGAATTGTTGGAACGCAGGGAGAAAAGGAGAAATCCGGAGCAGGCTTTTTATGTCTGCAAAAGTCCGCTGGCAGTAAAACTTCAGGAGATGGTACGTTTGGTAGCTCCTGCAGACAGTTTGTCCGTGTTGATACGGGGTGCATCGGGTACGGGTAAGGAATGGGTGGCATGTCAGATACACGCACTCGGCAGACGTTCGGACGCTCCTTTTGTAGCGGTGGATTGCGGGGCATTACCACGGGAACTGGCCGCATCGGAATTGTTCGGACATAAAAAAGGAACTTTTACGGGAGCAACTGAAGATAAAACCGGCATGTTTGCTGCCGCCAATCATGGGACATTGTTTCTGGATGAGATTGGTAATCTGAACATGGAAACTCAGGTATTACTATTACGTGCCTTGCAGGAGAAACGTTATAGACCTCTTGGTGGAAAGGAAGAAATACAAACGGACATACGGCTGCTTACAGCCACCAATGAGGATTTGGAACGGGCTATAAGTGAGGGGCGGTTCAGGGAAGACTTGTTCCATCGGTTGAACGAGTTTCCACTTCATGTTCCGTCATTGAAAGAGTGTCCGGAGGATATTATTCCGTTGGCCGGATTCTTTCTTTCCTATGCGAACGAGGAATTAGGAAAGAATGTGAAGGAATTTGACATGGACGTAAGGAAGGCTTTTAGGGCTTATTCATGGCCGGGCAATATCCGTGAGTTAAAAAGTGTGGTGAGGCGTGCGTGTGTATTGGCGCAGGATGAATGGATTACACTTAAAGACATCAACCTTCCGGTAGAGATAAAACCATCGGATGATTACCGGCTGGATATGGAGCGTACGGAATTGGAAGCGATAGTGAAAGCATTGGAAACTACGGGTAATGATCGGAAAGCTGCCGCCCGGCTGTTGGGTATATCCCGGAGCACGCTTTATTTGAAACTGAAAAAATACGGTTTAAACTGAATGTGTCCATAATTCTGAACACATTGTGTCTGATGGGGATAATAAATGCAGACACGTTTTGGAGATAGCAAATTTTAATATATTAGTTATCAATATATTAATGTATTAGCTTTTCTGTGGCATATCACTTGTCCTTTATGGTTATGACAAGTGATGGTGAAAACCGGACAGTTTTAAACTTTAAATTTTAATGCCATGAGAACATTGACAAATACTCTTCTATTCAATATGTTCACCTCTTACATGACAGGCTCTGAACTTATGTCGGAAGATTTACCTGCCGCCTATGACGATTTCGCAAATCAGCTTGCCGAACTGTCGCAAGATGAGGATAGAATGAAGCTACTAAGACGGTTGAACTACACAAAAATAGAACTTTCTTTTATGCAACAGACTTGTAACGTCATGGAAGGAGGACGACATATACTCTACGATGTGTTTATCAGCAAGACTCTTTCATTATTGGAAACGGAGATAGAAATAACGAAAGATTATTTCCGTTATCATGCAGGTGACACCAGTATGAAAATGGAAATTCACCGGCAGGGTAATAAACGGAAATCAACACTTCGCTGGAACGGTACGGATAATGACCTGATAGAATTAGTGGCCGCATTGATGGCTGCCGGGGTTGTGGACTGCGCGGAAGGGAAGAAACTTACTGTTGTAGATGTCATCAGAGTATTCGAGGATGCTTTTAACCTGAAAATAAATGCCTTATACACCAAGCGGGGAAAGGTGTTTGATCGCTGTACGGTTTCCACTCCTTTTATTGACTCTATTCGCAAAAGCTATATCAAGATGTTGGACGAACGGCTGGCGTAAAGTTTGCACGCCAACAGCCGCCAAAAGGTGACTTGTGTGTCCGCCGTGTTGCAGATTGACGGTCAAAGCGCTTTCTTTGCATCTATAAAACTTCTGTAAACAAATCAAGATTATGGGATTACTGAAAGATTGGACGACCCGCTGGATAACCCGTTTATCGGGGCGGACAGCGGAAGGGCCAGGGAGCGTGTTCATCACGCTGGACGAAAAAAATACCCCGGTGGATGTACACACGGGTGATGCCACACCGAAAGCGTATGAGGATTATATCGGGAAGATGGTGAAGAGCTTCGACAAACGGGGCTACCTACCCGGCTGAACGATTCTAAAAGCGGATTTCGCAGATAAAGGGAAGATACCTTCCCGACGGGGAGAACTGGCGAACTGGTATTTTCATACTCTGGTTCCGGCTATCCATAGACACAAGGCAGTGACGGGAAGGCGGATTCCTTTGAGGGATGCGGCCTATACGCTGAAAACGGGGTTGAAACTGTTCAGCCGCCGGGCATCATCCACAGCACTGCAAAAAGACAAGCAATATAAAGAGTTTATCCGGCATAACGAGGCGGAAGGCTGGAACAATGAAAAACTGTCGGGCGAAAAGTGGCGAGTGTATGCCGTGGCGACGGATGAGGGCGTATTGTTCTTCTCGGACAACGAAAAGGGTATGAAAGCTCGCAACAGCTATCTGCAATATCTGGCGGATGGATTTTTCAATATGACCAAAGGGGTGGAAACATTGAGACTGTATGAGATAGAGACACCTTCCCGACAAGTGGCGGAACTGGCGGACAACTGCATCGACAAACTGGCGAAAAGCGATTTGCGTAGTGCCGATATGCAACTGCGTAAATCGGAGTTCAGCTTTACTTCTGAGAAACTGGCAGGAAAAGAAATGCTGGAAGGTGCCGTCTGTACGGACAAATACGATTTAAGACCGGATTACAGTAACTTTGACCGGTTGACGAAGGACTTCAATCTGGGTATTTCGCCATGTAATTATGACGTGGCCTCTCTGCTTTATATTTCGGAAAACGGATATGCCGGTCATGTGGCGGCAGACTATTTTCATCCGTTCAGTTATGAGTATGAGTTCCGAGATTTGGCTGAAAAGTTGGGTGACAGCATCAAGGCACGGCAATCGGCGCCAATGTCGTCACATGATTTCGGCTATGCGGCCTTGCAGACGGAAGCGAAGGTAATGGCAAGGGATATTCTGCAATCGGAGTTCCATATAACGGACGGGGAATTTAAGTTGGGCGGAAGTATCAACCGAATGGAAAAAACAGAAAGAATGCAAACTGCTTCTTATCAGCGTTCTAAAGAACAAAAGACAGGTAAATCATTCGATACAGCCCCCATACGGGAAGTTCCTGCGCAGAAACGGGGTAACGGTCAACGGCAGGCAAAGCATGTGGCCTCCATTACTCCGGATAAAAAGGAAAAGAAACAACTAATCATATAGAATTTATGGAAGAAAAGAAAATGCAAGCGGTGGAAAGCGGCAGTCTGTATATGACGCTGGATGCTTTTTACCGCCCCGTTTATTTAAGTATGCGGGGACAGGGAGAAGAAGGATTCTCCCGATATATCAGCAACAACGTACGGTTTCATACTGCAAGCAGGGAATTTGTACCCGACCACTGAATGTTCCGTTTCGACTTCAGAGACAAAAGTCTGATTCCCCCCATACTCGGAACGGATAATGCGAATTATTTGGAACGGCTCACGCCGGTATTGGAACGGGAAAGGATTCATCCTTCGGGTGTGGTAAGACTGCGGGACGCGGCATTCTGTGAGGAAAGGGGTATCGTACAACTGTCGTCATCGGCGGAACATACGGTCTTATTGGAGAATGATAACTACAAGCGGTTGGGGCACCGTTTCGGAATGAACGGGGACGTGATAAGAAACGGACTGGCCGTTTTTCCTACTTGTACGGCAGTGGAATACGGACAGAAGGTGTTGCTACTGGGAAAAACGGACAAAGGGGACAAGGCATTGGAAGAGTTTCTAAACGATTTGACCGGACACTTCTTCAACGGGAAACGAAAGCCGGAGGAATTGAGATTCCATGAGGTGGCACCGTTGGATGCAGAATTTCGGACGGAAATCGGGGATTGCAAGACTGCTTCACCGGATATACTCCGATACGGGATTTGCACGAAGCGGTGCGACATGGCACCTACACTAAGAAATTTTAACCGGCTGAGAAACTTGCAACTGATGCGTGAGCCACTCTCAAAGGAACAGGAACGGATTGTCTCGCTGCTGGTTACACGACCGGATAATGCAAGGTTTCCGGAGACGGAAGTGAAAACAAGGATACCGTTTAAAAAGAAAGGACAGGGTATAAACATTTAATTCTTTAATATATGGAAAATGAACAGAACGGAACGATAAAAAGCGGCAGCGTATATATAACTGTGGACAAATTTTTCAATCCCGTACATATCAGCATGAAAGGTACGGGTGAGGAAGGTTTTCAAGAGTTCATGCAGAAGGATGTGGAAAAGGCATTGAAAAGCGAGGAAATGCCGGCTATGGGCCTGATGTATTATAATGTGCCCGATATGGGTATCGTACCTCCCTTGCAGGAAGGAAACAATGAGGATTACCTGAAAAGGCTGGAAAAGGCGATGGACGAACATGGGATCATTTTACAGAGATACCAACGTCTGTCGGAAGTAGTGTATTGCCTGTGAAATGAAATAGACCCGTTTTCGAAGGATGAGACTTATACCCGCTGGCTCACGCCGAAAATGTGGAAAGAAATAAAGTCGTCACCCGTAGCGGTGGCGGATATGTTGGATGACTTGGAACACGGGAACAAATTTTATACGGGTGTTGAAACAGACAAGGGGGTATTGCTTTTCAGCCGGGATTATAAGGGAAACCACCAATATGGAGCTTTTATGGAGGCGAATATCGAGAGGCGTTTCTTTGAGCCGGACTTTGAAGGCAAGTCGCTGACGGTATATGAGCTTCGGGGATGGCCTTCGCTGATGGCGGGGAAAATAAACCGCTGTTATGATAATTATGACAGTCTGCTACCAATGGAGAAGATTCCGGCAGATGCCTTTCTGGATAAATCGGCTTTGAAAAGTGTTACGGACAAGGAGGAGTATGACCTTTCACCCACATGGGAGAATTATGCCCGGCTGACGGATAATGAGAAGGGGCTTGGTTTAGCTCGGAGCATGGATAACTATGACCGGATGACATTGCTGTATATCATGGACAAGGGTTATCCGAGGGATGGACTGATAGACGAGTATCCGGACAATTTCAGTTTTCATGAGAAATTTGAAAGAATTGAAAACAAGCTGCTGAGTCGGGACAGATGGGATGTGTATGACGAGATGCAGGAGAAGGCGAAGAAACTGGCCGGAAAACTGTTGTATGAGCATTTTCCCGATACACGGCAGAAAGAAGATGCCATTCCGAAAATGAAGGTTGAAAAAGAAATACCGAAAAAGAGTAAAGGCAGAAAGATGTAGAATAACAAAAGACAAGTAAAAGAATGGAAGGCCCGTTGCTGCGTGGATGCAGCAACGGGCTTTTGTTTTATCAGGCCAATGCACGCCAACGGGTGACTTTGATTTAAGAGGTTTGGAAGGTATGTAAGATGTGCCTTATTTTGCCGTATATTCAAAAACTTAAAAGTGATTTTAGTATGGAACTGACGATTATTGAAACAAGTGCGTATCAAGAGTTGAGGAAGCTGGTCAGTACGCTGGCCGTACAAATGGGTGACTTTCAGAAAAGGATTGCCCCGCCCGCACCGGACAAATGAATGGATGCGCAGGATGTATGTCTGGCACTGGGCATATCGAAAAGATGCCTGCAAAACTATCGGGACAACGGACTTATCCCTTACTCGAGTATAGGAGGAAAGTTCTTCTACCGGGAAGTGGATATTCAGGAGATTCTGGAAAGCGGACTAACCAAAAGAAAATAAAGGTATGGCGGAGATTATCACAAAAGATTCGGAAGAGTTTAAGGAATTGACCGGATGGATCAGGAGAACAGGAAAAGCGGTGGAGGATGCCACGGCACGGATACGCCCGACGATTGCGGATGAACATTACCTGACCGGGGACGATGTATGCGCCATGCTGCATATCTCACGGCGCACGTTGCAGACGCTGAGAGATGAAAAGGCGGTACCCTATACCACTATCGGTGGGAAACTGCTTTATCCGGAAAGTGGATTGTATGAAGTGCTGAGAAAGAACTACAGGGATTTCAGACGATTCAGGAAATAAATAAATAAAGAGAGAAAAGAAACGTCCTCCGGGCTATGGCTTGGGGGACGTTCCTCTTTATTGTCATGCTACATGGCAAGTTTGTAAATGTGGCCGATTCTCTCGCACAGTTTGTCTGTATCCTCACCGACTTTCGGGTTAATAAGTTCGGCATATATCTGGGTGGAGAGAATGGAATTATGCCCTAAAACCTTTTGCAGGGTTTCCAGCGGCATCCCTTTGAGGATGGCCAAAACAGCAAACGTGTGGCGTCCGATATGTGGGGTGACTTCAGTTCGGCAATCGCATTTCTTGCCTATGATTTTGAGACTGAGGAACATAGTATTATATTCACCTACAGGGAAAACACAATCGGGGGAATCTTTCTTTTCATCCACACCTCTGTATTTTTCAATCAGTTCGATAGCAATCGGTAATAATTTTACGACGTATGCAACTCCTGTCTTTATTCGGTTTCCCATCAGCCATGTGCCGCCGTCGGAATCGGTATGGATATTGTCATAGGTTATGGCTTTCAGGTCGGCATAGGCAAGACCGGTGAAGCACATGAATAGGAACATATCACGCATGGCACGCTGACGCTTGTATTTGAGTTCCACATGAATTATTCTTTGCAGTTCCTCTTCGGAAAGAAAGGAACGTCTTTTGTATTCGGGCACACATTCGAAGGATACAAACGGATGGACTCTTATCCAGCCTCTTTCCTGTGCGATGTACAATAACCATTTCAGGGTGTTGACACGGTTAAATGCTGTAGCGTTTGCATTTCCAGCCGTTCCGAGCATCCATGTGTAATAATCTTCAATGAACGGTTTTTCAAGTTCATCAATAGCTATATCTTCGATATCCTTTTTGGTTTTCATGAAAAGCAGAAGGCTTTTATAATCGGCAACCAGTCCACGGTAAGTGCTTTCCGCCTTTCCTTTACCTATCTTTTCCTTATACGATTCAAGTTGCTCTTTGAAAAGTGCCATAAGCGTGTGATAGTCCTCACCAAAACCGACGTAACGGTTATAGACCTTCTTAGCCGTGACAAAACTGTCATGGTCGCAAATGTATTGATAATGCTTGGTAATCTGAGCCCTGATATAATCAAGTTCCTGATTGAGAGTACGGGCTTCTTCGGATTTACCTTTTGCCCGGTTGGCTTTGACGTCCCACAACGTAAGGGATACTTCTTTCTTACAACTGAAACCTGCCTGGGTTCCATTGATGGTGATACGCCCCATAATAGGTGCCTTACCGTTTTTTACTGACTGCTTTTTTGTGTAAAATAACACTTTGAATGTACTTCTCATAACTCAACTTTTTTTAGTTACAAATTTAATTACTGTTGAGTTATTTGAAGTTATGCAAAAGCGAGCAACTGATTGAAAATTAATCTATTATATTCTTTTTGGAGGATTTTGGAGGTGAGTTACGATTTGGTAACGTAACTCCCTTCCAAATATGCTTTCCTTTGCTTTCTTTTCCGACCTCGCTAAAAAATATGTTTTATAACTATTTGATTTTTAGCATGGTTGCATTATCTTTACGCATCTTTAAAAAACACTTTGTTTCTCGGTGTGAAACAGAGTGTTTCAAGCAATGAAACAAAGTGTTTCCCCTATTGAAACAGTCGGTGTCACCTGCTGAAACGGAAGACAGTGTGCGCGGAGATCTTTGCGAAGTCTACGGGAAATTATCCGCATTTAGAGTAAAAAAGAGTTAAAACAGCACATTTTTCGCATAGATTCGTGTAGAAAAGCTCAATTCGGTAATTATCGGGCTACTCACTATAAATCAATCAGATAGATGAAAATATTGTAAACATTCACTGCAAAATTAGTGCTGGCAAACAGTTTACCAGCACTAATTTTCAGGTTGCCAGCACACCTTCAAATGCCGATCAATAAAGGGTTTGAGGTACACCTGTGCAGGAGTGCTGGCAAAAAACTCTTTTGTATAATTGAGCTTTTTGAGTTCACCCCTTCCAGACAATTAGATTAATTTATCGGACATGTTGTATCTATACATCGGACGCGCAGCATCTATATATCTAACACCACCCATATATTAATGCTGATATTTTAACTCATGCAGCGTGCATTTTGGGTAATCCGTTCTTTTAATGGAATTTTTGTATGCTTCATGAAAAGAAATCGTATTTTTGAAGCCTGATTGAGGAAGGAAACAATGCAAAAAGAATAAAGCCATGAATATTGAAGAATATCGGGAATATTGTTTAAGCATCAAAGGAGCAACAGAAAGTTTCCCCTTTGGCGAAAATACCCTTGTCTATAAAATCATGGACAAGATGTTCACTTTTGCTCCATTAAATCCTAAAGATGGACGATTTTGGGCAGACACAAAATGTGACTCCACCAAGTCGACAGAACTGATGGAGCTATATAATGGCATTGCATTCGGCCCGTTTTCCGACAAGAAACACTGGATTACCATATATCTGGAAAGTGATGTGCCGGATAGCCTTATAAAGGAATTAATCAA
Source organism: Bacteroides sp. 14(A) (assembly GCF_000526555.1). Classification (NCBI taxonomy): domain Bacteria; kingdom Pseudomonadati; phylum Bacteroidota; class Bacteroidia; order Bacteroidales; family Bacteroidaceae; genus Bacteroides; species Bacteroides sp. 14(A). The sequence continues at coordinate 1,246,947 of NZ_JAGH01000001.1, read as the reverse complement.
TCATTCAATAGAAGAGGTAATCAAGAAATTACCTAAAAAGAAACAACAGGAATATCGCAGTACTTTGGGAATAAAAGATGAAAATTAATACAGAATGAGATATGGAATGAGCATGCTTGATAATCTCCATTATATTCAAAACAATGGAGAAAAAACTTTCTTAGCAAATCAGAATAAAAAATATGCCTGTCCTGAATGTAATAAGCCAAGAACTGTACACTACGATTATTGTATTTATTGCAAACAGAAGAAAAGATAGAATGAAATAAAATAGAAGCCTCCCAACCTCCTCCTCACCCGCAAGAAAATTAAAAGATTCTTATACCAGGATCGTAATTAAATGCGTTTATTCCAATTCCCGCTTTTCAGATACAGATAGGAAAGCAACAGCAACATACCCCCGTAAATATATTCACTTGTCCACGCTATAGCGACATCCACTTGCAGGTACATAACCATAACAACCACATAAACAACATAAATGGAAATGGTTATCAACATGATTTTCATAGACCGGCTTGTATTTCCTGTGCCGGAAACAGCATTAAACAGCACCAGTCCGGGAGCTGAAAGGAGATATCCTAATAACATGATGTACATAGTAGGTAATGCTGCCTGTACCAACTCCTGACTATTGGTATATATCTGCAATAACACGGTAGGGAACAAAGCGGACAGCAATAGGAACGGTATACCTATCATATAAGTTAATCGTATGGCACGTTTACAGGTAAGCCAGATTTCGCTCTTCTCTTTTCCACTCCCTAATAGATTACTTACCATAGAACTGGTAGTATCGGAAAAAGCAAAAATAGCCATAAAGAAGCAAGTATTGATACTCCTCATGATATTGGCTATCGCCAAAGGACACTCTCCCAAATGTTCGATAGCAATGAAAAACAAGAACCATTGTGAAGGAAACAATATGGACTGAAGCATGGTCCAACATGAGATATTCCAAATGCGTTTAAATTCGGACAGTTTGAAACTAAACTGTTGAAATAAAGCATATTTTTTCTTATCCACTTTCAGCCTGGTGTATGCCACATAAAACAGTAACGATACCAACTCTGCCAGCGAAGAACCTATTGCCGCACCTGCAATACCCAAAGCCGGGAAACCGAATTTTCCAAATATCAAAATATAATTGAAAACAATATTACTGAGCACCATTACTATAGAGTTAAGCGTAAGAGTGCGCGTCTCAGTGATACCAATGTAGAAAGCCCGGAACAGAATTGCAATAAAGGAAAAGAAAAGCCCGTACCTCCTCCACTCCAAATAAGAAGAAGCAGCGGCATAAACCTGATCGGAAGATATCAGACGGCTGAGAATATGTGTTGTAATAGAGTCACACAAGAAAAACATGACGGCTGCCAATGCCAGCAAAAAAAAGGCACCTTGCATGAATATTCCACCTATTTCGCCATACTTCCGCTCGCCATTTTTACGCGCAATCAGAATTTGAACACCGATGCTGAATCCAAAACCGAGCATATAAATAGCCATATACAACACTCCCGCCAACGCGGATGCTCCCAACTCCACTTCACCTACGTGACCTAAAAAAGCTGTATCCGTAACATTTATCATGTGCTCCATCAGTAAACTGATAAGAATAGGATACGCTATTAGCCAAATTTGCTTATAACTGAAATTCATAGATAAAGTCGATTACCACCAATTATGCTCTGTCATTCAGGTGAATAATATGACAAGACAAAAAGGTGTGCCAAAATAGGAAAAGTGAACGTAAATTACGCGAATCACGCAAATAAGTAGTTCATTAATCATTGATTTTCAATAACATGAATCTTATATTATTTGTGCAATTTGCGTAATTTGTGTTCTAAACTTCATTTTGACATACCTTCTCTACTTATGTCAGAAGTCAAACTTCTCCAACTTCATGGAAGCCAGTCCCTGTATTTTGGGAACCAATGTAACAAAATGTTCTGCTTTCTCATGAACAGACAGCGATTCCGCATCTTCCCAGGTTTCGCAAATCATCAGGACATCATTACGGGTAGCGCTTTCGAAAACATCATAGGCAATACAACCTTTATCTTTCAAAGAAGATGCTACCAACTCTTTTGCAGCTTCCAACACCGCAGCACGGTTACTTTCACTTACTTGAATAAAAACATTCAGTCTAATCATATTTGTACAATTTAGAAATGTGCTGCAAATGTAAACAGAAAAATCAGAAATGCTGATTATTTATCTGCATAAATACCGACGCGATTTCCCTCCGTATCAACAAATACAGCGAAATATCCCCTACCCTCTGCCTCAATCTTTGTTCTGGGAATAACGACTTTCCCGCCTTTTTTCAAAATTGTTTCAAGAGTAGGCTCAATCTCATCTACATTGAAATGAATGAGCACCCCTTTTTCAGAAGGAAGGAAATCAGAAGCACAAGAAACTGCTCCGACAAATTCATCCCCTTCAGTGAAAAATGCCATCTTCTCTTCCTCACATTCGCAAGTCGGAAGTTTCATATTCAACACGGTTTCATAAAAATCGATTGCCCGGTGGAAATCAGCAGCTGGAATTTCAAAAAATGCAATTAGTTTTTTCATTTTGTTTTCTTTTTATGGTTTTTACTATGCCTTTGCAAAGACAATGCAAAAATAGGGCAAGCCTGTAACCCTCAATAGAAGAAAAAAGACATCTTTAAAGAGTAGAAAAATAATCGGAGACAGGAGCACAGACAGATAGGTATTCGGCAGGGGTATAGCCGGAGAAGAGTTTAAACTCCTTAATCATGTGAGATTGGTCGGAAAAGCCACACTCATAAGCTACCTGGGCAAAAGGCAACGTCGGATCTTGTTGCAAAGTATAAAGAGCACGCTGCATGCGCACAATACGAAGGAATTCTTTAGGAGTAGTACCTATATAATCAGCAAATATACGGCCAAACTGCTTGGAACTGAGGCAGGCCACATCAGAAAGCTCTAATGTGCTGACCTGTGGATGGAGGTTTATTTCACTCAAAACCGTAGAAAGTCTTTTCAGATTGTATTCGGAACAGGAAACCAAACGATGGAAGAAAAAGTCTTCAATCAAGTGGATACATTGGTCATTATCCGGAGTATCCACGATTCTCCGGGATAAATCAGAGAGTTCCGTATCTTCCACTTCATCCGTAGAGATATTCTGTCCGAAGAAAAGATGCAGCGGGATTCGCAGGAAAGTCTTTGCCGCATAGGGCTGGAAAACCACTGTTATCATTTCAATCATTCCCGTCGACATAACGTCGGAAAAGCCGAAAGACTGACCGCAAATAAAAGATTGTGGTTGTAATTGTGAATTTTGCAATGATAATAATTGCCTACCCTTATGAAATACCAGTTGCATACAGCCAACAGGCAATGTCCGTTCCGACACAGGAGTAAGAGCATCATCCCGTAATATCCAATAATAACGGATATAAAGAGCCAATGCAGGAGCAGGTTTTACGATACGAAAAGTTTGCATACGACAAATATATGATATATCTCATGAATTGCCGCAAAAGTAAACAAAAGGAATGGGGAGAAATAGTAAAAAAGGGACATTCCCTATTTATTATTCACCCCATAGCCAAACAAAGCAAAATCACCGTAACAGGGATCATCCGGAAAGACTTCCGCTAATGCGGCAGTTATCCTTTGTGCATTTTTCAAGGAAAAAGTTTCCGTCTCGGTAAGTTCCAACAATCGGGCTACACGACAGACATGCGTATCCAAAGGAATGATTAAATCCCTGCAATCAAAACTTTCCCAAATCCCGAAGTCAACTTCCGGTCCTTTACGTATCATCCAGCGGAGAAACATATTCAGCTTCTTCTGAGGACTGCGGGAAGATACTTCCAGAAAAGCACAGAGTTTCTCTATTGGTAGTCCGGAATACACTTGGAGCGCCTCTTCCAAACTTTCAAAACGGGAATAAGCAGCATACAAGCGTTCAAAGTAAGAATAAAAATCGGCATGCGAAAGCATGCGGTAGAAGCTACGTTTTTCCTCAGCAGGAAAATCCTTCTCCCAACGACGGGAAAGTACATATTGATAAGGAGACGTCCCCATACAATCGTGTAATTCATCAGCCTTCTTCAGAATCTGCTTACGATTGCCAAAACTCATAATAGCAGTCAGCAGACCACTGATTTCTATATCCTGTTTCTGCCGGTAACGATGCGGGAATTGTACCGGATCATTTTGAATAAAATCCGCACAATGATAGGTCTTTGCCCACTCCTGTAGTTTCTTTTTTATATCTTTGGTCATTTCTTTAAAATCATGGGGGGTACAAAGATATTGAATTTATAGCAACTTTGGACAAGTCCCCTATTCTATTTACCCTTATTTTTGCATCGTGAAATTCAAAGAAGAACTTATGGAACATAGCAAGAAGACCACGCGTGAAGAGTATCAGAAATGCGTAAATGCAGTAGTAGATTACATCAACCTCCATCTTGGAGAAGAGATTGATCTGAAATCGTTGGCCAAGATTTCTCATTTCTCTCCATTCTACTTCCATCGCATCATGAAAGCATTTCTGGGCGAGCCGATCGGGACGTTCATAGTCCGGACACGAACAGAATCTGCCGCCCGCCTGTTGCGTTACTCGGATTTGCCTATTGCAGATATCGCTTATCGCATCGGCTATTCCTCACCATCGTCACTGTCGAAAGTATTCAAGCAGTTCTATGGAATTTCACCTAATGAGTATCGTAACAATAAAAACTTTGTAATTATGAAACCAGCAATTATCAGACCCGATTTAGAGTTAAAGAAAGAAATAAGAGAAGTGCCTGCCAGAAATGTAATTTATATCCGCCTGTTCGGAGACTATAAAATGAATGATTACGGAGGCACATGGATGCGTTTGTTCCAATTCATCAAAGAAGAAAAACTGCCGATGGGTGACATGGCCCCTTATTGTATGTACCACGATGATCCCAAAGTGACGCCTGCCGACAAGTTGCGTACCGATGTTTGCATGGTGATGCCTGTAACCGTAACTCCCAAAGGGGATGTCGGCTTCAAGCAATTGCCTGCCGGACGTTATGCAGTGTTTACCTACAAAGGATCTTATGAGTATCTGCAAAGTGTATACGACACGATTTACGGAAAGTTCATTCCCGAGATGGAATGTACGATGAGAGACGAGTCGAGTGCCGAACGTTATCTGAATGATCCATGCAATACGAAACCGGAGGATTTGTTGACAGAAATCTTCATTCCGGTAGAATAATCATCTTATATATTGCGGGCAAATAGTCTTTGTCCGCAATATATAACTATTACTTTATCTCTCTTTTCATCGGCACATACTTCAGTCCATTCGTAATCTGCGGTTCCTGTACCTGCTCAAATCCCAGACTTTTGTAGAAAGGCACTGCATACGTAGAGGAATTTACAGTCATTTCCGGCACAGAAGTCTCTTCGATAAAAACATCGAATAATCTTCTGCCTATACCTTTCCGGTGATATGCCTCCCGTATGAAAAACAGGGAAATATGTTTCCCTTCAGCTTTGACTGCCATCACACCCACAAGTCTTGCCTCAGCAAATGCACCATAAATGACCAAGCTGTTTATCATCGCCTCATCATTGACGAAGCTTTTGAAAGTTTCCAATCCTTGTTCATCAAAATCCTCTTCACCCGTCTGAAGATATATTTCCAAAGAAAGAGATGCGGCCTCTTTATATTCAGATAAGTCTAATCTTCGAACGCTTATCCCTGGGGTTAAACTCAAAGTATTCATAATAGTTAAGTTACTGTTCGCAACAAAGATATCAAATTTCTGGAAATGATGATTAAGACATTCCCATTATTCCATCCGGAAACACTATCTTTGTACAGGACATTTAACTAACCCAACTTTATTCAAAGATATGGAAAGACTTATCGACAAATATCTTCCGGCAGATTATCATGATACATTCGTTTTGAAATCCAGAAAGCCTGCAGAACAGATAATTCCCAAAGAACTAATCAAAAAAATATTCAATCACTCCCCGGCGTGGCTCAATTTTTTAATGAAGGTCAGGAATATTCTGGTAAAACCTTTGGGGCTTGAAACCGGAAAAGTGTTGAAAACAGAAGATTGTATAATAGAAGATACGGAAAATGAGGCTATCATGAGGAAAGATGATAAGCACTTATTGTTTTATGTCTCCATTGCCAAGATAGGAAACGACCTGATAGATATAACAACCGTGGTTCAATATCACAATGCATTAGGAAAGGCTTATTTCTTCTTTATTAAGCCTTTCCATAAAATGATTGTGCCACGTGTAGCGAAAGAACTTATATAATACCCAATCCATAGCTACTGATTTCCTCAAAGTCCTCATCAGCATATGAGTTCTTCTGACGGGCATCTTGTACTATTTTCAGAAATCCTTCTGTTTTAGACAGGAAATCCTTGAATTTCTCTGATTCTTCCTCGTGTCCTTTTACTACCAGTAGTTTCTCTGCCGCATCCAGTTGAAGTCGCAGTTCCATAATCTTTAAATCCAGGCGGGATTTATCTTCAACATGCTTACGGGCATACAAATTGATGATGCTCTGCATAGTCGTACTCATGCTTTTCATCGCAATGATCTGCTCTTTCACAGGATTTTCTGCCAGAAGAACCCGCTGGGCATTTGAAGCAATCGGGCTCAATATATCAAATATATTCTGCTTACATTCAGACATTACCACGCTCAATTCATAGTTATCATTCAGCAAATCAGCCATCCCTTCGGTCTTTTTTTCTTTCAAGAGAGACAAGTATTTATTGAAATTAGCATAGAACTGGTTTCTCGACTGAAAAAGCTCCGCATAATTCTGTATCAGGTTCTGTCTGACATCTGCACCGAAGCATTCACCCGGTAACATCACCTCCGCAGAATCTTTTTTCGAAATGACGGGAGACATGATATATGAAAACATGGGTACTTCCGTCTTTTGTTCCATATAACCCAATACTGCATTTACATCCCTCTCCTTTACCATATTTTTCAACAGAGCCAATGAGGCGTCGTAGTATTTCATCACCTGCCCCGCATCTGCTATTTCTTCAGGAGTATAAGTCACCGTTTCTTTCTTGCTACCTACACATGAGGCAAGCATCAGGACGCTTACCCATACACTTAAGACTAATAAATTCTTTCCCATAAGATTTTTATTTTAAAGTAAACACCAACCAGATTTAACCGGCATTGTGCTAATAACAATATAAAAGCGATTTTGCTCTCAATTATAGTTTTTTTCACCTTTGCAATTTGTACTTTTGCACCGGATTTCAAATTCGATCTATAATTTCAATCAGAACTATGGACAACATAAAAGGTTATATATACGCGGCAGCTTCTTCTTCAACATTTGGATTGGCACCTTTTTTCACCATATCCCTGCTATCCTCAGGTTTTTCTTCTTTCGAAGTATTAGCCTATCGGTGGGGAGTCGCATCATTTACACTAATCATATTCGGCATCTTTTTAGGTGAAACATTCTGTATCAACCGGAAGGATTTCGGAACAGTGTTCATATTGAGTCTTTTCCGTGCCGCAACCTCATTGAGCCTGGTCATCGCATACCAGCACATAGCCAGCGGAGTAGCATCAACCATCCACTTCATGTATCCATTGGCTGTTGCCCTCGCCATGATGTTCTTCTTCCGGGAAAAAAAGTCATTCTCAATTCTATTTGCTGTAGTGATTTCGCTGATAGGAGCAGCATTGCTATCATCGGGAGAGATTGACTTTAAAGGAGGCAATACAACCATAGGATTGACCGCTGCTATATGCTCCGTTTTCTTTTACGGCGGATACATTATCGGAGTACGCAAAAGCCGTGCTGTAAACATTCCATCTACAGCACTGACTGCCTATGTTATGGGGCTGGGAGCCTTATTCTTTATTATAGGAGGATGTCTGACGAGCGGCATCCGCCTGACCACAGACGGATATGCATGGCTGAATATTCTCGGATTGGCACTGCCCGCAACAGCCATTTCAAATATAACTTTGGTAAAGGCTATTAAACACATCGGACCCACTCTAACCTCCATCTTCGGAGCCTTGGAACCACTTACTGCCGTAGCCATCGGATGCTGGGTATTCAAAGAAAATTTCACGGTGCACAGTGCTTTAGGCATTCTACTGATACTGTCAGCAGTGACGGTAGTGGTGTGGCATGAAAAGAAAACAGAAAGAAAATAAGGATTATTTGCTCTTCTTATAATCAGTAATGAAACCTTCCATCATCCACTTCGCTAACGCCTGACGATTGGAACTCATAACAAACCGGCGCTGGTCGAAAGTATTCTGAATATTACCCAACTCCACAAACACTCCAGCAGGACTGGAATTGGCCAGCACATACAAATTGCGTGGGCTGACAGTTCCCGAAAAGCCACGGTTAGGTTGGTGGCGGTCGTATTTAGATTCGAAAGTATTCTTCATTGTAGTTGCCAACCGTTTACCATTCACACTTTTGGGAGCATGATAGAAGAATACATCCGTCTGGTGACTTTTACTACGGCTATCTACATGCAAGAAGATGGAACGGCAATACGTATAACTCTTGCGGTCTTTCTGATAGAGCGCATTTATTTTCTCACAACGCTGGCGAAGGCGGGCAACCTGGTTCAGAGGAATAGGATCACCCATACAAGTTTCGCGTTTACTATTATTAAGGTATTGATCGTCACGGATACCGTCTTTGGCATCCTGAATAATAATATAAACCTTAGCGCCTTCCTCCATCAGATTCCGGGCAAGACGAAGAGCGACATCATAGGCATATTCATCCTCATGCAGTTCCACGCTTCCTATCCTGCCAATAGCACCGGGATCAGGGCCACCATGCCCACTCACCACGTAGAAACACGCACCTTTGAGGCGGTTTCCCGTCACTTTAACTTCAGCAAGGCTTTTTCCGAAAAGAGGTTCACGAATTGTTTTGTTGCCGGAACGGGCAGAAGAGTTTGAAGCAGAAGAGTTTGAAGCAGATGAATTGGATGAAGCAGCCGTATTGCCACTCCCCTTTTTCAGAGGTGGAAGCAAATATTTCACCCCCAGCCGCAACTCCTCTTTACCTCGCAATTGTTTCTTATTCAGTTCCAGGAACTCCTGATAGTACGCTTTTCCGGTACGCCCGTTACGCTGTAGAAAACCAGATATCCCCTCACCGCTTTTCGGCGTAGCCCGCTCTTCCTGGGCCAACGCTTCGTAAGAGAATGACATGCAAAAAAGCAAAATAAGAAAGCAAAATAACTGTTTCATTTTCCATTTATTCATCTTGCGGACAAAAATACAATTATTTTCCCTACTTTTGCGTCCACAAATGCGTTAATTGATAAAAAACTATAAAAACAAATAGCATTATGGCAAAGCAATTTAAACCGGAAACCCTCTGCGTACAGGCAGGATGGACTCCTAAGAAGGGCGAGCCCCGTGTACTCCCCATTTATCAAAGCACCACTTTCAAATATGAAACCAGCGAGCAAATGGCACGCCTTTTCGATCTTGAAGAGAGCGGTTATTTCTATACTCGCTTGCAAAACCCTACCAACGACGCTGTTGCCGCCAAGATAGCTGCTCTTGAAGGCGGTGTTGCCGGTATGCTAACGTCCAGCGGACAAGCTGCCAATTTCTATGCTATATTTAATATCTGCCAGGCAGGCGATCACTTCGTTTGTTCGTCCGCTATCTATGGTGGTACATTCAATCTCTTCGGGGTTACTATGAAGAAATTGGGTATCGAAGTTACTTTCGTTAGTCCGGATGCCAGCGAAGAAGAAATCTCCGCAGCTTTCCGCCCGAATACGAAAGCATTGTTCGGTGAAACCATTTCCAACCCGTCACTGGAAGTATTGGATATTGAAAAATTTGCCCGCATTGCCCACAGCCATGGTGTACCTTTGATTGTAGACAACACGTTCCCGACTCCTATCAACTGCCGCCCGTTTGAATGGGGTGCTGATATCGTAGTACACTCTACGACCAAATATATGGATGGTCATGCCACCAGCGTAGGTGGTTGTATTGTAGACAGCGGCAAGTTCGACTGGGATGCACACGCTGACAAATTCCCCGGATTGTGCACACCGGATGAGTCATACCACGGACTGACTTATACAAAAGCTTTCGGTAAGATGGCTTATATCACTAAGGCTACTGCCCAGTTGATGCGTGACCTCGGCAGCATCCAGTCTCCGCAGAACTCTTTCCTGCTGAATCTCGGTCTGGAAACTCTGCACCTGCGTATGCCGCAACACTGTAAAAATGCACAGGCGGTTGCCGAATATCTTTCTAAAAATGACAAAGTAGCTTGGGTGAACTATTGCGGTCTTCCCGACAATAAATACTATGAGTTGGCACAAAAGTATATGCCGAACGGTTCTTGCGGTGTTATCTCCTTCGGATTGAAAGGGGGGCGCGAGATTTCTATCAAGTTCATGGACTCACTAAAGTTGGCTGCCATCGTGACCCACGTTGCCGATGCTCGTACCTGCGTGCTGCATCCGGCCAGCCATACACACCGCCAATTGTCGGACGAACAATTACTGGAAGCCGGAGTACGTCCCGACTTGATTCGTTTCTCTGTAGGCATTGAGAATGCAGACGATATCATCGCAGATATTGAGCAGGCTCTGAACGCATAATTTCATAAAGTACCTATAAAACAAATAATATATCCCCGTCTCCGCAACCGGAGTACGGGGATTTTCTTATCTTTGCGCCCAGTAAACATTTAATAAAGAAAGATTTATGAAACGTACAAAATTAGCTGCATCCTTTCTGTTGGTCGCAACTCTATTCCTGACGGGATGTGTGACCAAGAAGGAATTTGTGAATCTTCAAACAGATTATAACAAACTGAAAGACGAAAAGTCTGCTCTCGACAAGTCATATCAGGACGCACAAATCCAGCTTGCCGAATACCGCACACAATCTAAAAGTTTGGAGGATCGCCTAAGCGAAGCCCGAAAAAATAATCAGGAATTGCGTAACAGTTACGCTACCCTGCAAGGATCGCTCGACAAGAGCCTCCAGCAGAACTCGCAAGGGAATATCAACATCTCCAAACTCGTAGATGAAATCAATGCCTCCAACCGCTACATCAAGCAATTAGTGGATGCCAAGAGTAAATCAGACTCACTGAACGTTATGCTAACCAACAATCTGACCCGCTCCCTGAGCCGCGAGGAATTGAAAGAAGTAGATGTGAAAGTACTGAAAGGTGTGGTTTACATCTCTTTAGCAGACAATATGCTCTACAAGAGCGGCAGTTACGAAATCAACGAACGCGCCGGCGAAACGTTAAGCAAGATTGCCAAGATTATCACCGACTACAAAGATTACGAAGTACTGGTAGAGGGTAATACGGACAACGTACCCATCTCACGTACCAATATCCGCAATAACTGGGATTTGAGTGCCCTGCGTGCCTCATCTGTAGTACAAGAATTGCAGAATAAATATGGTGTTGACCCTAAACGGCTTTCTGCTGCCGGACGTGGTGAGTACAATCCTATCACAGACAATGATTCTGAACTGGGTAAACAGCGCAACCGCCGTACACAAATCATTGTTACACCTCGACTCGACCAGTTCCTGGAGTTGATAGATAAGGCTCCGGAAGCTGAAGGAGAAGCGGCTACGGAATAAAAGAAAAACCATCTACTGCTGTATTTTCACAGGTAGAGGCATTTAAAGCAGTCTATACTCAGACTATTTTATAAACAATAAGGCGAGAGACTTTCCAGTCCTTCGCCTTATTGTTTGTTTCCACCCTCATCCTTGCTTTGACTTCCGACAGATTAAGTACTATTTAATAGTTTTTATTGCACACAGACTTACACTTTATCACATTTATTCCTACCTTTGCGGCAAAATTATAACTTTTAACTAACAACTCATAATCAACTACCATGGCTAAGATAACTAAAGAAGCTGCCTTGCTGTATCACTCACAAGGCAAACCAGGTAAGATAGAAGTAGTGCCTACCAAGCCCTACAGTACCCAAACCGATCTTTCACTTGCTTACTCTCCCGGTGTGGCGGAGCCGTGCCTCGAAATAGAAAAGAATCCGCAGGATGCTTATAAATATACAGCGAAAGGAAACTTGGTTGCTGTAATCTCCAACGGTACTGCCGTACTCGGTCTTGGCGACATAGGTGCGTTGAGCGGTAAGCCCGTAATGGAAGGTAAAGGACTTCTGTTCAAGATTTATGCCGGCATCGACGTATTCGATATTGAAGTAAACGAAAAAGATCCCGAAAAATTCATCGAAGCTGTAAAGGCCATTGCTCCTACCTTCGGTGGTATCAACCTGGAAGATATCAAAGCACCTGAGTGCTTCGAAATAGAGCGTCGCCTGAAAGAAGAGCTCGATATCCCTGTGATGCACGATGACCAGCATGGTACGGCCATCATCTCCAGTGCCGGACTTGTGAACGCTTTGCAGGTAGCAGGCAAGAAAATTGAAGATGTAAAAATCGTTGTGAATGGTGCCGGTGCATCTGCCGTATCTTGTACAAAACTGTATGTTTCACTGGGTGCCCGCCTGGAAAATATTGTGATGCTGGATAGTAAAGGTGTAATCAGCAAAGCACGTACCGACCTCAACGAACAGAAACGTTACTTCGCTACCGACCGCACAGATATCCACACGCTGGAAGAAGCCATCAAAGGTGCCGATGTATTCCTGGGATTATCCAAAGGTAATGTTCTGTCACAGGACATGGTACGCAGCATGGCTCCGTCTCCTATCGTTTTCGCATTGGCCAATCCTACACCGGAAATCTCTTACGAAGATGCCATGTCAGCACGTCCTGACGTACTAATGGCAACCGGACGGTCGGACTATCCGAACCAGATTAATAATGTAATCGGTTTCCCCTATATCTTCCGTGGTGCCCTGGATACTCAGGCTAAAGCCATCAACGAAGAAATGAAGATTGCTGCTGTACATGCCATTGCCAACCTGGCAAAACAGCCTGTACCCGATGTTGTGAACGAGGCTTATCATGTTAACAACTTTAGTTTCGGTCCGGAATACTTCATCCCGAAACCGGTTGACCCGCGTCTTATCACTGAAGTTTCCTGCGCCGTAGCCAAGGCTGCTATGGAAAGCGGTGTAGCCCGTAAAAATATCGAGGACTGGGATGCTTACTGCGTACAGCTCCGCGAACTGATGGGTTACGAAAGCAAACTGACCCGCCAGCTTTACGACACCGCCCGTCGCAATCCGCAACGCGTGGTATTTGCCGAAGGTTCTCACCCCAATATGCTGAAAGCCGCTGTAGAAGCCAAAGCCGAAGGTATCTGTCATCCAATTGTATTAGGTAACGATGAAACCATCGAAAAACTGGCAAAAGAACTCGACCTCAGCCTGGAAGGCATCGAAATCGTCAACCTGCGCCATCCGAACGAAGCCTCACGCCGTGAACGCTACGCCCGCATTCTTTCCGAAAAGCGTGCCCGTCAAGGTGCTACCTATGAGGAAGCCAACGATAAGATGTTCGAACGCAATTACTTCGGTATGATGATGGTGGAAACAGGCGATGCAGATGCATTCATCACCGGTCTTTATACCAAATACAGCAATACGATCAAAGTTGCCAAAGAAGTTATCGGCATACAACCGCAATACAAGCATTTCGGTACGATGCACATCCTGAACTCCAAGAAAGGTACCTACTTCCTGGCTGATACACTAATCAACCGTCATCCCAATGCCGAAACATTGATTGACATAGCCAAACTGTCAGAGCATACCGTACGTTTCTTCAATCATACTCCGGTAATGGCCATGTTAAGTTACTCCAACTTCGGTGCAGACACCGAAGGTAGTCCGGTAAGTGTACACGAAGCCGTGGAATATATGCAGCAGAACTATCCTGATCTTGCCATTGACGGTGAAATGCAGGTGAACTTTGCCATGGACCGCAAGATGCGTGACGCCAAGTATCCATTCACCCGTCTGAAAGGTAAAGATGTGAATACCCTTGTATTCCCGAACCTCAGCTCTGCCAACTCTGCATACAAACTGTTGCAAGCTATGAATACGGAAATGGAGCTAATCGGCCCGATACAAATGGGACTGAACAAGCCTATCCACTTCACCGACTTCGAAAGCTCCGTACGCGACATTGTGAACATCACCGCAGTAGCAGTCATCGACGCCATCGTGGATAAAAAGAAAGCTGGTAAATGAGACGCCCGTTATCGAAATCACAAAGTGTTTGCATTGTACTGCTTTGGGCAGCACTTTGCTACATAGTTCTAACAACTGCCGAACGAATTGACGGTCCAGTCATTATGACACTTGTCATTTCGGCAGCGTTAGTATTCATTCCGGTAATAAAATCATTAAAGAGAGGATAAATAATATCTTTTTATTCCTTTTTGCGGGATAAAACAATATTTTTGTTGTTTTATCCCGCATTTTCTTTATAAATTGTTTGTTTGTCTCATTTTTATGTGTACTTTTGCAACCGCAACAGAGAAAAAACAATCTAAAGAATACTTTGTTAAGACAATTATATTTAGTAGCAACCAATAAAAGAAATAGATTATGAATGCAGCTAAGGTATTAGAAGATTTGAAAAGACGGTTCCCCAACGAACCAGAGTATCATCAAGCAGTGGAAGAAGTACTTTCTACAATTGAAGAAGAGTACAACAAACACCCGGAATTTGACAAAGTCAATCTAATTGAGCGTCTTTGCATCCCCGATCGTGTTTATCAATTCCGCGTGACTTGGATGGACGATAAGGGTAACATCCAGACAAACATGGGTTATCGCGTTCAACACAACAACGCTATCGGTCCGTACAAAGGTGGTATCCGTTTCCACGCATCTGTGAACCTCTCAATCCTGAAGTTCCTCGCATTCGAACAAACCTTCAAAAACTCTCTGACTACTCTGCCTATGGGTGGTGGTAAAGGTGGTTCCGACTTCTCTCCGCGTGGCAAGTCTAATGCTGAAGTAATGCGTTTCGTACAAGCATTCATGCTGGAACTGTGGCGTCATATTGGTCCTGAGACTGACGTTCCTGCCGGTGACATCGGTGTAGGTGGTCGTGAAGTAGGTTTCATGTTCGGTATGTACAAGAAGCTGACTCATGAATTCACAGGTACATTCACTGGCAAAGGTCGCGAATTCGGTGGTTCACTGATTCGTCCTGAGGCTACAGGTTACGGTAACATCTACTTCCTGATGGAAATGCTGAAATCTAAAGGTACTGACCTGAAAGGCAAGACTTGCCTGATCTCCGGTTCTGGTAACGTAGCTCAATATACTGCTGAAAAAGTATTGGAACTGGGTGGTAAAGTACTCACCATGTCTGACTCTGACGGTTATGTTTACGACCCGGCAGGTATCGACCGCGAAAAACTGGACTACATCATGGAACTGAAGAATCTCTACCGTGGACGTATCCGCGAGTATGCAGAACAATATCCGGGTGTGAAATATGTAGAAGGTGCTAAGCCTTGGGGTGAAAAAGCTGACATCGCTCTACCTTCTGCAACTCAGAATGAACTGAACGGTGACCATGCTCGCCAATTAGTTGCCAACGGTGTAATGGCAGTATCCGAAGGTGCTAACATGCCTTCTACTCCGGAAGCTATCAAAGTATTCCAGGATGCTAAGATTCTGTATGCTCCGGGTAAGGCAGCCAATGCAGGTGGTGTATCAGTATCCGGTCTGGAAATGACTCAAAACTCTATCAAACTGAGCTGGAGCGCAGAAGAAGTAGACGAGAAACTGAAGAGTATCATGAAGAACATTCACGAAGCTTGCGTACAGTATGGTACTGAAGCTGATGGTTATGTAAACTACGTGAAGGGTGCTAACGTTGCCGGATTCATGAAGGTAGCAAAAGCTATGATGGCACAAGGTATTGTGTAAAGAAAGCTATAGTTGTTATATATGGGAATCCCCTTTGCACTGTATGGTGTGGAGGGGATTTTTCTTTATAATTCAGATGTTGGAAACACGCTTTATATAAAGCCGCAAACAGGAAAAAGGTCATGCAAGAGAGATCTCCCATTCAAAGAGCTTTCAATGCAATAGATACTGATTCTACGAATTTATGTAACCGGTCCTCTATCTTTTTCTTTCTTGCTTCAGAACCTTCTATAGTCAATACCACATCATATATCCTTTTTACATATTGTATCAATTTCACACATTCATGATACTCTCCATACACATACGACAAGTCTATTTTAATGAAATTTTCTTCAATTTCTTCAAACAAAATGTTTTTGTCCGGATTTTGCATCTGCTCTATAGCCTCAATGCCCATCCTAAGATTATTCTTTGTTCCGATTATCTTGATACGTTTATTCAATTCTTTCTTATACTGTTCATCAACAACATTAGCCACAGCATTCCGAACATCTTGCAAAAGTTCATTAGCAACCTCATAGTTTCCCATATCATATTGCATCTTAAGCCCTTTCAAGTTAGATTCTGCAGCTAAACTTTGCATTGCGCTTACTGGAATAATAAATGTATCCAACATTCCACGATCTATTTTAGTTATCAGCTTTCTATAACGTAAAAATAGACTTTGCTTATATTTAATGATATCATCCGTATCAGGAATACGCTGAAATATGCTATATACTTCTTGGAAAAGAGAAACGCATTGCTCGGGATTTTTCTCTTTTATCAACTTTGCAATATCAGCCATTATTTCATCAGCCCGTCTCAGTAACGCTCTATCACCGGAGAGCAACTTCATTGGAAGAGTTGCCTTATAAGCGTCAAGAACTTTATCAGTTAAAGAAGGTAGCCTATCATCATATTCCTTCTTACTGGTAACATGCCAACCAACACACGAACGACAATAATAACTCCGGTTAGGGGCATGACCACTACACGCTTCTATCTCTTCATGATTGAATTTAATAAAATTATCTGCTTTTGACTCTGACTCAAATAGCGTTTTATATTTATTGCAATCGCGGCAAAATATTCTGTTCTTTTTGGGTTTCATATACTCACTTGGTTTATTACCTTTCCGCCATCCTCAATTTGATAAATTATAGTAAATGTTGTCTTTAGCGTGTTCCGGCTTAATCTTCCTGCAAAGGTAAACAGAATAGAACAGAAAACGAAGGAAAGTGGCCAGCAATAACAAAAAACCACAACCTATATAAAACTAAAATCAAAGAGTCTAAGAACTAATCCCGGCATCGCAAGAAATTAATCTTTCATTACCTAAAAACTATTCTTACAACAATTATTGTAAGAAAAATATATAACTATAGTAAGAAAATAACATAACTGTTGTAAGAAACTTCTATATTTGTAGTAAGAATACTTTTTAGTATAAACGATATTAGTCTGTAACACATCCGACATTAACCTCTCGCAGTTCCAGTACCAATTTGTTTCTACGAAAACATAAACCTCTTAAAAACAATGTATATATGAGTACTTATTATGACCTTTACGAAACACCGGACCCCAGTGGCGAAGGTAAGAAGAAACCACTCCATGCACGCGTCCGCTCCAAAGGCACTATCACTGCAAAGGAGTTTCAGGAGCGGTTAATGAAAGAACAGCACATGCCACACGCCATGGTCGTGGGAATTATGCAAGCCATCAGCAATGCACTGGGCGACTGGCTCGCCGAAGGTTACAATGTAGAACTGGATGAACTGGGATTTTTCAGTACTACACTGAAATGTACGCGTCCTGCCATACAGAAAAAGGACATACGTGCTGAATCCGTACGCTTTGAAACGGTAAAATTCCGCCCCAGCAAAGCCTTCAAAAAGTACGTGAGACATCAAATGGAGCTGGAGAGAATAAACAAAAAAGCCTCGGCAAAGAAACCGGCAGTTGCCAAAAAAGATAGAAGACAGATGATGCTGACCTTTCTGGAAGCAAATGTCTGCATCACACGCGCCGAATATGCCCGACTCACGCGCGTAACGGACAGATGCGCCAGCTCTGATTTACAGGAATTTCTGACAGAAGGTGTTATCCGCAAGCGAGGTGGAGGGCGTTCAGTGGTTTATATAAAACATCAGGTATAGTGTATCGCTTTTCGTAAGGCATCTGCTCTGTATCGGGCAGGTGCCATACCTGTATTTCTTTTAAAAAACTTCCCAAATGTAGATTGATCCGGAAAATTCAGTTCAATCGCTACCTGACTGACATTCATATTCGGTCGGCGCAGCAGGAGTTTTGCTTCTGTCACCACGGCATTTGTGATCCATTTCAGTGCCGATTGCCCGTCACACTCCCGTATTATCTTCGATAGATAATCCGGAGTAACACACAATTCCTGCGCATAAAATCCGACATCACGATGTTTACGGCAATTTCCCAAAAGCAATTCGTGGAAACGCTGCCGAATTATTTCATTACGCGAAAATGAGATTTCTCTTTCTCCATATTTCTTCCAACGGCTATTGGTTATATCGAGCAATAGATTTATCACCTCATTTTTAATAACAGTGGCCCGATACAGATGATCCGAGTCCGCTATGTACTTCTTTATACGTTCTATCCGATTCAGCACAATTGCACATTCATCATCGGTCAAACTCTGTTCAGGATATAGACGTTTCAAGTTTCCTGCTTCCGGCAAACGTATGCTGGAAGTTAATGACATGATTTCCTGCTTCAGTTCCGGTGAAAACAAAAGCAAGTATCCTCTGAAACCGGGAGTATGCGATACATTTCCTATTATATTATCAGCCAGTAGCTGCATCACGGTACTTCTTTTAAGAGTATAAGGCAGATAATCCACTTCAATTTGCATTTCACCTGACACGACCAATATTAATGAGGAGGCTTCAAGCTGCATGGGATACCTCCCAACCTTATCTTTTTTTGTCACCGAATCGTCCAAATAGATAACCACCAACTGCTCCTGAAAGGAGGATTGAGGATTCATTCTTTCAAGATAATCCTGAAAACTTAAATCAAGTACTGTATCTTTCATCACAATTCTGATAAATGACTAATTTTAAAATGCAAATTTAATAATTATTCTTATTACAAACAGATACGTTTCGGATTATGACTAATTATAGTAGTAAAATGACCTTGTCAATTCATCTATTCTGTCCGACCTTTGCATCACAGAAAAAACTTAATATTTAAGGAATATGGAATATTTAAACTTATCGAAAGAGAAAACAAGCAACTTCATGCTTTCGCGCATAGGCTTGGGAAGTATGAGAATGGGAGACGTAAGTGAAGGTATCAACACGATACATACAGCTTTGGACGGAGGAGTTAATTTCCTGAATACCGCAGACTTCTACGGAAACGGACAAAGTGAAATGCTGATAAAAAAGGCATTGAAGACCCGCAAGCGGGAAGATGTCTTTATCTCTGTAAAGTTTGGAGCCATGCAGGGTGTGGATGGCAGAATGTACGGAATGGATGCCCGCCCGGAAGCTGTGGAAAACTACCTGCGTTATACACTAAGCCGTTTAGGTACTGACTATGTGGATTTATACCAACCCGCCCGCATCAATCCACATATACCCGTAGAAGACACCATCGGCGCTATATCCGATCTGGCAACAAAAGGATATGTGAAAAATATAGGAATCTCCGAAGTGAATGGAGAGATACTTCGCAGAGCAAATGCAGTACACCCGATCAGTCTGGTCGAAGTAAGATATTCGTTGGCAGACCGGCATATAGAAGATGACCTTTTACCGACAGCAAGAGAATTAGGTGTCGGCATTGTAGCCTTCGGCGTACTCCTTTCGGGACTGATTGGCGGAAGTTCACAAGAAGAAAAATTAAAATCTATCGGTCAGAGAATTTCTCCGGAAGCATTGGCAACGATGAAAGCAAATCTTGCCCGCACCGATGCGCTGAAACAGATTGCAGTTGAAAAAGGAGCTACCCTGGCACAACTTGCCATAGCCTGGGTGTTGGCGCAAGGTGAAGATATCATAGCACTGGTAGGTTCAAGAACAGCCTCACAAATCAAAGACACGATTCAAGCATTGAATGTGAAACTAACGAAAGAGGATTTGGACAGAATAAAACGGATTATGCCAAAAGAAGAGGCAACCTGTTCATACATGTTGGATGTGGATATCGATTCCAAAGGACTATTCCATGCCAAACAGTAGCATTGCTTAGCGAGGAAACTTGGATGAAAGTGCCTCGTAGACCGCCGAATGGAGGAAGTAACGAACATCTTTCCCTTCCTCCATCGCCCGGCGAATAAAGGTAGAACTGATTTCAAAAGTAGGAGAAGAAGCTACTTTTACATTCTCCGAAAGGGAATCGAAAGAAACCGGATAACCGGGACGGGGATATACAAGAATATGGTTTTCGGCAAGAATACGTTCCGACTGATACCAGCGGGGAAAAAGCGTCCAGTTGTCTGAACCGATAATCAAATGAAATTCCCGGTCAGGATAGGTTTCTTTCAGTTTATCCAATGTATGGATGGTATAGGACGGACGGGACAGATTAAACTCAATATCAGAAGCTTTAAACTTGGGATACCCCGCAATGGCAAGTTGAACCAACTTCAAACGGAAGGTATCATCCATCAATTCATCTTCTTCCTTCAACGGATTATGAGGGGTTACGAGAAACCACACTTCATCCAGCCCTTCATATTCGCAAAGATAATTGGCAAGGGCAAGATGTCCGATGTGAACCGGATTGAAGGAGCCGCTGAAGATACCCGTTTTCATTCTTTTGTTTTTATACGTTTCCAGCAAGTATAAACATTGATGCAACTTGAAAGTACCACCAATGTCATACCAAGAACGATTGTCCATTGGCTATAATACAACGCCATCAGACCTGACACTAAAGATATAAGTGCCAGGAGTGTGTTGAGAATCAACAATGACTTGTTCTGTTTAGGAGAAACAGGTTTCGGCTGATACATGACAGACCTTATTATTTAGATAAAAACTCTGTAATTACCTGCAAAGCTTCTGCCTTTGCCTTCTCCAAATCATCATTTACAATGACTTTGTCGAACTTAGGGGCAAACGTCAGTTCGTATTCCGCCTTGGCAACGCGGGCTTCTATCACTTCGAAGGCATCCGTTCCACGTCCTACCAGACGTTTACGAAGTTCCTCTACCGAAGGAGGCTGAATGAACACAGACAGAGCACGATCGCCATAAAACTTCTTTATATTGCAACCACCTACAACGTCCACATCAAAAACCACATTTTGTCCGGCAGCCAACTGAGCTTCTACCTGAGACTTCAATGTACCATAGTAACGGTCTTTGTACACTTCTTCATATTCCAGAAACTCGTCATTGGCAATGCGGGTACGGAATTCTTCGGGAGAAAGAAAGAAGTACTCCACTCCATGTTGTTCTGTTCCGCGTGGCGGACGACTGGTAGCAGAACAAGAAAAAGCCAGATTCAGGTTCTGCTCCAGCAAATAGTTGATAATGGTTGATTTCCCTGCCCCTGAAGGGGCTGAGAATATAATAAGTTTAGCCATATTGAAATAGTAATTACATCACGTTCAATACCTGTTCTTTGATTTGTTCCAGCTCATCCTTCATCTGCACTACAATCTTCTGCATCTCAGCATGATTGGACTTGCTTCCCAACGTATTGATTTCACGTCCCATTTCTTGGGCAATGAAACCCAACTTCTTACCTTGTCCGCTTCCATCCTCCATAGTATTGATGAAGTATTTCAAGTGGTTGCTCAGACGTTGTTTTTCTTCGTTGATATCCAGTTTCTCAATGTAATAGATGAGTTCCTGCTCCAGACGGTTCTTGTCATAGTCCACACTGATGGTCTTTTCCAAAGCATCCGTGATGCGTTCTTTGATTTTCTCTACACGCTCTTTTTCGTACGGATCAACAGAAGTCAGCAACTTGGCAATATTAGAAATCTTTTCGCGGAACTTCTTCTCTAAAGCCGCGCCTTCCTGGATACGGAAATCAACCAGATTTTGGATAGCCTGAAGCACAGTGGCATGAACAGCTTTCCATTCTTCCTCGCTCAGTTCCTGAATATCGTTCTTGGTCATCACGTCCGGCATGCGGAGCAAAGTAGAGAACCAGTCTTCGGGTGCAGGGATACCGGTAGTTTCGGAGATGGTGCGAATCCGTTCGTAATACGCCACTACCACATCCTGGTTAATGGGAGTAATAAGTTCACAGGCATCTTTTTTATCAATCCACAGACTGAAATCCACTTTACCACGTTCCAGTGCCTTAGCAATTTCGTTACGGATTTCTATTTCTTTTTCCCGGTAGAGGGGAGCGATGCGGGTTGACAGATCCATCGCTTTACTATTGAGCGATTTGATTTCTACATTGATTTTCTTATCGGACAGTTCAGCGGTCGCTTTACCGTATCCGGTCATGGATTGTATCATAAGATTCTTTAGTTTTCCGCAAAATTACATGAATATTTTCATTAGTGAAAATTATTCAAGAAATAAGTGATGTGTTTATCGCTTACTCTTTACTCCAAATACGTGTGTTCAAGTTTAGTTCATCTACAATTTCCAGCAAGGATTGAAGCACTGCAAAGTCCGATCTAAGGATGCTCATATCGTTCAAAGAACTCCACACATCTGCTTCAAACCGGTTCTTTGAATCCGGAATGGCGACCAGAATCGTAGAATTCCGGAAACTGATGGTAATTCCTTTCTTAAAATTGCTGTCCAACTTCAACATTCTTTCCATCATGGAAGGGGTAATCAGATAGCGGGCTTCAATCTGGTTCGTGGAAAAGACATCAAAGACTTTTTCAAAATCGGGATTTTCCATTTTCACTCTTGAAGCTCCCATCTTAATTTTGAAAAAGCTGTCCCGCAAAACGGTCGTTTCTCCCTGAAATTCTTTATGAAAGTCAGCAATGAAAAGAAATCCTTTGAAAATATCTTCCCAATAATACTGCACTCCATTCTTGGTAGAACGAGCTCTGCGCTCTTCAGCATGTACCTCGGAACAGATAAAGCTGGTTTTATCCAGACATCCTTCTATCAAATCTTCGGCATGATAACGGTCGGGAGAAGTAAACAGTCCGCTATTTCTAAAAAGATCCTCACTCACTCCGTCATTCGGAGAATAGGTCGCATTCGGACAAAAGGCATGGATTATTTCATCTACCACTTCTTCTTTATAAAAAGAGGAGAATATTTTCGATTTATTATTGATACAAGTAATAAAAATGATTACAGAAATAACAACAATAACAATCGGACCAAAGATCCCTTCCAATTTAAGTATTAACAAAGCGATCACTCCTACTACCAGAAAAATAGCAGCATAAATCAAACCCTCCGAACGCCCTTTCCTCAGAAGTTCCTTACGTTTATTTTCCAGAACTTGCAATGTGGGGGCCAGCTTCTGCGCCAGAGAGTCAAAATCTACATAATCCATTGCCAGCTATTTTATGAATTGAATAAGTTCTTTACATCCGGAGTTGCACGTTCTGCTTCCGGAATTGTCAGTACCGCTTTTCTTGTAAAGCCAAACATACCAGCCAACAGGTTTGTAGGGAAAGTCTGGACGGCATTATTGTAATCGGTTACAGAGGCATTGTAAGTGCGGCGGGCAGCAGCCAACTGTTCTTCCGTTTCATTGAGCGAACGCTGCAATTGCAGGAAATTTTCAGAAGCTTTTAGTTCGGGATAGTTCTCCGCCACTGCAAAGAATTGAGTACGCACTTTAGAAAACATTTTGTCAAAGTCCGCCTTTTCGCTGTCATTAAGAGAAGCATAAGTCTTGTTGCGCATTTCCGTTATTGCAGCAAATGTATCAGCTTCATGCTTGGCATATTGCTGAACGGTTGCAACCAGATTGGGGATCAAATCGAAGCGGCGTTTCAACATGACATCGATAGTGGAAAAAGCATTTTCTATCTGATTTCTCTTTCTCACCAATGAGTTGTACATCGAAATCACCACCAAAATAAAAAGTACAATAATAATAGCTACGATCATAATTACAGATACAACGACCTCCTTGTGCCGGTTATTTTATGTTAACGAATTCAGTATTTATTCCTAAAATCAGATAGCAAAGATAGAAATAATCTAAAAACCTGCCAATAATGCCGTAAGAAAGATACCGAACCCTTTTGGGATTCGCTTGTGTATCTGAAAATAAACCTGTAAATTTGCCACAATTAAACTAACAAAAGACTATGTCGTGTATCTTGCATATTGAAACGTCCACCTCGGCATGCTCCGTTGCTGTGAGTGAAGATGGACAAAATGTATTTAACAAAGAAGATCTGAACGGCCCGTCTCATGCCGCTCTGCTAGGAGTATTTATAGACGAAGCTCTGTCGTTTGCCGACAGTCATGCCATGCCGATTGATGCAGTAGCAGTGAGTTGTGGACCGGGTTCTTACACAGGGCTACGTATCGGTGTATCTATGGCGAAAGGAGTTTGCTACGGACGTAATATTCCGCTGATCGGTCTTCCGACATTGAAGGTACAATGCGTGCCGGTATTGCTTTATCATGATGAATTGCCCGAAGACGCATTGCTATGCCCAATGATCGATGCACGCCGCATGGAGGTATATGCTGCCATCTACGACCGCGCCCTGAAACCTGTGCGCGACATAGCCGCTGACATTGTAGACGAAAACTCTTATACGGAATTTCTGGATCAACATCCCGTTTATTTCTTTGGAGACGGGGCAGCCAAGTGCAAAGATAAAATAACTCATCCCAATGCGCACTTCATTGACGATATTCGTCCATTGGCAAAAATGATGTTCCCACTTGCTGAAAAAGCAATAGCCGAAAACGACTTTAAGGATGTAGCTTATTTTGAACCATTCTACCTGAAAGAGTTTGTAGCTTCCCAACCGAAAAAACTTTTATAATATATGCAATATAACACTCAACAAAAACGGATGCCTTTGCCGGAATACGGACGCAGCATCCAAAACATGGTTGACCACGCGTTGACAATCGAAGACCGCGCTGAACGCCAACGTTGCGCAAACACCATTATCAACATCATGGGTAATATGTTCCCACATCTGCGTGATGTACCCGATTTTAAACATAAATTATGGGATCATCTGGCTATCATGTCTGACTTCAAACTGGACATTGATTATCCTTATGAAATTATCCGCAAAGATAATTTGAATACCCGTCCGGAAGTGATCCCCTATCCCAGTACAAAAATTCGTTACCGCCACTACGGCCGTACACTGGAAGTATTGATAAAGAAAGCAATTGACTTCCCCGAAGGAGATGAAAAGCAAAACCTGATAGCCCTGATCTGCAACCACATGAAGAAAGACTACATGACCTGGAACAAGGATACGGTAGACGACCGCAAAATTGCAGAAGATCTTAATGAATATTCGGGTGGCAAATTGCAGATGACGGATGACATCATCAAACTGATGGCTGAACGTATCAATCAGAACTACCGTCCGAAAGTAAACAATCAGAATAACCGGAGAGATAACCGGAATAATAAGAGAAAGTACTAATAGATTTATGATTTCAGATTTATGATTTATAAGCGGCAGATCCGTTCATAAATCATAAATTATAAATCATAAGTCATAAATCCCAATTTATGGCATCATTCGTAATTGAAGGAGGACACAGATTATCCGGCGAGATCCATCCGCAAGGCGCAAAAAACGAGGTATTGCAGATTATCTGCGCCACGCTGCTGACAGCCGAAGAGGTGACCGTACATAATATTCCGGACATACTGGACGTCAACAATCTCATTCAACTGATGCGTGATATGGGCGTTACGGTATCCAGAAAAGGGCTTGATACGTATTGTTTCAAAGCTGAAAAGCTGGATTTGAGTTATCTGGAAAGTGATGAATTCCTGAAGAAATGTTCCAGTCTGCGAGGTTCGGTTATGTTAATCGGCCCGATGGTGGCACGCTTTCATAAAGCGATGATATCAAAACCGGGTGGTGACAAGATAGGACGCAGACGTCTGGATACTCACTTTATCGGTATACAGAATCTGGGTGCAGATTTTTCGTACAACGCAGAACGCGAAGCGTATGAGATTTCAGCTTGCGAACTGAAAGGCACCTACATGTTGCTGGACGAAGCTTCAGTAACCGGAACTGCCAACATCGTGATGGCGGCGGTACTGGCCAAAGGAACAACCACTATTTACAATGCTGCCTGCGAACCGTATCTGCAACAACTTTGCAAGATGCTGAACCGTATGGGCGCCAAGATACAAGGCATTGCCTCCAATCTGCTGACCATTGAAGGAGTGGACGAACTGCACGGTACCGAACATACGATACTTCCCGATATGATCGAAGTCGGCAGTTTTATCGGTATGGCAGCCATGACGCAAAGTGAGCTCACCATCAAGAATGTTTCTTATGAAAACCTGGGCATCATCCCTGAAAGTTTCCGCCGTCTGGGCATCAAACTGGAACAACGGGGAGATGATATCTATGTTCCTGCACAGGAAACATATCAGATAGAGTCGTTCATAGATGGTTCTATCATGACTATTGCCGATGCTCCCTGGCCGGGACTGACGCCGGACTTGCTGAGTGTAATGCTCGTAGTTGCCACTCAGGCAAAAGGCAGCGTGCTTATCCATCAGAAGATGTTCGAGAGCCGCCTGTTCTTCGTGGACAAACTGATAGATATGGGAGCACAGATTATTCTTTGTGACCCTCACCGTGCCGTTGTCATTGGTCATAACCATGCCATGCGTCTGCGAGGCGGAAATATGACTTCACCTGATATTCGTGCCGGTATTGCATTGCTGATTGCCGCCATGAGTGCGGAAGGAAGCAGTCGTATCCACAACATTGAACAAATCGACCGGGGGTATCAGGATATTGAAAGACGCCTGAATGCTATCGGAGCAAGAATTACGAGAATATGATATGGGATGGTGGAAGATGATTAAGAATGGTAGGATGATAAGATGATAAAAAGAGAAGATGTATATAAGATAGGAGTATTCAACAAACCGCACGGCATTCACGGCGAGTTGTCATTCACATTTACCGATGACATTTTTGACCGGGTGGAAGCTGAATACCTAATCTGCCTGTTGGATGGTATTTTCGTACCTTTCTTCCTGGAAGAATACCGTTTCCGTTCCGACTCCACTGCATTAGTAAAGCTGGAAGGGGTAGACACGGCAGAACGTGCGCGGATGTTCACCAACGTGGAAGTTTATTTTCCCGCCAAACATGCCGAAGATGCCGGACCGGGAGAACTGACCTGGGATTTCTTCGTAGGTTTCCGCGTGGAAGAAGTTAACCACGGAGACTTGGGAGAAGTGACAGAGGTGGATACTACAACCATCAACACCTTGTTTGTAGTTGATCATCAGGGAGAAGAGTTACTGATTCCTGCACAAGAAGAATTCATCCAGAACATTGACCAAAAGCACAAAGTAATTACTATGGATTTACCCGAAGGATTGCTGGCTTTGGATGAAACAGAGGAAGTGTAAACAAGTGATTAGTGATAGAGTGATAAGTGATTAGCGCGTATGGTGAAAAAGAAACGACATAAAGCATTCTGGAGTAATATCAAATTCAAATATAAGCTGACTATCATCAACGAGAATACACTCGAAGAAGTAGTCGGTCTCCGTGTATCCAAGTTAAACGGCATCTCGGTATTACTTTCTGTGCTGACTGTTTTGTTTCTGGTTGCCTCAGTTATCATTGCTTTCACTCCGTTGCGTAACTACTTGCCGGGATATATGAACAGTGAGATCCGTGCCCAAGTGGTAGAGAATGCTTTACGAGTAGATTCACTTCAACAGTTGGTAGATCGCCAGAATTTGTATATCATGAATATACAGGATATTTTCAGTGGAACCATACGTGTAGATACTGTGCACAATATGGACTCACTGACTACTGTACGCGAAGATTCGTTGATGGAACGCACACAGCGGGAAGCGGAGTTCCGGAAACAATATGAAGAAACAGAAAAATATAATCTGACAAGCATTACAGCCCGCCCGGACATAGAAGGATTGATATTTTATCGTCCCACGCGAGGCATGATTACAGAAAAATTTGATGCTGACAGAAAACATTACGGTACGGATATCGCCGCCAATCCCGGAGAGAGCGTACTTGCTACGCTGGATGGTACAGTTATCTTGAGTACTTATACGGCCGAAACAGGATATGTGATAGAAGTACAACATAATCAAGACTTTATATCCGTATATAAGCATTGCAGTTCCTTATTGAAACGTGAAGGAGACACTGTACAGGCCGGAGAGGCTATTGCTTTGGTAGGAAACAGCGGACAACTGACAACCGGTCCTCACCTGCACTTTGAGTTATGGCACAAAGGACGGGCGGTGAATCCGGAACAATATATTGTATTTTAAGTGATAGATAAATGAAAAAACAAATTGCTATACTCGGTTCTACCGGCTCCATAGGTACGCAGGCATTACAGGTGATTGAAGAACAATCCGACCAGTACGAAGCGTATGTGCTGACCGCCAACAACCGTGTAGAAGAACTCATTGCCCAGGCTCGGAAATTCAAGCCTGAAGCGGTAGTTATAGCCAATGAAACGAAATATGCCCAACTGAAAGAAGCCCTCGCCGACCTGCCTATCAAAGTATATGCAGGAACGGATGCTATCTGCCAGATTGTGGAAGACTCGGAAATTGACATCGTACTGACTGCGATGGTAGGTTATGCCGGACTGAAACCAACCATGAATGCTATTCGTGCCCGTAAACCCATCGCTCTTGCCAACAAGGAGACGCTTGTTGTGGCAGGTGAGCTGATTAACGATATGGCACGCCTATCCGGTACACCTATATTACCGGTAGATTCCGAACATTCAGCCGTTTTCCAATGTTTAGCGGGGGAACTCGGCAATCCGATAGAGAAGGTGATCCTTACGGCATCCGGTGGTCCGTTCCGCAATTGCACAATGGAACAACTGGCTACGGTAACCAAAGCCCAAGCCCTGAAACATCCTAATTGGGATATGGGGGCGAAGATCACGATTGATTCCGCTTCAATGATGAACAAAGGGTTCGAGGTAATAGAAGCAAAATGGTTATTCGGTGTACGTCCGGATCAGATTGAAGTGGTAGTACATCCGCAATCTATTATACATTCGATGGTGCAGTTTGAAGACGGTGCAGTTAAGGCACAATTGGGTATGCCGGATATGCGTCTGCCTATTCAGTATGCATTCTCTTATCCGCAACGCCTGAAGGCTTCATTTCCCCGGTTGGATTTCAAAATGTGCACAAACCTGACATTCGAACAACCGGATACTACCCGTTTCCGTAATCTGGCTTTGGCTTACGAAGCTTTGCATAAAGGTGGAAATATGCCTTGTATCGTGAATGCAGCCAATGAAGTGGTAGTTGCCGCTTTCCTACGGGATGAGATTTCATTCCTCGGCATGAGTGATGTGATAGAGAAAGCAATGTCTATCGTATCGTTTGTGGCAAAACCGGAATATGAAGACTATGCAGCTACGGATGCGATGACACGCCGTATTGCACAAGAGTTGATAAAATAAAAATAGTACAGGTATTAGAGTATCTCAACTCCCTTCTTCCTCGGAGGAGAATAAGAATAGTAAATAGTAGTTAATAGTAAAATAGAAAAATTATTAGATGGAAACATTTTTGATTCGTGCCCTGCAACTCATTATGAGCCTTTCGTTGCTCGTTATCGTTCATGAGGGAGGGCACTTCCTCTTCGCCCGTCTTTTCAAGACACGGGTAGAAAAGTTTTGTTTGTTCTTCGACCCTTGGTTTACCCTGTTCAAGTTCAAGCCGAAAAATAGTGATACGGAATATGGTATTGGTTGGCTGCCGTTAGGTGGTTATGTAAAGATAGCAGGTATGATAGATGAGTCTATGGATACCGAACAGATGCAACAGCCAATGCAACCGTGGGAGTTCCGGGCCAAACCGGCATGGCAACGGTTGTTAATCATGGTAGGTGGTGTATTGTTCAATTTCATATTGGCATTATTCATCTATTCTATGATACTTTTTACTTGGGGAGATGAATACGT
Organism: Bacteroides sp. 14(A); assembly: GCF_000526555.1. Classification (NCBI taxonomy): domain Bacteria; kingdom Pseudomonadati; phylum Bacteroidota; class Bacteroidia; order Bacteroidales; family Bacteroidaceae; genus Bacteroides; species Bacteroides sp. 14(A). The sequence goes on along the minus strand of NZ_JAGH01000001.1, from coordinate 1,216,957 downwards.
ACCGGTACAAAAAGCCCCGTTGGGTATGGAATTCAACGAAACGGCAAAAGCTATCGGTTTCCGTGACGGTGACGTACTGATATCTGCTGATGGTGTACCCTTTGAACGTTACGGTGGTGACATGCTGACAAGCGTTGTCGATGCCCGCCAGGTAACAGTACGCCGCGATGGAGAAGATGTATCCGTTTATATTCCTGAGAATTTTATGGAGCGTCTGCTGGCAGATAGCGTACGTTTTGCCTCATTCCGCTATCCGTATGTTATTGATAGTATTTGTGCCAACCGTCCTGCTGCCCTTGCCGGCCTGCAAGCGGGTGACAGTATTATGCAATTGGACGGAAAGAACATTGCTTATTTCGATTTTAAAGAAGAGATGTTACGCCGTCAGAAAGCGGATTCAGCTTCTCATTATATCACATTGACTTATGCACGTGCCGGAGTGATAGATACTATAACTTTTGCTACAGATTCAATCTATGAGATAGGTGTAGTAGTACGTACGGCAACCAATCAGTTACTGCCGGTTGTAAAGAAAGAATATAGTTTTCTGGCCTCTTTCCCCGCTGGTGCAGCATTGGGAGTACAAACTCTGAAAGGCTATGTAGGACAGATGAAATATCTCTTCTCTAAAGAAGGCGCCAAGCAATTGGGTGGCTTCGGAACTATCGGAAGCATCTTCCCTGCTACATGGGATTGGCATCAGTTCTGGTACATGACAGCATTCCTTTCTATTATCCTCGCCTTCATGAATATTCTGCCTATTCCGGCACTGGATGGCGGGCATGTACTATTCCTTATTTATGAGATTGTGGCTCGTCGCAAACCAAGTGATAAGTTTATGGAACGTGCGCAAATGGTGGGTATGTTCCTGTTATTTGGATTGCTGCTTTGGGCAAACTTTAATGATATTCTGCGGTTCCTGTTCTAACGCAGGTTCTACTTTATAAAAACAAATAGACCATCTATTCGAAGTGAGTAGATGGTCTATTTATCATATGAAATATCTATCGTATTTTCTTACACTAAGTGTCCGATCCACTCTTCACGATCTCCCGGCAAAAGATCAATAACCGGAACCTCTACCATGGTGTAACAACCTGGTTGTTGACGCATGGAAGCGCGAGCTACACAAACCAATACCTGAGCAGTAAGTGCAGGATTATTAATGCGCATATTGAACTCAAACAATTGATTCTGAGTTTTACCGGAAACACCTTTACGAGTGAGGTTTACACCATGTCCCATATCAAGCAAAGTATCTACGCTGGGAACTAATTTCACATGTGTCTCGTCATTTACAAAGTATGGATCTGCCTTGATGGCAGCAGATACTTTATCAAACTCATAACCGTCTTTCAATTCGATATAAACCATACGGCGGTGAATACCTGTTCCGGTAGGAATAGTCATGGAAAGAGCAGCCTTTACACCATCAATAGCTTTTACAGCTACTGTATGTCCCATACTCATTCCAGGACCAAAGTTTGTATAAGTAATTCCTTTCGGAGCAATAGCTTCCAACAGGGTACGTACGATAGAATCGCTTCCTGGATCCCAACCTGCAGAAATAATAGAAACTGCATTATGTTCTTTTGCAGAAGCAGACAGTGTGCGACGCAAATCTACAATACCGGTATGAATATCGAAGCTGTCAACCGTATTGATGCCAAGTGCAAGGATTTCTTTGGCATAAGTCTCTACACTGCGGGTCGGTGTACAAAGAATTGCAACATCAACGCCTTCCAATTCCTTGATATTCTTTACAACAGGGTATTCACTCAGTTCTGCGGGACGGTTTTCAGCTCCAGCTCGGCGTACTACACCGACAATTTCAAAGTCGGGAGCCGCTTGCAACGCTTCGAGCACGTATTGCCCGATATTGCCATAGCCAACAATGGCTGCTCTTACTTTTTTCATTCTTTTATTGAATTTATTTATCAGTTTTCTATTTTATCGGCACAAAAGTAATCATTTTCATTCAATTTAACCACAAAACGATTCAGTGTTCCACAGAGTTTTTTCTTTATTAAGACTTCTTTCAAACTTATGTACCTTCAATGACTTATCACTCTAAAACAATTTCCAAAGGAAAAAGTTCCCTGAAACTCTTCTGAGTCTGTAATGAAGAAACACAATATTCCTCGCTCGCGCGCGTTATAGTAAGTATTATGATAGAATACATCAGAGGCGGACTTGCCGAGCTCAGCCCGGCAACCGCAGTTATCGACTGTAACGGATTGGGATATGCCGTTAATATTTCATTAAATACGTATGCTGCCATCCAAGGCAAAAAAGAGTGTAAACTGTATATCTATGAGGCTATACGTGAGGATGCATATGTACTCTACGGCTTTGTAGATAAACAAGAGCGTGAATTATTCTTGTTGCTGATTTCCGTTTCGGGCATTGGCGGTAATACTGCACGAATGATACTTTCAGCACTTTCACCGGCAGAACTGGTGAATGTTATCAGTACTGAAAATGCCAATTTACTGAAGACAGTGAAAGGTATCGGATTAAAAACAGCCCAACGGGTGATTGTGGATTTGAAAGATAAAATCAAGACAGGTGCTGCAAGCGCAGGAAGTACGATAGGAAGTCTCGGCGGAATGTTATCTGCTGCTAATGCACAGGTGCAGGAAGAAGCCATTGCTGCATTGACAATGTTGGGATTTGCACAAGCACCATCACAAAAGGTAGTTTTGGCAATATTGAAAGAAGAACCGGATGCACCGGTGGAGCAGGTTATTAAGTTGGCGCTGAAAAGACTTTAGTAAATGATGATTTAGGGGAGAATAACCTATATTTTTTATATGTAATTTTTACTTCCTTTCTTTCTTGTCTTGTCACTTTCCCCACCCCCTCTCAGATACCTTCTGAATGGGGATACAATGAGTCAGGAACTGAAAGGCATTCAGTCAGGGAGTGAAAAGCATTCAGTCCCTGACTGAATCAGGTTCACTCAACGAGTCGGAGGAGTAGCTACGGGAAAGGAAGAAATTTACGCATTTTTTGTAAGTATAATTACTAACCGATGAAATATACGATGAATTATCATTCATAAATTAATTAAACACATATGAAGTCTCCCCGTATACGACATATCATCTGGTTATTGCTGCTATGGCTCATGCCTGGCAGCTTTGTCGTTATGGGACAGAATGTAAATGGGAAGAGTGCACAAGAAGCAGAAAATGTACAGGATACAATAGCTCCGCGATATTCCGTTCGCAAGACCGTGCCGGGCACACTAAAAGACCTTTCTCCCCACCCTGCCGACCTGCAATCGCCCATGAACCTGCGAACCGAGGCAGAATATGATGCAAAAACAGACAAATACTACATACGCACAAAATTAGGGAATACCGAAATCGGTGTACCGATGGTACTGCCCCCCGAAGAATATCTGGATTGGACGTTGAAACAATCCATGCAATCTTATTACCGCCAAAAGAACGGAGAACAAATCGGCAAAGGAAAAGAGGCTTTCGACTTTATGGATATGAAGTTCAACCTTGGTCCGGCAGAGAAGTTGTTTGGTCCCGGTGGGGTACAGATACGTACACAAGGTAATGCAGAACTCAGCTTCGGCATGACGTACAAAAATGTGAAGAACCCCTCACTTCCGGAAAGTCAACGCAAAACACTCGGTTTTGACTTTGACGAGAAAATTAATATCAACGTCAATGGAAAAGTAGGTGACAAGGTGAATATGAATATGAACTACAACACCGATGCTACCTTTGATTTTGACACCAAACGGCTGAAACTGAAATATGAGGGAAAAGAAGATGAAATCATCAAACTGATTGAAGCTGGTAATGTGAGCATGTCCACCAATAACTCACTAATACGCGGAGCATCCGCACTGTTCGGTATTCGCACAGACCTGCAATTCGGCAAACTAAAGCTACAAGCTGTTATCAGTCAGCAAGAGAGTGAAGCAAAAACAGTGACAAGCCGCGGTGGTGCACAAACCACTACGTTCGACTTCTCCGCAGATAATTACGAAGGAAACCGCCACTTCTTCCTTGCCCATTATTTTCGGGATGTCTATGATAAAAATCTGGCACAGCTTCCGAATATCCTTTCAGGAATCACAATTAACCGGATCGAAGTATGGGTAACCAACAAACGAAATAACTATGATAATCCGCGAAACATCGTAGCACTAACTGATCTTGGAGAGGCCTTTCACATAGGCAACACTACCGCCTGGAGCGGAGTGGGAAACCCGACCAACCCCAGTTCAAACGTCAACGCTCCCGCCAATAGTGCCAATAACCTCTATGCGGAAATGCTCAGCCGCTATGCAGCCGCACGCGATATCAGCCAGGTAAGTAATATCATGAGTACAATCCCCGGATCCGAACCCGGCATGGATTACGAAAAAATAGAAAGTGCCCGTCTGCTCACTTCCTCAGAATACACACTAAACAGCAAACTCGGTTATATCTCACTGAAGCAAACCCTTCAACCGGACGAAGTACTGGCAGTCGCTTTTGAGTACACACTCGGTGGACGAAGTTATCAAGTAGGTGAGTTTTCTTCAGACATCAAGGAAACCGGGCAAAGTTTGTTCGTAAAATTATTGAAGAATACGGCAAATTCCCCGGACGCAGCCTGCTGGGGTCTAATGATGAAGAATGTCTACAGTCTCAATGCCTACTCTGTGCAAAAAGAAAAATTCCAGTTGAACATCACTTACCAAAGCGATACAACAGGTGTATATCTACGCTACATTCCAGAAGGAAAGATTGCCAAAACACCCCTGTTGCGTGTCATGAACCTCGACCGCCTTAATAGCCAGAACCAAACAGGTGCGGACGGTTTCTTCGACTTTGTCGAAGGCTATACGGTGACAGCTTCGGACGGACGTATCTATTTTCCCGTAGTAGAACCTTTCGGCAGCCACCTGCGCAAAGCCATCGGAAACGATGCGCTGGCAGACAAATATGTGTTTCAAGAACTGTACGACTCCACTCGCACCGTAGCGCAACAAACAGCAGAAAAGAATAAATTCCGACTAACAGGTGAATACCGTGCCTCCAATGCCAATGAAATACGGTTAGGGGCTATGAATATTCCACAAGGTTCAGTACGTGTGACGGCGGGCGGTATGACACTGGTAGAAAACTCTGACTATACAGTAGATTACACATTGGGAGTAGTTACCATTCTCAACCAAAGCATCATTGATGCCGGTACAGCCATCAGCGTAAATCTGGAGAGCAATACGCTCTACAGCATGCAACGCAAAACGATGATGGGACTAAACTTCACCTACGATTTCTCACAGAACTTCTCTTTCGGAGGAAGCATCATGCACCTCAGCGAGAAACCACTGACAAGCAAAGTTGCAATGGGTGACGAACCACTCTCCAACACGTTGTGGGGAGTGAATGCTTCATGGAAAAAAGAAAGCCAGTGGCTGACAAACATGCTGGACAAACTACCGTTTGTCACCGCAACCGCCCCCAGCAGCATCAATCTCGGTGTGGAATTCGCCCATCTCATTCCGGGACATGCCAAAGGACTACAACAAAATGCTTCGTACATCGACGATTTCGAAAGTACACAAAATGGCATTGACCTTCGTCAGCCCTCATACTGGATGTTGGCAAGCACCCCCTCACCCCTCTTTCCCGAAGCAACCTGCAGCAATGATATCAGTTACGGAAAGAACCGGGCACTGCTGGCGTGGTACCATATTGACGGACTTTTCACCCGCCGTAACTCTTCATTGACACCTACACACATCAAAAACGACCTAAACCAGCTTAGCAACCACTATGTGCGTGAGGTCTATGAGCAGGAACTGTTTCCAAATAAGGAAACTCCCTACCAGGAATCGGCTTCCATGAACGTACTGAACCTAGCCTATTATCCACAGGAACGGGGGCCATACAATCTGGATACAGACCTGAATTCCGACGGTACTCTGAAAAATCCGGAGAATCGCTGGGGAGGCATGATGCGTAAACTGGATACCAGTGATTTCGAAGCGGCGAACATTGAATACATCTCTTTCTGGTTACTGGATCCATTCATCTACGAAGAAGGCAGTATTGAGGGAGGAATAACACGAACAGGTTCGGAAAAGGCAACACGAGCAAATTCCCCCAAAGGTACTCTCTACATAAACCTTGGCGAAGTATCTGAAGACATCCTCAAAGATGGCAAGAAGTTCTTTGAAAACGGTCTGCCCATTGATGGAGATGCAACAAAGACCGAAGAAACAGTTTGGGGGCGTGTTCCCCGCGATCGTAGTGTGGTATATGCCTTTGATAATGCAGCCGGCGCACGCCGTAAGCAAGATGTCGGACTGAACGGGCTCTCTACTGAAGACGAACGTACCTTCTCCACTTATCAGAAATATCTGGCAGACGTACAGGGCAAAGTGGACGCCTCCACTTACGAGAAATTTTACAACGATCCGGCAGGCGACAATTATCATTATTTCCGTGGCTCGGACTATGACCGGGAAGAGCGTAGCATTCTGGAACGCTACAAATACTATAACAATACCGAGGGGAACTCCACCGCGAGTGAAGACTCTCCGGAACGATACGATATATCTTCAAAGACCGTACCCGATGTAGAGGATATCAATCAGGACAATACACTGAACGAGACTGAGAAATATTTCCAATATCGCATCAACCTGACACCTTCCGACCTGAAAGTAGGACAGAATTACATCACGGATAAACGAACCGCCAGTGTCCGCCTGCGCAACGGACAAACGGAAGAAGTGACCTGGTATCAGTTCAAAGTTCCCGTACGCAGTGGCGAGGCGGTGGGAAGCATCAAAGACTTCAAGTCCATCCGTTTCATGCGCATGTTCCTGACCGGATTTGAGAAACCCATCGTGCTACGTTTTGCAACCTTAGAGTTGGTACGCGGCGAATGGCGCACCTATACCGATGCACTGAATAATACACAACAAGGCGCCTCTACCACCAGCTCTGCTGCACTGGACGTTTCTGCCGTCAATATCGAAGAAAATGGAGACCGTACTCCGGTGAACTATGTAATGCCTCCGGGCATCTCCCGTGTCATCGATCCGGGACAACCGCAACTTCGTCAACAGAATGAGCAAGCCATGAGCCTGAAGCTGGAAAAGTTGGCTCCCGGCGATGCACGTGCCGTCTACAAAAATACCGGTATGGATATGCGGCAATACCGCCGGCTGCAAATGTTTGCTCATGCCGAAGCTTTGCCCGATCTCTCCACAGATCCGCAAAATGGCGAACTTTCCGTATTCATCCGCCTCGGCTCAGATTACCGCAGCAACTATTATGAATACGAAATTCCCCTCACACTCACTCCGCACGGAGAATACAACGGAAGCACCGTTGCAGGTTGCCTTGCCGTCTGGCCCAAAGACAACAATCTTGACATTGACCTCAGTGTACTCACCAATGTCAAGAAGGCCCGTAATCGCTTGAAGAATATCTCGAACAGTGGTGTCAGCTATGCAAAAGTGTATTCGGAATACGATCCGGATAAACCCTCCAATAAGATAAGCGTGATTGGTAATCCTTCACTGGCAGAGGTCAAGACTATGATGATTGGTGTGAGGAACAACTCACGCACCATTAAATCGGCAGAGGTCTGGGTGAACGAACTGCGCCTAACCGAATTCAACGAAGACGGCGGTTGGGCTGCACAAGGCAATCTCAACTTACAGCTTTCCGATATCGGTAGTATCAACCTAGCCGGTCATGTGGAAACAGCCGGTTTCGGTGGACTGGAACAGAGTGTCAGCGAGCGTCGACTGGACGATTATTATCAGTATAGTTTCACCACTACATTCGATCTGGGACGTTTCTTTCCTAAAAAGGCTAAATTGGCCGCTCCTATTTACTTCTCTTACTCCAAAGAGGCCACTACGCCAAAGTACAACCCTTTGGACAAAGATATGCTGCTGGATGATGCGCTGGATGCCTGTACCACCGATTGGGAACGAGACTCGCTGATGAATATCGCCCGTGAAATTACTACCTACCGCAATTTCAGCCTCAGCAATGCACGACTGGGTATTACAAGTAAAACCCCCATGCCTTATGATCCGGGGAACTTTACTTTCAGCTATTCCCGTTCCCTCCGCCACAATCAGGGTAGCACCACAGCTTACGAAAACGAAACGGACTGGCGCGCTGCAATGACTTATAATTATGCTCCCGTCTATCGCCCGTGGGAACCTTTCAAAGCTATGGAAAGCAAATCTCCATGGATGCGTTTCATCAAAGAAATCAATCTGAACTGGCTGCCTCAAAGCATCTCATTCAATACCGATATGACGCGTCACTATTATGAACTTCAACTCCGCGACCTGGAGGCATTGACTGCCGGAAGCAGTTCCATCGGCAGCGGGGATCTCAGTATCGAAGGCATCCCCATCTCCGTCGCTAAAGAATTTCTATGGAACCGTGACTTTGCCCTGCGCTGGGACCCTACAAAAAACCTAAAACTGAACTTTACCTCTGCTACCCACGCCGAGATTGAAGAACCTTACGGTGTAGTAAATAAAGACCTTTACCCCGATGAATACTCAGCCTGGAAAGATACAGTACGCCGCAGCCTGCTCTCACTCGGCCGCCCTATTGATTTCCAGCAGACATTCAATGCCACTTATAAGCTCCCATTCGACAAGTTCCCCGCTACCGACTGGGTCAGCGCTGACCTTCGTTTCGCCTCTTCTTACAACTGGGACCGGGGTGTTTCCCTTTCCGATGGCATAGAGATGGGCAATACTGTCAGCAATCAGCGCAGCATCGACGTAAACTCGCGTTTCAATCTCGAAGCACTCTATAACAAGGTGCCTTATTTAAAGAAAGTAAACCGCCGCTTTTCTGCTTCCTATCGCAAACCCGCCTCACCCAAAGAACAAAAGCCCCGTCGCTTCGACAAGGAAGTACAATTGCGTGCAGACACTACAGTTACCATTCAACACGGTATGAACTCCCGTCGTCCCAAAGTCACCGCTCTCACAGTGGACGGACGTCGCTATCCCGTACGTTATAAAGTTATAAATGCTAATTCACTACGTATTGATACGCAGGACACGGCACGCATAAAGCTCACTGTAATCCCCGGTCCCGATCCAGAAGATGGTTGGTGGTATAAATTCGGCCAGCATGCTACCCGCATTGCCATGAGCGTACGCAATTTCAGCTTTACCTACAAAAATACGTATGCCATGACCCTTCCCGGTTTCCGTCCTGAAGTCGGTGACATGTTCGGCCAGAAGAAACACGGAGGCTTCCTTGCTCCGGGAATGGACTTTGCATTCGGTTTCACCGGAGACGACTATATCGACCGTGCCTTGCAAAACGACTGGCTCATCTGCAACGACTCCGTTGTCAGCCCTGCCAGCAGCAATGCCCTTGAAGATCTTCAATTGCGTATCTCCCTTGAACCGATACGCGACCTCAAAATAGACCTTACCGCCAATCGTACCCGAAACCGCAGCCGCGAAATACAATATATGTTCGAAGGTATGCCAGATACCCGCAGTGGTAACTTCTCAATGAGTATCATTTCTATCGGTAGTGCTTTCGAACGCCCCAGCGCCGGTGACGGTTACCATTCCGGTACATTCGAACGTTTCCGCCGCAACCTTGACGTCATCCGTGACCGTGTGGAATCCCAATTCCTCGGTGCACAGTATCCGCAAGGCAGCACTCTTGCCGGAAAGACATTCGATCCGGCAAACGGCACAATCAGCAAGCACTCACCGGATGTCATGATCCCTGCCTTCCTCGCCGCCTACACCGGAAAGAGCGCTCGGAACTCCGCTCTCGACTTCTTTCCCAGCCTGTTCTCCATGATGCCGAACTGGCGTATCACCTACACAGGACTTACCAAGATAGCCTGGTTCAAAAAGAACTTCCGCAGTGTCAATCTGAATCATGCCTATCGCAGCACCTACAGCGTCGGCAGCTACAACACTTTCCAGAGTTTCATGAGCTATATGGGGGATATAGGCTTTGTAGAAGATGTGCAATCAGGAAATCCTATCCCTTCATCGCGCTTCGACATCAGCATGGTATCCATTAATGAGCAATTCTCCCCCCTTATCGGTATGGATGCCACCCTCAAAAACGGACTTACCGCCAAAGTGGAATATAAAACCAGCCGTATATTAAATCTCAGTATGAGTGCTTGTCAGCTGGTAGAAACCGCTTCCCGCGATTTCGTTATCGGTTTGGGATATAAGATTGTAAACTTCAATTTATTCAGTGGCCGGAATGTAAAAGACAGCAAGAATCGTGTCAGCCATGACCTTGCTCTCCGTGCAGATATTTCATTCCGCAACCAATCCGCCCTCTGCCGGGACATCCAGCAAGGTTTTGCACAAGCTACCAATGGCAACAAAGCTCTGAAAATATCATGTTCGGCAGACTACACCCTGAGTCGCTTGTTAACCCTGCGCCTCTACTATGACCGCCAACAGAATACTCCGTTAGTGTCCTCTAGCTCATATCCGGTAGTCAGTGCTGACTTTGGTTTCAGCATGAAATTCTCTCTCACGCGGTAAATATACTCGACTATTAAGGAGCAATTCAAGGGAAAGTCCTATCTTTGTGAGATAAACAACAAGCAATATGAAACAAGCAAGAATTTACATGAAGCGTTGGTTAGGAATTAACGAACGCAGTAAACAGCTCTCGACCGACACCTGGTATTTGAACTTTGCCAATCAACTACTATCTTTGATCGATGAATCCCCTTTATACAGTAAAAAGTTTGAAGCAGAGAAAGTAGACGCTGCCCTTTCATTGGCTATTTATCTGCAAGACGCCATCGCCCAGTCCGGTGGTTGGAAAGAGTTTTCCAATGCCTATTACGGATTGTACAAGTCCTATCTTCCTTTCTATACGCTGACCGACGAGTATCTTCCCGACGAAATCAATGTAGAGGATATCTCATTCATTCAGTGGACGCTCCTCTCCCGCTATGCCATCTTCGAAGAGGACGAAGTTATTATCCAGAATCCTCATGATTCTGACCTGATAGAATTCAGCCAAAAGGTATATGATGTGATGGATACCGCCTTTGAAGAAGCTCCCATCTGCGACGAGCCGTCTTCTCCCATTTGGGTGATGGGACTTGATTTATTGGAAATGCCATTAGTACCACTTCCCGAAATCACTCCCGGAATGACACTTAAAAAAGATGTGGAGAACTGCCTGTCATACAGCAAAGGAGAACCGCTGCTTTATTTTACCACCTATGATGAATTACGCCGTTTCTTTGTGGAAGAACTAAAATGGGAAGATAAAAATGAAAGTCTGTTACCGGAATTAAGAGATGAAAGAAACTTTGTGATCTATGCCAATGCCAAAGGTATGCTGATAGCCTCTAATGTTTCTTATTGCTTCTGCGATCCACGCAATCCGACTTATAATGCAGAAAAAGCAGCTGCCAAAGGATACAAATTATTCACTTATCCGGGCACCTGCCCCTTTGACCTCCTGAAGTATGGTATGGCAAAAGGCCTGCTTCCTGATATGCAACTTCCCTTCCCTGGTGGAAAAGAAGTATTGCACGATAATTGGGACTTCATTGCACGATACTTCTTGTGTGAGTATTACGAAGGAGAGTGAAAATAAGTGATTAGTTGTTAGTGATAAATTGTAAGCATAACATTAATCACTTATCACTAACAACTAATCATTATTTCTACATTTCTATAATCTCTTCCTTGCACAGTGTCAACTTCTCTACCCCGTCTGCCGTCACTACCCATGAGTTTTCAATACCCAGGGGGCCGACACCCGGCAATACGATTTTGGGTTCGAGGGCAAATACCATACCCGGTTCTAATTCCTGCTTCATACGCGGAGCCAGTACAGGAGCTTCGTTGATTTCCAAGCCAATGCCATGACCGATAAATTTCGCCTTCTGTCCTACTCCCATAAAGTAATCGGCAAATCCGGCTTTCGTTACGATATCAATAGCTGTATTATAGAGATCTTCGCAAACAGCACCCGGTTTTGCCTTTTCAATCACAGCTGCCTGTACATCCAGACATGTTTGATGCGCAGCATAAGCCTTCTCCGGTAACTTACCGATAGAGAATACTCGGCTCATATCACCCATGTATCCATAGAAGTTTCCACCCATATCAACCATAAAACTCTGACCGGGTTGTAACAGTGCACCATTTGCACCGATAGGTATAGACGGATCAAGTCCTTCACCACCTAAAGCAAAGTCATAAGGTGCAGGAGCAGTGGCATTATCTCCCGCCAGCAAGCTACCCATAAATATCTCCATACTCTGACCAAATGTACGGAAAATACCCAGACAACCTTCCAAACGCATCAAGCGTTCTATTTCAATAGACAACTGACGATCTGTCATTCCCGGTCGATACACAGAAGGAATCTGTTCATAAGCCTTCGTATGAGCAATACCCGAACGACGGAACATTTCAATTTCAATATTTGTCTTTACACTACGTGCCTTACGGATCAGGGGAGTACCATTCACAACAGTAGTTTCTGGGAAGCAAGCTGCCAGACGGGTATACTCCGTATAAGAAAGTTCGTCTCCCTCCAACATCAATTTCGCAGGTAAAGGTAGACCGCACTCTTTCAATAAATCGGGCAATTGTTCCGGTTTACGGATAGAATGTATATGTTCTCCTTCAATATTATTAGGACGTTTGATAAATAAGCGTGCCGGAGCATTCAATGGTAAATACAGATAGCCGCTGACAACGCGTCCGTACGTATAAATCAAGTTTACATTGCAAGTGATAAGAGCGGCATCAATCTCTTGTTGAGCCATCAAGACACGTATCTTATCGCGTCTTAATTTTAGTTCCGGTTGTAACATCTCTTTGTTATTTAATGATTTTCCGGGTGCAAAGGTAATAATTTTGGTATTAAGTACGAGGTATTAAGTATTAAGTTTGACTGATAGTTGCGCTGTAGAAGTGAATATACCTAATTGTTGGTATGCCTATAAAAAAAGTACTGCCCTACACCTTCACAGGCAGGACAGCACAAACCACAAATACAAATACAACTAAACAAAGTTTTCCTTTAAATAATTCCCTGACCTATCATTGCGTGAGCCACCTTCATGAAGCCTGCAATATTGGCTCCCTTCACGTAGTTGATGTAACCGTCAGGTTCTGTCCCATATTTTACGCATTGTGCATGAATGCCGTGCATAATAGCGTGCAGTTTCTCGTCCACTTCGGCAGCACACCAACTGAGGTGCATTGCATTCTGTGACATTTCCAATCCGGAAGTAGCAACACCACCGGCATTGACTGCCTTACCCGGAGCATACATCACCTTATGTTCGATGAACAGGTCGATAGCTTCCGGCGTACAGCCCATATTAGATATTTCACCCACACACATCACTTTATTTTCAATCAACTGACGGGCATCATCACCATTCAGTTCATTTTGCGTAGCACAAGGCAATGCAATATCAGCTTTCACTTCCCATGGACGCTTGCCGGCAACAAATGTAGAACCGGGGAATTCGTCTGCATACGGAGCTACTATATCATTACCCGATGAACGGAGTTCAAGCATATAATCTATCTTTTCGCCACTGATACCATTCGGATCATAAATATATCCGTCCGGTCCGGAGATAGTAACCACCTTGGCACCCAACTCGGTTGCTTTGGTAGCGGCACCCCAAGCTACATTTCCGAAACCGGAAACAGCAACGGTCTTACCTTTAATATCAATACCTTTAGTTTCTAACATCTGGTTAACGAAGTACAATCCACCGAAACCTGTAGCTTCAGGACGAATCAGAGAACCACCGAATTCCAAACCCTTTCCGGTAAATGTGCCGGTAAATTCCCGGGTTAACTTCTTATACATACCGAACATATAGCCCACTTCACGACCACCTACACCGATATCACCGGCTGGAACATCCATATCCGGACCAAGGTGACGCCATAACTCCAACATGAATGCCTGACAGAAGCGCATGATTTCACCATCGCTCTTACCGCGCGGAGAGAAGTCGGAACCACCTTTACCACCACCCATAGGCAGAGTAGTCAGTGCATTCTTAAACGTCTGTTCAAAGCCTAAGAATTTAAGGATGGAAAGATTTACGGAAGCATGGAAACGAATACCGCCTTTGTACGGGCCAATGGCATTGTTGAATTGCACACGGTAACCAAGGTTGGTTTGTACATCACCTTTGTCGTCCACCCAAGTAACACGGAACGTAAAGATACGGTCGGGTTCAACCAAGCGTTCTATGATTTTAGCTTTCTCGAACTCTGGATGCTGGTTATAGATATCTTCGATGGAAAGAAGTACTTCCTTTACGGCTTGAAGATATTCAGACTCGCCGGGATGCTTTGCCTCTAAAGAGGACATAATTCGTTCGATATTCATAATATTACGTTTTAAAGGTTTATTCCTTCGTGACTTTAAGGTTATTCGAGCAAATTGTCAACGAATAACACTGCAAATATAGGAAAACTTTTGGATTCACCTATACTTTTCAGTGATATTTTGATTAAATAATGATAAAACGTCAGATAAGTTAAGAGTGGAGAGTCGAGAGTTACCATGCGGCATATAGTCGCAACACAGCGCAGTCACTCTCAACTCTCGACTCTCAACTTATTCAAACTTCATTCCCATATTATACATGATAAAGGCATAAGTGTCAGCCTGTTCTTCAAGAACCTTAGTCATAGGTTTGCCTGCACCATGTCCGGCTTTACTTTCGATGCGGATGATAGTGGGATTCGTACCGTCATTACATTCTTGCAGGGTAGCGGCAAACTTGAATGAGTGTGCGGGAACTACACGGTCATCATGATCGGCAGTAATCACCATGGTTGCAGGATATTTGGTGCCGGGCTTCAGGTTGTGCAACGGAGAGTAGCCTTTCAGGTACTCGAACATTTCCTTGCTGTCCTCACTCGTACCGTAATCGCTTGCCCAGTTCCAACCGATAGTGAACTTATGATAGCGGAGCATATCCATTACACCTACCTGCGGAATGGCTACGCGGAACAAATCTGGACGTTGTGTCATACAGGCACCTACCAGCAAACCACCATTAGAGCCACCTACGATAGCTATTTTATCTTTGTTAGTATACTTATCATTAATAAGGTATTCGGCAGCTGCGATGAAATCGTCGAATACATTCTGTTTCTGCATCTTCGTACCGGCTATGTGCCAGTCTTCACCATACTCGCCACCACCACGCAGATTAACCTGTGCATAGATACCTCCATTTTGCAGGAACGGAATACGTGATGTAGAGAAACCCGGATTAAGGCTGATATTGAAACCGCCGTAACCATAGAGATACACCGGATTCTTACCGTCTTTCTTAAGATCTTTCTTATAAGTCAGGAACATCGGTATCTTTGTGCCGTCCTTGCTGGGGTAGAATACCTGCTCCGTTATAAATTCATCGGAGTTGAAGTCAACCTTCGGAGCACGGAAGAGCTCATAGGTATTCGCATCCATATCATATTTATACGTAGCACCGGGGATGGTGAACGAAGTAAAACCGAAGAAACATTCTTTGTCATCCTTGTCGCCACTGAAACCTACGGAACCGAGCGAAGGCAACTTAATTTCCTGTATTTCCTTGCCGTCCAGGCCATATACATACGCATGATTGGCAGCATCTTTATCATACGTCAGGAATAACTTCTCACCTATCACACTGGCATCCGAAAGTACATTCTCACTTTCCGGAACCAGCTCCGTCCAGTCTTTCAAAGCGGGTTTATTGATGTCCGCCGTCATGAGGCGATATTTCGGCGCATTGTAGTTCGTAAACATATAGATTTTGTCACCGATCACCTCTATAGGAGCATAAGTGTAATCCATATCCGTAGCCATTGCAACGAACGGTGCATTCGGTTTACGCAGATCTTTCATATACAAGGCATTGCCACGTCCGTCGCCACTCTCATACAGGAACAGGATGGTTTCATCCTCATTCACACTGGCAGTATAGAAACGCTTGGGATATGCCTGATTCTGGTAAACCAGCTTATCCTGCGATTGCGGTGTACCCATCTTATGATAGTAAATCTTATGATTCTCGTTCACGTTAGAGAACTCCTTCCCTTTCACCGGAGCATCGTAAGCGCTGTAGTAAAATCCATCGCCCTGCCAGGTAGCTCCTGTAAACTTTGCCCATTCAATATGATCGTCCAGCAACTTGCCGGTTTCGGTATCCATTACATAGATTTCCTGCCAGTCTGAACCACTACGCGCAATGGTATAGCCGGTATATTTTCCATTATTCGAAAAATAAATGCCTGTCAAAGCTACCGTACCATCATCCGAAAGTTTATTAGGATCAAGAAATACACGTGGTTCACCGTCCAAGCTATCCTGTACATACAGTACACTCTGGTTCTGCAAACCGTCATTCTTATAGAAGTAATACTTGCCGTGTTTCTTGAACGGTGTACCAATCTTTTCATAATTAGCCACATCCGTCAGTCGCTTCAGCAGAGCATCGCGGAAAGGTATCTTAGACAAATAGTCGTTCGTTACTTTGTTCTGAGCTTCCACCCATGCAGCAGTTGCAGCGGAAGTGTCATTCTCCAACCAACGATACGGGTCGGGTACTTCTGTTCCAAAATAGACATCTACAGTATCCACTTTCGCGGTTTCAGGATACATAAGTTTCTGTTGTTGTTGTTGTGCACATGACATCATGATGATACCGGTTGCAAATAAAGTTACTTTTTTCATATTATACATATATATAAGAGTGTACGAGCTACAAGCTACGAGCTACAAGTGCTGCGCTGTGGGTGTTGGTGACGAGTTACTGCGTAGCCACTTGTCACTTGTAGCTCGTAACTAAATTTAGTTTAGGCGTTAAAATTACAAAAACAACCAATAGCAAACAAGGATTTCTCCCATAATTATACTTCAAATAGCATTTCCAGCCGGATTCATTCATTATGCTATACTGAGATATGTTCCCATCAGGATTGAGGCTACCTCCCATAACGACAGAAATAGTGTTTCACTACGACTGATCATGGTGGAACACCGAATGTAAGGGGTTTAAATATCATCAACAGAAGTCGAGAATCTATCATTTTCCTTCATTTTGATGGTTTTTAAAGGTTTTATGGCGGTTATCAAACCTTCTTTTGCCAAATTATGGCTAACCTTGCATCAGAAACAAAAGGTTATCATAATCATGAGAAAGAAATCATTCATATTACTCTTGTTGTTCATAAGCAATACTTCCCTATTCAGTCAAAATCCTCTGACGGAGGATGCCCTATTAGAGAAGCAAATCTATGAAACAGGACTGATCCATGCCCCGCTGCCTTTGAACACCTCCCGTTCTTTCGAAGAGAATGCTTTGAAGAAAGAGGTGTTATCCAGCCAGCCGCTTGCGGAAACTGAAGGAGCAGACGGATGGACTCATTCCGGAGCCGGAAAAATGTCTTTCTCAAAAGAGAAAACCACATCGGGCAAAGGGAGCATCCGTTTATCTTTTCCTACTTATACCGGAAAAAGAGCCGCTGGTTCTCTTTCCGATCCTGACTATGCAACTTATGGAAATAGCCGTATCACCTATCACGTCGATGGTAGGAACTGGGAAAAGTACAACAGAATCTACTTTTCTATCTATCCTGATTGCGACGGCGCACGCGTAGTCAATATGAACCTGACTTTTACAAACGACAGTTCCACACCCAAACAAGGTTATAATCTCCCCAGCGGTTCCCATCTCATCAATCTGGTAAATAAGCAATGGAACCATTGCTTTCTGGAAATAGACGAATATCAGCGGGATAAGGTAATATCCATCAGCTTCGACACCGCACTGAAAGGGAAAGACCGGACAACAGGAGACTCTGCCATTTATTATGTGGACGATATCCGGTTGCAGCAAATCAAAAATCCGGAAAAAGTGAGCGGATGGGAACCGGCGGAGCATACCATCATATATTCTACAACAGGCTATGCCATAAATAGCCCGAAAACAGCCCTCGCTCATGCCAATTCATGCAAACAGTGGAAACAATTCCAACTGATAAACTCCGTCAGCAAAGAAGTGGCATACGAAGGTGCGCTGAAACAGGAACAAACCACCATCGGACAGTTCGGAGTCATGGACTTCACCGACTTCAACCAACCGGGAGACTACCAACTGAAAGTAGGTAAAAACATCACTCCTGCCTTTCGGATCGGTGAAAAGTTGTGGGATAATTCTCTCTGGAAAGTACTGAATTTCCTGTTTTGCCAGCGTTGCGGACATCCCGTCCCCGGCAAACATGCCGCTTGTCATACGGATCTATTTTCCCGGCATGACGGAAAAAGTATCGCCTATTCAGGCGGATGGCATGATGCAGGCGATTTGTCACAGCAGACGTTACAGACCGGAGATGTGACTTTCTCCCTACTGGAAGCATACAACCGGCTCAAAACCAGAAATACTCCGTTGGCAGCCCGTCTGCTGGAAGAAGCGGAATGGGGGATCGAGTTCATACTGAAAAACCGTTATGGAGACGGCTATCGTGCCAGCAGTATGGGACTGCTTATCTGGCAAGACGGCATCCTGAATACATTGGATGACATTCATTCCGTACGCGTTCAAAACATGGCATTCGACAATTTCCTGTACGCAGGATACGAAGCATATGCGGCAATGACCATAGATCGGGACCCTATGCTACAAGAGCATCTGCGAAAGGTAGCGGAGGAAGACTTTGCTTTTGCTACAGAAAAATTCGAAAGAGAGGGTTTCGACTTATTCAAACAGATGTACGAACATAGCTACAACACCTCCGAGAGCCAATATATGGCAACCATATCCTGGTCTGCCAGTATGCTCTACAAGCTCACGGGCAAGGCATATTATGCCGAAAAGGCTGCCGAGACCATTCGATATGTACTTGCCTGCCAGCGTACGAAGCCTTTACAGGATCCGGAAAAAACCTGCGGATTCTTCTATCGGGATCAGTCTGGAAAATCCATCGTACACTATATCCATCAATCACGCGAACAAGTCTACATGCAGGCAATGACGTTGCTTTGTGAAACACAGAAACAGCACCCTGATTATCAGAAGTGGGTGAACTCCATACAACTATACGGAAACTATCTGAAAGGTCTGATGAAATACACCCGACCTTATGGAATGATTCCGAGTGGAGTATATCATGCGGAAGAGTACAGTGATTCAGCAAGTTTCTACGCGCTTCATCTCTTTCCGCCCGCCAATGCACGGCAGCTATACACGGAACAGGTGAAACGGGGAGTCAAACTCGACAAGGAACATTACCTGAAACGTTTCCCTGTATGGTTCAGTATCTTCAATGGAAACACAGCCATACATCTCTCCACCGGAAAATCCGCTGCCATTTGCGGCAACTTCCTTAAAGACGAAGAGTTGCTGAACATCGGTCGGGAACAGCTCTACTGGACAGTCGGAAAGAACCCATTCGGACAATCCCTGATATACGGCGAAGGGTACAATTATCCGCAGATGAACAGTTTTTCTTCCGGTGAGATGACAGGCGAAATGCCCGTAGGCATCCGCACCCTGGGCAATGATGACATCCCCTACTGGCCACAGACCAACAATGCCTGTTATAAAGAGGTCTGGGTGACATCGGCAGGAAAGTGGCTATCACTGATTGCCGAATACTAACAAAAGAAATTATTAATTACATAAAATCAAAAAAGCTATGAAAACTATTAAGTTTTATCTTGTCCTCCTATTTACAGCATGCACCCTTCTGGTAAACGCTCAAACTCCTAAAGGCTATCCTGCCAATTATGCCCGGGGCCCCCGCTTCAAGGCATTAGTCTACTATACGCAGCATGCAGAAGAAGCACATTATCAGTTCTCCCTGCAAGCCGTAGAGTTCTTCAAGAAACTGAACTACGGTGACGGTTTCGTTCTCGATCTCACAATGGATTTGTCTTCCTATACTTACGAAAAGCTAAAAGAGTATAGCGTAGTGGTGATGCTCGACGGCTACCCCAATACAAAAGCCGAACGGGATGCTTTTGAGAAGTATATGGAAAACGGTGGTGGCTGGGTAGGCTTCCATGTAGCCGCCTACAATGACAAGAACACCCAATGGCCCTGGTTCGTCAACTTCCTGGGCGGTGGAGTCTTCTATTGCAACAACTGGCCTCCCCAACCAGTCCTGGTTGAAGTGGACAACGAGAACCATCCAGTCACCAAGAACCTGCCCGCCTCTTTTGTGGCACCTTCCAGCGAATGGTATCAGTGGAATCCCAGTCCGAGAGCCAATAAAGATGTGGAAGTTCTGCTGTCCCTCTCTCCCAAGAACTATCCCCTGGGCATCAAAGATGTAGTAAACTTCGGTGATTTCCCCATCGTATGGACCAATACCAAATACAGAATGATATATCTGAATATGGGGCATGGCGATGAAGAATTCATTGACGCCACACAAAATCTTTTGTTTGTCAATGCCTTCCGCTGGGTGGTAAGTACGGACAAGCAAGGAGATCCTTTCAAAAAATAGACCCTTAAAACAAAAACCAATTTATTAATCTTATTAGTATCTTTTGTATGAATGAAAAACATGAAGTTCTTTCGTTCAAGCCCTTCTTATGGCTTGTTCGAACAGCAGTCATCATGCTTGTGTTAGCATCTAACTGCCTGACTGCTACAGCTCAAACAGAAACGAGAGTCCACGGAACTGTAAAGTCTGCCACAGATGGTTTGCCCCTGATTGGTGTAAACGTAGTTGAAAAAGGTACCTCCAACGGTACGATCACCGACATCAACGGAAGCTATACGCTGACGGTGCCCGGTAACTCAGAACTGGTATTTACATACATCGGCTTTGCAAACCAGGAAGTAAAAGTGATCAGTGGAAAAAACACTTATGACATCACCTTGACAGAAGACTCCAAAGCCCTGGAGGAAGTGGTAGTCATCGGCTACGGTGTACAGAAAAAGAGTGTGGTAACAGCCGCCATCAGCCAAGTATCCGGCGACGAACTGGCAAAAGGCAGCCCCACCAATTTCCAGAACGCCCTGAAAGGGAAAGTTTCAGGCGTACAGATCATGAGCGAGTCCGGAGCACCAGGAGCCGGTTCTACTGTACGCATCCGCGGTGTCGGTACCATCAACAACTCCAATCCACTCTATTTAGTGGACGGTATGCCGGTGGATGACATCAATAATATTAACCCTTCGGACATCGAATCCGTGGAAGTATTGAAGGATGCTGCCTCCGCTGCCATCTATGGTACACGTGGCGCCAACGGTGTAGTACTTGTCACTACCAAGAAAGGATCGGTTCAGAAACCCGTACTAACTTATGAAGTCTCTTACGGCTGGCAAAGTTCTACAAAAAAACTGGATTATATGAATGCGGCCCAATATCAGATGATGGTGAATGAAATGAACAAGAACGAAGGGAAGGAGCTGAAGTTCCCAAACTTCGACATCAACAACCCTTCCACCTATCCCACCACGGAAACCGATTGGCAGGATGAGCTGCTGAACAACCATGCGCTGGTATACAACCATAAAGTATCCCTTTCGGGTGGTACGGACAGAGGCATCTACTATGCTTCCTTTGGTTATCTGAACCAGAACGGCGTGGTTGCCAGTGAGAACTCTTACTACAAGAGGTATAATGCCCGCTTCAACAATACCTACACGGTAATGGAAGATAAAAACCGCTTCTGGCTTCCCAAAGTGACCTTCGGTTCAAACATCAGTTATTCGCACACGGAATCTATGGGTATCGGAAACAACAGCGACGTATCCGGTGTACTTACATCCATGGCACTGACTCCCCCTAATGAGCCTATTTACCAGACCGATCCGGAACAACTGAAAATCTACGACCAACTGTACGCCGGCTATGTGAAAGACGCAGATGGCCGTGCCTACAACATTATTAACTACATGCGTGAAATGGGTAACCCGCTGGCAGTACGCGACGTCAGCAATAATACACTTAACACAGCCAACAATTTCAACGCCAACCTGAATTTAGAAGCAACCCTGCTGCCGGGACTTAAATTCCGTACCAATGTAGGGCTTGCTTGGGCATTCTGGGGTTCCAGAGGCTACACTCCGGAATATTACATTACGACCAACAACCGTAACGAAACGTCCAGCGTGTTCCATAAAAAGAATGAAAGCTATAAATGGCAGGTAGAAAATGTGTTGAGTTATGAAAAGACAATCGGCAAACATGCATTCTCCGTATTGGTAGGGCAGTCCGCATTGAGCGAAGAGAGCACCGGTCTGACCGGTGAAGACTACAACCTGTTGCGTTTGGGCATGGAATATGCTTATCTCAACAGTGCCGCCGCCGAACGCTCGCTGGAAAGAACAGATGATTACATCAACCAGCACCACCTTTCTTCCTTCTTTGCCCGCGCCACATACAACTATGCCGAAAAGTATATGTTAAGCTTGGTGTTCCGCCGTGACGGTTCTTCCAACTTCGGTCCTAATAACAAATATGCCAGCTTCCCTTCCATATCTGCCGGATGGAACATGACGGAAGAGAAATTTATGAAAAACCGTCCCGGATGGTTGAACCTCATTAAGTTGC
The DNA here is from genome assembly GCF_000526555.1 of Bacteroides sp. 14(A). NCBI lineage: Bacteria > Pseudomonadati > Bacteroidota > Bacteroidia > Bacteroidales > Bacteroidaceae > Bacteroides > Bacteroides sp. 14(A). Next base: position 1,194,381 of record NZ_JAGH01000001.1, on the reverse strand, counting down.
GTGCCAGTTGGGGGCGGAATGGTAACGAGTCCATCGGCGCTTTCCAATACACCAGCCTCCTGAATATGGGTAGCAATAACCTGGCTCTGGGTAAAGGCAGTAAGGATCAGATATATGTAGGTATCGTATCCGCCGGATATGCCAACCCTTCCATCCAATGGGAAACTTCGGAACAGACGGACCTGGGTATCGACCTGCGCTTACTGAACAACAGTTTATCCTTCTCTGTAGACTACTTCGACAAACGAACCAAGGATATGATCCTCTGGTTGCAAACTCCCAAATATCTGGGTTATTGGGGTATGAATGCCAACTCCGGTACTATGAGCAACAAAGGTGTTGAAATGGATGCCACTTACCGCTTCAAAGCCGGTGGCGTGAACTTCTCAGTAAACGGAAATGCCTCCTACGTAAAGAACGAAGTAACCGACCGTGGTCCCGGCTTCTCATCTATCGCTACCCTGGGTGCCGGTATGGCCAATCCGAACGTAGCCATCGTGGAATCGGGAATGCCTTATGGATACTTCCGCGGATATGTACACGACGGCATCTTCCAGAACTGGGATGAAGTCAACGCTCATGTAGGCCCCAGCGGCAAGCCACTTCAGCCCAATGCAAAGCCGGGTGACATCCGTTTCAAGAACTTATGCAACGATGACTTGCTGGACGACAAAGACCTTACCATGATCGGTAATCCAAACCCCGACTGGGTTTACGGTTTCTCACTGAACATAGACTGGAAGAACATTGACTTTTCTGTTTTCTTCCAGGGTGTAGCCGGCAATCAGATATTCAATTACGACCGCCGCGCCAATGTCCCATACGCCAACTGGCACCGCAAATGGCTGGACCGCTGGCACGGTGAGGGCACTTCAAACTGGTGGCCGCGTGTTGTAGAAGATGATGGTGCCAACCAGAACACTTCACGCGTCAGCAACCTCTACGTTGAAGACGGGGATTATCTGCGCCTGAAAGTATTGCAACTGGGATATACCTTTCCCAGCCTGCTGACCAAGAAAGCTCTTATCAGTAACCTACGTATTTATATCCAGTGTGATAACCTGCTGACGTTCAGCAAATATCGCGGCTACGATCCGGAAGTGGGTTCACGTAGCGGTCTGGATTCAGGTTCCTATCCTCAGGCACGCGTATTCACTTTAGGTGCGAGTGTTAGTTTCTAATATCTTAATATATCAATGATATGAAAAAGAATCTTTTATATATATTGCTTTTTGCAATGTCGCTCACCTCTTGCGGCGATTTTCTGGAATTATATCCCAAGACGCAACTGAACGACGGAGACTTCTACAAGACAGAAGACGATGTTAAGATGGGCCTGTACGGCCTCATGAATACTCTGCAACATAGTGTAGACAATATCTATTCCACCTTTATCTATATGTCGGACGAAGGCGATACAGGTGGCGGACCGGGTGAAGGTGGCTATGGCCTCGATCTTTTTCAGTTCGACTCCAACAACTGTCCCAACTGGTGGGGTGGTGAATGGAACCTGGGAATGTACGAAGGTATCGCCCGCGCCAACCTTCTGTTAAGCAAACTGGACGGAGCCACCATGACAGATGCCGCACGTACACGCCTCAGGGCTGAAATCACGTTCGCACGCATGGTATTCTACTATTATATGTTTATCGGTTATGAACAGTTCGTACTGATCGACCGCATCATTTTGCCGGACGAAATGTATTCCGTACCCAAAGCATCGCGCGAAGACTGCTATAAGTTCATCATGAACGATCTGGACAATACCATCATCGGTAACTTACCGGTAACAGTACCCGATGAAGAATGTGGACGTTACATCAACGATGCGGCTATCGCTATGAAAGCCAAGATGATCCTCTTTGCACGTGACGAATCACGCTATGCCGAAGCTCTAAATGATATGCGCCAGATTATCAATAGCAAGCGCTACGACTTGCTGCCCGACTTTACCCGGATCTGGTTGCAGGAAGGCGAATTCTGCCAGGAATCCATCATGGAATTTGTATATACCGAGAAAGCAAACTCCAATGACTGGGGCGGCTACATCAATGGTGTTTGTAACAACTTGCCGACGTGGTGTAGCGGTCGCGGCATTGTCGACCCGCGTAGCGCCGAAGAGGGCGGTTTAGGCGACGGCTGGGGACAAGCAACCGTAAAGCGTAACGTGTACGACTGGTACGAAGAAGGTGACACCCGTCGCGAAGGTACTTTCATCGACTATGCGGTGGAAGCACAGAAAGTCAGGGACCTGGGTTATGAGGTAGATTTTCATGTAGACGACAACCAGATGTCTTTTGACGGATTCGGTAACTATAAGTATCACGCGCGTAAAGGATATACTTCCGCCACTTCTTATCTGAATTATAACAATAACTTCCGTTTCCTACGTTTTGCCGACGTACTCCTATTGGGTACGGAACTCGACATCCGCGCTAATGGAACTGCAAGTGCCGAAGGACAAGGCTGGTACTCACGCATCAGAAAGCGTGCCTTTGGGGATGACAACCACACCCCTGACCTGACAAAGATGAATAAACAGGAAGCACTGGATGTGATCTTCAATGAAAGGGGGTTAGAATTTGCATACGAACTGCATCGCTGGATAGACTTGATGCGCTTTGATAAGGGAGCCGAAATTTTGGGTGAGAAGGGATGGACGGAAAAGTACAGATACATGCCTATCAGCCAGATGGATTTGGATGAAGCGGATGGTAACCTGACACAGAATCCGGGATGGAGCAAATAATCTCTATATTCACATAGCACATTCAAAACAGTTAAAAAAGATGGCGAACCTTGCTGAAGGGTTCGCCATCCCTTATCTTTTCTCACGCAAACTTAACTTGACCAATCTCATTTGCAAAATCATGCAATGATTGCTCTATTTTCTCGACAGTGGATTTAGAAGGTCTTCTGCGTCCTGTAACATAGTGGCTTAACTGACCTTGATTGACACCTGTTATTCTAGCCAAACCTGCTAAAGAGAAGGCGTAGGCATAGTAATTAAGAAAAGATGCCATGTCGTAAATGAAATCAAACTCCACATCAGGAAATTTAGATCCTTCTTCAGCATACACTTCTTGCATTTCGCCAACGGCTTTCATAAAATCAGCTTTGGTTTCTTCAACGCTTTTCCCTTCGCCGATGCAACCAAATTCACAGTTATCATCTGCAATATAAGCGGAGAAACTGCCGTCAATTCCTCGCTCAATAACAACATTGATTTTCTTACTACTCATCTTTTGCACTTTATTAATGGTTTCGTTTTTTTTCTAATTATCTTCAAGAGATGGAGAATTATTTAATCCCTGCATCCCTTAGAATGCTTCTTAAAGTACCGGGTTTAACTTCTTCTGAACCGTGGTGGCTGGTTTGAAATCTTTTCCCAGTCTTGGGGCTGAACCAAATAGGATGCCCTCCTTTCCTTGTTATTTCATATTCTTTCCTTTTTCATATGATGCAAAGATACGAAAATTAATATCACACACAACCTTTATGGTATTAATTTTAATATCATTTGGATTTTACATTGTACATGAATACAGCACCCGCATGAACAGCATCATTAAAAATACCTAATTAATATTGGGAAAAAGGAGGAGCAATAGTTCCTCCTTTTTGTTTTTTCCTTCCCTCCTATCCGGAAAAGAGGAATATTCTGATTTTTCCGGTTTTAACAAATGGATACCAGCAGGAAACAAATAAAACAGATTGCCTTATTTTTTGTCGTACATAATATATATTTCTATAAATTGATAATAAAACTATGGCGACTGTAAAAGTAAAATTCAGAAAATCATCGGTGGAGGGAAAAGCCGGTACAATCTATTACCAGCTATGCCACAAGCAAAGCAACAGGCAGATAACCACCCGAATGCGCGTACTTCCCCATTGGTGGGATGCAGAAAAAGAAACATTCATAGCTGAAGCGGACAACAATGGGTTGTCGGCCCGCTACCAACAGCAAATAGAGAAAGACTTGCTGTGCATCCGTCGGATTCTATGCGAATGGGACGGAGAAGGAAGAGACTACACTTTAGCGGATGTCATTGACCGCTTTCGTACTTTGAATGAAAACGGAGACACAGTGCTGTCTTGTTTGGCAACCCTGATCGATGAGCTTAAAAACGATGGCCGGTGGGGAAATGCCCGCAATCTCCAACGGGCATTGAACAGCTTCTCCGACTTCCTGGGAGGCTTAGACAGACCACTCAAGCAGGTAGACGAAAGACTTGTCATGGAATATGAACAATGGCTCCGGATACGAAAAGTGAGCAAAAACAGCAGTTCTTTTTATATGCGGACTTTGCGCTCTGCATATAATAAAGTGATAAACCGGAATCAAATGGAACAAACATTTCCTTTTCGAAATGTTTATACCGGTGTAGAGCGTACCCGCAAACGTGCCGTACCCGAAGATATCATGGTTCGTTTACAAAAACTAGACCTGACACATTCTGCTCCGCTTGCCTTTTCTCGCGACATGTTTATTTTCAGTTATTGCACCCGTGGAATGGCTTTTGTAGACATTGCCTATCTGAAAAAGGAGGATGTAAGCGGAGGAATACTTAGTTATGTCCGCCATAAGACGGGACAGCGCCTCACTGTTCGCATAGAGCCTCTTATTGAAGAGATTATCGAGCGCTACGAGCCATTTGTCCACAACAGTCCCTACCTTTTTCCAATTATTACATCTAATGATCCGGAAGAGGCTTTCCGACAATATCAGACGGCGCTGGGTTATCATAACCGGAAATTGAAGAAACTGGGGAAGTTGACAGGAGAAAATCTACATCTCTCCTCCTATACCGCAAGGCATAGCTGGGCGACGGTTGCACGCAAACACAACGTCCCGTTGTCCGTCATAAGTGCAGGTATGGGACACACTTCCGAGAAGACTACACTCATATACTTGGATTCTGTAGAAAATTCACTGATAGACAAGGCCAATGAAGAAATTTTAGAGGCATTATGTCGTAACGTTTCTAAGTAAGAAACCTTAAAATTACGGCGCAAAGATATAACAAATAAAAGAATAAAACAACATAATGCTATAAATATTTGTTTATATTTTACTCTCAAAACAAGTATAAAATATTGATTTTTAATACAATAAGCAACTACTTATACAAAAAAGAAATGAATAGATATTTAAAACAGATGCTAATATAGAACTCGATAGATATATTCTAAAAAAATTATCCATACATCGTACCGAATCTACAAAACCTAAAAAAATAGGATAAAAAGATATTTTTTATCCTACAGGAATTCAACGCATTAAAACGTCGTGCCGTTTCTTACTTAGAAACGGTACAATTACAGGGTTACGGATACCTTCTCCTGGGTCAGGAGAAGTTCCGAGTTCCAAAAATCGACAGACAAAACGAAGAATTGGATTAACCTTGCTTGCTGCGCATCAGAGTTGCTTTAAAGATCAGAAATACTCCGATACGCAGGAATGGAAGGAATATCTTTTAGGTGAGATACGACAAATATGGAAGAGGTATCTTCAATTATGCATTGGTATGCATTCAAAGTCTTTTACAATAAGGTATTTGAGATAGAAGACTCGCTGAATAGAGACAAAATCGAGACCTATATTCCTTGTGAAAGAATTCTTGTGGAACGTGGCGGAGTGAAAAAGTACGTGCGAAAACCGATCATTTCCTCCCTGCTGTTCTTCTATTCCACAGAGAAACAAGCACTGGCGTTACAGCAGAAACTGACAGACCGAGTCCTCCTATATACCCGTCTTGTCAATTGGCAAAAACTGCCAATAGCTATTCCTGAACGGGAAATGAAAATTTTCATGCTTGTCACTTCCTCCGGCGAGAAAGGGCTGGACTATTTCGGCGACGTCCCCATGGAGTACAGCACCGGTGAACGGGTGCTTGTTACGGACGGTCCATTCAAGGGAGCAGAAGGCTGTATACACCGCATCAAAGGAAATCGTCGCCTGATAGTGGCAATACAAGGTGTGTGTGCGGTGGCAACTGCCTATATTCCCCAATGCTTTCTCAGGAAGATATAAATCAATACATTTAAACAAGCTCTCACCTAATCAAATCCTTCAGAAATGACAACCTGCTATTTTGAAACTTTGGCGGCATTCGCCGTCAGCTGCCTGCTCAGTGCAATGATTATTCCCAAGATATCGCTGATAGCTTTCAGGCGGCGACTTTTCGATCCGTTGGACGACCGAAAGTTGCATACGACGCACATTCCCCGTCTGGGGGGAATCGCTTTTTTTCCGTGTATCATTATGCCCATTTCGCTCGTCATTGCCTGCCATAATCTCTGTACAGACAGCAATTTACTCAGTTGGGAACAATCCACTTGTCTGCTCACCCTATTCAGCTGCCTCTTCATGCTCTATCTGATGGGAATGAGAGACGACCTGATAGGTATGCGCTACCGTGCCAAATTTATCATCCAGACACTTTGTGGCCTTCTATTGGTAGCCTCCGGCTTTTGTTTCGACAATCTCTACGGACTGTTTGGCATCTACGAATTACCCTATTATGTGGGCATACCATTCACAGTCTTTATCATTGTCTATATCATGAATGCAATTAATCTTATAGACGGTATCGATGGCCTGGCTTCCGGATTGAGCATGATAGCATTCTTCGCTTTCGGTTGCATGTTCGTCTGTCTACACTGGTGGTTGTATGCCTTTATCTCCTTTGCAGCTTTGGGGGCACTGATACCATTCTTCTATTATAATATGTTCGGACAGACCCGCCGCGGACGGAAAGTGTTCATGGGAGATACCGGCTCATTGACTATCGGTCTGTTGCTGGCTGTAATGGCCATTCATCTCAGTATGTCCGATCCCGTCAAGGAAGAACTCTTTCCCGGTGCTATCGTGACGGCTTTCTCTTTCCTGCTGGTGCCAATGCTGGACGTGGTTCGGGTAGTGCTTCACCGCCTGCGCAACCATCAACCTCCGTTTCTCCCCGACAAAAATCATATCCACCATAAATTCATCGCCTTGGGTATGTCTCAACATCAGGCACTCTGCTTCATCCTGAGTATCGCCTGGCTTTTTATTATTGTCAATACACTCTTAGCCTCTTACCTGTCCGTCACCGTACTGTTCCTGCTGGACGTAGCGGTATGGACAGCGATGCACTTCTACATCACAGCAAAAATTACAAAAAAACACCCAAGAAATTAAGACTTCATACCTTATACTTCATATTTCTATTTTATATTAAAATTAAAACATGAAAAATCATCTTTTATACTTGCTATTTTCGTTGGCGTTGCTCTCATCGTGCAACACATCGAAAGAGATAATCTATTTTCAGGACGTGGAGGTAAACAGCCCCGAAGCGGTGGCCCCACCCCAGGACATCACCGTTCAACCCAAGGATCAGATATCCATCGTAGTGTCGAGCAAGGACCCCGAACTGGCGGCTTTGTTCAACCTGACACGCGTGCAGCAGAGGGTAGGTTCCACGGGACTGAACAACAGCAACAACAACGGAGAAATTTCCGGATATACGCTTGATGACAAAGGTGCCATCGACTTTCCCGTATTGGGAAACCTCACTGTGGCGGGCATGACCCGAAGCCAGATTGCCGCATTGGTAAAACAAAGACTGAAGGAGGAAAACCTGGTGAACGACCCGGTGGTCACCGTGGAGTTTATGAACCTCAGCTTTTCCGTCCTGGGTGAAGTGAAGACTCCCGGAAAATACAGTATCTCAAAAGACTATATAACCTTGCTGGAAGCTATCAGCATGGCCGGTGACCTTACCATCTACGGTAAGCGGGATGCCATCTTCGTGATCCGTGAAGAAAAAGGAGAACGGGTGACGCACTGGGTGGATCTCCGCTCCTGCGATCTATTCAAATCTCCCGTTTATTACCTGAAGCAGAACGACGTGGTATATGTGCAGCCCAACAAGGTACGTGCCGGACAATCCACACTGAATGAAAACAGCGTGAAAAGCGTAGGATTATGGATTAGCATCGGATCATTCCTCACCTCCCTGGGTGTATTGCTGTTTAAATAATTACTTATTATTATGGTTGAAAAGAAAACGCCTGTCGGCAAACCCGCCGATGACTTTATACGGATACAGGATCTGTGGAGCATGTTCGTTCCCAAATGGTACTGGTTCGCCATCTCCCTGTTCATTACCCTGACTATAGCGGTGTTGTACCTGCTGAGTACTCCCCCTATTTACACCCGTACCGCTGCCATTCTCGTCAAGGACAACTCGAAAAGCAGCTCTTCTACCAACGCTATGAACGACTTTTCCGATTTGGGTATCTTCAAGTCCAATACCAACATCAACAACGAGTTGCTGACATTAAAGTCGCCCACACTGATGACAGAGGTAGTCAACCGGCTGGGATTGAACGAAACCTTTACCATCCGCAAAGGATTAAAGAACGTAGATTTGTACAAAGTATCTCCTGTCACCATTACATTCTGCGACAAAATAGAAGTGCCATTAAGTTTCACCATCAAGTTCTCTTCAAAAGAGACGTTTGCCATCTCCGAACTTGAAATATCGGGAGAAGACATAGGCGAAACACTCTCCGCCCAAATGGGCGACTCCATACAGACCTCTGCCGGGATCATGATCGTATCCCCTACACAAGAGTTTACCGACGTTTTTATAGGCACATCTATCCGGTACGTCTCGGGAAGCGTGCGCGCTGCCGTCGATACCTATTCAAATGCACTGGTCGCTGAACTGGGTAACGAAGATGCCACTATCATCAACCTCAGCATCAATGACACTTCCATCCGGAAAGCGGAAGACATCCTGAATACCCTGATCGAAGTCTATAATGAGAACTGGATTCGGGACAAAAACCAGATTGCCGTCAGCACTTCGCAGTTCATTAGCGACCGCCTGGGCGTGATAGAGAGCGAATTGGGGCATGTCGACGAAAATATCTCCAGCTACAAAAGCGAGCACTTGCTACCCGACGTACAGGCGGCATCCAGTCTCTACATGGCGCAGTCCGCTGAAAACAACAAAGAACTGTCGACGCTGAACAACCAGCTCTCCACCGCCCAATATATCCGCAGAGAACTGAATACAAAACAGTTGGACCAAACGTTGCCCGCCAATTCAGGTATTGTCAGCGCCAATATAGAAACGCAAATCAGTGAATATAACAATCTGGTGCTGGATCGCAACCGACTGATAGCCAACAGTAGCGAAAAAAATCCGTTAGTAAAGAACATGGCCAGTTCCCTACAGAGTATGCAGCGAACCATTATCCAGTCGGTCGATAATCTGATCGTTTCACTGAATACCCAAATACGTAGTCTCCGCCGTCAGGAAGAGGCTACTACCAACCGGCTGGCATCCAACCCGAACCAGGCAAAGTATTTGCTGTCGGTGGAACGCCAGCAGAAAGTAAAGGAAGAACTTTATCTCTATCTGCTACAAAAGCGTGAAGAAAACGAACTCTCACAAGCATTTACCGCCTACAACACCCGCCTGATTACCGCTCCGCGCGGCAGTATGTTTCCTACCGCTCCCCGCAAGATGAATATCCTGTTGGTGGCATTTGCCGTAGGATTACTGGTTCCGGCAGTAGGCATCTTCATGAAGGAGAACATGAATACCAAAGTGCGAGGTCGGAAGGACTTGGAAAATCTGAGCATCCCATTCATAGGCGAGATTCCCCAATACTCCGGCACAAAGAAAAAATGGTGGGAATTCAAGCACCGGAAGCGGCAGGACATGAAAACCATAGTGGTGAATGAGGGCAACCGCAACATCATCAACGAGGCATTCCGTGTGTTACGTTCCAACATGGATTTCATGGCAAGCAAGGACAACAACCAACATGTTTTCGTATTAACCTCATTCAATCCCGGCAGTGGAAAAAGTTTCCTAGCCATAAACATTGCCATAAGCTTCGCCATCAAAAAGAAGAAAATCCTGGTCATTGACGGAGACTTCCGGCACAGAACCGTCTCTTCTTATGTCGATTCTCCGAACAAGGGATTAAGCGACTACCTGAACAATCAGATTGAAGACTGGAAGGAAATCATAGTGTCCTACAAGGGATACACGAACCTGCACATCCTGCCCATCGGAACAGTACCTCCCAATCCAACGGAACTACTGGAAGACAGCAAGTTGTCTATGCTGATAGAGGCATTAAGACCGGAATATGATTATATCTTCATAGACTGTCCTCCTGTTGACATCGTAGCCGACGCACAAATTATTGAAAAATGGGCGGACCGCACCATTTTCGTAGTCCGCTCCGGCTTGCTGGACCGGTCCATGCTTTCCGAACTGGAAAATATGTATACCGGAAAACGATTTAAAAACCTCTCCATGATACTGAACGGAACGGAAAGTACCGGAGGACGTTACGGCTATCGCTACGGATACCATTACGGTTATGCTTCCTATTATGGCAGTAAAGATAAATAAAACTCATGTGGCCATTTTCTAAATCCCAGCCCGTCGCGGCAAGCGGCATCCTTTGCGAAATGACCGACTACCACTCCCACATATTGCCCGGGGTAGACGATGGCGTGAAGACAATGAACGAGTCACTTCAGATTCTTGCGGAGATGAAACACCAAGGAGTCCGCAAAGTGTGGTTTACTCCCCATATCATGGAGGATATACCCAATACCAACGCCGGGCTGAGAGAACGATTTCAAGAATTGAAAGAGAAATTCCGGAAGCCGGAAGATGCCTATTGCGGTACGGTGGAACTGAATCTGGCCGCTGAATACATGATGGACAACCTCTTCGCGGAGCGTCTGGAGGCCGACGATCTGCTTCCGATCTACGAAGGCGGTTACCGGTATCTGCTGGTTGAAACCACCGGTTTCACTCCGCCCATGAACCTGCTGCCCGTCCTGAAACGCATTCAGACGAAGGGCTACCGGCCTTTACTGGCACACCCCGAACGTTATCTATATATGGGCACGTCCTACTACTGTATGTTGAAGCAAGAACAGGTTGCTTTCCAGTTGAACCTTCCGTCACTGACGGGAGCATACGGCACATATATACAAAAAAAGGCCGTATCCCTGTTGAAAGCAGGGATGTACGACCTGACAGGAACCGATATGCATTCTTCAAAACATTTCAAAGAATGGCTCGGAACACGGATTGGCAGTCGAGACAGGGACATGCTTTGGGCACACTTCCCGGCATGTCGCGATGGCCTCTGAGTTGCGCCTTCGGGAAGAGTTTCAGCAACTTTGTCAGAAGTTGTTCCAAGTTTTCGAACTGCTCCGGGGTAAGCGTGTCAGCGGGATGTCCTTCCGAGTCCAGTCCGCCTTCATAGCATACACCGATGGAGCACCGGTTGAAAGGACGGCAGTGGGCACCCACTTCGAGCAGTCGGCGATGCTGACTGACGGTGCCATCGCGACGGACGTAAAAGTGATAACCGATAGTACGGAAGCCACGGGCACGATGGTCGCGCAAAAGTTGTTCTACGGTGTAGTCGCTGTTACAGCGTGTGGCGGAACAGTGCAGAATGATATAGCGTACGGAGTCGGTGGAGTCCATCATCAATCCGCTTTCCACCCGGACGAGGAGTTCGCGCTCATTAAGCACTTCCTCCTCGCCCACAATCATGGGAAATGTTTCCTGTATCATGGCAACAGACATTCGATGGCGGTTGAACAACTGGTTATTCCCAGTGCCGTAAGAGCCGCAATGGCTGCCTGGATAATGGCATTGAGCAGGGACACCCAGGTGATTTTATTCTTTTTTGCAGAGTCGGTCATGAGATTTATTATTTATAATTTATGATCTATAATCTATAAGCTGCGCAATGTGCGCTTGCGAAACCTCATACGCTTCGCCCACGCACCGCGCAGCCTTTAATTGTTAATTATTAATTATTAATTTTGAATAATTCTATCCCAAAGGATTTTCGTCCAGTCCGCCTCCGCCGGGATTGTCGGTTCCGCCTTCATCATCCACATTGCCCGGGTCGGACGAAGTCACCTGTTTGATGACTTTTCCGTCCTTGTCGTAACAAGTGATGTTGATGGAGGTATCCTTCAGTTCCTGCTTGATGGTGGTACTGGGAGTGAAAATGACCTTGCGGGTGGTGATGAGTCCCGTACCTACATCTTCCACTTTGGAGACAGCCGCGGCTTGCAGGCCGAAGCGCATGGTACCCACTCCGGGCAGGGCAACGGAATGTCCCTCGGTGGTCCATGCCTTGACAACCTCACCAATGGCTTCCCAGGCAGCCTGAAGGCTTCCCTTCGGGATTCCCGAGCGGATGGAGGCTTCGGATATGACTTTTTCCTGCTTCAGCGTGCTGTAGATTTCTGCCTGCATGATGAAACGATATTCCCCTTTCGAGGGACCTACCGACAGTTTGGTCTGACGGGCTTTTACTTTGATTCCCATAAGTTTAATAATTTAGTTAATCAGTTGGCGAAATTTATTTTATTCCGTTCTGTAGGGTTATGAGTTAAATGATAAATAATCTTTTAGACACGGATGACGCGGATGACGCGGATCTTTTTTTTATCCACTTTTATAGCGCAGCCTTTTAAATCCGCGTTATCCGTGTCATCCGCGTCTAAGAAATAATATACCGAATGGCACTAATCACTTATCACTAAACACTAATCACTTTTGTTCTTTTCTACATCAGAAAGAATAAATCCCGTCAACTGATTCGGTTAATAATCTGTGGCAAAGATAGGACGGACCGGAAACCGACTTATGGGTTTCGATGGGTTCCGATGGGTTTCGCCTTACGGGTCGCCCAAATGGCGGACAATCAGCGACACTTGCCGGGATGTGAGCAACTTCTGCGAACGATGATAACCGACGGTTTCCAGTTCCATCATCAGCGGAGGACAATCATAAATCCAGCGCATCAGGCGGTTGGTGGCCACAGCGGATGTTGAATCCGGAAAGTAAAGTAGAGCCAGTTCGCTCTTCTTCATGGAGATGGGATGGAAGGACATGGTGGGAGAAATTAAAAATTAAAGAATTAAAGGCGTTCCGGATATGGGAGTTTTTTCTTCCTAACTGGAGAATTTTTTTTTCCCAGTTGGAGAAAAAAAAGCGGAATCTTGCAAACTTGCATTTCTTGCAGCCCCCTCACACCCACACACGTACATACACGTGCATGAAGCGGATGGGATCCTTTTTCCGAACGACGTTTCATTTGAACCTGTATTCTCCGCGCCCGCTTTTCACCAGCTGCCCTTTGTTCAGCATTCGCTTCAACAGCGAGTCGAGCGTGTTGGCAGGTATTCCATACTGTTCACCCGCTTGAAGGGCCTGGCTACGGGTGAAGTTGAGAGGCAACAAATCCAGGAATGCCTCCTGCGACGTTTTCTGTTGCATGGAGTCGCCCGCCGGAAGGAACGACAGGATATGACACGAATGCAGGTACAGAGGTTCCGTGAGTGACAACACGGCATGAAAGTCATTGCTGTTGACGGTGAGATCGAACTGAGGTACCACGCCATCCTGCACGTTCTCATGCGGAATGTGAGGTGAAGGCAACAAGCCCGGGCATGACTTCAGCGCTTTTACAAGGTCGTCCACCGGCTTTTCCGCAGCAGTACGGTCGATACCGTCCGTTGCCATTAACAAGGCTTCGAGCGAGCGCATCAATGCCACGATGCCAATGATACGGCAGATGTTGATGGCGATACGTGCCACCGCACTTTTCATAGGATCGCCATGAGCCGCACCCGCACGACCGAATATGCGTGAAAAGTGAACGTTGAATTCCTCTTTCTGCTCTTCGGTCAGTTTCAGGTTGATGCCGCTTACGACAGCCGCCAAGGCATCGAGCAGGCATTTCCAACGTTCTCCCCAAAGGGTGAACATACGGTCGTAGTCGATACCGGATTCGCAGAACTGATCCACCCATTCACGAATGGGAGGCATGCAGTAAAACAACTGGCGCGAGAACAGGCCGTTCTCCGCCGAGGGAATGAGCGGCTTCACTTGGGCAGGCGTACCGCTAAGCAATACGCTAAGATAGGATATTTTACACTCCCGGTATTCGTGGTTGGTGCGGCGGTTGTAAGCCAGGCGTTCGTGGTCGAAACTCTTTCTCAGGGTATCGCTCCAGTGTCCGTAGTCGGTACCGATGGCAGTGCTCACGGTGTCCGCTTCGGTTTCGCATATCAGTCCGGCACCGTTGGCATCCATCAGGTTCTCCAGCATGCCGGCTCCGGAGTTGTCACCCGCAATAAGGAACATTTTCATGCAAGGCTGTTCGGGTTCGGGCTTGCTTGCCTTCTCCTTGCCCAGCATGTCCCATTGCACCTTCTCAAGGCGATAGGCTTTCATCTTTTCGCTGTACGATTCCATCAGCGCGTCGTGCAGGGGTTCAGCCAGCCGGCGCACCCAGGTCAGCGCTCCTTTGCCGGAAGCGGGCGGAGCGATGACAAAGGTTTGCAGGCACGGAAATTTGATCTTGCGGCCATAGACAAAGCTCAACAGCCGGTTGAGGGTGGCTCCGAATACAGTCAGTGCTCCCAGCAGCAGGATGTCCCTTTGGGCGGGCGATTCGCCGCAGTCCACCACTTGTTGCAGGAAGAGCGGCCATCGGTATTCCGGGAAACAGGGCAGCGAGACGGAGGTTTCCACATCGTTTTCTCGCACGTACGTGTGGGTGGGTGTGAGGAGGGGCTGCAAGTTTTGCAAGTTTGCAAGTTTCTTGTCGAAACGCACGCCTGCCAACTGGGCCAGGTGGAACACCGTTCCTAAGGAATTGCCCCCTCGCCCATTCTGCAAGGTGTGGTCGTAAAGTTTGTCAGCGTCGGCCTGCCGATACTTCGCAGACAGACTGCAAAGCCGGTGAAAAAAACTGCGTCCCGCCTCGCCGCAACTGTTGGCAATGGCGAAGGCCAGCGGCATGTATTCCTGATACGTAGGTGCAAGGTTGGCTCCGGCCTGTTCTGCGGCAATAGTCAACTGTTCGATAATGTCAAGTTCGTTCACGATGATAGGATTTGTAATTTGTAATTCGTAATTTGTAATTCGCAACTCGCCCTAAATTTTGCACTTCGCTTCTTCATCGTATGCCAGGAAGCAGGCTCTCGACATATCGGCATTGGCGGTATCGGCCTTTAGTCCATGACGCCATTCCAGATAGTCCCAGGCAGTGTGTAGAGCATTGTCGAACGAGTGTTCCAGCGTATCTGTGAGATTCAGCCGGTAGGGTACAAAGAGTTTCACTCCTTTGGCACCGGGGCTTACGAAGGCAAGGTCGGGTTGTAGCACTTCGTCGGCAAAAAGTCGGTCGCGCCACATCATGGCCTCTTCGACAGAGGCTAGATGATCGATGTCTATCACAAAGTCTCCGGACGGCAGCATGATGCACTGCTCCCGACAGTACGAAAAGATTCCGGCAGGCGTGACGTAGGGCAGCAAAGTCTGTTTTTTTCCACGGAATGCTTTATCGTTTTCCGTATCGGCCCTTACTCTTTGTGTCAGCTCCTTCAGATGGGAATCAGAGGAGATATAGGCATGAAGCCCCACTACGCTACACACTCCGGAAGGCACTTTGTTGGTGATGGGAGCGTTGAAAAAAGACATGATAGATTCTTTCATGAAATTGATTCTGATTTAATTAAAACTATATTTTATATTTAACAGATTTATATCAACAAAGATACAGGATATAATTCATCCTATACACTGCATTAAAAGCCATTTACTAAGCATTTATAATCATTGAGTGCTTATTGATTTATCATTAAAATAATTAAATAGAATGGAGAGAGAAAATATAAATATGAACGACAAACCGGAAATAGAGATAAAGATATTCGGCGGTACGAACATGATAGCCCCGGCAGGCGCTACCGCCGTTCAGAATTTTTACGGCGATCAGTTTGCCGAGGTCGCCATCCGTCCCGAAGAAACCGAGGGCATTGAAAGTCTGAACGATGCCGAGTGCCTTCTCTTCACCTACGTGCCCGACGTGAAAAAAGTGCATGAGTACACCCGACTTCTGGGCGAATGCGCCACCGCCCACGATCTGGCGGGTGTAGTGAGCATCATGCTCAGCGAACCCCGCGTGGGCAAGGACACGGTGGTGAAAGGCACCTTCATCGAGGTTCTTCTTCCTTTCGCTTCCCGACTGACATCGGGGGCAAAGGTGGACAATGTGAGACAACAGATTAATAATATGCTGATGAGGCAAGGGAGAGGAGGAAAATAAAGGAGGCAGTTTAGAGAATGTAACCTTTTAGTATTTAAAACTATTATAAGAAACAATGCTTATACAAAAAACAAATGTAGAGGGTTTGGTCATCATTGAGCCACGCCTTTTCAAAGACGAACGCGGCTACTTTTTCGAGTCTTTTTCCCAACGGGAATTTGAAGAGAAGGTGCACAAGGTGAATTTCGTGCAGGACAATGAGAGTATGTCATCATACGGAGTACTTCGAGGGCTTCATTTTCAGAAGCCGCCTTTTGCGCAAAGTAAACTGGTGCGTGTCGTCAAAGGCCGCGTGCTTGATGTGGCGGTAGATATTCGCAAAGGATCGCCCACATACGGTGAGCATGTGGCTGTAGAATTGTCAGAAGATAATCATTTGCAATTCTTCATTCCCAAAGGTTTTGCCCATGGTTTTGCCGTATTGAGTGAAGTGGCTGTATTTCAGTACAAATGTGACAACTATTATGCTCCACAAGCCGACGGTGGAATCAGTATCTTGGATGAAGGCATAGGAATAGACTGGAAAATACCGGCTGATAAAGCGATACTGAGTGAGAAAGATACGAAGCATCCGTTATTGAGGGATTTTGAGAGTCCGTTTGAGTATGGGATGGGGCTTTATGAATGATGAAGACACTTCTAACAGGGTCCCATGAATAATTGAATTTGCATCTCTTTATCTATATATTGGTGACAAGACACTCTACATTCCCACATTTCACTTTTTGTCGTTTAAGTCGGTAAGTTACATGTGGTTGATTTGTAATACAGAGAGGATTTTTATAAACTGAATGTCACTCGAAAACCTCTTAACAATCTTAATTTCGAATATTTCTCTAATATTTTTTTGTAAATCATAGTGGGAAGCCCTGTAAATACTGAAAAAAAGCGTATCGCCCAAAATACCTTGTATCTATATCTGAGGATGCTGATTAATTTGATGGTAGGACTTTATACCAGCAGAATTATTCTTGACGTTTTAGGAGTAAGCGATTATGGACTATATAATGTTGTTGGTGGAGTAGTTGTGCTTTTTAGTTTCCTAACGGGAGCCTTGGGAGGAGCGACATCAAGATACATAACATATCATGTCGGGAAGAAAAATGTAGAAGAGCTAATAAAAGTCTTCGGAAATCTGAAAACTCTTCATATTCTATTAGCCTTAGTTATATTTGTTTTGGCGGAAACTATCGGATTATGGTTTTTAAATACTCAATTAAATATTCCGGCAGGTCGTGAAGCAGCATCATTTTGGGTCTATCAGTATGCTATGTTCTCGGCACTTATCGGAATTCTATCCCTACCATACTATTCGGATTTAATTGCCCATGAGCGATTGGGCATATATGCAGTATTTACCACTATAGAAACCGTATTGAAATTAGTGATTGTCATAGTACTGCCATATATTCAGTATGATAGTTTAATTGCCTATTCCTTTTTGTTTTTATTAATTACAACAATAACCAGACTTTTATTTCTTACATATTCGAGAATCAAGTTTGTAGAAGCTAAAACAAAACCTTTATTTGATAAAAGCTTACTGCATGAAATTTCACTATTTACTATCTGGACGTTAGTTGGCCATTTTGCTGTTATGGGAACGACTCAAGGACTTAATATTTTGCTTAATCTCTTTTACGGTACAGTAGTAAATGCGGCGAGAGGAGTGGCAGTTCAAGTGCAGGGCGTTATTATGCAATTCTGTTACAATTTTCAAATGGCATTGAATCCTCAATTGACTAAAAGTTATGCTGACGGGGACTTGATAAATATGCGTAGGTTATTAATAATCAGTTCCAAATTCTCTTTTTATTTATTGTTGTTGTTGACTTTACCTATAGTATTGGAAACTGAAATTGTTTTGGATTTATGGTTGAAGAGTGTTCCTCAACATACGATATGGTTTGTGCGTTTGATTCTCTTCCAAAGTTTAATGTTGGCTCTGTCCAATCCATTATCTATTTCTATTCAAGCCACCGGTAAAATAAAGAAAATCAAAATAATAGAAGGCCTCTGTCAGATACTAACCCTTCCCATTTCTTTCCTAGTACTAATGTTTTCTAATTATCCGCCTGAATCTGTATTCATAATCGGTTGTTTGGTAGAAATATTCACTCAGATTATAAGAGTTAAACTAATCTTACCTATTATATCAATCAAGGTATCTGAATATATAACTGAGGTCATCATACCTATAATCAAAGTTTTGTTTATGGCATCATTACTGCCGTTCCTGTATTCTATTTGTAGAGAAAGCTCAATCCTAAACTTTTGTATATCTATGCTGTTCTGTATGATTTCCGTATGCTTGTGCTCTTACTATTTAGGATTAAGTCATAATGAACGTCAATATATAAACAGATTAATAGCTTCGAAATTGAGTCTTAGCAGTGTAACTCGAAAATTTAAATCATGAAAAATATATTGGTTGATTTGACATATATAAATCCTGATGTAATGGCAGGTGTAAGTGTATATATTTATAGGCTGCTAAGTGGATTTGCTCAGTGCCATTATACTGAGAATATAATATTATTATGTACCCATAATAACATTCATGCTATTAAAAAGGAGACAGGAAATTCATTTCAGCTTCTTGTTTTTGACGATATTAATATTTCAAAGATTCCTCATATACATGGTATGTTGAATCTATATAGAATGAATAGATTGATTGCAAAAAACAAGATTGACAAATTCTTTTCGCCATTTATCAATATAGCAGGGTTGTATACTTCAAAAGTCCCATGCATAGGAGTATTTCATGACACTCAAGGATTTAAGTTGAAGCATGGTCGATTGAAGAGACTTTTATTTAAAACCACTTTGAAACATATACTCACCCGACAGCAAAGGTTGGTTACGATTTCTAACTATGTTAGAAATGATATTCTTCATAAATGCCCTTACATTAGAGTGGAAATAAGTGTAGTATATAATAGCATTCCCAATACTCAATATTTCCAGGAGCGTACAGTTTCATCAAGTTCACCCTACATTCTTAATGTTAACACCCTTGAACCGTATAAGAATATAATTACGCTTATAAAAGCCTTTGCTTTAATAAAAGAAGAAATTAGTCACAATTTAATAATCAAAGCAAAAAGATTACCATATTGGGATGAACAAGTACTCCCTTTAATAAAAGAGTTAGGAATAGATGGTAGAATAAAGCTAATTGATAATAAATATTCTGAGGCTGAGATGCATAAATTATATAGTAATGCAAGCTTATTTGTTTCTCCTTCGCTAATGGAAGGCTTCGGCTTTACACCTATAGAAGCGGCTATTCATTGTGTTCCAGTTGTTTGCACCAAAGAAACAGCTCTTTATGAAACAACAAAAGGCCTCCTCAACTACTATGAACCCGCTATGTCCGCAGAACATCTGAGTAGAAAAATGTTAGATGTACTTAACACTGAATATGAGCCGGAATATCTGAAAAATATAGCTAAAGAATATATTCAAACATATTCCCCTCAAAAGCAAGCAGGCAAATTTATCGAACTTTTTAATCAGTAATTTCATTATGGTAAGTGTTATAGTCCCAGTATACAACTCTTCACAATATCTCGCAAGATGTATTGATTTCATCTTAAATCAATCATACGATGATTTTGAACTATTGCTAATAAATGATATATCCCAAGCCACAAAGGATGGGAATAATTCATAAAATGATACAAGAAAGATATAATATGTGGTCGCCTGAGAATCAGAACAATGAAAGCTAAATATCCTTTTACGCCTTTCTGTTTAAGGCGATTCCTTATGCATGTATTATAGATTTTGTAATGAAATTATTGAAATACTTACATTTGTATTGAAGTGAAAAAAATTGGTATTGTTACATGGTACGGAGGCAGTAATTATGGAACTTCGTTACAGGCCTTTGCATTGGCGCATGCGGTTGGCAAGTTGGGGGCTAAGCCCTATCTGTTAAAGAAATATTTCACATGGAGAAACTGGGCTGGTAACATTCTTAGAAGTTTTGCGACCTCTTCAGAATACAATCGGCTGCATGGATATAACTTCAATAAAGCAAAGAAAATTAGACACTTTAAGAGTGAGACATTCAATGAGTTCTGTCGATGTGTAGGATATTTAGGACGCTTCCTATATAAGTCGCAGATTTCAAGTATGAATGCAGTAATATCAGGAAGTGACCAGTTATGGAATCCGGCACACACAGAGCCATTCTTAATGTTACAAGGTTTGAACACTAAAAAATACTCTTACGCTTCCAGTATAGGGGTCGGAGCAATACCGAAAGCCCAAGTTTATCTGTACAAAAGTTGTTTGTCTTCATTTGAACATATTTCCGTACGAGAAGATACCGCAAAATTCATATTAGAAGATATCGTTAACAAGCCTATCAAGAAAGTGGTTGACCCTACTTTCTTGTTAGATATGAATGAGTGGGTATTTTTTAGCAATGGTTATACTCTTCGAAAATTTGACACCCAAAAACCATATATCCTATGCTACTTTATAGTGGACAACATAACCTATTGGGAATCAGTAAAAATGATTAAACAGGAAACAGGCATTCAACGTATAGTAGTATTGCCTATGCAACCGGGCCATTTTCAAAAATCAAGCGAAACGATAGAGGATGCCGGTATTCAAGATTTTATTTACTTAATCCTTCACTCTTCAATGGTGTGCACTGATTCTTTCCACGCAACAGCTCTCAGTATAAATCTAAACAAGGAATTTGTTACTTTGATGCGTTTTGCTAACGGAGATATTCAATCGCAAAATTCCAGATTGTCTGACTTACTCAAACATTATCAGTTATCTGACCGTTTATTCGATGGCACAAAGTTTCCTCCACCAATAGGAGAACAATACATAAAAGTAAATCATATTTTAGAGAAAGACAGAAACGATTCTTTGGAGTATTTGAAAACGATTATTGATTGTTGTTGATATATGATGAATATATGTGATTATCATTTATGTACTGGATGTGCAACCTGTATGAATGTCTGTCCGCACAAAGCGATATCTATGCAGTCGGACAAACATGGCGAGTTACACCCTGTTGTTGATATGGCAAATTGTGTCGGTTGTGGTCTCTGTATAAATCGGTGTCCAGTTAATCAAGATACTGAAAGGTTGGAGCCGCGTAAATGCTTGGCTGTATGGGAGAAATCTTTGAACGATAGAAAATATTCAGCATCCGGTGGGGTGGCTGCGGCTTTATATAGAACCGTGGTATCTACGTACAAAGGAATTGGATATGGGGTTGAATGGGGAGATGAGTTAAAGGCACATTTCGTCCGGGCGAATGAATATCATTTGGATGCTTTAAAGGGATCAAAATATGTACAGGCAATTGTAGGTAATATCTATGGTCAAGTAAAGATGGATCTATATGAAAAACGTACGGTATTGTTCATAGGACTCCCCTGCCAAATAGCAGGTCTTAAGAACTATCTTCATAAAGAATATGCCAATCTGATTACATGTGACTTGCTGTGTCATGGTGTGCCACCTCAAGACTATCTGGTTAAAGAAATAAAAAGCCTTATTCCCTCAAAACATTTGAAGAACATTACCAATTGTAGATTTAGAGGGAATGACAAATATAACTATTGGCTGACCTTATGGAATGGCGATAAGCTTTTATATGGGAAAAAGGCTGTACATTCTTACTATCTCACTGGCTTTTTAACTTCAATTACCCTTAGAGAAAGCTGCTACCATTGCAAATACTCAGATAGAAAAAGAGTGGCAGATATAACAATTGGAGATTTTTTAGGATTAGGAGAGTTGCAATCACATAACGGAACTCCTCCCCAAAACATTTCGGTGGTCACCCTTAACTCCGATAAAGGTGTTAAGTTTTGGGACAAAGTGAAATCATCATCATTACAGCAAGAAGAGCGAGCAATTGATGAAGCCGTAAGCGGAGGAGGTAGTTTTAGGAATTGCGCCACACGCAATCCCAAAAGAGAACAGTTCTTATACAACTATGAAAAATACGGTTGGAAAAAGGCAATAAGAAAAAGTTTATGGAAAAGCATATTAAAGGCGAAGATTCAAAGCGTCTTCAATCATTGAGCAATAACAGTGGTATTGATGTAAGTATAATCCTTGTCAATTACAACACCACAGAACTCTTGGTAAATGCCATCCAATCCGTGTATGATAAAAGTAGAGGGTTTACTTATGAGATAATCGTGGTGGACAACAATTCCCAATCCAGCCCCGAACAGGCTTTAAAGGACTGCTTTTTAGGCCGTGTCATCTACATTCCATTAGCAGAAAATGTGGGTTTCGGCCGGGCAAATAATGAAGGGATAAAAATAGCTAATGGTCGTAATCTATTCTTACTCAACACTGATACTTATTTGGTTAACAATGCTATCTACATATTAAAATGTTATATAGATGAGCATCCTGAAGTCGGCAGTTGCGGCGGTTCACTTCTCCATGCAGATATGACACCAACTTATTCCTATCATCGCATACCATTTGGTATAATGTCGTATGAACTATCCGAACTTACTTTTGGATTAAGCAGAAAATATGTCAGCTATCCTTTTTATAACACGTCAGAAAAGCCAATCCCGGTTGGAAATGTATCTGGTGCAAACTTTATGGTTAGGCGAAGCGTGATTGAAGAGGTAGGTATGTTCGACCCCGATTTCTTTATGTATGGAGAAGAATCGGAACTATCTTGGCGAATACGCAAGGCAGGATTTAAGAATATGAATGTGCCCCAAGCACAAATCGTACATTTAGAAGGTAAAAGTTCACAGGTAAGCGAGCGTAAGCAACTCATGGAATTGGATGGGAGGAAAAAGAATTATTGTAAAACAAGAAATATCTTTTATTTCCATTTGGCAAACATCATGCTGATTACGGCGTGTTGCCTCCGCATTCTATTTTATTATATTAGGAGTAATAAAGGGGAAGTGTTGCGTTACAAACAATTGTTGAGGTTGATTTTTGTTGCTTACTATAAATGATTGAAGCATGAATTTTCGCTCGGTTTTAAAATACAGGTCAGAGATTATGGCTATTGCGACATTATGGATAACGGGTGGGCATTGTCTGTCTTTCTGTTCTGACCAATGGACTTTTTTGAATTATTTTCGCCCAGTGTTGGCATACGGATATGGTGGTGTAGAAATATTTTTGTTTCTTTCGGGCGTTGGCATTGCATTATCACTATCCAAGTCGCCAACTTTTATGAATTTCGTTTTTCGTAGGGTTAGTAGAATACTACCTGCCTATTGGATTATTCTGACTTTTTTCTATTTGTTGATTAATGGGTCATTCAGAGATTATTTTGGCGAATTTTTGACATTAAGTTATTGGTACCCGCTAATTATTGGCACTACAGGGGGGGAGTAATGTAACATTTTGGTATATCAGTGCGGCATTTGCATTCTACCTGTTATCTGTCCCCCTTTTCCCTATACTAAAGAAATATCCACGAACCATAACAAGTCTAATTTTATTGATTGACATTTCTTTGTTTTATTTGGGTATAATATGGTGTCAGGATACGCTTGGTCGCATTCATCTGTTTTTGGCACGTATTCCCATATACTTCAGTGGATTATATGTGGGTTCTAAGATAACAGATATACGATTTAACACCTTTACAATATGCCTTATCTCCTTACTGACATATCTTATTTTAGGAATCGGAAGTATGGTATTAGGTGGTAGGGTGATTACCTCGTATGGGCTTAATTTTGTCTTACTATATTTTATTGCCCCGGGGGTGATTATCGCTTTGGCAAGTTTATTTCGGTGGATGGAACAGCGGAAAATAGGGACCTATTTAAGTCGTTCTTTAAGGTACATAGGAAAACACAGCCTTGAATTATACCTTACGCATATAATGCTAATAGATTTAATGTTTCGTTATAATACGAAAATCAGTTTTCTGTTTTTTTTCGTGGCATCTGTTGCAACAGCAGTCGCATTAAAAAAGTTGGCATCATATTTTCTCATTCTGATTAAATTATTTTCTAATACACTATAAATGAAAGGAATCAAAGTATTAAATGTAGAGATACTATTTTAGCCCGAATCCTTGAACGCTATATTTTTAGCAAATTACCCTAATGAATTTGATGAATAAAATAAGGACTTTATTGGCTCTGCCAATATCCCTTTTCTTTTGTCTTTGGTATTTACCGTTTAGTCAAGCGATAAAGATACCTATCATATTGTACAACCCCAAATTGTACTGTATAAAAGGCAAGGTTATTATAAATGCAACAAAGGTTCGTTTCGGAATGATACGATTAGGATTGTTCATTACAAACCAATATCCCAATAATGGCATCAGTTTTTATAACAAAGGCACCATTCTGTTCAAAGGAGATGCCTGCATTGGAGCCAACAGTGCAATTACAGTGTTGCGCAATAATTCTTATGTGGAGATTGGCGAACGATTTGGTAATTCTTCAACCCTAAGAATAAACTGTGACTACAGGATAATACTGTACGGTGCAGTGCGGTGTGGTTGTAATGTACAGATAATGGACAGTGCTATGCATCGCCTAAAAAATAAGCAAGGATTATTTGTGGGACGTGGCTATGATGAAGTCATCATAGGTTCACATACTTGGTTGGCCACAGATGTAACTGTTATGCAAGGAACTAAGCTTCCCCCTTATTCTGTAGTTGCGGCACGTTCACTTTGCAATCAAGACTATTCGGAGCATGGTAGTTATGGCCTTTATGCAGGAATCCCTGCAAAATACAAAAAATCGGGGAGCTGGAGAGATATAAACGATGATAGCATAATTATTGAAAATGAATAAAATGAATATAGCCTTTATTTTTTCTTATCCGCATATAGTGCCATCGGATGGCGTATATAGTCAGGCTATGACTTGGAAAAAAGGACTCGAAGATTTGAATCATGTTGTGACACTCGTCAATATGTGGAACAATTATGATTGGAAGTCGTTTGATGTAATCCTCTTCTTTGGCTTCAATGAGTATATGCGAGATATAATAAAATGGATTTACCCAATCAATCCCAATATTGCGGTAGCACCCATTTTAGATCCTAACTATAGCTTATTGGCTTTACAGTGTTATGCCCGATGGGGATGCTCAAAGCTCAGGTTAACTAATCCTTATCACTCATTACGGTCAATAAAAGACAAGATAAAAGTCTTTTTAGTGCGGTCTAATTTCGAAAAACGTTTTTTATCGAAAGGTTTTGGAATATCGGGCGAAAAATGTAAGATTGTACCTTTATCATATAGTATTCCAGTTATTGGTGAAATAAACCATAATCGCGAGCCTTTCTGCCTTCATATCAGTTTGCTTTGTGACGCGCGGAAGAATGTAAAGAGACTTATTGATGCGTCTGTAAAGTATCAATTTCGGTTAGTGCTTTGTGGATTATTGCGAAGCAAGGAGGAAGAACAGACTCTGGCAGATTGGATGAGAGGTAAACCTAACGTTTCATATTTAGGCTATGTGACGAAAGAGAGAATGATTGAGCTTTATTCTAAAGCCAAAATCTTTGCCCTACCATCCACCTATGAAGGTGTAGGCATTGTGGCTCTTGATGCAGCGACGATGGGATGCGACATTGTTATAACAAAATTAGGCGGTCCCAAAGAATATTATTCAGGAAAGGCACTAGAGGTGAATCCATATGATACGGATGAAATAGGAACTGCCGTGAAATCGTTTATTGACGGGAAGTCATTTCAGCCGCAATTGAGCAAAATGATAAAAGAAACAAAATCGCCAAAAGTATTGTCCTGCTTGCTGGAAGAAACTTTGTCATTCGTACTCAAATGATAGTCAATAATATTCCTTCTCATATTACTAAAGTTATGCTGTTCTTTGGAATAGCCATTTTAGTAACTTCACCGGCATTTGCATTAGGCGCAGGTGCCAGAAATATGCTGTTAATAGGCGCAATGGCTATTTCACCTTTATTGTTAGTCCAGTATCCAATATTCAACAAGAGGGTTGATTGGCCTTTGATGCTATTTTTGCTATGTACTATTTCGTTCCCCCTAATATTCCATCCTTTAACCATGCGATGGAGTACGGCTTTGTATTCTGGAATGTTTGGTGTCTTTTTTATGGCAATGACTCGATTATTCCATTTTTCGGATGCCAAGTTAAATGATATGCAGATTCTGTTTAAGTCGATAATATATGCTTATCTGTTCGTTTTGCTAATACAACAGACATGTGTGTTATTCGGATTTCCAATATTCAATGTAAGCAATTACTCTCCTTTAGAACCTTGGAAGTTGAATTCACTGATGTCAGAGCCTGAACATAGTGGCAGAATGGTGGCCTTACTTATGTATTCATTTTTAACGATGAAAGAAATAGAAAAGGGTTCTGCATTGTCATTCAAAGAATCATGGAATGAAGATAAGATTTTGTGGTGTGCTTTTTTATGGGTGATGCTGACAATGGTAAGTGCTGGTGCTTATTTATTTTTGCTGGTTGTACTATCAAAATTGCTAAATAGGAAAACCATAGTTTCGCTCCTTGCCCTTGTTCTTGTTTTAGCATTCATTGTTACAATAATGGGAGGCGAGACTTTTATGAGAACATACAAGCTGGTTCTTTCAGTATTTACCTTTGACACTATGAAGATGTTTCAAGCCGATCATAGCGGTGCATTGCGTTTTGTTCCATCCATAATCTGTTGGCAGCATTTAGATATGACTTCTTTGAATGGGTGGTTCGGATACGGAGTTGACTATACTAGTACATTTTTGTACAGGTATATTCCTGGAGTTGTAAAAGGATATACTGGTGGCGGCTTAATGTTATATGCCCTTGAGTATGGTTTTCTGTCATTCCTAATATTCGCCATATCTTCATTTAGGTATTGTTATGACTCTGATAATAAAATAGCCACCATCACATTTTGGACTTTTTCAATATTGCTGTCTGGAGTGAATCTTCAAATCACTTGGTCTACAATGATGTTGCTATATATAAACAAAAAAATGAAAGAAAGTTCAGTATGAAAGAGAAAATATTTATTTCCGCATTTTCTTGTATGCCACATATGGGGTCAGAACCAGGAGTGGGATGGCATTGGGTCCTGGAGATGTCAAAGTACTTTGAATTGTGGGTCTTAGTTCATAAAGAACAGATAGATGATATCGAAAGTTTTGTCATCCAAAATGGATTAAACAAAACTATTCATTTTATATACTATGACATACCTCTTAATTCTCTATTTTTCAAAAATGGAAATTTCAAGTGGGTTCGTACTTACTATTATATTTGGACGATTCTTTCCAATAAAATAGTAAAAAAAACAATGCAAGATAATGGTATTAATATCTTCCATCACTTAACCTTTGGAAATGCCATTTGGCCAGTTAGTAAATTTGGTCAAACACAGAAGTTCATTTGGGGACCGATAGGTGGAGTGGAAACAATACCTGAAGAATTCACTAAACACTATGATATTAAAAGTCGTATTTTAGAAAGCATTCGTCGAATTATGGTGAAAAGTCTGAAGTATCGAATCGGATTTAATCAAAGATGCAAGAACGCTTATTTGATACTGTGCAAAACAGAAGCAATGAGAATGGCTGTCCCAGAGAAATGGCGACAGAAAGCTGTGCTTTTTACAGATGTAGCTGTAGAGGATGCAGACACTAATTGCTCGATTTCTTCAAACAATTCTCCCAATAAAACAATAGAACTTCTATCCGTCGGTAGGCTGGATGCTTGGCGAGGATTTGACCTTCTGCTGGAAGCATTTGCTATCGCGTACAAACAAAACCCTCAAATGCACCTTACTATACTGGGCAATGGTATGTATAAGGCAGAATTGCTTAATATGCGTTCACGGTTGGGTATTGAGAAGACGGTAGATTTCTTAGGAAATATCCCCATGGATGAATATCGTCAGAAAATAGCTCAATGCGATTTTGTGGTGAATAGTAGCCTAAAAGAGGGGGCGGTGACTGTGAGTTTCGATTCTATGCGATACGGTAAGCCACTAATTTGTGTAGATACAGGTGGATATACCCGATATTTCAACAATGATTATGCAATGGTACTTCCTCAACAAAACCGTGAATCACTGATTCAGTCTTTGGCTGATGCTATTATACGATTAGCTTCCGACATAGAATTGCGTAAATTGATGGGCGAAAAAGCTCAAAGAACAGGCAAACAGTTTCTGTGGGAGACAAAAGGGGAGCAAATTAGAGATGTAATCTATCGTTTAGATAATAACATACATCTATAGCAATGAAACAAATAGTTTGTTTCCATCTCTTCAACGACTACAGCGGCAGCCCAAAGGTGTTGAATATGGTGCTGAAAGGGTTACTTGAGAAAGGGGAAAACATAGAGTTAGTCACCTCAAAAGGGGGAGTGCTGGACGAACTTAATTCGCATCCTAACATGAAGCGGTATTCTTATTCGTATCGTTTCTCCACGAACCCGGCGCTAACGATGTTGAGATATAGCTGGGTACAACTCTACACGTTCTTCTATGCTTTCCGATATATCTTCTGCAAGAACACAGTATTTTACATCAATACGTTGTTGCCCGTAGGTCCGGCACTGGCCGGAAGGCTGATGGGAAAGCGAGTGGTGTATCATTACCATGAAAATGCTTTTGCTAAAGGGGTGTTCTATAAGGCATTGGCCTTCTGTATGCAAAAGTTGGCACATGAGATAATCTGTGTGTCGGCTTATCAGGCTTCTTTTTTGAAGAGGAAAAAAGGGGTGACGGTGATACCGAATGCGTTGCCTACAGAGTTTGTTAGCAGGTTGCATCCTGATGCGGAAGCGGCGTTTAACCGCAAGACGGTGCTAATGCTATCTTCTTTGAAAGAATATAAAGGTACGCGTGAGTTCATTGAATTGGCTGACAGGCTACCGCAATATAAATTCGTATTAGTGATTAATGATACGCAAGAGAACATAGATAAATACCTATCCGATAATAAAATAACAAATATTAAGGGGCTGACGATTTACCCAAGACAAGCTGACGTAACTTCTTTCTATAATGCTGCATCGGTAGTGGTTTGTCTAACCAATCCCCAACTGGCGGTAGAAACATTCGGTCTTACTACATTAGAGGCCATGAGTGCCGAGCTTCCTGTGATAGTACCGACTGAAGGCGGTATCGCTGAAATGGTGGAGAACGGCGTTAACGGATTTAAGATGGATGTACAGGAACTGGATGAAATAGAGGAAACGATAAGGCGGATGCTGACCAACTCCGATTTATATCTATCTTTGTCTGTTGAGGCGTTGAGCCATTCGGCTGCATTTAACGAGCAAGCTATGTTGCAACGCATAGAGGACGTCGTGTATGGCAATAAATAAAGTATTTGAAACATTTCATGCTTTTTTCATTAGGAAAATTTGCAATTTCTTTTTTGGAAGCCAAATATGTCAGGAGCTTCAATAAACTCAAAATTTAATCAACTATTTTTATATGAAACACGTCGCTATCGTTGGCATTCAGGGAGTGCCGGCTCAATACGGTGGTTTTGAAACACTGGTAGAGAACATTATCGGCAGGAATTGTGCAGACACGGTAAAATACACGATTTTTTGTAGTGGTAAGGATTATGCCACACGCATGAAAACCTACAAAGGAGCACAACTGAAGTACATCCCGCTATTCCATGCCAATGGGATGCAAAGCACTCCTTATGATATTTTGTCGATGCTTAGATGTTTGCGAGGTTATGATACCGTAATCATATTAGGTGTGTCAGGCTGTGTTTTTTTGCCCGTCTTCAGACTGTTGTATCGGAAGCAATTAATAGTGAACATTGACGGGTTGGAACACCGGAGGGCCAAATGGGGTAAGTTTGCCAGATGGTTTCTACGAACAAGTGAAGCGATGGCCGTGCGCTATGCTGACGTAATCATAGCCGATAATAAAGGAATACAGGACTACGTATGGAATACGTATCATAAGAAAGCCGAATTAGTAGCCTATGGAGGAGATCATGCACAAAGAAATGTCACCGAAGAAAGGCAGAACGAAATTCTGAGGCAATACGGAATCGCTCCCGGAAACTACGCTGTCAGTGTATGCCGTATTGAACCGGAAAACAACTGTCATCTGATCCTGAAAGCCTTTGCTACTTCTGGAAAGAATCTGGTGTTTGTGGGAAATTGGGAACGGAGCGAATACAGCCGACAACTCAAAGAAGAATATTGTGGTCGGAAAAATATACAGATGGTAGATTCTGTGTATGACCTTGATATACTCTATGCACTGCGCAACCAATGCAGGTGCTATATCCACGGACATAGCGCAGGCGGCACAAACCCTTCGTTAGTGGAAGCTATGTTTTTCGGCAAACCGATTTTAGCTTACGACGTGATTTATAATCGTGAGACAACAGAAAACGAAGCTCATTACTTCAAAACAAATGAAGAACTGGTAGAATTGCTACATGACAGCCCCGAGGACGGATACAAGATGCGGGAGATTGCAAAGCAACATTATACCTGGGCTTTTATAGCTCAACAATATAAAGCATTACTTTCATCCCCCAAATAACTAACCATCTTCACAAAAGAAAACTCATCAGTAAAATATTTTATAAGCTATTCGTACTGATCGAATTATTTATAGCAGCAAAGTGCCGGAAACAATCACCCTACCTGGCGATTGTTTCCGGCACTTTCTTTATAGAAGAGCCATAAGAAGGAAAACATTCATCATTTTCCTAACGTCCAGTTAATAGCATTCCTGAACATCTTCGTGAAATCTTCCGTCTCATACAGCCTCTTGCTGTGCCCTATCTGGAAATAAACATTGCGCGCTTTTTTACCTTCGTTCACCCATACCACAGGATGATCGCCCATCTTGATATCCGAAGCAGGCGTATAGGTAGCCTCATCAACACTGGCTAGCACACGCACATTCGGACGTGGACTCTTGTCATAAGTGTACCACTCATCATCAGGCACCACGAAAGAAGCCTGCACTCCCTTCATCACCGGGTGTTTCTTATCCTCCACAAGCACCGTACCATCAGCAAGCGGCGCTATATAATTCTGGAAACGTACACCACCCATAAAATCAGAAAACCATTGCCACAGTGGAAAACCGTCAAACTCACCCAACAAAGTGGCATGATGGAAACCGATCCAACCACCTTTACCTTCCTCTATATATTTAACGAAAGCATCTTCCGCTTCTTTCGGCCATGTATAAGGAGGATAATCCAACTGGATAATCAGATTGAACTGGGACAGATAAGTCTCCGTAATAGGTTTGGCATTGTTTATCTCGGTAATGCTGAAATTCATCTTTCTACTTTCATCAGTCAGCCACTTCAGACCCGCATCCGTAAATCCACCATGCTGACCACCTCTTTCCGTCAAGACCAGCACCTTAGTTCTATGCTTCTTACCAAGCAGATTCTCAGCCACCGTACGACGCAAATCTCCTTGCTCATTATCACCACTATAGTCCCAATACATACCACCCAATAAATCTCTATCCAAGATATATTGACACTTGATTGCCAGTGAACGGGCATTTTCAAAACCGAATACCAGCGTATCATTTTTATTAACCAGATAAGGAACCTGGGCAACCGTATCCCACTTTTCAGTATAATCACCACCGGTACTTCCTACTTTATTAAAATCCTGGAAACTGGGGTATCCATCTCCGCCACGACCATAAAAAGGCATCCCCATCACCAGCATGGAAGGTGGCACACCGGCTTTCAGATGCGCAGTAACAGCCTCATCCGACGTAATGCCTCCACTGTTTGCAGACCGATAAAGTGCCGAATGGTGTTTCGGTGCAGAAGCCATGTCATAAGCCATGATATTCACAAAGTTAATAAAAGGAAGAATAGCTTTGAAGTCGATATACTTCGCTGAAGCCACAGTGGCAAGTGTCAATTCCTTCTGATCACCTATCGCTGCCCTGATATCTTTCATCAGAAGTGTAAAGTTCTCCGTGTCATCGGGTGAAGCTGAAATGTTCGCCATTGAACTCGTGGGATATTCCCAATCGATATCGATGCCATCCAGATCAAATTCCTTCACTACCCGGTCGCAATCCTTAGCAAATGCCCGGCGATATTCATCATTGGCAGCCATTTCACTGAAACGTCCACTCCCCCATCCGCCGACAGACAGAAGTACTTTCAATTCGGGATTTTGCTTCTTCAGGTCCACAATTTGTTTCAAGCGTTCTTCATTGTCAATCCTGACGCCATCAAAACTTTCGTTTACATGACCGAAAGCATAATTAATATGCGTCATGTACTGGGGTTCCGGCACAATGTTACTCCAAGAAGTTACATACGCCACAATCACTTTGGAACTCAAGGGGTTCGCTGTGCTTTCCCCCGACTTGGTGGTGCTGCATGAAGCCAATATGGCTAAAGCAGCTGCCATCATCATTCTAATCTTTTTCATAAGTATTATAATTAATCAGCTGTTTGACGAATACGTGAACCTATCAATGCGTAATAGAGCATGAATATCTCGCCCAAAAGTACAATAAACCAAGACCATCTCCAACTTCCGAGCACATCAGCCAGTATTCCCTGCAACAAAGGCAGGATGGCACCACCCACTACACCTATCATAAATACCCCGGAAGCCACAGATGTATATTTGCCCAAATGGGCTACGGACAGGGTAAAGATGGCTCCCCACATAATAGAATGGAACAATCCGACTGCCGTCAGCAACCACGGATTATTCAGAAGGATAGCCAACAAAGCAAGTGCTCCTGCCGAAACCGTAGTTACAACCAACTGCACACGAGGAGAAATCTTACTCAAAGAGCTTCCTACCAACCGCCCCACGAGCATCCCGCCCCAATACAGTGTAGCCATTAATGCCGGAGATGCATAATTCATTTCAATGGCATACAGATTGATATTGGCACCTATACAGACTTCCACGCCCACATAACAGAATATAGCACAGACTCCCAAAGTGAGATGCCGGAACGACCAGATACTCTTTTCCAGCTTCTCACCTTTCTCTATCCGAGTTCCCTGTATATCCGGCAAAGATAGTTTCATTAACAGGAAAACAATCAAAGAAATCACCACTATCAGCACCAGGAACGGAATCATTAACTGATCTATCCGGATATCTTCCATTGCCAGGCCACCGAAAACAACACCCGTAACAAAATAAGGTGCCAAAGTGGTTCCTACAGAATTGGCTGAGCCACCAATGGCAAGACGTTGAATGGCTTGCGTACCTTTCACATGGCAAGCCGTGAGATAAGGATTGATAACCACCTGCAAGATGGTAGCAGAAGCTCCCACCACAAAAGACCCCAAAAGGAAAATAAAGAAACCACCGGGAATAACATTTCCTCCAGCATGCCAGTTGGCTTCCGGAAAGAAAACCGTAAAATAAGAGGAAGCGAAAAATAATCCCAAACCAACCACCATTACCAACAGTCCGCGCATCAGCGTACCTTTATAGCCATATTTACTAATCCAAGACGACCCTACCCGACCACAGACCGGATAAGCCAGGAACCAGGAGAAGGTAATCAATGTGGCGAATGTGTTTTTCAGGCCACCCACTTCGGCAAGGAATGTTTCTTTCAGCGGTCCCTGGAACTGAGTATTGGCAGTAGTAAGGAAACCTACAATGAAAAACAGGAATACCATTGTGATAAATGGCCCCATATAGTTCACTTGTTTTTCTTGTTGTGTCATAGTATCATGTATTAAATAAAAGAAATTCGCAATTCGGGTGAAGCTGAAGTACCGATGCAGGAACTTCCGGTGTAACGGGTCCCTCCAGCATTTTCCTGACGATATCCGCCTTGTTCGCACCTTTGGCAACCAATACGATTTTACGGGCCTGCATGATGTTCCGGATTCCCAAAGTAGCACCACCCAGTTCTTTCTCCGGTGGTGTATTCGTTTCCCGTCGGATACGTTCTTCCAGTTCCGTATTCATTTGAGTCACCCATGTTTCTCCTCCTAAGGGAGAACCTGGTTGATTAAAACCCAGATGGCCATTCTCACCCAATCCCAAAATCAATAAGTCAATGCCTCCACGGCTCTCTATTTCTTGCTGGAAAAGCTTGCAGGCTTTGTCAAAATCATCAGAGACTGTAGGTAGCATCAGGAAGTTGTCTTCTTGGATGCCCAGCGTATCGATCAGTTCTGTCTTCAGCATTGTGTAACATGCACCTGCATACTCACGGGGTACATTAGTCACCTCGTCCAGTCCGAAGAATGTAACAGAAGAAACATCAAAAGGATATCGGGAATAGATTTCTCCAACCAGGCGATGCAGGTTGCCGGTAGTACGCCCTGTAGAAAGTCCGATAACACTTTCCGGCTTATTCAGAATTTCACCAATAATGCGCCATGCAGCGATACAATCAAACTCTTTTTCACTCTTTGCTATAGTTATTTTCATGAGTCTACTTTTTTATCACTAATCATTAATCACTAACCATTAATCACTATTTACATATTCATCGCCACTGCGCCCGCACCCAACAAACCTATAAAACCCGGGTTAAGTTTAGTGATAACCACGCCATTGGTTACAAAGCGCATCGTAGTAGGATGAAGTTTCTCCAGTATTTTCTCATGAATATATCCGTCGGACACAATGCCGCCACCCAATACCACCGTATCAGGATCAGTAACCCGTACCAGATTCATGATAAGATTTGCCAAAGCTTCCGAAGCATTTTCAACCAGAGCCACACACAAAGGATCTCCTTTCTGGCTTAGCGCAAAGACTTCGCTGATCAGTACTCGTTCTCCCTTTTCTGCCGGGATATGCAGATTGGTTTCATACCGGTTGCGAAGAAGACGGGCGCAATTATCAAAACCGATACCGGCAGCAATGGCCTCCACACAATCCATTCTTCCACAACCACACTTAATGCCAAGATTCACTCCCACACGCACGTGCCCTACCTCACCCGCATTGAAGTGACTGCCACGTATCTGCCTGCCATTGATAACCGTACCGACGGCAATACCTGTACCTACATTAATATAAATAAAGTTCTTGGATATTTGTCCGAATCCCCAGACACGTTCAGCGCGAGTGGCACTTTTCACATCATTATCTATATGGCAGGGGATACCATAAATATCCGACAATTCCTTTGCCAGCGCTATCGGTTGCGTCCGACTCGGATCAATCTGTAACCAAATGCCCTGATTAGGATCTACACGCCCTATCAGCCCGACTCCCATACCGACAGGTTTCTGGTCACACCAACCCACCGTACGGATATAATCATCGAGTGACGACTTTATGATTTCCGAAGCTGCTTGCTGGTTAAAATATCCGGAGTCATATTTCTTATACCTTAAAATATTACCATGGCTGTCCACCTCACCAATCAGTAGCTTGGTTCCACCCAAATCAAGACCTAAATAAGTTTCCATTCTTTATTGCGTTTTTAATATTGTTTACTGTCCACAATATTACGCACTATCAGGAAAACGGGAGTTGATTATCTAACAAAAAAGGTTTGATACCTGTCCGTGGTGGTTAAAAAGCTATCTTTAATACTTTAAATCTTGCTGGGACTCGTACCAAACTGCTTTTTAAAGCAAGTACTGAAGTATTTTGAATCAGAAAATCCAACCATGGAAGATACTTCACCAATCGAAAATCTTCGGGAAGCCAGAAGTTCTTTCGCCTTATTCAGACGGACAATACGGATAAAATCATTAGGTCCCTGCCCGGTCAAGGTCTTGATCTTATTATAAACGGAAGTACGGCTCATGCCCAGCATACGGCAAAAGTCGTTGATAGAGAATTCTGAATTAGAAAGTTCTTCATCAATCACTTCCATCACTTTATCCATAAACTCCTTGTCCAGCTGGCTGGTATAGTCCGTATCTTCCGGTGGAGTATCCATGGACAGCACCGTATCGCGAAGATGCTGCCTGTTCTGGAGGATATTCCGTATCCGGACTTTCAGGACAGAGAGGTCGAAAGGTTTAATTATATAATCATTCGCCCCGGCTTCGAGTCCGAATATGATATTCTCCCTTTCACTCAGAGCCGTCAATAGTATCACAGGAATATGACTCGTATCGACAGAAGACTTCAGTATACGGCACAATTCATCACCTTCTAACACGGGCATGACAATATCCGAAATAATGATATCCGGATTGATCTCCCTTGCCATCTCCAAAGCCTTCCCGCCATCGGGCACTCCGATTACTTTATATTCTGATGACAAACTATTCATCAGATACTCCCTCATATCTTTATCATCCTCAGCCAGAAGCAACACATTCTTACCGGCATCTTCTTGTTCCGGGAAGGTATCAACAGTGGGTATTTCCTGCGTATTTTCTTTTCGCTCAACAACTATCCCCGACTTTATCTTCAACGGGAATGTAACGGTAAATATCGTCCCTTTACCTTCCGTACTGCTAAACGAAATATCACCGTGATGCTGCTTCACAATCCTCCGTGTAATCATCAGCCCGATACCTGAACCTGTTTCCTGAAAGTTCATGGCATTCTGTGCCCGATAATACTCATGAAAGATATTTCTTTGTTCTTCTTTTGGAATGCCGATACCTGTATCTTTTACTTCAATCGACCATTTCTTCTTCGTTGTTCTTACCGTAATATAGATAATCCCTTTCTCCGTATATTTCAAGGCATTCGAAAGGAGATTGTCCACAATATGATCCATCTTATCCCGGTCCATCCACACCTGCGGCATGTCCGCCTCTGCCTTCAACTGAATTTCCACTCCCTTTTGCAGGACGGCCATGTGGAACTCCGCTATCTTTTCTTCCAGATAAGCTTTGATATCGTAAGGAGAGACTTTCAGACATTCGGCATGCAGTTCCGTTTTCTGTAAGTCCAACAACTGAGTAACCATACTCAACAGTTTCTCGGCATTCTTCACAGCTACCGCCACTGTCTTCTTACTTTCTTCCGGAAGCTCCCGCTGTGCTTCAAGTTCGCTCAGAGGTGCCTTTATCAAGCTGATCGGGGTGCGTATATCATGCGCTATGCTGATAA
Organism: Bacteroides sp. 14(A); assembly: GCF_000526555.1. Lineage (NCBI taxonomy): Bacteria > Pseudomonadati > Bacteroidota > Bacteroidia > Bacteroidales > Bacteroidaceae > Bacteroides > Bacteroides sp. 14(A). The sequence goes on along the minus strand of NZ_JAGH01000001.1, from coordinate 1,157,205 downwards.
AGGAACGTATCTTCTCCTTTACCCGGTCTTCATTGGCTTTATGCCTCCGATACTGCACAAAGATATAAACAAAGACAGAAAGCAATATAAAATAAAACAGCAATGCCCACCATGAAACCCAGTAAGGACTACTGATTACCACCTTCAGACTGCGCTCCCCTATCTGTTGCCCGGTATATTTATCGAATGCCCGTAACCGGAATGTGTATGTACCGGAAGAAAGGTCCATATAGTTCACGCTCCGCACCGAATTGGAATGTTCCCATTCTTCATTATGCCCCTCCAACATATACTCATACCTTATTCTGTGCGGAGCCGTAAAATTGATGGCAGAGAAAGAAATGGAGAATGAATTCTGGTTATAGTTCAAGCCGATCTTCTGCGTGTCGTTGATATTAGTCTTTAAAAGGGAACCTTTCATACCCGCCTTCACCGATTCATAAAGCAATTTAAAATCTGTCAGTATCAGTTCGATAGGGCCATGCTGTCCGAAGTTCAGCGAAGGAGAAAAGGTTATCACTCCCTCCGCCGTACCAAAAGCAAGGCATCCGTCGTCCAGTTTGAAGGCTGAATTAGGGTTATAATATCCCCAGGTGATATCCAGAAAATCGTTTGCGCTGATCAGAATATCGTTTGATAAGTCCAGGCAATAGAGTTCTTTTTCCGTACTGAACCAGATACGGCCATCGTTATCTTCCGACAGGCTATTAATGGAATTGGAAGCAAGACCGTCATCCGTAGTATAGGCACGCGCCTCTCCTCTATCAGGGTTGAAACGTACCAATCCTTCTCCGTCGGTGGCAAGCCATATATCTCCGGATGAAGATTGCAATAAGCATCGGATAGGATAGTGCAGGGAAATATCTCCGAACTTCTGATGCCACTGTGCTTTTCCCGTAGCTTTATCGAAAACAGCCAGACCACTACATCCTGCTATCAGTAATGAACCGTCTCTACCGGACTTCAAGTCTCCTACACAATCAATCGGATAATAGGTATAAGTATCCGTCAGCATATTGTAGCGTGTAAATTCGCCTTCAATACCACCTATCCAAAGATAATCACCTTCCGCATGGATAGCATAAATGTAATCGGTGGCCACACCCTTGTCCGAACCGGTTTTCCGTTTTTCCATCTTTTGCACCTTGCCTGTTCCCTTATGGATAGCATAAAGACCGATACCATATCCACCTACCCAGATGTTTCCTCTTGAATCTTCAGCAAGAGCCAATACAACTTTAGAACCATGCTCCGTACCATCCAGAAAGTGCTTCCATTGACGTTGTTTGTGCCGGTAAAGGCTGACTCCATTGTTTGTGCCATACCAGCAATCTCCCTCAGAATCCTGAAATATGACATTGATATGATCCGATTTCAGGGAATTAGCATTATTCTGTTCATGCTTCATTCTCCTTACATCAGGAATATTGGGGTCTAAATAGCTGATGCCATTGGTAGAGGTACTCACCCAAATGCCGCCAAATTCATCTACACAAATATCAGAAACGGTATTGCCATTCAGACTTCTTTCATCATCTTCATTGGTGATATAATGCTTCAGAAGCCGTTCCGTAGTTCTGTCTATCTGGAAAACACCGGCACCGTCAGCTCCTATCAGCAAGGTATTATCAGGAGCCTGTGCAAAAGTGCGAATGGGAACATGGGGAATGAACTCTTTGAAAGACCGCACCTTCCTTGTCGATTTATCCACGACAAAAGCCCCGTCGGAAAAGGTACCTACAAATAATTTATCTTCGAAAGCACACAATGATTCGACATGCATTTCCGCGGGAAGAGGTATCGCTTCCTCTGAAGAAAAACCGGTTTTATTCGCTCGCTTCAACCGATAGATACCTTTATTGGTTCCGGCACAGAATTCAGTATCATCTATCTGCACAATGCAATTGACGCATTGTCCTTTCAACCCGGCAAGCAATAAGCCGGACTTTTCTTCCCAACAGTAAACCCCCGTTGACATACACAGCCAAAGGCGGTTATCCACATCAAAAAGGATATTATTCAAGACCGGAGAAGAAAGATATCCGGATGCATCGACACGCAGTTGAAAAGCATCCGTCCGATTATCGTACGCGTATATCTTTCCGTTCTTCAAGGCAATCCAGATATTCCCCGAATAATCACAGGTCATGGTAGTGGAAGACAGGATATGATCTTTGGACTCCACCGTTTCGTCCAGCTGATAGTGTTTTATTTCATTGCCGTCATACCGGTCTACCCCCATATGGGTATAGGCCCATATAAAACCGGCAGAATCTTTACTGACCTGAAATACCTGCCGGCTGCTCAACCCTTCTTTTATACTCAGGGGACGAAACGAACCGGCAAATAAAGTGAAGCATTGAAGGAGAAATATAAGTAAGGTGAAAATGTATTTTATCATAATATCGTTATTATCTGTCCGCATTACACATTTATAGGTTTCGCGGATGCAATATTAGACACAAATATAAAAAAAGTGGTTTAAAAACTATCCAAATAGGTTTGATTTCTATTACTTTTGTCCATCAAACCAATAAACCGTGATAGGCCATGCTCAGCAAGCTTAAATTAAACCAGCTCTATTTCAAAGACACGCAGTTCGCTAACCTGATGACGCGACGCATCTTCAACGTCCTTCTGATAGCCAATCCTTATGACGCTTTCATGCTGGAAGACGACGGACGCATTGACGAAAAAATCTTTAATGAATATACTTCACTTTCTCTGCGCTATCCACCCCGCTTTACCCAGGTATCGACTTGCGAGGAAGCCTTGGCACAACTCTCTACCGTACCGTTCGATCTCATCATCTGTATGCCGGGAACGGGAGATAACGACAGTTTCGATGTGGCGCGACACATCAAGAGCCTTTACGAACATATTCCCATGGTGATACTGACCCCTTTCAGCCACGGTATCACCAAACGCATCGCCAACGAAGACCTGAGTCCTTTCGAATATATCTTCTGCTGGCTGGGAAACACGGACCTACTGGTGTCTATCATCAAACTGATAGAGGACAAGATGAACCTGGAACACGACGTAAATGAAGTAGGTGTGCAGGTGATTCTGGTTGTGGAGGACGGTATCCGTTTTTATTCATCCATATTGCCCAACCTCTATAAGTTCGTATTGAAACAGAGCCAAGAGTTCAGCACCGAAGCATTGAACGCCCACCAGCGCACGTTGCGTATGCGTGGACGTCCGAAGATTGTACTGGCCCGTACGTATGAAGAAGCTATAGGCATTTACGAGAAATACAAAAATAATATATTAGGAGTCATTACCGATGTCCGCTTTCCACGTGTGGAACGTGGTGAAAAGGACGGACTTGCCGGTATCAAGCTTTGCGCTGCCATCCGTAAGGAAGATCCCTTCGTACCGCTCATCATTCAGTCGTCCGAATCGGAGAATGCGCTTTATGCTTCAAAATATGGTGCCGCCTTTATCGATAAGAATTCCAAGAAGATGGACGTAGACCTGCGCCGCATCGTATCGGACAATTTCGGTTTCGGCGACTTTATCTTCCGCAATCCCGACACACTGGAAGAGATAGCCCGTGTAAAGAACCTGAAGGAATTACAAAACATCCTTTTTGCCGTACCGGCAGAGTCATTCCTTTATCATATCAGCCGCAACCATGTCAGCCGTTGGCTCTACTCACGCGCCATGTTCCCGGTAGCTGAATTTCTGAAACCTATCACCTGGAACAGTTTGCAGGATGTGGACGCCCACCGTAAAATCATCTTCGAAGCAATTGTAAAATACCGTAAGATGAAGAACCAGGGTGTGGTAGCCGTGTTCAAGCGTGACCGTTTCGACCGCTACTCCAACTTCGCCCGCATCGGTGACGGCTCATTGGGAGGTAAAGGGCGCGGCCTCGCTTTCATCGACAATATGGTGAAGCATCACCCTGAATTCGAAGAATTCGATAACGCCCGCGTTGCCATTCCCAAGACCGTAGTGCTCTGTACTGATGTCTTCGACGAGTTTATGGAGACAAACAATCTGTATCAGGTAGCCCTTTCGGATGCGGAGGACGATGTGATCCTGCGATACTTCCTGAAAGCGAAGTTACCCGACCGACTGGTAGAAGACTTCTTTACCTTCTTTGATGTAGTGAAGTCTCCGCTTGCCATCCGTTCGTCTTCTTTGCTGGAAGATTCACACTATCAACCTTTTGCCGGAATATACAATACGTATATGATCCCCTATCTGGATGATAAATACGAAATGCTCCGTATGCTGTCCGATGCCATAAAAGGCGTGTACGCTTCGGTCTACTTCCGCGACAGTAAAGCATATATGCAGGCCACAAGCAATGTCATCGACCAGGAAAAGATGGCGGTCATTCTGCAAGAGGTAGTCGGCAACCAATATGGTGACCGTTACTACCCCAGTATGTCCGGTGTGGCACGCTCGCTGAACTATTATCCTATCGGTGATGAAAAAGCCGAAGAAGGTACTGTGAACCTCGCCCTCGGCTTGGGAAAATATATCGTAGACGGTGGTATGACACTCCGCTTCTCTCCCTATCATCCCCACCAGATATTGCAGACCAGCGAAATGGAAATAGCACTGAAAGAGACGCAAACCCGTTTCTACGCTCTCGACCTGCGTAATGCCGGACACGATTTCTCTATGGACGACGGCTTCAACCTGTTGAAACTGCACGTGAAAGAGGCGGAAAAGGACGGAGCACTGAATTATATAGCCTCTACCTACGATCCCTACGACCAGATTATTCGCGACGGTCTATATCCCGGCGGGCGCAAAGTCATCACCTTCGCCAATATCCTGCAACACGACGTTTTCCCGTTGGCACGCATACTGCAACTGGTACTGAAATACGGTGAACAGGAAATGCGCCGCCCCGTTGAAATAGAATTTGCCGCCACCATGAGTCGGGAACAGGACAAATCGGGTACTTTCTACCTGTTGCAGATACGCCCCATCGTAGATACGAAAGAGATGCTGGACGAAGATCTGACAGCCATACCTGACGATAAAGTACTGCTTCGCTCCAACAATTCCCTGGGACATGGAATTATGAATGATATCTATGATGTCATCTATGTGAAGACGGATGATTACAGCGCATCACACAATCAAGAGATTGCCTGGGAAATAGAGAAACTGAACCAACAATTCCTTGATGAAGGCAGGAACTATGTTCTCGTTGGTCCCGGACGTTGGGGTAGCAGTGACACATGGCTGGGTATTCCTGTAAAATGGCCACATATCAGTGCTGCCCGCGTCATTGTGGAAGCCGGATTGACGAATTATCGCGTAGATCCCAGCCAAGGGACTCACTTCTTCCAGAACCTGACTTCTTTCGGTGTAGGCTACTTCACTATTAATGCCTTTATGAATGATGGCGTGTATGATCAGGACTTCCTGAATGCACAACCGGCCGTACACGAAAGCAAGTATCTGCGGCATGTCCACTTCGAACAACCTGTAACAGTAAAGATGGATGGCAAGAAGAAGCTGGGTATTGTGCTCTTACCCGGTGAGTGAACATGCAAAAGATGCCATCTGCATCAGTAGGTATTAGTCTTTCTGCTGATGCAGTATGATCATCACCACTTCGCTGGGCGCAAAGAGCCGGATGTTCTTATTGGATGTACCGATGCCATTGGTTATAATCATCGGTATGTGATGCGAGTTGTATTTCAATCCGGTGCGGAAACGCTTACCATAATGGGATGGAATGATTGGTGCGTACAAGCCAAATAGAGTGACCTGTCCTCCATGAGTATGTCCGGCAAGTACGAGATCGGTATTCGTAATGGGAACATCTTCCGCATAGTCAGGCGTATGCGTCAGCAGAATGACAAAATCATCAGGTGAAAGTCCAAGTGTGGGAGATGTGCCATTCTTCTTTAAATTGAAAGGATTGCGCACGCCGGCAATCAAAATTTCTTCTCCGTCCCGTCTCAAAGTATCTACTTTATGTTCCAGTAAGTGCATACCGTACTTCTGCAATCCACGTACAATATCATCATAACAGGCTTCATAGTCATTATTGCCCAGTACGACATACGTCCCCATTGGTGTTTTCACCCCGGACAGGGCAGCCAAAAGGGGCTGAACATATTCGCAACCTTCATGCAAGTCACCACCTATCAACAATGCATCTGCATGCTGGTTATTGAGCAACTTGACTAAATTAGCCAATCCCTTCTCTTTGAAAAGACTTCTATAATGCAAGTCGGATATAAAGGCAATACGAAAACCATCGAAAGCAGTTGGTACATCGGGATGGGTAAATTCATAAGTCCTTACCCGACTGATGCCTTTATATCCGGAGCCGGACTTGGAAGACGAAAACATACTGCTACCCGACTTACAGGAAGAAAAGAATAGTAAGGAAAGGATACATATATAAAATAAATTCTTCATCATAGGCAAGTATATTATTCATCGCAAGTGAGCACATTATTCATCATAAACGAATACAAAGATAGGCATTTTCTGTATCTTTGCTACAAAATTGGTAAATGATAACTTACTTCTAAAACCGGAATATGAAAGAGATCAAACAGAATTCCCCCCATGCATGGCTCTTTGCAGCCCGTCCCAAAACCTTGACGGGAGCTATCATTCCTGTGATGATAGGTACTTCACTGGCATTTGCCGACGGACAATTCAAAATTGTTCCCGCTCTGCTGTGTATGCTCTTTGCCTGCGGTATGCAGATCGCCGCCAACTTCATCAACGACCTCTTCGACTTCCTGAAAGGTACCGACCGTACCGACCGCCTGGGTCCGGAACGTGCCTGCGCACAAGGCTGGATTACACCGGGAGCCATGAAAGTGGGAATCGGTGTCATCGTCATTCTATCCTGCATTTCCGGTCTTGGATTGCTATACACAAGTTGGGAAGAACTGCCTCACGGAGGATGGGAACTCATTGTGCTGGGAGTATTCTGCGTAATATTTGCCTTCCTTTATACCACCGTCCTCTCCTATCAAGGTTGGGGCGACTTACTGGTGCTGATATTCTTCGGCTTTGTTCCGGTAGGCGGCACATACTATGTGCAGGCATATACATTCACCCCAAACGTCATCATTGCTTCGCTCATCAGCGGACTGGTAATAGATACCTTATTAGTTGTGAACAATTATCGCGACCGCGATCAGGATGCCCTCAGCGGAAAACGTACGCTCATCGTCCGTTTCGGAGAACCTTTCGGCAGATACCTTTACCTCTGGCTCGGCATCATCGCGACATTGCTTTCCTTCTGGTTTGCCCAAGGCTGGAACTATGCAGGTATCTTCATGCCTTTCACCTACCTTTATTTCCACGTAACTACCTGGAAACGCATGGTAAAGATACGAAGCGGTAAAAAATTAAACAGCATACTGGGCGAGACTTCGCGCAATATGCTGTTTATGGGGATTCTTCTTAGTGTTATAATAGCAATCACTAACCGTTAATCACTAACATCATCTCTTTCCATACATCTTCTCGTAATAGTGCTGATAATCACCGCTGGTTACTTCTTCCACCCAGTCCTGATTATTCAGATACCACTCGATAGTCTTCACGATACCGTCTTCGAATTTCGTTTCGGGATACCAGCCTAAAGCGGCAGTGATCTTTGCCGGATCAATGGCATATCGCTGGTCATGGCCGAGACGGTCTTTCACGAAGGTTATCAGGTCTTCATTAATCCAGCTGATATCAATCTGACCGTCTTCATCCTTCACTTTCTTCTTCAGAACTTCACGATATTCCGGTTTCTCCGTCATCAATCGGTGGATAGTGGCAATAGTTAACTTCACGATTTCGAGGTTGGTCTTTTCATTATGACCGCCTACATTGTAGACTTCACCTTCTACGCCTTCGCGAACTACCAGGTCGATAGCTTTGCAGTGGTCTTCCACATACAACCAGTCGCGCACATTGCTACCGTCACCATAAACAGGAAGCTTCTTTCCTTCCAGAATATTCTTGATAATCAGCGGAATCAACTTTTCGGGGAAATGATACGGACCGTAGTTATTGGAGCAGCGGGTAATGGTTACCGGCATCTTATACGTATCATGATAAGCCATAACCACCATATCGGCACTTGTTTTGGAAGCACTGTAAGGACTGTGCGGACAAAGCGGAGTTTGCTCTGTGAAGTATCCTTCGGCACCCAATGAGCCATACACTTCATCGGTAGAAACCTGATGATAGCGTACACCCTTGCGCCAGGTAGGATAACCATTTTCATCCTTACCCGTCACCCAGGCACGACGCGCTGCATCCAGCAGGTTCTGCGTACCCAGAATGTTAGTAACCAGGAAAAGCTGCGGATTTTCAATACTGCGGTCTACATGACTTTCAGCGGCAAAGTTCACCACATAGTCGAATTTGAACTTGGCAAACAGTTCGTCAGCCAATACACGGTCGCAAATGTCACCCTTCACAAAGATACAACGTTCATCATCAATGTCTTTGGCGATGGTACCGAGGTTGCCGGCATAAGTCAAAGCATCCAGTATCACAAGCTTGACATCATCATGCTTTGCCAGAATGTGCTTGATATAATTCGCGCCGATAAACCCGGCTGCACCGGTTACGAGATAAGTCTTCATTGATTTATGATTTATAATTTATAATTTATGTTTTTCTCAACGGTGAGAATTGGCAAGTTCCATCAGGTATGTACCGTATTCCGTTTTGCCGAGTTGTTCACCAAGACGATATAACTGATCGGCATCTATCCAACCTTTGCGCCAGGCTATTTCTTCGATACAGCTGACGCGGAAACCTTGTCGGTTCTGTATGGTAGCCACAAAGTTGCTTGCTTCCAGCAGACTGTCGCAGTTACCCGTATCGAGCCATGCGAAACCACGGCCGAAGATTTCTACTTTCAGTGTGCCTTCATCCAGATACAAGCGGTTAAGATCGGTGATTTCATATTCGCCACGGGCAGATGGTTTCAAAGCGGCAGCCTTGGCAGTGACAGTAGAGTCATAGAAATAAAGACCGGGCACGGCATAGTTGCTTTTGGGTTGCGCAGGCTTCTCTTCGAGCGAAATGGCTTTGCCGTCGGCATCGAATTCCACCACGCCATAGGCACGTGGGTCCTTTACATAATAGCCGAAGATACATGCGCCTTTTTCTATCGAAGCGGCACGCTTCAACATAGCAGAGAAGCCCTGACCGTAGAACATATTATCACCTAGGATAAGACATCCCGGTTCACCGTTCAAAAACTCGGCACCCAGGACAAAAGCCTGTGCCAGTCCGTTAGGTTTCTCCTGTATCTTATAAGAGAAGGACATTCCGAGCTCTTCACCCGTACCGAGCAATTCGCAAAACATGGGTAAGTCACGTGGAGTGGAAATAATCAACACTTCGCGTATCCCCGCCAACATAAGCGTGGAAAGCGGATAGTAAATCATCGGCTTGTCATAAACCGGCATAATCTGCTTGGAAATAGCCTTTGATAAGGGGTAAAGGCGGGTGGCGCTACCACCGGCAAGAATAATTCCTTTCATATTTCAGTTCTTTTTTCGGTTGATACAAATATAGAATAAAATAAGAAGGAGGACCAAGCCCCACGGCTCTCAATTTGCTATTCAAGTCGCAAAGATAATGCAAAGCAAATGTAGTACAAAATAATTTAATTTATTTTTAGGAGCTTTCTCAACCTGCCAACTCTATTACTTCAAGATCCTTGAACACTCCATTGTCAACAATGAAACGGACCATTGTGCGTACCTTATGGAATCCGGAAATACCTGCGGCACCCGGATTGATGTGCAGCATATCCAGTGTTTTGTCATACTTCACCTTCAATATATGAGAATGTCCGCTAATGAAAAGTTTGGGCGGACGCACCAGAATGCTTCCCCGTATGGAAGGATCGTAATTGCCCGGATAGCCGCCAATATGTTTTATCAACACTTCGGCACCGTCAATAGTAAAACGATTGATTTGCGGATAGACCTGACGGATGTCTTGCCCGTCAATGTTGCCATACACGGCACGGAAAGGACGGAATGCCGCCAACTTCTGCGCCACTTCCAGCGAACCGATGTCACCGGCATGCCAGATTTCATCACACGTTTCGAAATATTGCAGATACTTTTCATCCCAATATCCGTGTGTATCGGATAATAAACCAACTTTTGTCATCTTTCTTTTGTTTATCTGTGCAAAGGTAACTATATTTGGGAAAATCTTGATGAGTATGGAAAACCAATATCAATATTTTAAACGGGACATTAGTTGGCTGTCATTCAATTACCGTGTTCTGTTGGAAGCGGAAGATGACACCTTGCCTCTGTATGAACGCATTAACTTTATATCCATTTATTCTTCCAACCTGGAAGAATTCTACAAAATACGCGTTGCCGACCATAAAGCTATAGCTACCGGTGCTGCACAAAGTGACGAGGAAACCGTACAGTCTACCATCGAACTGGTGGATGCGATAAACCTTGAAGTAAACCGCCAAATGGAGGATCGTATCCGTATCTACGAGCAAAAGATACTTCCTGCCCTGAAGAAAAATCATATCATTTTCTATCAGAGCCGAAATGTGGAACCCTTCCATCACGACTTCGTACGTCGTTTCTTCCGGGAAGAGATTTTCCCGTTCCTGCAACCTGTGCCGGTGTCCAAGGACAAGGTCATTTCATTTCTGCGCGATAATCGTCTGTATCTTGCCGTCCGTCTTCAACAGAAAGGATTGCCGCCCGGTGCTCCGGGACGTACGCAATATTTCGTAATGAAACAGCCGTACAGCAAAGTTCCACGTTTCATAGAGTTGCCCAAAGTAGGAAACAACTATTATCTGATGTTCATAGAGGATATCATCAAGGCTAATCTGGATGTTATCTTCCCGGGCTATGATGTAGAAAGCAGTTATTGCATCAAAATTTCTCGCGATGCGGATATACTGATAGACGATGCCGCCAACACTTCCGAAATCATCGAACAGGTAAAGACTAAAGTAAAGAAACGCAAGATAGGAGATGTATGCCGCTTTGTGTACGACCGTGCCATGCCGCAGGATTTTCTTGATTTCCTGGTAGACGCTTTCCATATCGACCGCCGCGAGTTGGTTCCGGGAGACAAACACCTCAACCTGGAAGACTTACGCCATTTGCCTAATCCCAACCCCAATATACACCCTATACGGAAGCCGCAACCGATGAAACTGACCTGCCTTGATGAACGGGAATCCATATTCCGCTATGTGGAGAAAAAGGATTTGCTACTACATTATCCTTACCATTCATTCGAACATTTCATCCACTTCCTGTACGAAGCCGTACACGAACCTACCGTACGTGAAATCATGGTAACACAATACCGGGTTGCCGAGAACTCAGCTGTAATCAACACTCTGATAGCCGCCGCACAGAATGGCAAAAAGGTTACTGTTTTTGTGGAACTGAAAGCCCGCTTCGACGAAGAAAACAACCTTGCCACTGCTGAAATGATGAAAGCTTCGGGCATTAATATCATATATAGTATTCCTAAATTAAAGGTACATGCCAAGGTTGCCCTCGTTCTTCGGCGCGACGCAGAAGGGAAAAAACTAACCAGTTATGCCTATATCAGCACCGGTAACTTCAATGAAAAGACTGCTACGCTCTACGCAGACAGTGGTCTATTTACCTGTAACCGGATCATCGTGAACGATCTGTACAACTTGTTCCGTACCCTGCAAGGTAAAGAGAATCTGAAGTTCCACCGCTTACTGGTAGCCCGTTTTAACCTGATACCGGAACTGAACCGTCTGATTGATCATGAAATGGAGCTGGCGAAAAAAGGAAAAGCCGGTCGCATCATACTAAAGATGAATGCACTGCAAGATCCTACCATGATAAACCGTCTGTATGAAGCCTCGCAAGCCGGTGTAGAAATAGACCTGATCGTCCGTGGCATCTGCTGCCTGATACCGGGGCAAACATACAGTCGTAACATTCGTGTCACACGTATTGTGGATACATTTCTGGAACACGCACGTATATGGTATTTCGGTAATGGAGGAAATCCGAAACTATTCCTCGGCTCACCGGACTGGATGCGGCGTAACCTGTACCGTCGCATCGAGGCCGTCACCCCCATACTGGACCCGGATGCAAAGCAGGAACTGATAGATATGCTTTCTATCCAGCTCTCAGATAAGCGTAAAGCCTGTTTTGTAGATGAGAATCTGCGTAACTGTTGGAAATCAGCTCATCCACAAAAGGAAAAAGTACGTTCACAATATACTTTTTATGAATACCTGAAGGAGAAGACTGAATAGTTTTGTAACATCTATGTAATATGTATGACATTTCTCTGCAACACGATTTACGTTCCTTTGCAGCCAGAAATAAAATACATTATTATGGAAACTATTTATCTATGCATTGTCATCTTCCTGTTCGTCCTTGCGGTGTTCGACCTCATTGTGGGCGTCAGTAATGATGCAGTCAATTTTCTTCAATCGTCAGTCGGAGCAAAGGCTGCTTCTTTCAAAACCGTACTGTTTATCGCCGGTTTAGGCGTATTCATCGGTGCAGCGTTGTCCAATGGAATGATGGACATCGCCCGGCACGGTATCTATCAACCACAGCATTTCTACTTTGCCGAAATCATGTGCATCCTACTTGCCGTAATGCTGACGGACGTTGTGCTGCTGGACGTCTTCAACACAATGGGTATGCCGACTTCCACTACCGTATCCATGGTATTCGAGTTACTCGGAGGTACATTCGCATTGGCACTGATCAAGGTGCAAGGCAGTGATACGCTGGGACTTGGCGATCTCATCAATACAGACAAAGCACTATCCGTCATTATGGCAATCTTCGTTTCTGTCGCTATCGCTTTCTTCTTCGGTATGCTGGTACAATGGCTGGCACGCGTGGTGTTCACTTTCAACTACAAGAAGAAAATGAAATACAGCATCGGGATATTCGGAGGTATCGCCGTTACGTCCATCATCTATTTCATGCTGATAAAAGGTTTGAAGGACAGCTCATTCATGACCCCCGACAACAAACAATGGATACAGGACAACACAGTTATGCTGATCGGTTTCTGTTTTATATTTTTCACGATACTCATGCAAGTACTGCACTGGCTCAAAATCAATGTATTCAAAGTAGTGGTTTTGCTGGGTACTTTCGCCCTGGCTCTCGCCTTTGCTGGCAATGACCTTGTAAACTTCATAGGTGTACCTTTAGCCGGATATTCTTCTTTCATCGACTTTACCACTAATGGAGCAGGCAGTTCGCCGGACGGTTTCCTGATGTCCTCACTTCTCGGTCCCGCCAAAACACCCTGGTATTTTCTCTTCGGAGCAGGTATCATCATGGTATACGCTCTCTGCACTTCTAAAAAAGCACATAATGTAATCAAGACTTCCGTCGACCTTGCCCGCCAGGATGAAGGAGAAGAGAACTTCGGAAGCACGCCGATTGCCCGCACACTGGTACGTTTAAGTATGACAATGTCCAATAATATTTCTAAAGTGATGCCTGAAGGTATGAAGAGTTGGCTCGACACCCGCTTCCGCAAAGACGAGGCCATCCTTGCTGATGGTGCTGCATTCGATCTGGTTCGCGCTTCAGTAAACTTGGTATTGGCAGGTCTGCTCATTGCATTGGGTACTTCATTAAAATTACCTCTTTCCACCACTTATGTGACTTTCATGGTTGCCATGGGTACTTCCCTCGCCGACCGTGCCTGGGGACGTGACTCTGCCGTATTCCGCATCACAGGTGTACTTAGTGTGATTGGTGGCTGGTTTATTACAGCCGGTGCCGCATTTACCATCTGTTTCTTCGTTGCCATGATAATCCACTTCGGTGGTACATTTGCCATCATCGCGCTGATTGGCTTGGCAATATTCTCACTGATTCGTAGCCAGGTGATGTACAAGAAACGCAAAGCTAAAGAAAAAGGGAATGAAACCATCAAACAGCTGATGCAGAGTAGCAACAATGCAGAAATTCTGGAACTGCTGCGTAAACATACCCGTGAAGAGTTAGTGAAGGTACTGGCATTTACCGAAGAAAACTTAGAACGTACCGTAACGGCATTCCTGCACGAAAACCTTCGCGGATTACGTCGTTCCATGGGTTCAGTAAAATTTGAAAAACAACTCATTAAGCAGATGAAACGTACCGGCACCCTCGCCATGTGTCGCCTGGACAACAATACGGTATTGGAAAAAGGTCTTTACTACTATCAAGGCAATGATTTCGCCAGCGAACTGGTATACAGCATCGGACGTCTCTGTGAACCTTGTCTCGAACATATCGACAATAACTTCAAGCCATTGGATACCATTCAGAAAGGTGAGTTCTCTGACGTTACGGAAGATATTATCTACTTATTACAAGTTTGCCGCCACAAGATGGAAAACAATGATTATGATGAGTTTGAGAATGAACTCCGGAAAGCAAATGATCTGAACGGACAATTATCGCACCTGAAGCGTGAAGAGTTACAGCGCATTCAAAGCCAAGCCGGCAGCATCAAAGTCAGCATGGTTTATCTGACAATGATACAGGAAGCCCAAAACGTTGTCACTTATACAATCAACCTGATGAAAGTCAGTCGTAAGTTCCAATTGACGGAATAAGATTTCACCACAGAGTAAAAGAGGAGTCCCACAGAGTTTAATTTCAAATTGATTAAACTCTGTGGGACTCCTCTTTTACTCTGTGGTGAGAAACAAAATTTAGTCTCTGCGTCCCATAAATATCATAATGTAGTAAATCAGCGTTGCCAATGAACCCAATGCAGCCACCACATAGGTATAAGCAGCGGAACGAAGTGCATCTTCGGCTTGCTTATGATTGTAAGAGTTCGTAATGCCCGAACGGCTCAACCATACCAATGCACGCTTACTTGCGTCTATTTCCACCGGCAAAGTGACGAAACTGAACAGTGTGGTCATAGCAAACAGGATAATACCTGCCAGCAATAACTGCGGGAACGTGTTCAACAGCAAGATACCACCCAGCAACAACCAAGTCATCCACTGTGAAGCAAACGATACCACCGGCACCAACTTGCTACGCATAGTCAGCGGAGCATAAGCCCGTGCGTGTTGCACTGCATGTCCACACTCGTGAGCGGCAACGGCAGCAGCCATGATACTGTTACTTTCATATACACCTTCACTCAGGTTTACTGTCTTATTGGCAGGGTTATAGTGGTCTGTCAGTTGTCCCGGCGTATGTGTCACCTGAACATCATAAATTCCATTGTCATGTAACATCTGAAGGGCAACATCACGGCCCGTCATTCCATTACCGGTAGGGATCTTGGAGTACTTCTTGAACTTGTTCTGCAAGTTCATTTGCACCAGCCAGCTAACTACAGCTATACCAATAAAGATAATCCATTGTATTCCTATCATTCCTTCCATAATCTTTTTCTGTTTTTAGTAATTAAAAATGTGTCGTTTGTTATATATAATACAAATTGTTTGCCAAAAATAAAGGGAAACCGTGAGCTTTACTACAGTTTCCCTTATATTTTAGGAAGAATTAGCGAAAACCGACTATTGCCCAACAAGTTGTAACTCTATCACGTAATCCGTATCTGCGGGAACTTCCGGTAATTGCAACACCACTCCCTGTCCGGTACGGGTAATTCGTATCGGGGATTGATCTTTAAACAGAAAACCCTTCTTCACCATTTTTCCATCCAATGGAAGATAAAGCGCATTATCCTTCAAATTCAAGATGTGAACAAAAAGTCGGTTTCCTTTTTGTGTTGTCACTCCCCAATCATGTGGAGGAATAATACCGCCACGAGTGCCATAAATCGTTTCACCATACACTTTCATCCACTCTCCCACTTCCTTCAGCCTCTGAACTGCCACTTCTGGCAGACACCCGTCCGGCTGAGGGCCGATATTCATCAGAAGATTTGCATTCTTTCCGGCAGCCTTCACCAGATAATGTATCAATGTTTTCGTTGACTTATAATCTTGATCGGTAATCTTATATCCCCACATCCCGTTCATGGTTTCACAAGTTTCCAGAGGCAGGTGACTGACATCTTGCCCAGATAGTCCGGCACTGTTTTCCCCCGGCAGATCACGCTCGAAGATTTGTATATCTTCCCCTGGGAAAGGTACCTGATGATGGTTGTTCCCTACCAGACAAGCAGGTTGCAGGCGATGTATCAGCGCATATTGTTCCGGTAGCTGCCAGTCAAAATCCGGATTAGCATCCTGGTCCCACCAGCCATCGAACCAGATAGCACCTATCGGACCGTAGTTCGTCAACAACTCCGTCAACTGGTTATTTATAAAAGTATAATAGCTTTTCCAGTCTCCTTTCGGATTAGGCCTTCCGGTTCCACGCCCTGTACGTCCCCAAGGTGCGTCTTCACGATACCAGTCGATATGGGAATAATAGAAATGAAGCCGAATACCTTGTTTATGACATTCGTCTGCCAATTCTTTTACTACATCGCGCTTGAAAGGGGTTGCATCTACAATATTATAATCGGAATACTTGGTATGAAACATAGAGAACCCTTCATGGTGGCGACTTGTAAAGCAGATATATTTGGCTCCCGATGCCTTAATGGCACTTACCCATTCAGCCGCACTAAACTTGGAAGGATAGAAACCTCCGGCAAGTTTGGCATATTCTTTATAGTTCAAATCTTTATTGGTCATCGTCCACTCACCGGTAGCCAACATACAGTATAGTCCCCAGTGCAGGAATATTCCAAACTTATTGTCTTGAAACTCCTGACGGGCTTTCAGGTTCTCGGCAGACGGTTGATAAGTCTGCGCCTTTGCAGGCAAAAAGGATGCTGCAAACAAAAGGGATAAAAAAAGGTGTGTTTTCATCATAAAGTATGCGGATGGGTTAATAAAAAATGAGATTACATCAGCATGTATATCTGATGTAATCTCATTATAATATAGTTAGACTTACTCTTCTGTATAACGTTCAATCGTCTGTCCACGATCAGGACCTACGGAAACAATCTTGATGGGCACACCAAGTTGTTCTTCCAGGAATGTCAGGTAAGCATTGAATTCTTCTGGGAATTCATCTTCGCTCTGCATTCTTGTCATGTCAGTTTCCCAACCGGGCAACTCAACATAAACCGGCTCAAGACCTTCGCTGATGTCATACGGAAAATAATCAATTTCTTCACCGTTTACTTTATAAGCTACACAGGCTTTGATTGTTTCGAATGAATCGAGTACATCGCTCTTCATCATGATCAATTTGGTAACACCGTCTACCATAATGGCATACTTCAACGCCACCAAGTCAATCCAACCGCAACGACGTTTACGACCTGTTACCGAACCGAACTCATGTCCCAGTGTACAAATCTGGTCACCTGTCTTATCAAACAGCTCCGTAGGGAACGGACCTGCACCTACACGTGTACAGTATGCTTTGAAGATACCATAGACTTCACCAATCTTATTAGGAGCCACACCCAAACCGGTACATGCACCTGCACAAATAGTATTGGAAGAAGTAACGAACGGATATGAACCAAAGTCGATATCCAACATCGTACCCTGAGCACCTTCACAAAGTACTGACTTATTATCGTTCAGCAGGTTATTAATCTCATGCTCGCTGTCTACCAACGGGAATTGCTTCAGGTACTCAATACCCTCCATCCAGGCCTTTTCAATCTCTGTCAGGTCATACTCATAATTCAAACCTTTCAGAATTTGCTCATGACGAGCTTTGGCTTCAGCATATTTCTGTTCGAAGTTATGCAGGATATCACCTACACGCAGACCGTTACGGCTAATCTTATCGGTATAAGTCGGACCGATACCTTTACCCGTCGTGCCTACTTTAGCATCACCTTTCGCAGCTTCGTAAGCGGCGTCCAATATACGGTGGGTCGGCAAGATGAGATGCGCCTTCTTAGAGATATGCAAGCGCGCTTTCAGGTTATGACCGGATGCTTCCAACGCTTCAGCCTCTGCCTTGAAGAGAGCCGGATCGAGCACTACGCCATTACCAATGATATTCACCTTGTCACCTTGGAAAATTCCCGAGGGAATAGAACGGAGCACATACTTCTGCCCTTCGAACTCGAGTGTATGTCCGGCATTCGGTCCGCCTTGGAAGCGAGCCACAACATCGTATCTCGGAGTTAATACGTCAACGACTTTGCCTTTGCCTTCGTCGCCCCATTGTAATCCTAATAGAACATCTACTTTCATTTTTCTTTCTTATGGTTATTATTTTTCTTCTTACGTTTGTTAGCGCGGTCGCACTTACTGCACAATCCATACAGATAAAGCGAATAATGTGACAGACTGAACCGACTCAACTTAGTATTCCCAATCGCCTGCTGTAACTCTTCGTTCTGAAATTCAGTCACCTTGCCACACTGCGTGCAGATTTGATGGTGATGCGTATCACGGTTATAGCTCTTTTCGTATTGGGAGGAATTTCCGAACTGATGTTTGATTACCAGTCGTGCATTGATGAGAAGGATAATAGTATTGTAAAGAGTCGCACGGCTCACACGGAAATTCTCCTGGTCAGCCATCAGCGAATAAAGCGTATCGATATCAAAATGACCATCAATGGAATAGATAGTATCGAGTATGGCATAGCGTTCGGGAGTCTTGCGATGCCCGTTCGCGTTGAGATATTCAGTGAATATCTGCTTTACCGTATCTTTCACATTCTGACTTTCCATTTTGGCGGCGCAGTTTTTTACAGCCAACAAAGTTAAGCCTTTTTTGCGGAAAGCAAATGAGAAAGGGGAAAAAAAACAAAAAAAGAGTGATAGAGTAATCACCCTATCACTTTATTCTATTTCTTCTCTTACAAGATTATATAGCAACTGTTCGGCTTCCGATTCGGAATGTTCCATCTCTTCCACCCGACGGCACACTTGGAAAGCATGTTCTTCACTATGCTGCATGAAGCGGCGAATGGCCGCCATAGCTGCATTGCGCACATGGTAGGAACCGGAAATAAAAGCGCAAACCGCCTGGTCGAGAAATTCGTTCGCAGTACGTTCATTCATATCCCCCTTCTTCATCAGCAAGCGGGCAATGGTGAGAAAACCGCACGTCTGTACATACTCCCGCTCATCGGCAATCCATTGAAAAGACTTCGCAGGAGCATAAGGAAGATGCTGGAACAGATTCATAGAAGTAAGTTCCGCTATTTCAATATTCTGAATGCTTTCCACCCAGATATCAGCAATCTCCGGAAAGAAGCTGTCTACCGGCTGCAACAGCCCTGCCAGAATCTTACATTCACGAATTTCTTCTTTCCACAAGGCTTGCGCCAATGAGTGATCTTTTTCATATCCTTCGGCAATTGCCTTGATGCGGGGAAGTTCTACACCGAAATTCAATTTGTAGACCAGTCCCTTTTCACGCATACTTTGAGACACAGCCCCGTTCATAGAGAGGCGGAACTGTGTCTTTATTTCTTTCAGTTGTTCATGTAAATCCACAAAACAATGATTTATAGTTAATTATTAATAGAAGGCAGATTGGAATAATCCTTACTGTAACGCAACATTTGTTCTGCATAGCCCTCGTCATAAGTCACTTTTACGTCGGTTATCTTACCGGCTGCATCTACCACTGCTTCATATTTCGGATTCACAAATCCCTTGTACGGAGCCAGATTCAGTTTTTTATAACGTTCCAGAACTTCGGCATGCAAAGCCGGATCTACCTTTACAGCATAATTTTCCACCAAATCGTGAGCGCCCTGATAGTCGCCCGTCGATTTAATACGTTGGATTTCGGACAGTAACTCACCGAAGAGTTCACGCAACTTTTCGTAATCGTTCACTACTACATAAGTCTTACCATCTTTCTTCACCAGCTCTACTACTTTATCCGCCGCACCTTTCTCAAACACCCAGCGGGCAATGAGCTGACGATTACGCATGTGGGCTTCTTCCACATTATTCCCCGGTTCAATGCGAACCAACTGTGTCATCAGGCCGTTCATCAGATAAGTATAATATTCTGCTTTGTAAGCATCTTCATTGGGTGTCAGCCCCAATTCTACCAACTTAGGATCAGCTACATAATACAGACCGAACAAGTCCGCACGTGCTTCCTCAATCGTGGAGCCATAGGCTTTCAAAGCATCCGGATCAACTCCCGGAAGCAACTTTCCGGAACCATGTCCCAAACATTCATGCAAGTCCGTATGGAGTTCGCCTGTCAGATCGGCATATTTATCTATCAACTGCAATTCGGCATCGCTATATACAAACTCTTCATTGAATCCGTTGCCATGAGCCGCCTTATTATATGCATCCGTAATATTACCGATAGTCACAGATTTAGAACCATGATGGCTACGTATCCAGTTGGAGTTAGGTAAATTGATACCGATAGCCGTTGCCGGATAAAGGTCACCGGCCAGAATAGCAGCAGTAATCACCTTGGCAGAAACACCTTTCACTTCATCTTTCTTGAATTGTTTATCTACCGGAGAGTGATCTTCAAACCATTGCGCATTGCCACTGATAATCTCAGTACGATGCGTAGCTTCCATATCCTTAAAGTTTACCAATGATTCCCAGCTTGCCTTCATACCCAACGGATCACCATAGCTTTCAGTAAATCCATTCACAAAGTCCACAAGGGAATTCAAATCTTTCACCCAAAGGATAGCATATTCATCAAAAGTCTTCAGATCACCGGTCTCATAAAACTTTATCAGTTCGGCAATCACAGCCTTCTGTTCCGGATTTTCAGCTACGCCTTCCGCTTTCTTCAGCCAGTATACAATCTTATCGATAGCCTGTCCGTACAGACCACCCACTTTCCAGATCTTTTCCTGAATCTTGCCGTTTTCCTTCACCAGACGACTGTTCAGACCGTAAGAAACAGGCGTTTCATCTTTCGGGTCTTTCATTGCATTATAGAAGTCTTCAGCTTCTTTCTGCGTCACACCGTCATAATAGTTGCAAGCAGAAGTCAACACTAAGTCCTCTCCTGCTGCCTGGTTCACGCGTTTCGGCATCACAGCTGGATCAAAAATAACCGGAGACAGCTCATCGCATAATTGTTCTGCGGTTTGTCCTTCAGCCAGCGGCAATGTAGAGGCATCTACACTCAGCATAGCCTCTTTGAAAAATTCGGGAGCAAAACCAGGCACGAACTTCTCAGAGCCATAATGATGGTGAATGCCATTAGAGAACCACACACGTTTAAGGTACACTTCCATCGCCTTAAAATCAGGCGTATTTTTGTCTCCTTTATATCCTGTATAAACAGCTTCCAACGTTCTCCGAATACGCAGGTTATATTTTCCATTCTGATCGAAGAGAATGTCACGGCCCTGCAAAGCAGCTTCCGTAAGGTAATACACCAGCTCTTTCTGTTGGAGCGACAAGTTCTCGAAACCGGGAACCCGGTAACGTAATATTTGTAAGTCTGCAAATTGTTCCACTGTATAATCAAATTTATCTGCCTCGGCAGTTGTTGTCTTCGAGCCGCTACAAGCTGTCAGCAATGCAAAAGCGGCACATGCTATTAGTTGTTTCTTCATGTGTCGGGAGATATGTGAGTTGGTATTTAGAAAAGACGAAAAGGAAGTATTCCGAAACAGTTGCTCCGGAATATTTCCTTTTTATACATTGTTCTACGCAGAATTATTGTTTTTTATCTGCGTGTTTTTTGCGATATCCGTTAGGAGTTTCACCTACATTTTTGTAAAATGCAGCGTAGAAAGACTGACGGTTGGCAAAACCTACCATCGTGCTAATTTCCTCTACATTCTTGTCGGCATATCTCTTGTCCGTCAATAAATGCTTAGCATCTTTTACTCTGTACTCATTCAATAGGCATGAATAGTTCATACCAAAACGAGAATTTACTACAGCAGACAAATAGCGAGTGTTGGTTTTCAACTCTTTCGCCAAGTCTTTAGCCGAGTAATCGGGATCTTTGTACTTCTTCTGCACAACCACGATATTCAATATCTTGTCATACAATTCATCTGCCAATTCCGGACGAATCAACGAGCGGTAAGCAGCATTCTTCTCTTTTTTCTCTCTCAGGTTATAGGGGCGCTTCTTTGTAGCCGCTTCCTGATTCTTGTTTTCTAAATCACTCATTTGAATTAACTGGTTAGGGTTTGTTAAAAAATGAAAGCCCGAAGGATTTTCCTTTAGACTTTACAAAAGTCTGACATTTTTTTCTAATACGCAACTTTTCTCGTACATATTTTTGATCTATAAACAACGAAAAAGGTTGAAAAGTAGTCTTTAAGCCGATTTAATAAGAAACTTTAACTTTTGCAAAAGAGGTTATGATATAAAATGAATACGTTTATCAGCTTGTTTTATATACAATAATTAATGTACCTTTGCAGGATAAAACTTTATCAACGAAAATGATACAGACGCTTAAACGATATTTTGGTTACGATAGTTTCCGCCCCTTACAAGAAGAGATTATCCGCACATTACTGGCCGGAAAAGATTCCTTGGTATTGATGCCTACCGGAGGTGGAAAGTCCATTTGTTACCAGCTTCCGGCCCTGTTATGCGAAGGAACTGCCGTCGTAGTTTCCCCTTTAATTTCCCTGATGAAAGATCAGGTGGAATCACTTTGTGCCAACGGTGTAGCTGCGGGTGCTCTGAACAGCAGTAACGACGAGACGGAAAATGCCGCCCTACGCCGTTCTTGCATGGAAGGAAAGCTGAAATTACTCTACATTTCGCCTGAGAAATTAATAGCAGAAGCCAACTATCTTTTAAGAGATATGCACATCTCATTATTTGCCATAGATGAAGCGCATTGTATTTCACAATGGGGACATGATTTCCGTCCGGAATATGCACAAATGGGATTCATACGCGAGATGTTTCCAAATATTCCAGTCATAGCTCTTACAGCTACAGCAGATAAAATTACACGTGAAGATATTGTACGGCAGTTACACCTCAACCAGCCGAAGGTTTTCATCTCTTCTTTCGACCGCCCCAACCTGAGTCTTACCGTAAAACGGGGATACCAACAGAAAGAAAAGAGTAAAGCCATACTGGATTTCATTGATCGCCATCGCGGTGAAAGCGGCATCATCTATTGCATGAGTCGCAGCAAAACGGAGACAGTAGCACAGATGCTGCAAAAACAAGGGCTCCGTGTAGCCGTTTATCATGCCGGATTATCCTCCGCCCGAAGGGATGAAGCACAGGATGATTTCATCAACGACCGTGTACAAATAGTTTGTGCCACGATTGCTTTCGGTATGGGAATTGATAAAAGTAATGTGCGCTGGGTCATCCATTACAATCTGCCTAAGAGTATAGAGAGTTTTTACCAGGAGATCGGGCGTGCCGGACGAGATGGGTTGCCAAGTGATACTCTCTTATTTTATTCTCTGGCCGACCTCATTCTATTAACCAAGTTTGCGACGGAAAGCGGTCAACAAGGTATCAACCTAGAGAAGTTACAACGTATGCAACAATATGCTGAAGCTGATGTTTGCCGGCGTCGCATCCTGTTGAGTTATTTCGGTGAAGCCACTACAGAGGATTGCGGGAACTGTGATGTCTGCAAGAATCCCCCCCAACGTTTTGACGGAACTGTGATTGTACAAAAAGCTCTAAGTGCTATCGTCCGTACGGAACAGCAAATCGGCACGAGTATTCTTGTAGATATCTTGCGCGGAAATAATACTCCGGATGTATCGGAGAAAGGCTACCAGCAACTGAAAACTTTCGGTGCCGGACGTGAAGTTCCTGCCCGTGACTGGCAGGACTACTTGTTACAAATGCTACAACTGGGTTATTTTGAAATAGCATACAACGAAAACAACCATCTGAAAATAACAAGTAGCGGTAATGATGTTCTCTTCGGGCGGGCACAAGCACGGTTGGCAGTAATCCGGCGTGAAGAGTTCGCACCCGCCAAAGGGCGAAAGAAAAAATCAACCATTCCGGTCAGAGAGCTACCATTGGGGTTACCGAACACGGAAAGTGAAGAACTTTTCGAAGCCCTGCGTGCATTACGGAAAAGGCTTGCAGATCAAGAAGCACTACCGGCCTATATTGTACTGTCCGACAAGGTATTGCATTTACTCAGCACCGCCCGCCCTATTACAATGGAAGCATTCGGAAATATCAGCGGAATCGGTGAATATAAAAAGAAGAAATACGGGAAGGATTTTGTCGAGTTAATCAAGAAATACGTTTAACAACCCGTTTGCGGAATTTCTTATGGTATAAATAATATACTAAAGATGTAAACCACTTATCATTTGCATTGCTGTAGCAATCCCCTGAGATCCGCCTGCGGCACTCCAAGAGACATTGCTTTCTCAAAATCCTGCTTTGCCAAATTTTTCTTCTTCTGGGACAGATAAATCTGTCCGCGCATCAGATAGGCTTCCGTCTGCGAAGGATTCAATTTTAGAGCTTCTTCCAGATCAATCATTGCCAGATCAACATGCTGCATATCCTGTTCTATCCCCGCACGTGCTACGTATAAGGCTGCATCCTGCGGATCTTCTACCAGCATCTTATTCAATATCTCCAAGGCTTTCTGTAAGTTTCCATCTTTTTGCTCCAGAGTGGCGAGTCCTAAACGGGCATTATAATTCTGAGGATCGAGCTTCAGTAATCGTTCATAATCTGCCCGGGCAAATTTGAGATCGCGCTGAGTCACATAAATATAGGCACGCATCAAGAGTGCTTCCCGGTTATCCTTTTCCAGATCCAGCACTAAAGAATAGTCTACACGTGCCTGCTCATTCCGTCCCATTTCGAGATTCAGTGCGGCACGATTCAAGAGAATGGGAACAGCCCGTGGAGCAATGTTCAAGGCATACGTGTAAGATTCTAAAGCCTGATCATAATCCCGTTGCCGACGTTGGATAGTACCGAGATTAGAAAACAATAAGGCATTATGAGGATTAGCAGGTTCCAGTTTCAAAGCCTGGCGGATATAATTTTCCGCCTGTGCCAGACTATCTTGTTCCGTACAAGCAATGGCACGGTCCGAAAGTTCCTGGTAAGTTTGGGCAAACACAGGAGATACACCTATTATATATACAAAGAAAGAAAGAATAGACTTCTTCATTTTTAATTTATTTAAAGATTATGTTTCAAGGAAGGGAATCATTTGTTTCATTACTTGAAACCGTTAGTTTCATTACTTGGAACTATTAGTTTCATTGCTTGAAACTCCTGGTTTCACACCGAGAAACTGCTTGTTTCATCGCTTGAAACTATTTGTTCCACACGAGGAAATATTTTGTTCCCTAATATGCAACGAAACGTTTAATAAGGATGACTAATCCAACGGATAAGTTTCAAATGCAAACAGCTCTGTCGACAGATAACGCTCTCCCGTATCAGGCAGAAGAACTACAATCTTCTTATCCGCAAAATCCGGACGTTGTGCCAGCAAGCGCGCTGCATATACAGCCGCACCGGAAGATATGCCCGCCAGTAATCCTTCGGTAGACGCCAACTCGCGTCCGCCACGAATTGCTTCATCATCGGGCACAGGAAGCACTTCATCTACAACGGAGGCATCATAAATAGCAGGAATAAAATTGGCTCCGATTCCCTGAATACGATGTGGCCCTTCCACTCCGCCTTCCAATACAGGAGATGATTCCGGTTCTACAGCAACAATATACACATCCGGATTATGTTTTTTCAAGGCACGTGCCACTCCACAGATGGTTCCGCCTGTTCCCACTCCGGCTACAAAGACATCCACTTTTCCGTCCGTATCCGTCCAGATTTCTTCACCTGTAGTGAGCGTATGAATCTGTGCGTTAGAAGGATTTTCAAATTGTTGAAGGATGATTGAACCAGGAATAGACGCCCTCAACTCCTGCGCTTTTGCAATGGAGCCTGCCATACCGGTCAATCCATCTGTCAGTACAATTTCAGCACCCAGTGCTTTCAGCAGATTACGACGCTCTATACTCATGGTTTCGGGCATCGTGAGCATCAGGTGATATCCTTTGATTGTAGCAACCATCGCCAGTCCCACACCGGTATTTCCACTGGTAGGCTCTATAATCGTCGCACCGGGCTTCAGTGCTCCGCGCGCTTCTGCATCTTCGATCATGGCAAGCGCCACACGATCTTTCACACTCCCAGCCGGATTGAACGCTTCCAACTTTGCGATAATATTCTGTTTCAGTCCATATTTACGACTGTATTCCGCTAATTCCATAAGCGGAGTGCGACCGATAAGTTCCGTCAGGTTCTTTGCTATTTTTGCCATAACAATCTAATTATTAAATATCCTCACTTGCAGGTATCTTTGTACAAAGATAATGCAAACCGAAAGCAGAATAAAATGAACTCGTTCATTTTTTATGCAGAGGTACAGCTTATCTTCGTTTCTAAGCAAAGATAGATAAAAAACTATTTCGCTGCTCAAGTGTTACATTTCTATCACGTAAATTTGCATAATAAAATTTATATAACTCTTACACCTTATTAAATATATGTCACACGAACATTCACATCAGCATAGCCATGCCATCAACGCAGAGTCGCTGAACAAGGCATTTATTATAGGCATTGTTCTCAATTTAGCTTTTGTCGTCATAGAGTTTGCAGCCGGTTTCTGGTTCGATTCCCTCGCGCTGCTTTCCGATGCAGGACACAATTTAAGCGATGTAGTCAGTCTCGTGCTGGCATTGCTGGCTTTCCGTCTGGCCAAAGTCAAAGCCAATGAACGATATACGTATGGTTATAAAAAAAGTACAATCCTGGTATCCTTGCTTAATGCAGTCATTTTGCTGGTAGCTGTAGGCGCCATTGTCATCGAAAGTATTCATAAGCTGAATAATCCGGCAGTTGTTCCCGGTGGAGCCATTGCCTGGGTAGCAGGTGTGGGGGTACTTATCAATGCATTCACGGCTTTCCTCTTTATGAAAGATAAGGAAAAAGACCTGAACGTAAAAGGAGCTTATCTGCATATGGCGGCAGATGCTTTGGTATCAGTGGGAGTATTAGTGGCAGGTATCGTTATCAGCCGGACCGGCTGGTATATTATCGACCCGATTATCGGTCTGATTGTGGCTGTTGTCATTCTCATCTCTACGTGGAATTTACTGCATGACAGTCTTCGTCTGACGCTGGACGGCGTACCCACAAGTATAGACAGTCAAAAAGTAGTAAAAGCCATCCGTGCCCTTCCCGGTGTTGATGACGTTCACCATATACATATATGGGCCATCAGCACCACAGAGAATGCACTGACAGCCCATATTGTTTTAAAGCAACCGGAAGGTATGCAAGAGGTGAAACACCTTATTCGCCACCGGCTTGAAGATTTCGGTATCGGTCATGCCACCCTGGAGTTTGAAGTTCCGGGCGAACATTGCGAAGCCGTATTTGCCGAAGATTAGCTACGTTTGATATAATCTACCACCCATGCTCCTACTTCTTTGGTACCATACTTCGCACCACCTTCTACCTGAATTTCCGGTGTACGGACGTTAGCATCCAAAGAAGCATCTACAGCTTTGCGAATCAATGCGCCTTCTTCCAGCAAATTGAAATATTCGAATAACATGGCAGCCGAAAGGATTTGCGCCAACGGGTTAGCAATATTCAAACCTTTAGCTTGTGGCCATGAACCGTGGATCGGTTCGAATACAGGAGTGCTTTCGCCTGTAGAAGCCGAAGGAAGCAATCCCATAGAGCCACTGATTACAGAACCTTCATCCGTAAGGATATCACCGAATGTATTTTCGGTAACCATTACATCAAAGAATTTAGGCTCCTGAATCATCTTCATGGCTGCATTGTCCACGAACATATAGTCCGTAGTCACTTCAGGATATTGCGGTGCCATTTCCTGGGCAATCTGTCTCCACAGGCGTGAAGATGCGAGCACATTGGCTTTATCTACCACCGTGAGGTGCTTATTACGTTTCATGGCATACTCGAAACCAACTTTCAGAATACGTTCAATCTCCGGACGAGTGTACATATTGGTATCATACGCTTTGTCGTTGTCCTGATACTTCTCGCCGAAATACATACCACCGGTCAGCTCGCGGATACAAAGAAAATCTGCACCATCCACCAATTCTGCACGAAGCGGTGATTTATGGAGCAGACATTTGAAAGTTTGTACCGGACGGATATTGGCAAACAATCCCAGTTTCTTACGCATAGCCAGTAGACCCTGTTCGGGACGTACTTTGGCAGTAGGATCATTGTCAAATTTCGGATCGCCTACAGCCGAGAACAAAACGGCATCCGCGTTTTTACAAACTTCATAAGTAGCTTCGGGGAACGGATCGCCCACTTTGTCGATAGCATCTGCACCGCAGATGGCATATTCGTAGTTTACTTTATGTCCAAACTTCTCACATACGGCGGTCATTACGTCCACACCTACGGTGGAAATCTCCGGGCCAATGCCGTCACCGGCTAATACTGCAATTTTAAAATCCATTGTTTTCTTTATTTTTTAGGTATTCTTCTATTTTCTTTCCCTCAACTGGGTTCATCATTCTGATTTTTTAAGTTCATAGTCATCCTCAATGATATTCAGCATTTTCATTGTCGCCTTAATCGCTGCCTCCGTCTGGTCGGCATCCAGTCCGCGTGTACGGAACACTGTGCCGTCATAGCTCCAGGTAATCACTGTCTGCACAAAAGCATCGGTACGCCCACCGGGAGGGATGGTTACGGCATAGTTCGTCAGCATGGGGAATTTGCGTCCTAACGTCACCTTATAAATCTTACGCAGAGCACGTACAAAAGCATCATACTGACCGTCACCGCTGGAACTTTCTTCAAACTCCTGTCCGTTGATTTCAATCTTCAGCGTAGCCATCGGCTTCAAACCGTAAGCAAGGTTCACGATGTATGTCTTCAGTTTCACTTTCTCATTCATCACTCCGTGCTTCAGTACATCCGAAACGATATAAGGCAAATCTTCCTGGGTAACCAGCTCTTTCTTGTCACCCAACTCGATAATCCGTTCCGTCACCTTACGCATGGAATCCTCATCCAGTGTCAGTCCCAGATCTTCCAGATTCTTACGGATGTTCGCCTTACCACTGTTCTTACCCAGTGCATACTCACGCTTACGTCCGAAACGCTCGGGTAACAGGTCATTGCAATAAAGGTTACTCTTATTGTCTCCATCTGCATGTACCCCCGCTACCTGCGTGAATACATTTTCACCTACAATCGGTTTATTGGCGGGTATGGCAATACCGGAATAAGATTCAACCACCCGGCTGACTTCATTCAGACGACCTTCGTCAATGTTAGTGATAGCATTGAAATGGTCTTTCAGAATAGCCTGCACACTGGACAACGGTGCATTACCGGCACGTTCGCCCAGACCGTTGATCGTAGTATGAAGTCCCTTCGCACCACTCAGCACGGCAGCCAGCACATTGCTCACTGCCAGGTCGTAGTCATTATGCGGATGGAAATCGAAGTGAGCATGCGGATAGCGCTTCACCATCTTCCGCATATATTCGATGACCTGCAAAGGATTCAGCACACCCAATGTATCAGGCAACATATACCGTTTGATATTTGTGTGCATCAGTGCATCCACCATCTGGAAGACATACTCCGGAGAATCTTTCATCCCGTTGCTCCAGTCTTCCAGATAAATATTCACCTCCATATCCTGCTCATTGGCATAATTCACTACGCCAATAATATCCTCGATATGTTCTTCAGGGGTCTTTCTCAACTGACAGGTGCAATGCTTCAGCGAACCTTTGCACAGAAGATTAATGACGCGGCAGCCGGTAGCGTGTATCCAGTCTACCGACGTATGCCCGTCTACGAAACCCAACACCTCCACCCGGGGCAATAAATTACGCCGCGCCGCCCAGTCACATATCATCTTGACTGCGTCGAACTCACCGTCCGAAACCCGTGCCGAAGCCACTTCCACCCTGTCTACTTTCAGTTCTTCCAGTAGCAGACGTGCTATCATCAGCTTTTCATGGGGGACGAACGACACACCGCTGGTTTGCTCACCGTCGCGGAGCGTGGTGTCCATGATTTCTATTTGGGGCTGTTTATACTTCATTTTTATTTTCCCACGCTTCTATTTTATCTTTATTCTCTACCAGGAAATCGATGTCATCCAGGCCATTCATCAGGCAATGTTTCTTGTAAGCATTGATTTCGAAAGTCTCACTTTTGCCTGTTGCCTTGTTGGTGATTGTCTGTTCCGGCAGGTTCACCACTACCTCCGTTTTCGGATCGGCGGCAATGGAATCAAACAATTCTTTCAGGAACGGTTCGCTCACCACTACAGGCAATACGAAATTATTCAGTTCATTATTCTTGTGGATATCTGCAAAGAAACTGCTGACCACCACGCGGAAACCATAATCTGCAATGGCCCATGCTGCATGCTCGCGGCTACTGCCCGAACCGAAGTTCTTTCCGGCTACAAGCACCTGTCCGCTATAGGTCGGATCGTTCAGAACGAAAGAGTCGATTTTGTTTCCTTGTTTGTCATACCGCCAGTCGCGGAACAGATTCTCGCCAAAGCCCTCTTTAGTCGTAGCTTTCAGAAAACGTGCAGGAATGATCTGGTCTGTATCTACATTCTCCAACGGGAGAGGCACACAAGTACTGGTGATGATATTGAATTTCTGTTTCATTGTTTCTTATCTTTGATTTTGAAATACTTATTATTAATGACTTCTGCCAGGAGGACTGAAATTACATCAGTTCTCTCGGGTCCGTAATCACTCCCGTTACTGCTGCCGCAGCTGCTACCAGCGGACTGGCAAGCAATGTGCGTGAACCCGGTCCCTGACGACCTTCAAAGTTACGGTTACTTGTAGAAACCGCATACATTCCGGCAGGCACCTTATCATCATTCATTGCCAGACAAGCCGAACATCCCGGCTGGCGGATAGCAAAACCTGCTTCCTCCAATACCTTATCCAGACCTTCTTCACGAATCTGTGCATCTACCATCCACGAACCAGGTACCAACCAAGCAACCACATGTTCCGCCTTCTTATGGCCTTTCACTAACGAGGCGAAAGCACGGAAATCTTCAATACGTCCATTCGTACAAGCACCCAAAAACACATAATCGATCTTCTTTCCCAATACTCCCTCACCGGGTTGGAAGCCCATATAATCCATTGATTTCAGGAATGAAGCTTTTGCAGCCTCTCCCATTCCATCAGTCGTAGGAATGTGCTGCGTGATACCCATACCCATACCCGGATTTGTTCCGTACGTAATCATCGGTTCGATATCTGCCGCATCAAAATGCACTTCTTTATCAAACGTAGCATTCTCATCGCTCTTCAACGTCTTCCAGTATGCCAACGCCTTCTCCCATTCCTCACCCGCCGGAGCATATTCACGGCCTTTGATATATTCGAATGTCACTTCATCCGGTGCCACCATACCACCACGTGCACCCATTTCTATACTCAGGTTGCACAGCGTCAGGCGTCCTTCCATGGTCAGACTGCGAACTGCTTCTCCGGCATATTCCACAAAATAACCGGTTGCACCACTCGTTGTCATTTTAGACATCATATAAAGAGCAATATCTTTTGCCGTCACACCTTTACCCAATTTTCCGTCCACTGTGATGCGCATTGTCTTGGGGCGTGTCTGCAAGATACATTGTGAAGCCATTACCATTTCAACCTCACTTGTACCGATACCAAAAGCTACTGCTCCCATCGCACCGTGCGTTGAAGTATGCGAGTCACCACACACAATCGTCATTCCCGGCAATGTCAAGCCTCTTTCCGGACCTACCACATGGATGATACCATTCTTCTTATGCAACATGCCGAAATGTGTCAATCCGAAATCTTCCGCATTCTTGGCCAGTGTATCCACCTGTGTTTTGGAGATCGGATCTTCAATCGGCTTGTCCTGATCGTGGGTCGGCGTATTATGGTCGGGCATACAAACAATCTTTTCCGGACGGAAACATTGGATACCGCGTGCACGCATTCCCGCAAAAGCCTGCGGACTGGTTACTTCATGGCAATAAAGGCGATCTATATATAACTGTGTGGGACCATCTTCCACTTGCTGAACCACGTGGGCATCCCAGATTTTATCAAATAATGTATTCATCAGATTTATTACGATTTTACGATTTATAATTGAGGTTAGTCTTATGATTTGAACTTATTGATACAATCGATATAAGCTTCTACCGATGCGGCAATAATATCCGTATTCGCACCGAAACCATAATAGATATGATTATCATATTCCACCTGCATGTGCACCTTACCCATATCGTCACTACCTTTGCTGATAGCCTGAATAGTAAATTCCTTCAGTGTCATGTGGCGGTCGATGATCTTCTTTAAAGCCTTTATCGCTGCATCTACCGGACCGTTTCCACTGGCAGCCGCTTCAAACTTTTCACCGGAGATATTCAGTCCCAGACTGGCAACCGAACGCACACCTACTCCACTGGTCACTTGCAGATATTCCAGTTTCACGCGGTGGTTCTGTGTGCGGTCTGCACCGGCAAGCACCAGGATATCATCATCATTAATATCTTTCTTCTTATCCGCCAATTTCAGGAAAGCTTCATATACTTTGTCCAGTTGTTCCTGTTCAAGCTCCACGCCTAATACCTGCAAACGATTCTTCAAAGCAGCACGTCCGCTACGGGCAGTCAATACGATAGAATTATCGTCGATACCCACATCGTGCGGGTCGATAATTTCGTAAGTCTGCACATTCTTCAACACACCATCCTGATGGATACCCGATGAATGCGCAAAGGCATTGCGACCTACGATAGCCTTGTTAGGCTGCACCGGCATGTTCATCAAGCTTGAAACCATGCGGCTTGTCGGATAAATCTTCTGTGTATTGATGTTCGTTTCAATTTCAATATCTTTATGACATTTGATAATCATAGCCACTTCCTCAAGCGAAGTATTACCTGCGCGTTCACCGATACCATTGATAGTAACCTCTACCTGGCGGGCACCATTCAGTACACCGGCCATCGTATTTGCAGTAGCCATTCCCAAGTCATTATGACAGTGCGTAGAAAGAATCGCTTTCTCAATACCACTCACATGCTCCATCAAATACTTGATCTTCGCTCCATATTCATCCGGCAGACAGTAACCGGTCGTATCCGGAATGTTCACTACTGTAGCACCCGCTTTAATTACAGCTTCCACCACACGAGCCAGATATTCATTGTCCGTACGACCTGCATCTTCTGCATAGAACTCCACATCATCCACATAACGACGGGCATACTTCACGGCAGCTACTGCACGCTCGATGATTTCCTCACGATTGGAATTGAATTTATACTTGATATGCGAATCCGATGTACCGATACCTGTATGAATACGTTTGTGCTTGGCAAACTTCAGAGCATCCGCAGCTACATCTATATCTTTTTGTACCGCACGGGTTAATGCGCAAATAGTAGGCCATGTCACCGCTTTGGATATTTCAATAACAGAGTTGAAATCTCCCGGACTGGAAATCGGGAATCCGGCTTCAATAACATCCACGCCCAGCAGTTCCAATGCCTTTGCTACCTGAATCTTTTCCACTGTGTTCAATTGGCATCCCGGAACCTGCTCGCCATCGCGGAGCGTTGTGTCGAAAATAAATAACTTGTCACTCATTTCTTATAGTTTTTATAAATTATTGCCATTAAAAAAAGCCTTTCACACTTGGAAGTGAGAAAGGCTTTCGAATATTCTAATCGTTACATATATTCACGCACAGCACTCACTTCCACTAAACCTTGCCAGTAGAATAATAATACCACACAGTAGAATATATGTAAAGTTCTGTATCATTTTTATCTTCTTGTTTTTATTATAACGGTGCAAAGGTATAGATAATTTCGTAGCACACAAACAAATTCGTTACTTTTTTATCTAAAAAAGCATCATTTTATAAGTTTGCTATTAAATAACTCTATAAAGTATAACAAAAAAGGGGATACATGATGTATCCCCTTTTTATATGCTCCTATGTGATAAGAATTACTTCTTGTCGCAAGCTTTATCACATTCTTTTTTCTCTTTGCAGCAAGCTTTTGTGCTATCACAAGCAGCAGAATCTGCCTTGCAGCAAGCCTGTACTGAATCACATGCCTGTGCTTCTTCTACAACTTCAACTTCGGTAGCTTCCACTTCAGTATTAGCAGCTTTTTTGTTACCACAAGAAGTCACGGCGAAAGAAAATGCAACTGCAACAGCTGCCAAAAATAACTTTGTCTTCATCTCTAATTTTGCTTTAAACATTAATAATAAATAGTGCGGTGCAAATATAAGCAAAAAATTAGAATTATACAAACACAAAAAGCCTCCATATCATTTCGATATGGAGGCTTCTCTCTAAAACGGCAACTACCTACTCTCCCACTTGACGCAGTACCATCGGCGTGATCAGGCTTAACTTCTCTGTTCGGAATGGGAAGAGGTGGAACCCTGATGCTATAGTCACCTAAATAAGTTAGACATGATGCAAAAAAGCAAAGATTTTAAACTGAACGTATATACCTGCCATACAAGGCAAGGACCAAAAGTGAACGGGCAATTAGTAATGCTCGGCTATGATGTTACCACCTGTACACCTGCATCCTATCAACGTTGTAGTCTTCAACGACCCTAAGAAATCTAATCTTGTGGCTGGCTTCGTACTTAGATGCTTTCAGCACTTATCCAATCCCGACTTAGATACCCAGCAATGCACCTGGCGGCACAACTGGTAAACCAGAGGTCAGTCCAACACGGTCCTCTCGTACTAGTGTCAGAGCCACGCAAATTTCATACGCCCACGATAGATAGAGACCGAACTGTCTCACGACGTTCTGAACCCAGCTCGCGTGCCACTTTAATGGGCGAACAGCCCAACCCTTGGGACCTTCTCCAGCCCCAGGATGTGACGAGCCGACATCGAGGTGCCAAACCCCTCCGTCGATATGAGCTCTTGGGAGGGATCAGCCTGTTATCCCCGGAGTACCTTTTATCCTTTGAGCGATGTCCTTTCCATACAGAAACACCGGATCACTATGCTCTAGTTTCCTACCTGATCGACTTGTAAGTCTCCCAGTCAAGCGCCCTTATGCCATTACACTCTGCCGCCGGTTACCAATCGGCGTGAGGGCACCTTTAGAAGCCTCCGTTACATTTTTGGAGGCGACCACCCCAGTCAAACTACCCACCAAACAGTGTCCTCGCAACAGCGAGTTAGAACTCAAATAACCAAAGGGCCGTATTTCAACAGCGGCTCCACAAATACTGGCGTACCTGCTTCAAAGCCTCCGGCCTATCCTACACATCAATTACCCAAATTCAATGTTAAGCTATAGTAAAGGTTCACGGGGTCTTTTCGTCCCATCGCGGGTAATCGGCATCTTCACCGATACTACAATTTCACTGAGCTCACGGTTGAGACAGTGTCCAGATCATTACACCATTCGTGCAGGTCGGAACTTACCCGACAAGGAATTTCGCTACCTTAGGACCGTTATAGTTACGGCCGCCGTTTACTGGGGCTTCAATTCAATGCTTCTCTTGCGATGACATCTCCTCTTAACCTTCCAGCACCGGGCAGGTGTCAGGCTATATACTTCATCTTTCAATTTGGCATAGCCCTGTGTTTTTGTTAAACAGTTGCCTGGACCGATTCTCTGCGCCCCACCTCGCAGTGGGGACCCTTTATCCCGAAGTTACAGGGTCAATTTGCCTAGTTCCTTAACCGTGAATCACTCAAGCGCCTTAGTATATTCAACCCGACTACGTGTGTCCGTTTACGGTACGGGTACCTTAAAGATTAAGTTTAGCGGATTTTCTTGGGAGTATGTTTACATGCACTATTGGATTGTTCCGAAGAACGCTCCATACTATCAGGTTCGACTCTCGGAGCGGATTTGCCTGCCCCGATCAACATCTACACCCTTCAACGAACTATTCCGTCAGTTCGCGGCACTGTCACGCCTCCGTCTCCACGTCACTCTTTAAGGTAGTACAGGAATATTAACCTGTTCTGCCATCGGCCTCACCGTTCGGCTGAGCCTTAGGACCCGACTAACCCTGATCCGATTAGCGTTGATCAGGAAACCTTAGTCTTTCGGCGAGGGGGTTTCTCACCCCCTTTATCGTTACTTATACCTACATTTGCTTTTCTACACGCTCCAGCAAAGCTTACGCTTCACCTTCGACGCTGAGTAGAATGCTCCCCTACCGATGTTTGCACATCCCATAGCTTCGGTAAATTGCTTATGCCCGATTATTATCCACGCCAAACTCCTCGACTAGTGAGCTGTTACGCACTCTTTAAATGAATGGCTGCTTCCAAGCCAACATCCTAGCTGTCTTAGCAATCTGACTTCGTTAGATCAACTTAGCAATTATTTCGGGACCTTAGCTGATGGTCCGGATTGTTCTCCTTTAGGACATGGACCTTAGCACCCATGCCCTCACTCCTGATATAGAACTAATACGCATTCGGAGTTTGTCAAGACTTGATAGGCGGCGAAGCCCTCGCATCTTATCAGTCGCTCTACCTCATATTAGTATAAATCAAGGCTGCACCTAAATGCATTTCGGGGAGTACGAGCTATCTCCAAGTTTGATTAGCCTTTCACCCCCACCCTCAGCTCATCCGGAAGCTTTTCAACGCTTATCGGTTCGGTCCTCCAGACAGTGTTACCTGTCCTTCAACCTGGCCAAGGGTAGATCACTTGGTTTCGCGTCTACTCCTTCCGACTATCCGCCCTATTAAGACTCGCTTTCGCTTCGGCTGCAGATCTCAAGATCCTTAACCTTGCCGGAAAAAGTAACTCGTAGGTTCATTATGCAAAAGGCACGCCGTCACAGTTTAAACTGCTCCGACCGCTTGTAGGCGCATGGTTTCAGGGACTATTTCACTCTTCTGTTCGAAGTGCTTTTCACCTTTCCTTCACAGTACTGGTTCGCTATCGGTCTCTCGGGAGTATTTAGCCTTACCGGATGGTCCCGGCAGATTCACGCAAGATTCCTCGTGTCCCGCGCTACTCAGGATACCACTAGGGTTCAATTAGCTTAGTATACCGGGTTATCACCGTCTATGACTGAACTTTCCAGATCATTCTACTCACTAACTTTCGTCCCACGACGTGGTCCTACAACCCCATACATGCCGTAACACATATGGTTTGGGCTATTCCCCGTTCGCTCGCCACTACTTGGGGAATCATTATTTATTTTCTATTCCTACAGGTACTAAGATGTTTCAGTTCCCTGCGTTCGCCTCCATCGTAAGATGGATAATATCTCTTCAAGATATTGGGTTGTCCCATTCGGAAATCCGCGGATCAAAGGTCATTTGCACCTACCCGCAGCTTATCGCAGCTTATCACGTCCTTCATCGCCTCCGAGAGCCAAGGCATCCGCCATGCGCCCTTACTTACTTTTAGTCTTACCTAGCCGTATGGCTCGATATATACTTTCAGCTTGTTATAACTTTACTTTTTTTGTACATCATGTCAAAGAACGGTTGGCAAGCAAATTAATAATTAATAATTAAAAATTAAATCGTCACCAGAGTGGAGAATAACGGATTCGAACCGTTGACCCCCTGCGTGCAAAGCAGGTGCTCTAGCCAGCTGAGCTAATCCCCCTTCATTAATTAAAAACTTAAAATTAAAAATTAAATTTACGACATCGCGTTTTAATTTATAATTTATAATTTTTAATTTAAGAAGTAGTCCCAGGCAGAGTTGAACTGCCGACCTCTACATTATCAGTGTAGCGCTCTAACCAACTGAGCTATAGGACTGTCGAGTTCAACCTCGCCTTGCGGCTCGGCTTCTTCTTTCTCAATATATATTATATAAACAACTACGCGTAGTGCAAGAGGTTCTTATGTAGCATGTCAAAAGAACCAACTTTTAATTTGTTAGTACAGAGAGTTCTTAATTTATAATTGTTAATTATTAATTTCAAAATCTCTCATTTTGACTGAGCGTCGCTCCAGAAAGGAGGTGTTCCAGCCGCACCTTCCGGTACGGCTACCTTGTTACGACTTAGCCCCAATTACCAGTTTTACCCTAGGCCGCTCCTTGCGGTTACGGACTTCAGGTACCCCCGGCTTTCATGGCTTGACGGGCGGTGTGTACAAGGCCCGGGAACGTATTCACCGCGCCGTGGCTGATGCGCGATTACTAGCGAATCCAGCTTCATGGAGTCGGGTTGCAGACTCCAATCCGAACTGAGAGAGGCTTTTGGGATTAGCATCACATCGCTGTGTAGCTGCCTTCTGTACCCCCCATTGTAACACGTGTGTAGCCCCGGACGTAAGGGCCGTGCTGATTTGACGTCATCCCCACCTTCCTCACATCTTACGACGGCAGTCTCTCTAGAGTCCTCAGCATGACCTGTTAGTAACTAAAGATAAGGGTTGCGCTCGTTATGGCACTTAAGCCGACACCTCACGGCACGAGCTGACGACAACCATGCAGCACCTTCACATCTGCCTTGCGGCTAATCTGTTTCCAAATTATTCAGATGCAATTTAAGCCCGGGTAAGGTTCCTCGCGTATCATCGAATTAAACCACATGTTCCTCCGCTTGTGCGGGCCCCCGTCAATTCCTTTGAGTTTCACCGTTGCCGGCGTACTCCCCAGGTGGAATACTTAATGCTTTCGCTTGGCCGCTTGCTGTATATCGCAAACAGCGAGTATTCATCGTTTACTGTGTGGACTACCAGGGTATCTAATCCTGTTTGATACCCACACTTTCGAGCATCAGCGTCAGTTACAGTCCAGTAAGCTGCCTTCGCAATCGGAGTTCTTCGTGATATCTAAGCATTTCACCGCTACACCACGAATTCCGCCTACCTCTACTGCACTCAAGACGACCAGTATCAACTGCAATTTTACGGTTGAGCCGCAAACTTTCACAGCTGACTTAATAGTCCGCCTACGCTCCCTTTAAACCCAATAAATCCGGATAACGCTCGGATCCTCCGTATTACCGCGGCTGCTGGCACGGAGTTAGCCGATCCTTATTCGTATGGTACATACAAAAAGCCACACGTGGCTCACTTTATTCCCATATAAAAGAAGTTTACAACCCATAGGGCAGTCATCCTTCACGCTACTTGGCTGGTTCAGACTCTCGTCCATTGACCAATATTCCTCACTGCTGCCTCCCGTAGGAGTTTGGACCGTGTCTCAGTTCCAATGTGGGGGACCTTCCTCTCAGAACCCCTATCCATCGATGTCTTGGTGGGCCGTTACCCCGCCAACAAACTAATGGAACGCATCCCCATCGGTTATCGAAATTCTTTAATAACAAGAAGATGCCTTCTCGTTATACTATCCGGTATTAATCTTTCTTTCGAAAGGCTATCCCGGAATAACCGGTAGGTTGGATACGTGTTACTCACCCGTGCGCCGGTCGCCATCAACCTATTGCTAGGTCATGCTGCCCCTCGACTTGCATGTGTTAAGCCTGTAGCTAGCGTTCATCCTGAGCCAGGATCAAACTCTTCATTGTAAAAGTATTGTGACTGCGCAAATTAATAATTAATTATTAAAAAGCGACAGTGTTTTTGCTCTGTTCAGGACGCTCGGTTTATTAAAAGTCTTCAAATCACCTATATATATAAGTTACTTGACGGTTCTTTTTTTATACCCAGATGCTGCGCTTTAATTATTAATTTTTAATCATTAATTTGCGAAGCACCTGCTCTTGTACTACTTGTATTGTTTATGTAAATTCTTCAAAGATCGCTTCTTTTTAAAACTGCTTTTCTTTTCAGAAAGCGGATGCAAAGGTAAGAACTTTTAAGTATATCTTCCAAATAATTTCGAAAGTTTTTTTTTCTTTTTTTCTTTTTCTCGTCGTCTCTCTTTGCGAAAGGGAGATAAAAGAAGAAGAAGTTCTTAGCACCGCCTCTATCAAGGAAGCCGACTCTGTGTCAGCCTCTTCTCGGAAAGCGGGTGCAAAGGTAAGAACTTTTAAGCATATCTTCCAAATGTTTCCGGAAGTTTTTTTTTCTTTTTTCTTTTAGAACGCTGTATTCCTGGTTAGAATAAAGCCTAAAAGGAAAGAAAAACGTTGGAGTTCCTACACCGTTTCTGTCAGAATGTCAATTTCAAGGCTGACCGTCTCTTGGTTAGCGGGTGCAAAAGTAGCCGATATATCTATTCACTCCAAACATATCTGTCTTTTTTTCGAAACTTTTTTGAAACAATTTCGTAAATGGCTGATTGATAAGGATGTTGTAGAACATAAGTTTAAAGGGGAGGGGGAAAGGAGCTGGAAGGGGGTACATTATTATATATGCGTGCGCGTGTAGGGAGAGTAGATTAACTCACCTACCACCTCCCCCCTACGGGGTACTCCTCCTCCCGGGAGGAGGAGAAAGGGCCACCGATTCGCATTATTAAAGGTATTATAGGTAAGCTGGATTCGAAGGAGGAGGTTCTTGCAGAATTGTAGCAGCATCAAAGCAGGGACATTCTTTGATCCATTCTTCAGGTTCGATCTCACCGTTATGGTTCAGATCCGGACTCAGATCACGGTGTCCCACTACCCTACTGCCTGGATATTCTTTCAGCAAAAGCATTACCAGGACACGCAGGGAATGTTTCTGAAAGGCAGTTCGAGTATCACAGGAATGACCATTTGCGTCCAACCCGCCTTCATAACAAACACCAATCGAGTGAGCATTTTAGCCACGGGTATGCGCACCGGATTTATCAACGGGACGGAGGCTCTTGATGCTTCCGTCCTTACGTATATAATAGTGATAGCCTGCACCGGAGCCCCCCCGGCG
Organism: Bacteroides sp. 14(A); assembly: GCF_000526555.1. Lineage (NCBI taxonomy): Bacteria > Pseudomonadati > Bacteroidota > Bacteroidia > Bacteroidales > Bacteroidaceae > Bacteroides > Bacteroides sp. 14(A). The sequence goes on along the minus strand of NZ_JAGH01000001.1, from coordinate 1,116,468 downwards.
CAGGTGATCTGTGATCAAGTCATATTCCGTATAGCAACGGTCAGCGCGGGTGGCGCTGCGATGAAGGACGATTAGATCAATCTTTCTCATAAGATATTAAATAAAGGTCACGTTAAATACACTTCATCGCCGTCATGGCATGAGCGCTCAAGGCACCCAGGACGGCAGAGGCAATAGCGATGGCAATCTTCAATACAGTATCCAAAGATAATTTTTTCATGATTATTATAGTTTAGGTTAGTTATTAATGCGAATCAGCTATCCCAGAGGATTTTCATTCAGGCCACCGTCACCACCGGAGTTGCCGCCGGAATTACCTCCATCCGATAATCCGCCTTCCTTATCTTCCAATTTCTCTAAGGCAAAGGTTACATTTGCCGGACTTCGCGTAGCAGCATGGCTATTGTTTACCAGTTTCAGCTCCTTATCCGGTACAAAACGGATATTCACCCGCTTGATATTCTTCACCGTACACTCTGCCGAAGTAGCTACTCCCGGACAACAGAATGTCATGTAAAACGTACTAAACTGATTCAGTTTCACCTTGTTTCCGTTAGCCAGATTTTCCTGAACCTCCTCTACAAGCGCTTCAATCACATGTTTCACATCTCCCTTCGTCATCGCACAGCTTTTCTGTATGTCGGTTAAACTGTTTTGCTTCATAATTAATAGTATTAAAAGAAAAAAGCACCACACGAACAACGTCGTGTAGTGCTATATTTAAAATGCCAGACTCTATCTGTCTATGATCTTAATCTTTTTATATTAGAATGTCATTTCACAATCCATCGTTCTATATTTCTGGTACGATTACTGAAATTTACACCGATCTTAAACAATTGACGGAAATCAGACTCAAAAGGAAGAGCGTAATGCTTTTCTTCAATCTGCCGCAAAGCCTCCTCAGCAGTACCTTCAAGCTTGAATTCCATTACATAAACGTACTTTTCAGTCTTTAAAATCAGATCAATACGCCCTTCGGATGTGTGATACTCAACTTCCGTATAGAAACCTACCAACTTGAAAATGATAAACAGGACGTTTTGATAATGGAGCTCCAAATCACTAATCAGTTCATAAGGAGTATCGGCAAAGAAACTTTGCAAGCGACGGAAGAAAGCATCAGGCTGCCCATTCTCTATCTCACGAACAAATTTCTGTATCTCAAACGGAGCTTCCGCTTTGTTTACCCGGGTATAAAATGGCATTAAAAATCTAATAAATCCTTCTTCAACTTCTCTGTTCGGGAAGCCTAAACTATAGATGCCAAAGCGAGAATTATATCCTTTGATAGTCAAATATCCACTCTGATAAATCACAGGTATGGGACTATCGTCATCATAAATGCTATTCAGTACATCCACACTGGTTTCTTCGTGGGCCATTCGTTCCAGATCATAATTATTATGTTTCAACAGTTCTACGAGATAAGTAGGCGTACCCGTCTCAAACCAATAATTGCCGAACTTCATTTTATAAAAGGTGTTCAACACACTGAAAGGATTGTAAATGCCTTCAGACTCTTCTACAAAATGATAACCGTCATAACAATCTTTCAATTCGGCACAAACCCGCTCGTAAGTCATCTTCTGCATAGCTGCCAGTTCGTACAGGTCTTCTTCCAAATTATCATGTATTTCTTTCTCCGTCATTCCACAAATGGAGACGAACGGCTCATACATAGAAATATCATTCAAATTATTCAAGTCACTAAAAACACTGACTTTACCGAATTTAGTTACTCCGGTCAATAAGGCGAACCGGATATATCTATCCATTGTTTTGAGCACACTATAAAAAGATTTCAAGGTGCTACGAAACTCGACCTGTAGTTTTCTTTCTCCAATAGCCTGCAACATAGGTTTGTCATATTCGTCAACAAGAATAACAACACCTTCTCCGGTTTTCTTATAAGCACGTTCCACCACACCGGCAAAGCGCAAGGCGAGAGTAACTTCACCTACACCGGTACCATATATAGCTTCCCACTCTAGCAATGCCTTATTCAGAATATCGTCAAGACTGTGAGGTGTATCATATTTCCCAATGTTGAGGTCCAAATGCAAAACAGGATGTTTTTTCCACTCTTTCTCCAACTGTTCCAAAGCAAGTCCTTCGAAAAGTGCGCGTACCCCCGAGAAATAAGCCTCCAAAGTAGATATAAGCAAACTCTTGCCAAAACGACGCGGACGACTCAGAAAATAATAGCTGCCAGTCTTCACCAACCTGTAGATAAGCGCTGTCTTATCAATATAAAAGTATCCGTTTCTACGAATCTTTTCAAAACTCTGTATGCCAATCGGATATATTTTATTACTCATGGTTCGTTCTCCTTCTCACATTAAACGACACAAAGATAATAATGTTTTGTGATGAACAGTGTGACAAAATGAAAAACCTTGCGACAGATAGAGTAAATATCAATTCAATTATTTATCTTTGTTAGCTTTTATAAGTTAGCATACAAAAAACAATAACTACAATGAAAGATTTTTTTAAATTTACGCTGGCCACCATCACAGGTATTATCGTGTCAAGCGTCGTGTTGTTTTTCGTCAGCATCCTGATACTGTTTAGTATGCTGTCCTCGTCAGAGTCTGAAACTCAGGTACGCAAAAACTCTGTGATGATGCTCGACATGAGAGGTATGCTCTCAGAACGGAGCCAGGACAACCCTTTCGACATCTTCCTGAGCGAAGATGAAACTACGTACGGACTGGATGACATTCTTTCGTCTATCCAGAAAGCCAAGGAAAATGAAAACATCAAGGGAATTTACTTGCAAGCCGGTTCAATGGGCATAGGATTTGCCTCTCTGGAAGAAATACGCAAAGCGCTGGCTGACTTCAAAACCAGCGGTAAATTCGTGGTAGCTTACGGTGACCAATACTCACAACGCCTGTATTATCTGGCAAGTGTAGCGGATAAAGTGTTGCTGAATCCTCAAGGCGCAATCGGCTGGTACGGTTTGGCTTCTACCCCGACCTTCTACAAAGATTTATTGTCAAAGATTGGCGTTGAAATGCAGGTATTCAAAGTAGGTACTTACAAATCGGCTGTGGAACCATTCATTTCTACAGAAATGAGTCCGGCCAATCGTGAACAGGTAACCGTATTCCTGGATGGTATCTGGGGACAAATGCTGAGTGATATTTCAGAATCAAGAGGCGTAAGCAAAGAAAAACTGAACGAGGCTGCCGACAAAATGCTGATGTTCTATCCCGCCAATGACTGCGTGGAATATGGCCTGGCAGATACTCTGGTATACAAAAATGACGTACGTAACTACCTGAAAACAATGGTGGGAATAGATAAGGATGACAGTATGCCAATATTAAGCTTAAAAGACATGGTGAACGTGAAGAAGAACGTTCCGAAAGATAAGAGCGGAAATATTGTCGCTGTGTACTACGCATATGGAGCCATTGACAGCGGAAGTTCGTATGCAGGTAGTGAAGATGGAATTAATTCTGATAAGGTAATCCGCGACTTGCGCAAACTGAAAGATGATAAGGACGTGAAAGCTGTAGTGCTGCGTGTGAATTCTCCGGGCGGTAGCGCTTTCGGTTCGGAACAAATATGGTACGCTGTCACCGAACTGAAAAAAGAAAAACCGGTGATTGTTTCCATGGGTGACTATGCAGCATCTGGCGGTTACTATATCTCTTGCAACGCGGACAGTATTGTAGCTGATCCGACTACACTGACAGGATCTATCGGTATCTTCGGAATGTTCCCCAACGTGAAAGGATTGACGGATAAAATCGGTCTGTCATTCGATGTAGTAAAGACCAATACATACGCTGACTTCGGAGCAATGGGACGTCCGCTGAATGACGGTGAGAAGGCATTGATGCAAAATATGGTGAATGAGGGCTATGAACTGTTCGTGAAACGTTGTGCAGAAGGCCGGGGCATGACCACGGATGAAATCAAGAAGATTGCCGAAGGGCGTGTATGGACAGGCACCAAAGCCAAAGAACTGGGCTTGGTAGACGAACTGGGTGGACTGGACAAGGCTTTGGAAATAGCTATCGAAAAGGCCGGACTGGATGCCTACACAGTAATGTCTTATCCGGGCAAGAAAAGTTTCTTCGATATGCTGACGGATACGAAACCCGGTGGATATATCCAATCTCGGATACTGAAAGGCAAAGTCGGTGAACTTTACAACCAATTCGACTGGCTGAATAATTTTGAGAACTGCGATAAAATTCAGGCACGCGTTCCGTTTGAGTTGAACATCAATTAAAGAAAGGAGTGGATGGAAGAACCGCTGGTTAAGATACACTATTGGCTATACCCCATCTCGTGGATTTACGGGATGGGAGTACGCCTAAGAAATAAACTCTTTGATTGGGGATATTACCGGTCAAAGAGTTTTGACGTACCTGTGGTATGCGTCGGCAACCTCGCTGTAGGCGGGACAGGCAAGACACCACACACGGAGTATCTTATCAAGCTGTTACAACAAACGGGAACAAACGTTGCCATGCTGAGCCGCGGATATAAACGAAAAAGCAAGGGGTATGTACTTGCTACGGAAGAAACGGATGTAAAGCGCATTGGTGACGAACCCTATCAGATAAAAACCAAATTCCCGGCTATCCGGGTAGCTGTAGATGAGAACCGCTGTCACGGCATTGAACAACTGATGAAATTGGACCACCCCAAAGTAGATGTAGTGTTACTAGATGACGCTTACCAACACCGGTACGTGAAAGCCGGGCTGAACATTCTACTGACAGATTTCCACAGGCTTTTTTCAGACGATACCCTACTTCCGGCAGGACGATTACGCGAACCTGAAAGTGGCAAAAACAGGGCGCACATCGTGATCGTGACAAAATGCCCGGAAGATATCAAACCTATAGATTTCAATATCATCACGAAAAGACTAAAGCTGTATCCGTATCAGCAACTTTATTTTTCCTCGTTCCGATATGGAGCATTAACACCGCTCTTCGGAGAAAAACGCCGAACCCTCGCATCACTGGAAAAAGACGAACAAGTATTACTGGTAACAGGAATCGCTTCGCCTGTACCGCTGGTGGAAAAGCTAAAAGTGCACACACCGCACGTAAACTTATGTCAGTTTGACGACCATCATGATTTCAGCAGCAAGGATTTGCAAGCTATAAAAGAACGCTTCGAACGTCTGGAAGGAAAGAAGAAGCTGATTATCACCACGGAAAAGGATGCGACAAGGTTGCAACACCATCCGGCACTCGCCGAAACGTTAAAGCCGTATTTGTACATTTTACCGATTGAGATAGAATTTTTACAAAATCAACAACATATATTTAACCAAAATATTATTGGCTATGTTAGAGCTCATTCAAGAAACAGCAGCTTACCTGAAAGGTAGGATGCACACACAACCTGAGACAGCAATTATCCTCGGAACCGGTTTAGGCAGTCTTGCCACCGAAATCACCGAGAAGTACGAAATAAAATATGAGGAAATTCCGAACTTCCCCGTATCGACGGTAGAAGGACATAGCGGAAAACTGATATTCGGAAAATTGGGAAACAAGGATATCATGGCAATGCAGGGACGTTTCCATTATTATGAAGGTTACTCAATGAAGGAGGTAACGTTTCCGGTACGTGTAATGCGCGAACTGGGTATCAAAACCCTATTTGTTTCGAATGCCAGCGGTGGTACAAATCCGGATTTTGAAATCGGCGACCTGATGATTATTACAGATCACATCAATTACTTCCCGGAGCACCCGTTGCGTGGCAAGAATATTCCATATGGCCCGCGTTTCCCGGATATGAGTGAAGCGTACGATAAAGAGTTAATTCGTAAGGCTAATGCAATTGCAGCGGAAAAGGGTATCAAAGTACAGCATGGTGTATATATCGGTACGCAAGGTCCGACATTTGAGACACCGTCTGAATATAAATTATTCCATATCCTCGGTGCCGATGCAGTGGGTATGTCTACAGTGCCGGAAGTGATTGTTGCCAATCATTGCGGTATCAAGGTATTCGGTATTTCGGTAATTACCGACCTTGGTGTGGAAGGTAAGATCGTAGAGGTGACACACGAGGAAGTGCAGAAAGCTGCTGATGCCGCCCAGCCGAAGATGACAGAAATTATGAGAGAATTGATAAACAGAGCATAATCATGAGAACAGAAATATCAAGCCTCGGTGAGTTCGGCCTCATCCGCCGCCTTACCGATGGTATTGAACTGAAGAATGAATCCAGCCGGTACGGTGTAGGCGATGATGCTGCCGTACTCTCCTATCCTACCGAAAAACAAGTCTTGATTACCACTGACTTGCTAATGGAAGGTGTGCATTTCGATTTGATTTATGTCCCGCTGAAGCACTTAGGCTATAAAGCGGCTGTCGTGAACTTCTCCGATATCTACGCCATGAATGGTACGCCCAAACAGATCACCGTTTCTCTGGCTCTTTCCAAGCGTTTCTCCGTGGAAGATATGGAAGAGTTGTATGCGGGCATCCGTCTGGCGTGCGAAGAATATGATGTGGATATCATAGGAGGCGACACCTCTTCTTCTCTTACGGGACTGGCAATCAGTATCACTTGTATAGGTGAGGCAGACAAAGATAAGGTTGTCTACCGAAATGGTGCGAAAGAAACAGATTTGATTTGCGTAACCGGTGATCTGGGTGCCGCATATATGGGCTTACAATTATTGGAACGCGAGAAAGTGGCTTTGAAAGGTAAGGCTGATATGCAACCTGATTTCTCCGGAAAGGAATATCTGCTGGAACGTCAATTAAAACCGGAAGCTCGCCGCGACATCATTGAGAAACTGGCGGAAGAAGGTATTCAACCCACTTCTATGATGGATATTTCAGATGGTCTATCTTCTGAATTGTTGCATATCTGCACGCAAAGTAAAGTAGGCTGCCGCATTTATGAGGAACATATCCCCATTGACTATCAGACTGCCGTCATGGCTGAAGAGTTCAATATGAATCTGACAACATGCGCTCTTAATGGTGGCGAAGACTACGAACTGCTTTTCACCGTTCCCATTGCCGATCACGAGAAGATTTCTGAAATGGAAGGTGTGAAGTTAATAGGACACATCACTAAACCGGAATTAGGTTGTGCACTGATCACTCGCGATGGTCAAGAGTTTGAACTGAAAGCACAAGGATGGAATCCACTGAAAGAGGAAACTACCGAGAGTGAAGGCGAAAAAGCTGGCGAATAAAGATTTGTAAGAGCAGATAAAGATTTGTGAGAACAAATAAACAGCTGAATTCATTTTTTTCTTAAAACATAAGCGCTGATACTTAGCCACATAGGCAAATATCAGCGTTTTTTATCTCCAAAGCGCTTGCATAGTCCAAAAGTTTCACTACCTTTGCAACCGCAAAAGAGAAACAATGGTGCCATAGCTCAGTTGGTAGAGCAAAGGACTGAAAATCCTTGTGTCCCCGGTTCGATTCCTGGTGGCACCACTTTTAAAAGATTAATTATCAAGCAGTTACTAATTAAAGTAGTGCTTTTTTCTTTATATACTACCTTGTTTTTCCACGGATTTAGCCACTTTTCGCTATCAGAGTTAAACCAAGAGTTAAACCGGAAATCAATATGGCTACAACGGTTAATGTACTGTGTTACAAGTCAAAAACTCTTAGTAATGGTGAACATCCGCTTATGATTCGTATCTGCAAGGATGGCAAAAAGAAGTATGTCAGTCTTGGCGTGTCTGTAAGAGCAGAACACTGGAACTTTGAAAAGAATGTTCCAAAATCGAATTACCCTGACAGAGAGCATATTAACATACTCATAGCTAACAAGAAAAAAGAGTACGAAACGGAAATAATTAAACTAAAATCAGAAGATAAACTGTTTACTGCCAATACATTAAGCGAACAAATTTCCAATTCAGTTAAACCGAAAACGGTAGAAGAAGCATTTAATGAGTATCTCCGACTTCTTCAAGAAGAAAACAGACGTGGATATATGCTTTCTGTTAAACAAGTGTACAATTCACTCATCAAGTACAATAAACATCTGAATATTCATTTCACAGATATAGATGTTGCTTGGCTAAAGAAATACGAGACATGGCTTAGAAACAACGGACTTGCGGAGAATACCATCGGCATACGATTCAGAACATTGCGCACCATCTATAATTATGCCATACAAGAAGATATGGTAAAAGCGGAACACTACCCTTTCAAGAAATACAAAGTATCTAAGTTGAACCAAGAAACAGCCAAAAGAGCGTTAAGCAAAGAGGACATAAACAGAGTGTTGCAATATCAGACAGACAACAGATTTATGCGCCTACCCATAGACTTGTTTGCTTTCACCTATTACATGGGTGGCATTAACTTTGTGGATATAGCCAATCTCACACAGAAGAACATCATAGACAACAGACTTGTCTATAAAAGAAGCAAAACGGGTAAGCTCATCAAATTACCGTTAGTTCCACAAGCAGTTGAACTTATTAAGAAGTATCACAGCAAGAACAACCCTTATCTGTTCCCGATATTTTCTAACAGACATACAACGGAACAAGAGAAAGCCAACAGACTGCATAAAGTTATCACCAAAGTAAATAAACGCTTAAAACAGATTGGCGAAGAATTGGGCATACCTATTCCAATCACCACATACGTTGCAAGACATAGCCAAGCTACCATTATGAAGAAGGCAGGTATATCAACCGCTATCATAGGGCAGATTATGGGACACAGTTCGGAACGAGTAACACAAGTTTATTTAGATAGTTTCGACAATGAGCAGATAAACAATGCAATGAAGAATCTGCTATAACGAAAAAGAAGTCTGTAATCCGCTAAAGATTGCAGACTTTTCTTTTATTTTGCAGTATAACTAATATGAATACACTATGTATCAGATAGAAGAATTGCCCGATTTAAAAGTGGCTTGGCATGAAAGCTATAAATGCTTTAATGAGCCACTATTAGAATATGTGTGGGAAGTAGCCAATCACTTCCTGCCCGATTATGCAGAAACAGATATGGGAATGATACCCGTAGAATCTTCCGCACCTGCTATATTCGCCAACAGATATGCAGAAAGAAACTTATCCGTTGAAGAAAGATACGAGAGAACACAAGAAATGAGAACTTTCAAAGGAACTTTGGAAGAATACAAGAAACGAGAATACAGAAAGTTGGACGATTCTTTCAAAGAGAAGTTTCTAACTAATGAAGATTTACAGAATACCATTGAAGCGTATAAATTGGACGTTAGCAAGTTTTGGTATCTACTTCTGTTCATATATGATTTTATAGAGGATATTGGTACAAACGCACCTGCATTAAATAAGTCCGTATTGGAGGATTTTAGCTATTTTCATACCAACCTATCGGAAACTACCAGTATCACCCTAAAGAAGAATAACAAGAAAAGCTATGTCGTTGAAAGGGAGGACACAATCAAAATCATTCAAACAGCCTTGCAACATTTTGTCAATACATACAGTGATATTATACATAGCGAACAAGATAGAGAAACTATGATTAAACAATTAAAGGACATAGGTTTGGAGGGCTTTATCAGAAATGACTTATCGTCAAAAATCAACTTTACGGACAAGTCCAGTCTTGACATATCTTATAAGAAGTGGAAGTTTACGGATATGTTTCTTTTCTTCATTGAAAGAAGAAAGGCTACCACCATATCCAACAAAAAGGTAAAGGTATCTAAAGACAAGATGATGCTTGTTTCAAGACTTATCTATACAGTGGGCTATGATGGCAAGAGATACAATGAAGAATACGATTCGGAGGGCAACAAGAACAGAATGTTATCCAATCTCCTTAGAAGATACAAGAACGAGAAATTTCCGTCTGTCATAGCTAATAACTACATGGTAGTTTCTTAAACAACATACATAAAACCATAGTAGAAATGCGTACTGAAAGGGCTGTCCTTTTTGGTACGCACTTTTTTTGCGTACTGGAATGGGCACGTTTTCTACACACATGGGCATTCGGCAAATTCCTTTGTTACCCCTTATTTCTGCCCTAATTTTGCAATGTCAAAAGGGAACAAACGAGTGAGTGCGCATAGCTTTAGTAGTTCTTTAATGGCTTAATAATTAATATGTGAAACATTTAGAATTAGAAATTATGAAGAATATTAAATTTACAGAAGCATTAAATAGTGAAGTAGAAAACGTAGTAGAGAACACTAAAGTCAGTGCAGCATTCGTGCAGGAACTGAAAGAAGCATTCCTTATGTTTCCCGTCAGAACAGATATGCGTTTCAAACAATCTTCAAAAGGTGAACTGATTATATCGGTTACGGTTGTTTACGCTACTGGCATGACACAACATTTTGAGGGTGCAGGAGATGCAGACCTTATATCGGCAATACATTTCGGCATGGCTAAAATAATAAACGGTTTGCACGACTACAAAGCGGAGGAACATGAGGTGGATATTGCCCAAGATGGTGAAAATTTGGTAATGGAGCTATTCAAGCAATACATGAACTCCACCATGAGGGGCTATATTGAAGCGGACTGGTACAACAACAGCGGTGAGCGTTACCGTTGCGTGAGATTTTCTTCCACATTCAACGGGAATGTAAAGTTCTGCATGAAAGCAACGGATGAAGTGAACAGCCTTATCTGTGAAGCCTGCAAACCCGAATGGATGAAGAAATCAGAAGCGGAAGCCAAACAACAAGTTCCCGAACAGAATGAAGTAGCCTAAACAATCAGCTTTGAAGAAAGTCGAGGGAACAACCTCTCTCGGCTTTCTTTTTTAATCGGAACAGAGAAAATGAAACAGATACAGTTTACTCAAACATATAACAATGAAGTCACACACAGACAAGTGAAGCTACTAATGAAACAACACAAGCAGCTTTATATCCAAGTGAACGGTGAAGCATGGATAAGCAGCCAAGGAGTAACGGGTATAAGATACCAACTCAATGCACAAGGCTGGCAGTGGATTCTTAACTATCTGCAAACGGGAGATTATGAAGATTTTGGAGTATTCCCATCTAAACAGTCCAAGCTATGCAGCGAGTTCCAAGAGGATGTGGTAAAAGGGCTGATAGAACAGAAATACAATATTGTAAGAATCCCTTTTCTACGGGAAACCGAAGCCTATATAAAACTTCGGGGACTGTTCCGCTTTGGAAAACTCTTTTTCAGCATAAGGAGAAGCGATGAATTTATAGATTATCTAAACAGCAAAGGATTATGATTACCCTACATAAAGGTCAATACCTGTCTGACGTAATGAGTGAGATTCCGTCAGACTGCATACTTTCCAAAAGAATACCCGGCTGTGGTGCTACTACTTTGGAGCTTGAAACCCAAAGAAATTCCATTATCGTAGTGCCTAATGTGCCCGTTGTCAAAAGCAAGTGCGGCAAATACAGCAATCTGTTAGGCGTTTATGAAGATGTTACAACAGATAAGATTTGCAATTATCTAACTAATAACAGACTGCATAAGATAATGACCACTCCCGAAAGTTTCGGTAAGGTGAAAACGGCTTGCAGCGGTATTGACATTTATAATCATTTCTTCCTGCTGATGGACGAATGTCACCAATTAATCAAGGACGTGGACTACAGAACAGACATAGTGCTGCCCATGAATGATTTTTTCAACTTCAAAGGCAAGGCACTTGTTTCCGCCACTCCTATCGGATTCAGTGACCCAAGATTTAAAGAGTTTGAAACAGTGGAAGTAAGTGCCGATTATGATTACAGACAAGAAATTGCGGTTACACATACTTATAATATACACAAGGCAATAAGTGAATATTTAGACAATCACACAGAGGGAACAGTCTGCTTTTTCGTCAATTCTGTGGTAATGATTTACTCCATAATGAAACAATTCGGCATATTGGAGGATTCTACTGTTTACTGTGCGCCAAAAAGCCGTTTGAAACTGAAAAATGAATACCCCTTTGATAATGCTTATAATGATTGGAACGCAGATACCATGAAGAAATATAACTTCTTCACTGGCAGATTTTTTACGGCATTCGACTTGGATTTGCCTTATCAGCCCGATTTGGTAATGGTTACAGACCCTTATAATTCCGAATATACCATACTTGACATAGATACGGACTGCATACAGATTTGCGGAAGATTCCGTAATGGCATAAAATCGGCAACACACATCTATAGGGTGAATCCCGAAATGGTAATTCAATCCAAAGAGCAAATAGAAAAGCAAATTTCAGAACAAGAATTTGCCTACAACTTAATTCAGACATTATATAATAGTGCTGATTACAAAGAATACAGAAATGCTTTCGGTGAGATTCTTGAAACTGCACCGTTCCGCAAATACCTATATCCCGACTTTACAAAGAACTGGTTTGCCATAGACAATGAGATAAACTCCGTATTGGTGAACAACAGATACCAATCCAAGCAAGAAATAATGAATTGGTACAATGACTGCCATTTCTTCAATCCCACATTTGAGAATTGCGAATATAATGAGAATGACGAGAAATTGAAGATTGTCAAGGCTGCACGCTCAGTAAAAGACAAGCGCAGAAAAATGGTGCAACTTCTTGATGAAATGGAAAACCCTGATTCGGAATACGCCTTAGATTTCATTAATGATATGCGGAAGATTGACCAGTTCATTGTGGAAGCATTTGAAACTCTGGGCAAAGAGAGAATAGAGGAACTTAAATATGTTGAAAAGAAAATCAGAGAGGAAATGATTCTCAAACAACGTAAGGGGAATAAAGTTGTCAGACTGGTTAAGAATATATTCAAGGTTGGCAACAGATATTCCAATGAGAAAATAGTTAATGAATTAACGAGAATATTCGAGATGTTGAACATGCACCCCGAAGAAGATATAGAACCTAAACTTATTATGCTCTATTACCGAGCTTCCTCTTGTTGGGTTGGTAAAAAGAGAGGTTATCAATTAATTAGTGAGATAGTCTGACTATTACCAACAAAACTTGAAAATCTTGTCTTTCTATACCCGATACAGAAATTGAAAGAAATGTTGGAAGCTACCTCAATAACTAATGAAACAGAGTAATTTTCTTACCAACTGATAACAGACAGCCGCAGGAAATTCTTGCGGCTTTTATTTTTGGCGCAGAACCACAGACGTACATTTTTCCGATTCTGACTTTCTGAAAATTTCCACTTTAATAAGAGTTATATAGCCTATACTTTATAATATGCCACATACAGCCAATGACATTAAAAAGACTACATAATTAAAGAATCACCCATATTCAGTTTAGCTAAAAGTCAAGAGAACAGATATATAAGGTACTTAATACAGAAATCCCCCTCCCCATTCAGCCAGTGACCTAAAATATATAAGAGTGGCTGTCTTTACGGCATACTACCCCTTTAGTCCCCCTCTGTATATTGATATAAAAAAGAATTATTAATCATTTAAACTTTTATCAATATGAGAAATTTAGTTATCATGCCAACAGAGAACAGAGAGAGAATGAATTTAGGTGAGTTTGCAGAAGAAGCAACCATTATTGAAGAAACTGCAACACCTAAAAGGGTAAATCATTTCATTGAGGCAAACACCCAAGAAGCTACCTTGCAACATTTGAAAAATGACTGTATTACTCCCGTTTTTGCAAAAGACAATGAGCTTACAGTAAACCATGCTGCATTTATTGAAACTGTTTGGGAAGCTGCAAACTCCTATTACAATGGTGAGACTATTGGAACACCCGATATTCGTGTCTCTCATGTGATTAAGGGTCGCATTCCCGAAGCTATCCACAAACCTGCCAATCAGTTGTTGGAATCAGACAAAACAATCTACTATGAGAGGGCAGCTTTCAGTATTGACATTCCTACAATCTATGAAACGGTTGAGGGAAACAAGTTGAACCTTTCAATAGTAGGGGTCAGAGCCTATAATCAAATGAACTTATACAGCAAGAAAGTTCCAGAGTTGTTTAGGTTGGCAATAGGCTTTAAAAACCAAGTATGCTGCAACATGTGCATCTTTACAGATGGTTACAAGGATGATTTAAGGGTGAGCAATACAAGTGAACTTTACCGTTCTGCCTTGGAACTGTTCAACAACTACAATCCTGCCAAACATCTGCATTTGATGCAACAGTTGGGCAATACTTCAATGAGTGAACACCAATTTGCACAAATATTGGGCAAAATGAGACTTTATCAGTGTTTGCCCAATGGCTACCAAAAGAGACTGCCAAGAATGTTGCTTACTGATACACAGATTAACAGTGTTGCAAAAGCCTACATTAATGATGAGAACTTTGGCAGCTTTGGAAATGACTTGAATATGTGGAAGTTCTACAACCTATTAACGGGTGCAAATAAGAGTAGCTATATAGATTCATTCTTAGACCGCTCTTTGAATGCCACTGAAATGGCTGTTGGAATCAATGCAGCCCTGCATGGGGATGAGCATTACAAATGGTTTATTGACTAATTAATGAGAGGACATCTATTTATTGGGTGTCCTTTCTTTTTAATAACTTAAAAATACTACAAAATGGAAGATGATGGAAAATTGATACTATGGGGAACATTGGTAGTTCTCCTACTGATAATAATTGGTATTATCAATCCTTTTTTGCTGATACTGATTTTATCCATCTTTATTTATATACAATCATAGTTACACTTTCTAATAGAAGTGAAAGTAATTTGACAATCAGACTATTACAAAATGACTCCCGAATTTACTTTCACTTTTATTGTTAAATCTACAAAATTGAAACAACATGAGTTTGAAGAACAGCTATACAACAAGTGACTGCCTGCAATGGGACAGTGCCACAAACTTGGTAAGAAAGTTATATAGGGATAAGAATTATAGAATAAGCCTGCTTGTTGGGTGCGGCATATTCTTTGGTTTACGCATTTCTGACCTGTTGCAACTTACTTGGGAAATGCTTCTGAATAAGGATGCAAAATTTACCATCACTGAAAAGAAAACAAGCAAACGTAGGGAAGTGAGAATTAATAAGGAGTTTCAGAAGCACATTAAAGACTGTTATACAGCTTTGGATATTCAGAACTTGAATGAGTTTTGTTTTTTATCGGGAAAAGGTAAGAACAAGGTCTATTCTATCCAATGGATAAACATTGTACTTAAAGAGTTAAAAAACAAGTACAATTTAAAGATAGACCACTTTTCTACCCATTCTCTTAGAAAGACTTTTGGCAGGAAAGTGTTTGAATCCTCTGAAAATGCTGAATTGGCTTTAGTTAAACTGATGGAATTGTTTAATCACAGTTCTGTAAGCATAACTAAAAGATACTTGGGGCTTAGACAAGAAGAACTGTTAAACACTTATGACTGTTTGAGTTTCTAATTGGTGGGACAAAGTTTGAAATTTCTGTTGTTATCATACAATTTTCAGAGAAAGAGAACTTTGTCCCGTTCCCTAATATACAGCAACTTTCAAAAACTGCAATGTAAGAGAAACTGCAAATAATGGCTATATATAAATATGGTAGGGCATAGTTTCAAGCGGAACAGATAGCGATAACGTAGCTAATTCCGCATTGATGCAAGTGTAAGAAAATTATCTTTTTAAAAAGGCATGATATGGCTTGTAGTTTATGATATGTGCGATTTTGGGGCAAATTTATCCTCACGAATGGCACTATAATTGAAAATGAATCATTAATTTTGTGGACTAATTAACTAAAAACACAATAGATATGGAAGATATGTTCTCTTTAGGAAGTGTTATATTATGGAATAATATACAGTGTGGTACTGATGGTGCTACAGACGGAGAGATTGCAGAATTATTTGTTTCAAAAGTTTTAGGCTCTGTTGTTCTGAAATTGAAATACGAAGATATTGTCTATGCTGTATCAAATGATGATATACATCCTATTATTTTCACCGCAAATACACTAAAAGGGAAAAAATATTTTATCTACGAAAATTTTAAGATTCTGAAACGCAACATAGAAGCAATAAAATCAGAGTAATTTCATCCATATATCAAAATCAGAGTTTGCGGAAACGTGAACTCTTTTTTTATGCCTATTATGAAGATTAGATACTTCTTTCATTCATTACTTAGTTAGGCTACAAATCTATATACCTTATTATCTCTAATAGAATTGCATTTTCCAATCCGCAGAATCTACGGGTACTTTTTTCGGGAAGAAATCTTTTTATAGACCCCAATCAAAAAAAGTACCTACCCTTGAAGCTACGAAGAAAAAGGGGCAATATTGTCTAATACCTTACTACAGATATGTTTTGGAACACTTGGAACTACATTTATCAGTGTTTTATCTTTAGACATTCAAAACCTTTCGCTAACTTTGCAGCAATTTCAGAGGTCTTAATGCGTTAAGGCACTGAAAGGACATATTTAACGAAAAGGTGTTATTGAGATTATCTTCTTAGATTAAACTTCGCAACTTTAATTTTGGAATGAAGATGATAGCAATAGCACCCACACATTTGATATATATTCATCTTGTAAATGAGTTATATACCTTTTGGTGTGGGGCTATTGTTTTATCCATTCCAAAGGTATTGCGAAGACCTAATCTAAGGATAAGACAAATATAGTTCCCACACCTTTATTTTATATCCACTTCTTCGGGGAATTGGGAAGTACAATATTAGTGAGCAATGAAAAAGATTATTTCAATTTTAGCTTTTACAGTACTGCCAACAATTGCTTATTCACAACTTCCATTAGTTGAATACAAACCCGTAATAGTTAGCAAAAGCAATAACAACAGTAGCAACGAACATAACCGTGGCAATAGTAACGGGTATTTTCCGAATGTGCCTTCATATTCTACTCCTAACCGTTCTACCACACAAAGCTATCAGACTGTAGGAGCATACTTCTTTAATGCAAGTTCACAAAATTTCAAAAGAACAAAAATCAAAATCAATTTAGGAGAATCTTATTCGGGAGAAACTGAAATCTATGTTCGGGCTGTATTAGACCGTTCTTTATATAGAGAAAGTTGGAGAGATTGTAATAACAGAGCCGTTAGGGTCAATGCTTTATTAGACAAAGAAATTATAGTGAATAACTTTGAATGGAAAGTAGAGCATACAACGTTGGGTACTATTTACTTTAACTACTAATTGTTGAAATTATGAGAACTTTTGTTTTACTACTGCTTACCTTATACTTTGCTCCCATATATAGTGTAAATATGGGAAATGACAGTGATATTTTTATGAACAGATTATCTGTAAACCAAGAATTTCAAGGCAATTTTTCATATAAATATGGTATGCGCAAAATTGACAAAGAATTATATATACACAATTTAGGAACTAATGTTCAATCCTATGTTGCAAGTAAGAATTGGAATGAATATAAACGTGAGGAATTTAGAAATGCGTATGAAAGGTATATGGACGCATTGAAAAAAGACAGACTTTCAGCTGATGATTTTGGAAACATAACAGATTCTAAAGGAGAATTGGGCAATGTTGATGGGGATGATTATTGGTACGATAATAAAGGAAATAGAATAAGTGGTGCGGAGTACAGAGCTTTAAGTGTACGCAAACAAAAGAAGTATCGGGCTTTTTATGCCAATAAAGAGGTTGCTACATATTTCAATGAAATTGCCAAAGCAATAGTAAACAGAAGATATTCACACAACATGTAAATAGTATTAAGTATGAACAAGTTAAATAAGTGTATATTGCTTTTTATCATGCTATTCCTCAATACTACTTATCTATTTGCAGACATTGGTAATCGTGGTAGATGGGATAACGGTGGAACTTCTAATTTTGGAATGTCCTTATGGGTACTTTTGGGTATTATCGCAGGAGGATTCTTTGCATATATCTTTATTAAAGATGGTTTGAAGAATGGATTCAAAGATAAGGAACTGAACAAAACTGGGTGTATGTCAATACTTGTTGCTGTTGTTGGATTATTGGTTTTAGTATCTATGTGTTCACATTAAATAGAAGTATGGTATGAAATTCAAAGTCCTAATATTCGCATTTACATTAATCATATTCAGTATTAATCTATATGCTGATGAATACAAGTTTGATTATGCAGTTATTGACAACGAGAAAGTAACTACTGTAAGTGCTTCAAATATTACAGCCCATCTTGTTAGTGAATCTAAAGCCACTGTAACTTATAAAAATGAAACTGTTACTCTGACATCTAAAGATGGTTACGAATACAAAGGTTTTGGTGAAAGTGGAGTGGTTATCGTTTCTAATAAAGTAAATGGTGTATTAAGCAGAATTACCATAGGAGGTACTTTTAGAGGACAAACCGTTATACTTGTTTATAAGCGGATTAATAGCAAATAACATCTTGATGATTATGGATATTTTCAAATCTATTGTATGCCTAATTATTGCGGTTATCATTTATTTTATAGTTGGGCTTATCGCTTGGAATATTGTATGTTCATGGGTTGATATATCATCTTGTACATTGGTGGAAATTAGTAATTATAGAATATACACATACTCTGGGATTGCCTTTATTTCCGCAATTATAGCTGAAATAAGAGCTGGAATAAAAAATGGGCGTGATATGGATGGCGCATGTACAATTCTATTTGTCACTGGGTTTCTTGCATTTATGGCTAATCATTGGGAAAGTATGTGGGATAGTGTCGCTGTTATCCTAACCATTTTATACAATATTATAAACGTTACGGTAATGGCATACTGTTTTTATAAGAGCAATGAATAACATTTCTATTTACATAAACTACCATGAAAAATACTATTATCCTTTTAATTAGCATAGCTACATTCATAGCTTGCGCCAAACAAAAAGCGGAACAAGTTTCTACCATAGACAGCACTTTACAAGTAAGTGTTGATTCTATCCTGCAAAACAAGTTATCCGAACTTGATGCGGCAATTGGGCAAGTTATTGTAATGAAAGTGCAGACGGGAGAAATTAAGGCTTCTGTTGGTTCTGATTCTATTCTACAAGAATCGGGATTAGTGCGTACCGCTTCACTTTTGGCGGCATTGGAAACAAAGGCAGTCAAGCTATCCGATACGATAGACGTTGCGGATGGGGTTTTAGCTATTGGAAAAGATACATTGTGCGACCATAATTGGCATAGAGGTGGATATGGGAAAATCACAGTGAAGCAAGGTTTCGGACTTGCATCCAATATCGCCAATTACAAAGCGGTAAAAAAGGCATTTGATAATGAACAAGCCTTTGCGAAAGCACTTGCAAAATACGGTTATCAAATGAAAGATACAAGTTTGGTTTATAATTCTTTAGGATATGGCATACCCACTACTCCATTACAGAACTTGACTTTCTTTAATGCAGCAAGCAAGACAGCCATTAAGCAAGCATTGGAATACTCTGTTTCTGATGGATTAGCCAAGCCTGCCCAATCCGATAAGGTTAAAGCAGCAGGAGCAACGGGAACTATTCAACTTCCAAACGGTGAATATGCCGTAGAATTTTGCGGTTACTTCCCTGCCGATAATCCGAAATACAGTATCATTGTTTCCATTAACAAGAAAGGATTACCTGCAAGTGGTGGACTGATGGCAGGTGATGTGTTTAGGCAGATTGTTGATATTATGAATGAAAGGTAATGAGAAGATTGCTATTTACCATTATTGGATTATTTAGTTTAGCAGCTTGCAATACAGACAAAACATCTGTTCCGCAGGATTTTGAATGTTTCAATCAGCCACATATCTACATAAAGTACAAACAGCCTATAAACGGATATACAATAAAAGTAATGTGGCTGCAAAATGGTGAAGTAGGTAATGCTCTATTCTGTTTAAAGAAACAAGGAGTACAATATTACTACTTTGCGGAAAAATGGACTGATAAGATTCTGTATGATAAGGGTAACACATATCCGAACAGCACAGTTATAGAGTTGGACTACACAGCTAAATTAGAGAGCGAAGAATACCTTTCGGATGATTCTCCTTTCTTCTTTTCCGATGTTGATTTTGACGGAGAAGATGAGTTCATTATCAACCGCTATAAAAGTGGTTCAAGGGATTCCAATGCTTATGACGTGTACGATGTCAGCCCATACGGTTACTTTATACAGAAAACAGAAGCACCATTTACAGAGTTGGAAAACGGACAATGTAAGTTTGATTCAGAGAACAAGACTATTACTGTTTTTGGCTCTAATGGTTGGAACAATCCAATCAATCATACCTACCAACTAAAAGACAGAAAATTTGAATTAGTACAATCAGAATAACTATTTTAAAATCAAACGAAATGAAAACATTTAGATTTATTGGAATGGCTTTATTAGCCGTAGTAATGTGCATGAACTTTACTTCTTGCAGTGATGATGAAGAAGAACAAGGAGAAACTTACAGTATTGAAGGTACTTGGCTATTGCAAAGTTCAAAAGGTTACATTGAAAATAGTAACGACAAAAACACTTGGGATGAAAGTTATCCAGATTTGCAAGAAACCAAATTAGAAATTACTAAAAATTCAAATGGAAAATATACTTTCAAAGAGTATTATTTTCAAGATGGCTCAAGCTCATGGGAGAATGACCCTTTTACATACTATCCTACACTATCAGGAACAACATTGACCGTTACCCCTCATATAATGGATTGCTGGGATACTGCCGAAATAAAATCTTTAGATAAAACAAAATTAGTATTGGAATGTGTCGGTGATGATGGAAATGAAAACTGGTACACTTTAGATACTTATGTAAGAGCAAAATAATTAAGAAAAAAGCCAACCTACCCAATTACGGATAAGTTGGCTTTTTCAGTTCTAAACAAACATCTATTAACTACAAAACTATGTGTTTCACAAGCATATTTATAGATGCAGAGAACACAAAACAATAGGAGTAGATTTTTCAGCAGGTAGATTTTTGAGGAGATATAGCTTTATATATCTATTACAGTTTTCTATACCTATACGATATTATGCAATGGCAATACAATATATGAATACTTTTTCAACAGAGGAAAAGCTACGTTATCCTATTATATACTATATCATTAGATAGGTAAAAAACTGATAACCAATAACAAAACTATTAGAAAGAATTATTGCATAACAGCATGATATTTACTAACTTTGTGGTGCAGTTCAATGCTGCAAAGAGATTATTTATTTAATGTTGAATCTATCTTAGTTTTCTTTGAAAGTTAAACCGTGAGTTAAACCAAAGAAGAAATAGAAGAATATAAAGAAATCATAAGATAACTGCTAAGGTACAATAGCTCAGTTGGTTGCCTTTGAAAGTCGAGCCGTAGGCGAGGCTTTTAAAGGTCTTGAGAGCAAAGGACTGAAAATCCTTGTGTCCCCGGTTCGATTCCTGGTGGCACCACTTTTAAAAGACTTCAAATTTGGTAAATCCCTGAAAATTAAACATTTCAGGGATTTTCTTTTTCCCCTAATCCGCATATTTTGGGCAGAATTACGCACTTTCGCTGTGCTAAATCGTGGACAATTTTAGGGTCAGTCCGAAAACCCTGTGGGTATGTTAAATTTACACTGTTAGTTTGCATAATCTAAAAATAAAGAATGGTATATCTCCGACTCCCCTAAACTGTGCCCTGAACGCTTTAATTTTTGCATTGAATGATTCTGCAAATGCATTCGTTTCCCTGTTAACGAAATAGTTTAGTATCGTTTCATAATAGTTCTGCATGGTATTTGTTACGGTTCTGAAACATCCATATCCAAGCTTTTCTATTTTATTGTACCACAAGGCAAGCTTTCCACGTGCCACATCCTTGTCATAGTGCTTATTATACACGTTGGTCAATTCTATAGCTAAGTCGTAAACTGATTTCAATTCCGGATAATGTTCGAATATGATTTCCGCACGTATTCTTTGAGATTCAGTCCATTTACTAAAATGCTTGACAAGTACATGTTTAGCCCTTGCCAGCAGCTGCCTACGGGTATCGCCATTGGTATATCGAAACGGAACATACTCTATATGTTGCTCTCTGCACCTCTGAATTTCATCGTTCTCTAAATCCCGTGCCAGCCAGCGATAAGTAATCCTGAGTTCATCAATTGCCTCATAAAAGAGCTTCTGTACATGAAACCGGTCATTTGTCATAGTGGCGTTTGGAAAAGCCGTTCGGACAATTCGCATCATGGTCGGCGAAAGATCTAAAGTGACCTCTTTGACTGTCTTGCGCTTGGAGACATGAATCATTTCAAGCACCTTTATGACGTCTTCAGACTTCGTACCACGTATCATGGCCACAAGTGTACCTTTGCCACCACGTCCCGCACGGTTAGTGACAACAGTATATAATTCTCCGCAGCTCAAAGAAGTCTCGTCAATACAAAGGCTAGGACCTATGTTATGTTTGAACAGGACATATTCTGAGGCATGATCTAACTGGTCCCACTGTCTGTATGCGCTGATAAACTCCTTGTACTGTGAAGTCAACAGTTTACCGTTTACCCCATAAGCATCTGCTATGGAGCTTATGCTAGCCGCGGTAGTTTCAATCTTCTTCTTTTAAAAAAGCAACGAACTCAGGAGTGAGTTTCGTCCCTTCGGCCGTAAGATCATCGTAGGTATAGGAAAACGTTTCCCCTGTAGCTTTGTCATACCAGCGACGACGTCTTACGTGGAGATAAACAGGTTTGCCACGCAGAGGAAAGTCCTGAATCACTTTCTCATCTGTGAAACCATGTGATATCACAGTCCCACTCTTGTAATCAGAACGTTCCATGTAGTTTTTTTCATCAAGCCAAACTTCGATTTTGACGGAGTCGTCATGCCAACCGGAGATCTCGAAATACGTCATTAAAACTTCGGGGAAGATGACTCGTAGTAACTTATGTAGGTTGCGATTGGAAGGCATTGGACAGATTATTTTAATTTGAACACAAAGATAGTTCACTTTCGCGTATTAACATAACATACCCACAGGGTTTTCGGACTGACCCCAATTTTAGTCTCGAAAAAAGTGTCCACGAATTGTACCATAAGTCGTTGATTGTCTTATCGTTTAATTCCTGCTATTCTGCACGATTCAGTAACTTTAAACATTAATTTTTTGAAGTATGAAACGACAGACTTTCAACGTGCTGTTCTTCATCCGCAAAACAAGAACAGTAAAGTCAGGTGAGACACCTATCATGTTGCGGATAACAATTCAAGGGCAATTAGCTGAAATGCAGCTAAAAAGAACCGTTAAGCCTGAACTTTGGTCGCAAGCTAAGGAACGGTGTACAGGCAAAGACGCTAAATCAGTAGAGATAAACCGTTATCTAGAATCAGTTAAACTGCGCCTGTACGATATTCATCGAACTTTGGAAGATGAAAATAAACTTATCAATCCGATGGAGATTAAAAGACGCTTTCTCGGACTGGATGAAAAGCATCTAATGTTCTTTGAAGTTTTTCAGGAACATAATGACAAATGTCGTGAGTTGATTGGCAAGGATTATGCAAAAGTAACTATCTCCCGGTTTGATACTTGCCTACGGTATTTCAAAGAGATGGCTTTGAAAAAGTATCACCTAAAGGATATTCCCATGAAAGAAATAAGCCATGCCATCATTCAGGACTATATTCATTTCCTGAAAACAAGGAAGGACTTGCAGGAGAATACAGTAATCCGTTATATGAAGGTAGTGAAGAAAATCACAAACATGGCATTAGCGAATGATTGGATGGAAAAAGATCCGTTTATCAATATCCGTTTCCATGAGCAAGAAGTACACAAAGAGTTTCTTACCAAAGAAGAATTAGAAATTATGCAAAACAAAGTATTTGATGTTCCTCGACTGGATTTAGTGCGTGATATTTTTCTATTCCAATGCTTCACGGGGTTAGCTTTCATAGATGTATCTGAATTAAAGGCAGAACATCTTGTATCTGATAATCAGGGGAATTTATGGATTAGAAAAGCAAGACAGAAAACGAAAGTTATGTGCAACATTCCTCTTTTGGATATACCTTTAGCCATATTGGAGAAATACGAAGGGCATCCACTGGCGAAAAAGAAAGGAACATTGTTACCCGTTCCATGCAACCAAAAGCTAAACAGTTACTTGAAAGAAATTGCTGATTTATGCGGTATTAAAAAGAATTTAACCACGCATACCGGACGGCATACATTTTCAACCATTGTCGCTTTAGCCAACAATGTATCATTGGAAAATGTAGCCAAAATGCTCGGTCATACGAATACAAAAATGACACAGCGATACGCAAAAGTATTGGATCAAAGCATTCTCCGAGACATGCAGAATGTACGAGAAAACTTCTCTACTAAAACCATCTAAAGATGAAAACGGCTACCGTCCTAATGGATTGAGTAGCCGTTTCTCTATATTCATTCTATTAAAAACTAAAGAGAATAATCTTCTATATTATAGGCAGAACGAAATCTATCTTCCAACACCTTCCTAATATCCGATTCACGAAACAGCACTTTGCCTGGAAGTTGAATAAAAGGGAAAATGCCATCATCCCGATAATACTGCAAAGTTCTACGGCTGATTTTGAGTATAGAACAAAGTTCTTCGCTTGTCAAATACCGTTCACCATCAAACATGGGCTTATTATTCTTCAATGCATATTCTATATAAGGTAAAACCCTATCTAACGATTGCAATAATTCTTGGCTATCATCATCCGTATATAAATCCATAAGCAATTATTCTTTAGTGGTTACTTTTATTCTACCTGAATCCAATAGTTTTTGTACTTCGGCAACCTTATAATATACCTTCTTGCCAACAGTCGAAAAAGAAAGTTTACCACTCTCACGTAAAGACTGTAATGTCCGTAAAGGAATATTTAAGGAAGTTGCCAATGTCCTACCCTCTATCCATTCTTTCTCAATATACATATCAAAAGGAGACAAAGAAATATTATCTGCCAATGATATAATCTGTCCCAACTTCTTTCTAAAAGAATCGAAGGAAACTCTTTCTATTGCTACTATATCCATATATAAATTACTTTTCAAAATTCATTATCTCAATCCTTTTTTTTAAAGTAAGTTTTCCAGAACCCAATATGAAGCATTGACAAAGATAAGTTCCGTATTTAGCCTGTTCAAGTCCAAGCCTTCGGTTTAGATAAAAATCTTCCTCTCATTTACATTCGAGCGTATTTTTATCTAAAGACTTGCACAGACTAAATACTTCACTGGAAAAGTCAATGATTCAAATTAAATTCCGAAAAACAATGTTTTCGAAGGTGGTAGGTTATTCCTTCCAGCTTTCAAAGTAGTGCTTTTGCAGTAAATTGTCAATATCACTTTGCCGATAGATGATTTTACCCTTTATCTGAATGAAGGAAATTAATCTCGTATTTCGCCATTCTTGCAAAGTTCGTAGACTGACATTCAGTTTTTTAGAAACCTCATGATTGGAAAGAAAACGTTCTCCGTTCAGGTGAGGTTTACAGTGCTTGACAATTGATTCAATACCGTTCAGCATTGAATCGAGCGAAGAAATAAACTCTTTGACTTGTGGTGTATCTTTATTTATTAATTCCATGATTGAAAGATTGTTTTATTGAAATAGTGATTTCAAGATTGCTAAGTGGCTAATCAGTAAAATGACTAGCTGGTTGATTGATTAGTTACGCAGATAATCGCCTAACGATGAAAGGTTAAGCACATCTTTCACCGGATCATAATCTATGTAAATCCGTTTAGGAGCAGGAGCGATAAAATACAGGCTACCTTCTTTATGTATTTCATATGTGGCGGGTGAAGCCTGTTTGGTGATTTCCGATACATAGATAATAGAGAGAAGATAATCTTTGTCGTTCCGATAAATGATAACCGTAGGATTCAGATTAATACTTTCCCATGTGCCGATAATAGAAAACAGGTTGAAGGACAGATAATCTTCTTTAGTTCTTTTCATAAGGCATGATTTGTTTGGGTGATTGATTCTTTATTTCACAGTTTGAAATAATCTTTTCAATATCAGCAGATTTATAATAAATCTTGCTACCGATTTGAGAATAAGCCAATCTTCCGCTACTTCTATAATACTGCAAAGTTCGCTTACTAAAGCCTAACAACAGGCATACTTCCTGACTATCCAGCCAGTTTTCGACTTTCTGCGTATGAGTGCTGTACAAACTCTCAATCCGTTTAGCAAACTCCGTGAACCTCTCGCAGATATACAAGAATGTTCTTTTTTCAATGGTTACTACCTCCATACTTTTACTTTTAATGGTTCATAAAACATGTTGATTCTATTTTCACCAGCAAATGAAAGAAGAATCAAGAGACGTTTTCTAAACTGTCTAAGGACGGCATAGTAAGTTCAGCATTGGCTTGATAGCAAAAAACTTTCTACCACTGCAAATTTACCAAGCAGATTATTTGCATGTTTCCCACAAGTAACATATATTTGTTCCCAAATAGTAACAATGCGTAAAATGAAAGGAAAAAGCATAACAGGAGAAAGAGATCGGGAAGCTACCGAAAAGCGGTTGCTAGATACTATCGGTAAAATGATTGCCGAAGATGGCTTCGAGAAAATCGGCATTAACGCTATAGCTACCCAATCAGGTGTTTCAAAGATATTGATATACCGTTATTTCGGTTCGGTAGAGGGACTTATGGCTGCTTACATACGGCAACATGATTTTTGGATCAATTTCCCTCTTGAATATCCCAGCCGTGAAAAACTACCTGCATTCGTGAAAAGTATGTTTCAAGGACAGATTGAGCAATTAAGGAATAATCCTACTTTGAAAAGGCTTTATCGCTGGGAATTATCTTGTAATAATGATATGATTGTAAAGCTAAGAGAGCAACGGGAAAAAGTAGGAATAGACCTTGTAAAGAAAGTAAGCGAACTAACAGGACATCCCCAAAAGGAAATTGCAGCAATAGCCTCTATGCTGACAGCATCAATTACTTATTTGGTAATGCTGGAAGATTTTTGTCCGGTTTACAATGGCATTCCTCTGAATGAGAATTCAGGCTGGGAACAGATAAACGAAGGAATTGAAGTTTTAATAAATAAGGTATTTCAAGATGAAAACTGATTTCATACAAATAGCCAGTTATGCTTCCAAAGCTCCTTCGGGACATAACACACAGCCTTGGAAGTTTCATATTACGGACAGTACTATTACGGTTCTCCCCAACTTAGATGTAGCGTTACCTGTCGTTGATAGAAACAATCGTGAGTTATTTATTAGCTTAGGCTGTGCTGTTGAAAACTTATGCATCGCTGCCAGCTATTTTGATTACACTACCCATATAATAGAATGCAGTATAGAAGCGATTATTCTTGAATTAACGAAAAATGATCTCACAATTGAAGATTCCCTATTCCACCAAATTGAGAAACGACAGACAAACCGCAATATCTATAATGGCAATAAAATATCAGATGGAATTCTACAACAACTTCAATCCATTCCAAAAGAAAATGGTATTCAATTCTACTTTACTGAAATAAATACGCCATTTGCAAATACAATAACCCAATACATAATGAAAGGGAATGAAATTCAAATGGCTGATATTGCTTTCAAAAATGAATTGCTTTCGTGGATGAGGTTTAATAAAAAACAAGTTGAGGCTACACATAACGGGCTAAGTTATTTGGTTTTCGGAAATCCACCACTTCCTAGAATATTAGCACGTCCCATAGTTAGCTTATTCTTAAAACCTAATGCGCAAAACAAATCGGATAGAAAGAAAATAGATTCTTCCTCGCATTTTGTTGTATGCACCACACAACGGGATACAATCGAAGAGTGGATTAACTTGGGGCGAACACTCCAACGCTTTCTGTTAAAAGTAACTGAGATCGGGATTTCTTATGCTTTTTTGAATCAGCCGTGCGAAGTTGCGGCATTAGCTTTTGACTTACGAGAGAAATTACCTGTCAATAAGGAACACCCAACATTAATAATGAGAATTGGTTATGCAAAGCAAATCCCTTATTCTCCCCGTAAAAAGATTGAAACATTACTAGTCTAATATTTTTTTGCTTACTATGTTCCCGATTAGTAACAATAATAAAATAACAATTTAATAAAACTAATATGAATAAAATGGGATTGACATTGATTTATTTATGGCTTGTCAGCCTTTGTTCCTGCCAACAGGAATTGATTGAGTATGAGAAAGGAGATGTAAAGGTATGTATCGAACAGGGTGAACAATGGCTGCATGACTTTCCTTTGTTCTTAGGTATCAACAAAAAGAACCCACCTCAAATTGCTGTCTGGTTGGAAGATACACAAGGGAATTATCTTTCAACGGTCTATGTAACTCATAAGATCGCCACTCAATCTTGGCAAGCATCGGGAGGAAACCGACGAAAAGAAGCTCTACCTCATTGGTGTTATTCACGTGGAATAAAATACGATGATGGACTTTATTTGCCCACAAAGAAAGAACCATTAACAGATGGCATATCAGGGGCAACCCCACATGGAAGTTTTAATATCAAATTAAGTCCGACAACAGCACTAAAGAAATTTGTGGTAAAAATAGAAATCAATCACTCTACCGATTTCAATGAAGCCTTTCCCAAATTAGCCAAAGAAGGAGAAACCAACTATTCTGGTGGTAAAGAAGGAAGTGGACAACCAGCGATCGTATATACTGCCAATGTCGATTTATTATCAGGAGAAAAATCATTTGAAGCAAATTTGATCGGGCATAGTAGTCCAGATGGAAGTTCGGGAGAGATTAATAAAGATACATCCGGACTTACAACAGCTTTACACATTGTAAAACGCATAATTGTAACAATCCAATGAAAAAGATTATTCTACTAATTATAGCAAGCTGTACTATTGCTATGGCGACAGCACAAAAGAAAGAACACTTCACTTTTGCAACAAGTGCAGGAACAGGGATTGACATGAGCGAGCCAGCAGCTACCCCTTTTTCATGGCAGATTCTGGGTTATTATGCTATCAACAAACGGTTCTCTGTCGGTGTCGGGACAGGATTATCCATTTATGAAAAAGCTCTGATCCCGTTATTTGCCGATGCAAAATTTTTAATCATAAAACCTAGAAAATTCACTCCTTATATAGAATGTGGCGCTGGATATAGTTTTGCACCGAATAAAAATGCTAATGGAGGTTTTTATCTGAATCCATCTGCGGGGGTAGAATATTCTATTTGTAAAAGTAAGAAGTTATTCTTGGCTTTAGGATATGAATCCCAGAAACTTGAACGACTGAAAACGCAAAAGCAATCATTGTTTACTGCCGAGTTTGCAGAGAAACTAAGTCATAATGCTATTTCAATAAAGATTGGATTCATGTTTTAAAGATATACAGAAATCATTCAGCAACATGTAACAGACTTTAGTCTGATTATTAATACTCATTAATTATTAAACACTTCATGCTTATGAATGATTTATCAAAAACGAGGATTACCATCTTATTGACTGATTCCTCACAAAAAGTAACTGACACAGAAATGCAAGACGCTTATGACGAATTTATCAGGTGCATAGCAACAATTGGCAATTCAAAAGATAACTCCAACATCTTTCGGATGCTGAATCTCACTCGTATTGAGATAGCACCCTTAAAAGAGCTATATCAGTGCGAGCAGGGGGAAAAATGCGCTTAAAAATTCTTATCTGCATAAAGTGCTAGCTATTATCAATGTAGAATTGGAACTATTAAGTCTAAAAATTAAGCATCCTGAATCATTTGTTTCACCTATCTCACCAACATTCGAATCAGATCTATACGTAATCCCTAAGTCAAAGGACTTGGGGATTATTGGTATTGCTGAAATAGTAATAGGGTTATCTTTTTTAGGCGAAGTAGTCGGAAAAGACGGAAAGCCCGTCCCATTAGTTCGTTTAGCTCACGGTTTTGAAGTCCTTTTCAATTTGAGATTTGGAAGTATATACGATAAACTGGATGCTATTTTTATGCGTAAACCATTCAATCTGACCAAAACATTAGATGCTTTAAAGAATGCAATTAACAAAGAAGCCCGTAAACGATCTAATAAACATTAGACAAAATGGTTTTATAATTCTCTTATTTACAACTATTTGAATTTTATTTTCAGGGGAGTAGTTACCTACTCCTCTTTTTCTGATTCTCCATTCTGCCGATTTTTGCATCATCAATCGATTGACATTCATGATGTATCACCAAAAAATGAAGCAAAATGTATATAGACAACGAAAACTTTGATAAATGGATGGAGAAGCTATCCAAGAAACTCACTGAAATAGTGAAAGACTTAAAATCCCTAATCAATACCGATAAAGTATTAGATGATAATGAAAAGATACTTGATAATCAGGATTTAGCCTTTCTTCTGAAAGTATCTTTCCGAACTCTTCAACGTTATAGGGTAAGCGGGCTACTACCTTTCTTTACCATCGGAAAGAAAACTTATTATCGTGCTGGTGATATCCGGTCTTTCATTCGTGAACGTGCCGATTTCCAAACCTACAAACAGTTTGAAGAAGCCAATCAATTAAAGAATCAGCCTTGAAAGCAAAAGGTAGCAAATTTAGGAATGAAGTATTGCTGCTCCTTCCTTGTGCTACCATCCTAATTTAGCAGAAACAGCTACGTCTTCCAGCTTCGCTCATTTCGCTAAATTGAGCAAGAGGGAACTGGACAAGTCCTGTTCTTCCCTCTTGCCCTGCGGGGCAAAGCCTTCGGCTTTAATGGGTTACATTCGTAATAGTTTATAACAGTGATTATAAGTCGAAAATCTATTTCGCTTATAATCAACTGAATGAATGTCGTTTTCTTTATAAAAAACTTATAATCATGGATAAGACCAGTAATATATCCACGCTTACCACCATCGGGATAGACCGACAGACAGGAAAGCTGATAGATAAACTCTGCAAACGCTATTCGCTGAAAAAAGGGGAAATAGTCCGATTAGCATTTGTCTATATTGATAAAGCGTGTATCAATCCATCGGAAGCACCGGAATCCGTAAAATCGGAACTGGCGAAGATAAACAAACGGCAGGATGATATTATCCGATTCATCCGACACTACGAGGAAGAACAACTAAATCCCATGATACGAACTGCTAATTCTATTGCGGTTCGGTTTGATAGTATTGGCAAGACATTGGAAACGCTTATTCTTTCCCAATTAGAATCCAGTCAAGGTAAACAAACAGCTGTACTGCAAAAGGTAAGTGAACAGTTCGGCAAGCACGCCGATGTAATCAACCAGCAGGGGAAACAACTTACCGCACTTTATCAGATACACCAACGAGATTACAAAAAGTTACTTCAACTGATACAACTCTATTCGGAACTCTCTGCTTGCGGTGTGATGGATAGCAAAAGGAAAGAGAGCCTAAAGGCTGAAATTACTAATCTAATAAATACATAGAACCATGCACATAGATTTTGCCCCACCATCGGGCGGAACATATAACAATGCAGGGAGTAGCCGACAGTTAGCCTCATACATGGAACATGAGGATTTAGAACGTATGGAAAAGGGAATCTATACCGAAGGTTTCTTTAGTCTAACAGAGGATAATATCTATAAATCAACCGTCATAAAAGACATAGATACCAATATCGGGCAATTACAGAAAACAGATGCTAAGTTTTTCGCTATCCATGTCAGCCCATCGGAAAACGAACTTTGGATAATGGGGAACACCGAACAGGAGAAAGCCGAAGCCATGAAGCGGTATATTCGGGAAGTATTTATTCCTGAATATGCCAAGAATTTCAACAAAGGACTATCCGAAGCGGATATAAAATTTTATGGGAAAATACATTTTGACCGTAGTCGTTCCAATAACGAGCTGAATATGCACTGTCATTTGATTGTCAGTCGTAAAGACCAAGCCAATAAAAAGAAGCTATCACCGCTTACCAACCACAAGAACACCAGGAAAGGAATGGTAACAGGTGGTTATGACCGTGTGAACCTATTCCAACAGGCAGAACAGGGCTTTGATAAACTGTTCAGCTACGACCGCCAATTCTCAGAATCGTTTGAGTATGCCAATACCATGAAGAACGGTTCTATCTCCGAACAGATTGAATTACAGGAGCAAAATTTTACTGGCAAAAAGAAAAAAGACGTATTCCAATCCAATGAAAAAGAAAACATGATTTCTTGCAATCTTGATAGCAAGCAGGATGAGAAACCCACTTTCAATCAGCAAAATAATAGTAGTGGTGATTCTCTATTATCTATCTTCTCATTGGGAGATGGCAATAACTACAACGCTACACAAGCAGGAGATTTACAGGCACAGAAACGCAAGAAGAAAGGGATTAGACGATGATTGAATATGAGGAACTAAGAGTCAATATAGACCGCTACTTGATGGAGCGTTTCAAATATCATAAATCTCTTGTCTGTCTGACAGTGGATAACATTATTACTACCCAGAAGTAGGTGGGTAGATTTATATTTGCTTATTAGGAGAATTGAAAGCCGATTTCCCCCTAATTATCTGGCATTATACCTATCGAAATCGTTAGATCTAATGCTGAGATAAATTTTATTAATCAAATAGTTATCTTTTCATGATACTTTAGTAAAATACGAAATCCTATAAAGGTAGGTGCTAATCTCGGCAGAAAAGCACCTATCATATTTATATATCCAAGATACAAAATCTAAAGATAAATTTGCAAATAAAGATTTTAATTTATAGCGATTGTTTCTTCCTCTCAATTAACGACTGATATATTATATAGCGCACATATTCGCTAGCCTCAATATCGTTTTCTGTTACCAATTCTAGTTTTTTAAATAGAGTTAGTAACTGAATCATATTATCGACGACGTGAGTGTCTATAATTTTCTGTATCACATCTCGATGTTTTTTAAAACTCTCGCTTCTTGCATTTTTAACTATATCTTTAACTAAAAACATTATTTGTCGTGGATTCTGTATCTTTGATATCGCGCTTATCAATTCAAACAATTCATTATGTATTTTTACGGAATTATCAATTTCCACTAGTTTCTCCACAAATGTCTTTGGACTCATACTATGAGCTACTGCTAAAATTTTTGTCTTAATTTTAGGACGCGGAGAAGAAGAAGGTTGAATTATTAATTCTTGCAGATTATTCTCTGAATCAATAAACTCAATAATACTTACCGCCTCAAACTTTAAAGCTTCACGTTTAACTTCATCATTTGAAATTTCAATAAGATTTTTTACAAATCCCAATTCTTCTAATTTTTTTTCACCTTTTTCTTCAAAAAAGATTCTCATGTGAGATTCATTATATTCGATTCTGTTTAATGCATATTCGACTCCTAACTCTTTAGTTTTCTTGTGAAGAGATATCAATGCAATAACTATCGCTATATTGTTATCATAATTATTATATCTATCTAAAGATATAATTGCTCGAACATAGAACTGTTTGTTGTTTAGGTCTTGAAGTATTCGATATTTACGTTCTCTACTACCTATCTCTTTTTTTCTTAACAAATCGAGATTATGAGACAGTATATCATCTAATCCTTCTTTAATTAATTCGTTAGCATATTTATCCATCCCATAGAGCCAAGAGAAAAAATCACTCTTAGATGAGTACAACGGAGTTGAGTCCATTGAAGATAAATTTAGCTGCGAAAAATATTCACTTTTACTCAAATCTGTAAAGCAGAATGTTAACTTACTATCATTGCTATAAACAGAAATATTATCCAATGAGCTTACAAAATCTTCTTTATAGAATCTTTTGTTTATAGCTTTTTGGATGGTAACTAATTCTTTAGCTCCAGCAATGTTTATAAAGTCGTCTTTTAGACGATCAATACCTAAAGCCTTTAGTAAAGCTTTATTTAATTCATCGTTCACATCAAGCAACTCCAATAACTCTTTAACAGATATTCCTTCATCTGCTAATTTTGACTTCGATACGCTATTAATACAAAATTCAGTCATGACAATTTACGTTTTTTAGATTAATACTTTTCATCCTTTGGGGGACATGGATCATTCCCATAACTGTCTTTGTCTCGGATTGCTCCATTCTTTCGATGAATTACTAACTCCGATTGCTGATTCCGGGCAATCTCCCGTGCAATTTCTATTGCATCTCTCTGAGTA
The DNA here is from genome assembly GCF_000526555.1 of Bacteroides sp. 14(A). Lineage (NCBI taxonomy): Bacteria > Pseudomonadati > Bacteroidota > Bacteroidia > Bacteroidales > Bacteroidaceae > Bacteroides > Bacteroides sp. 14(A). Next base: position 1,082,477 of record NZ_JAGH01000001.1, on the reverse strand, counting down.
TGAGTAATTTTTGTCTTTTTACTATTACCCTCACCTCTTACAGCCCACTGATTACCAGAAGGCACAACGTGTTGATTTTTCTTCATAAAAATCAAATTGAAGTTATTACTAAACAATAAGCGAACGAGGGTTGTTATAGCTTAAAAACATCAAAAGGACTTTGGAATTACCAATTTTTGTTTTAGCTTTGCACATCAAAAAACAGGATTTCTTAAAAGTGACTATCTTCTAAGGAAGTTGCTACAACCCACAAAAACAAATTCTGAAATAGAGAGCAGCCGCCAAGTAGCTCTCTTTTTTTCTGTTATAGTCGTTTGATTAAATTTTCTCTATATCATAATTTGCTAAAATTAAAATTCAACACCCATTTTTTTCTCCAAATCCAGTAAACAAGATTGCCTACATTTCCTTATTCTATCTAAACTCAAATAAGGTAGTAAATCAAGAATACTGTAATCTGTTATATACTGCTTAGAAGCTTTTCTGAAAAGAGATGATATTTTTTTATAACCATTTTCTCCTTCAATTGTATTTGGTATCTTGATGTTGAGATATTCACAGATACCACTTAAATCATCTAAAATCCAGTCTTCAATAATTTTATCTACTTTTACCTCATAAAAACCTGCAATATTTTGTATTAATAGATTTCTTTTTAGATCATCCCAATCTATCACAGGCTTTTCTGCAAAAGGATATAGAGACATATCAGAACAAAATGCAAATACAACTAATTGAACATTTTCAGAATTTAAAATAGAAGCAATTTTTTTATTTACTCTCTGAATTCGATGCCTTATACCTTTTACATTATAAACTTCCCAATTCCTCGCTGATTTAGATAATACTTCCTGATAATAAGTCAACATCCAGATAAGGAAAGATTCATCGGCTTCGTTACCTACAAGTACTATAATATGGACGTTATTTTCATTCATCATATAAAATACTCGGTTATAAAATCACTTTCAATATCTTCTTCCAGCATTAAATTAAATAGATATTCGCCCAATGTCTCTTCTTCCAATGATGCATTTTTCAATATCTTTTTCAATTTTGATGATCTTATTTCTTTAAAGTCTGCCACACAATCTCTATTTGGTATACCTATTTTCACTTGTTCTGGATTTAAATATCTAACTAGATATGGAGAATGGCTTGTTAAGACAATTTTAGTTTCCCCTGCTAATTCAGATAAAATTTCAAGCATATGACGTAACAAATATGTATGAACAGAGTTTTCTAACTCTTCAAAAGTTAAAAGTGGTAACTTGTTCATATTTGCAGCAATAGCCAAAGCTAATACACAAAATATCTTTTTACATCCTGTAGACATACGCCTAATCGAGGTATATTGGTTATTACATCTTTCTTTTACTTGAATATCGTAAAAAACATCCGGTAAACGAAAAGGTAACTTATTGTCGTTTTCTTCAAACTCTTTCTTTAAATCGACCTGAATAGGTTTGAACTCCTCAATATTGGGTAATAATTGAAGCACTGCACTCTTGAAAAGATTATATTTTTCAATATCTTCTTGCTCCAAACTTTTTATAAAATAGCTAATTCTGGCATGATGTTCAGGCATAGAGAGGCTATATCCATTAAGGCTTTCACCATCTATAATAGAAATAGAGCCAAAATAATTATCCGGGCTCTGAAGGGTGTCAACGGTGCTTGTTTCTAACCTTGCAAAGGATTTTAAAACATCAAGATAAAATAATTCATCATAGTTCTGAAGTTTATCGAGTGCCAATTGATCTTCTGTCAGGAGTAAGTTCTTTGCGCACCTACCAGTTGGAGATGCTAAATAGAAAGAAAAATCCGGAGTACGATTGATATAACTCTTAAATTTAGTATCTTCCTCACCTTTCAATTTTAGATATTCTTTAGTTATGCGAGCACCTTTTTGTTTTTTTTCAGTCTTTACCCAATCAAATGAATATCCATACATATAAGAATATGTTTTTCTATCCCATTCTAATGTGCCTTCCAGCTCAAAATCAAATGAACTTCCTTCTGTCTTTTTATTTATAGGAATGAAAGAACTATTATGCATCTGTTTCTTTTTTTGATTTGAAGATGCGCAAATGAAGCGTAATCCAAAATCAATCGCATGGAGAACATTACTTTTCCCGTAATTATTAGGTGCGATTAAAGCGTCTATGCCCGATAAAGAGAGAGAAACCTTCTCTATGTTGGAAATGCCACCTAATGTTATTCTATCTATTTTCATGCTTATTACTTTTAATGTTCGATGCAAATATAACACTTGTTTTTGACAATACAAACGAAAAAGAAATATTTTATTTCGCGAATAGAGTATTTATATCTTATTTTGCTGTACACAAGCATTAAAACGAAATAAAAAGTTGCGTATATAAATATTTCACCCATACATCCACTGCTATCTGAAAAAATAATATGATACCTTGAATTTATAAAAATTAAAGAATAGAGATTTGGTGTATTTGGTAAAAATAGCTAGTAATCCAAAACACCAGAATGTTATTAAAACGATTCTCTATTTTTTGCTTTGAATATTTTGAATTAAAAAACTGCTTCAAAGACACATGGAAAATCAGGAAGCTAAATTATTGAATATATTTGAAGCAGAATATTCTAAGTAACGAATGCTTAATTTACCGAATTCTTTGTCCTTGTTGAATTAAGCATTATCTTTGTAACAGGTTATAAAATGATGCAGTCTTAAGAATAATAAAGTAGATAGCACGTTGCTAAGCTATTACCTTTTTAAATAACATATTGTAATTTACTGTTTATCAGCAGGATACTTTCTGAACACACAGTAGTGGCATAATAATAAAGTAAAGAGAAAATTCTTATCTTTGCCCTTAGTATTCTCCATTAGCAAACTACTGCAAAAGCATGTAGCAAATTAGTGGGATAATTCATGAGATATGCTTGAAGCAAAAAAATATAAAGTTTTAAATATCAGCGTGGTAACTCTCTTTGGAGAATCCCAGACGATATTGAAACAATGAGATATTTGAAAATAGGATCGTTCTTATAGCGAGCAAAACGATAAAACATAATCGTGTGCTAAATCATGTGGATTTCCAAATGGAAAAAACTATAAAATGGTGATAATCAACAGATAGAAGACAAAAGTTCTCTTGCTGGTGGCACCACTTGTAAGAAAAGCGTTGTAAATAACTTATTTACAACGCTTTTCTTTTTCTATAGAATGTTACCTAATGCATTTCCAAAAGAAAAGATTATAGAGACTTCTTCCACCTCTTTAACTCCGGGAAAAAATCTCTCATTTTAGTCAATGCTGCCTGCTCGTTGAAATCAGGATCACCTTTGAAGAGTTCCCTCATATGCTTCAGGCTGATATTGATCATATCCTCCATAGTGATATCCCCTGTAAAATCTCCATCTTTAAAACAATAGATGCAATACTCACTCATAGGAGTTCCGTCTTTATTTGTTGCAAAATCTTCTGCCTTTACAAGTGGCATACCACAACTCTGACAATACATTTCTTCCATAGTAAAACTATTATTCTTTTAATTTATCACTATATAATTACCCTATATTCTTGCGGACATTTATCAGCCAATTCACACCAAACTTATCAGTAAACATTCCAAAATAATCCCCCCAATGTGCTTCACTCATAGGCATCGTTACACGTCCCTCTGTTGACAACCCGGCAAACAATCGATCTGCCTCTCCTCTACTATCAGCTTCTATATAAAGAGAGAAATTATTACCGAATACAGTATTTTGCGCCATATAGCCGCAAACATCCGCTCCCATCAAAACAGTCTCTTCAGCAATAGGCAAACAGATATTCTCTATTTTATTTTTTTCATCCTCAGAAATCGGAGGCATCCCATTCTGCGGAGGAATATCCCCATATCTGCCTATAAAAGTAAAATCTATACCAAAAGCTGATTTATAAAAATTGAATGCCTCTTCGCAATTGCCATTAAAGAGAAGGTAAAAATTGATTTTTGCCATTTAGTTACGCTTTTAAGTATTAAGTCTATAAAGATTTATATGACATTTATCGTCATTTTACAAATATAAGGTTTTCTTTCTGATCCACAAGAATTACACTTCTGGAAATTGCAGTTAAACAAGTATTTATCACTAAATCGGATAAATTCAGAAAGCAAATCAGAAAGGTAAAAAATACCAAAGATAAACCTCCGAAAATATTTTTCTCAAACAACACAAAATCACGAAAAAAAGCAGTAGATTTGCGCCATTACAAAGTAGCAACATATTATGCGACATTTACTAACTGCTATATTTATACTTATCAATTCGACAGTGCTTGCCTCAAACCAAACACAGGCAGCAGATAGCCTCCTAGGTGTTTTAAAAAATACCCAGTCTTCCGAGAAAAGAATTCAAATATACAGAAATCTGGCAGACCTCTATCAGGAAAATCCTGAAGCCCATCTTTATCTATTAAAGATGTATCAGGAAGCAGCCACAATCGATGACAGAAAAAATATGCTGAATGCACTCGACGATATTCTTATCGCCGGAATCAGCGAATACAATAAAGATACAATAGCCAAATACACCGAATATTTTAAAAAGATAGCGACCGAGGATGAACTCAAAAGTTTATTACCTTTTTATCATATGCGAACTTTTGACTCACGATGCTACTCCGGAGAGAGAACGGAAGCTATCAAAGAAGAATTAGATTCCAAGAATGTAGAGACAGATAAAGAAGACAATGTATACAAACAAATAGCATCAGCCTATAATATGGGAACGAGTTTCTATATGAGTGATCAATTCAAAAAGGCAATACCTTATTTGGATAAAGCCATGCAACTTACAGAAACACTCCCGGAAAAAGAAAAATACATCTACAAAAAATTCATTACCTGGAGAGTATGTTTTACATACGCCCAAGCAGGTAAGAACAAAGAAGCTGTGAAAATCATGGAACAGCTTATTAATATGGTAGAGCAAAAATACAAAAATGATTACCAAAAACAGCGTCCTTTCTATAATATAGATTTATATCTCCTTCAGTACTATTCATTTATGATTAGCAGTTTGCCATATCTGACATTAGAACAAGAAAAATATTACTGGAAGCGTATTCAGGAAATTGGTAAGAGTTTGACTAATGATCTGGACAAATACAATTATTATCTTTGCGCCAACAACTATTATTCCAATAACCGTACCGAAAGAGATTTTCGCAAGGCAATAGCAGCCAACGACAGTCTGATTAAATTTGCAGAAACATTAGCACCACAGAATCTGCCCGGATTATACAACATCAATTCCATGACTTATGAAGCAATCAAAGATTATCAGAATGCTCTGAAATATTTGAAGATTTCACATCAGATTCAGGATTCATTAAGTACAGAAGCTACACATAAGCAGCTCAATGAATTACAAGTAAAGTATGATCTGAATACTCTCAATAATGAAAAGACTATGCTGGAGATAAAAAATAAGAAAACGATGCTCATTTCTCTCAGCATTTTATTGATAATCGTAGCACTTATCTGCACCTATTTATATTTTTCCTGGAAGAAGGAGAAAAGGATGAAAATGGAATTAAAAGCCTTGCATCTCAAAGCACAGGAAAGCGAAAAGATGAAACAATCATTTATCAACTCAATCTGCCATGAGATACGTACTCCACTCAACGCTATCGTCGGATTCTCCGATCTGATCATGAATGAAGAAATCGATGCGGAGATGCGCAAAGAGTTTCCACCGGAAATTCAAAAGAATACTGTATTACTAACAAGTCTTATCAACAGTATGCTGGAAGTTGCCAATCTGGATGTTTCCGAAGAAAAACTTCCCTGTCAGCCTACAGATTTGAAGAACATCTGTGTACATGAAATGGAGCAACTCAAGAAAAAGGAGGGCATAGAATATAAGCTGGAGATTACAGAAGAAAGTATGATGATTCCAAGCAATGCCCAATACCTGACCCAAGTAATCGAACACTTGCTGAGTAATGCTAATAAATTCACAGAAAAAGGTCAGATCACTTTAGGATATGGAGTGGATAAATCCAAAGAGAAAATCCTGATATACGTCACCGATACCGGTTGCGGTATTCCTCAGGAGAAACATGAAGAAGTATTCAACCGCTTCTCCAAACTTGACACTTTTATTCCCGGTAATGGACTGGGATTATATCTCTGCCGGCTCATCACAAAACGACTTGCCGGAGAGATAAAAATAGATCCTGCATATAAGGAAGGAATACGAATGATCGTCACTTTACCAATAAAATAAAGGTATCGGCTATACTACTTTATTCCCTTACTAATACCGCTTATCTTCAGGTAAGCGCAAGATTGAACACCTAATAGAATCACAAACAAATACTCAGCCGTCAAATAGACCGGTAAAGTCGTTGTGAAACAATAACTCAATAGATACAAATAAGCCAGATAGACGACAATAGTGGAAATCTGAAAGATAAATGCAATCCGGGTATTACCTGTACCTGTTACTGCATTCATAAAAACATAACCAGGCAAAGCAAATGTGTAATTCAGCAACATCACGATAAACGGATACTGAGCAAGTTCGATTAATTCTGCATTATCCGTATAAAATCCGATAATCTGTTGATTAAATAACATAGCAATAATTATCAAAGGAAGACCGATTGCATATCCCAATCTGAGAATTTTACCACAGAGCCGGAACATACTTCTCCCCTCACCCGCACCTATCAGATTACTGACCAGTGAACCGATAGTAGCCGCAAACGAATTGACTATTACAAAGAAAACGGTAGAAACACTTCTTATAATATTCGACACTGCCAGTTCTTTTTCTCCCAACCGCTCGATAGCCACGAAGAATAAAAACCACGGAGCAACACTAATGAAAGCATGCATCATACTCCATACGGATAAGTGAAAAAGTGAATTTAGCAATTTCCTATCATAAACAGGTTTTAACCCTAAATTCTCCTTATCCATTTTCAGAAAAGTATAGATAACCAGAATTAATAAAGAACCGGCTTCAGCCAGTGAAGAAGCCATTGCTGCCCCGGATATACCCAGATTGAGACTGAAAATAAACAAGTAATTACAAGGGATATTGATAAGAACCGCCATTATAGCCGCCCACGACAAAACTCTCGTTTTCGTAATTCCCACGAAGAAAGAGCGGAATGCCAGAAATGGAAAAGAGAATAGCAGACCGAAACATCTCCATGTCAGATAATCAACCGCAGCATTATAAATCTCCGGTGAACGGATGAAATACCTCAGGATAACAGGTGACAGTATATAGGACGCAAGACTTAAAAACATAGCCAGTCCACTCAGGAACAATAATCCCTGGAAGAAAGTCTTCCCTGTTTCTTCGTATCTTTGTTCCCCGTTTCTGCGGGCAATCATAACCTGTAAACCCAAACTAAAGCCAAAACCAAGCATATAAATGGCCAGATAATAAACACTTGCAAGCACAGAAGCACCTAACTCCACTTCGCCTACATGTCCCAGAAAAATAGCATCAGTAATATTGATTAATTGCTCCATCAGGATGCTCATCATCACAGGAAAGTTGATGAGCCATATTTGCTTATACGTATAATTCATTGTTCAACTAAAATAAACGCATGGCACACAGCTATGCGCATAGCTGCGTGCCACTCGATATAAATAATCAGATAGGAAAACTCTGTGACGAATTACAAAAATCCGTCAGGATAGCCGAATAGCTTTTATTGGAAAGTACTATTCGTGGAGCGTAGCTATATACAGAGTTGATGTTTCATGAGTTGAACAATCGTTTTATGTGAATTCTACACAGCAAATGTAGGAAAAATAATAAAAAAGCAAGTGATCTTACCCGGATAAATCAACGGTTATTATATTTTTGCGTGAAATTACTCCACTGCATGAAATCAACTGAAATCACAAGAGAAGAGATGTGGGCAAAGCAACATTTGTCTGCAAATGAAATCGACTATGCCATATGGGAACAGGATAAAGTTGTGCTACAACAGATGTCCAAAATCAGCAGAAGTTGCTCATTTGTAGTTGATGTTTATAAATACAGATATGCTTTCGCATCTTCTAACTTTGCAGATATACTGGGATATGACAGCCGGAAAATAGCTACTCTGGAGAAGCAGGGAGATTATTTGGAATCACGCTTTCATCCGGACGATTTCGCCCGACTGGAGCAATTGCAGATTAACCTTAGCAAGTTCATCTATAGCCTGCCTCACGAACAAAGAAATGATTATTGTAATATATATAGTTTCCGGCTGATGAATGCCAAACAACAGTACATACGGGTAATCAGCCGGCAACAGGTTTTAGAACAAAGCCTCAACGGAAAAGCATGGCTGATACTTGGAAATATAGAGATTGCACCCAATCAGACAGAAACTGATCAAGTGGAATGCACTGTATTGAATCTCAAAAATGGAGAAATGTTCTCGCCTACTTTAGTATCTATTCCACGGATTCATCTGACACAGCGTGAACTGGAGATTTTACAGCTTATTCAAAAAGGATTATTAAGTAAAGAAATAGCTCACAATCTCTGCATCAGTATTCATACGGTCAATATTCACCGGCAAAACCTATTGCACAAATTAGGGGTACAGAATTCTATCGAAGCTATCAATGCAGGATTAAAGTCAGGAATACTAAGCTAACCGCTCTGCGAAAGAAATATGCAAGTTACGGCATCCAGTCCATAATTCCCGTAACCGGATGCAGACTTCTCCATTCCATAAAGTCCTCATAACTGCGTATGCCATCCCGGATAACAGCTTTATAATACTCTATTCCCATAATCTTTTCCGACTCGGGCGTATCATATTTCAATTTTAAAATGGCATACCTTGTTTCATCAGTCAAAACAGCGGAAAGCCGTTCGGCAAACTTCTCAAAATAGCCATCATACCGGGAACCTTCCAAAATATGGATCATATCTATCTGCCAAAGCGCATTATCTGCATCCCGATACCAAGCATGCCACTCCACACATGCTTCCTCTGTATCCAGCAGATTCTTATGCTCCATCTTCATGAAAGACTTGTTCTCCGTAAACTTCACCATTGCCTGAAAGCTATCACACAGACTAAATTGTGAGGTATAAATATGAAAATCAATGTCAAGATGCTTCATCAGCAATCCTGTACTTAAAGAACCTACTAAATTCACTCTGGCACCTATACTTTCCCAAATAGGGATGATCTTTGTGTCTTCTATAATTTTCCGGGCTTTCTGTTGATTCCGTCTGGCAAGATCAAGAATATCCATTGTTTTTCTTTTGTAATGACGTGCAAATGTAGAAAAAAGGACGGATATATAGCTATAAATAACTATTTAATAACCTGATAATTCGGACTAACTTTGCCACCCTTTCCAAACTTCCCAGATAAAAAATTAAAAGAGTTATGACATTCAATCTATCAGAACAACAGGAAAAAAAGTACTTGCAACAGGTCATCGGCATCATTAACGATACGATTCAGAACACCGATACATCAGTCAAAGAACATGTAGAAACCTTACAGGAATACAAAGATTATATCTGGTCAAACAAAGATATCGATCCGCATGAAATCCGATCCATGCGCGAAAGCATCCTCAATCATTTCGCACTGGGTGAAAGCGTAATTGACAAACGCAGGCGGTTGGGCAAAATATTGGATATCCCCTATTTCGGACGGATAGATTTCGAGGAAAAGAAAAACGGCAGTAGTGTTTTACCTATTTATATAGGCATACATACGTTCTATGATTCACAAAGTAAGACGAACCTGATATACGATTGGCGGGCTCCCATTTCCGGTATGTTCTACGATTACGAACTGGGGAAAGCGGTTTATACCTCCCCTACCGGTGAAATCAGCGGAGATATTTCACTTAAACGCCAATACCGCATCCGTAAAGGCAAAATGGAATATATGATAGAAAGCTCGCTGACTGTACATGATGAAATTCTTCAGAAGGAATTCAGCAGCAATGCCGATGATAAAATGAAGAATATTGTCACCACCATCCAGCGGGAACAAAACCGGATCATTCGTAATGAAGAAGCCCACGTGCTCATTATCCAGGGAGTTGCCGGATCGGGCAAGACATCCATTGCCTTACACCGCATCGCCTACCTGCTCTATACGTTGAAAGGGAATATTTCCTCAAAAGATATACTTATTATTTCACCCAATAAAGTTTTCGGTGATTATATCTCGAACGTACTTCCCGAGCTTGGCGAAGAAAGTGTGCCCGAAACCAGTATGGAGCAGATTCTTTCGGGAGTTCTTGAAAACAAATACAAATACCAGAACTTCTTTGAACAGGTAACGGAATTACTCGAAAAAACGTCCTCGGACTTCATTGAACGGATCAAATACAAATCTTCCTTCGAGTTTATTTCACAGCTCGATAAGTTCATCCTCTATATGGAAAACAACTACTTCAAAGCAGCAGAAGTAAAACTCACCAGGCACATCACAATTCCAGCCGAATATATTGAAGAGCAATTCAGGCGCTTCAACCGTTATCCCATGCGCCAGCGTTCTGAAGCTATGACGGATTATATCCTGGAAATGATGAAGGTGCAATACTACTTTACAATTACCACTTCAGAGAAAAATCTGTTGAAGAAAGAAATAAAGAAGATGTTTGCAGGTAACAACGATCTTCAGATTTATAAAGAGTTTTTCGTATGGATAGGTAAACCCGAACTATTCAAATTACGCAAGAACCGGATGTTGGAATACGCTGACCTGGCACCTTTGGCATACCTGCATCTGGCTTTAGACGGAAATATTGCTTCGCCCGGTGTCAAACATCTTTTGATAGACGAAATGCAGGATTATTCTCCTATTCAGTACAAAGTAATTCAGAAACTTTACCCCTGCCGGAAGACTATTCTCGGAGATGCATCACAATCTGTCAACCCTTATGGTTCGTCAACAGCCGATATGATTCGGAAAGCATTCACTATAGGCGAAATAATGAAACTATGCAAAAGTTACCGCTCTACGTTTGAAATCACGGATTTCTCGCAAAAGATTCAGACCAATCATGAATTAGAACCTATCATACGCCATGGTGAACCTCCTGCAATCCTACGGTTTGAAGATGTAAAACAGGAAATACTGGGTATTTTCAGTATAATTTCTTCTTTTAAAAAATCCGGTTATACGTCACTCGGGATAGTATGCAAAACCGAAACACAAGCAAGAGAACTATCAGAAAGCCTCCGGGTGCATACCGGTGATATCCATTTCCTGTCCAATCAAAACTCTGCTTTTATGAAAGGTATTATCGTTACCTCATCTCACATGGCAAAAGGATTGGAGTTTGACGAAGTAATCGTTCCCTATGTCAACGGCAAGAATTATAACTCAGCCATTGACAAAAGTATGCTTTATGTAGCTGTAACAAGGGCTATGCATAGACTGGCACTAACCTACAACGGACGACCAAGTGAATTTATTCCTGCCTCATCAGATCAGAATTTTTAGTTCTCCGGTTATGGAATCAATAATAAACCCGTTTATCTTAATATCCGATGGGATAAGCGGGTGTTTCCTGATTAACTCCACGGAACTTTTAATCGCTTCCTCCACACTGTCAAATCCATTCAACCAGGACTCAACATCCAGACCGCAGAATTTCAGCATATCAATGTTCTTGTCTGCAATGCCTCTTTCCTTCATGTGTGCAAGCACTCTTTTGCTATTCAGGCTTTGCGCACCACAATCGGTATGCCCGATCACCATCACCTGTTCCACGCCAAGTTCATAAATGGCTATCAGCAGACTTCTCACCGCACTACCAAACGGATGGGATATGACACCTCCCGCATTCTTTATCATCTTTACGTCACCGTTCTTTAGTCCGAGCGCGGCAGGTATCAGTTCAAGCAAACGGGTATCCATACAGGAAATGATGGCAATCTTCTTGTCTGGGTATTTATTAGTGAGGTATTTCTCATATCCTCTGTTCTGCACGAACTCCTTATTGAATTTCAGAATATCTTCAAGCATAGCAGTCTTACTTTTAAAATCGACGACAAATTTATGGAAAAAAAGAATAGGATGTCATTTCAATAAAGCTAAAGTTTATTGATATCACATCCTCGCTAACACCGGCAAGAACCTATTACCACCTGCCGAATGCCCCTCTGTTCTGTTTCAGCAGACCGGACGAAGTGTTTCAAGCAATGGAACCTCCAGTTTCAAACAATGAAACCGATAGTTTCAAGTAATGAAACAAGCAGTTCCAAGTAATGAAACTGACAGTTTCACACCGAGAAACAAATCATTCGATAAAGGATTCCAGTTTCTTTCCAGAATCTCCCTTTACCTTTGCAATATCAGAATAAACCAAAGTATTAATTATTAAAAATAGAAGAATATGAAAAAGTTAGTTTTATTATTAGTATGTATGTTCACAATGCACACAATGGTAATGGCAGATAATGACAAACCGATCCAGGTAAATCAACTCCCTGCAAAGGCTCAAACTTTCCTCAATACCTACTTTAAAGATCATAAAGTGGCATTGGCAAAACAGGAAACAGAATTATTCTATAAAAGCTACGATGTGGTCTTCACTAATGGAGAAAAAGTAGAATTCGATAAGGCGGGAGAATGGACAGAAGTTAAATGTCAGCAAAGTGAAGTCCCTGCACAGATCATCCCGGAAGCAATCCGTACTTATGTAAAGACAAACTATCCGGATGTTAAAATCTTACAGATTGAACGGGATAAAAAAGAATATGAAGTAAAGCTGTCTAACCGTTGGGAAATCAAGTTCGACTCTAAGATGAGAGTAATTGACATTGATGACTAAAATAAAAAAACAGTAAATCATCGAATAGGAGGAAACACCTCTTCCTCTATTCGATGATTTACTGTTTTTTGACTTTAAGTTCCCGACCCGTTTAATGTTACTTCCGATAGAAATCAAATGCAATGGCACAATGTTTTGTCATAAAACCACACCGCTCCAGCGTCCTGCGTGAAGCAACATTATCAGCTGCACACCCTGCAATAGGAGTATATCCCGCTTTTAAGCATGATTCTTTAAGATGTGAAATAATCATCGTTGCATACCCCTGCCTGCGGAATCATCAAATGACTTGCAGAAAGCACTTTTAATCTGAAATTCTTTCAACGCTCTTCCGAATATTTCTTCTTTTCGTGAAAACAGTTCATCAGACAGATAGAATTCAATCAGCTCTCCTTCTTCCGACTGAATGAAATACCCCACTCTTTCTTCATCCTGTTCGATACAGAAACAAGTGCCTTTTGCAACAAGCCACTCGCAGTGTAACTCCTGGGGGTAACGCAAAGAATCCAGATATTGATTTCTCAGATTCAGAAGTGATGCCAATGGTACAGCTTTAAATTCAATCATAATTCCGTTTTTGCTAAAGATACGAAAGTTTTCCGGATACGAAAAATTACTTTACTAAACTGATATACTCCCCATATCCTTCAGCCTGCATCTTCTCTTTAGGAATGAATCTCAACGAAGCACTGTTGATGCAATAACGCAAACCACCTTTATCTGCCGGACCATCAGTGAAGACATGTCCTAAATGGGCATCACCCGTAGCACTTCGAACCTCTGTGCGTACCATACCATGAGAAGTATCCATCTTCTCATGAATAAGTTTACGGTCAATCGGTTTTGAGAAACTGGGCCAGCCACAGCCGGAATCAAACTTATCAGTTGAAACGAACAAAGGCTCACCCGTAGTGATATCTACATAAATACCGGGACGGTGTTCATTCCAATAATCATTATGAAAAGCCAGCTCGGTTGCATTCTTTTGAGTCACGGCATATTGCTCCGGGGTGAGTTTGGAACGCAACACCGTATCATCCGGTTTACTATAAACAGATTTTTTCGGCATTTTAGCCTTACGCGCCAAGTCAAATAGTTCAGGATGGATATGACAATATCCACCCGGATTCTTATCCAGATAATCCTGGTGATAGTCTTCCGCCGGATAGAAATTCTTCAAAGGCTTTATTTCTACTGCCAGCGGACGGGGGTAAGCTGTTGCCAGACGGTACACAGTTTCTTGAATAACCGCTAAATCAGCCGGGTCAGTATAATAAATACCCGTACGATATTGGGTACCCTTGTCATTACCCTGCCTGTTTACGCTGGTAGGGTCGATGGTTTTGAAATAAAGATCTATGAGAAAAGGCAGGTCCACTTTGAGGGGATCATACTGCACTTTCACGGTTTCTGCAAAGTCCGTAGTTCCGGTACATACTTGTTTATAAGTCGGATTGGCAATATTGCCGTTTGCATAGCCGACTTGCGTAGCTTCTACGCCATCAATTAGTTTCAGGAAATGCTCGGTTCCCCAGAAACAGCCTCCTGCCAGATAAATTTCCTTGGTTGATTCCATATCTTTTTTCCTTTCTGCCTGCCCTGCCTGATTATTGGCACAAGCCAGACAACTTATTAACAATACAAATATAAGTTGTTTCATATCTTCAGCTTTCCAACAAATCTTATGCTATTGATATATGAATATATAACAATCAAACCGATAGGATAGTTGAACACAAGAAACTACAATATAGCGCTGCCTGTATTCTCTTCTATAAAAGAGGTGCGATCCGGCTCATAGTTTATCTCCGCCTTCCGGGCCTGCGAGTGCTGAAATTGTCGGGCTACTTTAAACTCCTTCCCTTCTTTCAATAAATAAGAACCTGTCTGCTTAAACCAGAAGCCCACATTAGCTTCTATACATTGACGACGAATCTCCAAAACCCAGTCATAATCGCATACACGCGCCTCCCGTCCAGATTCTCCTCCGGCTACAACCTGCTCAACCCACTCACCTAACTCTCCCCTGAAATCTATCCGGCTGAGAAGCGGTTCGCAAATAATAATTTTATGCTTTATGGGAGCTGCCTTATAAATAGGCAGGCGATAGTCAATCCGATCCTGATTCTCCATCGTACAACAGATTGTTACATTATCATATCCTTCTCCCCAATCTGAGGGTAAACAATCCTTCAGTCGGTCAATACGCTTAGTGATAAACAGAAAGTGGAGATCTTGTCTCAACCGCATCATCTCCCATGCTTCAGGACGCCATTCATCAGCATCTTCCACCAGAAAATCAGAAGTGAAACATGTATAGACCAGGTTACCGGAAGGTATCTTGTAAGTTTTGTTTTTCTTTTGCTGCACAGGCAGATTGAACTTCTCTGTCTTTGCCACAACGGAACTATCCTTACCATATTTACCATCTGTACGATAAACATAGCAATGCTGACAGCCTGTACTAAACTTATGACAGCCATGCCAGGGATTCCACATCGAAGTCTTTACACCTATTCGCAGCATATGTTCATTGTCTCCATAACTCTATGTCTTTATTGTTGCTTTCACAAAGTTATGCATTGCCCTTATTCCAGGCAGTATTCGAGTTCTTTTTTATGGAACTTTTACATGCGCTTATGAAAAGAAGCATGAAAAAGAAAAAGGGACTCTGCAACATTTATGTCGACAGAGTCCCTTTTTCTATATTGCCAATAAACTAATTCATTGTCGCCGGTGTCTTCAGCTTCACATCTGCCCAATCAGACCATGTAGGAGAAACCATATACTGAGGTTCCTGCATCTTGCCAATCAAAGCAGTAGCTTTCTTCACCTCTGCATTGGTCTTTTCAAACAGTTCTTTCATGGTTAAATCTCCCTTTGCATCCTTGATACATTTAACCAGGAAATAAGTATAATATCCCTGCTTCTTATCATGATAAACACTGGAAGTCTGGTCACCGCTACTGGATGAGAAACTCAAGGTATGTCCCTGTGGCAAACCCACCTTCGGTACTACACGTACCCCTTTTTGGGCCAGCAACGGAGCAGCACTCTTGTAGCCACCACTAAAGCAAGCATCCAGGAAAACATAAGCTCCCTTGATAGGATAGGTTGCCAGACGTTTATATAAATCCGCCAGAGAAATCCCCAGACGAATGTTCTTACCCGTAATATCTACCGGCAGCAGATAAGGTTCTTTCGTTGCCTCATCATTATTACCATGACCGGAATAATAGAATATCAATTCCGCTTCAGGATCAGTACTTGCCATATTCACCAACCAGTCAAGCTGTTCGTGCATCATACCAGCCGTAGCATTCGGAACAACTTTCAGTTGTCCATCAGGTACACCAAATGTACGTACACAATATTCACGGAATACCATAGCATCATTCACGGCATAAGGCACATTTATCTCTGCATTGGCACCGGTTATGCTATAATCTTCGTTACCAATGATCAATGCATAACGGTGACGATTCACAGCACCCACAGGAATATCTTGCAGCAACTCAGTATTGAGTCCTAAACTAACATTCTTAAGATCAACAGCCTTACGAACAGCTCCGTCAATCTTGATTGTGCTGGATGCCGTTAAGTATTCACCCACCTTCACCTTATAGGCTTCACTCAGATAAGAAGAACGGGAATCTTCACTCACGCTTACCATCACAGCGATTGAATCACCATCGAAACGCTTGTTCACCAGGAAACCATAATCCAGTGTTGCTACATCACCCGGAGCAATACTATCAATCGTCATTTCAGGTACATCAGTTGTAAACACATTATTCGGCAACTTGAAGTTCAATTTCACATTACGTGCTGTCTTCGAACCGAAATTCTGCAAAGCAAGCGTCAGCTTACCATTCTTACCTAAAGTGATAGAAGAACCTTCGGAAGCAAAGAACTGATGATCCGCCACACGCAGGCGCGGCATAGCATATTCCTGTGTATTAACAATCAATTCCGACGGATCAGCATCAAAACCATTCGCTTCGAATGCATAGATATTGATCTTGGCCAGTGCTGACGGCATTTCTTTCTTTACCAGATAACGGAAAGTGTATTGCTTCGATGTTCCTGCGGGAATATTACCACCATCCAACTCACGGGGACCGTCGAAATATTCATCATATCCCTGTTGTTCGGAAAGACGGAGGCGGATGTTATAAGCATCCCCCTGTCCCTTATTCTCAACAGAAAATTGAACAGCAAAACTTTCACCGGCATCTATTACCTTATTATTATTACCATCAATAAAACTATCCACATGGATGACCAACATAGCAGGTTCCACCGGCACAGGAGCAGATTCCTGTTGCTGTGCCACCCCTTCAGTCTTCTTCAATGCCTCATTATAGGCCAGCAAACGGGATGGAAAAGAAGTATATGAAGCACCGTCAGTAATAATTTTCATCAAGACTTCATACTCAGATTTCATATCCATATACTGATATACACCCGCCAACCCCTGCATATACATTTTAGATGAAGGCTCTTTTTCCAGAATTTTCAGGAACAGGTCTTTAGCATCCAGCAGATAACCGGAAGCACGCTGACGTACCAACGCATATTCGGTATCATTAGCAATAGTAGCACCGTTATTCACAATTTCAGTAGCTACATTGAAATTAACACGTGCCAATCCGGTGAGCAACTCAAAACTATCGGGATGGAGAGCATACAAACGTTTGTAGATATCAAGCGCTTCCTGATTCTTTCCCTGGCGTTCCAAAATACGTGCCTTGATGGGCAATACCTTATCATTATTGGGATCAACTTCAAGAATACGATCGATGGCCGACAGTAACTTCGGCATATTGTTCGTGGCAATATGCACATTCACCAGATTATAAAGGAAATCAAGCGAAACAGGATACTTGGCTATGGCTTCCTCCAAAACACGTTCCTGTTCAGAATAATTCTTCTGCGACTGATAAATCATATTCATATATACATAGCAGTCTTTCTGCTGTGTATCCGTTCCCGTGCTTAAATACTCCTGGAAATACTTCAACGCCTGCGAATACTTTTGGAGATTGTAGGCAGATACCGCCGCATAATATACTACAGAAGCATAGCGGTTATCTTTGGGAAGCAACTCGCTCTGAAAAATCTTCAGCCGGGGCATCTCAATATAAGCTGCCGCAAAATCCAGCGCCTTAGAGGGTTGCTTCTGTTCGGAATAATACACTGCACCATTCAACAGATAAGGATACATAGCACGCAAACGATTCTTGGCACCACTCAAATACTGACCGTTATCCGGTGCTTCCACAACTTTCATGAAATTCTCGTAACTGTCCAGCAAATAGCTATACATACCCGTCACGTTCGTTCCTTTATCGCGCTCACTTTCAAAAAGCACATATTGTTGGTTAGCACGCTTAGAAGCAGCAGCGGCATCCTGTGCCACTACTCTCCCATATGCTCCCAACATTAAAATGATTGTCAGTACTAAAAAATTCTTCATATTTATTTATTAGCTCCTCACTAAATTATTTTGCAGGAAAAGCATCCATGATTACAAACTCTACGTTAATCTTACGGAATTCACCACCGCGTTCCTTGGCTACTTCCACATGATATTCATATTCGTTCTTGGTGTTATCCAGTGTGGTTACATTCTTTTCTATATAATTCTTCACACCTGCCGCACGCATCAAAGCCAACTGTTCATTAGCAGTAATGCCCGAAGCCTTTGTTACGGTAATATTATCAAGATTACCATCCTTATAATAAGGTTCATCGATAAATTCGCCATATTGTCCGTTATAGGCAATGCGTCCGCGAATAGGACTTGCATCGGCAGAACCGGTAACAATGACCTTCACTTGTTTACCTTCAGACAGATACTTGGAGAAATCGCCTTCAAAAGCATTCTTGATTATCTTCATCAGAGACATTGCGGCATTGGAACGTTCAATATCATAACCACCTGACGGGAAGTCCTCCTTTGCAGAAAACTCTTTATTGATCACCTCATACTGGTAGCCCACTTTGTAGTTCAGAATCTTATTACCATTAGCATCCACACCCGGAATTACTTCTGTCCTCACATCAATCTGTGTATTTTCCGTAATCAGCTTATCCTGCTTCTTTTCTTCGATTACAGCTTCTTTGATCTCCTTCAGCTGAATTTCTTCACGACTTGCCTGCTGCATAATTTCCAGCGGAACAAAGTTTTCATCTGCTTCCAGTGCGGTCAACTTGGTGCGACCGATATTATCATAAATATAGACCTTATTTGTAGTCTCATTACGCACTTCTACATAAGCCAACTCAAATTCGTCCTTATCATTCAATACATAAACCGCATTATCAAATTTCAGGTTCTTACCATCCTTAAAGTCGCCTACTTCATTTGAAGGCACTTCCAAAGCAATCGCGGGCAATGCATTAAATCCGATGTTCAGCATATTCTTGGAAGCGTCATATTCTCCCACGAAAGGATTATCAATAGAGATGCGGTCGCCTGCCAACTCCGTTGCCACTTCCTGAGCAAATAATTGTTGTTGCTTCAGGCGAGTCTCGTCATTCACACGGATAGCATAATCTTCCATGGACTCACCCTGCATCATCTTCACCCACTCGTTCATCTTAGCATCCACTTCCTTACTCATCAATTTACCAAAGAAAGGATTCAAACCATTAGCATCCCAAAACACAAGTCCTTTGGCGCGATTGGAAAGCATGAATACATCGCTCGTTTGCTTGTTTACAAAGAAGCGACTACCCGTCACACCACCCGGATTTTCATCCAATGTCTGTTCAGGCACACTGTTTTTCAAGTTCATGATGACAATAGCGTTACCATCTTTAACCACACTGATATATTTGCCATCCGGATGAAAGGACGGAGAAGTCAGTGTTCCACCTATCTTATCAAAGATATCCACCTTATCCCATGTCTTTGTGTCGAAAATAGTCAGACGCTTGTCTGCCGTCACAACAGCCATTTGAGAAGCATCGGCAGAAAAGACCAATTCAGTTACTTCGGCAGGCATCGGAAGAGAAGTACGCAGTTCTTTTGTCTGGAAATTCCAGATATCGATATTCTTACCGGTTCCGGCAGCGATAAAATAGTTGTTGGGACTCATAGTAATAGCCGTTGCGACAGCTTTTCCCTGAATATAAGCCTGAGGCAAATATGCTTTTGTGTCGTAAACTATGATTTCTCCTAAAGAATTGGAAACCAAAAAATTGCGTGCATCAGCACCATAGCACATGGCAACAGGGACAATGTCTCCCTTTGATGCATCTTTCATCAACTCAGCGCCTACAGGTCCGGGCACAAAGAAATTCAGATTCTTCCTGCCCTTCAGTTCCTTACTCTTACGCTGCTCTTTCAGTTCAAAAAGCTTTTTGTTCCGGTCACGGAAAGAATAAATACTAACAGGTTTCTTCCCCCGCATCAAAGCCAGTGAGCTACCCGTAGGGTTAAAGGCTATTTTATCAACATCTCTCAGATCGACAATAGGGATATCGCGAATCGTAAGTAAAGAACCATCCGACAGGAAAGCTGTACAAAACGTTGTATTGTCAAATGCCGAAATACGTTTCGCTGAAGGAAAACTCCTTTTCACCTGTACCTGCGCCATTGCCTGACTGCCAAAGAAAGCAGCCACAATACAAAATGCAATACCCTTGACCGGGCGGAACCACATTCTCATTTCATCCATATCTTTAATGTTTATAATAGTTTATGTTTCATACTATTTGCAAATATAAACATTAAATTCCTATCAAGCGGTCAACAAATTCCTGTTTTTTTTGTTTAAGGAGGCTTTTAACAGGATAAACAGGTAAAAAACAAGATTAAGAGGATCAAAAAGATAACTATGCGGAATATTTATTTGTCACGGAAATCAGTGACAAATATTAAGAATGTTTCAATCCCATCTTTTCAGCACGCTGCAACATAAAAGTGCGTGCAGCCTCGTATTCATTGGGTATCACTCCATCCAAAATAGCATCTTTAATGGCGCTTTTCAGAGTTCCTACTTGCTGGCAGGGTTCCAGATTGAAAGTTTTCATGATTTCTTCTCCACTGATAGGTGGCTGGAAATTGCGAACGCGGTCGCGCTCTTCAAGATCCTTCAGTTTCTGACGCACCAGTTGGAAATTATTAAGAAAACGTTGTTTGCGCTCCATATTCTTGGACGTGATATCAGCTTCACACAATGTCATCAGATCATCAATATCATCTCCGGCTTCAAAGAGAAGACGACGTACTGCAGAGTCGGTTACCACATCATCAGCAATGACAATAGGACGCATGTGCAAACTTACCAGCTTCTGTACATACTTCATTTTTTCATTCATCGGCAATTTCATTCTCCGAAAAATCTCCGGTACCATCTTCTCACCAATGAAATTATGATTGTGGAATGTCCAGCCTGCACGAGGTTCCCAACGTTTGGTAACAGGTTTTGCTATGTCATGCAACAGGGCAGCCCAGCGCAACCAAAGATTATCGGTTTTGCGACTGATATTATCAAGTACTTCCAAAGTATGATAGAAGTTGTCCTTATGAGCCCGTCCGTTGCGGGTTTCCACACCTTGCAATGCAGCAAATTCCGGAAAAATCAGCGGCAACAGTCCGGAACGATCCAAATCAATAAAGCCTTTGGAAGGAACTGGAGAGAGCAATATCTTATTTAGTTCCTCCGCAATACGTTCCTTAGAGATAATAGAAATACGTTCACAATTGCGACACAAAGACTCGAACGTAGCATCATCAATATAGAAATTCAATTGGGTAGCAAAACGGATGCAACGCATCATACGCAACGGATCATCACTGAATGTGATATCCGGATCAAGCGGCGTACGGATAGTCTTTTCTTTTAAATCCTCTATGCCACCAAAAGGATCTACCAATTCCCCGAAACGGCTTTGGTTCAAACAGACAGCCAGTGCATTAATAGTAAAATCACGACGATTCTGATCATCTTCCAACGTACCATCTTCAACAATAGGTTTACGCGAATCACGTTGATATGATTCCTTACGCGCACCTACAAACTCCACTTCTGTCCCACGATATTTCACCTGTGCAGTACCGAAATTCTTAAATACAGCTACGTGCGCTCCACGCCCCAAACATTTGCCCAATGCTTCAGCCATTTCTATACCACTGCCAACCACTACGAGATCAATATCCTTAGAAGGGCGTTGCAGGAAAATATCGCGTACATATCCACCGACCACATAGCATTCCAATCCCAATTCATCTGCCGTCTCGGATATCCGTTTAAATATGTCGTCACTAAAATGTTGTTTCAATTCTTCTGTTGTCAACTCAACCATAATACATCTTTAAAAAATAATCATATAGTTTTCATTCCGGAGAGTAGAAAGTCTCTTGGTCTATTTTTCCACCTTCCATGTATCCGAACCGTGTCATCCTCGTATTTGCTCCGTACCTATACGCTTGGACTTGGTACGGACCAGGTACGGCTTTGATACGGACCGGGTACAGTGAGGACAAATAATTGTTCCAAACATCCGATATCTTAAGAAAACTAAAATACAATTTATCTATATTTGAGGCTGCAAAGATACGGATATTATTTATAATTTTGTCCTCACTAACAGAAGAACAACAGTTATGAAGACAATGATACTTCTTGCGTGCCTCTGTTGCACGCTCTTCTCTTGCGAGAATGTGGAGAAAAAAGCCGGTGAAAAATTGCAAACCGCCCGTGAAGCTTTTGAACGGGGAGACTTCAGTGAAGCAAAAATGCAGATTGACAGCATTAAGATATTATACCCAAAAGCTTTTGAAACTCGTCGTGAAGGCATCAGTCTGATGCAGCAGGTAGAACTGAAAGAACAGGAAAAAACACTTGTTTACCTGGATAGCCTGCTTCAAAAGAAACAAAGCGAATTGGATGCCATAAAAGGGAAATTCACCCTCGAAAAAGATGCCGAATATCAGAAAATAGGCAACTATCTGCACCCCTCACAAGTAATAGAAAAAAATCTGCATCGTTCATATCTCCGCTTTCAAGTAAACGAAACCGGACAAATGAGCATGACTTCCATTTATTGTGGTCCAAGCAATATTCATCACATCAGCGTAAAGGTTATCGCACCCGATGGTAGTTTTGCTGAAACACCCGCCTCCAAAGATAGCTATGAAACAACTGACCTGGGGGAAAAGATAGAAAAAGCTGATTATAAAATAGGAGAAGACGGCAATGTTATCGGTTTCCTTTATCTGAATAAAGACAAGAATATTAAAGTGAACTATCAGGGTGAACGCCCCTACTCCACTACGATGACTCCGGCCGACCGCCAGGCAGTAGCCAGTGTTTATGAACTGGCACAGTTACTTTCATCTATCACTGAAATTAAGAAAGAGATGGAAGAAGCAAATCTGAAAATAGAGTTTGTGAAACGGAAGATGCAGGAAAGGGAAGAAAAAGAGACGGAACAAGGAAAATAAACAAATTAAAGAAACCATTAAAACTCAAGATTGTTAAAACTACATTCGGAATAATATCTATAATCGAAAGCAAAAATAAGAGTTTTGCAAATTCTTTGTAAGTTTGATTTAAGAGTCCAACATCTATTTATTTTTCAGATTTCACATACTATATATACGATGTAGGATAGCAACCTTTATGCCTTTTGATCTTTATTTCTATCTTTGTACTGAAAAACAATGTCATTCATTATGGGAACACCTTTTGTATATGGACGAATAGCCGATAAGAACAATTTCACGAATAGAAAAAAAGAAGTTGAACTGCTCAAGCGCAACTGCCGTACTGAAAATAAGCCATTCCGTATGGGATGATTTCGCCGCTTCCGTCCGAGAATATTTGGGGCGACTACTACCTTCTGTCACATTCTCAGATATGGCTCAAACATGCGAATTATCTTTCGGACTTGATTTCAAAGACAATAAAATGACATTTGATGAAATCTTGGATTTGCCACAAGCCATCAGTAGGGATTCCGGCAAAAAGATGGTGGTTTGTATCAACGAATTTCAAAATATCAACGAGTATGACGACCCTTTGGCATTTCAGCGGAAGCTACGCTCGCACTGGCAGAAACATACGGACGTATGCTATTGCCTGTACGGCAGCAAAAGACATATGCTACTGGATATTTTTCATAATTACAACATGCCTTTCTATAAATTCGGGGACATCTTATTTCTGGAAAAGATACCCAAAAAGGATTGGATCGAATTTATCGGAAGAAAGTTCTCTGAAACCGGAAAGGAAATTTCAGGAGAATTATGCAGCATGATTACCGACCTGATAAAGAATCACCCCTATTATACCCAACAATTAAGTCAGCAAGTGTGGTTTAGAACCGCGACAGTTGCCTCAGCCGAAGTAGTTGATGAGGCTTTCAGTGATATTATCGGGCAACTTAGTTTGCTTTTCGCCAATATCATCGATACATTGACACCACGGCAAATAAATTTTCTACTGGCAGTAGCCGATGGGGTTACAAACTTCTCATCAAAAGAAGTACTCATTAAATATCAGTTGGGGACATCTGCTAATATCAAAAATCTAAAAAAGGCAGCAACTGAAAAAGATTTGGTTGATATTTTACCGGGAAACCGGATAGAACTACAAGACCCCGTATTTGAACATTGGCTGAAACATATTTATCGCACGAGATGAAATCGTTAAAGTCCCGAAAACAAGGTTCTTTTCCATTGTACCAATAATATGCGCTAAGAAGCATTCTTATAGAGAATAAAAAGAAATATCTTCCTAAATATAAAAACGAACGCGGGACAACTACATTAAGAAGTCATCCCGCGTTCGTTATAATATAATTTATGCCATGAAAATTCTATTACCACTGCAACCGTGGCAAGAACTTACTCAAGCAAGTACGTAATGCACTCAAGGTAATAGGCTTTACCAATACTTCCGAAGCACCGGCAGCCATTGCATTTTCACGGTCAGCCGTAAAAGCATAAGCAGTCTGCATGATAATAGGAAGTTCTTTCTCCTCTTCACGGATAATCTTTGTTGCTTCCAAGCCATTCATGATAGGCATTTTAATATCCATAAGAATAGCAGCTGTCTTTCCACGGTTCTCTTTGAACAGATTAACCATCTCTTCACCGTTCTTCGCCCACAATATCTCGCATTTTTTGCCAATAATAGCCTTTATCAACTTAAAGTTACTATCATCGTCTTCCGCTACCAGTATCAGCGGACGGTAATCTTCTGATAAATTCCCTGTTTCCATGACCAATGTATTTTTGTTTAATGAGGCAAAGATATAAAAAATAATATAAATATATTATCTTTGGAGAAGATATGCTGCATCTCGGCATAAAAAATGAACGAGTTCATTTTATTCTGTACTCGGTTTGCACTATCTTTGCGCCTCAATTTAAAAATAGAGTATGATTTCAATAGACGGACTGGCCGTAGAATTCGGCGGCACCACCTTATTCAGTGACGTTTCCTTCGTTATTAATGAAAAAGACCGCATCGCCCTGATGGGAAAGAACGGAGCGGGAAAAAGTACCTTACTGAAAATTCTGGCAGGAGTACGCCAACCTACCCGGGGCAAAATCTCGGCACCTAAAGACAGTGTTATCGCTTACCTGCCGCAACATCTGATGACGGAAGACGGACGAACCGTATTCCAGGAAACCGCACAGGCTTTCTCACACCTGCATGAGATGGAAGCAGAAATAGAACGCCTCAACAAAGAACTGGAAACACGTACCGATTATGAAAGCGACAGTTATATGGAACTGATTGAAACGGTTTCCGCCCTGAGTGAAAAATTCTACTCTATCGATGCTACCAACTATGAGGAAGATGTAGAGAAAGCTCTGTTAGGGCTCGGCTTCAGCCGCGAAGATTTCAACCGCCAGACCAGTGACTTCAGCGGCGGATGGCGTATGCGCATCGAGCTTGCCAAACTACTGTTGCAAAAGCCGGATGTACTGTTACTGGATGAGCCTACCAACCACCTCGACATCGAAAGTATTCAGTGGTTGGAAGATTTCCTTATCAATAATGGTAAAGCTGTTATTGTCATCAGCCACGACCGCAAGTTTGTAGATAATATCACTACCCGTACCATTGAAGTGACGATGGGACGTATCTATGATTATAAAGTAAATTATTCCAAATATCTGGAACTCCGCAAAGAACGTCGTGAACAACAACAAAAGGCTTACGACGAACAACAGAAGTTCATTGCCGAAACCAAAGAATTCATTGAACGCTTCAAAGGCACTTACTCCAAAACCCTGCAAGTACAAAGCCGCGTAAAAATGTTGGAAAAGTTGGAAATTTTGGAAGTGGATGAGGAAGATACTTCGGCACTACGGTTGAAATTTCCGCCATCCCCACGTTCCGGCAATTATCCTGTAATCATGGAAAACGTAGGTAAAACCTATGGCGATCATGTAGTATTCAAAAACGCTACACTGACCGTGGAACGGGGAGACAAATTAGCATTTGTCGGCAAAAACGGCGAAGGTAAATCCACCTTGGTAAAATGTATCATGAAAGAGATTGAACACGATGGCACGCTGACACTCGGACATAATGTGCAGATCGGTTATTTCGCACAAAACCAAGCTTCCCTGCTGGACGAAAACCTAACGGTATTCCAAACGATTGATGATGTGGCAAAGGGAGAAATACGTAATAAGATACGTGACCTGCTGGGTGCTTTCATGTTCGGTGGACCAGAGCAATCCATGAAGAAAGTGAAAGTGCTTTCCGGTGGAGAGCGCACACGACTCGCCATGATTAAACTGTTGTTGGAACCGGTAAACCTACTGATTCTGGATGAACCGACGAACCACCTCGACCTGAAGACCAAGGACATTCTGAAGCAAGCGCTGTTGGATTTCGATGGTACACTGATTGTAGTAAGCCATGACCGTGACTTCTTGGACGGACTGGTTACCAAGGTCTACGAATTCGGTAATAAACAAGTAAAGGAACACTTAAGCGGCATCTACGAATTCCTGGAAAAGAAGAAGATGGAGTCACTCCGCGAACTGGAAAGGTAAACGTTCCTTAACAGGGCTTCCGCAACTTTTCTTGCGTCATATTGTTTCATTTTTATAAAACTCTAATTACGAGAACAATGAAACGATATGACGCTATAATAATAGGCTTCGGCAAAGGTGGCAAGCTACTGGCGGTCGAATTAGCCAACCGCAACTGGAAAGTGGCGGTCATCGAACGTTCCCCGGACATGTACGGTGGAACCTGTATAAATGTAGGATGTATCCCTACTAAAACCATGATAAACGAATCGGAATTCGCCGAACGTATCTATCAAGACGATTATAAGAAACAATCCAAGTTATATTCCCTCGCCCTAAGGCGCAAGGATAAGTTAGTCACCTTTCTTCGAGAAAAGAACGTCGAAAATCTGACGAATAACCCTAATATAACATTGTATGACGGAACTGCATCTTTTCTCTGTCCGGACACAGTAAAGGTAGTTCCTTCACCGGAAAGTGAAGATTACTTTGAACTGGAAGGAAAAGAAATCTTTATCAATACCGGTTCTACACCTATCCTACCCGATATTGATGGATTAAAAAACAGCCGATACATATATACAAGTGAGACATTGCTGCATAGCGAGATTCTTCCCCAACACTTGCTGATAATAGGAAGCGGAGCCATCGGGCTGGAATTTGCCACCATGTATGCCGGATTCGGCAGCAAGGTCACTATTCTGGAAGCCGGTAAACGCTTATTGCCGAAAGCTGATCGGGAGATTGCCGAATATATGCAGGAAAGTCTGAAAAGAAAAAATATAGAGATACGTCTGAATGCACGCGTACAATCCTTACATGATACAGCGGACGGCATTACCGCCGCCTATACGGATGCCTCGGACGGCACACCTTACTTTCTTGAAGGCGATGCCCTACTCATTGCAACAGGACGTAAACCTATGATAGATGATCTGAATCTGGAAAAAGCAAAAATACAGGTTAATGTACAAGGAGGGATCATTGTCAATGAGCAATTACGTACTACTGCACCACACGTCTGGGCTTTGGGAGACGTCAAAGGTGGGGAAATGTATGATTACCTTTCAATTGACGATTCCCGTATCATCTTAAATCATCTTTTCGGTAATAAGGAACGTTCTGTTGATGACCGCAATCCCGTACCTTACGCCATCTTCACAGATCCACCTATGGCACATATCGGTCTGACGGAAGAAGAAGCTATGAAACGTGGATATCCCATCAAGATTTCACGTCTGCCCGCCTCCGCCATCCCTCGTGCACGTACTTTGCAGAATATGGATGGGATGCTAAAAGCTATTGTAAATACGGATACAGAGAAAATACTGGGCTGCTCACTCTTCTGCGTGGATGCACCGGAACTTATCAATCTGGTAGCATTTGTCATGAAAACCGGACAGAAATCTTCGGCTTTACGTAACTTCATATTCACCCATCCCAGTATGAGTGAAGGTTTAAATGAATTATTCAAGGCTTTTTAATAACTAACATTTGGTAATTAAGCCGTTAACTTCTATCTTTGTCCGCAATAAAAAAAATAAGGATGCAGAGAAAACGGTACATAACACTCTTTTTTATATTCATCAGCATGGTCATGCTGGTGGTACCGGTTATTCCTCACCACCATCACAATAATGGGTTGATATGTATGAAGAATGACATAACTCCCAATTGTTGCGGACAACAACACACCCCGGATAGCGAACATTGCTGTTGCGATACGGGATGTGTTACTACTCACTTTTTCCAGCAAACTCCCAGCTCGGACAACGGATGGACACATCCGGATTTTCCACTGGTTATCACATTATTCTCCGAACCCCTTCTCAGACTATTGGTCCTCCCCGAAGAAAGCGGGCAAAGACAGGACTGCATATACCAGGAGTCACTTCATGGCACGTATCTCACACGTGCCACAGGACTTCGCGCACCTCCGTGTGTTCTTACTTTATCGTAAAGTCTGCAACTTTATTGCAGGCTTTTATCTCTAATTTTGCACACAGATAAAAGTAAGAACATTAAAATATCATCATGAAAAAAATTCTTTTTATGGGAGTCATGGGATTATTCCTGTTAGGCTCTTGCAATAGTAAATCCGGCGACGGACACGAAGGTCATAATCATGAAACAGAAAAACATGAGCACGAAGGTTGTGATCATGATCATGAAGGCGAAGACCACAATCACGAAGGTGACGAACATAACCACGATGGACATAGCCACGATGAACATAGCCACGATGAACAAACAGCGGCCGGACATAGTGACGAAATCATTCTGCCTACTGCCAAAGCACAGGCTGCCGGAGTAAAATCCAATGTTGTAGAACCGGGGATTTTCCATCAGGTTATAAAAACCAGCGGTCAGGTAATGGCAGCACAAGGAGATGAGAGCGTGGCTGTAGCAACCGTAGCTGGTGTAGTATCTTTCCGTGGAAAGGTAATCGAAGGTATGAGTGTCAGTAAAGGTACACCACTGGTGACATTATCTTCCAAGAACATGGCGGATGGTGACCCCGTAGAACGGGCACGTATCGCTTATGAAGTTTCCAAGAAAGAATATGAGCGCATGAAAGCCCTCGTAGGAAATAAAATTGTTTCTGAAAAAGATTTCGCTCAAGCGGAACAAGCATACGAAAATGCACGTATCAGCTATGAAGCCGTAGCTAAAAATAGTTCAGCAAGTGGACAAGCGGTAATTTCTCCTATCAGCGGATATGTAAAAAGCCTGTTAGTGAAAGAAGGTGATTATGTAGCCGTAGGGCAACCGTTAGTCAGCATTACGCAAAACCGCAAATTGTTCCTGCGTGCTGATGTATCTGAGAAATATTACCAATATCTGCGTACTATTGGTTCTGCTAACTTCTGCACTCCTTATAATAATAAGGTATATACATTGAAAGACTTAGACGGGCGTCTTCTCTCTTATGGCAAAGCTTCCGGTGGTGATGGTGGATATTACGTACCTGTAACCTTTGAGTTCGACAACAAAGGTGATATTATCCCCGGTTCGTTTGTAGAAATCTTCTTATTGTCTTCCCCTATAGAAAACGTAATATCCCTGCCCCATTCAGCATTGACCGAAGAACAAGGCAGTTTCTTTGTCTACCTGCAACTGGATGAAGAAGGATATAAGAAACAACTTGTGACTCTCGGAGCCGATAACGGTGAAAGCGTACAGATTCTCTCAGGTGTAAAAGCCGGAGACCGCGTGGTAACCGAAGGTGCTTATCAAGTGAAACTGGCAAGCGCTACGAATGCGATACCGGCACACAGTCACGAACACTAAACTTATTTACTATTTGACAAGTTACTATTTACTATTTGGCTGCGCAATGCGTGAAGCTGATGATAAGAATAGTAAATGTCAAATGGTAAAAGACAAGGTGTATCAAATAGTAAATAGTAAATAGTAAATAGTAAATAGTAAAATAGTAAATATATCATCGTGTTAAATAAGATCATACATTTCTCACTTCATAACCGCATCCTGGTACTTGTAGCCTCGGTGTTGTTACTGATAGGCGGAACCTACACCGCCATGAACACGGAAGTGGACGTATTCCCTGACCTCAATGCACCTACGGTTGTTATCATGACCGAAGCAAACGGTATGGCAGCAGAAGAAGTGGAACAACTCGTTACATTTCCTGTAGAAACAGCAGTGAACGGTGCAACAGGTGTGCGCCGCGTACGTTCTTCATCTACCAACGGCTTCTCTGTAGTATGGGTAGAATTCGATTGGGATACGGATATTTATCTGGCCCGGCAGATTGTCAGCGAAAAGTTGGCCGTCGTAAGTGAAAGCCTGCCTACCGGTGTAGGTAAACCGACGCTGGGCCCACAATCATCCATTCTGGGTGAAATGCTGATTATCGGATTGACGGCCGACTCTACCTCCATGCTCGACCTGCGTACAATAGCCGACTGGACCATCCGACCGCGTTTGCTCTCTACGGGCGGTGTGGCACAGGTAGCAGTACTTGGCGGTGATATAAAGGAATATCAGATACAATTAGACCCGGAACGGATGCGGCATTACGGCGTTACGCTGAATGAAATCATGACTGTAACCCGCGAAATGAATCTGAACGCAAACGGTGGCGTGTTATATGAATATGGTAACGAATACATTGTGCGTGGAGTACTTTCTACCGACCGTGTAGATCAACTGGCACGTGCCGTAGTACGTGGTGGAACCGCTTCGGGGAATGCTCCTATCTTACTGGAAGACATTGCAGATGTACATATCGGAGCAAAGTTACCCAAACTGGGTACAGCATCTGAACGGGGTAAATCCGCCGTACTGTTAACAGTAACCAAGCAACCAGCCACCAGCACACTGGAATTAACGGATAAATTAGAAGCATCTTTAAAAGACTTGCAGAAGAACCTGCCACCGGATGTAAAAGTCAGCACAGACATCTTCCGCCAGAGCCGCTTTATCGAAAGCTCTATCGGAAACGTACAGAAGTCCTTGTTTGAAGGAGGTATCTTCGTTGTGATTGTCCTATTCCTATTCCTTGCGAATGTACGTACAACGGTGATCTCATTGGTTACACTACCGCTTTCATTGATTACTTCACTGGTAACGCTGCATTATATGGGCTTCACAATTAATACAATGAGCCTCGGTGGTCTTGCCATCGCTATCGGTTCGCTGGTGGATGATGCCATTGTGGACGTGGAGAATGTATATAAACGACTCCACGAGAATAAGTTGAAGCCTGTGGAAGAACGCCTTTCCATACTGGAAGTAGTATTCAACGCATCGAAAGAAGTACGTATGCCTATTCTGAATTCTACGCTGATTATCGTAGTCAGTTTCGTACCACTGTTCTTCCTCACCGGTATGGAAGGCCGCATGCTGGTTCCACTGGGTATTGCATTCATTGTAGCACTGGCAGCTTCTACGGTAGTGGCATTGACAGTTACACCAGTACTTTGCTCCTATCTTTTAGGAAGAGACAAGAAGAAGGAACAGAAAGAGAGCAGCGACTCGTTCGTAGCACGCAAGATGAAACAGTGGTATGGTGCTGCATTGGCATTTGTACTGGGACATAAGAAGATCGTACTGGGCAGTACAATCGGTTTGTTCGTAGTTGCTCTGGTATGTTTCTTCACATTGGGACGTTCGTTCCTGCCACCTTTCAACGAAGGTTCGTTTACGATTAACATATCTTCTTTACCAGGCATCTCATTAGAAGAAAGTGACAAGATGGGACACCGTGCAGAGGAATTGCTACTCAGCATTCCCGAAATACAAACCGTTGCCCGCAAGACCGGACGTGCCGAACTGGACGAGCATGCACTTGGTGTGAATGTTTCGGAAATAGAAGCTCCGTTCGAATTGAAAGAACGTTCACGTAGTGAGTTGGTTGCCGAAGTACGCGAGAAGTTAGGTACTATCGTAGGAGCAAATGTGGAAATCGGCCAGCCTATCAGCCACCGTATCGATGCTATGCTCAGTGGTACGAAAGCCAACATTGCAATTAAACTGTTTGGTGACGATCTGAACCGTATGTTTACCTTGGGTAATGAAATCAAAGGTGCCATCCAGGATATTCCGGGTATTGCCGACCTGAATGTGGAACAACAAATAGAACGTCCTCAGCTTATCATTTCGCCCAAGCGGGAAATGCTGGCTAAGTTCGGTATCTCATTACCGGAATTCTCTGAGTTCGTGAATGTATGTCTTGCTGGTGAAACCGTATCACAGGTATACGAGAAAGGTAAAAGCTTCGACCTTACCGTACGTGTACGTGATGATCTTCGCGACGAAATGGAGAAGATACGCAACTTGATGATAGATACCAGTGACGGAAAGAAAATACCTTTGAACTACATCGCAGAAGTGCGTTCTGCCATGGGACCGAATACGATCAGCCGCGAGAACGTGAAGCGAAAAATCGTAATCTCTGCCAATGTTGCCGACCGCGACCTGCGCAGTGTAGTGAATGATATTCAGGCCCGTGTGGACAAGGATATTAAATTGCCCGAAGGGTATCATCTGGAATACGGTGGCCAATTTGAGAGTGAACAGGCAGCAAGCCGCACTTTGTTACTCACATCATTAATGAGTATTGCGGTGATCTTCTTACTGCTTTATCATGAATTCCGTAGTGTAAAAGAGAGTGCAATCATACTTATCAACCTGCCACTTGCATTGATCGGTGGTGTGTTTGCTTTGTTGATGACAACGGGAGAGGTGAGTATTCCGGCTATTATCGGTTTTATTTCACTATTCGGTATCGCCACCCGAAACGGTATGTTACTGATCAGCCACTACAACCATTTACAACAGGAAGAGGGAATAAACGTGTACGATAGCGTAATCCGTGGCTCAATGGACCGTTTGAATCCGATTTTGATGACAGCATTGTCTTCGGCTCTCGCTCTTATTCCATTGGCACTGGGAGGAGATTTGCCGGGTAATGAAATTCAAAGTCCGATGGCGAAAGTTATCCTTGGTGGTCTTTTAACTTCCACGTTCCTGAACGGTTTCATCATTCCGATTGTTTATCTGATGATGCACCCTAAAAAACAACCATTAACAATATCAAACAATGAAACGAATTCTCATATTTAGTTTTATCACTTTTTTCCTATATGCGGGAATGCGTGCCCAATCGGTCGGCATAGACGAAGTGCTGCACCGTATTGAAGCAAACAATAAGGAGTTGCAGGCCAATGCGCAACTCATCACTTCACAGAAATTGGAGAACAAGTCGGAGAACAATTTGCCTGATCCCACTCTCTCGTATGCCCATCTGTGGGGATCGGAAGATAAGAGTGAGACGATAGGTGAACTTGTTGTTTCTCAGAGCTTTGATTTCCCGACCTTGTATGCTACACGCGGAAAAGTAAACCGGCTCAAAACCGGTGCGCTTGATGCGCAGTCTGCCGCCTTCCGTCAACAACTGTTGTTGCAAGCTAAAGAGCTTTGTTTCGACATCATCATGTTGCAGCACCAGCAAGTGATTCTGAATGAACGTATGAAACAGGCTGAGGAACTCTCTGCATACTATAAGAAACGTCTGGAGACAGGTGATGCCAATGTATTGGAAACAAATAAGATCAATCTGGAGTTACTGAATGTACGCACAGAATTCCGTACCAATCAGACTGCGCTTGATAACGCCTGGAAATCTCTCTTTGCACTCAACGGAGACCAGTCTTTGCAAGATAATGAGCTGAGCAGTTTCCGCTCCATCAACGACTATCCATTGCCCCTTCTTCCTACCAACTATGAACAGTTACGTTCGGAAGTGTTGGCAGCCGATCAGACTTTGCTGTCATTAAGCAGTGAAAGTGCTGCCGCCCGCAAACAGATTTCTGCAAGCAAACAAGGTTGGTTACCTAAATTGGAACTTGGATATCGCCGTAATACAGAGTCCGGTACTCCATTTAATGGAGTGGTAGTAGGCTTTTCCTTCCCGCTGTTTGAGAATCGTAATAAGGTTAAAATAGCCAAAGCGCAATCTCTGAACCTCGATTATCAGAAAGAGAACGCTGCTTTCCAAGCCGAAGCAACCTTGGCAAAACTATACAGCGAAGCACAATCATTGCAGACTTCCATCCAGGAGTACAGGGAGGCATTCAGTTCACAACAAGATCTTGCATTACTGAAGCAAGCTCTCACCGGTGGACAAATCAGTGTGATAGAATATTTTGTAGAAGTTTCTGTGATTTATCAAAGTAAGCAGAATCTACTTCAATTGGAAAATCAGTATCAGAAGGTAATGGCACAGATATACAAGAGTAAGCTATAAAAATATTATTCTTGTATCATAAAAGTAAAGCGAAGAATCGGCTCCCACAATTGAAGGAGTTGATTCTTCGCTTTCTTTATAAATATCAAACTATAGTTCTGTAATCTTTCCCATAAAGAGGATGGCTCCCGTACTCTTTTCCTTAACCATAAAGGCAAAAGGACGATTCACAAAGAAGGGAACAGGAGAAGGAAAACCGACAGCATTATCAAACATTCCTCCTACTGTAACCGCAGCCGCTTCGGTACCTTCCTCATCCACATTTATATAAGTAAACTGTTGCAGAAGGCCAATATATAATTCTGCACCGGACATATTGGCAAACTTTGCTTTATAAGCATCGAAAGCATCTTTCATCCCCATAGCTATCATGTCCTCTTCCAGCTCTTTGTCATATTCTACTTTAAAACGAGGAAGTTTAATTTGTAGTTCTTTTCCTGCCATATTCTTACTCCACTGTTTCCAGTTCTCATAATTCAGGCTGGGTAAGCTTTCATCCAAGGTCTTATCTCCAGATGGCAACAGTATCACCATACTAAAAGCTTCATTGCCATAGGGTAATTCCGCAATAGAGAAATCATCAGTCTGGGTGTAATTGAACGTTGCGGTCTGGTTCATCATAGCTACTTTCTGCTGACTGCCGTCAACATTGGTAAAGTTATCCTGTCCAGTAGCCGACTTATCAAACTGGCTTTTCCAGATACCTTTAAAATAGAGTGCATTAATCAGATACATACGAGCATCCGCAGGTATTTCCTGAATAACCTCTTTTATGCAATTATTAGTCTGAGTGGCGCACCATTGGTTTATCACATCTTTGGCGGTCGGAGATGTGAAATCAAGTTCTTGCACCTGAGCATCGTACATTTTCTTATTTACATCAACAAAAGAGTCATAAACCTTAAAACCTTCCTCTATCCAGATAGAATTAGCTATTCCGAGTTGAGTTGTATTGTCCAAATCCAACAAAGCTGAAGTTAACTTTTGATTATAGTTGTTCAGATCATCAAGAGAGAAAGTATTGGCAGGGAATCCTAATACATCCTGCATCTCAGCAAGCGTATTATCAGTAGCCCCGTTCGTAATCATGGATAAACAAAGTGATGCACTCAATGGAGACACAAAAACATTCGGTTTTTCTTTTTCGGTACTGCACACCTGATCGAAGAAACGGAAAGCAAAGTCTGTACCTTTGTCCATAAACTCTTGTTCCGCACGGGTAAGATTGATGTCTTGACGTGGTTTAGGTTCCGGTTGAGAAGGATTCTCATCATTCTGACAGGCTGCAAGGATACTGAGTAGGCTTAGCGCAGCAATAGTTTTCTTTAGCATAAGCATTATAGTATTAGTTTTCTATTAAGTTACTCTGTTAGAATAAATGCATAAATTTATGAAATACTGCATCCTATAATAAATAAAACATAAATCTTTCCTATCTTTGCCCTTCGGTTTTGTTGAAGTATGCCTTTCGGTATGCTTCATGAAAAGGGAATTGGGTGTAACTCCCAAACAGTCCCGCTGCTGTAAACTCATTGTCAAGGATTTACCAATCACCTATGCCACTGCCGGTATTCGCACGGTGGGAAGGCGGTAAATCCGGAGTAAGTCAGAAGACCTGCAAAACCTATCAAATTTTATGCCTTCGAGGAAAGGGCATGAGATACTTATATTTTTACAGCTATTTGTTATGATCAAGGATAATCCATGCCGATGCATCTGGCTACAGTTTTGTTTATATTGTTTCACATGCTGCCTTTGTGTCAATTTACAGGCACAGCAGGCGGGAGACTCCATTACGGGAAAGGTACATGCCATTCCGGAAGTTTCAGTAAAAGGACGAAAAATATCAAGCCGCATCACTTCTGCAACTCCAACGCAATCTTTCAGTCGCAAAGATTTTGAGGCACTTGGCTTACAAGGTATAGCAGATGCCGTAAAACGTTTTAGTGGAGTGAACGTGAAAGACTATGGTGGATTAGGAGGATTAAAGACTATTTCTATTCGTAATCTCGGTGCAGCACATACAGCCGTTAGTTATGATGGAATAGCCGTTAGCAACAGCCAAGCAGGCCAAATTGATATTGGGCGTTTTGCAACTGATAACATATCCACACTCTCACTCAGTATTGGACAAAGTGATAATCTTCTACAATCAGCCCGTATGTATGCTTCCGCAGGGATACTTCATATTGTCACAGAACAACCCAAATTCATTTCAAATAAAAAACACAATTTCCACGGACAAATTAAAGGAGGTTCTTTCGGTTTGTTCAATAGCATCGCACGTTGGGAACAACAAGTGGGAACTAACTCAGCCTTTACTATTGATGGGAATTTCCTGCGTTCAGATGGAACGTATCCTTTTACAATAGAGAATGGGAAACATACTGCTACAGAAAAGCGATACAATTCAGACATTTTTTCCTACCAAGGTGAAATAAACTTTTTCCATCAATTCTCTGACAGTAACCATTGGAATACCAAAGCTTATTACTATCATTCCAAACGAGGGCTTCCCGGTGCAGTCATCTTATATAATCCGGAATCTAATGAACGATTAGTAGATGAAAATCTCTTCCTACAGACGCAATGGAAGAAAACGTTCTCACCTGAGTGGACATTACAGGTACAAGGAAAATATAACTATGCTTATAACCGTTATCAAGATAAAGGTTCCCAATATGACAGTGGCAAGGTGACTGACCGACACACTCAAAAAGAATATTATCTCTCTGCAAGCTTATTATATCAACCAATACAAAATTGGACATTTTCTCTATCTCAGGATGGCGTTATCAACACCTTAGATAATACCTTGCCTGATTGCCCTTATCCCACACGCTACACCTCATTGACAGTACTCAGCAGCAAATACACCTTCCCTCATCTGACCGTTCAGGCTCATATACTTGGAACTTACATTTCAGAACATGTAAAAAAAGGAAGTGCTCCCGCTGATCTGCATCGCCTTAGTCCTAGCATTAGTATGAACTATCGTCCATGGAAAGAACATTTGTTCTTCATCCGCGCCATGTATAAGGGCTGTTTCCGTACCCCAACTTTCAACGACCTTTACTATTTCCGAAGTGGTAACAAGGATTTAAAACCAGAAAAAGCGCAGGAATATAATATAGGCATCACTTACGGTGGTTCCCCTTTCACTTTCCTGAATTATTGTTCTATCACACTGGATGGATATTATAATAGGGTTACAGATAAAATAGTTGCTTTCCCCAGCACTTATGTGTGGAGAATGCAGAATTATGGTAAAGTACGTATCATAGGTATGGACGCTACTCTTTCCACAGAGTTTCCGCTTACTCATCGATCAGAAATACATTTTTCCTGTGGATATACTCTACAAGAAGCAATAGACTTAACCAATCCGGAAGCAAAAAATTACAAAGACCAGCTACCTTATACTCCGAAACATAGTGGAAACGCCTCCGCTACAATTGAGACCCCATGGCTTAATGCAGGTTATACTCTGATGGGAGTAGGGAAACGTTATTATCTTTCACAAAATATACCCGAAAACGAAATTGACGGGTATTTAGAACATACTCTCACTATCTCACGTAACTTCAAAATAAGTAACTGCAAACTAAGATTGCAAGCAGATGTAACTAACTTAACCAATAAACAGTATGAGGTAATTAAATACTACCCTATGCCGGGACGTTCATGGAAATTAACAGTAAGTGTTCAACTCTAACAATATTATTATTCACTATTAAATACCATTAATTATGAAAATCAGATCTTTATTATTCAGTGCTATCTGCCTATTGGCACTCGGTACAAGTTTTATCTCTTGCAGCGACGACGATAATGATTCAAAACGAGATGACAGTGGCTCTAAAGTAGCTCTTTCCCAGAATCGAGTGTTCATTTTAAATGAAGGAAGTCTAAACCTAAATAACGCTAATATTTCTTTCTATGATCCGGATAAAACAATAGACTTTATCGCAGATATTTTTCAAAAACAAAATAATGCAAAATTAGGAGACACAGGACAAGACATGATCGTGTACAATGATTATATTTATGTGATTGTTTCCGGCTCCAA
Source organism: Bacteroides sp. 14(A) (assembly GCF_000526555.1). Taxonomy (NCBI): domain Bacteria; kingdom Pseudomonadati; phylum Bacteroidota; class Bacteroidia; order Bacteroidales; family Bacteroidaceae; genus Bacteroides; species Bacteroides sp. 14(A). The sequence goes on along the minus strand of NZ_JAGH01000001.1, from coordinate 1,043,802 downwards.
ATATATTACAAGATTAAATGCAGCCGGTGTGGAACAACAACGCTTCGCTTTTTCCAGCAGTGAAGGAAGTCCGCGCTATATGACTGCTGACGATGGTTATATTTATGTGACCCAATATGGCGGCAAAGTATCCAAACTGAATGCAAATACTTTAGAACGAGTGAAAACTTTTGAAGGAGGAAAAAATCTAGAAGGTATTGCTGAAGAAGATGGACTGCTTTATGTTGCCAATTGCTATACTGTAACAGAAACAGGTGCCTATGAATATTTTAATGAAGTATTCGTTATTGATGCCAACACTATGGAATTGAAAAATACACTTACTGTGAGAAGGAATCCGAATAAACTGTTAGAGAAAAACGACAAAATATTCCTATTGGCTTCTTTAATATGGGGTGGAGATGAAGGAAACGAACTCCAAGTAATAGACCCTAAGAATAACAATCAAGTAACAAGTATCACCGCCGCGACACACATGGCAGCATCAGAAAACACATTGTATTTAATCAACTCGGATACTGACTATTCCAGCTATCCTTACACGACAGTAAATACATTTTTCACTTATAACATATCCACCAAACAATTAAGTGAGGTCAATTTCCTGAAGAATGCACCTGAAGAACTATCCAGCGCAAGCATTTATGTAATGGAAATAAATGAAAAAAATGGTGATATTTATATCGGAACCACTCATTACGTAGATGGTAACGGAGATATTTACCGTTTCAAAAAGGATGGAACATTTGTAGAAAAATTCGATTGTGGCGGTCAAAATCCCAATAACATAGTATTCTTATAATTATATAAATATTTAGCTATAACATATGCTAAAAACCTTGTTGTAAACAAGTAATATTAAAACAATGCTTCTACTCAAACGTATTCATATACAAATTAGTCTATACAATGCCCTTTGGATGACAGTACTACTTCTTTCCGCCTGCGGCGGAAAGAGCAGCACTGTTTCCGGCTCTGCACAAGGAGACAGCATCCCGCTGCACTATTCTTCTAATCTCTCTCTGATAGATTACGAAAATTACATCGTTGCACAGCTACGCAATCCCTGGGATACAACAAAGATACTACACACCTATGTATTAGTAGACAAAAAGCAGCCGTTACCCCAAGAACTGCCTCAAGGTACTCTTGTCCGCACCCCACTTAGTAAAGTAGTCATCTACTCATCCGTTCATTGCAGCTTGCTAAAAGACCTCGGTGCTTTAAATAGTATTGGTGGCGTATGCGACTTGAAGTACATCAAACTACCGGAAATCGAGGAAGGATGCCGAAACGGAACCATCACCGATGTAGGTGATGGCATGAACCCCAATATCGAAAGAATCATAGACCTGCACCCCGATGCCATCCTACTTTCTCCTTTTGAAAACAGCGGCGGATACGGGCGTGTGGAAAAGTTGAATGTACCCATCATTGAATGTGCTGACTATATGGAAACCTCTTCATTGGGACGTGCCGAATGGATGCGTTTCTACGGTCTACTATTTGGTAAAAAAGCGGAAGCAGATGCTATGTTTGCTTCGGTCGAAAGAAGCTATAAGGATTTGCAGGAATTAGTAAAACCCATCTCCTTTGCTCCCTCCGTGATGTGTGATTTGAAAACAAGCTCTACCTGGTACACTCCGGGTGGCAACAGCACCATTGCCAGGCTATACGCTGATGCAGGCGCCAACTATATTTTCAGAGAAGATACACATAGCGGCTCGCTCCCCTATCCTTTCGAAGTTATCTTTGAGAAAGGTCAGCAAACGGATTTCTGGCTGATACGCTATAACCAACCTATAGATAAAACATACAAGGAACTGGAAAAAGAATTTGCCCCTTATGCAGGTTTCCGTGCTTTCAAGGAACGGAACATCTACGGATGTAATACCAACCGGGTTCCTTTTTACGAAGAAACGCCTTTCCATCCGGACTGGTTATTGAAAGATTTGATAAAAATATTTCACCCTTCACTGTTGGAAGGCTATGAGCTGAGGTATTACAAAAAACTATCAGAATAGAACTGATGATAAGAACGAAAGCAAAAGGATATATATATGGCATAGCACTGTCGGTCCTCATTCTCGTATTGATGGCTGCGAATCTCTGGTTCGGTTCAATCAATATCCCCGCCGGAGCTGTGTGGAATACTCTCATAGGAAATGAAGTAGAAAAAACCAGCTGGGTTTTTATTATCTGGGAGTCCCGTCTGCCGCAAGCCGTCACGGCATTACTATGTGGTGCCGCACTCGCAGCTTCGGGACTGATGCTACAAACGGCATTCAACAACCCACTGGCAGGTCCATCCATCCTGGGCATTAACTCAGGAGCAAGTCTTGGTGTCGCATTGGTGATGCTGGCCGGTGGAGGAAGCATTGCTACAGGAGTATTTACCTTATCCGGTTTCTTTTCCGTGATACTCGGTGCCTTCATCGGGTCGATGGTGGTAATGGGACTTATCCTTTTCTTTTCGACACTGATAAAAAGCAACATCATGCTGCTGATTACGGGTATCATGATCGGTTATATCACTTCGTCCGCTATTTCATTACTTAATTTCTTTGCTACTGCCGAAGGGGTACATTCTTATATGATATGGGGCATGGGGAACTTCGGAGGTGTCTCATTGCAACAACTCCCCTATTTCTCCATTTTCTGTCTGGCAGGTTTGTTACTTTCCATCCTTCTTATCAAACCCTTGAATGCCTTGCTGTTGGGTACGCGCTATGCTGAAAACTTAGGAGTAAACATCCGTCGCACAAGAAATCTGTTACTGATTGCCACCGGACTACTGACAGCCGTCACCACCGCCTTCTGCGGACCTGTTGCTTTCATCGGCCTAGCCGTTCCACATATCTCCCGCCTGATGCTGGGTACGTCCAATCACAATTCACTGCTTCCCGTCACTTTGCTGACAGGTGGTGTAATTGCCTTGCTCTGCAATCTGATCTGCATCCTTCCGGGTGAAGCAGGTATTATTCCCCTCAATGCGGTAACCCCTGTGCTGGGGGCGCCTGTTATCATTTATGTCATTGTCAACCAACGTAAAATACAATACTTCAACTGATGGAGAAAGCTGTTATCACCGCAAACGATTTATGCATCGGCTACCGCCAGGGAAAGCAAGAGAAACGGATACATGAACATCTCTCCTTCTGGCTCTATCCCGGAGAACTGACCTGCCTTCTGGGAGCTAATGGAACTGGTAAATCAACTCTGCTCCGCACTTTGGCGGCTTCGCAACCGGCCTTGTCAGGAGAATTATTTGTACAGGAAAAGCCATTGTCTGCCTATTCCGAAAAAGAACGTTCACGTACCATCGGAGTAGTACTGACAGACAAGACACAAGCAGGCGGACTGACTGTATATGAGTTGGTAGCTCTGGGACGACAACCTCATACGGGATTCTTCGGCAGATTGAACAAAACGGATCACTCCATCATTGAAGAGGCTCTGGAAGCTGTAAGCATCAGTCATAAAGCACACAGTTATACTGCAGAGCTATCAGATGGGGAACGACAGAAGGTCATGATTGCCAAAGCATTGGTACAGGAATGTCCGCTCATTCTGCTGGATGAACCGACAGCTTTCCTAGATGTAGTGAGTCGCATCGAAATTATGACTTTGCTTCATCGCCTGGCAGTGGAACAAAAGAAAGCAATCCTGCTTTCCACCCATGACATAGAGCAGGCATTGGTACTGGCAGATAAACTTTGGTTACTTTCAAAAGAAAACGGACTGCAATGTGGAGTAACGGAAGATATGATTCTAAGTCACCGGATGGACGGCTTGTTTTCCCGCAACGATATCCGGTTTGATTATGCGCACGGAGTATATTATCCCAAAGTGGATAGTAACCGCTGTATCATTGTGGAAGCCAATGATGAAGTATTGCTGCACTGGACAACAAATGCACTCAACCGGCATGGCTATGCTTGTTCTCCCATTTCTACGTCAGGGACGGTCGATTTGCCATACTTACAGGTATTGTCTGCCGAAGATTTCAGACTGCATAAAGAAAAGGAATACAAATTCCACTCTTTCGAACAACTACTTGCCAATGTCTGACAAAAGAAATGATATTTATATACAAACGCACTGATTTCAACTAACGCTTTATTTCTGATAATCAAAAGAATACAAAATATTAATTCTTTGTTTACAAGAAGTTGGGAATTTGCCGACAAGAAGTTAACTTCCTGTTGACAAACTCCCAACTTCTTGTAAGCTGAAAAGATGATGTTTTTCTATTATCTTACAAAAAAGTAAAAAGAAGTTTCAGCCGAAAGACCAATGAACGAGGAAAATCCGGTGAGGGCTGAAAGATCTGGAAGCCCCAAAAGGTATTTAAACTTGGTTCATCTGAAACTTCCAGTGCATGAGTTAAAACTTTCCCGGGAATTAGCTGTATATATCGGACGGGGAGTATCTATATATTGGATGTGCAACATCTATATGTCCAACGTGTTGTATCTATATATCCAATGTATTGCATCTATATATCCAACACCACCGATATATAGATGCTAAAAACACAGAGTGAGGAAGGGCATTTGCTACTTCCAACTCACGCAACTGAAATTCCGGATGATTTCTTTATTTCATCACCAGTATCTCATCCGGCAGGTATCCACTCCGGATACGCCACTCCTGCGGATAAAGATTATTAGCCCGGTTACCGATATTTTTCACAAAACCTAAAGGAACATCCTTATACGTCAACAGCACATAACCGCGTGGAGCAGTATCGGGAAGCACAATCGCTTCCTTACGCAAATAGGCAATAGCCTGTTCATACGAAATTTCTTCACGAGGAAAAACATCGGAAACCTGCACAGTGCTCATAGCAAGGGCATGATTGGGAATCAGGTCCTTGCCTTTCACTTCGGCAAGGGTAACGCCTGCCTGAATGACACGAAGAGATTGTTGGAGGACGGACAATCCGGATATATATTCTTTAGGGAAAGCCACAATATTCATTCCATTTGCAGAAATCTCATAGTCGTCTGCCGAAAGGAGCCAGGCACGGGCGGCCAATAATTGTTCCTTAGATGCTCCGGCATTAGTTTTAGATGCTGAGGCACCAGCTTTCTTCTTTCCTTGGGAAACAGTGGATTTGTAACGGATTCGTACCGTCTCTCCTTCCGGTTTACGAAGTACGGCAAGGAAAAAGCCCTCACCCTTTGTACGGTGAGGCAGAAAACGATATACAGGAAAATCTTCACCAGCAAGCAAGTTTCCGGTAATGTTCCACGCTGCCGGAGCATCTACCGGAAGTATCTCTGCACCGAATTCATCACGCATCCAGCGGATATTTTCTTCATCTTCCTGCGTATTATACGTGCAAGTGCTATAGATAAGCAATCCACCGGGTTTCAGACTGGGCCATATATCGGAGATGATACGTCGCTGACGTTGCCAGCAGATTTCCACATTCTCCGGACTCCATTCGCTGACGGCAACGGGATCTTTACGGAACATACCTTCACCGGAACAGGGAACATCGGTCAATATGACATCGAAGAAGCCTTCCAGATCAGCAAAGTCTGCCGGATCGTTATTGGTTACCACGACACCGGGATGCCCCCACTTCGTCAGATTCTCCGCCAAGATTTGCGAACGGTTACGGATCACTTCATTTGCTACCAACAGGCTGCCTGCAGGCAATACACTGCGGGCATGGGTAGATTTTCCACCGGGAGCGGCGCAAAGGTCAAGCATCACGGAAGGCGTTTCACCGATATATTGCTTTAATGCTTGCTCCACAAACATGGAAGATGCCTCCTGTACATAATAGCATCCGGCATGAAACAACGGATCGAAGGTAAACGTCAACCGACGGTCGAGATAAAATCCTGTGGAAGACCAGGGCACACGCCCGGAAGAGGTATGAAAAAGACTGAATGAAGAATCGGGTAGTTTTTCTTCATTCAGTCGTATGCTTACGGGCTGTTCGCCATTTAAGGCGTCAGCCAGTTTATTATATTCTTCATCTCCCAGGAGGAGACGGGTACGGTCTGCAAAAGATACGGGTAAATCCATGTGCCAAATTATTTTATGTCCGCAAAGGTAATGCAAATCGAATGCATAACTTTCATGCTTGCATGAAAAAGTTATGCTGAGATGCAGCTTATCTTCTTCAAAGGTAACATAAAAAGGCAATACAAGGCAAACCCGCCGGGCACTAAAAACTAAGCTTGACTCCCGCAAAGTAGGAACGAGGCGCTCCCGGACCATAAATGTAACCGGAATCGCGGGTGGCTCCTTTATCAAAATCTTTCTGATAGGAGTTGAAGATATTCTGTACTCCCACATTGAATTGCAGGCACATACCGGAAAAATCTATATCATAAGCTACCTTGGCACCCAGTTCGAAGAAATCCGGGCTCTTCACCAACAGGTCTGCCGTACCATCTACTTCAGACATCAGATGAGGCACATACATTCGCCCGGTATAATTACCGTTCAGGGCTACCGACAATGCTTTTGTAGGATTGAAAGTGGCAGTAAAGTAACCATAAACATCGGGAGTACGCAATATCCGGTCGCTATGGCGTTCTTCATCCGACAAATGTTCCTTGTCTGCACTCCACTCCTCGGGAGAATCGTACAGACTGCGTTGCACGGTCAGTCCCGCCTGCAACTGGATTTTATCACGCCAGGCGATCTTTCCTTCCAATGTACCACCATACACCTTTGCACCGGAACCGTTGACACGGGTTTGTATCAGATATCCACTACCGTTCGGATCTTCTACCGGTGCTGTCAGTACAAACGGATCGGAGAGTTTCGTGAAGAAACCTTCTATCAGCAAATTTGCCTGGAAATCACCGAAGTAATGATACCAGTCCATCGAAGCGTTCACACTGCGCGAACGTTCTTCTTTCAGATCCTTAGCACGAACGATGGAAATCAACTCGCCTCCCACATTACTTATATGTAAATCTTCGTCGAAAGCCTGCGGAGCACGGAAACCCTCAGCATAACTGAAACGGATATTTATGTCCTGCGTAGGGTTGTAGCGGATATTGGCACGGGGACTGAAAATGGCTTTGCTCATAATGCTATTCTTGTCCAGACGTCCGCCTATCAGAAAACTCCACTGCTCGCTTTTCCATTCATTCTGCACATAAGCACTCGCAATGTTCACAATCTGTTTCAAGGGATCGGGTGTATATTTATCAATCAACTGTTGCAGACGGTCTCCTGTTGCGGTGGGATCTTCCGCCAAAGCGGCATCCCGGTATTTTTGCATATCCGTTGCTTTGTCGTCCAGATTATCATGATTAAATTCTACCCCACCCGTCAAGTCGGAAGGCATAAAAAAGAGCTTATCAAAATGATAGATATACTGAACGCCCAATACACCGGTGAAATCAGTGGTATGCCCATAGGCACTGTAATAACTGTCGCGCACGATATGCTGGGCAGAGGCGTATGCATTGAACGCATGCTTCTGATCCTTGGAGAAGGCACTGAACTTCAAGCCGCCCGTATTGATGGAATGTTCGATCTGCTCCACCAGTCCGGGTTCGCCGGAACCATTCAGATTGGCATCTTCGGCAATGTGAGGCGGCAGATCAAAGCGGTTACCGCCACGACGGAATTCTTCCATGTGATGATATTCCAGATTTAACTTGGAATAGGGGCTCAGCCTATAATAAGCGTTCACGCCTACTGTCTGGTTCTTCAATTTGGGTAATTCGGAAAAACTGTCACCGTTGGAATCCCATGCCGAACGGTGGCGGTTCTGCCCGTAGATGTAAGCTCCCATTTTGTTATCCGAAGATACCAGGGAAAGGTTAAGCGTAGTATTATTGTCAAACGAACCGGAGCCATCAAAATTGGAGATAGAGTGGGCAAACGAACCTGAGTTGCGGAGAGGTTCTTTCGTAATGATATTCACTGTTCCGGCAATGGCCGAAGAGCCGAAAAGAGCCGAACCGCCTCCACGTACCACTTCCACACGCTCTATCATATTAGCGGGAATCTGCTCCAAACCGTAAACACCCGCCAGTGCAGAAAAAATGGGACGGGAATCAATCAGTATCTGTGTATATTTCCCGTCCATACCATTGATACGTACCTGTGAGTAACCACAATTCTGGCAATCGTTTTCTACACGCACGCCCGGCTGGAAGACGAGACCTTGCGACAAGGTATGCGAATTGGTCATGTCGAATAGTTTCGGAGTAACAACTTTTACCAAGGTAGGTGCCAGTCGGCGAGCGGTTTCATTACGATTGGCTGTAACAACTACGCCGTCCAAGGCTACCATATCTTCTTCCAGTTCGAAGTTTTCTTCCAGCGTCTTGCCTCGTTTAAGGGTTACTTTTCGTTCTTGTGGTTTATAACCTACGGCACTGACGGAGAGTATGAACTCACCTTCCGGAAGGTTCTTCAGAAAATAATGTCCGGTACCATCGGTCATAGTTCCGATAGTGGTCCCTTTCAGGGCTACTGTCATATAAGGAAGGTGTTCTCCTGTTTTTTTCTCTAATACGTGGCCAATAATATTGGCGTCAGATTTATTTAAATCAATTGCATAAGCGGTGTGGGAGAGCAATGTACACATCACTCCCACCACGAAAAAGATATATTTTTTCATGTAGTTCTAATTTTTAATGGATTTTAATAAGGGGAATTTCTATTGTCAATGAACTACAGGTGGTGCACGCAGACTGATGCCGCAACGAACTCGCACGCACTTGGTATGTTCTACAGCTGGAACACTCAGTACACGCAATAAAATAAGGAAAGCCGATGCGACAAAAAGAATAGCCGGTAGAGAAGAAGCTACAAAAGAAGAAAGGAAGAATATCGTTTCAACCTGCGCTTCCGTATGGCTATGTTCACCTTTGAACGGGTGGGAATGTACAATAATTACCCCATTTACCACATGCGAGTGAGTAAATAGTGTAATACCTCCTAAATATGCGATAAATAATAAAGGAAGGAACCATTTCAATATATTCCGTAACTTCTCCAAAAGCGTTTTAATATAGATTTGCGAAAGTAGCACTAATTACAATAAGAAGCAACCGGATTTAGTTGTTTTAACCGGATATAGAGCAAAATACCTACATCTTATGAGTACAAGAAGTCTGATATTACATTATTATTAAATAAAAGTGATCCATTTTTTTCGGTTATGAATGAATCAATCCCACCATCCCCCCTTTACATCTAAAATATCTGCAAATATTTTCAGATAATACCGATTTTCTAAAAAAAATATCGTCTCTTTGCAACTTTCTAACTGGCATGATACGTCTAATACACAAAGAAACAATAAAAGATAAAACAAAATATGATTATGAAACGGATAATTTTAGCACTCATCGCCGCCATGACATTATGTTCACTGGTACAGGCAAAAAACAGAACGGTTACAGAAAACGACAGTCTGGGGAACAAAAAGCGCGTGATCGAACTGCGCGATACTACCATCGACGGAAAGACAGTAACCGATACGCTCAGCATCATGACCTACGAAGGCAGTAGTTCAGACAGCAAAAGTGATAAAGGATGGAAACGCCACAACGGCAGTGGTTGGGACTGGGACTTCGATTTAGATGGCAAAACCTCTGAAACCATCATTTCAGTTACTGCCATCGTCTTCATCTTCGGTCTGCCGCTACTCATCGTCTTTACGGTATTCTTCTTCAATTACAAAAATCGAAAAGCCAAATACCGCCTTGCAGAACAAGCACTTTCGAGTGGGCAACAACTGCCTGAAGACTTCTTCAAGAATGCGGAGAAAACAGAAGATATCCGTACCAAAGGTATCAAAAACATCTTCATTGGCATCGGATTATTCATCTTCCTCTGGGCCATTACCGAGAACTTTGGAGTAGGTTGTGTCGGGCTGCTGATCATGTTCACCGGATTCGGACAATTAGTTATCTATTATACGCAAGACTCTAATAAAAAGAACAACCGGGAGAGATGAGCCAACTCAATGACATATCGTTAGTCGCACAGGTCGTGGTGTTTCGCAACACCAGGGCCTTCGACCAGTTGGTGAAAAAGTACCAGTCGCCCGTGCGACGGTTCTTCCTCAACCTGACTTGCGGCGACAACGAGTTGAGTGACGACCTGGCGCAGGACACGTTTATCAAAGCCTACACCAACCTGGCTTCATTCAAAAACCTGTCCAATTTCTCCACCTGGCTCTACCGTATTGCATATAATGTATTTTATGATTATCTTCGCAGTCGGAAAGAGACAGCCGACCTCGACACCCGGGAAGTGGATACCCGCTGGAACACCAGCCAAGATGACGTAGGACAACAGATGGACGTTTACCGGGCGCTAGCGACACTAAAAGAAATGGAACGAACCTGTATCACCTTGTTCTACATGGAAGATCAGAGCATCGAAAAGATTGCAGGTATCACGGGATGCCCGGCGGGAACAGTCAAAAGCCACCTCTCGCGGGCGAAAGAAAAAATGGCTACCTACTTAAAACAAAATGGTTATGACGGAAACAACTGATGATAAACTTTTGCAGCAGTTCTTCTCTGACAATCGGAAAGAGATAGAAGATAACGGCTTCAGCCGCCGCGTGATGCACCACCTACCCAACCGGTATTACCGGATTTCGCAGTTGTGGAGCTTGTTCTGTTTTACGCTTGCCGTAGTGTTGTTCTTTGTTCTCGACGGCTTGCAGCTTGTGCTGGGGGCCTTACGCGAAACTTTCACCAGCGCCATACAAAGCGGTGCAGCGGAACTCGATCCCAAATCACTGATTATAGTGGCAGTAGTATTGGTCTACTTAGGATATCGCAAGATTTGTTCTTTAGCATAAAGCTCATTTATTCTTGCAATAAATCCGTTTGCCCTTATAATAATTTAGTTAGCCCTTGCCTGCATTTTGCAGGTCAAGGGCTAATTTTTTTTAACTGAGCAAACATTTCTCATCAATAAATTGTATCTTTGTCGACTCAATTAGAAAAACTAACTAAGCGTAAGAAGTTTTGAGAAGAATATTATTCATCATATTATCATCTGCATTATTCTTTATAGGAAATATTCACGCGCAAGTCGCCACCAGTGACTCGCTCGTGATGCATTATCTACAACAACAAGGCATTCCGGTTACCGCCAACAATGAAGTAAAGCTTCTGATGAGCGGACGGGAGAAGTTTCTGGATCTCTTCGAAGAAATACGCCACGCCAAACATCACATTCATCTGGAATACTTCAATTTCCGCAATGACTCCATAGCCAATGCCCTATTCGACTTACTGGCTGAAAAAGTACAGGAAGGTGTGGAAGTCCGTGCTCTCTTCGACGCTTTCGGTAACTGGTCTAATAACAAACCATTAAAGAAACATCACCTGAAAGCAATCCGTGACCGGGGCATTGAAATAGTGAAATTTGACCCGATCACCTTCCCATGGATCAATCATGCCATGCATCGAGATCATAGGAAAATCGTAGTGATTGACGGCAAAATAGGATATACCGGTGGTATGAATATAGCCGACTATTACATTACGGGACTGCCCAAAATCGGTCAATGGCACGACATGCACATGCGTATTGAAGGAGATGCCGTGCGCTATCTGCAAGGTATTTTCCTCACGATGTGGAACCAGGAGACTAAACAGCACGTCGGTGGCCCTGTTTACTTTCCGGATATATCGCAACTCCCCGACAGTATAGCCGAAGAAATAGCCATAGTAGACCGTACACCGAGGGAAACTCCCCGCTCCATCAGTCACGCTTATGCAGCATCCATTGGAGCTGCGCAACACAGCATACAGATTGTGAACCCCTACTTTGTACCGACCAAATCCATCCGGAAGGCCATTAAATATGCATTAAAAAAAGGTACTGAAGTGGAAATCATGATACCTGCCGTTTCTGATATTCCTTTCACCCCGGAAGCATCCTTCTATATCGTACACAAGCTGATGAAGAAAGGGGCAAAAGTTTATCTCTTTAACGGAGGCTTCCACCATTCCAAGATTATGATGGTAGACCGGAATTTCTGTACTGTGGGTACAGCCAATCTGAATAGCCGCAGTCTGCGATATGACTTTGAAACGAATGCGTTTATTTTCGATCCTACAATCACTCACCAGTTGAATGATATGTTTGAACGGGATAAAAAGAATAGTACGCTATTGACTCCCGAAGTTTGGAAAAAGCGTTCAGGATGGAAGAAGTTTGTAGGTTGGGTGGGTAACTTAATGACACCGTTCCTTTAATTATACCACCGTTCCTCTAATTTTTAATTGAAAATTATTCTATGCTATCTGCCGAAGTTTAGTTACCTTTGGCGAGGCAAAAAAAAGATTGTCCCTTTTGTTGTTTTTAATTCGTAATCTGCAATCATGAAACAATATTTAGACTTGCTCAATCGGGTATTAACCGAGGGCGTACACAAGGAAGACCGTACCGGAACCGGTACAATCAGCGTATTCGGACATCAAATGCGCTTCAATATGGAGGATGGCTTTCCCTGCCTCACCACCAAAAAACTGCATCTGAAATCGATTATATATGAATTGCTATGGTTCCTGAATGGAGATACCAATGCCAAGTATCTGCAAGATCATGGTGTTCGCATTTGGAACGAATGGGCGGATGAGAACGGTGATCTGGGACATATTTACGGTTATCAATGGCGTTCCTGGCCTGATTACAAAGGTGGTTCCATCGATCAGATCAGTGAGGCTGTAGAAACAATTCTTCATAATCCGGATTCCCGCCGCATCATTGTCAGCGCTTGGAATGTGGGAGATATTAACAATATGAATCTTCCTCCCTGTCATGCTTTCTTTCAATTCTATGTGGCAAACGGACGGTTGAGTCTCCAACTCTATCAACGAAGTGCGGATATTTTTCTCGGTGTACCTTTCAACATTGCATCTTATGCTCTGCTGTTGCAGATGATGGCACAAGTGACCGGACTGAAAGCAGGGGATTTCATTCATACACTCGGTGATGCGCACATTTATCTGAATCATCTGGAGCAGGTCAAACTGCAACTTTCCCGCGAACCACGTCCGTTGCCGCAAATGAAGATAAACCCGGATGTGAAGAGCATCTTCGACTTCCAATATGAAGATTTCGAATTGGTAAATTACGATCCGCATCCGCATATAGCAGGTAAAGTTTCTGTTTAACAAATCATATATCCAATCATGATTAGTATCATCGCCGCCGTAGATCGCAACTTAGGAATCGGTTTCCAAAATAAATTATTATTCTGGCTTCCCAATGACTTAAAACGTTTCAAGGCATTGACCACAGGAAACACCATCATCATGGGAAGAAAAACATTCGAGTCCCTGCCTAAAGGCGCACTGCCCAACCGAAGGAATGTGGTGCTTTCATCTAATCCTGCGACTCAATGTCCCGGTGCAGAAGTATTCCCTACCCTTGAAGCAGCTTTGCAAAGCTGTCAGCCTGAGGAACAAGTATATATTATCGGCGGAGCAAGTGTATATAAACAGGCAATGCCATTGGCAGACATGCTTTGCCTGACGGAAATCGATGCCGAAGCACCTCAGGTAGATGCTTACTTCCCTGCCGTAGAGTCCGCAATATGGCATGAAAAAAGCAGGGAATCTCATCTTGTTGACGAGAAACATCCCTGCCCTTATGCATTTGTGGATTATATCCGTAAGTAATTCCTAATCTTCATCCATCTCCACCATGATTGGCATCTGCCGTTTTATGGCTTCATGGAAGGATATTAGTGTTTCTGTGCGCGCTAACCCCAACGGCTGTAATTTATCGTGGATAATGCTCAGCAAATGGTGGTTATTGCGTGCGTAAAGTTTAATAAACATATCATATTTACCCGTCGTAAAGTGACATTCCACAACTTCGGGAATAGCTTCAAGTGCCTTTGTCACTGCGTCAAAAGATTCCGGATCTTTCAGATAAATGCCAATATAGGCACAAGTCTCATAACCTATTTTTTCCGGATCGATGACGTACTCCGAACCTTTCAAGATACCTAAATTCGTCAATTTTTGTATGCGTTGATGTATGGCTGCACCGGAAACATTGCAAGCTCTCGCCACTTCCAGGAAAGGAATACGGGCATTATCTGCAATCAATTTCAGTATTTGCTCGTCTAAAGTATCCAATTGATGATGTCCCATTTCTAATTTTATGATTAATAAATAACGATTGCTTCACCGTATTCTCATACGATAATGTGCAAAGTTAGCGAAATTTTTCCCAATAAAAATACGATTTATTACTTTTCTTGCTAAAAAATGAATAAACCCACAGTTACGATAAACAGGGTGAAAAGAAGATAAGCTGCATCTCGGCATAACTTTTTCATGCGAGCATGAAAGTTCTGCGCTCAATTTGCATTATCTTTGCCTATAACTACAAAATTAGATTGTTATGAAAAAATATCTTGTACTTGCATTGTGCTTACTGATGGTTACAATAGGCCATGCGCAAAACTACACTGAGTATTTTGCCGATAAAACATTGCGTATTGATTATATCTTTACAGGAAATGCCGCCCGCCAGAATGTATGTCTGGATGAACTGTCCGTACTTCCATCATGGGCCGGAAGGCGTCATCATTTAGCTGAATTACCTTTGCAAGGTAATGGACAAATCATCATGAAGGATTTGGAAAGTGGAAAGACAATCTATACTACTTCTTTCTCTTCCCTCTTTCAAGAGTGGCTGGAAACGGACGAAGCCAAGGCTGTCACCAAAGGATTTGAAAATACCTTCTTACTGCCTTACCCGCTCCGTCCTGTGGAAATAGAGATCACCCTGTTAAGCCCGAGAAAAGAAGTGCGTACACATCTGACGCACACTGTACGCCCCGATGATATACTTATTCATCAGAAAGGAACTGCACACATCACTCCACATAAATATCTGCTAAAGAATGGTGAAACTGACAAGTGCATCGACGTGGCCATTCTTGCCGAAGGATATACTCCTGCAGAAATGAACGTATTCTATCAGGATGCGGAAATCGCCTGTGAAAGCCTATTCTCACACGAACCGTTCAAGAGTATGAAAGATCGCTTCAATATTGTAGCTGTTGCCAGCCCATCTGATGACACAGGGGTAAGTGTTCCCCGTTTGGGAGAATGGAAACATACAGCCTTTAGTTCCCATTTCAGTACATTCTATTCTGACCGTTATCTGACTACCCGTCGTGTCAAATCCATACACGATGCTTTGGCAGGAATACCATATGAACACATTATTATTCTTGCCAATACTGAAGAGTATGGAGGTGGTGGCATCTATAATGCTTATACCCTGACTACAGCTCATCACCCAATGTTCCGTCCGGTAGTTGTACACGAGTTCGGACACAGTTTCGGAGGGTTGGCCGATGAATATTTCTACGACGATGATGTCATGACAGATACCTACCCATTGGATATAGAACCTTGGGAACAAAATATAAGTACCCGTATCGATTTCGCTTCTAAATGGGAAGATATGCTCATTAAAGGTACTCCTATTCCTACCCCTGTCAACGAACAGGCAAAGTATCCGGTAGGAGTATATGAAGGAGGTGGATATTCAGCCAAAGGCATATTCCGTCCCGCTGATAACTGCCGCATGCGCACCAATGAATATCCAACATTCTGCCCGGTATGCCAACGATCACTGCAAAGACTCATTGATTTTTATACCAAATAATAAGAGAAACTAAACTTTAAAGACCAACATTATGATCAGACTTCAACGTATCAGCACCGCTGATGAATTTTTGTATGAGTACATGGAACAGTTAATAACTGCCGCCTTTCCGCCTGAAGAATACCGACCGTTAGAAGAACTGCGCCTGTACACTGATAGCAAACCTCATTTCTATAACAATATTATTTTCCACCATGATACTCCTGTAGGATTCATTACCTATTGGGATTTCGGCAAATTCTATTACGTAGAACACTTTGCTGTTGATCCGGCCCAGCGTAATGGCGGACATGGAAAGAACGTTTTAAATCATTTATGCGAGTTGCTTCAACACCCTATTGTTCTGGAAGTGGAAATGCCGGAAGAAGAAATGGCTCAAAGGCGTATTAATTTCTACAAGCGCCAAGGATTTGTTCTTTGGGAGAAACCATATCTTCAGCCTCCATACAGACCCGGGGATGATTATTTACCCATGCTACTTATGGCACACGGAAATTTAGAGTGTGAAAGAGATTTTGAAACAGTAAAAAACTCTATATATCGGGAAGTATATAACGTACAAAAATAAAAAAATAAAGGGTGCCTATTCGAAATAAGCACCCTTTATTTATATAGTTTGATTTAACTTCTTACTGACGCGGCTGCGCAGAATAGTTAAGTTTCAATGCATAAGCTTTACGAAGAGCTTCTTTGATATCTGTTACGATACCCATTTTCGTATCTTGATCCACTTTCAAAGAAACAGTCATCTGCGGTTGATCTTCTTCCTTCATACTGGCACGTTCACCAATAATATAATCTTGGATTTCAGCAACTTCAGCATAGCTGTCGTTCAATTGGATACGGCTTTCATTACCCAGTTTCTTACGGAACTCAGCTGTAGGCTTTCCTACATAGATAAACGTAACCAAAGATTTCTTTTCCAGTTTTTCCAACTCAGTAGCTTGCGGAACCTTAAACTCAACCTTTAATGTTACCTCACGCATTGTTGTTACAATCATAAAGAAGAACAACAAAGTAAAGATAAGGTCAGGCAGAGAAGAAGTATTCAACGCAGGCATTTCGCGTTTACCAGTCTTATTAAATTTTCCCATTACTTCTTTTCTCCGTACTTTTTAGGTTCTGCCTCAGAGATCTTCTGAGGATAAATATCACGAATTGCTTTTTGTTGGTCTTCGTCCAAAGCAGCATAGTCCTTTCCCCATTTCTCCTGAGCCAATTCATCTCTCAACTCATTGTAAGCAGCTACCAGCTCATTCTGAACAGCTAAGTATGCTTTATAGGAAGAACCACGGTCACAACGCAAAGAAATTACATGCTTTTCCGTAATCTGCATAGTCCCGAAGAAAGGAATGTCTTTCGCATGCTTTTCCGGTTTAGACTCATCATTATACGGGTTGGCAATGAATTCTTTTGCCTTATCTCTCAACTGATCTACATTAACATATTCTCCACTACACATCAACTGGTCGTTCATGTTCAGGAAGACTGTCATGACGTTACGCTCCTTAACCTTATCTGAATCGTCTTTCTTTTGGTCTTGCTCGGGTGGTGGTGGCAAACGTCTTGCCAAACCACGGTCCGTATCCATAGAAGTCGTAATCAAGAAGAAGATCAACAATAGGAAAGCAATATCCGCTGTAGAACTTGAGTTTATATCAGGAACTTTTCTTTTTCCTTTTGCCATTGTAATTACTCCATTAGATTGAGTTCCCTCAATCGATTATGATAATTTCTTTTTAATACTACTGAAAAGCATTGCAAGAACAGTTGCTCCTAGTAAGAAATAAATAGTATACAAGAACATATCAGTTACCTTCAACCAAAACGGAACATTATCAGTTCCACTATAACCTGGTATATTCATCTGTTCTCCACTACCCATAGACCAAGCAACGATCATTACAACAACCAGCAAAATAACACCTAACAGTGATTTCAAAGCTTTTACAGGATTATCTTTTAATGCGCTACCAAATTGTAGGATAAACGCAGCTACCATTGCAACAACAGTCAAAGCAAACAAACCATACATTAAGTACAGCAGACTTTCTGTCTGTGCAGGCTGCCACATCTCGGGATCAACGCCCGTCAGTACTGCATCGCCCTGAGCATCTCCACCAAAGTAGAATAAGCCCAATACCACTAAAATAGCGGCGAATAAAACATACAGTACATAATATGATACTCTATATGATAATTTAGCCATTTCTCTTATTTTTTGTATTTCAAGTTATATTTGATAACCATGTCCAACAGAGTGATAGAAGAATCTTCCATTTCGCTGGTCAAAGCCTCGATCTTAGACAGGATATAGTTGTAGAATACCTGCAGGATCAAAGCAACGATCAAACCGAAGATAGTTGTAATCAAGGCAACTTTCATACCACCTGCTACAACCGTCGGAGAAATATCACCTACTTGTTGAATCTTATCAAATGCCTGCACCATACCGATTACAGTACCCAAGAATCCCAAAGACGGAGCCATTGCGATGAACAGTGTAATCCAAGAGCAACCTTTTTCCAGGTAACCAGCTTGTACACCACCGTAAGATACTACAGACTTCTCAACTACGTCAAGACCTTGATCGATTCTCAATAAGCCTTGGTAATAAATAGAAGCGATAGGACCTCTTGTACTACGTGCGATGTCTTTAGCAGCTTCTACGTCGCCTTTTTCCAAAGCAGCTTCAATAGCAGCCAAGAACTTCTTTGTGTTGATTTCAGCTAAGCTCAAATAAATGATACGTTCAATACAGAATGCAAGACCGATAACCAAAGCAATAGCAACCAAACTCATGAAAGATGCAGTACCTTCAATAAACTTAGTTTTAATTTCCTTGTGAATACCACCTTCTTCTGCTTCTACAGTAGCATCACCGGCAGGAGCCGCCTGAGCTGCAGGAGCAGCTTGTTCTGTTTGTTCCGCTGCAGGAGCATCTTGAGCCTGAGCAAGTTGAGTTGAGCCAAATGTTAAGACTCCCATCACAGCAACAATTGCAAATAACTTTTTCATTGTGTGTCTAATTTTTAAGATTAATTAATTAATTTGTTTATTATATTCATTTATTGTTTTTGTTTTTTCTTTCATCCTGCGGAGAGACGGGGATTCGAACCCCGGATACCCTTTAGAGGTATACACGCTTTCCAGGCGTGCCTCTTCAACCACTCGAGCATCTCTCCAATAGAGGCCTCTTTCAAAAACGGCTGCAAATTACAAAAAAAATGCGAACCACAAGCGTTTTCAGCTACAAATGTATTCTTTTTTTCGTTCTTGCCCTTCATTCTCCCCGTTTTATCTTTAATAAAATCTCAAAATTAATAAACTTTAAAATCTTTCCGATGTTATTTGAGCATTCCAAACACTTTTAAAGCGTTTTCCGAAGTAACGTCTCCAACAGCCTCAGGAGACATCCCGTAAATTTCAGAGACCTTCATCAAAGTATCCTTCACATAGGCGCTTTCATTCCTCTTACCACGATTCGGGACTGGAGTCAGATAAGGAGAATCTGTTTCAAGAACAATTTTTTCTAATGGTATTCCTGCCAAAATTTCCGGAAGGTGGGACTTCTTAAAAGTAACCACACCATTAATTCCAATGAAGAAATCGGAAAACTCCAATACACGGGTAGCTTCCTCTGCCGTTCCTGTAAAGCTATGGAATATTCCTCTTAAAGGAGTCTTTTTGTAAGGTTCCAGCACCTTATATATATAATCAAAGGCATCCCGGCAATGGATTACTATAGGAAGATCATATTCCAAAGCCCAGTTGACTTGTTTATCCAGTACTATTTGCTGCTCTTTCAGGTAAGTTTTATCCCAATAAAGATCCATGCCGATCTCCCCTATAGCAACATATTCCTTAGAAAACTTCAATTCGCGAGCAACTATTTCCAATTCTTTTTCATAATTGGCATTGACAGAAGTAGGATGCAAACCAATCATAGGAAAACAGTATCCTTTATAGACGCTACAGGCTGACAGCATTGCTTCAATAGTCGTACTGTCAATATTGGGCATAAATATATGAGTTACTCCGGCAGCACGTGCACGCTCAATAACCTGTGGGAAATCCTCTGAAAACTCCTCCAAAAAAAGATGGGAATGTGTATCTATCAATCTCATTCGTTTACTTTTTCTATTCGTTTCTCACCAGTACGATAATAATAAATCAGCCCGTAATCACGACATAATTCCAATCGTTTTTCATTGGGAGAAACATCTTCAAACTTTTTTTCCACTTGATTCCATATATCCAAGATCAATTCATCGGCAGTAGTTCGCATAGTAGAAAGAGAATCTAAACTACGGGCAGTTAAAGCCTGCAAATTTTTCTGTCGGTCATAACTATCTGTAAAAATATCATAATGAACTCTAACCTTCGCAATAGTAGGATTATAAATAGGAATCCCCCCTTGAGAAGTTCGTTTGGTTTCTCCATCTATAATTTTTCGCCCCCACTCCACCAAGGCTGCCTCCGTCGATAAATCCGGTACATTTGAACTATCAGTCGGCAAACCATAATAAGATTTATGGGCTGCACGCACTTCCGAACGAATAACAGCCAAGTTCAATACCTGAATGAAATGAGAAATATACAAACGAGCCATCTTTACATTGGCCTGATGCTTACGCCCTGCTTGCGACTGACGTTCAAAGCATTGGACATAATACGATTGGGCGGCTTCAAATCTCATCAAGAAATTCCGGGCTTCAGTCAACGTCTTTAAAGAAACTGCCAAATCATAGAGGTTATGGGTATCAGCTTTTGCAACCACTGCTTTCAGTGCCCGTATTCTCGCCTGGTCTGTATTTGGTAATCTTCTATAAGGCATAGTTACAAAAAAGCACAGTTAAACTTCTCTGTGTATCAAATTTTCTATTATCTTTTTCAGTTCTTCTTTTTTTTCTTCTGCAATACTGACAGCTGCAAGGCTTTCCATTGCCCGGTTGCTATATTCCAATATCTTATTTTCGCAAACTGCTTTTACACCAATCCGGTCATACAGTTCCGTCACAGCTGCAATTTTCTCTGCCGGCTGGAAAGTCTCTGCGTTTATCCAGCTATTCAACTGGTTATGCTGATCCGCATTCGCATGCTCCAATGCTTTAATCAGCATATATGTTTTTTTATTACAGAGAATATCCCCACCTATATTTTTTCCAAACACTTTAGCATTGCCATATACATCCAGCAAATCATCTTTCAACTGGAAGGCAACACCTATATGCATACCAAAATCATATAAACGATCAGCGTCTTCTACCGAAGCGCCCCCCAAACGAGCTCCAATCTTCAGACTTGCCGCCAACAACACGGCAGTTTTCAGACGAATCATCTCCAGATATTCTTCTGCAGTTACATCATTCCTCTGCTCAAACTCCATATCCATTTGCTGACCTTCACAAATTTCAAGTGCCGTCAAACTGAAAAGATCCATAACCTCTTTCAGAAAAGTCGAAGGACATTCTGCCATAAACTGATAGGCAAGCACCAACATCGCATCTCCCGAAAGGATAGCAGTATTATCATTCCAAACTTTGTGGACAGTTTCTTTTCCTCTACGGCGATCCGCACGATCCATCAAATCATCATGCAAAAGAGTATAATTATGATAAACTTCGATACCTGTGGCCGGAGCATAGATACGGGTCACATCTTCCTTGTACAAATTATAAGCCAGTAACATTAACACCGGGCGAATTCTTTTTCCACCCATAGATAATACATATTCTACCGGAGCATACAATCCTTTCGGAGTACGCGTAAATTGTAAGCCAGCAATATGAGAATTAAAATTTTCGAGAAGCTCGGAAGCTGTAAACATAATGATAGTAAATTTAGGAGAATAGTAGGAATAAAAAGAGGCTGCCCAAAAGCAGCCTCCTTTTTATATAGATAACGTATTACTGCAATCTAAACATTACAGGCACCGTATATTTAACGCGTACCGGTTTACCGCGCTGCATACCAGGTTTCCATTTCGGCATGGTACCAATCACACGAAGTGCTTCTTTATCCAGATACGGGTCAACACCTCTTATGACTTTGGCATCTACAATACTACCGTCCTTGTTAACAACGAACTGTACTGTTACACGACCTTGCGTACCATTTTCCTGGGCGATAGTCGGATATTTGATGTTCTTGCTCAAGAATTGCATCAAACCAGCCATACCACCATTCGGGAATTCAGGCATTTGTTCTACAACCTCAAAAATGGTTTGTTCTTCCGGTTCTTCTTCTACAACAGTTACAGGCACATATTTTACTTCTACTGCCTTACCTGTTTCTTCTGAAGAGGCGATAACTGTTTCTTCCACATCAGCATCATCCGCTACGATTTCCAACGTTTCGTTAATCGGAGCTACTTCAGGAGGAGGAGGAGCTACTTTTTCTTCCTGTTCAGTGATAGGAACCATTTCTTCTTCAAAATAGAGATCAGTAAGTGCCTGGCTTGTATCAATCTTGATATCGCGCTTCGTCCATTCAAATGCTATAAACATAAAGGCAAGCACAATAACATAACCAATAAGCATCCAAGTCGATTTCTTGTTCTCCAAATCTGCTTTAGGTGTTTTCTTAATTTCCATAATTATAATATTATTTTAACGTGTTTCTCATTTTGGGCAAATATAGTACTTTTTCCGCAAAACGTTCAGCCGTACTATCTTTTTTAAGACAATATGCACCCATTTTTGTTTTTTTTATCCTTCAGAAAGCACACCTGTGCTTTTGTGCCACAAATGTAACGAGATATTTTAAAAATACCGTATCTTTGGCAATAATTTTAAATGAAATGTTGAAAAAGTCATTTATAACGGCGCTACTACTCCTGATTTTCTCCGTTTTACATGCACAAGACGGAACCAGCGCCTTTCAATTTCTAAAACTCCCTTTTTCTGCCCATGCATCAGCATTGGGTGGAGAAAACATTTCTATTATAGAAGATGATTTGACTATGGCTGTCCAGAATCCGGCTCTTCTTTCCTGCGTAGCGGATAAGACTCTCAACTTGAATTACATGCTTTACATGGATGGTGTCAACGTTGGTGGAGCCGCATTTGCACGTACTGCCGGGGAGCGTTCCACCTGGGCAATAACCGCACAATATGTAGACTATGGGGAGCTTAAAGAAACGACTGAAGAAAATATTGAAACCGGAACTTTCTCCGCCAAAGATATCTCTATATCGGGTATTTATACCTATGATTTAAGTGATTATTGGAGTGGAGGTGTACGCACCAATTTCATTTACTCCCACTATGATAAATATTCTTCATTTGCTATCGGTGTCGATCTGGGATTAAACTACTATCATCAGGAGTCCGATTTTTCCGCCTCGCTCGTTGCACGCAACCTGGGAGGACAGCTTAAAGCTTTTGAGGAACGGCATGAGAAATTACCAGTTGATGTACAACTGGGATTCAGCAAACGATTGTCACATGCTCCGTTCCGGCTTTCCCTTACCCTACATGACCTCACACACTGGAGTGCCTCAACCACAGCGGCAAACAATTTCGGAAAGAAATTGTTAAATCATATTGCCCTTGGTATTGACTTCCTACCAACCAACAACTTTTATCTGGCAGCCGGATATAATTTCCGCCGCGGAGAAGAAATGAAAATAAACGGTTCCAGTCATTGGGCAGGTTTCACCTGTGGTACAGGTATTCAATTAAAACGGTTGAAACTGGGAATGGCATACGCCAAATATCATGTGAGTTCATCCTCACTTATTTTTAATTTATCATATACCTTATAATATATAATAGCATAACTCAAATATGAAAAAGATAACTATTGCAATCGACGGCTTTTCCTCTTGCGGAAAAAGTACTATGGCAAAAGACCTTGCCCGTGAAATAGGCTACATCTACATCGATAGTGGTGCCATGTACCGTGCAGTCACTTTATACAGTATAGAAAACGGCATCTTTCAGGGAAATGACATCGATACGGAAAGACTTCGAAAAGAAATAGATAATATCCATATTTCCTTTCAATTAAACCCTGAGACCGGGCGTCCGGATACTTATCTGAACGGAGTAAATGTAGAAAATAAAATCCGCAGCATGGAAGTTTCTTCCCATGTTAGTCCCATTGCAACTTTAGGGTTTGTACGCGAAGCAATGGTAGCACAGCAACAAGCAATGGGCAATTCCAAAGGTATTGTCATGGATGGACGTGATATCGGAACTACGGTTTTTCCAGATGCTGAACTAAAAATATTCGTAACTGCCACGCCCGAAATCCGTGCACAACGTCGCTATGATGAATTAAAGGCCAAAGGACAAGAAGCCAGTTTTGATGAAATACTTGAGAATGTAAAGCAACGGGATTATATCGATCAGAATAGAGAAGTAAGCCCGCTTCGCAAAGCAGATGACGCATTGCTGTTGGACAATACTGACATGACTATTCCTCAACAAAAGGAATGGTTGCAAGAGCAATTCAATAAGATCGTTAAAAGATAAAGGAAAAAGGGTGTAGCCCTTCCGAAGGTCTGTTTACAATCTCTATATCAACATATTATATTATGGTAAAAGTAGAAATAGATGAAGGTTCCGGCTTCTGCTTCGGTGTAGTCACTGCAATAAATAAAGCTGAAGAAGAGCTAGCCAATGGAGGCACTTTATATTGCCTGGGAGACATCGTGCACAATAGCCGTGAAGTGGAGCGCCTGAAAGAGATGGGCCTCATCACTATCAATCATGATGACTTTAATCATTTGCACGATGCCAAAGTTTTGCTGCGTGCCCATGGAGAACCGCCCGAAACCTATGAAATTGCCCGTCGCAATAATATTGAAATCATTGATGCCACTTGCCCGGTAGTACTCCGCCTACAAAAGAAAATCAAGCAAGAATATACTCAAAAAGATACCGAGGACAAACAAATCGTTATCTATGGAAAAACCGGTCATGCCGAAGTCCTTGGTTTAGTAGGACAAACTACCGGAGAAGCAATTGTCATAGAAAAGTTGGAAGAAGCTAAAAAACTGGATTTCACCAGAAGCATCCGTTTATATTCGCAGACAACAAAGTCATTGGACGAATTCCAGAAAATCGTAGAATATATCAAAGAACATATCTCGCCTGATGTCACATTCGAATATTATGATACCATCTGCCGACAAGTAGCCAATCGCATTCCAAACATACGGAAATTTGCCGCTTCGCACGACCTGGTATTCTTTGTGAGTGGCAAGAAAAGTTCCAACGGAAAAATGTTGTTCAGCGAATGCAAAAAAGTCAACCCAAATTCCCACTTGATAGACAGCGCTGAAGAGATAGACAGTTCTCTGCTTACCGGAGCTTCCTCTATCGGAGTATGTGGAGCAACCTCCACTCCCAAATGGCTGATGGAAGAAATTTCTAAGGCCATTCAATCACGACTTACAGGACAATAAGTCATCGTTTTGAAACAACAAATTAACGTTAAATATGAATCACACCCTCAGCTTTTTGCTATCTTTGCCGAGCGAAAATAGGCTGCGTTTCGGCAAAATCAAAAAAACATTTTGCTTTTGCTCTCAACTTGCACTATTTTTGCGGCAATTATTTAAACCAAACTAAAAGATTGTTATGGGAACAGTTAAGTGCATAGGTATTTTGACATCCGGTGGCGATGCACCGGGAATGAACGCTGCTATTCGTGCGGTAACACGTGCTGCTATTTACAACGGATTACAAGTAAAAGGTATATATAGAGGTTACAGAGGTCTGGTAACCGGTGAAATCAAAGAATTCAAAAGCCAGAACGTAAGTAATATTATACAATTAGGTGGTACGATCCTGAAAACAGCTCGTTGTCAGGAGTTCACTACTCCCGAAGGACGCCAGATTGCATATGATAATATGAAAAAGGAAGGTATTGACGCCTTGGTTATCATTGGTGGTGACGGTTCATTGACGGGGGCACGTATTTTCGCACAAGAGTTTGATGTACCTTGTATCGGATTACCCGGCACTATCGACAATGACCTGTACGGAACAGATACGACTATCGGTTATGATACAGCTTTGAATACCATTCTGGACGCTGTGGATAAAATTCGCGATACGGCAACTTCTCACGAACGCTTGTTCTTTGTTGAAGTAATGGGACGTGATGCCGGCTTCCTAGCTTTGAACGGTGCTATTGCCTCAGGTGCAGAGGCCGCTATCATTCCAGAGTTCAGTACGGAAGTCGATCAACTGGAAGAATTCATCAAAAACGGTTTCCGCAAATCCAAGAACAGTAGTATTGTAATTGTTGCGGAAAGCGAACTGACAGGTGGAGCCATGCACTTTGCAGAGCGTGTAAAGAATGAATATCCTCAATACGATGTACGTGTTACTATCCTTGGACACTTGCAGCGCGGTGGAAGTCCTACTGCTCACGATCGTATCCTTGCCAGCCGACTCGGTGCGGCAGCTATTGATGCCATCATGGATGGACAACGCAATGTAATGGTCGGTATCGAACATGACGAAGTAGTATACGTTCCTTTCACAAAAGCTATCAAGAATGATAAGCCAATCAAGAAAGACTTGGTAAATGTATTGAGAGAACTCTCTATTTAATTAGAATATAGTGAAATATACAAGAGGTTGTGTCAAAACGTTGGCACAACCTTTTTCTATAATTTATAGTCCTGTTATCTTTTCTTTTGTCTACGCCGCTTTTTTCTCATTCATTTGGTAACAAGTTGCTATCTTCCCGTTGTATCGGGTTATAAATAGTCCAATAAATATAGATTTAGCAAGTGTAATGAGCTCCTTTCCTGCTTTTCTCAGTTTTGCACACATCTTTTTGATATTAAAAGCTATGGCAAAGAAGGCAAAGTCCATTTTCACCTTGTCTTCTCCCACATGCCGGAACCTCCTGTATGCCATGTTGTATTTCATTTGTCCGAAAACAGCTTCCGGTTCTATACACCGCCTGCCCCTATGCCTGACTCCTTCTTCTGAAACTAACCTTTCCCGTGCCTGCCGTTTATATTGGTTTAACCGGTGGTTGACTTCTATAATACGGTTCCCCTGTGCTTTAAAACAACTTCCATGCAAAGGACAACCTTCGCATCTTTGTGCTTTATACCGGGCACTTTCGGTGATGTATCCGCTCGCTGTTTTGTCACGTCTGGTTCCTATGCGGTTCATGTGTTGCCCCATCGGACAAACGTAATAATCCTCCCCCGCATTGTAATGGAGACTTTCCGCATGGAACGGGTTGGGAGTATAACGGGGACGCTGCTCTTTATGGAAGTAGTTGTACTTGACAAAGGCCTCTATCCCATTTTCCTGCATGAACCGGTAATTTTCTTCCGAGCCGTAACCGGAGTCTGCCACACCGATACCCGGTAAGCGGTTATAGCGGTGCTGGAAGGAGTGGAAGAAAGGGATCAGGGTCAGCGTATCGGTGGGGTTGGGAAACAGCCGGAAGTCTATGATGAACTGGTTTTCAGTACCTATTTGTAAATTATACCCGGGCTTGGTCTGCCCGTTCTTCATGGCGTCTTCTTTCATACGCATGAATGTGGCATCAGGATCGGTCTTGGAATAGGAATTACGTTCTCCAAGGACTTCAAGGTGATTGTCGTATTCCATCAGCTTGTCACGATACCCTTCAAGTTCCCTGACCTGTTTTTTCTTTTCACGCAGAGCTTTCTTTTGTTCCTTGTCCTGTGTTACTTGGTGTTCCAGCACTTCTTTGAGTTCATCCACTATATTAGAGAGCATGGAGGGAGTCAACTCCACGGATGTGTCTTTTACAGAGTTCTCCTGTATAATGGCTTCATCCACCTGCTCCAGAAGGATGCGAATCTTATTCAGCAACCTTGTACGGTTCTTTTCGACTGTCTTGCGCCAGACAAAAGTATATTTGTTGGCCTTGGACTCAATCTTGGTGCCGTCGATATACTCCACGTCAAGACTGATGAAACCCTTGTCGGCAAGGACAAGAACCAGCTGCGTGAAGACGTTGTTTATTTCCTCCTTTACACGGTTACGGAAACGGTTGATGGTTATGAAATCCGGATGCTCATGACCGGCAAGCCAGATATAATGGATATCACGCAAAAGAAGCTTCTCTATTTTACGACAGGAATAGATATTATTCATATAAGCGTAGATAATTACCTTGAGCATCATTTTGGGATGATAAGCTGAGCGCCCCGTTTCTTTATAAAGCTTCTTGAAATTATCAAGATTGAGATTATCAACAACTGCATTGACTATGCGGACAGGATCGTCCGCAGCTATGTTTTCATCAATTCTTTGTGGAAAAAGAACGGTTTGGTTGGGAATGTAAGGACGAAAATGTAACTTTGCCATAACGAAAAAACTGATGCCTAAAGTTACATAAACTTTGGGTAATAACAAAGCCCGGGCTTGGGAAAGTCCGGGCTTTGCGCATAAAAAAAGGTTGTGCCAGCATTTGAACTGCACCCCAAAAGTTAGACATAAAACTTTTGGGGTGTTTTTTATGAAGTACAGTTATGAACAAAGGCTCATCATCGTTAGCCGAGTAAAACAAGGAGAAGCAATAGCGCACTTGTCGAAAGAGTATCATATCAGTGCGACTGAGATATTGGCATGGGTGAGAATGTGGGACCACTATGGTCGTTCCGGACTGGAACAACAATCCCATTGCCGTCCTACGGTTAAATTAAAGGAAGAAGTAGTACGTTTAATATTAGAAAAAGGCGTACCTTTGGCCCATGTAAGAGTAGAATACAGAATTGGCAAGACGGCACTACAACGCTGGGTCAGCGTAGTACGCAAGTATGGTTATGGGGCTCTTGAGCCGTCCAAACGCCGAGGAAGACCACCGAAATATCCTATGGGACGCCCAAAGAAGAAAGAACCGCAAACGGAACTTGAGAGGCTTCAGGCTGAAAATCTCCGCCTGAAGGCGGAGAACGCGCTGCTAAAAAAAGCGAAGGCCTTAGTCGAGGCAAAGAAAGCCCAAGCACTTCTGAATGGGCACGGACCATCGACGAACTAAGGTCGGATTATCCTCTTGACTTGCTATTGGAGTTAAGAAAGATGGCTCGTTCTGTGTTCTATTACCATCTGAATCGCCTTAAAGCCGCTGACAGATATGCCAATGAAAAGGAATCGATTAAACTGATTTTTCATGAGCATAAGGGACGCTACGGCTATCGCCGTGTGACAGCGGAGATGCATAATCGTGGTTTTATGTTAAACCACAAGACCATTCAAAAGCTTATGGGTGACTTGGGGCTTAAAAGCAAAATACGCCAGGTGCGCTACCGGTCATACAAAGGTGAGGTCGGTAAGATTGCCCCAAACATAATAGACAGGGATTTTACGGCAGAAGCTCCAAACCGCAAATGGGCGACAGATGTAACACAGATAAATATCGGTTCCGTCAAACTTTATCTCTCGCCGATATTGGATATGTTCAACGGCGAGATAATATCATACAATATCTCCCGGAACCCAAATCTGGAACAGATATACGATATGTTGGATAAAGCGTTTGCAAAGTTCGACAATCTTGACGGCCTTATACTCCATTCTGATCAAGGATGGCAATACCAACATTACGGCTACCGTAAGCGTTTGGAAGAACACCATATAGTACAAAGTATGTCTCGCAAAGGCAACTGCCTTGACAACGCTATGGTGGAGAACTTTTTCGGTATTATGAAGTCTGAACTTCTATATGCCGAGCAATTTGAATCGACCGAAACCTTTATAAAGGCTTTAGATAGCTATATTGAATATTATAATAATAAAAGAATCAAAGCCCGGTTAAATGGAAAGAGCCCGGTACAATACCGAACTCTTTCTATTACGGGATAATGTTTAACCTGTCCAACTTTTGGGGTGCAGTTCACATTTTGACACAACCTCTTGTATTATAGCCATTTTGCTACAATTTCTTCTGTCTTATCCCATAGTTCCTTCATCTGTACATGATGAAAGAATTTCTCTGAGAGCTGTTTAGGATGGCAACTTACATTCAATGTTCCGGTACGTTTTCCCGCATCTTCATCCAGTAACAAACTGATGGCCGTCGCTGCTCCCTGACGAGGCGTACGTATGAAAGGCCGGAAAAAGATATCCGTCAACGGATCAAACCACATATGCATCGTAATGATTTTTGTGGAAACAATACCCGGATCAGCTGCATTGACAATAATTCCTTTTTCTTTCACCTTCTTCGATAGAGCTATTGTAAACAGAGTCAATGCCAATTTTGTATTACTATAAATCGGAATACGCCAGAAAGCGCCTTTCTTTCCACGTAAAAAGAAGTCAGGAAAATCCAGTTTACCAATGGCATAAGTACAGGACACCATATTTACAATCCGGCTTCCCTCTCCCATCAATGGAAGCAATTTACGGGTCAACAAATAAGGAGCTACATAATTGACACTTACTGTACGTTCCAATCCATCTTCGGTGATACAACGTCTCGTTTCCATGGTGCCGGCATTGTTCATTAACAAGGTGATAACTTCTCCACGCTGAAGAAGTTCATTGGCAAAAGAAGCCGTAGAAGATAAAGAAGCAAGATTGACCGGTACTATTTCCAATGCTATATTTCCTGTTTCCCGCATTATTAACTGACGTTTCTCTTCTGCGATTTCAGGATCACGACACGCCATAATGACTTTATATCCGGCGGTAGCAACAGCGCGTGTAATCTCCATTCCCATACCGCCATCCGCTCCGGTTATAACTGCAAGTTTCTGTTTCATTATCCTTTTGCTTCTATTTTTGTAATTTCCCGCTTCAAGCCAGCCGGAAGTTCTTCGTTCAAATGCTGATGGCATGCCATTTCAATGGAATACATTCGTGCAATACAGTAATTACTATGTTTACAATTACAGATTGCTTTCTCCTCTTCACGCATACGATTGACAAAGCCCGGTTCATTAAGCAAAGCACGTGCCATCTGTACTGCTTCAAAACCATCATTCAGTACCTCATCTATTTTTTCACGCGAAACTAAACCACCTACATATACCAACGGCATCTTTATTTCTGCTCGAAATTTCAGCGCATCTTCCAGAAAGTAAGCCTCTTTGAAAGGAACGGTAGGTATCATCCACTTCCCTACCATTCGTACTCCATACTTCAGCCACCAGCAATTCATATAATGAGTCATAGAATGAATAGGCATCTGACCACGCATCACATACATAGGAGCCTTACTTACAAAACCTCCACTTAGTACCAATGCATGAGCTCCTGATTGCTCCAGGCGTTTTGCCACCTGCATAGTCTCATCCATTTCCATTCCACCACGAAAACCATCGCGCATATTCACTTTTACCAATACAGCCATGTCGGTTCCGGCAGCTTTCATTACCTCCTCCATTACCATATCCATAAAACGCATTCGATTCTCCAAGGATCCACCGAAGCAGTCCTTACGCCGATTGGTATAAGGAGAAAGAAACTGAGAAATCAAATATCCGTGTCCGGCGTGTATTTCAACGGCATCAAAACCAGCTTCACGAGCCAGATTTACAGCATGACCATACGCGCGTGCCATCTCAGGCAGCTCCTCTTTCTTCAAGCCACGAACAAAAGTAGGTGAGTAAAGATTGAAACCGCTGGAAGCTCCGACAGGAGTAACACCACAGATGCTTTTGTGCGACATATTGCCACAATGTCCCAACTGTATAGCCGCAGCAGCACCTTCGGCATGTACAGCATCGGTCAGCTTTTTTAATCCGGGGATAATTTCAGGCCGCATCCATAATTGGCGGTCGAACGACAAACCACTTTGGGTGACAGCGGCATAGGCCACAGTAGTCATTCCAACACCACCAGCCGCAACTGAACGATGATAGTCAAGCAACATTTGCGAAGGGGCATTACCCGGACACATACTTTCAAATGCCGCTGAGCGGATGGTACGATTCCGTAAAGTCAGCGGGCCAAAAGTTACAGGAGTAAATAACTTGCTCATGAGTATTATTAATGATTTGTGATTTATAAGTGAGATAAATTAATATAGAAACGGAAAAACACGTTTCCGGTTTCCTACCGCATCTCCAAATTCTTCTTTATAGCGATGCCAGATAGCATTGGCACGAGGAACTAGGTTAGCTACTGTCCACCATAGGAAGACCAGCCCGGAAAGCGACCATGTCAATATAGCCCATCCTGCCCATTCTATAATTTCACCAAAGTAATTGGCAGAAGTGACATAACGATACATCCCCTGCGACGGCAGATAATGCTGCGTATCTCCCGGTTTACGAAGATGGCGAATTACATAATCCGAATACCAGTTGATTCCCATTCCGGTGAAGAACAGCAATACTCCAAGAATAAACTGTGGAGTCTTCAGCCAGTCCAGCGTATAAAGAGTTTCAGGAGCCAGATAAAAAAGCCATTCTCCTTGCATAAAGCCATTCAGGAGGTTGAACAACATTCCCATCATCATAATAGCAAGCGGCATACGGCTCTTTCCCTTCAACAAGAAAGGAAATACAAAGGCGCGCTGGAAATAATGCAATTGGAATAAGAGAAAGAAAATTAAAGGAACAATTGAATTATATCGTGCTGAATTCCACCAAAGTAATAACATCACAATAAACACAGGTGCCTCCATCAGCATCCACGCCAACTTATTATTGATAGAAATGCCCCAAGATGCAGTTCGAAACATTCCATATCCCGCTTTGACAAAATAAAGTGCGATAAAAACAAACAGTGCGATGATGCTCATTGCACCAAGAAATAACTGAAAAGTCCCTTGTTCCATACTTGTTTCGATTTAAGTACGGGCAAAGATATATAAAAAGGAGGAAAAAGAAAACTTCCTCCCCTTAATTAGTTTACAAAGACGTTAGCGAATTATTTAAAAAACAATGAACTTTAAATCAAAGTGATAAGTTCGCAATTTACGTCAGAAATAAGTACAAAGTTACTTACAAAAGGGAACAGGATGAGACATAGTCGTATATTTAGGGTATCTCAGTCCCATACTTAGGGTATCTCAGTATGATACTTAGGGTACCTCAGTCGCATACTGAGATAGGGTTATTATACGCCTCTAATAGTCAACTAGTTACAAAACCGCTTTTAGAATCAATAAATCAGAACAAACAGTTTAGAAAAAACGGTCTCATTACTGATGGGTTATGAATTAATTCACCACAGATTACACAGATTGACACAGATTCTATTTTAATGATTATTAGATTAATAAATCTGTGTAAATCTGTGTAATCTGTGGTGAGTCTTATTCATTCCTATTACCGTTTTACTCCTATTTATCGCTTCTTGATAGGTACATAAGTCGTATCTTCGAGTACATTTTTGTATGCCGGACGAATGATACGCTTACCTTCAAAGTTCAATTCTTCATTACGGTGTGCACACCAACCGACAATACGAGCCATAGCAAACAACGGTGTAAAAATTTCCTGCGGTAATCCAATCATTTCATAAACAAAGCCGGAATAGAAATCAACGTTGCTCGATACCGTTTTCCCATTGTTCTTTACGCGACCGAAAGTTTCGATAGCACGTTCTTCCAAGAGCTCAAGGAAAGCAAACTCACGCTCTTTCCCTTTTTCCCGGGCAAGATCACGAGCCAGTTCTTTCAGTAAGATAGCACGTGGATCGGAAATCGTATAAACAGCATGTCCGATACCATAAATTAATCCGGTCTTATTATAAACTTCCTTATTCAGCATACGGGTAAAGTAAGTGTCGATCTCATCCACACTTGTCCAGTCCTGAATATTCTCCTGTAAATGATGGAACATATCAGCCACCTGAATATTTGCACCACCATGAAGCGGGCCTTTCAACGAACCAATACCTGCGGCAATGGATGAGTATGTATCCGTTCCGGTAGAAGAAGTAACGCGGACTGTGAAAGTGGAGTTATTACCTCCGCCATGTTCTGCCTGAAGCACCAACAAAAGGTCGAGCGTACGAGCATCCAGCTGTGTATAATTACGTTTCAGCATATAAAGGAAATTTTCGGCAATAGAAAGATTTTCCTGCGGATGGCGAATATGCAATGAACGACCGAAAGTGGCATGGCGCAACATATTATATGCATAAGCAATAATGGTCGGGAACTTAGAAATCAATTCTATGCTCTGGCGCATCAGGTTGTCGCGGGAAGTATCATCGGCAGCAGGGTCAAAACGATACATCTCAAGTACACTGCGTGCCAGGATATTCATAATATTATTCCCTTCCAGTTCGATAATATTCATCTTAGTCTTCTGCTCCAACGGCATATTATCATTAATCAGTTCACGGAAAGAAGCCAACTCTTCCTTATCGGGCAAATTACCGGACAGTAACAGATAAGCCACTTCTTCAAATCCGAAACGTTTCTCTTTAACAAAAGCATGTACAATATCTTCTACATCATAACCACGATAGAATAGCTTACCCGGGATAGGTTTCAAGCCGCCGCCCGGAACACGTTCATAACCCACTACATTACCAATTCTGGTGAGTCCAACCAAAACACCCGTGCCGTCTTCATTGCGCAAACCGCGCTTTACATCAAATTTGGAGAATAATTCGGTATCAATCCGAACCGCTTCCTTCATATCCTCGGAAAGCTTATAAACTAAATATTCCTTCTTCATTTTCGTATCGTTTTAATCGTTAGTATTATTTTTCAATTCTTTCCACTATCTCCCGGGTAAAAGCAGAAGTAGACAACGAGACACCGCCGGGCATGAAGCGCGCCAGGTCGGCGGTAGCACGGGCATCAAGGAAACTTTGTTCCAAGGCATGTTCTATCAAGGAAGCAGATTCTTTCCAATCAAAGTATTCGAGCATCATTACGGCAGACAGAATGATAGAACAGGGATTCACAATATCTTTGCCTGCAATATTCGGTGCTGTACCATGGGTGGCTTCAAAGATGGCATGTCCGGTCTGGTAGTTAATATTTGCTCCGGGAGCAATACCGATACCGCCCACCATGGCAGCCAACTGATCGGAAACATAATCTCCATTCAGATTAAGGGTAGCAATCACAGAGTATTCTTCAGGAATCAATAATGTATTTTGCAGGAAAGCATCCGCAATACAATCTTTTATCACCAACCTTCCATCAGCCAGAGCTTCTCCAAACTCACGCTCAGCCAACTCATAGCCCCACTTTTTGAAACCTCCTTCGGTAAACTTCATTATATTTCCCTTGTGTACCAATGTCACGGAAGGCAGATTATTCTCAAGTGCATACCGGCAGGCAGCACGCACCAATCGTTCCGTTCCTTCTTTTGAAACAGGTTTCACACCGAAAGAAGATGTCTTGGGGAACCGTACTTTCTTCACCCCCATCTCATCGTGCAGAAACTTATAGAACTTTTCAGCCTCCGGTGTACCGGCTTCCCACTCGATACCCGCATAAATATCTTCCGTATTTTCACGGAATACACACATGTTCACCTTCTCCGGATGACGAACCGGAGAGTGAATGCCCTGATACCAACGAACCGGCCGCAGGCATACATACAAGTCCAATGTCTGGCGCAATGCCACGTTCAGTGAACGGATACCACCACCGACAGGGGTCGTCAGCGGGCCTTTGATACCTACCTTGTAATCACGGAAAGCTTCCATCGTTTCATCAGGCAACCACAGGCCACATTTTTCAAAAGCCCGTTCGCCTGCCCACACTTCCATCCATTCAATTTGCCGTTGTCCACTATATGCTTTTTGCACGGCAGCATTCACAATAGCTTGCATAGAAGGAGTTATTTCAACTCCTACCCCATCACCTGTAATAAAAGGTACTGTAATTTTATCCATCTTTCTATCTTGCATTAAGAGCAGAACCGGCACGGAACCAGCCTATCTGCTGTTCATTATACGTATGTTGAGCTTCGAAGCTATCCTTCGTACCATCTTCGTGGTGAAGGATAATCTTAAGATTACGGCCGGGAGCAAAGTCCATCAATCCGATTACCGAAATTAAATCATGTTCCTGAATCTTATCATAATCGGCTTTATCCACAAAGGTCAATGCCAGCATACCTTGTTTCTTTAGATTCGTTTCATGTATACGGGCAAAACTCTTTGCCAGGATCACACGAACATTCAGGAAACGGGGCTCCATAGCGGCATGTTCACGACTGGAACCTTCACCATAGTTTTCTTCGGCTACTACAATGGAAGAAATTTCTTCGGACTTATACATCTTTGCCGTACCGGAAACCGGACCGTACGTATTAGTCAAACGATTCCAGACACTGTTAGTTTCTCCATTGAAAGCATTTACAGCACCCATCAGCATATTGTCTGAAATATTCTCCAGATGTCCACGGAAACGAAGCCACGGACCCGCCATTGAAATATGGTCTGTAGTACATTTACCCTGTGCCTTAATCAGCAACGGCATATTAAGTAAGTCGGTCCCTTCCCAGGCAGGGAATGGTTGTAGTAATTGAAGCCGTTGCGAATGGGGATTCACATTGATTTCCACCTTTTCACTGCTGGGGGCTATATACCCTTCGCTACCTTCGGCAAATCCTTTCGGTGGCAATTCTTCACCCACAGGCTCAGAGAGTTTTACCTTTTCACCTTCACGATTCACCAATACATCTGTCAGCGGATTGAAACAAAGGTCTCCGGCAATCGTCAGTGCCATCGTCAATTCGGGGGAAGCGACAAAGGCGTACGTATTCGGATTACCGTCTGCACGTTTAGCAAAATTACGATTGAAAGAGGTTACGATAGAATTCTTGCGAGTAGGGTTATCTGTCTCACGTTTCCACTGACCAATACAGGGACCGCAGGCGTTTGCCATAATTGTAGCACCGACTTTTTCAAAAGTTCCTATCATACCATCCCGCTCTGCTGTAGCCCGTATCCGTTCGGAACCGGGGTTCACAATCAGGGGAGCGGCTACTTTCAGGTGCTTCTCTTCAACCTGGCGGGCCAGGGAAACGGCACGACTTAAATCCTGATAAGACGAGTTGGTGCACGAACCTATCAATCCGACTTCCATCTTGCGCGGATAACCGTTAACCAATACTTTTTCTGCAAATTCAGAAATAGGCGTAGCGGCATCGGGAGTAAAAGGACCATTAATATAAGGTTCCAGCCTTGAAAGATCAATCTCAATTACCCGGTCGTAATACTTCTCCGGGGCAATCATGATGCCGGCATCTGCACGAAGATCACCCGCCACAGAATCAGCCATTTCTGCCACTTCTTCTCTTCCTGTAGCTTTCAGATAAGTAGCCATACGATCATCATAAGGGAAAAGTGACGTAGTGGCACCGACTTCGGCACCCATATTACAAATAGTCGCCTTACCGGTAGCGGACAAAGAAGCCGTGCCCGGTCCAAAATATTCAATGATTGCATTTGTGCCACCTTTAACCGTCAGGATGCCTGCCAACTTCAGAATCACATCTTTTGGAGCTGCCCAACCGCTTAGTTCACCTTTTAGATGTACACCAATCAAGCGGGGCATTTTCAATTCCCATTCCATACCAGTCATCACATCTACTGCATCGGCACCACCAACGCCGATGGCAACCATACCCAGACCACCTGCATTGGGCGTATGCGAATCCGTACCTACCATCATTCCACCAGGGAAGGCATAATTTTCCAATACCACCTGATGAATGATACCCGCACCCGGTTGCCAGAAGCCGATACCGTATCGGGAAGAAACGTCACGCAAAAAATCGTATACTTCTTCGTTTGTCTTGGTAGCAGTGGCAATATCTTCCCGGGCTCCTCTATAGGCCTGTATCAGATGGTCGCAATGTACTGTCGAAGGTACGGCAACTTGTTCGCGACCTGCATTCATAAATTGCAGCAATGCCATTTGGGCGGTTGCATCCTGCATTGCTACACGGTCAGGGCGGAAGTTTACATAATCTTCTCCCCGCTTGTAGTCTTTTACCCCCTTCTCATCAAACAGATGAGTGTACAAAATCTTTTCTGCTAATGTCAGCGGACGTTGCAGTATAGCCCGCACGTGTTCCATTTTCCCCTTATAAGAAGCATAAAAGGCCTTTAACATAGTTACGTCATATACCATAATCACATTTATTTTTAGTTTTCCAATATTGTAAAGATTACAAATTAATATAATAAACAAACTAAAATCATTAAAGGTTTAACAAATTAAAGCTTTTCTTCGTGCAAAAGCGAAGAATGATTACCTTTGCGAAAAAACTATGCGATAAATGATAATTTAGCGGCGAGGGAATGGGTACGCGGACTACGCGGATAAGGCGGACGAACGCGGACTTTAATCTTTTAGACGCGGATGACACGGATGACGCGGATTTTTAAAGCTGCGCTATACATACCGGCATATCACACCGAAGGAAAAAAGAATCCGCGTCATCCGTGTCATCCGCGTCTAAAAGATTACTTGCACGCCGAAGGAGAACCTTGCTCCAGCGCTACGCTGGTAAATTATCATTTATCATTATTCATCATTAGTTTATATGAGCAATAACCTCCTTTCTCCAACAGACCATCTTCAGCGACAAGAACTGCTCCTGCGCATGGAATATGAATTCGAAAAGGAAGAATTCAAAAGACAGACTGAAACCATGGGCATCGCCCGTAAGGTAAAACGGGGACTCTGTTGGTATCCTGCCACTCCCGGACGAAGTTACTACAATTCACTGAATCAATTAGTAATAGAAATTACACATACGGAAGATACTGATATAGAACATAATTTTGAATTCGGGCGTCCTGTCTGTTTTTTCCGTAAAGGATACGACGAAAAGATCACATATTTCAATTCTATTGGTACTATCAGCTATGCCAATGAAACACGTATGGTTGTTGCAATGCCCGGTGCAGGTGCTATACTGGAAGTGCAATCTGCCGAAAACCTCGGAGTGCAGCTTTATTTTGATGAAACATCCTACCGCACTATGTTCGAAGCACTCTCCGATGTAATTCGCGCTAAGGGCAATCGATTGGCAGAATTAAGAGATATTATGTTGGGAACTTTAAAACCCGGATTCCGTGAACTCTACCCCGTCCGTTTCCCCTGGCTGAACTCTACACAGGAAAATGCAGTGAACAAAGTATTGAACTCCCGCGATGTTTCTATTGTACACGGGCCTCCGGGAACAGGGAAAACAACTACTCTCGTAGAAGCTATCTATGAAACATTGCACCGCGAACCTCAAGTGCTGGTTTGCGCCCAAAGTAATACTGCCGTCGACTGGATCTGTGAAAAGCTCGTAGATCGTGGTGTGAATGTCCTGCGCATTGGCAATCCCACCCGGGTAAACGACAAAATGCTTTCATTCACTTATGAGCGCCGCTTCGAAGGACATCCGGCCTATTCTGAACTATGGAGTATCCGTAAAGCCATGCGTGAAATGGGTGGCAAACATCGGGGCAGTTATGAGGAACGTGAAAGCGCCCGCAATCGTATGAGTCGCCTGCGTGATCGTGCCACACAATTGGAAATACAAATCAATGCCGATCTTTTTGACAATGCCCATGTCATAGCCTCCACCCTTGTCAGCAGCAATCACCGTATACTGAACGGGCGTCACTTCGGTACACTTTTTATTGATGAAGCTGCCCAAGCCCTGGAAGCCGCCTGTTGGATAGCTATTCGCAAAGCCGACCGTGTAGTACTGGCAGGCGATCATTGCCAGCTTCCGCCTACTATAAAATGTTACGAAGCTGCCCGTGGAGGCCTCGAATGTACATTGATGGAAAGAGTGGTTGCCAATAAACCCAGCACCGTCTCCCTATTGAAAGTACAATATCGTATGCACGAGGATATCATGAAATTTCCCTCTCAGTGGTTTTATAATGGAGAACTACAAGCGGCTCCTGAGATACGATACCGCGGTATTCTCGACTGGGACACTCCTATCAACTGGATAGATACTTCTGACATGGATTTTAAAGAAGAGTTTATAGGAGAAACATTCGGGCGTATCAATAAAGCAGAAGCAGATTTACTTCTTCAAGAATTAAAAGCTTATATCGACCGCATCGGTGGAAAACGCATGTTAGAAGAGCGGATCGATTTCGGTATAATCTCCCCTTACAAAGCCCAGGTGCAATATCTTCGCAATAAGATTAAAGCAAGCGGCTCACTTAAGCCCTACCGGAGTCTACTCACCGTTAACACCGTAGACGGCTTCCAAGGACAGGAACGTGATGTCATTTTCATCAGCTTGGTCCGTGCCAATGAAGACGGACAGATAGGTTTCTTGAATGACTTGCGAAGAATGAACGTAGCCATCACCCGTGCCCGCATGAAGCTGGTGATATTGGGCGAAGCGGAAACAATGAAACGCCACAAGTTCTATAAGGAACTCATTGAATACATCCATACCATCACATAGACTCGCCGAAAGAAAAACTCATCGACTTATACTGAAATATCTTTTTCCCAGTTGAGATAATATATTTTCCCAGTTAGAGAAATATATTTTCTCAACTGGGTAAAAATAGGCTTGCTTTAAATTCAACTATAGAAATCGGAAAACTTAATGTAAACACCGGATATTTCGGCTAATCCTTTTTTGTCAATAATAGATTTATGAAGGCCCCGGTAACTTCATGCTTTGTTATAAAAAAAGAGGAGCAACTTACGTTACTCCTCCCATTGTCTTCTTCCCGAACTTAAATCAGGATTACGGTTACAAATATACTACATTGAAACACCGAAATCAAGTATTCGGGCATTTTTATTCTTAATCCCCAAGAAGGATTAGTTGTTTTCCGGACGCAACTGACGAACCGTAACAGCAGTCTGCCACATTTCGCTTTCGCGCAACTGACGAAGTTCTTCGTTCAGTTTCTCACGATAATCAGGTTGAGAATTGCTGTCGATAGAAATCTGAGCCTCATTACCAGACTTAACGCTTGCATACAATTTCTGTACTACCGGCTTGATAGCATCGTGGAACGGAGTCATCCAGTCCAGAGCACCACGTTGTGCAGTAGTTGAACAGTTAGCATACATCCAGTCCATACCATTCTTTGCGAACAACGGCATCAATGACTGAGTTAATTCTTCTACAGTTTCATTGAATGCTTCTGACGGAGTATGACCGTTTTCACGCAATACTTCATACTGAGCCAACAGCAATCCCTGAATAGCTCCCATCAATGAACCACGCTCACCTGTCAGGTCAGAAGTAGCTTCACGTTGGAAAGTAGTTTCAAACAAATATCCTGAACCTATACCGATACCCAATGCAATGGTACGATCCATAGCTTTACCTGTAGCATCCTGATAGATAGCGTAAGAAGAGTTCAAACCACGACCTTCGAGGAACATAGTACGCAATGAAGTACCCGAACCTTTAGGAGCTACCATGATTACGTCGATATCTTTCTGAGGAACTACACCTGTACGGTCGCTCCAAGTGATAGCGAAACCATGAGAGAAGTAAAGAGCTTTTCCCGGAGTCAGGTAAGGTTTGATAGTAGGCCATACAGACATTACGGCTGCATCAGACAACAAGCACATAATGATAGTACCTTTCTCACAAGCCTCCTCAATGCCAAACAGTGTTTCACCCGGTACCCATCCGTCAGCTATTGCTTTCTCATAAGTCTTACCCGGACGCTGTCCAACGATTACGTTGAAACCGTTATCGCGCAGGTTGCATGCCTGTCCCGGTCCTTGTACACCATAACCGATCACTGCAATTGTTTCATCTTTCAAAACTTCACGTGCTTTTTCCAAAGGAAACTCTTCGCGGGTCATTACATTCTCAGTAACACCGCCAAAATTCAATTGTGCCATTTTCTTTTTTAGTTTTTTATTTGTGGCTTGCGCCAGCTAATGATTAATAAAATTATTTCTCTGTAAATATTACTTTTGAACGGCAAACCACCTCGCTGCCATTCTTTTTCACTTCAATATCGAAAGCTCCGTCACCCAATTCATCTTTATAGAGTGTAAGTTCATCACCGTAATAACTCTCAGCTACGTAAGCCATTTCAAAACGGCGGATACGCTTTTCCTTATACATCTCTATCGGAAACAAGTCCATGATATGTTCGATGTAGCGGATACTGTTCACGTGTCCGTTGATGTCGATATCACTGTATTTAGCTTTCAATGTAGCTACCGGTTCGGTAGAAGTCACTTTGATGCGTGAAGGTTTCTCGATAGGGCAAGGTTCATCGCACACATAATCTACAATGCTACCTCCGTGCAATGCCAGCAAATCGGCAGGCTTGCGGGTATTGAGGTTAATCATAGCCCATACAGAACGCGCATAACCAATCTTCTTTCCGTCTTTGTCCAACAAGGCAAAGTTACGATCTGTGAAAAGGCGGTACACATTCTCTACCCAAGTCCAGATGGTAAAGTCCTCATATTGATAAGGCATTTCATCCAGTTCGATGGCAAGGCGGGAGAGTACCCATGTGTAGTTGTCCTCATTCAGCGTGGCTATACCGAACCCACGGTCGCTGGCATGGAAACCGGCGCAATTCAGTAAATGGTTTCCCAACACGCCCATGGTAAGACGCCCGGTAAAGTCCACATGAAAAGGCTCCGCTACAAACTGATATTTTCCTATCTTACTACTATTCTCACTCATTGTTTTGCTCCTTTTCTTTTTTCAAGCGATATTTCGTTTCACGGTCGGCAAGGTATTCGTTCACACGCTCGAAGCAACTCGTGGTGATAGCCACACGCCCTGAACGAACAAACTGAAGTACACAATCAAGGGCACGCAGCTCGTCATAAAGATTGGTGATTTCTTCACCCATACCATTCTTCTCTACGATAGCAAACACAGCATTCACCTCTACGATACGTGCATTATACTTGCGGATTACTTTCGATACCTCCGGTTTTTCTTCCAGTATCGGGGTTGTTATCTTATACAATGCAATTTCGTGCTGATAGATCTCATCATCCGTGAAGTAGTGCGCTTGAAGCACATCTATCTTCTTGGTGATTTGCTTGGTCACTTTCTCAATGGTGTCTTTATCCGTCCATGCGGTAATAGTGTACTTATGTACACCCTTGATGGACGAAGCCGAAACATTCAGACTCTCGATATTGATCTGGCGACGGGTAAACACTGCGGTTACCTGGTTCAGCAAACCGGCGAAGTTCTCCGAATGAACGATTATCGTATATAATGTCTTATCCATACTAAATTAAGAATTAAGAACGAAGAATAAAATTAGCATTCCAACAACATCTGGTTTACCGAACCACCCGGAGGTGTCATCGGCAACACATTGCCTTCTTCCATAACGCAGGCTTCCAACAGGAACGGACCATCCGTAGCAAGCATTTCCTCTATTGCACCTTTCAGTTCTTCACGCGTCATTACACAACGTGAAGGAATGTCGTAGGCAGAAGCTATCTTCATATAATCCGGATTCAGCATCGGAGTGAACGAATAGCGACGATTGAAGAACATCGCTTGCCACTGGCGTACATTACCCAGGAAGTTATTATTCAGCAAGATCATCTTAACGGGAGCCTTCTGTTCCATAATGGTTCCCATCTCCTGAATGTTCATTTGCAGACCACCATCACCCATAAATACACATACAGTGCGGTCGGGACGTCCGAAAGTTGCACCGATTGCTGCGGGAAGTCCGAAGCCCATTGTACCCAACCCACCGGAAGTTACAATGCTACGTTCCTTACTATACTTAAAGTAACGGGCAGACATCATCTGATTCTGACCAACATCAGTAACCAATACAGCTTCATGATTCGTTGCCTCACTTACGGCACGGATCACTTCTCCCATACTCAAAGATTTACTTGCCGGATGCAACTCAGGACGGATCACCTTTTCTTCCTCTACTTTCTCGTAAGGCAAGAAACTATCCAACCATTCTTGGTGAGTAGCAGGTTTCAGAAGTGCCGTAACGGCAGCAAGGGTTTCCTTGCAATCGCCCAATACGGCAATATCTGTCTTCACATTCTTGTCTATCTCAGCAGGATCTATATCGAAATGAATGATTTTCGCCTGTTTGGCATACGTATCCAACTTTCCGGTTACACGGTCGTCAAAGCGCATACCTACGGCGATAAGTACATCGCACTTATTCGTATTGATATTCGGTCCCAAGTTACCGTGCATCCCCAGCATACCTTTATTTAAAGGATGTGCAGTAGGCAAAGCAGAAAGTCCCAACAGTGTACAACCGGCAGGTATTCCGGCTTTTTCTATGAAAGCGCGTAGTTCCTGTTGTGCATCACCTAACTCAACACCCTGTCCCACCAATACCAATGGACGTTCAGCGCTATTGATCAGTTCAGCAGCCTGGCTCACAGCCTCTTCATCCATTTCGGGAACAGGCTGGTAACTACGGATGTAATCCAACTTGGCAGGAGCATATTCACTTTTCTCTACTTGTGCATTCTTGGCAAAGTCCAATACAACAGGACCGGGACGACCGCTTTTTGCAACATAGAAAGCGCGGGCTACAGCCCAAGGCACATCTTCAGCACTACGAATCTGATAGCTCCACTTCGTGATAGGCTGCGTAATACCTACCAGGTCAACTTCCTGGAAAGCATCCGTCCCAAGGAATCCCGTACCTACCTGACCGGCAATTACTACCAAAGGGGTACTGTCTATCATAGCATCTGCGATACCTGTTATCGTATTCGTCGCTCCGGGACCACTAGTCACTAGGCAGACACCTACTTCGCCTGATACGCGGGCAAAGCCCTGCGCGGCATGAGTAGCACCCTGTTCGTGTCGAACCAAGATGTGATTCAATGTCTTCCGATGGTCGTATAAAGCGTCAAATACCGGCATGATGGAGCCACCCGGATATCCGAAAATGGTCTTTACTCCCTGATGTTCCAAGGAAAGCATCAATGCTTCAGCGCCTGTTATTATATCTTTCATTCTATTAATGGATAATGGAATTCTATTTCATTTGTCAATTCTCGGTTAATCAATCAGTCTCACTGCACCCTTATCGGCAGAACTTACCATACTGGCATATGCCTTCAAGCTCTTTGAGACTTCGCGTTGACGGGTGACGGGGGTCATCGGGCGGGCTGCCAGTTCCTCATCCGTCAGTTTGACGTTGATAGCACGTCCGGGAATATCAATCTCGATGATGTCACCATCCTGAATCTTACCGATATTACCTCCGGCAGCCGCTTCAGGAGAAATATGTCCGATACTCAATCCTGACGTACCGCCACTGAAACGACCGTCCGTAATCAGTGCACATTCCTTGCCCAGATGGCGCGATTTGATATAAGAAGTCGGATAGAGCATTTCTTGCATACCGGGACCGCCTTTCGGACCTTCGTGTGTAA
The DNA here is from genome assembly GCF_000526555.1 of Bacteroides sp. 14(A). Classification (NCBI taxonomy): domain Bacteria; kingdom Pseudomonadati; phylum Bacteroidota; class Bacteroidia; order Bacteroidales; family Bacteroidaceae; genus Bacteroides; species Bacteroides sp. 14(A). The sequence goes on along the minus strand of NZ_JAGH01000001.1, from coordinate 998,898 downwards.
TGACCACAACATCACCGCTGACCACTTTCCCGGCAAGGATGCCATCGCAAGCAGCGTCTTGTGAATCGAACACTTTAGCAGGACCTGTAAATTTCCAGATGCTTTCATCCACACCTGCCGTTTTCACTACACAGCCATCCTGAGCGATATTACCTTTCAGTACTGCCAGACCACCGTCTTTGCTATAAGCATGTTCCAGATCGCGAATGCAACCTCCGGCACGGTCAGTATCCAATTCTTTATAATAGGCATCTTGCGAACCCAGTACCAGATTGAACTTTCCGGCAGCAGCGCTCTTATATTTCTTCACAGCTTCTTCGCAAACATTCGGGCTGGCAATACCGTATTTGTCGATTACATCCGCCAGCGTCATACCGTCTACACGCTTTACGTTCGTATCGACTAATCCGCCTTTGGCAAGCTCGCTCATGATAGCGATGATGCCTCCGGCACGATTTACGTCTTGAATGTGATACTTCTGAGTATTCGGGGCAACCTTACACAGACAGGGAGTCTTACGTGACAGCATATCGATGTCATCCATACTGAAATCGGCCTCTGCCTCGTGTGCTACAGCCAAGAGGTGAAGCACTGTGTTGGTAGAACCACCCATCGCAATATCCAGCGTCATAGCATTCAGAAAAGCCTGACGGGTAGCGATGCTACGGGGGAGCACACTGTCATCCCCATCTTCATAATATTTATAAGCATTTTCAACAATCAGTTTAGCAGCATCCTTGAACAGTTGCGTGCGATTGGCATGAGTAGCCACAATCGTACCATTACCCGGCAATGCCAGTCCGATGGCTTCGTTCAGACAGTTCATTGAGTTAGCGGTAAACATACCGGAACAGCAACCACAAGAAGGACAAGCATGTTGTTCTATCTGAGCCACATCGGCATCACTTACACTTTCATCAGCCGACTTAATCATAGCATCGATCAAATCCAGATGCTGACCGTTCCATTCGCCGGCTTCCATCGGTCCGCCTGAAACGAATACAGTAGGGATATTAAGGCGCATTGCTGCCATCAACATACCCGGAGTAATCTTGTCGCAGTTACTGATGCAAACCATCGCATCCGCTTTATGCGCATTCACCATATACTCTACGCTGTCGGCAATGATGTCACGTGAAGGAAGCGAATAAAGCATTCCATCGTGTCCCATCGCAATACCATCGTCAATGGCAATCGTGTTGAATTCGGCAGCAAAGCATCCCAGCTTCTCAATCTCAGCTTTCACCTGTTGTCCGATTTCGTGCAGATGCACATGTCCCGGGACAAACTGTGTAAATGAGTTGACAATTGCGATAATAGGTTTTCCTAATTGCTCTTTCTTCATGCCATTTGCCATCCACAACGCACGAGCCCCTGCCATGCGGCGGCCTTGCGTGCTGAACGAACTGCGTAATTGGTGTTTCATCTTCAAATCTCCTTTTAATTAAAAAGCCTTCCTCACATATGGTGAGAAAGGCTCCTAAATTGATATCTTAACGTACGAATACATACACAACCTTTCTCACGCTCTTGATTCCAGGACCACGACGCGAATAATATGCAGGACTGCCAGGTTAATAGATGTATGTAAGTTCATAACTTTATTTACTTTACTGTTTTCGTTAATCGTGCTGCAAAGGTAAGGGCTTTTTTATAAACTCCAAACAATTTGAAGAAAAAAATGAGATTATTATGATTAATCGTAAGAAAACCCCGCATTAAAATCTTATTTTATCACTTATTCAAGGCAAATCTGAGTAATTCGCTACCATGAACAGGAATTATTCAAGAGGGTTCGAAGCATTTAATAATCTGAAAATTACAAGAGCTTACTCATTCGCCAACTAAATTATTCGTATCTTTGTCCCTTCCAAAAAGAAAAAACAGGAATTACTAACTTAAAACAGTAGGAATATATCAATGGAAACAGTAGAAAACAAGTACATTACCGTAGCTTATAAATTATACGCTATAGAAGATGGTGAAAAAGATTTCACCGAAGAAGCCACCGCAGAACACCCTTTCCAATTCATTTCCGGTCTGGGTCTGACTTTAGAGTCTTTCGAAGATCAGGTGAAAAGTCTGAAAGCAGGTGACAAGTTTGATTTCACAATCGCTTGCGCAGATGCTTACGGTGACTTCGACGAAGAACATGTAATCGACCTTCCGAAACAAATCTTTGAAGTAGATGGTAAGTTCGATAGCGAACGTATTGTAGCCGGTAACGTAGTGCCTTTAATGACCTCTGAAGGTCAACGTATCAACGGAACCGTACAAGAAATTAAGGCAGACGTAGTGGTAATGGATATGAACCACCCCTTGGCAGGTTGCGACCTGAACTTTGTAGGTGAAGTAATAGAAAGCCGCCCGGCAACCAATGAAGAATTAGCTGAAATCGCTCGTATGATGAGCGGCGGTGGATGCAGTTGCGGTTGCGATAGCTGTGGTGACGGTTGCGGCGACGGATGCGGCGATCACGATCACCAAGGATGCGGATGCAATCATTAAGATAGTGATTAACGGTAAGTGATTAGTGATTAGTATGCTGTGCTATTATGCTGCACAGTTTCCAATCACTAATCACTCACCACTAATCACTATTTCCCCGTCATTATCTCCAGCACCAATTTATCCGTCTCATTCATTCCTTTCGACCCTATCTTGGTCAGATTACGGATACTTTGATCCACGTCTTCATCAATAATACCTTCTACAGAAGTTACACAACGGTTTTCCATAGCCATGATGGCAGAAAGAACAGCGGTAGATACACCTGTTGTTACTTTCAACGCACAGCTGGGCTTCGCACCGTCACAAATCATACCCGTAAGGTTGGCTATCATATTCTGAACGGCATAAGCCACCTGATCGTAAGTTCCTCCCATCAACCAGGTAATACCACAACTGGAACCTGTAGCAGCAACCACACAGCCGCATAAAGCAGACAAACGTCCCAAACTTTGTTTAATATAGATTACTGTCAGATGACTCAACATCAGAGCACGTATCAGTTCTTCTTCTGATTTATCATTTTCTTCAGCGAAGACGAGGACAGGCAAAGTGGCAGATATACCTTGATTTCCACTACCGGAATTGCTCATTACCGGAATCATAGCCCCTGCCATACGAGCATCACAGGCACCCGATGTATAAGACAAGATATGTGAGAAGACACTATCTCCCATCACTTTATGTTCATAAGTGCCACGCAACATCTTACCTAGGCCATGGCCATAATTACCTTCAAAAGAACGTTCGGCAGCCGCCTTATTCAAACGGGCTGTTTCCAGAATAAAACTGATCTCATCCAGTGGAGTATTCAGAGCAAAGTCATAAACTTTACGTAAAGTCAGCTCCAGGCATTCTTCTTCTTTTTCACAGCTTGCCGTATGTTGTTTCTGAAATAGAACTTCTCCGTTATGTTCTATATATATAAAGGTGGTATGCCCTCCGGCAATCACAGCTGTTGCTTTATCATCTCCGGCCTCACAGCATACTTCAATATATAATTTCTCTTCAATATTCTCTTTCAACGAAATATGAATGCGCTTTTCCTCAATGAAACGTTTCCCCTCTTCCACTACATCAGGCGTACTGTCTTTCAACACTTCCAACTGATATTCCGATTTTCCGATCAACGCCCCCAGCGCAATAGCAATGGGCAGGCCAATCATTCCGGTACCCGGAATGCCCACTCCCATAGCGTTTTTCAGAATATTAGCACTTAGCAACACATTTATTTTTTCCGGCTTTGTCCCCAGTGTTTCTGTTGCTTTAGCTACGCACAATGCCACAGCAATGGGCTCTGTACACCCAATAGCCGGCACCACTTCCTGATGTATCAGGTCGATTATCCGTTTTCTCTCCGTTTCCGTTATCATTATTTCACTGATTTTAATGGACACAAATTTAGAAAAAATGTTTTTAATACGTGCGCAAAGTCTTCTATTTCAAAAAAGAAACTTAACTTTGCGCCCGAGTTTTACATTATTAATAACCAAAAACTGAATTAAATGAAGATTAAAACGCTAACCTCGTGTTTCTTTTTGGCATTTGCCATATCTTCTTGTATACAAGACGAAGCGCTTAATTCTGAAGCGGCCATTGATGGTTGTACGGGTGCAGATGTGCAACTGGCCAATATCAATGCGAATGAAAAGATAGTCGATGTATATGTACATAAAGGTGCAGACCTTGCCAAACAAGAGTTGAAATTCACTCTACCAGAAGGTGCAACTATCAAACCTAATAATAGCAGAGACGGAGATACCGGAAACTTCTACAACTTTAGTGAAGCTGGCAATTCACGTTCATTTACCGTAACCTCTGAAAATGGTGAATTCAAACCCACTTATACTATAAATATTAAACCGACAGAATTACCAACAGTTTATCACTTTGAGGACTTGTTGATTGCAGAAAATACTCCTTACCACATTCTTTATGAGTTCGCCCCAAGTACCTCACAGGGAATATCAAAGGTTCTACAGTGGTCTAGTGGCAATCCAGGCTTTGCACTAACGGGAATGGCAAAGAGTCCTACTGATTATCCTACCGTACGTTCAGAAAGTGGCTACAGTGGCAAATGCGCTAAGTTAGAAACCAAAGATACAGGCAGTTTCGGTGCAATGGTAAAAATGTATATCGCTGCCGGAAATCTGTTTATCGGTAATTTTGATGTAAGCAAAGCATTAGCCGGACAAGAAGGTGCCCTAAAAGCAACCACTTTCGGCTTTCAATTCTATAAGCATCCTAAAGCGCTGAAAGGATATTATAAATATAAAGCCGGTCCTGTTTATACTGAAAACGGTCAACCACAAAGTGGTCCGAAGGACAGATTCGACATCTATGCCATCATGTACGAAGCTGATGACAACTCATTCATGCTGGACGGCACCAATGCCAAAACTTCCGACAAGCTTGTATATCTAGCACAGATAAAAGCCGATGAAGCACTGGAAACCGACCAATGGAAGGAATTCAATTTACCATTCGAATCCCAAAACAACAAGTCGATCGATGAACAGAAACTTCAGAATGGAAAATATAAACTTGGCATTATATTCTCTTCAAGCGTAGAAGGCGATCGCTTCAAAGGGGCTGTTGGTAGCACACTCTATATAGACGAAGTAGAATTAGTTTGTGAAGAGAACTAAAAAACGAAAATGATTATGAAGAAATATAACATTATTTTTATTGTATTCTTGCTGACAGTAGTGGGAAGCATTTCTGTAAAAGCGCAAGAGGATAGAACTCACAGCATCACACAATCCTACCTTCGCGGATGGGAATATTCTTTGAAAGCAGGATTTAGCGTTGGTGGTACCGCTCCTCTGCCCTTACCCGAGGAAATTCGTAAAATAGATAGCTATGTACCCAGCATGACCATTTCGATTGAAGGAAATGCTACAAAATGGCTCGACGAGAAAAAACTATGGGGATTGACTCTAGGTTTACGCCTAGAAACTAAAAACATGACGACAGAGGCCACTGTCAAAAACTATGGTATGAAGATTATCAATACCAATGGTGGTGAACTAGAGGGTCTATGGACTGGAGGAGTAAAAACCAAAGTAAAGAACTCCTATCTTACTGTTCCCGTCCTTGCTAACTATAAAGTCAGCAAACGCTGGAAGCTCGTAGCCGGACCTTATTTTTCTTATTTACTGGAAGGTGATTTCTCCGGTCATGTTTATGAAGGGCACCTCCGTACTCCCGATGAAACAGGTTCACGTGTAGATTTCAGCGGTGAAAGCGTTGCAACCTACGATTTCTCTGATGATCTCCGCAAATTCCAATGGGGCATACAATTCGGTGGGGAATGGAAAGCCTTCAAGCATCTGAATGTTTATGCTGACCTAACTTGGGGGCTAAATGATATCTTTAAGAAAAACTTCGATACCATTAGTTTTGCCATGTATCCTATTTATCTGAATATAGGCTTTGGATATTCATTCTAAAAACAACCTGTTTTATCTAATAAGTTCCGTTCATAATTATCATCTATATATCAAACTAATTTTAAACTGTTACTTTAAGTGATATATAATGGATATGCGGATGAACAAAAAATTAGGCGGACGAATGAAGTAATCCCCTCTTTACCCTGATCAGTCATTCCCTAAACAAACAAGCCGGAAGTGTTTTTATAATTACTTCCGGCTTGTTTGTTTAGGGATATTCAGTAAATATCGCTATTTTATATAAATGAAGAGTAACTCTATCTTTCGGTTAGCTTTACTCTTCATTTTTTATGTTTTCATACCTTATTTCATCAAAAATACCCTAGCATAACATAATGATTCACAGGTAGTCCTCTCAGTCCCTGTTTACTGTATATCTGACATTCATCTATGATGCCTTTTTCTTCTGCATCTTTTCTATCATACAAACAGAAATCCAAAGAATTTCTGTCTTCCTGTTTCTTGCTTTTATCTTTTGAAGCGAATAGTGTTGCTTCTGCGTACCAAAACTTCCTTCCAGACGGGTAGCTCTTTCACGACTAAGTGCCAATCTGAGTATTTTACGAACTTGCTCGTCTTTGGCAACCCTGCCTTTACGAACAAATGAAGTGGATATACCATAATGCGTACAGAACTTTCGGTTGGCATTATTAGCATAGATAGAATCGGCAACGACTGCCTTAATTCTGACTTTCATCAGGCTCTGCTATAAACGGATACAATCCTTCAACCGTATGCCTTCATTAAAAGTCTTGAAAAAAGATGCTCTATAAGGGAGGTATCATCTATTTGTATATTATTCATTTTGGCTCCAAACTCTATAGATTGGGTTTCTTTGTCACGAACAACAGGATGGATTATAATGACGGTCGATGTTTACGATACGGTCTGATACTTTCTTTCCTACAAATAATTCTTTTTCCTGTTGCAAAACTTTCCTAATGATGAAAAGACGCTTTTGATAATCACAAGATAAGGTGAGGCGATTACCATGACTACGATGTAACAATTTTGTAATTAGGAAGAGGATAAAGGGGATCAATCTGAATATCACAAAACAGCTGATAGTAAATGTTATCATTCAAACATTCAATCAGCTAAAAATCAGAAAATTAGTATAGGATTTGAACAATCAAGGCTATTTTACCTTTAGCTGAAAAATAACTCTTACAACCCAGATGGGAATCCTAAAGATGCATTCTATCAGCTAAGGCAGAAAAAGGAAAAGCACGACGAAGACGGGCAAGTTCACTGCATTCAAAACTCATGCGATATTTTTGGAAAATATCAAATTCTGCAAAACCTAAAGTAGGATGAAGTTCGGAGATTTTGTGTATCTTTACCATGTCTTTGTATATTGATTATCCCCGATTTAGTCACCAAACTGTGTTTTCGGGGAAATATCTAAAGATACAAAAAACCAACTAACTCGCAATGAATTAGTTGGCTTTAACTTTGTTATTTTGAGAATATCCCTATTTATGAGGGCGCTTCTTATTCACCTATAACCTCGAACTCATCAATCCATAAAGTGCTTCCGCCGGCACCCCTGAAAACATCACCTTCTTTACTGGAAGAACATGAAATAACCAACTTATACTTTTTACTCGGATCATACTCTTTGATGTAAGTGAAAGGTAAATCAAAGTAGGTGTATGCACTTTTTGCTGTTCCATCAGCTAATACAGCTGTAGCTACGTGATACTCAGAACCATTTATAGTATGTCCCGTTAAGATTACTTCATTACCATCAGCATCTGTGGCTTCGTACAACACTGCTTGGATAGCGCATTCATCCTTACTGTCCGGCTCTTCCGTTACATCTTCCGGCTTAGTGGCACCTTTACCGTTTATGAATTTCTCGCCTGGAGTATACTTATACCAACCTCTAAAATAAGCCGGTTTCTTGTCGTACTCAATACCAAATTCAGTAGTTAGTAAACGATCCTCGAAAACTTTACTAATATTAAAGAAACCGGTAAACACAGAACCGGATGTAAGGGCGGGTACTAAAGCATTTGTTTGCGCGCTTGTATCCATTGTTACCAATTTTGCGGCATTACCCGCAACAACATCTTCTGTTTCTTTATACAAAGGGAAACCTTCTACTCCATACAGCCACAATAGAGAAGCTCCTGATGCACTTGTTGCCAACGTTTCTTCTGCAGGTTCATCGTGCTGAGATTTTCCGGTGCCTACAGACTTCCATTCGTCAAACGGAAATTTCATCGCTACCTGACGACCAGCTACTGAAACTACATATTCCTTGGTTGTTCCATCTTCCGCTATCACTGTATAAGTAACGCTTGAAGCAAAATTTTGCTTTACACCTGTAGCAGGAGAAACAACTGCCTTTGGAGAAATTTCAATAGTCGGTACTAATGCTGCCAATTCAGCATCTGTAGCTTCTTCTAACACTTTAAATGATATTTTACCCGTAGCGTCATCAATAGTGGGCTGTTCTGTTACAATGGGAGCATCTTTAAAAACAAAGCTCGTTATCTTTGCCTCCGAGCTTTCGGAACCGGAAAGTTTATTACCTTTATATACCACCTTTACTTTCTGGCTTATATCGCCTACTTTGGCATCAATATCCATATCAATCTTCACTTGCCCATTAGTCACGGTACCTGTGGCATTGATGATACAAGAAAGACCGGTCACCGCCAGTTCCTGAACTCCCGTAAACGTATAAACACTATTTTTTTTAGATAATTCACAATTACTTAATACAACATCACCTATCGCAATTCCCATAAAACTAAAATCTTTCATGGTCAAGTTAATAGCGGTGGAACTAGCCTTTACAACAGATATGTTTTTGGGAATATCCGTTCCGATAGTCGTACCGTCTACCTCTACGTCTAATGTTCCCTTGTAATTACCCGCTATTTCCTGTTCAATCGCAACAGAATAGTCTGGGTCATCATCACTACAAGCTATAAACAAACTCATAGAGCAGATCAATGCAAACAAATAAAAAAAATTCTTCTTCATAATTTTTGTTGTTTAGTTAATACAAACCTTCTCAACGAAGGTGATAATGTTCTATTTTTATTAAACAAGTTTACGTGGGCACAAAGAAACAGCTTATAATGCACATAAAAAAGGTCAGTTCTACATTTTAATGTTCTATTTTTAAGTTTCTCTTTACTTACCTTCAATAGATATATAAGTATATTAGAACGTTTACCCAGAACAATATACAAATAAATAGAGCAAATTGTTCTTTATAATCCTTGTTGTTTAGTTAATAATAGCTTCCCAACACTGGATAGCCGTGCTTTTTCTTTGTATCACTTTCGGGGTGCAAAATAACCGTTTTTTGTCACACCAAACAAGGTCAATACATTAATATTTTTGTCCTTTTTTTAATATTTTCTATAATATCCCCCATTTATATAGGCATTTCTATACTTTATTTTATAGACAACAGGATTATAAACCTCTCATATCAGTTCTTCCCCACCCTCACCGCACCCAGGACGTACTTGCTCCGTACCAAGTCCGCAGTTTCTCCGTCTAAAGGTACTTCTGACCGAAGAATGTACGGAGCAAGTACGGTTCAGATACAGTTCGGGTACAATCCTGGTACAATTCAACACAGGGTAAAAAACACCTCATTCCATAAAAAAACAATATTTCTTTCTTTTCATGAGAAAAAATCCATAACTATTTGTTATCTTTAGGCATCCAAAAGCTTTTATTCAAAGGATTTGGCATGAATAAACCTTATACATAAACCATTAAAGCAAAAGATTATGTTCAACTCATTCGGCAACATTCTCCGCCTTACCAGCTTTGGGGAGTCACATGGTAAAGGCATCGGAGGCGTCATTGATGGATTTCCCGCTGGTATCCGCATTGACATGGATTTCGTGCAAGCGGAACTGAATCGTCGCCGTCCCGGGCAATCCCTCATCACAACGGCACGGAAGGAAGGTGATAAAGTAGAATTCCTTTCAGGTATCTTCGAAGGTAAATCGACAGGATGTCCCATAGGATTCATAGTATGGAACGAAAATCAACATTCCAGTGATTATGATAATATGAAGGAAGTGTACCGCCCCTCGCATGCGGATTATACATATAAGGTGAAATACGGCATTCGCGACTATCGTGGCGGCGGACGTTCATCGGCACGCGAAACCATTTCACGCGTAGTGGCAGGTGCGCTTGCCAAACAAGCACTCCGTCAACTGGGCGTACGCATTACGGCATATACCTCACAGGTAGGCCCCATCCGTCTGGAAGAAAATTATACCGCTTATGACCTTGATCTTATAGATACCAATCCTGTACGTTGTCCGGACCCTGTAAAGGCGAAGGAAATGGAAGAACTGATTTTCAAGATCAAGGGAGAAGGTGACACTATCGGAGGTGTAGTGACGTGTGTCATCAAAGGATGTCCTATCGGACTGGGACAACCAGTATTCGGCAAATTACACGCTTCGCTTGCCTCGGCCATGCTCAGTATCAATGCTGCCAAAGCATTCGAATACGGCGACGGATTTAAAGGCCTGAAGCAAAAAGGTTCGGAACAAAATGACGTATTCTTCAATAACTGCGGACGTATTGAAACGAAAACCAATCACTCCGGCGGTATTCAAGGCGGCATCAGCAACGGACAGGATATCTTCTTCCGCGTTGCATTCAAGCCTGTAGCCACCGTGCTTATGGAGCAACATACGGTCAACATAGATGGGATAGACACCACACTGAAAGCCCGCGGTCGCCATGACCCATGCGTATTGCCACGTGCAGTACCCATCGTAGAGGCAATGGCTGCCATGACCATACTTGATTTTTATCTTATTGACCGTACTACACAATTATAGAAGTGGTAGGGTGTTAAAGTAATTCACCTTATTATATATATTTATGAACGAAATACAGAAATACATTTCAAAGAATGAATCCAAGATGCTGGAAGACCTGTTCAGCCTCATCCGTATACCAAGTATCAGTGCAAAACCGGAACACCATGATGATATGCTGGCCTGTGCAGAGCGTTGGGCACAACTTCTGATTGAAGCCGGTGCAGACGAAGCATTGGTGATGCCCTCAAAAGGCAATCCGATTGTTTTCGGACAGAAGACAGTAGATCCTACAGCAAAAACAGTTTTAATATATGCGCATTACGACGTGATGCCCGCAGAGCCGTTAGAACTGTGGAAAAGTGAACCTTTTGAACCGGAAATACGTGATGAACACATCTGGGCACGCGGTGCGGATGATGACAAAGGGCAAGCATTCATCCAAGTGAAAGCTTTCGAATACCTTGTGAAGCACGGTATATTGAAGAACAATGTCAAGTTCATTTTCGAGGGTGAAGAAGAAATAGGCTCACCCAGTCTGGAATCTTTCTGTGAAGATCATAAAGAACTATTAAAAGCCGATGTCATTCTCGTATCGGACACCAGTATGCTGGGGGCGGACTTACCCTCACTCACTACAGGACTCCGCGGACTGGCATACTGGGAAATAGAAGTAACCGGACCTAACCGCGACCTGCATTCAGGACATTTCGGCGGTGCTGTTGCCAATCCTATCAACGTACTATGCGGCATGATTGCCAAAGTGGTAGATGCGGATGGACGTATCACGGTACCCGGTTTCTACGATGACGTAGAAGAAGTGCCACAGGCAGAACGTGATATGATTGCACACATTCCGTTTAATGAAGAAAAGTACAAAAACGCTATTGGCGTAAAAGAACTGTTCGGAGAAAAAGGTTACAGTACGCTGGAGCGTAACAGTTGTCGCCCTTCATTCGACGTTTGCGGTATCTGGGGTGGATATACCGGTGAAGGTTCTAAAACAGTACTTCCATCCAAAGCTACAGCAAAAATATCCTGCCGTCTGGTTCCGCATCAGGACCACCACAAGATTTCGCAAATGTTTGCCGATTATATTCGGAGTATTGCTCCGGATACGGTACAAGTGAAGGTAACACCGATGCACGGAGGACAAGGTTATGTATGTCCTATCAGCCTGCCTGCCTATCAGGCCGCTGAGAAAGGTTTTGAAAAAGCATTCGGAAAAAAGCCACTGGCTGTGCGACGCGGAGGAAGTATCCCTATCATTTCAACGTTCGAACAGGTGCTTGGCATTAAGACAGTGCTCATGGGGTTTGGATTAGAATCAAATGCCATCCACTCACCCAACGAAAACTTCCCGCTCGATATTTTCAGAAAAGGTATTGAAGCGGTGGTGGAATTTCATATTAGCTTGTAGCTCGTAGCTGCAACTCATTGATACGTCGTCCTCAACACCTTGAACTCTGTACGACGGTTAATCGCATTACAAATCTCCTGCTGTTCCGGTGGGAGATTTTTTATAAACTCTTCTGTCAACACATCTCCCTCTTTCAGGAAAGGTGCTGATTTCAGCGTAAACTTGGTCACTGTTTTAGGTTGCTGTTCACCATATCCTTTCGGTGTAAGACGTTCCGGATCAATCCCTCCCTTAATAAGATAGCGTACAACAGACTCTGCACGGCGTTGCGAAAGACGAAGATTATAATCATCATTTCCTTTATAATCGCAATGCGCAGACAGTTCGATAGTAACATTCGGATTGTCATTCAACAACTCTATCAGTTCATCTAGAGCCACTGTAGATTCTGGTGTCAGATCAGCCTTATCAAACTCATAAAAAATATTCTCTATCAGTACAGGGCGGGTAATGGAAGATAGCGGAAACTCAAGTTCATAGAGGCGATCCTCATTAATATTTTCCGTTGCCATTTCTTCTTTGTCATTCAAATAACCACGGCAGGAAGCCAGCAAGGCATAACGGCATCCCGGTGCGAGCTCTTGAGTGAAAGTACCGTCTTTCTTCACGTTTATCTTTAAATAAGTACCGTCATCCCCCACCAAAGTGACAAGCGCATCAGAGAGCACATCTCCCTCCTTATCGTACACCAATCCTTTCAAGACATGATGTACCTCAGGAAACTCAAAACTATAAATATGATCCCAACCACGGGCATCTCCACGGTTAGAAGAAAAGAACCCTCGATTGGGAGCACCAGGCTCAAAAGTCATACCGAAATCGTCACCCTGTGAATTCACCGGAGACTGCATATTTTCAATACGCCATCGCCCCGTCAGGCTGTCTGTTATAGCACGGAATATATCCAGCCCTCCCATACCAGGATGTCCGGTAGAAGAGAAATACAAAGTACCATCCGGCGAAAAGGTAGGAAACATCTCATCAGCAGAGGTGTTTATTTCAGGTCCCAGATTATCGACATAGCCGAAACCATCGCGGGTTATGTTGATACGCCACAAATCCAGCCCTCCTTGCCCACCGGGCATATCAGATACAAAATAAAGATAATCACCCGCAGGAGACAACACCGGATGAGCAACAGAAGAAAGCGTATCATTCAGAATTGCACATTTCTGAGGAGCTCCCCACTCTGCTCCGGCACGCTGAGAAACATAAATCTCGGCATAAGCTGGTGCATTGGGCAAGGTCCGGCAGCGAGTAAAATACATTGTTTTACCATCCGACGAAAAAGAGCAGGCACCCTCTTCAAACTCACTATTCACTTCCGAAGCAAGCGGTTCAGGCTTCTGCCATTGTTTCTTTTCATTCCGTTTAGAATGAAATATATCAGCACTCTTCATCCCGGTAATACCGTTCAGGTCAGTACCTTTCGCTTCATTACGGGTAGAGGTGAAATACAAGATATCGGGATCATCTCCCGCATACATAGGAGAATAATCGCTACGGCGGGAAACAAGAATAGGCACCCGTTTTACAATATACCGGGTAGGCTTCTTTTTCCATTCCTGCGCCAGACGACAAGAGGTGAGTCCGATTTGTGTCAGAGAGTCTTTACGTTCTTTCCCGGTAGGCAAGGTCTGTGCGTAAGCAAGGTAATTCTCATAATAAGGTATAGCCGCTGCATACTCACCATTCTTACGGAGCATTTCCGCCAGATAAAAATGAGAGAGAGTATCCGGATAACGATAACGGACAGCATTCATATAAGCGCCTTTAGCCTTCAATGTATAATTGATGCGACGGTAACAATCGCCTTGTTTATAGGCCAGTACGCCCCGTTGCGAACGATCTTTCGGAGAAGTACGGGTATAGGCGGTTTTATAATGACGGGCAGCATCAAAGTATTCACCACGAGCATAGCTTTGCTCTGCATGGCGCAAACTCCGTCCCACTCCACAGGAAGTGAGAAGTAAACCGACAGAAAGAAAAAAGAAAAGAAAACGCCTATATAATCTCATGCTCCATTACTTTTCATAGCTCATTCTAATAAACTGAAAAATCGGCAGATTATTGTATCTTTCATTCCGAACCAAACGCCTGACGAAACGTACATCCGTTCTTCCATTCAGAGCAACCATAAGCGGTTTTACCTTTAATAATGGTTCCTTTGCCGCACAACGGACAAACTTGTCCCTCAACAGAATCTGTTTGAGTTGCATCTGTCTGAATATTCCCTGTCTGCGAAGCACCATCAACCGGTGCGACAGGTTTAGCTTCAGCAGCCTTTTTCCGCGGTTTACTCTGACGCTTAGGCTTCGAAGCATCTTTTTCTTTAGCAGCTTTCCCGTTCTTACCGTCGGCAGTCGCTTCCTGCACAGCCTGTACAATTGTAATATGCCGGTTACTGTTATCCGAAAGCACGCTCATCACAACTTCGGAAACCATCTGTTTCAGTTCCTCAAGAAATTGTGCAGCATTATATGTTTTCTTTTCAATCTCCCGGAGCTTCTTTTCCCAGATACCCGTCAATTCGGCAGACTTCAGCAGTTCTTCATGGATAATCTGAATAAGTTCGACGCCTGTAGGTGTAGCAATCAGGTTTTTCTTTTCCTTGCGGATATAATTGCGCTTGAACAAAGTCTCAATAATTGCCGCACGCGTAGACGGCCTGCCGATACCATTCTCTTTCAGAGCATCCCGCAATTCATCGTTATCCACCAGTTTACCTGCGGTTTCCATGGCACGCAACAAGGTAGCCTCTGTATAAGGACGAGGCGGCTGCGTCCACTTCTCATATAAATCAGGCACATGGGGTCCGCTTTCACCTTTCACAAAAGCAGGTAATACATTCTCTTCCTCTCCCGGGTCTTTTTCTTCTTGCGACTGTGCCCCCGGAGTTCCGAATATAACTCTCCATCCCGGTTCCAGAATCTGCTTACCGGTAGTCTTGAATTCAATCTCTTCAACTACCCCCAACACCGTAGTAGTGGCAAACTTACAATCCGGATAGAATACTGCAATAAAACGACGCGCTATCAGATCGAAAACTCGACGTTCCATATCCGTCAGGTTCTGCGGATATTGCCCTGTAGGGATAATAGCATGGTGATCCGTTACCTTTGAATTATCAAAAACTTTTTTGGATTTCAGCAAAGTAGTGCCATCCAAAGGTGTCGTAAACGTAGCGTAGTCACGCAGTCCTTTCAGAATACCCGGACATTTCGGGTAGATATCATCACTTAGGTAAGTGGTATCTACACGCGGGTAGGTAGCCACCTTCTTCTCATATAATGACTGAATAATTTTCAGAGTTTCATCAGCAGAATAAGCAAACTTCTTATTACATTCCACCTGTAGGGAAGTCAAATCAAAAAGACGGGGGGGGGCTTCCTTTCCTTCTTTCTTGGTTACATTGGTAATGGCAAAAGGAGAATTCCGTATTTGTTCCAGCAATGCCGCCCCTTGCTCTTGGCTGGCAATAGGATCAATACCCCGGTTTTCTTCTTCCTTTTTGGGCTTCTTCCCGGCAGCGATAGCTTCCTTATTCTTTTCAGCTTCCAGAATCAGCTCTTCCTCACTTTTCCGGATTATGGCAGAAAACGTTGTATCACGATATACAGTCTTCAATTCCCAATATTGTTTGGGCACAAAATTCGCTATTTCCAACTGCCGGTTTACAATGAGTGCCAACGTTGGCGTCTGCACACGACCAATGGAAAGTACCTGTTTATTCTGTCCATACTTCATTGTATAGAGACGGGTTGCATTCATTCCGAGCAACCAGTCGCCAATAGCCCGGCTCAGTCCGGCTTCATAGAGCGGTTGAAACTCTTTCTGATCCTTCAGTTTGGCAAAACCTTCACGGATGGCTTCTTCCGTCAACGATGAAATCCACAACCGCTTTACCGGACAGCGTGCACCGGCTTTCTGCATCACCCAACGCTGAATTAACTCTCCCTCTTGCCCGGCATCACCACAATTTATAATCATGTCGGCTTTCTGCATGAGGGTTTCTATCGTATGGAATTGCTTCTCGTAAGTAGGATTACTGATTAGTTTTATTCCGAAACGGGGCGGTATCATGGGCAGGCTTCCCAGGCTCCATGATTTCCAGTTCGGGGTATATTCATGCGGTTCTTTGAGTGTACAGAGGTGACCGAAAGTCCAGGTAACCTGGTATCCGTTCCCTTCGATGTATCCGTCTCTCCTGTCTTTCGCTCCTAATACATCAGCAATGTCACGCGCCACAGAGGGCTTTTCGGCAATACAAACTATCATTCATCTCTTTTTTAGTCGGGCAAAAGTAGTATAAATCGAAAGCAGAAGCAAATTTATTTGCACTATGCTAAGATACAGCCCATTTTCGGGAAGCAAAGGTACAAAAAAGAGATGAATGATAAAAAATGAATTAATCTTTAAAGAATAATTTCTTCCTCAGTACATTTGTACCATTGGTTGCAATAACGATATAGAAACCTTTTTGCATACCTGATAATTCCAGAAAATTAGCGTTGGTATCTTGCAAAAGCAGGCGTCGGCCGGACAAGTCAACGATCTCGATCCGGGTACTCATATCATTCCCTAAGCCACTCCAGGACAATTGGCCGTTGTAGTAAAACATTTCTGCCGCAGACGAGGAAGCATCCGGTAAAATACCGGTTGAAGGATCATCTACGCAAGCGGCATAAAGTTCATGAATCGACCAGTAATTGCCCTTAGTTCCCGTTTGCACAATCTTGAATTTTGAAGTTTCTTCTGCCGGGAAAGAGATAATTTGTACTGATCCTGCATTCTTACCCGAAGCAACAAGTTTCCATGTGTCGCCTTCACCGGTACTCAAATACAACTCATAACCTGCCGGACCATCATTCGGACTCTTCGATGTGTCCAGAATAATCCGGTTCAGTTTCTGTGCCGCTCCCATGTCCACCATCACCCACTGTCCGGCTTGCTGCGAAGCGCTTGTATCCCAACGTGTGGAGGCATCATCATCAATGGCTTTACCCGCATTTGAATTGTTCGTACTGGCCGTGATCTTCCATTTCAGACGATTTAACAGCGCATCCGTAGTAGTGAAAACAGGTGCAATCGTCAAGTTATTCTCCCACACAGCTATCTTATCAATAGTTCCGGCAGCCACATCGGTTACAGTAGACGTAACAGAAGCCTGCTTCTCGTGTCCTTCGCTAATGAAGGCAGCCTCGTCTTTCATATTTACGACAGCATTGTGTAAAACGATAGTACCTGTAGTCTTGGGAAAGTTCATGAAGGAAGTCCCTCCGGACGTACTGAAGTTCACCAGATTCAGATTCATTTTTCCACTTTCCACAACGACACCATGCTTGGCACTTCCCCAGAAATCCGCACCAAAAAGAGTTACCTCACCCGAAAAGCCTGCACGAGTAGTCAAAAAGCGAGTTTCTGTATATGTGTTACTTTGATCCTCAAGGGCTACAACCTGAGAATTAATCATATCAAAGCCAGCCGGATCGAGCGCCTCGTAAACCACGGAATTCCAGGAACCATCAATACCCAATCCAAGGGAGCAACCCGATGCGGCTTTACCCTGGTCGGCTTGAAAGACGATGCCCTCGAAACCACCATAGTGGAAGTCATTGTACAAAATCTGATTACGGCAATCGCCCACGGTGATGAAACGTAGTTCTGTCTGATTCTGCCAATAAGCCTTGTCCTGATCTGCTTTTGCACTGTTGGGCCATGAACCAAACTTTGTTTCTTCTCCACAAGCATACACTATCGTATTGAACTGCATATTGCAGACCCGCCCACCTTCTGAACCGCCACCGATGCGGATTGCATTCATAAAAACATGTCCTGCCAGATAATCGACATAATGATTGTCACATTTATAAGTAAACAAATCCAGACCGTTGTATGCAGCACGTAAACCTACATTCACTACATACACATCCTTTCCCAGCGCCTGAATACAATAAGGATATTCAGTTACAGTAGGCAATGCGGAAGATACCTGCTCGGGATAGTCAAACGACAATCCACGCACGCCACTACCAGCTGAGAGTTTCAGGAAAGCCTCTCCTTGTGCCTGTCCGCGCCCTGCATAGACTTCAAGAATACTGCCATGCCCACGTGGAATAGTAGCAAAATCAGAAGCGCCCCGCAGTTCCACACCTGTAGGAACTGTCAGATTCCCCAGCACTTTATAACGCCCGCCGGGCAGATATACAATACCTCCACCTTCACTGGCAGCCTTATCCAATGCCTTCTGAATAGCTTCCGTGTTATCCTTAGCCATCTCCAGTCCCGAACGGATATCTATTTGAAGCCACATACTGGTTGAGCTAGCAGTAAATGGTACCACAAAGGGTTCGGCTCCAAAGTCAAGTACATTATACAACGCCATACGCAAAGGCTTGGTTTCCGGTACTTTCATTTCCGGAAACTCCGGCAAAGGCTTCATCTCTACAGGCGTATGATCAATGCGGCATTCAAAGAGGGATTGATTATTGATATCCGCTTTCTTCGCAAAACGATTACCTGTAAGGATTGCACGGGCATCAGAACCAATATATACTTGCGGCGCGTCATTATTAAAGTCTGTATCCGAAACGATGAGATCACCTCCCAAACCTTTTACTTCCCCCTTATTGACAGTACACTGCTGCATCATCAATTTAGAAGAAATGCCTTGTTCCAGCAATACTGCCGCATCCGAGGCAGATATTTCACACCCATAGAACTGTACCGGTCCAGTACTGGCGGATGTCACTACCACACCTTTTTCGCAATCTTCAATGTGGGCCCGTGTAAACATGATACCTGCCGATGAAGTACCATCCACATAAATACCCGTCTCGCAGTTCCGCAAATTGAACTCATAATTATGTCCGTTAGGTGCACCGTCTCCTCCTACGCAAAGTCCGGTACTAAAACCTTTATTATAGCCTTCAATATCCACATAGCATGTATACGACCAGTCGTTACGACGCATCACAATGCCTGTTCCATGCTTATAGATCCAGTCAGCATAGGCTTCACCTGCCTGCGGCGCTCCTTCCAGGCCGGAGTCCGCCCAATAATCGGGTGAGAAATGTATCCACTCAAAACGCCCTACATCGGCTATATGGTCAATCTCGATACCACGTGACAGCGGAGTGCCATACACATCGTAGATATTGGGACAACCGCCCCCGTTTTTCCTCGACAGCACGATGCCGCTATAAGAATTCACCAATGTCACATGACGCACATTGCAGTAATCGTTTCCCCATACGCCCTCACGCCCGTACAAGATAGTGGGCGGATAAGGTTTTATATTATCAGGATCCTGGTGCGGATACCAGATAGTAAGGTGTGTCAATGCAGTAGACGGTTCCATCGTGATAAATGCACCGGATTCTGTCTCAGATCCACTTTGCGTATCCACCATCAGGATGGTTCCTTCCACTGGCTTGCCTTTCACCGGCCGTTTCCATTCTCCACGCATCGTAACACCGGTAGGAATGAACAACTTTCCGGAAATACGATAACGACCAGCCGGAACAAACAATACACCACCACGGCGATTTTCGCCTAATTTAGTCAATGCCGTCTGGAAAGCATCCAACGAATTTTTCACACCCGTAGGATCGGCATTAAAGTCAGTAGTCACAGTATAGGTAGCCACCCCTACATCTTCTGCCGGATATTCATCCGACGCGATTAATTTCCAGTTACCGGGTTTATCAGCAGACTGCGATCTTACACCCAAAGCCAATAAGGCTAACAAACTAAAAAGTAGTAATTTCTTCATGCGATATTATTATTAGATTATGGTTCTTCTATAAGCAAGAATAATAGCGCAAAGATGTGGTGGGACAGTTAATAAGAGAATTAATCTGGAATTAAAAACAAACTAATTTTCGTGTACACCGCTTAAAAACAAAAAAGCAGGGTGTTTTTTAACACCCTGCCTCTCTAAAATTATCGAAATTATCAATAAAAGCTTTATTCTTCGTCCATCATGATTTCCAGAATCTGGCAAGCAGCCTTGGCAACCGGAGTACCGGGACCAAAGATAGCAGCTACACCGGCCTTATAGAGGAAATCATAATCCTGTGCAGGAATTACACCACCGGCAATTACGATGATATCCTCACGACCTAATTTCTTCAACTCTTCGATGATCTGCGGAACCAGTGTCTTATGTCCGGCAGCCAGTGAAGATACGCCCACTACGTGAACGTCATTTTCAACAGCCTCGCGGGCTGCTTCGGCAGGTGTCTGGAACAACGGTCCCATATCCACATCGAAACCACAGTCGGCATATCCGGTAGCTACAACTTTAGCACCACGGTCGTGACCGTCCTGACCCATCTTGGCAACCATAATACGGGGCTGACGTCCCTCTTTCTTCGCAAACTTTTCAGTCAACTCGCAAGCACGCTTGAAGTCACTGTCATTCTTACTTTCTGATGAATACACGCCTGATATAGTTCTTATTATTGCTTTATAACGTCCTACAATCTTTTCGCAAGCATAAGAGATTTCTCCCAATGTAGCGCGAACACGGGCAGCTTCCACTGCCAATTCCAGCAAGTTGCCTTCCTTGGTTTCCACGCATTTGGTGATAGCCTCCAATGCTTTCTGCACTTCAGCCTCATTACGTCCTTCTTTCAGACGCTTCAGGTTCTCAATCTGTTCCAGACGAACTGCTGTATTGTCGATTTCAAGGATATCAATCGGAGCTTCTTTCTCCAAGCGATACTTGTTCACACCAACGATAGTCTGAGAACCGGAGTCGATACGGGCCTGCGTACGTGCAGCAGCTTCTTCGATACGCATCTTAGGAATACCGGTTTCGATAGCTTTCGCCATACCACCCAATTTTTCAACTTCCTGAATGAGTTCCCAAGCCTTGTGAGCCAGCTCGTTTGTCAGAGACTCTACATAGTAAGAACCACCCCACGGGTCAACATTCTTGCAGATGTAAGTTTCTTCCTGAATATAAATCTGAGTGTTACGTGCGATACGTGCAGAGAAGTCCGTCGGCAACGCAATAGCCTCGTCAAGTGCATTGGTGTGCAAAGACTGAGTATGTCCCAGTGCAGCAGCCATGGCCTCGATACAAGTACGGCCAATATTGTTAAACGGATCTTGCTCGGTCAGTGACCAGCCCGAAGTCTGAGAGTGTGTACGCAGAGCCAGAGATTTCGGGTTCTTCGGATTGAACTGTTTCACAATCTTCGCCCAAAGCATACGTGCAGCACGCATCTTGGCAATTTCCATGAAGTGGTTTGTACCGATAGCCCAGAAGAAAGACAGGCGCGGAGCAAAAGCATCAATATCAATACCCGCAGCTGTTCCGGCACGGAGGTATTCCAAACCGTCGGCCAACGTATAAGCCAACTCGATGTCCGCCGTAGCTCCCGCTTCCTGCATGTGGTAACCGGAGATAGAGATAGAGTTGAACTTCGGCATCTTCTGAGAAGTATATTCGAATATATCGGAAATAATCTTCATGGAGAATGCAGGCGGGTAAATATAGGTATTACGCACCATGAACTCTTTCAGAATATCATTCTGGATAGTACCGGCCATTTCTTCCAACTTAGCACCCTGTTCCAGGCCGGCATTAATATAAAACGCAAGAACCGGAAGCACAGCACCATTCATTGTCATGGACACGGACATCTTGTTCAAAGGAATACCATCGAAGAGAACCTTCATGTTTTCCAGTGAACAGATAGATACACCGGCTTTACCTACGTCACCTACCACACGTTCGTGGTCTGGATCGTAACCGCGGTGTGTAGCCAAGTCAAAGGCAACGGACAAACCTTTCTGTCCGGAAGCCAGGTTACGACGGTAGAATGCATTCGACTCTTCAGCAGTAGAGAATCCGGCATACTGACGGATTGTCCAGGGACGCAATGTGTACATCACAGAGTACGGACCACGCAGGTAAGGAGGCAAACCGGCAGCATATCCCAGATGTTCCATGCCTTCCAGGTCTTCCTTTGTATAAACAGGCTTCACTTCAATGTGTTCCGGCGTTTTCCAATCAGCATGGATGCCGTTAGCCTTTTGCCACTCAGCACCGTTTGCAGGCTGAAATGCGGCATATATATCTAAGTTCTTAAAATCTTTTCTCATCTTACTTCAAAAGTTTAGCGTTGAATTCCTTTAATGTTTCCAGCACGTTAACGCGAACATGGATAAAGTTCTCGATACCGACAGCCTTCAGTTCTTCCATGTTGGCAGGAGCACCGGCTACGATAAATATGGCACGGCCATCCAAAGCCTTGAAGGCAGGAACAGCATATTCTGCATATTCATCGTCACTCGAACACAATACCACGATGTCAGCCTTGGCAGCCATAGCGGCCTCTATACCGGCTTCCACTGTGGGGAAACCAAGGTTGTCAACCACCTCATATCCGGCACAAGCCAGGAAGTTGCAAGAGAACTGAGCACGTGCCTGACGCATAGCCAGGTTACCGATAGTCAACATAAATGCTTTCGGACGCTTACCGGAGGCTTCCGTTTCGAGACGCAACGCTTCAAATTCACTGGCAGCACGGTCGAAATTCAATGTCTGAACATCTTTTTCGCAAGTGTCATGACCACCGCAGCAGCAAGTAGCTTCAAGCGGTTTCTTCTCACCTGCCTTCTCATTGAAGTTCGGGAACTGATTGGTACCCAACAATACTTCGCGACGCTGGGCAACAGCTTTATGACGGGTCTTGTTACTTTCGTTCACAGCAGCCTGCACCTTACCAGCTTTTACTGCTGCATAGAAACCGCCTTCTTCTTCTACCGCAAGGAAGAGTTCCCATGCTTGTTTAGCGATGGATACAGTCAGGTTTTCAATATAATAAGAACCGGCAGCAGGGTCAATCACCTTATCAAAGTGAGACTCTTCTTTCAGCAACAACTGCTGATTGCGTGCCATACGTTCAGAGAATTCATCAGGAGCCGCATACGTTTTGTCGAACGGGCTCACAGTCATTGAGTCCACACCGCCCAAAGCAGCACTCATAGCTTCTGTCTGCGTACGCAGCAAGTTCACATGAGCGTCGAACAAAGTAAGGTTGAATGTAGAAGTCTCAGCGTGAACACGCATCTTAGCAGCACATTTAGCTTCCGCATCATAAGAAGCCACAATGTTTGCCCACAACATACGGGCAGCACGGAACTTAGCTATTTCGAGGAAATAGTTGGAACTGATACCGAAATTGAATTTAATCTTCCTGGCAACTACAGCAGCAGGAACTCCGGCTTCAGTCAGTTGATTCAGATATTCATTACCCCAGGCAAGAGCATACCCCAATTCCTGATAGATATAAGAACCGGCATTATTCAGTGTCAGAGCCGTTACATTCAGTACACGGTATTCCGGCAGAGCATCGGTTGCTTCAATCAAGGCTTTGGCTGTTGCCAGCATATCGCCCTTTTCTTTACCTTTGGCCAGCATCTTGTCGAAGAAATCATAGCCGATAGAACCTTGCAATTTCGTCAGGTCATATTCTTTCTTCCGGAAGTAAGCTACCAGGATTTCCGCAAGTTTCACTACATGTCCCTGGCACGTGTAGAAGTTCAACTCTACACAATCAACGCAGATACCTTCGAGCAATGTCTCGATGTATTCGGCATTGAGTTCTTTCGCCTTCACACGGAACGCCAGTGAATCTACGCCTTTATTCAGAATATCCAGCGCTTTTGTGTTAGCTTCCTTCGGGCATTCCACCTTGATTTCCTGGCGTACCAGCCATTCGTTGTTGTCTTTCTTGGTGCCTCTGAGATAAGGGAATTCACCGGGAAGTGCATCCGTCGTTTTCAGTCCTTCGAGGTCTTCCATGCGATAGAAAGGTTTCACCTTGAATCCTTCGTTTGTTTTCCAAACGAGTTTCTTCTCAAAATCAGCGCCTTTCAGGTCGGCTGTAACTTTGTCCATCCACTGTTCGGTGGTGGTGGGAGCAAAGTCTGAGAAGAGTTTTTCTTTACTGTCTGCCATAGTTTATTTTATAATTAAAAAGATAATGAGTAATCTCTTCACTTGCCTATTTGTCTAAAATAGGACTTGCAAATATACTCAATAACTTAATAACACAAGGTTTTTTAAGTAAAATTCGCATGAAGATATGACATTCTGGAAGCATGATTTCCGTATGTATATGCATGATTGCAAAGTGCACCTTACATTTTAGAGTAAAAACTTATATTCAAGCATACTACTCAATTATCCTCTGCCCATGCCTGTACTCAAAAGAAAAACTCCCGGAAACCCTTTGCTACCTCCCTTTTAATGCCTACCTTTGCGCGAAATTTAATAAGCAAATAAAAAAGATAAACAAAAGTAACTATGGATTGGTTAGAGAGTTTGTTATGGGACCCTGCCTCCGTCGCCCATATCGTATGCTTGTATGCATTCGTAATATCTGTCGGCGTGCTTTTGGGCAAGATCAAGATTTTCGGGATATCGCTGGGAGTCACATTTGTACTTTTCACTGGTATCCTGATGGGACATTTCGGCTTTACGGGTGAGACACACATTCTGCACTTCATCCGCGAATTCGGATTAATTCTGTTCGTATTCTGTATCGGTCTGCAAGTAGGACCGTCGTTCTTCTCTTCCTTTAAGAAAGGAGGCATGACACTGAATATGCTTGCAGTAGGTATAGTTGTACTAAATATTGCAGTAGCTTTGGGCATTTACTTCATCGACGGAGGAATCGACCTCCCCATGATAGTAGGTATCCTTTACGGTGCAGTCACCAATACTCCGGGTTTGGGTGCCGCACAGGAAGCATTGAATCAACTGAACTACACGGGTGATCCCATCGCATTGGGATACGCCTGCGCTTATCCGCTCGGTGTTGTCGGTATCATCGGTTCTATTATTGCTATCCGCTACATCTGCCGGGTGAACCTGAAAAAGGAAGAAGACGAACTCTCTACACAGACTTCTGATATGAAGCACATGCCGCACATGTTGCATCTGGAAGTTCGCAATGAATCTATCGATGGAAAGAAGCTCCTCCAGATCAAAGAGTTTATGGGACGTCCTTTTGTATGTTCACGCATACGCCACGATGGACACGTCAGCATCCCCAACCAAGATACGGAATTTCATATCGGAGACCAAGTATTCATCGTATGCTCCGAGGAAGATGCCGAAGCGGTAATCGCTTTTATCGGTAAAGAAATTCAAGTGGACTGGGAAAAACAAGATATGCCAATGGTTTCACGCCGCATATTGGTGACTAAGTCCGAAATCAACGGTAAGAAACTGGGTAGCCTGCATTTTCGTAGCATGTATGGAGTGAATGTAACCCGCATCAACCGTTCCGGTATGGATTTGTTTGCCGATCCGAATCTGATATTGCAGGTAGGTGACCGCGTTATGGTCGTGGGTCAGCAAGATGCTGTAGAACGGGTTGCCGGTGTATTGGGCAACCAGTTGAAGCGGCTGGATACACCGAACATTGTGACTATTTTCGTGGGTATTTTCCTGGGTATTCTGCTAGGTAGTCTTCCTATCGCTTTCCCGGGTATACCTACTCCGGTAAAACTCGGTTTGGCCGGTGGTCCGTTGGTGGTTGCTATTCTTATCGGACGGTTCGGACATAAATTGAAGCTGGTGACTTATACAACCATGAGTGCTAATCTGATGCTGCGCGAGATCGGTATTGTACTTTTCCTTGCCAGTGTAGGCATCGAAGCTGGTGAACACTTTGTACAGACCGTAGTAGAAGGTTCCGGACTATCATATGTAGGCTATGGTTTCCTGATTACCGTAATTCCTTTGCTGATTATCGGTATGATTGCCCGCTTTTATTGCAAAGTGAACTATTTCACTTTAATGGGATTAATTGCAGGTAGTAATACCGACCCTCCTGCACTAGCGTATGCCAACCAGGCATCCGGTAACGATGCTCCGGCAGTAGGCTATTCTACGGTCTATCCGCTGACAATGTTCCTGCGTATTCTGGCGGGACAAATGATATTGCTGACAATGATGTAATACAATATAAATTAAAAAAAATAAAAACACAGAGATTATAGATTCTATTATCTCTGTGTTTTTTATATAGAGCTATCAATTATGAATGAATTGCAATTAATTCAAAGCAAGATATACGAAATCAGAGGACAGAAAGTCATGCTGGATTTTGATTTAGCGGAAATGTATGGTCTTGAAACAAAACGGCTAAAAGAAGCTGTTCGGCGTAATATAGATAGATTTGAAGGTGATGATTTCATGTTTCAACTAACTAAAGAAGAAGTAACAGAACTTTCAAGGTCGCAAATTGCGACCTTGAACAAGGGTAGAGGTTATAACATAAAATATGCGCCTTTTGCTTTTGGTGAGCTCGGCATAGCAATGCTTAGTAGTGTATTGAACTCCAAAACAGCTATAGAAATAAATAGAGGAATCATGCGTGCTTTTGTTGTTGTACGCCAATTATTAACCTATCCATCTATTGACAGAATTTCAGGACTTCAGTGTGAGATTCAAGAACTTAAAGAATACATTGAAGATGTCTTTATGAAAAATCCATTTTTATCTTCAATTTCACAAACTCCTCCACGAAATCTATTGTCTTCTCAATTCCCAGCACCGAAGAATCAATGCAGAGATGATAAGTTGCCGCAGCTCCCCATGTCTTGTAACTATAATAATTGTAATACTCCGAACGTTTTTTATCTGCCTTGCTCATCATATTTTCCGCCTCTTCTTCCGAAATGTGATGCATAGCGCAAAGACGGGCAACACGTGCCTCATGCGAGGCAGAAATAAAAATATTGGCGCAACGGGGATGCTCCCGGAGAATATAATCGGCACAACGGCCTACAAAAAGACAGGACTTCTCAGAGGCCAACTGACGGATCACATCACTCTGCACTTTGAAAAGCGCGTCATTACTAAGACAATTTTGGGTAGGTAAAGCGCCATCTCCCACAAAAGGGAAACGCATACCGAAAAGTCCGCCGATGATTCCCTGCGAAGCACGCTCATCAGCTTTCTCAAAAAATTCACGACAGAGGCCACTCTCCTTGGAAGCCAGAGTTATCAACTCCTTATCATAGAAATCGATGCCCAAGCGGGCTGCCAACTTCTCCCCTATCTCCTTTCCGCCGCTTCCCAATTGGCGACCGATGTTCACAACGAATTTCTTATTCATAGCTTCAATCTAAATATTGGTTTACTGATAGCAAAAGTAAGGATTTATAGGAAAGAAACAAAAAAAGTCACACGTTTTTCGCCCTATTCTTCCGCTCTCTTGAATTTACGGAACTGCCTTACCAACATTACCAGCGCTACCAGGCTGGCAAGTAAATCGGAGAATGGCATACTATACCACACACCTGCCGCACCGAAAAAACGGGGCAGGATTATCAATGCCGGAAGCAGGAAAAGCATCTGGCGCGTAAGAGAAAGGAAAATAGCCTTACTGGCCATTCCGATACTCTGGAAGAAATTAGATGTCACCATCTGGAAACCGATAATAGGGAAAAACATCACTACGACCCGCAAACCACGTGCCGAGATTGCTATCAATTCCTCATCAGAAGTAAATATAGAAACTACCAGCTCAGGTATAAGCATTCCCATCAGAAAACCGGAAGTAGTGACAACTGTTGCAAAGATGATTGTCAGTTTCAACACCCGGGAAACGCGCGCGTATTGCTGGGCACCAAAGTTATATCCAGCAATGGGCTGCATACCTTGATTCAGTCCCATCACAATCATCACAAATATAAATACCAGTCGATTGACAATACCGAATGCACCGATGGATAAATCTCCTCCATAGCGCTTCAGCCCTTGATTGATAACAATCACAATAAAACATGCCGCCAGATTCATGAGGAAAGGAGACATACCGATAGCAAGCGAATCTATCACAATCTTACGACGCAAGCGGAAAATGCCGCGGTGAAAGTGCAAGAGTTCGTCTTTATTGCTGAATATCTTGAATTGCCACAGTAATGAAATGACCTGGGCAATGATAGTGGCAATAGCGGCTCCACGGATACCCCAACCGAAGCCATAAATAAATAGAGGGTCAAGTATCGTGTTGATAACAACCGTAGCAATAGTGGCATACATCGCTTTCTGCGGATGTCCGGAAGAACGCAACACAGCATTCAAGCCCAGATAAAGGTGGGTGACGACATTGCCAAGTAAAATGATCTGCATATATTCGCGGGCGTACTTCACCGTCTCATCACTACCGCCGAAGAAGTAAAGGATGGGATCGAGAAATATCATCGTCACTACCGTAAATGCTAATCCCAGCACTATATTCAGAACAAGCACATTACCTAATATCCGTTGAGCCGTATCATAGTCTTTCTGCCCTAACTTTACAGAAACCAGCGTAGAAGCGCCCACTCCCACCAACGAACCGAACGCTGCTGCAAGATTCATCAGAGGAAAAGTAAGTGCCAGTCCCGAAATAGCCATTGTGCCCACTCCGTGACCGATAAAAATGCTGTCCACCATATTATATAAGGAAGATGCCGTCATGGCGATAATTGCCGGCACTGCATATTGCATCAGTAGTTTTCCAATCTTTTCTGTTCCCAACGCTGTGGGTGCCTTTTGTCCTGTCATACCTATTTCTTTATTTTCAGGGCGCAAAGGTACTCATTTTCCCGCAAGCAAACAAAAGAAGACGAGAAATAGATTATTTGTAGTGTTATTTCTTCAAGAGGTATATCATGCTAATTTCGGCTATTATGGTTCAATAGATATCACCGATTTGATTATACAAGAAGTTATGCAAAACAACTAATACACTATATATCAAGCAAATAAATTTCAATCAAATACAATAATAAAAAAAAATGGGGTTCATTCGGGTTCATTTGGGTTCAAGGTTCACTATGAACCCTACGTGTCACGTATTCATATGGGGAAAAAGCTATTTTTGTAATATAATAAGAACTATTTATAGACCATCTTCGCACCCATTCATCTTCGTATCCCGACAGAGTATAGTCAGAACATTTGCAATACAGTATTATTTTCGTACATTACATAATAAATGGGAGTGAACCTACACCCCCAAAAACACATATTATCCACAAAATCAAAAAGCAATTAACACACTCACTATCTGATGATTAATAAAAATTTCAAAAATTTCATACTGACAGATAGGGTTCATAGTGAACCTTGACCCCTGTGAACCCTGCGCAACAGTAAAACGATGTTACAATAAACGAATATGGATACAATATCATCCCCCTATCATCTATCCCACTAAAAAATCAACTATTAAAAGAGCAAACAAAATTATAGCAAGAGGGAACAAAACTATTGCAGAAGTAAATGAATACCCATGAAGCCCGCCGGAGAGTGTTAAAGTCCCGGTTCAGAGATGATTTTACTAAAATAGAATACGATTTTCATACCTCCGGAAAAGATTCGCGCTTACATTTGTCCCTCAAATACGGAAATACATGAAAACTCTATCTTATCACCACTTTATTTTTCTGTTGGCCGGACTTCTTTTTGCAAGTGCCGTAAATGCCCAGACAGCCTATATGCACGGTTCTACTTATGAAGAACGCGGTCATTCACTCATCGACCAGATGTTACAGACCCAACCGGTAGACAACGGTAACATAAAATATGTGTCGCCTTTCTACTTCGCCCGCTTATGGCGTGACTGTGAAAAGGAAAAAGCCATAGAAAAACTAACCGAAATGTATCAATATCAACTGGACCATGTGGAAGCGTTCTATAACTCCGGCTCAGATATGGATTTCTTTGCCCATGCCACCATGCACGGCTACATGCTCACCAAAGAAAAAATGCCGGACTCACTGCGAGAAAAGATTAAAGCCTTCATGAAAATAGGCAAATATACCAGAGATAACGGTACGCTGAACATGAAACTCATGCATCAGACCAGCGGATTGCTCTGCGCCGAAGAATGGCCCGACTTTACAGATGCCGACGGCAAAACCTCCGTCCAGCTAAAAGAATTCCTGCATGACAGGATCGTACATACATTAAAGCAATTCATCACCCATAACTGTCCTGAAGCGGATGCTTTTACCTATCTGGGAACTAATCTTCAATATATCAGGATGCTTGCCGAATTCTCTAAAAACGAGGAGATACGTAAAAGCGCTTTAGCAGCTTACCACCATATCATAGCACAATTACTGTTACCCTGGAATCAAGGCCTGTATTGTGCCAATCCTCCCCGTTGCAAAGGTTGGAAGAATTTATATACGGGTAATTTGAGCACCGGTGTACAGATCGTTCAGCTAACCTGGCTATTCTACGGTAGCCCCGATGAACGTATCATCCTCCGTGAAGCTGCAAACAGAGACAATTTCGGCTGTTTCAACTTCTGGCTGGCCTACGAACGCACTGTAAAACCACTCCCTTTTCTGCAAGCTCTGAACAACTCGAAAAGCTATCCTTATGATTTCAAAGCTTTACGGATAGACAGCAAGCATTACTATTGCCGCTACACTTATCAAAGTCCGAATTACGGTTTATCCACCCAGACAGTAGAAGCTTTTCCTGAAAAACTGAAAGATTTCCAATACACCTACGCATTTAAAGAGACTAAGAACATACACCTTGTCTGGCAATCGGATAATTCGGAAGCATCCGTGTTCAGTGTGTGCCATGATAACCCCGAACGCCCTCAGATTTATCAGACACACTCCAACAAGCTGGGGTATGGGGAGAATCCTTATCACCGTGTCTTCGGATACGAAAAAAGTGCCATTGGCGTATATAATGTAGCAGAGAACTATATGAATATCCCCCATTTCTATCAGATGTACGTACCATTCAGCCGCAAGGGCATAAAAAAGAGAATGGTGAAGAAAATCAACGGGTTGCAATGGATATTATGTCACACCGGTTCCATGATGTTCGCTTTTGCCACTCCGGAAGAATGGACTTTTGAGGTTTCCGGCGGCAAATATGATATAAAAGCACACGATGTTCTCATCCTGAAAGACAAAAAGCGTCGCAGAGGCTCCTGGGTACTGGAAACGACTGAAATCACCGAACAATACAAAGATGCCCGGGGAGATATGAAAGCTGAACTGGAGAATTTTGCCAACGATATCCGCGAAAAGGTAAAGTTTAACTGTTCCGGCGACTATGAAACGAGTGAAACTCCGGGAATTTCATATACCAACCTACAGGGAAACACACTGGAACTGACATTCTTTTCCCCCGAAACAGCCTATAGCGGACAGTATAAACTGAACGGAAATCCTGTAAAACTGAATACCGAATACATATCTCAAAGCAAATATATGGAGCAAAAAGCCAATAGTAACGTTCTTCTGTTCCACACCCCGGAAGGTACAAAAACCTGGAAATTGGAATAACGTACCAAAGTTGGGAAAAACAGTCGTTTGAGACCTTTTTTATAGGTTTTGAAACGATTTTCCATATCCCTTCCCACCCCATCGGCTACTTTTGCGAATGAAAAACAAACTTGCTTTATGCATATTTAAAGAAATTAATAGTATCTAAAAAATTTAATTTATGGAAAACAGAATCACACTCTCAAAACGTGTGGAAGGAAAATCCCGACTTTGGGTGACTTTACTCCTTCTATGCTTCTGTAGTTTTACTTGGGCACAAGTAAAAGTTACCGGCGTTGTAACAGACCCGTCGGGTGAAGCCATTATCGGTGCTAACATCGTAGAAAAAGGTGTACCGGGAAACGGCACGATCAGCGACATCGACGGAAACTTTACCTTAAATGTGAAAAGCAACAAGGCCACAGTAACCGTCTCTTTCATTGGCTACAAAGACAAAACAGTAGCTCTCAACGGAAGTACAAACCTGAAAGTTACATTAGAAGAAGATTCTCAGTCATTGGATGAAGTAGTGGTAGTGGGTTACGGCTCCGTGAAGAAAAGCAATCTGACGACTTCCGTATCCAAGATGACCTCCGAAGCCATTGAAGGACGTCCGGTCACCAATCTGAGTGATGCCCTCTCCGGTCAGCTGGCCGGTGTGCAAACCCAGACCAGCAGTGGTATTCCGGGTGAAGAAATGCAAATTACCGTACGTGGTGTCAGCTCCATCAACGGTTCTTCCAATCCCCTCATTGTAGTGGATGGAGTCATCACCGAAAATATGAGCAATGTGAATCCGTCCGATGTAGCGTCTATCCAAGTATTGAAAGATGCGGCAGCCACTTCTATCTATGGTGCACGCGGTTCTGCCGGTGTAATCCTGATTGAGACCAAACAGGCTCAAAAAGGTGCTCCTGTCGTTAAATGGGAATCATACTTAGGTTTCCAGAACGCCGTAGGCCTGCCCGAAATGATGTCTCCTAAAGAATGGATGGCATACAACCTGTATCTGAAAAATGCGATGTGGCTGCAAAAAGACGGCAATAACACACTGGATACCCCCAATAAAGACCGTCCGAGCGGTGACCGCGTGAACCCGGACTGGCTGCTGAACCCTAATTCCGACACAGCCGACTGGACATTGCGTTCCGATCTTCCTCAGACTGATTGGGTTGACGCCATTCTCCAGACAGCTTTCACCCACAGTCACCAGGTATCGGTTTCCAGCAAAGGCGACAGATATTCTATCTATGCTTCTGCCGGATACTTGAACCAGGAAGGTATCGTAAAACATACCGGATACGAACGTTTCAACTTCCGTATCAACGCCTCAATGAACATTAACAAACACATCAAGGCCGGTGTGAACTTTGCTCCTACCATTTCTTCACAGGACAGAGGTGAGTCTGAGGGTAAGGATAAAGTCATCATGACTGCCCTGACCATGATTCCTACTATCGGCATCAACGAAGGTACCCGCTCGCTGGGTTTCAGCAAATTCAGAAAGGATGACGTTAACCCATACGAACGCCTCAGACAGGTTACCGATAGCAGAAATATCAAGAATTTCGACGTTGCATCATGGGTAGAAGCGAATATCATCAAAGGACTGACTTTCAAGTCTATGTTCAACTATAGTTCTGAAAACCGCATCGATGAATATTTCCTCCCGCTCGACGTACAGAAAATGTCCGTAAAGAGCGCTACTGCTTCAAGCAAAGTGATCTCCGGCAGTCGCACCGGATGGCAAAATACATTGAGCTATGACTTTACTCTCTGGAAGAAACATCAGATGAATGTATTGTTAGGACAAAGTATAGAAAACCGCAGCATCTATACTGCCGATATGAAAGCTACCGACTTCCCGCTGGATAACGTTCCTACCTTGAACCAGGGAGCCACTCCGAGTCAGGCCAGCACCCTGAAGAATATTGTTCGTACGGCTTCTCTTTTCGGACGTTTAAGCTACAACTATGATGATAAATACTTAGTATCTGCATCTATGCGTCGTGACGGTTCTTCCCGTTTCGGTCCTTCCAATCGCTGGGCTACTTTCCCCTCCGTATCTGCCGGATGGAAAATCAACAGTGAAGAATTCATGAAAGACATAGAATTCATCTCCCTGTTAAAGCTCCGTGCTTCCTGGGGTATGTCCGGTAACGACCGTATCGGCTACAGTGACTATGTTTCTACCTTCACTACCGGAAATGTCGCTTACGGAAATACTTCACAAATAGCCATCTACCCGACTAACTATGCCAACTCGGATTTGAAATGGGAAACGACCAAAGCATTCGACTTCGGTTTCGACCTCTCCCTGTTCAAAAACCGCATACAGTTGAACGTAGACTATTACATCAACCGCACGGACGACTTGCTGTATAATTTGCAACTCCCCGCTGCTACCGGCTTCAACAGTATGCGCACAAATCTGGCTTCTATTGAGAACCGTGGTTGGGAAATTGACCTGACAACAACCAATATTAATACAAGATCATTCAAATGGTCGAGCACACTGAACCTTTCCGGAAACAAGAATAAGGTACTGGATTTAGGTGGAAACGATGAAATCATCACTGATGCATGGAATGCACAGTTCATCACGAAAGTAGGAGGTCCTATTTCTCAATTCTATACTTACCTCACAGACGGTCTGCTGACAGAAGCCGACTTCGAAGTAGGTGCTGACGGACGTTATAATCCTAACAAGCCATTGGTTCCTACCGTAAAAGGTAAGAAGCAGAGACCCGGTAACGTGAAATACGTAGACGTTGACGGAAGTGGTTCTATCGACAATGACGACAGAGTAGCTTACGGTTCAAACGAACCTGACGTGATGTTCGGTTTCACTAACAGATTTACTTATAAGGACTTCGAGTTGAGCATATTCCTGCGCGGACAGATTGGAGGTAATGTACTTTGGATTGGTGCCCGTAACCTGGATACCGGCGGTAAATATGGTGCCAACAACACACTGAGAAGATGGTTGCACTGCTACAAAGAAGATTATCCGAACGGTAACCCCATTCCTACTGAACTGGGTGTAGATATGTCATGGGATGGAAAAACACCGACTCCTTACGGTTTGGGTGACAACTCCGAGCAGGACGGACAATTGCACAGAACAGATTTGGAAATCTTTGACGCAACTTTCTTACGCATCCAAAATGTCAGCCTGGCCTACAATATGCCCAAGAAATGGCTGAATGCCTTGGGAATCAAAGCAGCCAAAATTTACGGAACAGTAGAAAACCTGCATACCTTTACCGATTATGTCGGCAACCCGGATACCAATAGCTACAGTACCAATCCGATGCTCAGAGGTGCAGATTACAATACTTATCCGTTGTCAAGAAAATATATATTTGGTGTAAACGTAACCTTTTAATCAGTAACGATCATGAAAATAATAACTAAAATAGTAGCCGTATGTTGCTTGTGGGGTCTATCCTCCTGCGACAGCTATCTGGACGTCAACCAACCGTCTATTTACACAGACCAGAGCTTATACAAGACTCCTGCTGATTGTGAAGCCTCCATTGCCGGAGTTTACTCACAATTACAGACTGTCTATAATCGTAACTATCTGGAAGCAATCGTATTGAGGGAAGACGCTATTAAAAACATGAACAATAACATCACCCGCTTCACGGATACTTCTACCGAAAAAACCTGGGAAACCGCATGGAAATCGCTCTGGGTACTGGTATCACGCAGCAATAAGATATTGGACAACATCGACCGGGTAGTCTTCTCTGATGAAGATCAGAAAAATCATATCAAAGGCGAGGCTTATGCCATGCGCGGACTGGCCTATCTGCAATTCGCCTGGTGCTGGGGAGGTTCTCCGCTCATCACTACGGATCTTTCATTGGCCGAATTGCGTAAAGTGAAACGTTCTTCACAGGAAGAGACTTACCAACAAGCAATCAAGGACTTCGAACTGGCTTATGACCTGCTTCCCGAAAAAAGAAGCGGCACAGAAGTGGGACGTATTACCAAATATGCAATGGCCGGTATGCTGGGACGTACTTACCTGTATATGCATAATCCTGCAAAGGCAGTAGAGTGGTTGGAGCTGATAATTGCCAAAGAACCCGCTTTATATAAAATGGCCGACAACTATGAAGATTGTTTCGATGATAAATTCGACAACACATCCGAACGTGTCTGGGAAGTACAATACATGGGCGGTTCCACCGGTAAAGCTTTGGGTATCAGCCAAACGTTCAACAGTATGCTACTCGCTTCCAGTATCAATCTTGAAAAGGATGCTCCGTTCCTACATAATGTTACGTTCAAAGGTCCTTCCGGTACCGCTCAAGTTTCCGAGTCCATCTGGGGTGAAGGGGTTTATGAAGAAGGCGATATCCGCCGGGCCGCTACCATGGTGAACAACCTTTATTACGATAAAGATTACCAGCATGCTGACACTTACACAGCCCGTAAGTTTCTGAAGGCAACGCAGACGAAACCCGGTTCTTATGACGAATGGGGTAATAATATCTCTATTCTGCGTTACACGGATGTCAAGCTGATGTATGCCGAAGCTCTGAATGAAGTGGGCTATGCAGAGAATATCACTACAATCTTATCCATCATTAACGAAGTGCGCAAAAGAGCCGGACTGGAAGCCATCGATGCTACCAGACTGAACAGCAAGCAAGCTACATTCGATTACATCGTTCACGAACGTTTTATCGAGTTCTGTTACGAAGGACTTCGTTGGCCCGACCTGATTCGTTGGGGACTTGCCGAAGAAGCAATGAAGAAACACTTCTCTCTCAAAAACGAAGGCTTCAACACAGCTACCCAAACACCAATGTATGCAATGGAAAAACGTAATCTGCTGGCACCGATTCCACAATCTGAAATCAATGCCTATGGTGACGGAACAATCATGTGGCAAAATCCCGAATATTAAAATTCTGTCATAGAACAAAGGGAGTATACGTATGTTGGGCAAGCCGGAAAATCCGGTTTGCCCACTCTCTTATAATAAACCCTATCAAAAGAAATCCAGTATGATACAGAAATTGTCTGCCTCCATTTTTCTTTGCCTTTGGGGAATTGTTTCGGTGTATGGAAACCTGCATCCCGTGATAGACAAAGATCCGTTGTCCATAGCCGTCGAAGCCTTTGACAACCAGACCCACCCATATAGTAAAGAACGCATCCGAAAGGAAATTCAAAACCGCAATGTCCGTTGGACCACCCACCTGATGACCGCCGCCGGTACTTTCTATGAAGCCACCGGACAGAAACGATTTCTGGATATGTCCGAAGAGATTTTCAGGTGTGCCGTCACTGCCTGGGAAAAGGACGAACAGTTGATGCGGGGACGGGATGATTTCTTCTCTACCCGCAACGTGGCAGCCACCTACAAATTACTTAAAAAAGAAGGACGCCTGAAAGGAAACGAAGCCCGGAGAATTGTGATTCGTTTTGCCGACCTGCACTTCGAACCGCATTTCATTACCGATCATAATCAGGGACAGGAACGTGCTTTAGGCTTTACCAGAATGTATAACCTTTTTCCGGATGCTCCCAATGCAAACCTGTGGAAAGCCTATACAGATACGATGTGGAATTTCTGGTATGCCAATAAGGATGTGGACGAGACCGCTACTTTATATTCAGCCATCCACTTAAACGACATTATCACCATCGCACAGGAAAGCGGACGGACCGAATTGCTACAGACTCCCGAAATAGAACAATGGTTTTCACGCTATCTTCACCAACAGGCTCCCAGCGGTTACATGCCGGAATATGGAGATGACTTCTTCTTTGCCTATTTTGAATGGATCGTAGTCTTTGAAAAGATGGCTCGCCTGACAGGTAATGCAAGCTATCAGGAAGCTGCCCGCAAATTATATAAAACAGGACTTCCCAATTTACCCGAAAAATACACTAAACGAGGCTGGTTTCTACGGGATGCCTGCGAATGGGCTTCGATTGCGGAAATAGCCCTGTTACCGCCATTCATTCCAAAGACTTCTACCCCGGATTGGGGTGCCATGGTGACAACACGCACTAACCGGGAAGGACAAAGTGGTATACCGGACCAGCTATTGCTAACAGCTTCACACGTTCCGGGTACTCCTTTTGTCATGAGTGATCTTTATGCTGAAGGTTCTCACAAACATCCGAATCTGCGCGGAACCATCAATTATTTTGAAACCGACTGTTGCCCGCACTTTCACGGCGTACAACGTCATGCTACGGATATGCGTCATGGCAACACCGTGATCCTGATGAAAGAAGAAAGCAATGGTTTCCCATTCGGTGAAGGCTCCAATCGCTGGCTGACCAACCGTTGGTTTACAGACTGGATTGACTTCAGCTCATCCACACATATATCAGAAAGTGATCCGCAAATGAGGGGATTTCAAAGCATCACTTTCCGCTTTCAGAATGGACAGCCGGGCGAAGTGATCTGCATTGATAAGGTTCGGCTACGAGGCAAGGCCGGAGAAAAGATTCTGCATGATTGCAACACATTGGATGCATGGGGAAACGGCGTAGAGCTTGCAGACAATGAGAAAGGCGGAAAGATAATACGTATTACTTTGAAAGATAACAGTATTCATTTTATTAATCTGAAAGTGGCGGCAGATTTCAGTTTGAATGATTACCGGTACATTGGTTGCGATTGGAAACATTACACGACTGATGACAGAATCAAATCTCCCATGAGTTTCAAGATTAGAGCCTACAACAAGATCAGAAAAACCAGTGGAAGACTATGTACATGAAGAAGTGGGCGTGCTGTTCAATCCCAATATCGTGCGGACAGCCAAAGTTGTAAATAAAGGTAAAGACTCATACGGTGAAGTGATTCTGGACAATCACTGTGTCGATGGTTCTACTCTGCAACGACGCATGGTATTGACAGCCGAAGGTATCCTGATATTACAGGATCATCTGATTCCCGGTGAAGATACCGAAGGATACACGGCAGGCAGTATCTGGCAGTTATATCAAATGGATGAACGGGGTGAAAACTGGTTCAGTACTCACGGAGGGAAGAAAATATACAGGGACACTCCAAACGCAGGTCAACCGTGGAAAGACGCATCCGGTAATGAAATAGAGAAAAGGCAATTACTGGTCTATTTTGAAAAGCAGCCCGACCGCAGTTACGGATTTCAGAAACAAGAATATACGATACAACCCACCACAGTCTTCTCCAAGCAGTGTGTCACTCCATTCGAGCCTTTGACATTTGTTACTGTAATCGTGCCCTACAGCATAAAGGAAAAGGCCGCTGATATCGCACAGTCTTTATCCGCACGGACCCAGGATGGATGCAGCACCGTTCAAATAAAAAACAACAAGGAAGAAATCACCGTTCAAATAAACATGAAGGGGAGTTGGAATGTATTCCGTAAATAGCCATATAAAAAGCGTTGACGCTTGCATGAATTGCATATTTTGCATTATCTTTAGGGGCTCAATTTATAACTTGAATTTTATGTTTCCGAAGATAATGCAGAATATCGCAAAGCATCTATTTATCTTGTTCATACTCTCATTAGGGTATATTAGCGCATCGGCACAGAACATTACGCTGAATAGCTACTCTGTAAAGGATGGATTATCAAACAGCACTGTAAAAGCTATCTGCCAGGACGATAAAGGTTATATTTGGATCGGTACCAAAAACGGTTTGAACCGGTTGGACGGTTACGAGATAAAGAACTATTATCACCTGCCCAGCAAAGAAGTCAAGCAGCCTAACGATATTGTGAGTATCACGCAACTATCGGACGGCCTCTTCTGGATCGGTACCTTCAGTGGAATCGTTCTCTTCGACCCCATGCAGGAAAAGTTTATCGATTTACAGGAGCGGTATACAGGAAAAGAATTTCCCTCGTCCGTGGTTGTAGGCCTGCACGAAGATCCTAAAAAAAATATCTGGGTAGCTACCAAACAAGGATTATATGTTTTCAAAAGCAACGGAACGTGTTCATATGTGAAAGATATGCGTGATACCTATATTCACATGATGGCTGCCGCGAGCCCGTATGCTCTGTTGCTGGATGTGGTGAATCAGGGGCTGGCACTTTATGACGTAAGGACTGAACGCTACAAGATTTTACACAAAAATGAAAAACGTTTCTCCTTAATGAAAGGATTTACAGATAGTAAAGGACGTATCTGGCTCGGAGAAGAGCTAAAGAATTTCTACCAATACTTTCCTAAAGAAGAAGAAATCAGGCCAATTTCATACACAGTTCATCCGGATGTTCCGATAGAAAGCAATTACATTCATGACATCACGGAATATAATGATTCCACCCTGCTGCTTGCAACCGACCGGGGATTGGTGGCTTATGACATTAAGCACTCTTTCTTTTATACCAAAGTAGATCAACACCTTGCTATAAGGGACCGCCTGATGACAGTCTATAAGGATAATCAAGGAGCATTATGGATAGGTACTTTCAGCCAGGGAGCCATTTATTATCATCCCAAGCTGTTTACTTTTACTCATCATTCTTTAACATCCTCCTCTCAGCAGACCACCGGAATCCAAGTAGTAGGTTCATTATCCGAATCACAAGGTAAATTATGGATCGGACATAGCAAGGGGCTTATAGCCATGGATGTAAACAATCCGAAGCATATAGAAGAAGTAAATATATCCGGAGGTAATTCTCCCAAACACGATACGGACTTATACTATGTTTACCGAAATTCACCAGACGAGCTCTACCTCTATTTCTTAAATATGGGAGTTTATTCGCTCAATCTGAGAACCCGTTCCATAACCAAAGTGATTGCCTCAATGAGCGGTGAAGAACAAATCCGTGCAATGGCAAGAGATGCGGAAAACCACTTATGGATAGCAGAAGATGACCTGTCTTACTGGGATGAGAAAACGCAAAAGCTGGACCGGAATCTATCGACCAATTATAATGCCACTACCCGGTATATGTTGACACAAGATATTCTGCGACATGGAGATGACATGATAGTGGGAGTTCGTACCAATGGTTTATGGATATTCAGGCATCAACCTGAAAATCCCGAACACTACTTTAAAGGTGAACGGACCACCTTCGAGGAACTGAATGACAAGAATATAAGTGTGCTCTATGAGGACCATGCCAAAAACATCTGGATCGGCACTTATGACAACGGATTGTATAAATGTAATCTGGAAAAACAGGAAATACACCATTATAACAAAGATAACGGATTAGTACACAATTCTATCTGTGCCATTCTGGAAGATCGTACCAGCAAGGATATATGGGTATCTGCCATCAACGGATTGTCACAGATCAAGCCGGATGGGATCATCGTTAATTTTACCCGTGGCAACGGCTTTCCTTTGAATGAAGTTTCGCACAAGTCACTGTTGCAAGCCAGTAACGGACACATCTATATAGGTGGTAACAACGGACTGGCGGAACTGGACCCGACACGTTTGTCTCATGACAGAGAGACAGCACCTTTGGTACAGATATCCCTGGTGGAATCACTAAATTCTAAAAATGCACCCGGCCATATTGAAATCAATAACTTCAATGAAGGAAACAAGGTTGATCTGCCGTATGATAACTCATCCATACGAATCAAATACTCTGCGCTCGACTTTATCTCTCCCAAGGGATACAAATATGCTTATCAGTTAAAAGGGCTGGATAAAGAGTGGCATTACATTGAAAATAATGAAGTAATATACTCCAATCTCCCGGCAGGTAAATATATTTTCAGTATCAAGGCATGCAATAACGAAGGAATCTGGAGCACAATAGAAACAACCATTATCATATCAGTACATCCTGCATTCTG
Source organism: Bacteroides sp. 14(A) (assembly GCF_000526555.1). NCBI lineage: Bacteria > Pseudomonadati > Bacteroidota > Bacteroidia > Bacteroidales > Bacteroidaceae > Bacteroides > Bacteroides sp. 14(A). The sequence continues at coordinate 957,571 of NZ_JAGH01000001.1, read as the reverse complement.
GGCCACCTGGTGGGCAAAGACCCTCTACATCTTATTCATCATCGTCTTTCTGGCAGTATTAGCACGCTATTTTTATGAAAAGAAAACAGCCAAGTACAAACGCCAAATCGAACAGATAGAAAAAGAGAATATCGAGAAGAACTACCAGATGAGGATTGAATTATTCACTAATTTCTCTCACGAACTCCGGACACCGCTCACATTGATAACCGGTCCGGTGGACGATATCATCAATGATGAACAGCTTCCTTCGGGTTTAAAATATCCGATGAAACAGATACAAAAGAACGCAAACCGCCTGCTACTTCTGGTGAACCAATTGATGGATTTCCGCAAATTAGAACATGGAGCCATGCAACTGAAACTAAGCAGCCTGAATGTACCTGTATTCATTACCGAACAGATTGATAGTTTCTCCGAATTGCTGAACAAGCATGAACTTACCATTTCGTACTCCAACAACTATTATGGCAACAATTTGTGGGTAGATGTAGACCTGATGAGTAAAGTAATGTTTAATCTGCTCTCGAATGCAATAAAACACTCTTCCAGAGGTGGAAAGATCCAGTTAGAATCCAATATGGAGGAAAACAGCGTTGTTCTTTCCGTGAAAGACTTCGGGGAAGGTATATCTCCTGAGAATCAAAGCAAGGTTTTCGATCCTTTCTTTCAGATAGGAAACGGCAACAAAGGTGGAATGTTCGGCAGTGGCATCGGACTTAATCTGGTGCAATACGTGGTTAAACTGCATTTCGGCAAGATATGGCTGGAAAGTACGCCCGGACAAGGAACGACGTTCTTTATACGCCTGCAACTGGGAAAGGAACACTACGCCAATTCCAATGTAATCTATACTGACCAGGCAATTACCCATACATTGAAAGTAGAAAAGAACAGTGTATTGTCCGTAGATCCGGAATATCACCAGCAAATACCCGAAGATTCTGATAATCGCCTGCGGATTCTGGTAGTGGAAGATGACGAGGACATGCGCCAATACATTGTTTCCAAACTATCCAAGACCTACAATGTGCAGGAAGCTCCTGAAGGGAAAAGCGCCATACATATAGCCAGAGAGCAGATGCCCGATCTGATTATCAGCGACATCATGATGCCCGTAATGGACGGATTGGAGCTCTGCCGGGCTATAAAAAATGACATGGCTTTAGCTCATATTCCGGTAGTCCTGCTAACAGCAAAAAGCCTGGAAGAGCATGTAAAAGATGGATATCAGGCTTTAGCTGATGACTATATATTAAAGCCATTCAATGCGCAAATACTACTGGCTAAAATAGAAAGCCTCATCAAAAACAGAGAAAAACTGAGAGACTTGTTCTGCCAGAAGTTAGAGAGGACGGAAGTTCCTGTAGAGGAAATCACAGTAGAGGACCCATTCATGCAAAAACTGGTAGAATTAATTACAGAAAATGCACAGGATCCGGAATTATCCATGGAAGTTCTATATAATAAATTAGGTATGAGCCGTACACAATTCTTCCGGAAAATTAAAGCGATATCCGATTTATCACCCAACAAACTGATCCTAAATATCCGGATGAAAATGGCTGTGGAAAAATTCCAGTCCGGAGGCATGACCATTGCAGAGGTTGCCTATGAAGTGGGCTTTTCCGATCCGGCTTACTTTAGTAAGGTTTTTAAATCTGTATTCAATCAAACTCCTACCGAATATATCAAGAATATTGGTAAATAATCGGTCGCAGGTCTAAAATACAAGTCTTTGACACTATTTTCATAGTCTGTCAAAGGCTTTTCGCCTAAGTTTGCAAAAAAATCAGGTAAAGTTTATGACCATGAGAAACCACGTGATTGCATTATTACTAATACTATTTTTTGCAAATACAGGCTTTGCACAACAGGCCATCGTATCTAGGGAGAAACCGCTGAATTTCTCCCGGAAAGATTGTATAAACCTGTCTATATATGACTGGCCCCGTACTCTTTTAAGCTATCCGGTTTACTTTCCGGAAGGAATACAGTCCGAATCGGAACTGAGCCTTTCCGATAATAAGCAGAGCCGTTCTGTTCCATTCCAATTATCAGACAAAGTCATTGAAAACGGGAAACTGAAATCTGCCGTTATAAACTTCTTCGCAGAGCTACCAAGCGGAGGGGAATTCAACTATACATTGTATCTTCGGAAAAACAATGTCTCCCGGCAAAGTTCACCTGTTACACTTCAGAAACAGGCGTCAACCTGGCTGATCAGTGACGGAAACTTCGGTGTGGAAATACCTGCCGGAGGAATCAATCCGGGGCACACAATTCCCGCTCCCATAATCTCCATATTGAACGATCATCAAAAGATAGGCAATAACAAGCTACACACCGGGCAGCGCACCGTAAAAGAGATAAAAACATCCGTTTTAGAATCAGGCGACTTGTTTATAGAATGTGGAATACATTATATATTAGATAACCAGGCTTCTTATTATGCCAAGGTAAAAGTCATACAAGGTTATCCCTTCGTCATCCTCGACGAACAAATGGAGAATATATCAAACCAGGATGAGGTGTTTATAGATATGGAATGGGATAACTTCCATCCTACGCGCCGTTATGGCAACTGGGACAGGCAAAAGGAAGTATCAGTAGACGGAGGTTTGCCCATCGACCAACCCATATACACCAACTGGAGCCAGGAAGATCCGCACTGGACAGGAATGGGCTGGATAGAAGAGCCCGATAAGCAAATGTTGTATCGCCTCTTACCCTTCGGAGGAAATTCAACACGCGAACAGGTTCCGGCAATCTCTTTCTGGGAAACTCAGGATGCAGCCAGAGAATTAGGCGTATTTGTATATGACCATAATCGCTGGGATGATCAGCAATACGGAATCTGGCAGCCCACTCCGGATCTATCTGTATATTTCCGTTATGCAGGTCAGAAATTATATTTCAAGTATCCGCTCCATTCCGGCAGCCGGTCCACGGCCATAACTTTATATACAATTGAAAAGAAACAGGGTATAGTTGACAAATTCAATAAAAGCATTGACGAAATAGCAGTCAAGGGTGGTGCAGACCATTCGGATGAGATGGGCTTCCGCTACGCTATGCTATTACACCGTCAGTATGCGCTATTAAATTTAAATAAGGTGAAAGATTGGATTCTGGAGTATCCGGCACATGCAAAACATCCGGATACTCCTTTTACAGGGAAAACAGGTTCACCCACTGCCGAACAATTCTATCAGCAGATAATAACCTCTCCAATGGCTTATTATATGACAGGCTTAAATGGATTTCCCGGCATTCATTCCATTTCTCACCGCCCGCTTTTCGGCAGCTGGATAGAAGATTACCTGGCACTTTACAAACAACTGACCACGGAACAAAAGCAGACCGTAGACGGCCTGATGCTCATATCCGCTTACATCAATACACTGGAAGCGATGAATACCATCCGCACTTCATTAGCGGGAACCGCTAATATGGCAGCAGACGGCTGGGCAGTACCGGGGCAGATGTCTTTCCTCTACCCCGAACACCCGATGGCCAAAGAATGGGCGGATTTCTTTGAAAAAACACTGGAAATATACGGTATCTTCTATACACGTCCTGAAGTAAAAGCCTTCGAATCCAAAGGAGGACGTTGGGTAGAAAGCCTGGGTATCTATAATTGGGCTTTCTTACGTCCCACCTCAGCTACCAATATCGCACTGAAAGAGTTCGATGGCAAAAACCGTTTTGCCGGAAAATACATGGTACAACGGGGACACTGGATGCTGGACATGATGACCGCTCCCATTCAATACAAAGAAAAGATGGAAAGAAGTTATCCGCCCCATGGTGCTCACGGAGGGGGACGGATTGTTCCACGCTACTGCTCCGTTTACCAGTTGGCCGACTGGATGCAATACTACGATCCGCTCTTAGCTGAAAATCTATATTGGAACGGCAAGATGGGGCCGGGTGTTGAAACCAAAGATACACACACCAATTGGGGGAATGTCCATCAGAAACAATACCCTTCCCATAACATGGGAACCAATCCGCATTTAAGAAGTACGAAATATACCGGACACGGCATTGTTCTGCGTGCAGGAGTAGACACAGACGAAGAATTGTCCATTCACTTAAACCAGGTGGATAAAGGCCCTAACTATCGTTGGGGACATCAGGGACAAGGTAACTCCGGCGGACTTTACTTCTATGCAAAAGGTAAAATATATACGGGGCATGAAAACGAAGTGGTAGGTGACCATGTACAAAATAATCTGGATGGCATCACTAACTTCGGAGTAATGAAAAACGGGGCTTTCTGTAACATCGGAATGAACGAACTTGTGGCTCCACTTTATGACCTGGATATAGTGCAGCTGGCAGAACTCCGTTCCGCTAAAGGAGAAGACAGTTTTGCCTGGCCGGAATATTTATCACGCAGCATCCTGCTGGTAGGTACAGATTACTTCCTACTCTACGATCAGACCGGAACGAATTGGAGAGCAGGTGCCCGTTTCTCTTGGTTCGTTCAGAAAGAAGATGAATTTCCGCAAATCGTTTTCTTTGGCAAAAAAGCACGCCCGGATCATTGGACCAAAGGAGAAACCAATCATTCCAAAGGTTTCTACCGGGATGCGGACGGTTCGCTGCTGACATTGGTTTCACACAAGAAAGGAGATATCAACGTTCTACATGGGAAAGTTGTGAACCCGGCTTTGCTGGCCCATACAAGCATTTACGATTTTGTACCCAAATCCCAAAATGAACCATCTAATATATTGTACATCAAAGCTCCTCACAGTACTGATGTTATCTTCCGTGATGGAACAGGAATAAGCCATCAGTCAGAAAAAGAATCATTCACCGGAGAGGCCGGAGTAATCCGCCGGATGGATAATGGAACCTTGCAACTTGCTTTAATGAAGGGTACACTCCTTTCTGCCGACGGTTTTTCGATCGAATTGTCGGACGCCGGTACGGCAATTGCCATGACCCGCACAAACGCCAACAGTTGCAAAGGACGCTATAAGAGTGATGGAAAAGCCAGATTAACTCTAAAAGGAATGTCCGGCGGAAAATTATATATCGACGGTATCGCACAACAGGGAACAAGCAATATCTCTTTGCCCGTAGGAGAGCATCACATAGAGTATGCACGTGAAGTTACTCCAATGCCAACCGATATTATCGACACAGAATATACTCCTAACGGTACACTTATTTATCTGGATATACCTGCATCAGCCAAAAAGGTAAAAATAGAAACATCACGAGACAATGGGCAAACATGGACGGAGGTAGGCACAACCACCCGGTCAGTATACAAACTGGCTCCGCAACCTGCCGGAAAGATACATGTACGGGCTCTGTCTGTAAACGGAAAGCATACGGCCGTCTTTGCCCAAGAGTATCCGGTTTATACCACTAACCAAGCACCACATTACCCGGAAGGTCTGCACCTGAATTTAGACAAGGGGAAGGTAGACTTATCATGGGGAAAAGTATTAGGTGCACAGAAATATCGTATATACCGGAGAAAGGCCGGTGACAAAGATTTCACACTTATATTTGAAGGTAAAGCCAATCAGTATACAGATATGGAAGCTGCCGGAGTCATCAAAGCATGCCGATTCCCCGGTAAGTTAGACAATCCGACTCTTGATGCCGGTTCGTTTACAGTCTATGAATATACCGTTACCACTGTGAACGGGTATGGCGAAAGCGTACAGTCTCCTATCGCCGATACACATCCGGCATCCTGGGCTAACTGGTATCCGGATACCGAACTGAAATACAAGCGTACCTCTGCATTCTGGATGGAACCTTATGTACCTTCATTCATGACACCCGAGAAATATTATCCGAACTAACAATATAAAAAATACAAGAAAATATGAAAAGTAAACTATTCACAGCAGCATTGGCTGCGTTGGTGCTGGCATCTTGTGCTCCTAAAGAGAACGGGTACTTTGACAATCTCCCACAAGAAGCCAGCCCTATAGAAATCGGGAATAAAATTACAAATCGGTTTCTGGAACAAGGGCATTCGCAATATGGCAGCCCCTTACGTGTGAACGAACCAAGAACACAAATCACCTATCCGGATGTATGCACTTGGTTAGGAGGACTTTGGTTTGCTCAGGAAACAGACAACAAGGATTTGACAGAACGTCTGAAAGCCCGTTTCGAGCCTTTATTCACCAATGAGGCTTACTTGCAGCCGAAGCCGAATCATGTAGACAACAATGTCTTCGGAGCCGTGCCGCTGGAACTTTACCTGCAAACCGGAGAAGAGCGTTATAAAACATTAGGCATGATGTATGCCGACTCTCAATGGGAATTACCAGCCAACTGGAAACTGGAAGAAGGTGAAGAACGCCAAAGCAGTATGTATGGGGATTTCAAAGATGCTGATATCTGTCAACCGGAACAAAAGGAATGGGACGACAAAGGTTATTCCTGGCAGACTCGCTTCTGGCTGGACGACATGTATATGATCACCACTATCCAAGCGCAGGCTTATCGGGTAACGAACGACCGTAAATATATAGACAGAGCAGCTCGCGAAATGGTGCTTTATCTGGATTCAATACAGCAACCTTCAGGACTGTTCTACCACGCACCAACAGCTCCCTTCTGCTGGGGACGCGGTAATGGTTGGATGGCAGCCGGTATGTCCGAACTGCTCCGGATGCTTCCGCAAGACAATCCGGACAGAGCGGAAATCATGAAAGGATATCTGAAAATGATGGAGAAACTAAAAGATACACAGGATGAGAATGGTATGTGGAAACAGGTAGTAGACGATATTTCCATGTGGGAAGAAACTTCCGGTTCGGCCATGTTCGCATACGCCATGATTACAGGTGTCAAGAAAGGCTGGTTACCTGCCGAAGAATACGGGCCGGTAGCCCGGAACGCCTGGATAGCTTTAACCAAATATGTAAATGAACAAGGAGATGTGGAAGCCGTATGCGAAGGTACCATGCTGGGAGACAATAGTGAACACTACCGTAACCGTAAAGCTTTAACGGGAGATCTCCATGGACAAGCTCCGGTTTTATGGTGTGCCTATGCATTACTTGCCAAATAAAATCACGTTCTTTACAAAGTAAAAACTAACCTCACAAAACATGAAAAACATAGTATTAACCACCGGATATTCTTTACTGACAGCCTTTTTCTTGTGCACACCACCACTGTGTGCACAAGAAAAAGTACTCGACCGGATGACGCGCAGTGAAGCCCGACAGGAAATCCTCCGACATACCGGAATCAAGGATCATGTTACTTTTTATCATAGTAACGATAAGGATATCTACGTTGTCTATGATCTGGTAAGTTCCGGCAATAAGGAGAAAATGCTTCAAGGCAAAACCATTCTGTTAGGCATCCTGGATGCCTTCGAGTCTACCCGGAACCAATCCCGCCCTCTGGAAGTATCTTTCTTTGCCCGCGAGAAATTTTTCGATTCCATACGCATACTTAAAGAAAACAAACTGATGGACGCGGAACTCAGACAACTGTCCGAATCTCTTGTCAGTCAGATGAGTTTTTGCGAAGAACGCGGTCCGAACAACCGGGCAGCAAATTATGCCATGGGAGCCTTGGCAGCTGCCAGATTGTTTCCGAAACACAAAGATGCCAAATTGTGGAAAGCTTATGCCGAAGCCGTATGGAATGACTGGTATGAACCGGGAGACAGTTATGAACCTGCGTATGTGGCCCATAATATTCCCCGCCTGATAGCTTTAGGTGTAAAGCTTGGCAAACAGAAGGAATTAAAAGGGGATAAGCTGAAACAGGTATATTACAAATTCAGAAACCATGTCAGTTCTTCCGGTCTGGTATGCTCTACAGGAGATGGAGAACCGTACGACCAAGAATCTTACGTAAAGGCTTTTGATGCCATTATGGAAGTCTGTCCCGATCCTACTATTTTATGGGCACTTAAAAAAACATATCTGGCAGGCAACATGAAAACCGGAAGACTTCCGGAAGAGGCTTTTGAAAAAGCTTATCCCCAATATGCAGGTATGGAAGCCAAAGCCCCGGAACTACAAGCTTCCGTGCAATCTCTTTTCCCTGCCACTTACCAAAGTAAAGATCGCCTGATACTGGCACCTTCACGCAAAGAAGGCGCTCCGTTCGCCCAATTCTGGATTCAGGATGATTGCAATGTCCTCTACCATGGTGGAATCTCCGACACACGTGGCGACCTGATACATTATGAAGTAGACGGCACCATGATCATTGCCGACAGAGGACGCTACGAATGGCCGGCATGGAACAATACGCTACTGGTTTCCGAACCGGATGCGCAGTATCCTTTCCGTCAGACCACAGGAGTGAATTCCGGACGATGGTATCATTCTTCCGCCAATATGCGGGTTACCCGAGGGTATACGCCTTCAAAACGATACACCATCAATTCACAAAGATCCACTGATGTTCATTTTGCACTGACTGACCAGAAGGCTCCTTATGGTTATATGTGGGGAAACCCGGAAGCCGTAGCCGGAAATAATGACTTGATAAACCTGCATGAAATCAGGTTGGAGTTTGCACTGCTCCCTACCGAAGGAGAAGAATCAGTCGGCAAGGTATTCCCCGGAAGAACCTGGTTCGGCGGGTATGAAAAACGCAATGTATGCCCTTCGGATGTTCCCGTAGATATTTATATCAGTGACCTGTTCATTGCCGGAGATAAAGGAGAGAAAATACTGGTACCGTTTGATAAACTGACGGACAAACTGTCATTTGGCTTCGTTGCTCCCGACAAGACACAGCAATTCCCCGAAACGGAATTAGCCAAAGAGGATTATGCCATTGTAACCGATGCAGAAACGGGCAAACAGGTATTGCGCATCCGCACGAAATATGGCCGTACGGTTCTCCGTATCAAAATGAATGAACAGGTTAATGTGAATGAGGACTATAGCCGCATCGGATTATCATATAAATATGTCACTCCCATCAAGGGCTGGACACGAGTACCCATCCTGATAGCCTTCAATGATAACGACATGAAACATAATTTACGCCTGGACCGTCAGCAAGGTGGTATTCTGACTGATGCCAAAGCTGAAAATAAGGCAGGTGACAGTTATGGTTCCGTATCTTACAAAGGAATCTGGACCCACGATTCATCTTGGACAAGAAGCACTCTTCTGACAGAAGAAGGTTTTCTAATCGTATTGGATGAGTTCCTGCCGGGAAAAGCTGCCGATAAGCTGGTGGCCGGTCCGGTATGGCACGTTCCCTCCGCTCCCCGTTGCGGAAATTCGGATGGGGCTACAGCTGACTGGTTTGATGCTTCCCTGCTACATTACCCTGCACAAGCACGGGCTTTCACTGATAAATACGGTGAAGGAGACAAATGTCTCTTTATTGCTTTCGATGCACCGGCAGGATCGGAAAACGGAATTCAGTATCAGCCTAAACATTGGAAGAATGATGATTATGCGGTTTATAGCAAATGTCCACTGGAGGCCGGAAAAAACACACGCTGGTTATCTGTCCTGGCACCTCATTCCAAAAATACGGATGCCATCAAGTTATCCCGGAACATAAAAATAAGCAATCTGGGAGATAAGGGATATCAAGTAAATATTCAATGGAACGAACAGGGAAAAAGCCCTGTCAAGTTGGAAATAAAGATGGGTAACCATGACGAATGGGAAGTAATACGCAATTAATAACAGAAGAATCATGAATATAAAATATCATTTCATAGCGAGTTGTTTACTCCTGTCAGGAGGATTGGCAATCCTGACAGGTTGTAACTCTCCGCAGAGTTTAAAGGAATTTACCGTGAAGAATCCTTTGGATATAAATCGTGAAGACGAAGCACTGGTATTGACCCGTGCACAACTCAATCCGACAGACAAGCTGCTCAAACCTGTGATAACCAACGGACAGGGAGAATATATTCCTTGTCAGCTGGACGACCTCAACGGAGACGGAGAATGGGATGAACTGGCATTCGTATATACTTTTTCCCCTTCCGAAAAGACCCGGTTAAAAGTGGAATGGCTTACTCCGGAGAAATATCCGGTATTCGCCCCTCGCACGAATGTCCGCTATGGTAAGATGACCTCCCCCGGAATTATCGAAGAACTGTCCCGCGACTCACACGATAAATACAACCTTCCACGAGGAAGTGAGATGTATCCTTATCAAATGGATGGTCCTGTCTGGGAAAATGATAAAATGGGATTCCGCCAGTACTTCGATGGCCGTAACTGTTGCGATGTTTTCGGTAAAAGAATATCTGAAATGGTGCTGGATACAGTGGGAATCAGTCCGGAAGGACATCCGGCAAATACATACCAGGTAGTACGCGAATGGGGATGCGACATTCTGAGTGCAGCCAACTCATTCGGTTTGGGCGGACTTGCCATGCAGACTCCGGACAGCCTGGCACGCATGGGTGTCCCCGCAAGTTATACCGAAGATGTTATCGACTCCACCTACTACGAGCTGGTTACAGAAGGACCGGTCCGCTCCATCATTCGTTTGACATACAAAGGATGGCAAATAGAAAATAACAAGATAGATCTTTACGAAGAAATCAGTATATGGGCAGGAAAATACGGGTATGAAAAGAAAATCAGCACCACTACCCTACCCGGAAATTACTTCCTGGTAACCGGTATTGTCAACAACCTGAATACGCAACCTTTCACGGAAGAAGAATATGAAGGGAAACAGCATGCCATGCTCACCCATGACAAACAGACCGTAAACGGAAGTTTCTATTTCGGCATGAGTTTATTGGTACCTGTTGACAATTTGATAGAAACCTTCCATACACCGGAAGAAAACGCAAATATTATAAAAACCTGGTGCGTCAAAATGAAACCTGACGCAAACGGACTCTACAATTACCGGGCTTATGCAGCCTGGGAGTTGAGAGACAAACAGTTCCGGGAACGGGAGGCATTCATCAACCTGATAGCCCATGAGGCATTATGCATCAATCATCCCATTATCATTCAGCTATAAAAAATAGAGCTATGAAGAAGTTACTGATCAGCTGTCTGGTCTTTTTAGGCGGTTTCATTTCAGTTCATGGGCAAGTTTATACAGGAGCTGCCTATTATCCGGAACATACCGATAAAGAGCAAGTTGAAAAGGATGCACGTCTCATGAAGGAAGCGCATTTCAACATAGCCCGGATGGGTGACTTCGCCTGGCATAGTATGGAACCTAAAGACGGAGCCTTTACGCTGGAATGGTTAGATCATGCTATCCGGACACTGTCACAGCATGGCATACAATCTCTGTTATGTACCCCTACTGCCGCCATACCCAAATGGATGCACGATGCACACCCCGACATCATGATCATGGGAGCAGACGGTCAGAGGAAGCCCTATGGACGCCGACGCCATGCCTGTCTCAACAACGAGGATTACCGCCAATACTGCACACGCATTACACGCACCTTGGCGGAACGTTATAAAAACAATAAATCCGTCATCGGATTTCAGATAGATAACGAACTGGCAACCGAAGAGCCCTATTGCTATTGTCCTGAATGCCTGAAGAAATTCCAGTTATGGCTGAAGAAGAAATATCAGACTGTAGAAGCCTTAAATAAAGCCTGGGGAACCGTCTTCTGGAGCGAAACATTAGATAACTTCGAACAGGTATGGCTCCCCCGCAGGATGGATAATCCGGGTATTTATCTGGATTATCAACGGTTCTATTCGGATGTAGCATTAGAATTCTTCCGTATGCAACGGGATGTGGTTAAAGCCGTAGCTCCGGGCATGACAGTGACAACTAATATCGGAGGAAGTGGCTTTGTGACCACCATGAATCTCTATGAACTGGCAGATGAATGCGATGTCCTGTCGTTCGACAATTATCCTGTAAATGTAACTTTGGAACATCTCTATGGGAATGACATCGGACACCCTTTCGATCCTGCCATGACATCTTTTGCCATGCAGATAATACGAGGAGGCAAATCACGGTCTATATGGGTGCCGGAAGCACAGATCGGACGTACGGCCCTTACACAAAAGGAGATCGTAAAAGAGGGATATCCCCGTTTATGGAACCATCAGCAACTAGCTTACGGATGTCGTTTATCCACTTTCTTCCCCTTCCGTTCTTTCGATTCCGGACACGAGCATCTGATGGCAGGAGTCATGGAATCCGATAATGTAAAGCGAAGTAAATTCTACGAAGCACAACAGATAGCCAAGGAATTACAAGAGATTTACGCCCGGACAGGTGAAATGTTGCCGATAGCTAAAGCTGCAGTAATCCGTGATTTCCAAATGGATTGGACTTTCGAGAATGGTTATACATTCTGCCCCGACCTTAAATACCTGCGTGAAGTATATAAGTACTATCATGCTCTGCGCTCTCAATCAATTATGGCTGATGTTATCTCATCTCAGGCAGATTTGAGCGGTTATAGTTTGATTGTAGTGCCTTATCTGGCCATTGCTTCTCCTGATTTTTGCCAACGCCTGGAAGAAGCCGCCCGGCAAGGTGCTACAATTCTTCTAACTTGTATCAGCGGGGTACGTGATATTCATCTGCACAAGACGGATGCTTTGGTCACCTCCCGTCTGCAACAACTGGCAGGCATCGAAGTGAAAGGGCAGGAAGCACTGTTCGGACGAAAAAGTAATACTTTAACTTATGGAGATCAGACCGGTCAATGCCATTTCTGGTTCGACCAAATAGAAGTAAAGACGGCTTCTCCGACAGCTTCATTCAGTGGAAATTACTTTAAAGGCTATCCTGCCATCACTTGCAACAAATATGGAAAAGGAATCGTGTACTACGTGGCTACCGTACCTGAACAAAGCATTGCAGACAAACTTATGAAAGAAGTTGTCAGTAACTCTTCCATAAAGGTTCCAGCTCAATGTAACCATCCGCTGGTAGAGATTGCCGGACTGAAAGATACCAACGGTAAGCAATATATTTATATCGTTAATTTCTCAGATGAAGACCAGATAATAGAATTCAAGATCCCGGTTCTGAACATCATGACAGGAAAGAAATACCCTGTATCTGCCTCTGTCAAGGCAATGGATTATTTATTAGTACAAGTAAATCAATAAATATTTATCATGAAGAAACTGTATTTATACAGGCTGAACAGCCTTATACTCCTGGCATGCACCAGCATGGCCGTATGGAGCGCTCCACCTAAAGATATATACCGAAAAGGTTGGATCGACTTCAACAAAAATGGGAAAATGGACATCTATGAAGACCCTTCCGCACCTATGGAAGAACGGGTTAAAGACCTGCTTTCGCAAATGACTCTGGAAGAAAAGACTTGCCAAATGGCTACCCTTTACGGTTCGGGACGTGTCCTGGAAGATGCACTGCCGGAGGAACACTGGAAACAGGCATTATGGAAAGACGGAATCGGAAACATTGATGAAGAACATAATGGATTAGGGACATTCGGTTCTGAATACTCTTTCCCCTACAATAAGCACGTGAAAGCAAAACATGAAATCCAACGTTGGTTTGTAGAAGAAACCCGTTTAGGAATTCCTGTTGACTTCACCAATGAAGGTATACGAGGACTGTGCCACGACCGCGCTACATTCTTTCCCTCACAGAGCGGACAAGGAAGCACCTGGAATAAAGAATTAATAGCACGCATCGGCGAAGTGGAAGCCAAAGAAGCGGTTGCTTTAGGCTACACCAATATCTATTCTCCCATTCTGGATATCTGCCAGGATCCCCGTTGGGGACGTTCTGTGGAATGTTACGGTGAAGATCCCTATCTGGTAGGACAATTAGGCAAGCAAATGATTCAAAGCTTGCAAAAACACCGCTTAGTCTCTACCGTCAAGCATTTTGCGGTATATAGTATCCCGGTAGGAGGACGAGACGGGAAGACACGTACCGACCCTCATGTGTCGCCACGCGAAATGCGTACGCTTTATCTGGAGCCATTCCGGCGTGCCTTCTGCGAAGCCGGAGCGCTGGGAGTGATGAGCTCATATAACGACTACGATGGAGAACCGATTACAGGCAGCCACCACTTTCTGACTGAGATTCTCCGACAGGAATATGGCTTTAAAGGTTATGTAGTATCCGACAGTGAGGCTGTCGAATTCATAACGACTAAGCATCACGTAGTCTCAAATGAAGTTGAAGGAGTGGCACAAGCCGTAAATGCCGGTTTGAATATTCGTACTCATTTTACCAAACCGGAAGATTTCGTACTCCCTTTACGTCAGGCTATAAAAGAAGGAAAAGTATCTCCGGAAACGATTAACAGTCGGGTTGCCGATATCCTGAGAATAAAATTCTGGTTGGGCTTGTTCGACAATCCCTACCGGGGAGACGAGAAACAAGCGGAGAAGATAGTGCACTGCAAAGAACATCAACAAGTCGCTCTTGAGGCAGCCCGTCAATCATTGGTTTTATTGAAGAATGAGAATCAACTGCTACCGCTAAAGAAAACAGTGAAATCCGTAGCTGTCATCGGGCCGAATGCAAACGAACAGACCCAACTTATCTGCCGGTATGGTCCGGCAAATGCACCGATCAAAACAGTTTATCAAGGCATCAAAGAGTTACTGCCCGAAACAGAAGTCGTTTATAGAAAAGGATGCGAAATCATAGACAGCCACTTTCCGGAAAGTGAGATATTGCCTTTCGAAAAAACAACGGAAGAACAGCAAATGCTGGACGAGGCAGTTGCCGCAGCCCGCAATGCGGAAGTGGTGGTGCTTGTTTTGGGTGGTTCTGAACTGACAGTCCGCGAAGACCGTTCACGCACCAGTCTGGATCTTCCGGGACATCAACAAGAGCTGATGCAGGCTATACACGCAACCGGAAAGCCCACTGTACTGGTTCTGCTCGACGGACGTGCTGCCACCATCAATTATGCCAATCAATACATACCCGCCATTCTGCACGCATGGTTCCCGGGAGAATTTGCCGGAACGGCTATTGCGGAAGCATTGTTCGGAGATTATAATCCGGGCGGACGTCTGGCAGTGACCTTCCCGAAATCAGTGGGGCAGATACCATTCGCTTTCCCCTTTAAACCCGGTTCCGACGAACCCTGTGAAACAGCCGTATACGGTGCGCTGTATCCCTTCGGCTATGGACTGAGCTATACAAAATTCAGTTATAAGAATCTACAGATAACACCCGAAGAGCAAGGTCCGCAAGGAGAAATCACGGTTAGTTGTGAAGTAACCAATACCGGAGACCGTACAGGTGATGAAGTGGTGCAACTCTATCTCCGCGATGAAGTGAGTAGCGTAACGACCTATATGAAAGTATTGCGTGGCTTCGAGCGGATCACATTAAATCCGGGTGAAACGAAAAAAGTAACTTTCATACTGACTCCCCAGGATCTCGGTTTATGGGACAAGAATAATAAATTCGTTGTAGAACCGGGAATGTTCAAAGTCATGATTGGCGCCGCTTCAACCGATATTCGCTTAGAAGGAAAATTTAATATCAAATAAAAGAAATAGTATCATGAAAAAGAATTTCATCACATGTGTAAGTTTCTTGAGCATTATGTCGCTCTTTTCTTGTTCGTCAGAAAAAGAATTTAATAGATGGGGAGACAAACTTACCCAGTATGTAGTAGAAGAATATATGCCTGCAAAGGACTATATCTGGAACTGGAACGAAGCCGTATTCTTGAAATCCGCCGTTGTACGTTGTGAGAATAATATAGATAAAGGCTATCTGTTTCCATACATACAAACAGCTGTCGACTCCACTTTCGGGGACGCCAACGGTCATCACCCGAACGCTGTTATCTCCGGATTAGGACTGGCCTATCTGGCACAGACCACCGGTGAAAGCCGATACAAAGACAAAGCTTATGAGATTTTCGAACAATATAAGAATATCCCCAGAGCCACCAACGGAGGTGTGTCACACAGAGAAGAAGTGATTGAATTATGGGATGATACCGTATATATGGTAGGCGAGTTCCTGATGCAGATGTACAAACTGACAGGCAACAAAGAATTCCTCCTGGAAGCCATCTCCCAATTGAAAAAGCATGCGGAGAAACTGGAAGATCCGGAAACCGGTCTCTGGTATCACGGTTGGGACAATGATACAATTCCTTCGCAGGACCCTTGCTGCCAACCCGGTTGGGCGGAAAATCCCAACCGCAGAAACAATGAGTTCTGGGGACGCGGCAATGGTTGGATTCTAATGACTCTGGTAGATTTAATGGAACTTCTTCCCGAAAATGATGAAAACTATCCGTATCTGAAAGCATCTCTCACACAGAAAATCAATACATTATATCCATTGCAGGATGAAAAGACGGGACACTGGTATCAATTGCCCATCTATCCGGGAGAAGAAGGGAACTTTATAGAAAGCTCAAGCACTGCCATGTATGCCTATGCCGCAGCAAAAGGCATTGCACTGGGAATATTACCCGCCGACAAGTATATGCCTATGATAGACCGTGCTTATGCCGGTTTGGAAGCAAACAGTCTGCAACCTGTAGGGAAGTACCTGAAAATGAAAAACATTTGTGACGGTACCTGTATCGGTGATAAAGATTATTATTATAACAGAGGCATTGTAAACGAAAGAGCTTATGCTTTCGGAATAGCCGCCATGTTCTATGATCAATACCATCAACTGACAGCAAAGTAGATTTCGCCCATTAGCAACATACAAATCAAACGATAGCCGGGCTACCCTTCGGTGTGTGTGAAAAACAGTTCAAGACTGATCCTACCATCAATGCCATTGATGCCTATCATCAATGGCATTGATGGTAGGCATCATCGGCATTGATGATAGCCTCTGTCGTAGGGGAAGTTTAGCTCACCGATTTGCTTATACCGGCAGACTCCTTACCTCATCTGATTTATAACAGTATTACAATAAGCCCCTCTCCTTCAGCAAGACCGCATAAACTCTGTCAGTGGAGTGTATTCTGTTCATTAAGACAGAAAACATTTTTGAATAACAGCGCACACGTTAGCCCTAAACTTTTCCTAATTCTCCCCTCCTTCGTGCCATTATATGAAAAATGTTTCGTATTTTTGCCCCCAAATTGTGTTAATGTACAACGAAATGAATGTATTAGAACTAAGTGAACAGGAAATCATTCGACGTAATAGTATGAATGAACTTCGCGCGATGGGCATCGAGCCCTATCCCGCTGCAGAGTATGTAACCAATGCTTTCTCCACTGATATAAAAGCAGAATTCAAAGATGACGCTGAACCTCGCAAAGTATCCGTAGCCGGACGTATGATGACACGCCGCGTGATGGGTAAGGCTTCGTTCATTGAATTGCAGGACTCTAAAGGTCGCATTCAGGTATATATTACCCGCGACGATATCTGTCCGGGAGAAGACAAGGATCTCTACAACACTGTATTTAAACGCCTGCTCGACTTAGGCGATTTCATTGGAATCGAGGGTTTTGTATTCCGTACCCAAATGGGCGAAATCAGTATCCATGCCCAAAAGCTGACTGTACTGGCAAAATCCATCAAACCGTTGCCTATTGTAAAATACAAAGATGGTGTAGCTTATGACTCCTTTGAAGACCCCGAACTCCGCTATCGCCAACGTTACGTTGACCTTGTAGTGAATGACGGCGTAAAAGAAACATTCCTGAAACGTGCCACGGTTATTAAGACCATGCGTGCCGTACTGGACGAAGCCGGCTACACGGAAGTGGAAACTCCGATTCTGCAATCCATCGCAGGTGGAGCAAGTGCCCGTCCTTTCATCACTCACCACAACTCACTGAATATGGATCTGTATCTGCGTATCGCTACCGAGCTTTACCTGAAACGTTTGATCGTTGGTGGTTTTGAAGGTGTGTACGAAATCGGAAAGAACTTCCGCAACGAAGGTATGGACAAGAACCATAACCCGGAATTCACCTGTATGGAACTGTACGTACAATATAAGGATTACAACTGGATGATGAGTTTCACCGAGAAATTGCTGGAACGTATCTGCATTGCCGTGAACGGCAGCGAAGAAACTACCATCGACGGTAAGACCATCAGCTTCAAGGCACCATACCGCCGCTTACCCATCCTGGACGCTATCAAGGAAAAGACAGGTTACGACCTCAATGGTAAAAGTGAAGAAGAAATCCGCCAGGTCTGCAAAGAACTGAAAATGGAAATTGACGACACCATGGGTAAAGGCAAGTTGATAGATGAAATATTCGGTGAATTCTGCGAAGGCACTTTCATTCAGCCTACTTTCATCACTGACTATCCTGTTGAAATGAGTCCGCTGACCAAGATGCACCGCAGTAAACCGGGACTAACCGAACGTTTTGAACTGATGGTGAACGGTAAAGAGCTTGCCAATGCTTATAGCGAGTTGAACGATCCCATCGACCAGGAAGAACGTTTCAAAGATCAATTGCGATTGAGTGAAAAAGGAGACGATGAAGCAATGTTCATCGACCAGGATTTCCTGCGTGCCCTGCAATTCGGTATGCCTCCCACATCAGGTATCGGTATCGGTATTGACCGTCTGACGATGCTGATGACAGGCAAGTCGTATATTCAGGAAGTACTGTTCTTCCCGCAAATGCGCCCCGAAAAGATCACTCCGAAAGATGCTCCCGCCAAATATATGGAACTGGGCATTGCCGAAGACTGGGTACCCGTTATTCAGAAAGCCGGCTACAACACAATAGAAGATATGAAAGATGTGAATCCGCAAAAACTGCACCAAGACATTTGCGGTATTAACAAGAAATACAAACTGGAACTGACCAACCCGTCGGTAAACGACGTAGAAGGCTGGATTGAGAAAATTAAGAATTAAAGAATTAAAAATTAAATAAGAAGATTAAAGATCGAATGAGGGAAAGGAGTTTCCTTTCCCCCTTTTAATTTTTAATTATTAATTATTAATTTCGATATGAAACTACCCGGAAAGATAGCCATAATGGGCGGAGGAAGCTGGGCTACAGCCATTGCAAAAATGGTACTTGCTCAGGCTGAGTCGATTAACTGGTATATGCGACGAGATGATCGTATAACCGATTTTAAACGACTGGGCCATAACCCTGCCTACCTGACGGGCGTCAAATTCGACATGAAGCGCATCAACTTCAGCTCTAATATCAACGATGTAGTAAAAGAGTCTGACACGCTGATATTTGTCACCCCCTCCCCCTATCTCAAAGCTCACCTGAAGAAGCTGAAAACGCGGATACGGGATAAATTCATCATTACTGCTATAAAAGGAATCGTACCCGATGACAATCTGATCGTATCGGAGTACTTCACAAAAGAATACGGCGTTCCACCCGAAAATATTGCTGTACTGGCAGGTCCCTGCCATGCGGAAGAAGTAGCCTTAGAACGTCTCTCTTATCTCACCATCGCTTGTCCGGACACAGACAAGGCATGTACCATCGCCCGCCGCCTGGCCAGTTCATTTATCAAAACATCCGTCAGCAATGACGTAGCCGGTATAGAATACAGTTCTGTACTGAAAAACGTGTACGCCATTGCCGCCGGTATCTGTAGCGGTCTGAAGTACGGTGATAATTTCCAGGCGGTATTGATATCCAACGCTGTGCAAGAAATGAACCGTTTCCTACAAACAGTACATCCGCTGAACAGAAACGTGAATGATTCTGTTTATTTAGGTGATTTGTTGGTGACAGGATATTCCAACTTCAGCCGTAATCGCACGTTTGGTACTATGATTGGTAAAGGGTATTCTGTAAAAAGCGCGCAAATAGAAATGGAGATGATTGCCGAAGGATATTACGGTACAAAGTGTATCAAGGAAATCAACAAGCATCACCATGTCAATATGCCGATACTGGATGCTGTCTATAACATTCTGTACGAACGCATTTCACCCATGATAGAAATCAAGTTGCTGACTGATTCGCTAAGATAATCTCTCCCTTAACTCCTCTTCCGCAAAGAGGAGAATAAAGCCAGAGTTGCGATATAAAGAAAAGAATATTATAAATAAATCTTATAAACCAAAAGTAACTCAAGCCTACCTTTTCCACAGGGAAGGAGGCAGGTAAGAGGCTTTTAAAACCTAGAATATTATGATTAGTTTGAACATCGAAAAGACTTTTGGATTTATCTCCAAAGCATCTGTTGCTGCTTACGAAGCTCAGGTAAAAGCTGCGCAGGAAGCATTGGAAAACGGTACCGGAAAAGGTAATGACTTCCTGGGCTGGTTGCACCTCCCCTCATCTATCAGCCAAGAGCATTTGGCCGACCTGAAAGCTACTGCACAAGTTTTGCGCGACAACTGTGAGGTAGTAATCGTAGCCGGCATCGGCGGAAGCTATCTCGGCGCACGTGCAGTCATCGAGGCTTTATCAAACAGCTTCACTTGGTTGCAGGAAAAGAAAACTGCTCCTGTAATGATCTATGCAGGACACAATATCAGCGAAGATTATTTGTATGAACTGACTGAATTCCTGAAAGACAAGAAATTCGGCGTCATCAATATCTCCAAATCCGGAACTACCACCGAAACCGCTCTCGCTTTCCGTCTGTTGAAAAAGCAATGCGAAGACCAACGTGGTAAGGAAATGGCAAAGAAAGTTATCGTTGCCATCACAGATGCCAAGAAAGGCGCTGCCCGCATCACTGCTGATAAGGAAGGTTACAAATCATTCATCATCCCCGATAATGTGGGAGGACGCTTCTCTGTACTGACTCCGGTTGGTTTATTGCCGATAGCGATAGCCGGTTTCGATATCGAGAAATTAGTAGCCGGTGCTGCTGACATGGAAAAGGCTTGCGGTGTGAATGTTCCGTTTGCCGAGAATTTGGCTGCGCAATATGCTGCTACTCGTAACGAGCTGTACAAGAATGGCAAGAAGATCGAAATCCTTGTAAACTTCTGCCCGAAACTGCACTATGTAAGCGAATGGTGGAAGCAATTGTACGGAGAATCTGAAGGTAAGGAAAACAAAGGTATTTTCCCGGCAGCTGTAGACTTCTCTACTGATCTGCACTCTATGGGACAATGGATTCAGGAAGGTGAACGCACCATCTTCGAAACCGTAATTTCTGTAGAGAACGTAAACCATAAACTGGAAGTTCCTTCTGACGAAGCAAATCTGGACGGTCTGAACTTCCTTGCAGGTAAGCGCGTGGACGAAGTAAACAAAATGGCTGAACTGGGTACCCAGTTGGCTCATGTAGATGGTGGTGTGCCCAACATGCGTATTATCATCGAGAAGCTGGACGAATACAATATCGGTCAGCTACTTTACTTCTTTGAAATAGGATGCGGTATCAGCGGTTATCTGCTGGGCGTGAATCCGTTCAATCAACCGGGCGTAGAAGCATACAAAAAGAATATGTTTGCATTGCTGAACAAACCGGGATATGAAGAAGAGTCAAAAGCTATTCAGGCAAGACTCTAGGTAAGAGTCAGTTAACCATAGATAAACGAGGTGTGGATGAATTTAATCATTCACACCTCGTTTTTTTGTTGTATCTTTGCAGATATAAAACAATAGGTATTATGTTTCAAGAAGCAATTTCCCGCTATCTTCAGTCCAGCGGGTACTCCAGAATTCAATTGAAATCCGTCCTTTTCGATATGGACGGTGTATTATTCAATTCCATGCCTTACCATGCCGATGCCTGGCACAAGGTAATGGAACGCCATGGATTGCACCTGAGCCGTGAAGAAGCTTATCTGCATGAAGGACGAACCGGAGCTGCTACTATCAATATCGTCTATCAACGGCAATATGGAAAAGATGCCACTCCCGAAATGATACAGAGCATTTATGCAGAAAAGAGTGCAGAATTCAACAGTAACCCCGAACCGGAACGTATGCCCGGCGCATGGGAAGTACTACAGAAAATAAAGTCGGACGGACTGATACCGATGGTAGTCACTGGTTCCGGACAACACTCACTATTAGACCGCCTGTCGCATAACTTCCCCGGCATGTTCCGTCGCGAACTGATGGTAACTGCCTTCGATGTAAAATATGGGAAACCACACCCGGAACCTTACCTGATGGCTTTACAAAAAGGAGGATTAGCCCCCAATGAAGCTATCGTAGTAGAAAATGCGCCTATGGGCGTACAAGCCGGTGCAGCAGCAGGTATATTTACAGTAGCTGTCAACACAGGTCCCATTGACGGACAGGTCTTACTAGATGCCGGAGCAAATGTATTATTCCCGTCCATGCAGGATTTTTGCGACAATTGGGAGAACTTACGTAAAGCGTTCGAATAAAGAAATCGGACGCTTTACTATTTATGGAAAAGAAAATATTTTATCTCAATAGTTCACTGATTTTTTTCCTTAAATTTAACTTTATTATTTCATCAGGTTTTAACTCAAGCTCTATCAAAATCTTGGCAGTAGAGAGTTTATAAGCTTCATTTTCCCTATCATAATTCATCTGTTCTTTATCGATAGAATAGAGCAGGGCAAAATCATAATCTAAAGCTTTTGAAACATTATATAAAGTATCTGTATCAATACTTTTTCGTGTCAACATATAGTCAACACTCTGAGGCTTAACTTGCAGTCTCCTTGCAAGTTCAGCCTTTGTCACCAGTTTTTCAACCATGACATTTTTTATAACTTCACCGATGTATATAGTAGTCTTTTCCATTTCCATGAAGGTACGATTTATTATCCAAACCTAGAGGAAGTGAAATAAAAATTTATCTGTCCTGTAATACCTATTTATTCACAATTCACTTGTTTTATCAAATAAATTGTGATACTTTTGTCGCAGAATGATATAAACAATAAATAATCAAATTACCATGACTCTACTGATTCTTATTCTTATAGCGATTCCTGTTTGTATCTTGACAATTCTATTATGGATATACAATGATTATAAAAAGTACAAAAGACAGAATTGCTTCTTGATTTTATTGTTTTTGGCTTTACCTGCCACTATACAAGCTCAATACACAGACAAAAATTGCTGTGTAAGCTCTAAATGGCATGAAAATCCAAAAGAAATATTAGAGCATACGGCTGGAAGTTTCACCACTTCCCATGGTTGTTGACAATAAACCACAATTCTTCAATACCTTCAATTTTATCATTACGCCAATCAAAATTGATTATGATACTCCAAGACATTAAAAGCCGCCTTAACGAAACGCGAAACTGGTACATTGTACTGACATTGCCCCGAAAAGAAAGAAAAACCAAAGAAACTTTGGAAAATAAAGGCATGATAACTTATCTCCCTACCATTTACGTAAAACGCAGATGGAAAGAACAAGTAAAAGAAATACAGATTCCCGCTGTAAACAGATGCGTATTTATTTACGCTACCGGTACAGAACTAGAGGGACTAAAAGGAATATATCCTACTCTTCCGATAGAAATGACGGAAGTAGGACATTAGAGTTGACTTTACAACTGGAAAGGGAAAAAGGGGGACACCGTGATGGTATCCCCCTTTTTGTTGTGTGACCCCGGTGCGATTCAAACGCACGACCTTCAGAACCGGAATCTGACGCTCTATTCACTAAGCTACGGAGCCTTAAATGCGGGGACAAAAGTATAAAAAAATCGGGCACATTCCTAATGATTTGTCTTTTTTTACAGTAAAAGCCTATAAATAAGAATATTATTTTGAGAGCCACAACTGGTTAATAAGAAACAAATTGCTCATAAAATTAGCCAAATACGATGCAAATATAAATATTATACCTATATTTGCCGGACAAAAACATAGTACACACTTATGAGTTATCTGATAAAACCAGAGGGTTATAAACCCTTATTGGACTTAAAACAAACAGAATTAGGAATCAAACAGATCAAAGAGTTCTTCCAATTGAACCTTTCATCGGAATTACGTTTGCGCCGCGTCACAGCCCCGCTTTTCGTATTGAAAGGTATGGGTATTAATGATGATTTGAATGGCGTAGAACGTGCCGTATCATTTCCTATCAAAGATTTGGGAGATGCGCAAGCCGAAGTAGTACATTCTCTTGCCAAATGGAAGCGATTGACATTGGCAGACTATAATATTGAATCCGGATATGGTATTTATACGGATATGAATGCCATACGCTCAGACGAAGAGTTGGGAAATCTCCATTCTCTCTATGTAGACCAATGGGACTGGGAACGTGTCATCACTACCGAAGACCGGAACGTGAACTTCCTGAAAGAAATTGTAACCCGTATTTATGCAGCCATGATACGTACAGAATATATGGTGTATGAAATGTACCCTCAGATTAAGCCTTGCCTGCCTCAGAAGTTACATTTCATTCATGCGGAAGAGTTACGTCAACTTTATCCGAATCTGGAACCCAAATGCCGCGAACATGCCATTACGAAAAAATATGGTGCTGTATTCATTATCGGTATTGGCTGTAAACTAAGCGATGGAGAGAAACACGACGGACGTGCCCCGGACTATGATGACTATACCACAGAAGGGTTGAATGGTCTTCCGGGCTTGAATGGTGACCTTTTATTATGGGATAATGTATTGCAGCGCAGCATTGAGCTATCATCCATGGGTATCCGTGTAGATAAGGAAGCCCTGCAACGCCAGCTGAAACAAGAGGGAGAAGAAAAACGACTGGAACTCTATTTCCATAAACGCCTGATGAATGACACATTGCCCCTTTCTATAGGTGGTGGTATCGGTCAATCACGTCTTTGTATGTTCTATTTAAGAAAAGCTCATATCGGCGAAATTCAAGCCAGTATCTGGCCGGAAGATATGCGTGAAGAATGTAAAGAACACAATATTTACTTGATTTAATATCCAGGTACAAATAGAAAAGGCAGAGATTTTATGATTTCTGCCTTTTCTGTTTATCTCTGTTCGAAGAAATAAAAAGAATGCTCTATTACAGAAATCAGATTAAAATTGTATCTTAGCATCCGAAACTTTTAACACACAAAATTATGAACGTTCAAATAGAAGAAAGTTGGAAAGCACGTTTGGAACCGGAATTTGAAAAAGATTATTTTCATACACTAACGGATTTTGTACGGGAAGAATACAGTCATTATCCGATATACCCTCCGGGAAAGCTCATATTCAACGCTTTTAATCTTTGCCCATTCGATAAGGTGAAAGTAGTTATCATCGGTCAGGATCCTTACCATGGTCCCGGACAAGCTCATGGTTTATGCTTTTCTGTGAACGATGGAGTTCGTTTCCCTCCTTCATTGATTAATATATTCAAAGAAATAAAAGATGATATTGGTACAGATGCTCCCACCACTGGAAATCTGACCCGTTGGGCCGAGCAAGGTGTCCTGCTCCTGAATGCAACCCTAACTGTCCGTGCCCATCAGGCAGGTTCTCATCAGAACCGCGGCTGGGAGACTTTTACGGACGCCGCCATACGTGTCCTTGCCGAACAGCGTGAACACCTCGTATTCATCCTCTGGGGATCTTATGCACAGCGTAAGGGTGCATTCATTGACCGGAGCAAGCATCTTGTTCTGACTTCTGCGCATCCCTCTCCCCTGTCTGCCTACAATGGTTTCTTTGGAAATAAGCATTTTAGCAGAGCGAATGCCTATTTGAAAGAACATGGAGAACAAGAAATAGCATGGTAAAAAGCAATTCCTAATCAGAAATAAAGATATCCCCTTCTACACTGAAGCATTCCGATAAATAAATCGTTTCAACAGTATAGAAGGGGATATTTTTTATGAAAAAGCAAATGCAGTAAAAGGAATATCAAATGGATTCTTAATACCATTTAATATTAGTCTGTGTCTGACTCTTCTTATCATATTTCAAGTCTTGCAGAATGCTGGCATTGGCACGGATAACGAAGCTATAGTACTTCCATGTACCAAATGGAGAAAGACTGGCAGACATACTAAAACAGTGCAAGTCACGCGTTATATTGAAAGAAGTCTGCACTATCTTTTTAGCATTAAAGTCATAACCGGAGTTGAAGCTGACTGCCCACTTATTGGAAATCTTAACATTACCATTAATATTAAGCGCATTCAGACTAAACTTATACGGATAACGCATGCTCTCTCTGTTGATTGGTCTGGAAGTATCTTCTGTTATATTAAAGCCTGTACTCAGATTTATAGACCAAGGCATTTTGAAAACCTGATAACCGTCATCATCTACAGCAGCTTTTTCCTTCTTCCGCTTGGTAGGCGTATTACTTGTTCCCGCATCATCAGTTTCGTTACTTTCACTGTCCGCATCAGTCTGTTCGTTTCCTTTTCCATCATCCTCACTCTTCTCTCCGGTAAAGAATGCTTTCCACTTCTTCCATGTATCGTTATTAAGCGTGTAACTGAAAGAGTTCCCATAGCCTTGGAAACGTCCAAAACGTCCGTAAGACCACTCCGTGCGGTCACTCGTTACAACCCTACCGTTTTTATCAAAGGTATAAGCATAAGTAGCAAAGACTGAACTCATACTAAAGGTATAGTTCTTACTCAATTTCAAACGCAAATTTAATGTCAGGTTACTCCATGGACGCACCTTAGCAGCCGTATTATAAGAAATACTCGCACCCAACTCATCAATCAGGCTGACCTTGCGTATTGAGTCATTCTTATCCTTATATTTCATTTCCAAGTTATTGGATATCTGGAATGAAATATTTCCAGATTTTCCTTGTCCAGGCACTCCGAACATTTGTCCGGCATATGGAGAATAAGTGATCGTATCTTGTGTTCCATCAGCATTGGGTTTAATATAAGTATCATAGTAACCATAGCGGGAAGAACCAAAGTCAGGAGCTGCACTGATACTGACAGAAGGAGTTATGACATGTCGAATCTGTATTTCCTTTTTCTTCATAAACAAAGGTTTATACATACCATAAATTTTTGTATTAACACCCAGACTGGCACTATAGTTATATACTCGATGGAAACCATAAATAGTATCAGTTTCTACTTCCCGCCCACTGGTACCTATATTTGGATCCCAGTCTTTCATCACCTTACGTGTATACCAACGCTCCGTATAACTCACCGATGGAGTTACATTGAAGTACTTGAACAATGTAAACGTAGCGCTGATAGGTATTTCATGTTTCATTCCGTTCTTCCAGTCCTTCACCAGATTGGATTTGAACAGAAGATCATCTTTCGTAGTAATGCTGTTAGAAAGGCGGCCACTATAGCGAAGAGAAATCTTCTCATACCATTTCTCATTACCTACAGCATTTTTCCGTTTGAAAGGAAAAATAGTACTCAAGGTAATGTTCAAATCCGGTAAAGTTACGGCAATCGAAGAGTCCTTCATGTTTTGTGCAATATTACCGGTAGCTGCAATAGAAAGTTTCTGATCGGGGAAGTTACGTGAATAGCTGACACTGGATGTTTTGGTATTCTGCGTCATAGCCTGCGAATTGTACATATTACCGATATTAGTACGCTCATAGCTACTGGACGAGAAGTTCACACTGGCCGAGAATGACGAATTTGGGCTGGCTTTGGGATCCTGGCGATGTGACCAAACAACTTTGAAGTCTTTTGCTACTGCATAGTCATCCAAGCCTTTATCACCGGTTTTAGTCACCTGATAACTAGCTTGAAACAGACCGGAGAATTTATAACGAACATTATAATTGGTTTCCGCATTCAAAGCCCAGGAACCTTTTGTAAAGATATCACCGCGCAGCTTCAAATCCATCTTATCGCTGATAGCGAAATAGTAACCGCCATCCGTCAAACCAAATCCACGGGTAGAGTCATCCATATAACTTGGCATGATGAAACCCGATGAATAACTACTGGAGAAAGGAAAGAAGAAAAACGGTACGGCAAGAGG
Source organism: Bacteroides sp. 14(A) (assembly GCF_000526555.1). NCBI lineage: Bacteria > Pseudomonadati > Bacteroidota > Bacteroidia > Bacteroidales > Bacteroidaceae > Bacteroides > Bacteroides sp. 14(A). Next base: position 929,862 of record NZ_JAGH01000001.1, on the reverse strand, counting down.
TAGCGGGACGTCCTCAATAACCAGATAAGCAGGGCCCGTCACTACATTTTTCTTGGGGCGTACTTTGGCATAGGTCATCTGCATGTAGAAGTGAGGATGATCGTGATTATCACAGGTAGTATAACGGCCACTCTTCATGTACAGCTCATCGTTCATACCCTTCTTAGCATTATTACCAGTCACATACCCTTCGCCTTGCTGACTGACTACATTACTGATCAGCCCCTTTTTACTCTTAAAATTATACCGAATCGTATTCGTCTCATAAGGTGTATCGCCATCTTTGAAGACCGGTCTTCCTTTTATGACTTTTAATGAGTCTTCCACACCATGGGCAAAAACCGTACTACTGTCCATATTCATAGTAATCACCTCGGCAGCCAGCTCTATCTTCTGATAGTTCACCTTCCCATCTCCATATAAATTGGCAATGCCATTCTGAGTGAACACAATAGAGTCAGTAGCTTCATAAATCACCGGAGCATCCAAAGGCTGCTTTTTCTTACCGGCAGGCTGCAATTGTATCGTATCGTTTTGCAGAGTATCTCCCTTCAACAAAGTGTCTCCTCTTTGTACACCTTCTATATTAAAGGTATCTGTCCGCTCGCTTCCTGTGGGAACAGTTCTTCCACGCCGACGTTGCGAAAAAGCCTCGCCGGAGAGCAGGAGTAAGACAAGTAGTAGTATGAATGATATGAATGTATTTGCTTTCAATGGCGTAATCAACTTATAGTTTCCGCTTGAAGGGGCAAAAGTACGTAAATTATACGGATAATCTCCCTTTTTAAAGAAATTTAGATTGCTACAAGAACTGTTCGCACCAGCGATCAAAACGTTTCAAACCTTCATTGCCGAAATTAGAAAGACTTTTTCGGGCTTTCTCCACTGTTTTTTCCCGCTCCAGATGAGTCTTGGAATAAAACTTATCGGCAAAGCAAACGACTTGCTCTTCCAGGCTAACCGGGAGCATATCCCGATGAGGTACTGGCAGCTTTTGCGAAATAATATCGTCCAAAGATAGCCCTGCACCCGTATGCCTTTCACATACCAATGCATGACGGGGATATCCTTCCTGACGCATCAGATCCGCCCCTAAATAGCCATGACAGACATAGGGCTGATCTCCAAAACAGAAGATACCCGGAGCATTAGTCAGAAAGATGCCTATATCATGCAGCATGCCGGCTTCATATAAAAAGTCTTTATCCAACTGAAGCTCCGGATGGTGATCAGCAATTGAAAGAGCCTTCTCGGCCACCAAACGACTATGCACCAACAAGATGTGTTTACGTTCATTATCCTCCGGATAATATTTATCGATGATTGTAACGGGTGACATTTATTTCTTTTTAAACTTATACATATAAATCTCATCACGCAAATCGCAACTGCGCTTCTTCGTAAGGAAAATCTCTTCAAAGTCGTATGTATTTCCAAATTCTTCAAACAACAGTTCTTTTCCTCTCTCCGGCAAAACAACATATCCCTCACCGGACGGCAAATCCTTCTCAAAATGACGCATCTGATCATTCATATAAAAGTTTGCACAATAGAAGCTCATGCCATCATATGAGTAGACTGTTCCCTGCGGCACATATTCCCTGATTTGGTTAACCAGGTGCTTGTCCGATTTAACTGCCAACACTGTAGGTTGATAGACCCCATCCAGAGAAACAAAAAGACAAAGCATACATCCGGCAATACTATATAATAAGGAGTAAGCGCCGGTCCGCTTCGCTACTCCCATCCATGTGCAGGCAGCCGCTATCAAAGGAAGCGCCACCAGACACCATTTAGGAATAGACAGAGAAACCGCTTCCAAAGCATGCATAAAAGATACATTTTCAGCAGCATGACGGCCGGTTCCAAAAAGACTATCCGGTATCAGTCCTAAACGTACCGCTATGAAAGTTACCGTAAGTATCAAACACAGAGACGCAAATATATGTGCAGAGATTTTAAACACTTTTGCCCCACGCTGCACCAAAGCCAATAAATATTCAGCTATCAGCACTGCCATAAATGGATAGATGGGAAGCAGATAAACGCTACGTTTACTCTTGGGGATGCAATAAAATATGAAAATAAAGAGAATTACCACCCATGTGAACAATTGTAAGGGCGACTGTGAACGGAATTTTTTCCAGGCTTTCCCGATACGTTCGCCGAAAGATGTCCCCTCAGGTAACACACGCATGTTTTTCCACTTCAGTCCAAAGAGAGAGATCAGCAATACCAAAGTCCAGGGTATCCAGCCCCAGATAACAGTCAGGAAATTATACCATATCGGATTCTCATGTGATCCGTAGGACATCTTTCCCATGAAGCGACCGGTATTCTCTTCCAACATTAAATCGACAAAAGACTGTCCGCCTTGTGCATAAGCCGCGCCCGCCCAGGCTGCATAAGGAATCAGAGAAAGGATTCCTACAAGCAATAACAAGAAGAATGTCTTCCAGAAAGAACGTCCACGCAACAATTGGTAAAGACCGATACAGACACATGGGAATATAGAACCTACCGGTCCTTTGGTCAATGTGGCACAGCCCATCAGTAAAACAGCCAGCCAGGGAATACCGCGGCACTCCTTCTCATCCCAACGAAACAGCAAACACAATGAAATAACAATAAGCGACACTTGCAACATATCTACACGGCACGCCACCGCTGCCCGGTGTACTTCAAAAGAAGACAGAAGAAGAATAGAAGTCAGAAAAGCCGTTTTTACCCCTTTACGTTTTGCTATAAAAGAGAAGAACACCAACTGCATAGCCAGGAATGCAATAGCAGACGGCAGACGGGATGAATACTCTGACACTCCTCCAAAAAGGGAAGAGATGGCAGCGATGGCCCAGTAGAGGAAAGGAGGCTTATAAGCTATGTCGGTACCATAATTCACCGGAAGTATCCAGTTACCACTCTCTAACATAGAAAAGGCAACAATGGCCTCACGTGGTTCCCCTTTAGAATAGAAAATGGTTTCTCCCAGAAAAGGGAGTATCACAAGCATACTGAGTAGCGCTATAAACCAGAACGCTTTCTTCCTATCATCTGACATATATTTCTGTTTTTAGTGATTTCTGTGCGCAAAAGTACGAATTATTCTGCAACAATCCCTAACTTTGCCTTCTCAATTCTATGAATATGAAGAGACTGAAAAAACTGCCGGAATTTATTCGTTTCATTATGGTAGGCGTCTTTGCAACCGCTCTGCACTATGGTTTATATTTTATATTCCAGCGATTCATCAATGTAAATATAGCCTACAGCATAGGCTACATACTCAGCTTTATTGCTAATTTTTATCTGACAGCCCTTTTTACCTTCGGAAAGAAGCCATCTTGGAAGAAAGCTTTTGGCTTCGGGGGAGCCCATCTGATCAACTATATCCTACATATAAGTTTACTGAATCTGTTCCTTTGGTTAGGCTTTTCCAAACCCTTCGCCCCCATACCGGTATTTACCATCGCTATCCCGGTAAACTTCCTGCTAGTGAGATTTGTTTTCAAATACAAAGAAAGATAATTTGTTTTTCTCCCGATTTCTTACGAATATTGCAAAAAGAATAATTGATTATGGAAAAATCTCCAGTACTCGCTATCGTAGTACCTTGCTACAAAGAAGAAGCTGTATTACACGAAACACATAAAAGACTCAGTCTCCTATTGGATAAACTGATAGCAGAACGACACATCTCTCAGGATAGTTATATCTTATATGTAAATGATGGCAGTACAGATCAGACTTGGCCTATCATCAAGGATTTACACCAAAATACCCCCTATGCCTGTGGGCTGAATCTAGCCGGAAATGTGGGACACCAAAATGCACTCATGGCTGGACTGAATGCCGTCAAAGAACGATGTGATGTCGCCATTTCCATAGATGCCGACTTGCAAGATGACGTCAACGCCATTCCCGAAATGCTCGAACGCTACCGAGAGGGATGTGACATTGTTTATGGTGTACGCCGGGAACGTAAAACCGACACTTTCTTCAAACGTAGCACTGCCCTCGCTTTCTACAAGTTGATGAAAATAATGGGAGTAAAGTCGGTTTATAACCATGCGGATTATCGCTTGATGAGTTGCCGTGCTATCCAACAACTTTGCCGTTTCCGCGAGCGCAATCTCTATTTGCGCGGGCTGGTGCCTCTCATCGGTTACCAAACCGCCTGTGTTTACTATAATCGCGACAAGCGTTTTGCCGGAGAGTCGAAATATCCATTCAAGAAGATGTTAAACTTTGCCATCGACGGAATCACATCTTTTTCTGTCAAACCTGTCCGCATGGTTTTCTGGCTGGGCTGTATTTTTATACTGATAGCCGTATGCGTCACCATCTGGACGCTACGCGCTTACTACTTCCACGACACTGTGCCCGGATGGTCATCTCTGATGATTTCCCTCTGGCTGGTAGGTGGTACAATATTGGTATCCCTGGGAATTGTAGGCGAATATATCGGTAAAATCTACATTGAAGTAAAGAACAGGCCAAGATATAACGAGGAAGAATTGCTGTTGCGTTAATGTTGCGCTTCTTCCTCTTCCCTCTTTCTCTTTTTCCATAGCTGCCAGCTATTGATCAGATTCTGCCACAAGACATAAGATCCCGGTCCCACGGAGGAAAGTGGATTCAGATAAGTATATGCCATCCAGATAGCAAGAACCGTATTTTTCTGTCCCAGTGCCTGCCCGCCACTGATACGGTCATTATAACGTCCACCTATATTCTTACCCAGAAAGAATTGCAGGCAACAAGCCACTAATCCGGCAAAGGCTATCAGTATTTCCACTGAAACCGGTGCATCACTGATTGCTAGGGAACGAACAGTTTGCCCGGATACAATAGCAAGCGCTACGCCCCACAAATAAAAAGCAAGATCATGGAAACCCAATAAAAAATGGTGCACACGGGGCATAAACACTCTCAGAAACCACGCCAGGAAGAAAGGGAACAACAACAACGGGAACACTTTACTCAGGATTTTCAGGAAAGCAGCAAAGAAAGTCATGTCAGCATGAGGCTCCACTAACGGAAAAACCAAAGGAACCGCTACTGCCGCCAGCAAATTAGACAATAAGGTATAAGTAGTCAACGTAGATGCACTGCCTCCCAACTTGCCAGTGATGACAGCCGCTGCAGTCGCAGTTGGACAAATCACACAAACCATCGCCCCCTCAAATACTTCCCGATATATTTCATCCATCGGACAGCATACCAGCAAAGCGGCAATTGCCAGACATGAAATTGTCTGAAACAGCAGCAACCAGCCATGCCATGCTTTAGGTTTCAGTTCATTCAGTTTTTCCACTTTACAAAAAGTAAGCAACAGTTGGGCAAAGATCAGCAGTGGAGTAATATACGCAATCAAATCATTAATATATGGTTTGGTAGGCGCCAAGAAAGGGACATTTGCGAGAATAAAGTATCCCAAAGTACCTGAAAGCATCGCCAGTGGCAATGTCCAGTTCTTAAGAAAACGAACTAACATACCTTTTTTCTATTTAATTTGCGGGTGCAAAGTTAGTCTGTTTTAAAGAAATCTCTCACAAATCCTGGGGAAAAGTAACAAAACTTCATGTAAAACGTGAGTTTTCTATAAATTTCCACTACATTTGCAACGACTTTTGGGTATGAAACTATATAAACGACACATATTATATATCTGTATTTGCTTCGGGCTGTTCATCTCTCCTTTTTGCACTACCAGCATCGAAGCAAAAGACTTCGTTGTCGTTATTGACGCCGGACATGGTGGCCATGACCCTGGTGCTTTAGGCCGAATCTCCAAAGAAAAGACTATCAACCTGAATGTTGCCCTCAAATTAGGCAAACAGATAAAAAGGAATTGCCCTGATGTAAAAGTGGTATATACCCGTGAAAGAGATGTATTTATCCCACTTGACAGACGTGCGGAAATAGCCAATAATGCTAAAGCTGATTTATTCATTTCCATTCATACCAATTCCGTAGCGGGCGGTAAAACAGTTAAAGGAGCCTCTACATGGACGCTCGGTTTAGCCAAGTCGGATGCCAATTTAGAAGTCGCTAAACGGGAGAACTCCGTAATTTTATACGAAAGTGATTACAAGACGCGGTACGCAGGATTCAATCCAAACTCAGCCGAATCTTATATCATCTTTGAATTCATGCAAGATAAATACATGTCTCAGAGCGTACACCTTGCCTCATTGGTACAGAAAGAATTCCGCCATACCTGTAAACGTGCAGACCGTGGTGTACACCAGGCGGGGTTTCTTGTATTGAAAGCAAGTGCCATGCCCAGCATCCTGGTAGAACTCGGTTTCATATCCAATCCGGAAGAAGAACGTTATCTCAATTCGGAAGCGGGAACCACCACACTTGCCAACGGAATATTCCGTGCTTTCCTGTCTTATAAACGTGAACATGAAATACGGATGACAGGAAGCAGCCGCACCCTACTACCGGAGGATACGGATGCCGGTAGGGTAGAAGAAGAGATACCTGCATCCCCCGTTTCCAATAACACCGAAACCAAACAAAATACAGAAAAAGTAGCTGACAGGCAAACCGATAGTGCTGCTCCAGTGTTTAAAATACAGATACTTACTTCTTCCCGTCCGCTTGCCGCCAATGACAAACGACTAAAAGGGCTGAAAGGTGTAGAGTATTATCAGGAAGGCGGACTTTGTAAATACACATACGGTGCATCGACCGATTATAATAAGGTATTACGAACTAAACGGGAGATAGCACCAAAATTCAAAGACGCATTTATCATTGCTTTCAAAAACGGAAAGAAGACAAGCGTCAGCGCTGCTATCGAAGAATTTAAAAAGAAAAGAAATAAATAATAAGACTATAACATCATGATGAAGTATCTTACTAAAGAAGTTAGAATAGGAATTGCGGGCATTATTGCTCTCTGCATATTGGTATATGGTATTAACTACCTGAAAGGCATTCATATGTTTAAGCCTACCAACTATTTCTACGTCAAGTTCCATAACATTAATGGATTGACCAAATCAAGTCCGGTCTTTGCCGATGGCTTTCGTGTAGGTATTGTACGCGACCTTTATTATGACTACAATGAACCGGGAAAAGTGGTAGCGGAAATAGATGTAGACCCGGAACTGCGTATTCCTAAAGGCAGTACCGCCGAATTAGCCTCCGAACTGATGGGTGGTGTAAAAATGAACTTACTACTTGCCAATAATCCACGCGAGAAGTATCTGACAGGTGATACCCTACAAGGCAATGTCAACAATGGTGTAATGGACCAGGTAGCCACCATCATGCCTCAGGTAGAAAAGATGCTTCCCAAGCTAGACTCTATCCTTGCTTCACTGAATACAATCCTTGGAGACCCGGCAATTCCCGGTACACTGCACAGCGTGCAAAACACAATGGCAAGCATGGAAGTCACCAGCAGACAGTTACAGGCCATTATGAGTAAAGATATTCCCCAGCTTACTAAAAAGCTGAACACCATAGGAGATAATTTCGTCACTGTCAGTGATAATCTGAAAGAAATAGATTACGCTGCCGCATTTGCCAGAATAGATTCGACTTTAGCAAATGCAAAAATGATTACAGACCAATTAGGCAGGAAAGACAATACAATCGGCTTGTTGTTAAACGATCCATCGCTTTACAATAATTTGAATGCTACAACAGCCAATGCTGCCAGCCTTCTTGAAGACCTGAAATCACATCCGAAAAGGTATGTTCATTTCTCCCTGTTCGGCAAAAAAGATAAGTAGGAAAAATCTCTTTAAATAGAATAAGTCTAAATAATAGGAGCAAACAGAATTGGAAGAAAAAGCCTCAGTAAGTCCATGTAGAAACTAAAGTATTCCCATCTGTCAGATTATTTGAAAAGTTAAAAAACTTATTCCTTTCTTATATATCACCCTAGAAAACAGATACTTATAAAAATGCAATAGCCTCCCTGTGGGGCTATTTACATGAAACAAGATAAGTAGTTGAAAGTAAAGAGATTATTGTTTTTAGATAAAAAGCAAGAAAAAACACATTTGTTTTTCTCAAATAAGATTGCGAATTTTGCATGCGTAGAAGTTTTGCTTAATTAATAAATGTATTTAAAGCCGTTATGAGTGAATTAAATCATGTCGGGCTATGGAACCGCTGTCTTGAAATCATCAGAGACAATGTTCCGGAGCAGACATACAAAACATGGTTTCTCCCCATCATACCTTTAAAATATGAGGACAAGACGCTGGTCGTACAGGTACCCAGCCAGTTCTTCTATGAGTTTTTGGAGGACAAGTTTGTTGACTTGTTGCGTAAAACTCTATATAAAGTTATTGGTGATGGCACCAAGTTATTGTATAATGTTATGGTGGATAAGAGTTCACGTACTACCGTCAATCTCGAATCTACTCCCCGCACTATTATTCCACAGAAAAAGGTAATCGGCAGAGAAATACCGCAAGCTCCTATTGCAGATTTAGATCCTCATCTGAATCCTGAATACAACTTCGAAACATTTATAGAAGGCTATAGCAACAAACTTTCACGCAGCGTAGCAGAAGCTGTCGCTCAAAACCCGGCGAAAACAATTTTCAATCCGCTGTTTTTCTATGGAGCATCAGGCGTGGGAAAGACGCACCTTGCAAATGCTATAGGCACAAAAATCAAAGAACTCTATCCGGACAAGAGAGTGCTATATGTATCGGCACATCTGTTCCAGGTACAATATACCGACTCTGTACGTAACAATACTACAAACGATTTTATCAACTTCTACCAATCAATTGACATATTGATTATCGATGATATTCAAGAATTTGCCGGTGTTACCAAAACACAGAATACATTCTTTCATATCTTTAATCACTTACACCAAAACGGTAAACAGCTTATCTTGACTTCAGACCGTGCTCCCGTATTATTGCAAGGCATGGAAGAACGACTCATCACCCGTTTCAAATGGGGTATGGTAGCTGAACTGGAAAGACCAACCGTAGAATTACGCAAGAACATCCTGCGCAATAAGATACATCGTGACGGTTTACAGTTCCCTCCGGAAGTAATCGATTATATTGCAGAAAATGTGGGTGACAGCGTGCGTGACCTGGAAGGTATCGTCATCTCCATCATGGCACATTCTACTATATATAATAAGGAAATTGATCTGGAACTGACACAACGCATTGTACGGAAGGTAGTAAAAAGTGAAAGTAAATCTATTACCGTTGATGACATCATCAACGTGGTATGCAAGCATTTCTCACTGGATACCGCTACCATCCATACTAAATCACGAAAACGTGAAGTGGTACAGGCACGCCAGATAGCCATGTTTCTCGCTAAATCCTATACAGATTTTTCGACGGCTAAGATAGGCGCATTAATAGGCCACAAAGATCACGCAACCGTATTGCACGCCTGCAAAACCATTAAAGAATTACGGGAAGTAGACAAAACTTTCCGCGCAGAAATAGATGATATCCAAGCATCATTAAAAAAGCAGGGTTAAAAACCCTGCTTTTTTATTACTTTCCAAAGATTCTCCGACATTACTTCGTTATCTTCTTTCTTATAACGCACGTCCGTAAAGACTTGAGCCAAGGTTTCTTTGTTGTTTTCAAAAATAAATTGCTTATTTTCGGGCAAAGATTCCTTATAGGCATACAGGCGATCTATATCTTCAGGAGTATAATCATGATACGTCTCCTCATGCACAATAGCTTCCAGCGGCAATCGATCTACCTGTGCAGGCTCCTCGGCAGGCCAACCTACCGTCACTGTTGTAATAGGAAATACCAATTCCGGTAGCTCCAGGGCTTCGATTATCATTTGCGGATTGTAAGTCGTCGTACCCAGATAACATATACCTAATCCTTTTTCTTCCGCAGCCACACAAAAAGTCTGTGCTGCCAGCAGGGCATCTACAGAGCCGGTTACGAACCACTCTAAATTATTATACCCGGGAGTTGCTTTTCGCTGTTCGCACCATTTAGTAAAACGGCGCAGGTCTATACAAAACGTCAAAACCACAGGTGCAGTTTTCACCATCGGCTGATTGAAGTGAGCCGGTGCCAACCTAGCCTTCCGTTCTGCATCACGCGTTACAATTACACTGTACACCTGCATATTTCCGACTGTAGAGGCCCGAAATGCAGAATCAAGCAAATCATTTAACAAATCTGAAGAAATATCTTTCTGTTGATATTTGCGGATTGTTCTTCTCTGTTTTAGGATTTCCATTCTTTTATTTTTTTGCAAATATAGAAAAAGAATAGCAATTTGTTGTCAAATAACGAGTTTAAAGTTTATCTACGTTTTCTAAAATCAATTAGCCTGTTTAATCAAAGTCTAAAAACAATTTTCTTTTTTGGAAACTTTTTGTTCACACAACAATGCTAATATTTTATAAATCAGCAATCTATTATTCAAAAATGGAAATCTCATAGCCTGTTCATAATTTATTCTGTTTTTATTTTGCTATAATAAAAAACATTCTTAGCTTTGCAATCGCATTTGTTAATGATAGGTATCACTTCTACACTCTTACTTATTAAAAAATAAATCTAAGGAAAAAAGAATCGTGGAAAAACAAACTTATTCTTACGAGGAAGCTTATGAAGAATCTTTACGATATTTTCAGGGCGACGAGTTAGCTGCGCGTGTTTGGGTAAACAAGTACGCAGTAAAAGACTCTTTCGGAAATATTTACGAGAAGTCTCCGAAAGACATGCATTGGAGAATAGCCAATGAAGTAGCCCGTATCGAGGCTAAATACTCTAATCCATTAAGTGCAGAGGAACTATTCGATCTGCTCGACCACTTCAAGTACATCGTTCCGCAGGGAAGTCCGATGACCGGAATTGGCAACAACTATCAGGTAGCTTCTTTGTCTAACTGCTTCGTGATCGGAGTAGATGGAGAGGCGGATTCTTATGGTGCCATCTTCAAAATAGACGAAGAACAAGTACAACTCATGAAGCGCCGTGGTGGTGTAGGACACGATTTGTCGCACATCCGCCCGAAAGGTTCTCCGGTGAAAAATTCGGCTTTAACCTCCACCGGCCTGGTGCCATTTATGGAGCGTTACTCCAATTCTACACGTGAAGTCGCTCAGGACGGACGGCGTGGCGCACTGATGCTAAGTGTATCTATCAAACATCCCGATTCAGAAGCGTTCATCGATGCTAAAATGACGGAAGGCAAAGTAACAGGTGCCAATGTATCTGTGAAACTGGACGATGCATTTATGACCGCTGCCATCACAGGTACTCCATATATTCAACAATATCCTGTCAATGCCGCTGAACCAACTGTGCAGAAGGAAATCAATGCAACCAATTTATGGAAGAAGATCGTTCACAATGCATGGAAATCGGCAGAACCGGGTGTATTGTTCTGGGATACCATATTAAAAGAATCCGTACCCGATTGTTATGCAGACCTGGGATATCGCACTGTTTCCACCAATCCATGTGGTGAAATTCCCTTGTGCCCGTATGACTCCTGCCGTTTGCTGGCTATCAATCTTTATTCTTATGTGGTAAACCCCTTCAAACCGGATGCATACTTTGACTTTGAATTGTTCCAGAAACATGTAGCGTTGGCTCAACGCATTATGGACGATATCATCGATCTGGAATTGGAGAAGATAGAACGCATCATGGAAAAGATTGATGCTGACCCCGAAAGCGAAGATGTGAAACATACAGAACGTATATTGTGGGACAAGATTTATAAGAAGAGTGGACAAGGACGCCGTACCGGTGTGGGTATTACTGCCGAAGGTGATATGCTTGCTGCATTGGGATTGCGTTACGGTACGGAAGAAGCTACCGAATTCTCTGAAAAAGTGCACAAGACCGTTGCCCTGAGTGCTTACCGTTCATCAGTGAAAATGGCAAAAGAACGTGGTGCATTCGAAATTTACGATACCGAACGTGAAAAGAATAATCCGTTCATCAATCGTTTGCGCGAAGCAGATCCCCAGTTGTATGAGGATATGAAGAAATACGGCCGCCGCAATATTGCCTGCCTTACCATTGCACCGACGGGAACCACCAGTCTGATGACTCAGACTACCTCAGGTATCGAGCCTGTATTCTTGCCCGTATACAAACGTCGCCGTAAAGTAAATCCGAACGACACTAACGTACACGTAGACTTCGTGGATGAAACCGGAGATGCTTTTGAAGAATATATTGTCTTCCACCCCAAGTTTGTTACATGGATGGAAGCGCAAGGACACAATCCTTCCAAACGTTACACACAAGAAGAGATCGACGTATTGGTTGAGCAATCACCTTATTATAAAGCAACCTCAAACGACGTAGACTGGCTGATGAAAGTCAAGATGCAGGGACGTATCCAGAAATGGGTAGACCACTCCATCAGCGTGACCATCAACCTGCCGAACGATGTGGATGAAGACCTGGTAAACCGCCTGTATGTAGAGGCATGGAAATCCGGTTGTAAAGGTTGTACGGTTTATCGTGACGGCTCACGTTCGGGCGTACTCATTTCTGCCAAGAGCGATAAAAAAGAAGAAATGCCTCCTTGCAAACCGCCTACGGTAGTAGAAACCCGCCCGACAGTTCTGGATGCCGACATCGTACGTTTCCAGAATAATAAAGAAAAGTGGGTGGCATTCGTCGGTTTGCTGGACGGACATCCTTACGAAATCTTCACCGGTCTTCAGGATGACGATGAAGGCATTATTCTGCCGAAGAACGTTACTTCCGGACACATTATTAAGAAGGTGGACAAGGACGGCAGCAAGCGTTACGACTTCCAGTTCCAGAACAAACGCGGATATAAAGTCACCATTGAAGGTCTGTCCGAAAAGTTCAACAAGGAATATTGGAACTACGCCAAACTGATCTCCGGAGTATTGCGTTATCGTATGCCTATCGAACAGGTTATCAAGCTGGTCGGCTCTCTGCAACTGGACAGCGAAAGCATCAATACCTGGAAGAACGGTGTGGAACGCGCATTGAAGAAATACATAACGGACGGCACAGAAGCCAAAGGCAAGAAATGTCCGAACTGCGGCAACGAAACACTTGTATATCAGGAAGGTTGCCTCATTTGTACCACTTGCGGAGCTTCACGTTGCGGATAAAAACAGATCTGCGAAATGCAAGCACAAACGTTTGCATAGGAATTTAAAAAACTTAGATAGCGGTAGCTGCTTGATTATGCGGAATAATGTCTATACTTGCATAATCAATGCAGCTATTACTAAATCTAATATTATATGATACTATCTTTTCATATCGAGTACCGCACAAGTTGGGGTGAAGAGGTTAGAGTCTTAGGATCTATTCTTGAACTGGGCAACAATCAGCCCGGTAAAGCCATACCTTTACAAACAGTGGATGGCATTCACTGGACTTTAGATGCGGACATTCAAGCGCCTGAAAACGGCATCGTACAATACAGTTATCACATTTATCGCGACGGCAAAGATACACGTACGGAGTGGAACAGCCTTCCCCGCACGCTCTATGTATCGGCTGACAAGAAGAAAGTCTACCGCCTGCAAGACTGCTGGAAGAATCTGCCCGAACAGCAATACTTCTACACGTCTGCTTTCACGGAGTCCCTGCTTGCGCATCCCGAACGTAACGCCGCTCCAAAGAGCCACAAGAAAGGATTATTGATCAAGGCGTATGCTCCATGTATCGACAATGATCACTGTCTGGGCATTTGCGGCAACCAGAAAGTTCTGGGAGATTGGGATGCGGATAAAGCCGTTCTGATGAGCGACGCCAACTTCCCGGAATGGCAGGTTGAAGTAGACGCCTCGAAAATCAGCTTCCCGCTGGAGTATAAATTCATCCTTTATAATAAGAAAGAGCGTCGTGCCGTGGCATGGGAAAACAACCCCAACCGCTACATGGCCGATCCGCAGATAGGCGCTAACGAAACACTGGTGATCGGTGACCGTTACGTTTACTTCGCCCTACCCGACTGGAAAGGTGCCGGAGTAGCCGTGCCCATCTTCTCGCTGCGCTCCGAAAAGAGCTTCGGCGTAGGTGACTTTGGCGACCTGAAACAGATGATAGACTGGGCGGTGCTTACCCGCCAGAAAGCCGTACAAATATTGCCTATCAACGACACCACCATGACACATACATGGACGGATTCTTATCCGTACAACAGCATATCCATTTATGCGTTCCACCCCATGTATGCCGATCTGAAACAGATGGGTACGTTGAAGGACAAAAAGGCAATGGCAGAATTCAACAAACGGCAGAAAGAGCTGAATGCCCTGCCTACCGTAGACTATGAAGCAGTAAACCAGACAAAATGGGAGTTCTTCCGCTTGATATACAAACAGGAAGGCGAACAAGTTCTGGCATCCGATGCCTTCCGGAAGTTCTTCGAAAACAACAAAGAATGGTTACAGCCATACGCCGTGTTCAGCTATCTGCGCGATGCCTACAAGACACCCAACTTCCGCGAATGGCCGAAATTCACAGAATACAAAGCAGAAGAAATAGAAAAGTTATGCCAGCCGGAATCTGCCGACTATCCGCATATCGCCATCTACTTCTTCATCCAGTTCCACCTGCACCTGCAACTGCTGGCTGCAACGGAACACGCACGAGCCAATGGTGTAGTACTGAAAGGTGACATTCCTATCGGCATCAGCCGCAACAGCGTAGAAGCGTGGACAGAACCCTACTACTTCAACCTGAACGGACAAGCGGGCGCACCACCCGATGACTTCTCCGTGAACGGTCAGAACTGGGGCTTCCCTACTTACAACTGGGACGTAATGGAGAAAGACGGTTATTCCTGGTGGATGAAGCGTTTCCGCAAGATGTCGGAATACTTCGATGCCTACCGTATCGACCACATCCTGGGCTTCTTCCGCATTTGGGAAATCCCGATGCATGCCGTACACGGACTGCTGGGCCAGTTTGTTCCCGCCCTGCCGATGACGCGCGAAGAAATAGAAGGCTACGGAATGGCATTCCGCGAAGATTTCTTCACGAAACCCTATATCCATGAATACTTCCTCGGACAAATGTTCGGCCCGCATACTGATTATGTAAAGCAGACCTTCATAGAGCCTACGGAAACATGGGAAATATATCGCATGCGTCCCGAGTTCGACACACAGCGCAAAGTAGAGGCTTACTTTGCCGGAAAGACGGACGAAGACAGCATCTGGATACGCGACGGACTGTACGCATTAATCAGTGACGTACTGTTTGTGCCCGACCGTGAAGACCCGCACAAATTCCATCCGCGCATCGGCGTACAACACGATTACATCTACCGTGCCCTGAATGATTGGGAGAAGGCAGCATTCAATCGTTTGTACGATCAGTATTACTATCATCGCCACAACGAGTTCTGGCGCGAACAAGCCATGAAGAAGTTGCCGCAACTGACGCAATCCACCCGTATGCTGGTATGTGGTGAAGACCTCGGCATGATCCCCGATTGTGTAGCTTGGGTGATGAACGACCTGCGCATCCTTAGCCTTGAGATACAACGCATGCCGAAAGATCCTTCACAGGAATTCGGACATCCGGACTGGTATCCGTACCGCTCGGTTTGCACCATCTCTACGCATGATATGTCTACGCTGCGCGGCTGGTGGGAAGAAGATTTCCAGCAAACGCAACGGTACTACAACACCATGCTGGGACATTACGGCGCTGCACCTGCCGTTGCCACTCCGGAACTTTGCGAGCAAGTGGTACGCAACCATCTTTACAGCAACTCCATCCTGTGCATCCTCTCCTTGCAGGACTGGATGGCTATGGACGGAAAATGGCGCAACCCCAATGTACAGGAAGAGCGCATCAACGTGCCTGCTAACCCCAGACATTACTGGCGCTACCGTATGCACCTGACGCTGGAACAACTGATGAAAGCGGAAAGTCTGAACGAGAAGATCAAAGGACTGATAGAACAGACCGGACGAAAAGGATAATACTCTCAATCTTTATAATAGAAAAAGGCACCCATAGTAGGTGCCTTTTTTTTAAAATGCCATCGACTTATCCCCAATCCCCTGAAGGGTATGGGGCTGACTACATAACTCATTTTCCAAATCAAACGCTTGTTTATGGAAGAATACACCTGTTTTCTTTGTTTACTGGGAGGTAATTCTTATTTTTGTCATTCACCGAATATTCTATTTGATATGAACAGTTATATATTCCTTGATAACGTCCGTTTCTTTGCCTACCACGGTGTAGGTCAGCAAGAGCGGGAAGTAGGTAATGAGTTTGTCATTAATCTGAAATTGAAAGTCGATATTGCACGTGCAGCCGAGACTGACGACGTGACACATACCGTCAGTTATGCCGATGTATACGAAAATGTGAAGGCTGAGATGGAGATACCTTCTAAATTGCTGGAGCATGTTTGCGGACGTATCATAAAACGCCTGTTCCGTACTTTCCCCACCGTTAAAGCTATTGAACTAAAACTCGCTAAACGTAATCCACCCATGGGTGCAGACTTAGATGCGGCAGGAGTGGAAGTGCAATGTGAAAGAGCTTAACCCACTCCCACTGTTTTTTTTATTAAAGTGAACTCAGTAAGCAATAAAAGGAAATCTCACACAGTTGAGTTTTCATCAATATTGTCTACATCCTACACCGGCTATTATGTTTATCTGATTATCAGATAAATAGGTAGTGTAGGAAGTGGTGTAGGAAGGTGTAGGAAAGTTTTATTCTACACCGTAAAACGGCTCAAAAAGCGTGCTTTTAATCTTGTAATTCACTAATTCACAAGCGCTTAATATACGTTATGCAACCTTTATCCGAATTGATGCAAATATCTCTTTTATTCGTCGCATGAGTGAATAAAGTTAGCATTTCGTTAGGAATTAAGGGATGATAAGCCCCATACTCTCATTACGTAGAAAGTCAAATGATAGATATAAAACTTGATATGCTCCTTACTTTTTCCCAAAAAGCATTCAGGTTAATGTCATTATGCCCGCAGCTAAACTTCGTCCCGCAGTTGTGGGCTGTCCATCCCGCAATTGCAGGCTGCACAGCCCTCAACTGGAAAACGTAGAGTCCACAACTGCGGGACGAAGTTTAGCTACAGGCAAAAGAAAAAAAACAATAAAGCAAAGCATGTTTTTCATACGGCTTTCTTCCCATCTTTCTGATTGTTTCCAAGCGTTCTGTTGTGGCATGTAGATAGCTAAAACAGCTTATAAATGACACTTCAATAGCTGCACCGTTAAGATTATCCTATTCTATCCTTAAACCTTATCCTCTTAAAAAAAGTGTCTTAGCCTGTATCGCCCTGCCAATGGGAAATACTATCACTTCTGTTTTCAAAATAAACTCTGTAGAGAATAAAGCGGATAAATCGTCTGTATTTTTGTTATAAGCATCCGGAAGCTTCATATAGAAAAAGGGGAAGGACTTTCCGATGTGAAGTTCTTCCCCTCTTTTTATCCTTATCGGAGAACCAACCGTCTCCTTTATCCTCTCTTTTTCTTCCGTTTTTTTGCAGACTCCACTGCCTCGGCAACCACCGGTTTATTTTCAAATCGTTTGGTGTAGCCGGTGTAATCTGGAATAGTACGTTCATACGTCGGATCAACGAATAGCGGGCTTGAAATAATATGGTCTGCCGTACTACGGTTACAGCAAAAAACGATATTCTCAACACCGGCAAGACGAGTCAGCGCTTTCACATCCGTATCGTGCGGCTGCAACGTCATAGGATCAGTGAAGAAGAAAAGATAATCAATCTCGCCATCCACAATGCGAGATCCCATTTGCTGGTCACCACCCAAAGGACCGGATTTCAAAATGGTAAAATCCCACTCAACATCGGGATGCTTTTCCTTAAGAGCCTCAAGAATAAGAGTTCCCGTAGTACCTGTACAGTAAAACTTGTGCCCCATGAGCAATTCTGAGTTCCAGAGAACCCACTCTATGAGGTCTTTCTTCATGGCGTCGTGCGCCACCAGTCCAATCTTTCTAACTAATTTTGTCATAAGGCAATACGTTTAAATAATAAACAATCGGTAAAAAGAAAAAGCTATAATTGCGAGAAAAATTTCTTTCCACGTAAATAATACTGTGCCAAGATACTGCTTTTTGTCCATTCCGGTATCACGGAAAGGGAAGTTTTTTTCAGGTTCTCTTCACGTGCAGGAGTAAAAGAAGAACGTAACAAACGATATTCACGCCGTGCGCGAAGAACTGCCAATGCATTGGGGAACTGTAGTTTAAGTATAAAACTCAATGCAGCTATATAGTCAAGAACTGCACGGGTACGCATCACGGAAGCAAAATCCTTGGATGGCAGGTTCTTGTAAAGCATGACAAGATTATTACGAAAATTAAGGAAAGTCTTTCGGGGATTCTCTTTCTTCAGCGTAGCACCGCCTACATGGTAAACCACACTTTGCGGCACACAGGCAATCTGGCGGCCACGTGCACGAAGCCGCCAGCAAAGATCAATCTCTTCCATGTGGGCAAAGAAACGTCCATCCAATCCACCGGCTTCACGATAATCTTTCAGGCGGATAAACAAAGCTGCACCTGTAGCCCAAAAGACGGGAATGATAGTGTCATATTGTCCCCTATCCTCTTCTACCACACCCATAATCCGACCACGACAGAACGGATAGCCGTAACGATCAAGAAAACCACCCGCCGCACCGGCATACTCAAACATCTCCTTCTGCCTCCAACTGCGTATCTTCGGTTGGCAAGCCGCCGCTTCAGGATGAGCATCCATATAGTCAACCAGTGGCTGAAGCCAATGTTCCGTCACCTCCACATCTGAATTGAGAAGTACTACATACTCGGCATCGACCTCTTGCAATGCCATATTATAACCATCAGCGAAACCTTGATTTTCTTCCAACAGAATCAATCGGACGGTAAGGAATTCACGACAAAGCATATCAACAGATGCATCCGTAGAACCATTATCGGCAACATACACTACCGCACCGTCCGCTTCAGAAAAGCGTACTACGGAAGGAAGAAACGAGCGGAGCATATCGCACCCGTTCCAGTTTAATATGACAACTGCTATCTTATTCATGCTGTTTCTTCAAATCTTCCCGTGTGAGTTTCCACCGTTTATGCGACCAGAACCAATAAGCAGGAGCACGGTGAATGGTCTGCTCCAAGCGACGCACAAATAGTTCGGTTATTTCTCCCTCGGCAGTTTGCTTCGGGGTTTCAGTCAACAGATCAAAGTATGCTTTGCAATATCCTCTACCCCGTTTTTCCAATTCACAATAAAAAACAGGATAATTCATCATTCTGGCAATACGTTCACCACCATCCATAAATACGGTATCCTGATTCAGGAAAGTTGTCCAGTGATGGGCTTCATTGCGATTGGGAGACTGATCGGTAATCAGTCCGATCACTACATGCTTCCCTTCACGGCGCAACCGGATCACTTCGCGGGCAGTGGAATGTTTCGGTACATTATAGCCACCATGACGGGCACGGATGATCTTAAACATTTCATCCATATACTTGTTTCGCAAAGGTTTATACACTTGCAATGGTACGTCTTCCGGCTTCATGAAGGCTCCCATCGCCGTCAGCCACTCAAAATTGGCATAATGGGGAATGAGTACAACGATGCCTCCATGTTTTTCGAGCATGGCAAGATATTCTTCAGTATTACCATACTCCATACGACGGGAAAGGTCTTCGAACGACATACGCATCATCTTTATTTCTTCCAGCATATAGTCGCAGATATAGCGATAAAACTCACGCTCAATCTCGCGCAGTTCAGCCTCGGATTTTTCGGGAAAAGAATTCTTCAGATTCTTACGAACTACCTTACGACGATAATGCACCACATGACGCATCAAAAAACAAACTCCATCGGACAATATATAAAGTGCCCGAAAAGGAAGCAGAGCCAGAAGCCACATGCCAGCGTAAGTCAGCCAGTAGACAAGTTTCGATTTCATACTTTTCTTATACCTTATTATAATAGCACCATTCCCTGCAACGCCGTTCCGTCTTCATTAAAATCGCCCAAACGAACAGGCACCACCTGATTATCCAATGTATCATTGTGGGGAACCTCCACACGGATATAGTTAGCAGTGAAGCCATGCATAGGAGTTCCCGGCTTGGAACGTTCCAACAACACAGGCAGGGTTTGTCCGATATGACGGGCATAGAATGCATGCGTCTTTTCGTCCGAAAGTTCCAACAGACGCTGACTCCGACGGTGTTTTTCCTCGGGAGTTACCACATGGTCTATCTTTAATGCCTGCGTCCCCGGACGTTCGGAGTAGCTAAACACATGAAGCTGGGTCACATCCAGGCTTTTGATAAATTCGTAGGCCTGCTCAAAGTATTCATCCGTTTCACCACGTGTGCCCACAATCACATCCACGCCGATAAAAGCGTCGGGCATCACTTCTTTCACTTTCCGCACTTTGGAAGCGAAAAGTTCCGTATCATATCGCCGGCGCATCAGTTTCAGCACTTCGTCACTACCGGACTGCAACGGAATATGGAAATGAGGCATGAAACTGCGGGAATGAGAAACGAATTCTATGATCTCGTCAGTCAGCAAATTGGGCTCTATGGAGGAAATTCGGTAGCGCTCAATGCCTTCCACTTCATCCAGCGCCTTCACCAGATCGAAGAAAGTTTCTCCGGTAGTTTTACCGAAATCCCCGATATTGACACCCGTCAGCACAATTTCTTTTCCTCCCTCGGCCGCAGCCTGGCGGGCTTGTTCCACCATGGATACAATTGTTCCATTGCGACTCCGCCCGCGGGCGAAAGGAATGGTACAGTAAGAGCAGAAATAATCGCAACCATCCTGTACTTTCAGAAAATAACGGGTACGGTCGCCACGTGAGCACGACGGTGCAAACGAATGGATATCTTTCAGCGCCGAAGCATAAGCTTCTCCCGACTCATTCTTTTGCAGGTTGCCGAGATATTGAAGCAAATCTTTTTTCTGTTCGGCACCAAGTACCACATCCACACCCTCAATCTTTGCAACGGTTTCGGGTTTCAACTGGGCATAACATCCGGTCACAACCACGAAAGCCCCCGGATGTTGCTTCACCAGACGATGGATAGCCTGGCGGCATTTCTTATCCGCCACTTCCGTCACCGAGCAAGTGTTCACCACACAAATGTCTGCTTTCTCGCCTTTACGTGCCGTACGCACACCTGCATCCCGCAAAATCTTACCGATAGTAGAGGTTTCCGAGAAGTTCAACTTACAACCTAATGTATAGTAAACCGCTGTCTTATCTTGAAATATATTGGTATCAATCATATCTATTCTAAACACATTTCTGCTACAAAGTTACATATAATTATTAGATTTTTTCTACTTTTGCACAAATCATCAATTTTCGTGCAATGATACAAGAGAACTTTATCAAACTCTACGAGCAGAGTTTCCGTGAAAACTGGGACCTTCCTTGCTATACCGATTACGGTGAAGACGAGAGTTATTCCTATGGACAAGTGGCGCAAGAGATAGCCAAATTGCACTTGCTATTCAAACATTGCAGCTTGCGCCGGGGCGACAAAATTGCTATTATCGGTAAGAACAATGCCCGTTGGTGCATCGCTTATATGGCTACCATCACTTACGGAGCTATCGTTGTTCCCATTCTTCAAGATTTTAATCCGAATGATGTACATCATATCGTCAACCACTCCGAGTCTGTTTTCCTCTTTACGAGCGATTCCATCTGGGAACATCTGGAAGAAGAACGCCTGGCCGGATTGCGTGCCGTATTCTCCCTTTCCGATTTCCGTTGCCTGCATCAGCGCGACGGTGAAACAATCAATCGTTTCCTCAAACACCTGGATGAAGAAATGCACATAACTTATCCGAAAGGTTTCCACCGGGAAGACGTGCAGTATACCACTCTTTCCAATGATAAGGTAATGTTACTGAACTATACCTCGGGCACCACCGGTTTCAGTAAGGGCGTGATGCTGACAGGAAACAATCTCGCAGGAAATGTCACTTTCGGTATCCGCACCGAGTTGTTGAAAAAGGGAGATAAAGTACTATCCTTCTTACCCTTGGCTCATGCCTACGGTTGCGCTTTCGACTTTCTTACAGCTACTGCCGTGGGTACTCACGTCACACTTTTGGGCAAAGTCCCCTCTCCAAAGATTCTGATGAAGGCCTTCGAAGAGGTAAAACCCAGCTTGATTATTACCGTGCCACTCGTTATCGAGAAAATCTATAAGAATGTCATTCAACCTATTATAAATAAAAAGACTATGAAATGGGCACTCAGCATTCCTTTGCTCGACGGACAAATCTATGGGCAAATCCGGAAAAAACTGATAGATGCTTTGGGCGGCCGTTTCAAAGAAGTCATTATCGGCGGTGCTGCCATGAACCCGGAAGTGGAAGAATTCTTCCATCGCATCAAGTTCCCGTTCACCATCGGTTATGGCATGACGGAATGTGCGCCGTTAATCAGTTACGCTCCCTGGAACGAATTCATCCCGACTTCTTCCGGGCGAGTGCTCGACATCATGGAAGCCCGTATCTACAAAGAAAATCCGGAGGCAGAAATCGGCGAAATCCAGGTACGCGGCGAAAATGTAATGACAGGTTATTATAAAAATCCGGAAGCCACTAAAGAAGTCTTCACCGAAGACGGCTGGCTACGTACCGGTGACTTGGGTAAACTGGATGAAAAAGGAAACCTTTATATTCGTGGCCGCAGTAAGACCATGATCCTGAGTTCCAGCGGACAAAACATCTTCCCCGAAGAAATCGAAGCACGTCTCAACAACCTGCCTTTCGTACTGGAAAGTCTCGTTATCGAACGCAATAAAAAACTGGTAGCCTTAGTCTATGCAGATTACGAAGCTTTGGATTCCCTTGGACTGAACCAAGAGGAAAACCTCAAAACCATCATGAACGAGAACTTGAAGAACCTGAATAGCAGTGTGGCCAGTTACGAGAAAGTCAGCCAGATTCAGCTCTATCCTACCGAGTTTGAGAAAACTCCTAAAAGGAGCATCAAACGCTACTTATATAACAGTATTGCAGAAGATTAGTATGTTATTAAACATACAAAAAGTAATCAAAAGGGGCTAACCTCCAAAAAAAACATAAAAAAAGTTGGGATTTGGAGAACAACATATTGAAAAAGTACATACCTTTGCAGCGTTTTAATAAAGCAATTGATTGTATTACGTTTTTAAAAAGCAAAGAAAATGAAAAAATTAGTTTTGATGGCCGTAGCTATCGTAGCAGTATCTTTCGCATCTTGTGGTAACAAACAAGCTGACGCTGAAAAAGCAGCAGCAGATTCTATCCGTATTGCTGATTCAATCGCAGCAGTAGAAGAAGCAGCCGCAGCAGCAGCTGAGGCAGCCGCAGCAGCTGATACTGTAGCAGTAGATAGCGCAGCAGTTGTAGCTGAATAATTCAGAACAACACACTGAGAGAATTGAAAGTCTGACGTGCGAAAGCACGAACAGACTTTTTTTTATGCCCATTTGTACCATCCCAAAGATACTTCAGTGATTCATCACTTTTCCTATTTGATTAGTTCTGAAAATCCTTATCTTTGCTAATCTACATATTATGCTAATATTATGAATACAAAACTGATAGAAAAAATTAAGCGATCAGCTATCAAGGGAAGATTAGGTGATTTCATCTGCAATTTCATTGCAGTCGTACTGGGTATTGCAATCACATTCGTGGGAAGTGATATGATTCAGGAGCACAACAAGAAAAAAGAGGTGGCACAGGCTCTGCAACTGGTCAAAAGTGAATTACTTATCAACCGGGAAACAATAGAAGAGATGATGAAAATCGAAAAAATCAACAAAGAAGGTGCATGCTACCTGCTTCAATATAAAGACAAAATGAATGAAGCATCCTCCGACTCTCTGAATTACTACGGCTATTTCCCATTCCAATCACAAGATTTTCTTCCGGTCACCGATGCTATGGAAATGCTCAGAGCTTCTTCTGTCATGCAAAATATTAAAAATAAAGAGCTTGCTGTCGAAATCATCCAGGCCTATGCCGTAATAAAAAGTGCACACCTTTTTTATGAAGGATTCTCCAAAGCAAAAGAGACAGGGGTAGAGAAGTGCGTCAGTCAGCAAGAATTTAGAAAAATTTCTAATGAAAATAAGTCACTAAGAGAAACCTGGGAGTTCACCCTTCACCTCCCGGAAGGGCTTGCTGCCATACGGCAAATTTCTTTTATACATGATGACCCGCATCTCACATACAGACACTACATGGAACTAATTGATAAAACAATTACTTTTATTGATAAAGAATACAATTAGAACTAACCAGTAATAAAAAAGCCCGGCTTCCTTTCGGAAACCGGGCTTCTTTTATATATGAAGTTTAATTATGCTTCTTCAGCAACAACTTCGAAAGGAATCTCTACAGAAACTTCCTTGTGCAGCTTAACGATAGCTTTGTACTGGCCAACTTCTTTCACAGCGTCTTTTACAACGATGATCTTACGGTCAATTTCATGACCTAACTTAGCCAATTCTTCTGCAATCTGGATGTTACCAACAGAACCGAAGATAGTACCGGTTGAGCTAACTTTAGTAGCGATCTTCAAAGATACGCCTTCCAATTTAGCTGCCAATGCTTCAGCATCCTTCTTGATTTTTTCCAATTTGTGAGCACGTTGCTTCAAATCTTCAGCCAACATTTTCTTTGCAGCAGGAGAAGCAATCACAGCTTTACCTGTCGGGATGAGGTAGTTACGACCATAACCGGACTTAACAGTTACGATGTCGTTCTTATAACCCAAGTTTACAATGTCTTCTTTCAATATAATTTCCATACTTTCCTCCTCCTATTATTTCATCATGTCAGTTACATAAGGCAACAAAGCCAAGTGACGGGCTCTCTTTACAGCTTGAGCTACACGACGTTGGAACTTCAAAGAAGTACCGGTGATGCGACGCGGAAGGATTTTACCTTGCTCATTCAAGAATTTCTTCAAGAATTCAGGATCCTTATAGTCGATATACTTAATACCACTCTTTTTGAAACGGCAGTATTTTTTCTTCTTAACGTCCACTGACGGCGGAGTTAAATATCTGATTTCTGATTGAACTTGTGCCATGATTAATCCTCCTTTTTAGTTGATTTAACACTTCTTCTCTTCGCAGCGTATTCAGCAGCGTACTTGTCTTGCTTGAAAGTCAAGAAACGGATAACGCGCTCATCACGACGGAAGTTAAGCTCTAACTTGTCAATAACAGTAGGGTCTGCATTGAACTCAATCAGCTGATAGAAACCAGTTGACTTCTTCTGGATAGGATATGCCAGTTTTTTCAGTCCCCAGTTTTCCTCATTTACGATCTCAGCACCTTCAGCAGTAAGGATGCCTTTGAATTTTTCTACCGCTTCCTTCATCTGAACATCAGACAAAACGGGAGTTAAAATGAAAACGGTTTCGTATTGATTCATACTTGTTTAATTAATGAATTAATAATTCGTTTAAAAATTTGCGGTGCAAAGGTAGGGATTTTATTTTGATCTACAAACATTTAATGTTTTTTTGTGCCTGAAGGTAGGATTTATCATAGAAGTGACTTACCTTTGCAAAGTTGTTTAAACAATAATTTCATGATCGAGCAATTTAACTTTGACATCCGGCTGATTTTTGCCATCCTGAATGGTAAAGTTTCCGCCGCAATCAACCGAAAACTGTCCCGTAACTTCCGCCAGAACGGTTTGGAGATTACTCCGGAACAATGGACTGTCCTCATCTTTTTGTGGGAAAAAGACGGAGTGACGCAACAAGAGTTGTGCAATGCAACTTTTAAAGACAAGCCCAGTATGACACGCCTGATTGATAATATGGAACGTCAACATCTGGTAGTCCGTATCTCGGATAAAAAAGACCGCCGCACCAATCTTATCCACCTCACCAAAGATGGAAAAGAACTGGAAGAACGCGCACGGGTAATCGCTAACCAAACTTTAAAAGAAGCATTACGCGGCATTACCGTAGAAGAACTGAGCATAAGCCAGGAAGTATTGAGAAAAATATTTTTCAATACGAAAGACTGAAATTCAGTGATCAGCAATTAGGGTTTAGTGATTAATAATCTTCGTTTTTCATTCGTCATTCTTCATTCTTTATTAAAATATGGTTTTTTTGCAAAAATAATTTCGCTTGTTAAAGAATTATGCTTTTCTTTGTGACAAGAATATAATAATCTATTAAAATACACACACATGAAAGGTTTATTAAAAAATCTGGGCTTGATATTAGTCTTGGTGGGAGCTGTAATCTTGGTTGCATGTTCCTTTACCGGTAATGTAAACAACAATACCATTTTAGGTACTTCAGCAGTCTTGATGGTACTGGGATTGATTACATACATTATCATCAATAAGAAATTGGCAGACTAATCGTCAGAAAAAGAATAAAAAAGGCGGTTGCTTTGGTAGCAACCGCCTTTTTTGTTTTATGCAAGGAGTCTATCAAGACTCCGGTTCCGGTGTAATCAACTTATATCCCTTTCCGTGGATGTTGATGATTTCAATGGAAGGATCTTCTTTCAGATGCTTACGCAACTTCGTGATATACACATCCATGCTACGTGCATTGAAGTAGTTATCATCAATCCAGATGGTCTTCAGAGCAAAGTCACGTTGCAGGATTTCGTTAGCATGAGCACAGAGCAAACCCAAGAGTTCAGACTCTTTCGTTGTCAGCTTCGTCTGCTTTTCAGGCGTTGACAAAATCTGTTTCTGTGTATCGAAAGTGAACATACCTATCTTGTAGATATTGCTCTCTTTGTTCTTCTTTCCACGTACACGTCTCAGAATTGCTTCAATTCTGAATGTCAACTCTTCCATGCTGAACGGCTTGGTGATGTAATCATCCGCACCGATTTTAAAGCCTTCCAGAATATCTTCCTTCAGTGTCTTTGCAGTCAGGAAGATGATAGGAATTTCGGCATTTGCAGCACGCACTTCCTGAGCCAAAGTGAAACCATCTTTCTTCGGCATCATCACGTCAAACACACACAAGTCATATTTATTCTTCAGAAAAGCTTTGTATCCAGCTTCACCGTCGGGATATAACTCCGCAGAATAACCTTTTGCCTGTAAATATTCTCTTAAAAGCATGCCAAGATTTTCATCATCTTCGCACAATAAAATACGCAGTTTCTCGTCCATATCATTAATTTTTAAGTAAAGGTAATGCAATAATAAATTTAGTTCCAACGTTTAGTTCACTCTCTGCCCGGATAGTTCCCTTATGGTCTGTAATAATCTTCTTCACATAAGACAATCCCAATCCAAAGCCTTTCACATCGTGCAGATTACCTGTATGCACGCGGTAGAACTTTTCAAATATCTTTTTCAAATTTTCTTTCTTAATACCTATTCCGTTATCCTGAATAGAAATCATCAGCTTGCCCGGTTCATTCCAGGTCTTCACTTTCAATTCCAAATCGGCATCCGGTCTCTTATACTTCACCGCATTATCCATCAGATTGAAAATCACATTCGTAAGATGCATTTCATCTGCAAAGATATTCGGGTCTGTTGCGTTCAGTTCCGACTCTATATTACCGTTATAACGTTCTACCTTCAGGGTGAATGTATTGATAACACCGGTAATCAACTCATTGGCATCCAGTTCCTTCATTTTTAAGGTAGCTTTCTGTTTGTCGAACATCGACATCTGGAGTACCTTCTCCACCTGGAACCTCAACCGTTTCGTCTCATCATTGATGACCGTCGATATATGCTGGAACATGGCAGGCGACTTACCCACTGCAGGGTCTTTCAACATTTGCGCCGCCAGCGAAATGGTCGATATCGGCGTTTTAAACTCATGCGTCATATTGTTGATAAAGTCATTCTTCATCTCCGTCAGTTTCTTTTGGCGGAACACGATATAAATCGTGAAGATAAACGTAATCAGCAACACAAAGGTGAATATCATCGACGGTATCATAAAGTTGATCGAGTCGAAAATATAATCTCTTTTGCCCGGAAAATGTATCTTTACGATACTCATACGGGCAGGTGGATCATTCAGGAACAAAGGCTGGGAGTAAGAATACTCGCTACCTTCATCGACATAGTCCGAACAACGGTATACTTCCCGTCCATCCCGGTCAATCACCTTAAAGTGATATCCCAGATCAATGCCGTTATCTACCAAGCCCGACTTTAAGTACTGATCCAGGTTCTTAAAGTTGATGCGTTCCTCAATCGGCTTGCTACTTGCCGTATATAACATCTGCAAGGCAACTTCATCCAACAAGCCACGCTGGTACACATAACGTTCTTTCATTAAATCAATTTGTGTACGAGCTGTTTTAGGAATCGTCTTAGCGCCATGCTTACGCGAAATCATCGCTCTCGGCAGTTCTGACGGCTTATTTGTGATCGTCTGAAGTTCCATGGCCGAATACTTGGAACCATCCGGCGACGTCACCGTAAACCGTTGTGTCTGCACCAATGCCTGTCCTTGCTCAGTCAATTCCCACGCTCTCTTTTCTGCCTCAGAGATGTCTTCCCGCAACCAACGGGCAACCTCAGCGGACTCCACTTCTTTAGAAGCAGCCATCAGTCCACGCTTCACAGATTCATCAAATTGCTCGTTACGCATCTTTACCATCTTCTCTATGTAGCTGATTTGCAGATACAAGAGGCTGAGGAAAGATAACCCCATAACGATGCCTAATATCCATATTGTTGACTTCTTCATAGTCACAAAATTAACACTCCCTAATTAACACTCCTAACCTATTAACCTGATTTAACCGCAAGTTCTCGTAAATTAACCGAAAAGAGTTTTTTAAGTTGCATTACGAGCATTATAACAAATCAGCGTGTGTTTGGTTTGCAAATTTAATAAAAAATTAATCATTCCCGTTCACATTTACGCATGTTCTTAATCAGTGTTAATAAAAAAGCCATTACCCCTCGTTCTGAGGGAGTAACGGCTTTAACAAATTATAAAAACAGACGAAGTGAAGTCTTTTATTCTTCAGCTTGCTTAGCTTCGAACTCCTTAACCAACTTATCTTGTACATCACTTGGAACAAGTTCATAGCTGGCAAATTTCATGATGAACGAAGCACGTCCTCCTGTCAAAGAACTCAAGGCTGTGGAGTAAGATGCCATTTCCTTCAAAGGTACTTTAGCACTCAGCTTTTCATAACCGGCTTCACTACTCATACCCATAATCATGGCACGGCGTCCCTGCAAGTCACCCATCACATCACCCATTCTATCCGACGGAACAAATACTTCCACATCATAGATAGGTTCAAGGATCTTCGGTCCTGCATTCTTGAATGCTTCACTAAATGCATTACGGCCAGCCAACATGAAGGAAATTTCATTGGAGTCTACCGGGTGCATCTTACCATCATACACGATAACACGTACATCACGAGCATACGAACCGGTCAACGGACCTTGTTCCATACGAGACATGATACCTTTCAGGATAGCCGGCATGAAACGCGCGTCAATAGAACCACCTACGATACTATTAATAAATACCAATTTACCGCCCCATTCCAATGGGATTTCTTCGGTACCTTTCACGTTCATCTTAAACTCCTGCGCACCAAACTTATAAGTATCAGGCAGCGGCATACCTTCGTAATAAGGTTCTACAATCAGATGCACCTCACCAAACTGGCCTGCACCACCCGATTGTTTCTTATGGCGATAGTCTGCACGAGCCGCCTTCGTAATGGTTTCACGATACGGAATTCTCGGTTCCTCATATTTGATTTGCAACTTTTCATTATTCTCCAAACGCCATTTCAACGTACGCAAGTGGAATTCACCCTGTCCGTGAACAATAGTCTGGCGCAATTCCTTGGATTGCTCTATTACCCAAGTCGGATCTTCCTCGCGCATACGGTTCAATATGGCCATCATCTTTTCTGTATCGGCCTCATTCACGGGTTTGATAGCACGGGAATATTTTGAATTGGGATATTTGACAAAGTTGAAACGGTTTTCAGTACCCTTACCATTCAGAGTATTACCTGTATGCACATCTTTTAATTTCACAGTACAACCGATATCACCGGCCACCATTTCTTCCACCTTAATACGGTTGGCACCTGCACAGGCATAAATCTGGGCGATACGTTCTTTTGAACCACGGTCAGCATTCGTAAAGTCTTCACCTTCGTGCACTTTACCGCTCATAACCTTGAAGTACTGAACATCACCGATATGAGGTTCAACAGCGGTCTTGAAGAAATAGAGAGAAGTAGGTCCATTCGGATTCGGTTCCACAACCTCGCCACGAGTATTGTGTACGGGCGGCATCTCGTTTACAAACGGAACCACATTACCCAGGAATTCCATCAAACGACGCACACCCATATCTTTACCTGCACAAACACAGAATACAGGGAACATGCCACGTGAAGCCAGTCCCTTACGGATACCTTCACGCATTTCATCTTCCGTCAGAGATTCTTGTTCAAAGAATTTCTCCATCAGGCTTTCATCGTGTTCTGCAGCTGCTTCCACCAGCGCTTTATGCAGTTCGGTTGCCTTTTCCAATTCCTCTGCAGGAACATCTTCAATGGTGGGTGCACCACCTTCGGGACCCCACGAATATTTTTTCATCAAAAGTACATCAATCAACGAATTGAAGTTCGGTCCGGTAGCCAACGGATATTGCACGGGAACTACCTTCGAACCATAAGCAGACCTCAACTGCTCCAGTACCATATCATAATCACACTTCTCATGGTCAAGCTGATTCACCAGGAAAATCACCGGTTTACCTAACTTTTCTGTATATCGGAAATGATTTTGGGTACCCACTTCAGGACCATATTGGCCATTCAGAAGTAATATTGCAGTATCAGTAACATTGAGTGCTGTCATGGCAGCTCCAACAAAGTCATCACTTCCCGGACAGTCTATAATATTAAGTTTCTTACCGTTCCACTCCACATGGAAAACGGTGGAAAACACAGAATAGCCATATTCTTGCTCCACCGGGAAGTAATCGCTGACTGTATTCTTGGCAGTAATTCTGCCACGACGTTTTATAATACCACTCTCAAAGAGCAGCGCTTCTGTGAGAGTGGTTTTACCCGAGCCATCATTGCCAAGCAGGGCAATGTTCTTAATTTCATTCGTCTGATATACTTTCATGATATATAAGATTTAAAATGAATAACTCAGTATGCCTTCGCATACCCTTAATTTTTAGTGAGGCGCAAATTATGAATTTATCAAAAGAAAAGCAATAAATCGATAGTGTTACTAAACTATGTTATGTAACACATCACTACTAACAGAAAGATTTTCTTAACTTTACAGCATAAATCACTAATCTTTAAACTTACAATGAAAGCACTGCTATCCGCCACCACGCTGTTGATTCTTCTATTGTTCAGCGGATGCCAATCCAATGGTGCCTCGCACAGGCAACGGCCATTGATCGGCATATCCTGCTCCCACCCCAATGATTATTCGACTGCCCGAATGACTTACACAGAATCTGTGATACAAGCCGGTGGTACTCCGATGCTCATCCCTATCACAACGGACAGTACGGTTTTGGCGGATATCGTCAGCCGGCTGGATGCAATTATATTAATAGGAGGGGCTGACATTCACCCTTCTTATTATAATGAAGAACCTATCGAGCAACTGGGGGAGGTTGATTCGCTGCGCGATGTTTACGACATCGCCCTGATTCGTCTTGCAGCACAGCGCAATGTACCGATGTTAGGTATCTGTAGGGGTGAGCAATTGATAAATGTAGCGTTCGGCGGGACACTCTATCAGGACATACCGACACAATACCCGGACACTACCGTACGACATAATCAAAAAGAACCGAGCAGTGTGCCCACACATACGGTTCATCTCCTGCAAGGCTCCGCAATAGCTCAAATTACGGGGCAAACGGAGCTTCTCACAAATACGCATCATCACCAGGCGGTGAAGCAGGCAGCACCCGGTTTCCGGATTACGGCATGGGCCACGGACAGCATTCCCGAAGCCATTGAAAATATCAATGGAAAGCCCATTTGGGGAGTACAGTTCCACCCGGAAGCATTAACAGTAGCAGGCGACAGTATATCTGCCAGATTCTTCCACTTTCTGGTTGATAAAGCAACGGCATTCCGAAGGAGTAAATAAACCCGGTGCCTACTCATCTCGAAAGGCATAGGCAAGTCACTTTTGTTTCTCAGTTAAGGCACTCTTGTTTCTCAGGCAAGAAACTTTTATTTCAAAGGGAAGAAACTTTTGTTTCTTAGGCAAGGCACTCTTGTTTCAGTGGGAAGAAACAAAATGGGACAAACAAGAGCCTGACAAAGCTAAAGTATCTCTCCTCCTAATCACAAGAAAGGGCGCAATCTTACGACTACACCCTTACTTTTATCAATAGACTTATTTTCATAAGATGAGGCTATTATTATAATATAGGTACGCGCGTGCATCACATATAATCCAACTTAATCACGATCACCCTTATATCCTGATCTTCCTTATCCGTAGCTATCTTTGCAATATGCCAGTCGGACGGGAAGAACAAGAAAAACTCACCGGGAACAGAGTCGATAAAGGTAGTTTTTTCCGGATCAAAATCATAGTGAATAACATCTTTCTTCTCACTATATTCGCAATTAGCCTTTGAAGACTCATGATCCAGCAATGCAAAACGTTCCGTTCCTTTCACCACATACTGCAAATCTATATGTTTCCGGTGTGATTCGGATGTCCGCTTCTCTAACGGTTCATTCTTGCTATCTTCAACAGAAACCACAAGTGATGTTCCTTCTATCGGATGTTTTCCCTTCTCGATAGTAGTCAGGTCGTGCGACGCCAACCAGCGAAAAGCCGCCTTCCATTGTTCCGAATTCGCTTCGTACTGCGCTTTGAATTCCGCTAAATTCGTAGAAGAATGGGGCTTCGCCTTCAAACCTTCACTCCAGACTTTCGATTTTACCCATTTTTCAGGCGAGATACTTTTTACTTTCTTGCCACTTTGAGCAGAGACAGACAGACAAACCGCAAGCATACAGGCAGTTGCCAATAACCATTGTAAGTGTTTCATGTTAATGTTTTCTATAATTTCGTTTACTGACTACAAAGATATAAATTATAAATCGTATTAAATTGAAACATCTGTCTACCTATATTGAATTATTTGTGGAACATTAAATGATAAGTCGTTCTTATCTTTGCAACAGAAATTAATTCGTAAACTAACAATAAACCATTCAAATCATGAGAAACATTTTCTGGAGTATGACATTAGTTGTTGCCTGTTTGTTTGGAGCTGCTACAGCGCAAGCCCAAAAACAAGTAACCACCAACAATGCCATCGTGCCGGGTGAAGTATGGAACGACACCGACGGTAACCCCATCAATGCACATGGCGGCGGTATCCTCTACCATGAAGGAACGTACTACTGGTACGGTGAGTACAAAAAAGGTAAAACCATCCTGCCCGAATGGGCCACATGGGAGTGTTACCGCACGGATGTAACCGGCGTGAGCTGCTATTCATCCAAAGACCTGCTGAACTGGAAGTTCGAAGGCATCGTGCTTCCCGCAGTGAAGGACGACCAAGGCCACGACCTGCACACCAGCAAGGTACTGGAACGTCCGAAGGTGATTTATAACCCAAAAACCAAGAAATTCGTGATGTGGGCACACGTGGAAAGTGCCGACTACAGCAAGGCATGCGCCGGAGTAGCCATCAGTGACTCCCCTACCGGAGAATTCACCTATCTGGGCAGTTTCCGCCCCAACGGTGCCATGAGCCGCGACCAAACCGTATTCGTAGACGATGATGGCCGTGCCTACCACTTTTATTCGTCAGAAAACAATGCAACGCTGTACATCAGCGAATTGACTGACGATTATCAAAGACCGAGCGGACGCTATACCCGTAACTTTGTCAAGGAAAGCCGCGAAGCTCCCGCCGTCTTCAAGCGTAACGGAAAATACTACATGCTCTCTTCCGGCTGTACCGGTTGGGATCCCAATCAGGCTGAACTGGCAGTAGCAGACTCCATTATGGGTGAATGGAAAACAATCGGTAACCCTTGTACCGGAACAGATGCCGACAAGACATTCTATGCTCAAAGCACTTACGTGCAGAAAGTTATGGGCAAGAAAGACATGTACATTGCCATGTTCGACCGCTGGAATAAGAAAGACCTGGAAAACTCACGTTATGTATGGCTTCCATTCTCCTTCGAAGGTGATAAAATCACCATTCCCTGGCGTGACAAATGGAACTTCGACAGCTTTGCCGACCAAGGTCGTTTTGAAGCCGGCAAAGGAACTTTCCTGCTGAATGGCAAACCATTTGTGGTTAAAGCCGCCGAACTGCACTACCCACGCATCCCGAAACCATATTGGGACCAACGCATCAAGTTGTGCAAAGCACTGGGTATGAATACCGTTTGCCTCTATGTATTCTGGAACTCTCACGAACCGCAACCCGGCGTATATGACTTTACGGAGCAAAACGACCTAGCCGAGTTCTGCCGTCTGTGCCAGCAAAATGATATGTATGTCATCCTTCGCCCCGGACCATATGTTTGCGCCGAGTGGGAAATGGGTGGTCTGCCATGGTGGCTGCTTAAGAAAAAGGATGTACGTCTGCGCGAATCCGATCCCTACTTCATTGAGCGTGTAGCTTTGTTCGAAGAAGCCGTAGCCAAGCAAGTGAAAGACCTGACAATTGCCAATGGCGGTCCCATCATCATGGTACAGGTAGAAAACGAATATGGATCTTACGGAGAAGATAAGGGTTATGTATCCCAAATCAGAGACATCGTACGCGCCAACTTCGGAAATGACATCGCCTTGTTCCAATGCGACTGGGCCTCTAACTTCACCTTGAACGGACTCGATGATCTGATCTGGACCATGAACTTCGGTACAGGTGCCAACGTCGACCAGCAATTTGCCAAACTGAAACAACTTCGTCCTAACAGCCCGCTGATGTGTTCTGAATTCTGGAGTGGTTGGTTCGACAAATGGGGCGCCAACCACGAAACCCGTCCTGCTGCTGATATGATCAAAGGTATCGACGATATGTTATCGAGAGGCATTTCATTCAGCCTGTATATGACACATGGAGGTACGAACTGGGGACACTGGGCAGGCGCCAACTCTCCCGGCTTTGCACCCGATGTGACGTCTTACGATTATGATGCACCTATCAGTGAATCCGGTCAGACAACTCCTAAGTATTGGGCGTTGAGAGAAGCCATGGCGAAATACATGGATGGTGAGAAACAGGCGAAAGTACCTGCACTGATCAAACCTATCAGCATCCCTGCTTTCAGATTCACAGAAATGGCACCATTGTTCGAGAACCTGCCCGCAGCAAAGAAGGATGAAAACATCCGCACCATGGAAGAATACAACCAGGGCTTCGGAAGCATCCTCTACCGCACTACCCTGCCTGAATTGAAATCGCCCGCTACCCTCACAGTGAACGATGCGCACGACTATGCACAGGTATTCGTAGACGGGAAATACATCGGTAAACTCGACAGAAGAAACGGTGAAAAGCAATTGGTACTCCCCGCCTGCGTCAAAGGTTCCAGACTTGATATTCTGGTAGAAGCCATGGGTCGTATCAACTTCGGACGTGCCATCAAAGACTTCAAAGGAATCACGAAAAACGTAGAACTTTCTATGGACATCAACGGATATCCTTTCGTTTGCGACCTGAAGAACTGGGAAGTTTTCAACATTGAAGATACCTATGAATTCTATCAGGGCATGAAGTTCCAGCCGATAGAGTCATTGACAGATCGTCTCGGACAACGTATTCCGGGTGTTTACCGTGCTAAATTCCAGGTGAAGAAACCGAGTGATACTTTCCTGAACTTCGAAACATGGGGCAAAGGACTGGTTTATGTGAACGGTTATGCATTAGGTCGTATCTGGGAGATCGGTCCTCAGCAGACTCTTTATGTACCGGGATGCTGGTTGAAGAAAGGTGAGAATGAAATCGTAGTTTTCGATATCGTAGGCCCTAAAGAAGCTAAGTCCGAAGGTTTAAGTGAACCGCTCCTTGACCAGCTGCTTGTACAGAAACCCTTGACACATCGCAATGAAGGCGAAAACCTGAACTTGTCAGGTGAAAAACCTGTATTCACGGGAAGTTTCAAACCGGGTAACGGCTGGCAGGAAGTTAAATTCAACAAACCTGTTACCGGACGCTATGTTTGCATTGAAGCATTAAACTCACAGGATGGAAAAGACCTGGCTTGTATTGCCGAAATGTATTTCTTGGACAAGGATGGTAGCCGTCTGTCCCGCGAGCCTTGGACTGTGAAGTATTCCGACAGCGAAGACGTAGCTCACGTCAACCGCTCTGCCGACAAGACTTTCGACCTTCAGGAATCCACCTATTGGAGCACAGAGAAAGGTAGTCCTTATCCGCATACGATTGTAATCGATCTGGGCGCCAGTCATGCCGTGACTGGTTTCCAATGCTTACCCCGAATGGAAAGCGAAGTACCGGGTGGCATTAAAGATTTCAAGATTTATGTGAAGGGGGAAAACTTCAAATACTAATCTGACTCACCACAGAGTAACACAGAGTCCCACAGAGTTCTATTGATTTAAAATCAAATGAATGAACTCCGTGGGACTCTGTGTTACTCTGTGGTGAGATCTTAATAGAGTATCACCTGATCCAGCACCACTCCTTCATCCAAAGCCGTAATAACCAACTTATGAGAAGCCTGTTTATTAATCGGTAAAGTCACTTTCCGAATAGCCTGGTTACGCAATACATTCTCTTTCCATTCTTCGCTGCGTCCTTTCGTCTCATAAGATACCGTTTGCGGAACGGCCTCATCTACGGAGATAGCGAAACGAAGCTGTTTCTCATCCAGTGGATGACTTGGCAATAGCCTGATCTCAACTTCAACAGAATCTTTTCCATAATCATCAAAAGCGAAGGTCAGAGAAGAACCTTTACGGATACCCGCCGCTTTTCTTTCATATCCCAAGCCCTCGCACGGAACAGGTTTCCCATACGTACATTCCATAGCATTCCATTTGCAGAGAATTTTCCGGTCTGTCACCATAGATTCGGTAGCGGTAGTATGCTCTACACGCTTGAATACCGGCAACTTACGGGGTTGAAAATCCATCATACGGTTCCATTTGCCATTCTGCAATGAATTATATTGTTGCGTCAAGGATGCAATGCTGTCAAAGGCAGCATCACTTTGTTTCCAGTCAACCTTAGAGTGACGGGCAAGCTGGGCAGTCAGAATTTTCCGGTTCATTTGTGCAGCGGCCTGCACCGGATATTTCACAAGCTGGAAGTAAGCATCCTGCCTGTCCGCCGGGATGTAACTCTCTATTCTCTCGACAACATCGGACAAAACGGTATAAGATCTCAGACGCTCACTAATGGTCTGCTCGCTCCAAGGCAGGTCTTTAATCACCTTGTATTTCGGATCGCGCTCTTCTTCACGCGTATTTCCCATAAATTCGGGCTTACGGATGTAGGATAGCTGGTAATGTGCTTCCATGGCAGGCAACAGTTCCTCGGCACAATTACTTCCAAATTCCCGCTCCAACCAAGATTTCAGATGGGCAGTGACTCCTATTTCGTTCACTTCATCGATGTTCCACGCCATATCCAGGAAAAGCTCTATCTGATATTCCGCAGGTTTGATATCACCCACATTCAACACCCACATCTTCTGGATGCCACGGTCGTAAGCCAACTTCATTTGTTGATGAAGCAGATAAGGGCTGAGAGTTCCCAACCAAAGATAATCGTGAGGACGGCCCCAGTAAGATACATGGTAATAGATACCGTTGCCTCCCTTACGGGCACGCTCTTCCGCTGTCGGGAAGTGACGGATATACCCGTAATTATCATCACACCAGATCAACGTTACATCATCAGGCACCTGTAAGCCGGCATTATAAATATCCAACACCTCTTTATAAGGAATAAATGCTTGCGGAATAGTTGTAACATCTTTATTGACATACTTCTGCAAGAGTCCGCGCTGGTCTTTAAGCACACGTTCCAATACAGCTTTCTGTTCAGCTACGGTTTTGGCTCCCTGCATCTGTCCGTCGTGCACACCACGCATACCCAAAGTATAGATATTACCTTGTTGAGCAACCTCTTTCACCCGGTCTTCCCAGAATTTATAAACAGACGCACTATTATTCACATAGTCATAATCACCCTGACCGCGACGGCGCCACTCACCGGCAGCGCTACATACCATCGGTTCACAATGCGATGAACCAATAAAAATACCATATTCTTCCGCAACTTTCCTGTTTCCTTCCGTCAGGAAGAAAGGCAAAGTACATTCGTGCATCGCAGGCCAATAGGTATTGGCACGTAAACGCAGCAACAATTCAAAGATACGTGCATTCGTCTTCGGACCGATATGTCCTTTTATATCCGACGGTTCATACGTCTGACTACTCCAAGGCATCAATCCCCAGTCTTCGTCATTGATAAATATACCCCGATATTCCACGGAAGGAGATTGCAATGTCTGATACTCTGCCGACAGCACAAAAGAAGTCTTCTTCTCCGGTGTTACATCCGCCCACCATTCCCAGGGAGATACACCTATCAGACGGGATAATTCCATGATACCATAAGCTGTACCATGCGAATCACTACCTGCCACCAGCAATTTTCCATCCGGCAGAACCTGCAAAAGGAAAGCATGTTTCTTGCCTGTCAAAGCACTTACGTCCGCACTCACAGCTTTCAGCAACGGGCTTTTTCCAACCGTACCTACTATGATATTCCCTTGCCGGATATCTACGGCGGCAGATGCAGAAAACACCGATTGATAATCACGTATGAATAGTTTCAATGCGGTTTGCACTACCTTCTCTTCCGCATTATCACAAGCCAACTTAATCGGTTGGTCGGAACGCAGACTAAACTGTGCACAACAAATCTGTGTCACCCAAAGAAAAACTAAACCTATAAATCCCTTCTTCATATATTTCAATTTATTTTTCAAAGCTATATTCTATACATTTCTTCAAAAACTGATTTTAATGCTTCCTCCATAAGGGTTAAAATCAAATATCATTTTATCGTCCTGCTCCCGGACAGACAGTTCTTTCCCATTCTGCAAAACTTTTACTCCACTCTTTCCTTTCTTATCAACCACCATTGTCAAAGGTTCGCCAAATAACTCCTGATTCAATGCCAAACGTGGGCTGACCATCCAATGGGATTTTTTCTTCGTCACATCTAGTTGGATATTATTCCGTTCCTTAACGTAGGCAGCCACTTCACGGAAAGTGCCCACCCATATATCATCTTCCTGTGCCTTCACCCGTTTGAAATGTTCCCACAATATATCCGGAGAAGTAAAAGCATCATAACCCACCGAAATACCATGAATCATCGTGACTCCCCAGTCGCCTGCAATGATAAGTTCCTTCACCCATTTATCCAGTGACTCAACTGTTGATTTTGATTTTTCACCACCTATAGCATATTGCTTCGTACGTGTACCTATTCTATCTTTTGAAGCAATCCGCAACACATCTTCATTATAAGAATTAAACGGATAACAGAAAGTCAGCGGTCTTTCACCTATTTCTGCCTGAAGAATACTATCATTCCGGTCAACTTCCACTTGCACTTCTTTCAGACTCATATTTTTCAGATTGGCATGCGACCAACTGTGACTGGATATTTCATGCCCTTTACAGGCCATTTCCTTCATTTGTACCCAAGTCATACGTGGCTTACCTTGCTGTTCCGCCACATTCCCTATCCCTTTTCCCCATATCCAGAAAGTACCCTTGAAACCTACTTTTTCCATTTCCGGGAAAACAAGCGTATAGTGTTCTTCTAGACCGTCATCGTAAGTATAGCTGATAGCACATTTCTTATTATCCTTATAATCGGCCACATACACTTCAGGATCATAGTGCCGGACATAAGGTTTCAGTGCCGGAACAACCTTAGCAACAGCTTCCATAGCAATGCCAGCCACTACCTTTCCGCCATAAATATTCAGATGTGTATTGTCTATTTTTCCTTTCGGACAAAAATCATAAATCCCCGCAGGTACCCACATAAAGAGGCTTTTTGATTTTTCTACGCCCATACCTACCACCAGATCATGCGTCAGTTTATTCAGATCGACAAAAGGTACGTCCATTTCTTCAGCTACCCGGCGGGGAGAATTCAAATACTCTCCATGCGTATCCACAAGCACATTTCCTTCCACTTCATAACTTCCTTTAGATTCCGTCATCCCTTCGGGAGGAAAGTTTCTCCGTACAATGGAATTAAACAGTACAGGATAAGCTCCCTTTTCGCGGGTTTCTCTTACGAAACGACGCAGGTTATCATCGAAGGTAGTTCCCGGATCGGTATGCAATTTTTCGGAAGCTTTCTCATCATTATGTCCGAACTGAATAAACACATAATCTCCCTTTTTCAATTTGGCAAGCACCGCATCCCAACGCCCTTCATTGATGAAACTCAATGAACTCCGTCCATTCATGGCATGATTGTCCACTGCGACATCCTCCGTCAGAAAACAAGGAAGCATCTGTCCCCAACCACGTTCCAGGTTACCTTTCTCCAGGCTTTTGTTAGCCATGGTAGAATCGCCTATCATAAAGATGGTGATAACGTTTTTCTTTTCCGTTATAAAGGCTGAAAAGAGCAATATCGCACAGAGTGCAAACAGTAGTCTTATTTTCAGATTTTTCATGCTAAGAAATTTTCAGTAAAAATAAGTAAGTTCATAGATACGGCGTATGGAGCTACGTACAATTAGATGTATTATCGTACATAAAGAAGTACAATTTTTCTATAATCCCTTATTGACCAACAGATAATAGACTAACGCCCAGTCCTGATCATTCGCATAAGGATCGTAAAATTCCGCCTTCACACCGTCAATCTTATAGGGATACATATAAGCACAAGACGCCTTCCCATCTTCGAAGAAAAGACAGAGATTATTCCTCACTACATTTTCCGCACGCTTCTGATAAGAGCTATCACCGGTACATAACGCATAGTAATAATACACCGCACCGGTTATCGTACTCCAATAATGGGGAAAAGTATCGCCAAACAGTTCACGTTTGCCAAACCAATGCCCATCCCAATGACGAATCGCAACTTCATTCAGATGGTAGCTGGGTTGGAAACCATTGAATGCTTCCAGTACAGGCATTTGCCGTTTCACTTCATCCAGATATTTCTGACTGCCTGTCTCCAGATAGAGCTGTGCAAGGAACTGAATGGCAGGAGCTACAATGCTTTGCTCATAATTTACCTCATGCGCAGGGTAATTCAAACCATTCTTTACAAACACATCACCTGTCTTTATAAAATCGTTCCGCAAATCCGTGTATTCTTTCTTCATTCCGGCTTCTTTCAGGCTTTGCAGTCCCAACCGAACAGGAATACCTATTGCATAAAAGCCATAACCAAACTGCTGGAACATAGATTTCAGAGTCTTATAGCCATCAGTCACAAATTGTTTGTCGCCAGTCACTTTATACATCTGAAAATAGAATTCTGCCACCCACATATAATTATACCCACGGTTGCGATTCTTCTGGTCTACACTCGAATAGGTTACGTAATTATCCGTTTGCAGTTTCCGACGTACAAAATCAGCATACCTCAAAAGAGATTGCTTTAATTCCGGGTCTTTAGTCAGTAAATACTGTTTTGCCAGTAATACCCCCATGCCCAGACGTTCCGCTCCTTCATCGCGATCCACCGGATTACAGTTTGGCGTATCATTCAGATAAATGCTATCACCTTCATTATCATAAACCATATAAGCCCCATCACGCAAATCAGACGGATTGTTCATCTGCTGACGGGTACGAATAAAATCGACACGTTTTCGGATTAAATCAGCCGTATTGCTGATGACCAGACAGTCTGCATGAGTTTGCTTATTTCCATTGTAATAGAAATCAAAACGTACCTCACCAGCCTGTTCCATCGGTACTTCTACGAAACAAAGATTCCCTTCCTGCTTTACAGGGACAGGTACTCCATTCATTTTAGCGGTACACGCTTCTAAAGGTTCCAGACTCCGACATTCCACACGGGCTTTCTCTCCTTTCTCAAACACATATTTATTGCAAGATACAAGTACACTCCCTTTTTCCAGAAGCTTACGGCGGAAATCATCATTCCCATTGTGAGCAAAAACATGCC
Organism: Bacteroides sp. 14(A); assembly: GCF_000526555.1. Classification (NCBI taxonomy): domain Bacteria; kingdom Pseudomonadati; phylum Bacteroidota; class Bacteroidia; order Bacteroidales; family Bacteroidaceae; genus Bacteroides; species Bacteroides sp. 14(A). The sequence continues at coordinate 887,675 of NZ_JAGH01000001.1, read as the reverse complement.
ACTCCAGTGAATAGCTTTCTCCCGGCTTCAACAATAAATCCGGTAGATCCAATGCAATGATACCTCTTGTCTGTGAGTTTGCCTTTTTACGTCCACGCTCCCAGATTTCATAGTTTCTGATAACTCCGTCCGTCACCACCAGTCCCAGATGGGGAGTAAAATCTCCCATACGGATAGCATTGACATAGGCAGCACTTCCACCTTTCCAAATATGCGTATGAGCACGGGAATTAATGCATTGTTGTGCATCCGGATAATTATCATTGAAAGGAGTGTAGATAGCCACATCATATAAAGACACGGGGTCTTCCCCTTCATTGGTAAAAGAATATTCTTCTACCAAATCGCCCTGTTTTATTTCTCTTTTTATCAGAATACGTATATCACCTTCACGATATAAAACCTTCATTCCGTCAGGACTGATTTCCACGGGTATCCTCCATTCCCGCTTTACAGTTTCCCTTCCTTTAACCACCGTAAAGTATCCCAATCCCCAACCATAGTTATCCTTAACCCAGGGGTATTGAGTCCCATCAGTTTTCACTACCCAGTTCATACTACGATTATCGCCCTTCAAGGTCAGTTCACTAATGGCACCGGTAGAGGGATTAATACGCATCTCCACAGGAAAATTCCCGGCAGATAAACAATTGACTGCAATCAACAGACAAACAAAAGTCCCGATTCTTTTTATCAGTTCGTTCTTCATGGTAATAGTTCTGGCTTTTAATAATTTGGCTCTCTATTCTTTTTAGACTTTTCAAAAATAATAAATACTATCGACAGTCACAAAACTATTATCACTTCCATAAACAGCCTTTGTTTTATCAGTCCACACAGGCATAATGCCTGTCACTTCTATCAATAAAGTATAATTATCTTCCGGCATCTCCGGAGTCATGATGCGAATTGCCTTTTCAGGATATTTACTATAAAAATCCACTAAAGAAACATACACCGTATCCTTCTTTGCATCCAGCAAACTCACTCTTGCATATCCGCTATGAGGATTCGATTCCCCGATCACCGCAGTATGAGTCCCTTTAAAAGGAATACTCAGAACACTGCCCTTCACATTCGATAGCAACCGCCCGTTGTCTTGCTCCCAGTCCGGTGTAAATTCCATCTTTGAAACAGGAATCTGCTTTCCTTTGCGTAATGCATCTACAGGTTTCAGCCGGTTGATATCCCAGCATTGCCAATATTCCGGAATGGAAATATGCGTTCCATCCACTTGCAGAGGCATCCACACATAAGTAGCGGCCGAGGCCTGATGAGGATACGACCAACGGTCACCCATAAACATCGGGATTGTATCATTCCCTCTTTTCAAAGGAAAAACAAAAGTACTTTGTGAGTTATAAGTCAGTTTTCCTTCGGGGCAAAATAGTCCTTGCTTCGTCCATGGGCCTTCAATATTCGGTGCTGTAAAATAGAAATTATCATTTTTCTCCCAACTGGTCAAATTAGAGTACAGCATATAATACATGCCGTTTTTCTTGAACATGGCAGGCGATTCACCCGAATCTTTTATATAAGCAGCTTCCGCCTCAACCGAACAATAATCGTCACTCAAACGATAGACAGGTCCATGATGAATCAGCAGATACCCCTTACCATCCGTATCCTGAAAGGTTCCCATATCCCAACGTTTCACAGGCTTACCTTCATAGAGCAGCGGTCCCTGCAATTTATATTCCCCATTGATCGTGCTACAGGTAGCATAGCCTATATATGGGTCCATATAACCTAAATCATCGGCATGCATATACATGACATACTCTCCGGTAGAAGGGCATTTCATCACCTTCACGCGCTCACCTACACGATCAGGCCCCAGTATTCCGTCAGATTGTACGGGTAACACGATCCTTTCGAATTTCCAGTTCACCAAATCATCCGAAGAGTAGCAACTAAATCCCGGAAAGGCATTGCTTTTGTCCGATTTATATTCCCCGAAAAGATAATATCTGCCGCCGTCTTCCACAATACAGGCACCATGTGCATTGACTATATTGCCTTGATCGTCAAACCAGGGGATACCATTATAAACAATCTTTTCAGAACCTTCATTGAAGGCGTCCGAACAACCTACACAAAAAAAAGCTAATAACAATATTAATTTCACCATATCAATGTTGATTAACAAACCCATTAATTTTATCGTCTTTAGTTCTCGGAGAATGAATAAGTCACATTCCTTTCCGTCACATTTTCCGTATTATCTATCTTTTTCACAAAACCTCTCACTTCATTTACATACACGTCTTCAATCACTACATTTCTGGCCGGCAGCTTCGCATCTCCTTTCAACTCATAGATGGCATCGGCCGAAGTACACACCACATTTTTCATGTAAATGCCATCAATGCGCGTAATGCGTTCTTCATACGTAGGCACAAGGTCTTTCCATTGGTAAAGCACATCCGTATCTATCTCAAGTACCCGCTGTACATGGCCGGCCCTGATATTCTCCATGTGAATATTTTCCACAAATGCTCCCCGGCGGTGGTTGGTTTTCACAAAGAAAAGTCGCCTGACAGATTGCGGCACCTTACAATCATGCATATACACATTCCGAATGCCTCCTGATATTTCACTACCGATACCCAGTAAAGTATGCCCTTCCACAATGTTACAATTACGGATCACTATATTTTCAGTTGGTATATTCAGTCGCCATGCATCCCGGTTGCGTCCTGCCTTGATAACCACCGCATCATCACCCTGATCGAAAGTACAATCTTCTACCAGGAAGTTACGGGTCATTTCCAGATCGATTCCATCATTATTGTGACCGTGGGCTTTCACATCCAGATTCCGGGCAATACCGCCATCACACATGTAGATATGAATAGTCCAAAACGGGCTTTCCCTAATTTTAAATCCGTCAAGCAATACATTCCTGCAACGGTTGAAATGTATCAGATGCGGACGAAGATTGTTTTCTCCCACCGCCATTTGCCGTTTCTCTACGGGAACATCCGTAGAGGCCATCGTATAGAGCTCTTTCAATGCATTCAAATGGGCTTCCGGACGTGCAAACCACACTTTCCAAGTATCCATTTTAGGTTTCAGCATGCCTTTTCCGGTAATCGCTACATTCTCACAACCAATAGCATAGACCAGCGGAGAGTAATTATAACATTCCATACCCTCCCATGAAGTCATTACAGCAGGCAGATAATCAGATGGATGGTCCGTAAAACATAACACAGCATTTTCCGATAAGTATAAGTTGACATTACTTTTCAAATGCACAGGACCGGTCAACCATTCTCCTTCGGGAATTACGACTCTGCCGCCACCTGCTTTATGGCAGGCATCGATGGCTTTAGCTATGGCAAAGGTATTATCGACCTTTCCTCCTTCTACAGCACCATATTCTAAAATAGAAAAATCATTCTGGGGATAGATAAACTCTTTTATCGGATCCATAGGAAAAGGAGCATCAACATTCACCGTAATATATTGTCCGAAAACCGGGAATAAAGAGCCCATAAATACACCTAACACAGATAAAGCCCTTTTAAAGAATTCTTTTTGCATTTTCGTCTTATTAAAAGTCATAAACAGCTTTTAAAAAGGTCACTTACATAAAGGCAAGTGACCTTTCTAAAATACTCATCTCACCTATCCCTATTTATTGTTCAGCAGGAGTATCAGCAGCAGTTTTCCAGTAAGGATTTTGATAAATAGGAGAACTTTCAATCGTTACTCCATCAGAAGCCGTTATCAGAAATTGTTTGGCCATTATCGGCTCCAAATAATGAGCCATTTTCCACTTATAACCTCCATAGCACTTTTGAGTACTGGTTCTACGATAAGGACGAAGATACTCACTATCCGACTTCTGTGATACAGTTGCATTTGCAGAACCGTCTGCCACCAAACCATTGTACCATTGTTCCATCGGTGTATTCCAGAGGTGCATACCTTCGGGAATATAAGGGTTTGAAAGCATCTGATCCATAGCTCTCCAACGGCATACATCCATATATCGTAAACCTTCTGAAAGGAATTCCGAACGGCGTTCGCGACGGATATTATACAATGTTTTGTCTGTCAAAAGCCGTCCTGCTGAATAAGCTCCCCAGTCATTTTCCGCTTCTTTTGCCATATCAGTAGCCATAATTGTCGCATCAATATCTTCGCTGACATGAGCGCGACGACGAAGAATCTGCCAATATTCACGTGCAGTACCATCCAATGTCCCATTCTTTTCATAACTGGCTTCCATATAATTCAATAATGCTTCTGCCGAACGATAAAGCACTACCCCTACAAAGCCAGCCCACACATCTTGATAGTGCTTTACATCGAAAGCACCCCCTTTTCGCAAAAGATAACCAGTGGTTGCACGTGTCTGATTGGCACCATCTGTGATTCCCGGATAAGGTTCAGTACGATAAAAAGTACTAAGTGGGCTTGTTCCATCAACAAGAATATTTTTCTGTCCCGGCTCTTTCAGGAAAACAGATAAGCGGGAATCTCTGTTGGCACGAACATCCGCTATTGTTTTGTCTCCTTTATAAACTCCATTACCATCGGAATAGGAACCGTTCTTATAAACAGGCGTACCATCTGCCATCAGGAAATTCTGCACGCAAGCACGAGTTATGCCTAAAGCCCAGTTACCCTGATTGGCACCGACACATATCCCATGTGTAGATACGCCATACGTATATTGCTTCCAAAGCAAAACTTCAGGATAGGAAGAAAGGTCTTCCACTGCATACATTTCATAAAACGGGTTCTCAGAATCTCCTGAATTTTGTTGCAATGTACCTGTATTAGCAGTTAACGAATTCTTATACTTCTCAGCTACTTCCTTCGAAGCAGAGATAGCCTCATCAAGAAAGTAATTAATTTCATTTTCAATACTTCCACTCGGATACTGATAGTTGGCATTATATTCTTTTGATTTACCCGGCCAGCCTTCTCCATTGGGAACAAATGCAGTACCTTTAAAATATTTCAGCCATGTACCTTCATAAAGAGCTACACGAGATTTTATCAAAAGAGCCAGATCACGGTTAATCCGAGTGGTTACCATATCTTTCCCATTCATCAGAACAGCTGCCTTATCTAAATCTGACAGGATGAAGCGTGCAACTTCGTTACGTGGCATACGCTTACTGGCCTCAATCAATGCCGTTTCATCATCCGGCAGAGGTTCGGTAATGATAGGAAAGTCACCGAAATTTTGATAGCGTTTGAAATATTCGAGCGCACGCAAGGTATACATCTCTCCGATATAATGTTTGATACTCACCAAATCACCCGAAATTGTATTCTGTGAACCACTTAAATCTTCTCCGAAGCGAGGTAACACTTCCGAAAAGAAGAAATTCAATCTATAAATTGTTTCAAACGACCAGTTTCCTTCCGAATACGGAACCTTCCACTGGCCTTCAAAGAAACGGTCGGGAGCAGTCTCCGGTATTTGATTGTCAGTATACTGATCGTCGGTACCGTAATATCCATAATTACTGCCCGGAAGAATACGTGGATATATCTCGTCCGCATAGGCTTGTAACTGGGAAGCCTCCGTAAAATACTTATCCGGATCTACAGAAGATTTCGGCTCACTATCCAGAAAATCATCACAAGCCGTGAGACCCATAGTGAAGATTGCAGCTAAAGCTATTCTATATAATGTTTTCATATTACTAATCTATTTAAAAAGTTAAACTTAATCCGAATGACCATGTACTTGACAACGGATAAACATTTCCTCCGACACCCCCGGTACATGTTTCAGGATCAAACACATCAAATAAGGAAGTGAAAGTCAGCAAATTCTCACCTGAAACGAACAAACGACATTTTGAAATACCGGCTTTCTTGGTCCATGTTGCAGGCAGGGTATAACCCAATTGCAAATTTTTCAAACGCATATATGCCGCATTCTGCATGTAACGACTTTGTACACGCTGGTTTTTACCACCATCTGCATAACTCAGAAGAGGACGGGGAAAATAAGAATCTACATTTGCCGGGATTTCATACCCTTCCAGTCCAACCGACTCTGCGCGGAAATAGTCATTGTGTTGTACAAATCCGCGTATATGCCATTCACTAACATTACCGCGAGCCCCCCAGAAGTAACCACCCGCATTATCATTGTTCGTCGTAGAGTCACCTCCAGCCCAGAAATCATGTTTCAATACTCCTTGCAGAAAACAACGGAAATCGAATCCTTTCCAATCAGCAGTAAGGTCAATCCCAAAGAAATAGTGCGGATTGGCATCACCCAGTACTTTTAAATCACCATGGTCATTCAACGTATTGGCTCCTGTAGAAATTTTGCCATCACCATTCAGGTCTTTATACATGATATCACCGGCTCCCCATTGTGTTCCGATAGCACTTTGTCCACCATTAGGCAACGAAGCAATATGTGCATCCATTTCAGCTTGCGTTTTAGCTATGCCAATTGTTTCAAATCCCCAGATCTGATTTATTTTCTGTCCGGCGATATACGACCACTTTATACCTGTATTGGAACTTCCCGAAGTCAATGATCCGGTTTTATTACTTGGATAACTGTCTATGTAGGTCTGTTGATCGGACAACGATACGCTGACACCATAATTCAGTCCATTCTTCAGGCGATCTCTCCAAGCAAGCGAAACTTCCCAACCTTTTGTTTTAAGATCACAATTATTCGTTTGAGGTGCTTTAACTCCCAAAGTCAAAGGCAATTCCGGAGCATCGCCCACCATATCTTTCGTATAACGGATAAAGTAATCGAACGAGCCCGTCAGACGATTGTTGAAAAGACCGTAATCAAGTCCAATATCCCAAGTCCGTACTTTTTCCCAAGTCAAAACCGTACTGATCAGGTCACCGACTTTTGCCGTATTGGGTTTTGTTCCATTTTGCAACCATCCTCCATCTAAGATACCCAACGTCATAGTCCGGTAAGTAGGATACCACTGATTCGTATTTTGATTACCCAGCTGGCCATAAGAGAAACGAAGTTTCAGCAAGTTTGCCACATTTTGTATGGGTTGCCAGAACTTTTCCTGTGCAATATTCCAACCTAAAGAAAAGGAAGGAGACCACTGCCATCGGTTACCACGGCGGAAACGGGAAGTTCCATCGTAACGAATATTGGCTTCTGCCAGATAGCGCCCTTGATAGTCATAATTCAAACGTCCGAAGAAACCGGCAGTAGCCCATCTGTTACTATAACCATGTACAGTAGCATCTTTGGACAGGCCACTGTTCAATTGTCCGTTCGTCAGGTCAAATTCGGGCATATCTGACATTATCAATCCATTCTTAAATACATTCAAATCGCTTTGTTCCATCTCTTCCGCCTGGAATCCGAGCATTATTTTAAAATTATGCGAATCATTGAATGTACGTGCGTATTCGCTATAAACGTTCAGGTTCAGATAATTTTCCTTCTTATCCTCCTGATACAACCCCGAATCTTTTTCGCGATAGAGTTCGGTTCCGGTGGGACCCAATTGATAGGAAGGCAAAGTCGTTTCTTTAACTTTCTGGTTCATGATACTATAGTTGAACTCCACATTCGTTACCCAGTTCTTTATAGGTTCAAAAATAAGAGCCGCCTGATAATAATGGCGGTCCGTCTGTACATCACGTTGCCCACCCTGTTCCAGTTCCACAGCATTATAACCGAAGATATTACCACTTGGATCATACATAGGAATATTGGGCCAGTTCTGACGACCGAACATACGATAAAAAGTATCATTGAATTTACGCGGGCGCCAAACATCATTACGAGTAAAACGTGCGGTGAAGTTAAACTTCAGCCAATCAGTTAGCTCACTGGTGAATTTACCGGTTGCATTGTAGCGTTTCATACCGTCTTCACCTATCTTCAATAAACCGCCCTGATCAAGATAATTAAAAGAACCATAATAAGTCATCTTCTCACTTCCCCCCGATACACTCACATTGTGTTCCTGAGAGAATACCGTACTTTTATAAAGCTCACCATAAATATCCGTATTGCCATAAGCATACTGCCACACATCATTCCACGCTGCGGGATTACTGGGACTGGGATCCATACCAGCCGTTAGTTTGCCAGACTGATAGTCAAGCATCTTCTGCATAGTTTCATTGGAGAACCTGGCTGCCTTACCACTATTCTTGAGAGATTCATTCATAAAAACAGCAAAAGTATACGAGTCCATAGATTCCGGTAACCCTATAGGGCTGGCTATACGGAAACTATTATTATAATTGATCGTAGCTTTTCCAGCTTTCCCCTTCTTTGTAGTAATAAGTATGACCCCAAACGGTGCCCGGGAACCATAAATAGAAGATGCAGCCGCATCTTTCAATACCGAAATGTTCTCAATATCCTGCGGATTCACAGTGTTAATATCCCCTTCCATACCATCAATCAAGATGAGTGGAGATCCACTTGAAGAACCAATAGTTCCGGTACCACGCACGGAAATATCCATATTTTGGTCCAAAGCTCCGGAACTTGTGGTAATTTTAAGTCCCGGTACTAAACCTTGCAGGGCTTGTGTTGCCGACGATACCGGACGAGACTCTAATTCTTTGGCTGTGGCAATCCCCACTGATCCGGTCAGATTTACCTTCTTCTGTGTACCAAAACCTACGACTACAACTTCTTCAAGCATTTCCGTATCGTCTTTCAGAGTTACATCTATGACTTTACCTGTAACGGCCTGTACTTCCTGCGTTTTATAACCAATATAGGAAATAGCGAGTGTCGCACCCGAAGTTACCGAGAGGGAAAAATTACCGTTTATATCGGTAATGATTCCATTGGAAGTTCCTTTTTCCACCACACTTGCACCGATTACCGGTTCTCCCATTGAATCTTTCACAACTCCTGAAACCTTGATTTGTTGCTGAACGATTTCCAGACTTGTTTCATTGCTTCCAGCCATCATCGAAAGAGGATGTCCTGCAATGAAACCAGTACAAAGCAACAAGGCTGCAAGCGCCTTCCGATTGTTCCTTAAAGAATTTGATTTCATTGTTTTTCTTTAAATTAGATAATTAAAAAGGTTAATTAAATCTCTTGAGTTCCCCTCTAAAAGGGATATGCAAATGTATAGGAACTAACTTAAAAGAACCGATGACAAATATTGCTTCGATAAAGGACAAATTCGTCATGCCCATTTTGCCACTCTTTTCTGACCATTTTACCCCGGTTCTTAGCTCATTGTCCCCAGACTGCATAATCCGAATGGTAAACTACAATTCGTCCATACTGAAAGGAGACAAACAAAAGTAAGGGTTTGATTCCAAAATAAACAGTGAGATATCGGGAAAAAAGAAGGGTGAAAATGGTCAATATACAATCAAGTTGTCCCATGTTAATGAAAAAGTTCTCTTCTCTTCATCAGAAAGTTCCTAATAATGCAAAGGAAAGTTTGCGGCATCGAATAAAAAGTTATAAATTGCAGCTTCATTTATATATTCGTAATCTACAAATATGAATTCGTAAATTACATTTTTATATTCGCAGACTATGAATATACTTTTTTATTAACTTTGACAGGTTTTGTATAAAGAGAAAATAAGTTTTGTACGAATAGAGAGCAGGTTTCTTCCCTATACGGAGCAAACAGGAAACATATAACCACTAAATAAACCTATATTATGGCTGAATATGAAATGCAGGAGATGAACCTGCCGAACAAAGACGGGAAACGCATACTCTATCCCCGCCTCGTACAATCCGGACAAGCAAGTACGGATTACATCACAAAGATACTGTCCGAAAAGAGTTCATTTACCAGAGGTGACATCAAAGGTCTGCTACAGGAACTGGCCGATGAACTGGCTTACCAAATGGGACAAGGGAAATCGGTAAAGTTGGATGGAATAGGAACCTTTGTTCCCTCACTGGCTCTGCGCATAGACAAAGAACGGGAAACCGGAGAAGCAGATAGCACCCGAAGAAATGCAAGAAGCATCGTAGTAGGCAGCATCAACTTCAGAGCAGAGAAATCATTGATTCACAATACCAATTATAACTGTGACCTGGAACGTTCGCAACAGAAATTCCGCCGTTCCTCGCAGAAGTACACACCGGAAGAACGCCTGGAACGGGCAAAGCAATATCTTACCGGACATCCTTATATGACGGTCAGGAATTATGTCCAGCTAACAGGGTTGCGGCCCACTACTGCCTCTGTAGAGTTAAGGAGATGGGCAGAGAATCCGGAAAGTGATATTACAACTTCCGGACGAGGCACACATAAGGTGTATATACAAAGGTAAATTCGTCAAACAGCAGGGACAGATTGGGCAAAACACCTGTTTGGGATAGCTGTAACGCGAATTTATTGTATTTTTGTTGCAAAGACAAATTCATAACCAAACTGATTATGCAACGACATTCATCCCTATTGATTCTGTTGGTTTTGCTGCTTTTTACAACAAGCAGCACGGCGCAGCCTTACATATTACAACACTTAAGTATAGAAGATGGGCTATCGAATAATTATGTCCAGGACATTGCGCAAGATAAACGGGGATGTATCTGGATTGCAACCGTACTTGGGCTGAACCGGTTCGACGGACTTAAGTTCACCACTTACAAAAGTACCAATTCTAAATTAGGGAATGATGCGCTGAATGCGTTACTCTACGATGAAGAAGAAGATGAACTATGGATAGGAAGTAATAGTGGACTGTATATACTCGATTGCTCTACAGAGCAAATCAGAAGATGCACGCCCTCAGAAGGGATAGCAATCAACAATGTTTCATACCTAACTCCCGCTTCTAACGACGGAATATGGATTGTTGCCCACACAGGACAGATAGTACACTATAACAAAAAGGATGAGAAATACACCTTATTATCAGATCAAATCAAAGGAGAACTGAAACCGTCAAGCTGGTGCGCTTTCGATGATGAAGACGGGCATCTGTACATAGGGCATGCACAAGGTGGATTGAGCATCATTGATCTGGGAAACAAAACAATCCGCACTCTCTCCAACATTCCCGAGAATCCCAACAGCCTGCCCGGAAACAGCGTTTATACAATCTATAAAGACCATTTGGAGAATATCTGGGTGGGTACAAATCAAGGGCTCGGGCTGCTCAATCCTAAGACAGATGAATTTACCATCTTCAAACATGAGTCCAATAATCCACATTCATTGATAGCCGACCATATATATGACATAAAGGAAATGGAAGACGGCACCTTATGGATAGCCAGTGACATCGGCGGAATCAGTATACTCGATTTGCATAACATCACTTTCAAATCTCCCCAAAACGTACAGTTCTATAACATCACTGCAACGATGGATAAACATGGACTCTCATCAGGAAATATACGAAGCCTGTTGCAAGACAAGTTTGGCAATATATGGATAGGTAATTATAGCAGCGGAGTGGACTTTATCAGTCATACCCAACCTATATTCCATGTACTTCCCTACACCACCCAAGGCAAAGATAAACAGAAAAACAAACCGGTTTGGGGACTATTTCAGGACAGTGAAGGAGAAATATGGCTGGGTGGAGAAAATGAGGCAGTTGTATTTAAAGACAATAAACAACTGAAAAGTTTCGACATCACGAAATATTTATCCAGACCTTACGGACAAGTATTTTCCCTCCATGAAATGACTCCCGGCACTTTTCTGCTTGGAATATACGATGACGGCCTGCTGAAACTCGATACAAAAAGCAATCGAATAGAACGTATAAAGCTCGACATGAGCAACATAGACATTCTTTCCTTTTTCAAAGACAACGACGGAACCATGTGGATAGGTGCCGAATACGGCATATACACCTATAAAGACGGAATCATACGGAAAGAGGAAGATATTATCCGGGAACTGTCCGATAAATCGATATATGGCATTTTACGCGACCGGCAAGGAAGGTTATGGATGGGATCTTATGGTGGCAGAATAACAATATTCGACAAAGATTATAAAGTGGTTACGCGGTTAGATCACAGCAACGGGTTCAAAACCAACGGAATCAATGATCTCTTTATGGACTCGCAAGGTGGTGTGTGGGCAGCAACCCGTAATGGAATTGGTTATATAAAAGATACCAGTAAACCGGAAGAGTTTGAACTCTATGGTTACAGCCACGGGCTTGAAGATACTTTCGTACGCAGCATCCAGGAAGATTTACAAGGAAATATCTGGATCAGTACCAACAATGGCATTTCTTTATGGAACAAGCAAAAACTGCAATTTGAAAACTATGATTACCGGGATGGGATACCGATGGGAAATTTCATAGAAGGTTCAGCCTGCTGCACACCGGACGGTACTCTCTACTTCGCCTCACTGAACGGTGTCTGTTACTTCAATCCGCAAAGCCTGACTACGCACCGCCAAGTAGCCCCTGTACAGATCATGGAATGCAGGCACCTCAATAACCAGATAGAAAGTCGCCGGGCCGAAGCATTGATTCCAATTACAAACGGGCACATTGATTTACCATATGACCAAAATTCTTTCCGGATCACATTTTCCATATCGGATTATTCACAAAGTGGACAGGTAGAGTATGCATATCTGATAGAAGGCTTGGAGAATACATGGACCAATACTTTAGGCGAGAGCCAGATTACATTCCGCAACATTTCTCCCGGTGAATATACCTTTAAGGTAAAGGCGCGTTTGAGAAATCAGGAATGGGACGACAATCATGTGGCAACATTGAAAGTATACATCCATCCGCCACTATGGTTGACGTGGTATGCAAAGATTTTCTATATCCTGCTGGTATTGCTGGGCATCTACAGTTGGTTCCGTTTCTACAAACGCAAGTTGCTGTTGGAAAGCTCACTCGAACTGGAGAAGAAGAAGAGCCAGAACGAACAGGAGCTCAATAACGAACGCCTGCGCTTCTATACCAATATCACGCATGAGCTACGCACACCGCTGACATTGATACTCGGTCCGTTGGAGGACCTGATTAATGATCCGAAAATACCAGCTTTCTACGGTAATAAGATTAAGGTCATTCACAGCAGTGCACTACGATTGTTGAACCTTATCAATCAGATACTGGAATTCCGCAAAACAGAAACGCAAAACCGAAAACTGACCGTAGCGAAAGGGAATCTGAGTAGCCTGGTGACAGAAACAGGACTGCGCTATAAAGAACTGAACAGGAATGATAAAGTGAAGTTCCGCATCAATATTGCAGCAAAAGATGCAAAGATTTATTTCGATACCGATGTCATTTCCACCATATTGAACAATCTACTGAGTAATGCGATAAAATATACCTCAGAAGGAGAAATCAACCTGATCCTGCGTTCTGCCGATGATGGAGGAAATCAATATACGGAAATCATCGTAAGCGATACCGGATATGGCATAGATGCTGAGGCACTTCCTCATATCTTCGACCGTTACTATCAGGCAAAGGGGAAACATCAGGCATCCGGTACGGGCATAGGACTTGCTTTAGTAAAGTCGCTTGCCGACCTGCACGAAGGAACACTCCAAGTGGAAAGTGAAATAGGTAAAGGAACTACTTTCACCTTCCGCCTTCTGACTGAAAACACGTACCCGAATGCACTACACAGAGAGGAAAAGGAAACGCTCGCACAGGAAGAGACAGATATCGCGGAAACGGTGGAAGAAGAAAAAGAAGAGGCTGATACCCGCCCTGTAGTACTGGTAGTGGAAGATAATGACGATATACGCGAATATATTGCCACTTCATTCAGCAGCAACTACCGCATTTTGACAGCAACGAACGGTAAGGAGGGCTTAGAGCAAGCACAGAAATATATTCCGGACATCATCATCAGCGACATCATGATGCCGGAAATGGACGGCATCGAACTCTGCAAGCTAGTGAAGGAAGATATACGCACCAGCCATATCCCCGTCATCCTGCTCACAGCCAAAGATTCCATCCAGGATAAAGAAGAAGGATACGAAAGTGGTGCAGACTCCTATCTGACCAAACCCTTTAGTGCCAAACTGTTGAACAGCCGTGTACACAACCTACTGGAATCCCGCAAAAAGCTGGCACTTATAGTAGCCAACCGCACCAAAGAGTTGAAACCGGAACAACAGGAAGAAACCATCAAACTAAATAAGCTGGATGAAGAATTCCTGACCAAATTCACCACCATCGTAGAGGAGAATATAGACATGGAAAAGATGGACATGTCCTTCATGATGGAGAAAATGAACATGAGCCATTCCACACTCTACCGGAAGATCAAGAGCCTGACCGGAATGTCAGGCAATGAACTCATCCGGAAAATCAGACTGAAAAACAGTTTGCGGTTACTGATGGAAGAAGGGCATAATATTTCAGAAGCAGCCTATGCAAGCGGCTTCAATGACCTTGGATATTTCCGCTCCTGCTTCAGGGAGGAATATGGAATGGCACCATCGGAATATATCAGGTTACGGAAATCGCAAGACTAACGCCCCGTAGCCTGCAAATATTCGCACTTCTTCACCTCATACCGGGCATAAGACTCCACATAGCGGTCCTTACTTTGTTGGAAAAGCGTCTGAGCATCCAGTAAGTCATTCATCGTACAGGTTCCGGCCTTGTAGTAGTCCGTATTCAGGCGAAGATTCTCCGTGGCCTGTTCAATGGATCGCATGGATATTTGCATCTGTTTGTAAGCATCCGTCAGGTCGTTCCAATTCTGCTGCATACGGAGGATGAGCAGTTCGCTCTGGTCCGTAAGCTGATTCTCGGCATTGCGTACCTGGAGTTCCTGTTTCCGCACGTCATGCGAACCGCCCCACCAACCGGATAAAGGAATTGAAACTGTGGCAAAACCCATCCAGAAAGGGTGGTCTTTATCCATCAGATTGTCATACATATATCCGCCGCCAATGGCAACGGTAGGCAGATATTTGCCAACGGTTATGCGGCGTTGCAGCTTATTGGCTTTGAGGTTTTGCTGCAACAAGTGATATTCATTGGTCAGAACCAGGGAGGACTCAGGGTTCCGATAAAGTCCCTGCGGATGTTCCGGCAAGACTTCGCCAGCGACAGGAGGAACATCCACAATTCCGGAATCTTCTCCTATATACTGTGCCAACACTTGTTGTGAAAGCGTCAACGCATTCTCAATCTGGCTGCGACTGCTCTCTATCTCGTTCTGCCGCAACTGTATCTGGAGCAGGTCATTGCGCGTTGTCACTCCGGCATTTACCGAAGCTTCGACATCTTTCAGCAGATTAGCCAACTGTGCCTCGACCACGGTAATGGTCTGCAACTTCTCTTTCAACATCACAACCTGCCAGTAATAGTTCTCAGTAGTAAGTTTCACTTCATTTTCCGATTGGTTATATTGCAACCGGTTAACCTGAATGTTTACCTTCGCCAACTTATTACCGTTTACAATCTGCCCTCCCGTGAAAAGCGGCATCGAGGCCGATACGCCCCCTACCACTCCTTTCTTCATAAGTGACATTTGCATTCCAGGTCCCATGTCCAACTGAAGTAATCCTTTGTCAGCCATAAATCCCGTACCTGTCGCACTCAAAGAAGGGAAATACTTGGTGAATGCTTCCTGACTGCCTTGTTTGGCTATTTCCAGATTATTGCCGGCATTCTTTATCCGTACATTGTTTTCAAGAGCCTGTTGCAGGCATTCGTCCAGAGTATACACACGCTGGGCAGAAACCGGAACCAACTGTGTGAAACCTACTAACCAAAGAAATATATATCGATTCAATTTCTGTTTCATAATGCTGTATCTATTGATTGTTTTACTCATTTTCCATTTTCTCCATAGCTATGCGCTTACGTGTAGAGCCACTGAACATGAACCAGTAACAGACCGGAAGCACTGTAAGCAAAAATACCATTGTGATGAGTGTGCCGTAACAGATAACGGTTCCCATTGGCATCCACAGTCCGCTGCCTCCCAGTATCATCGGGATGACACCCATGGATGCAGCTGCCGAAGTAAGGAAGATGGGACGCATACGACGACGGGCCGAATGATAAATAGCATCGCGCACACCCAACTTTTCCGTTTTCCGTAATTCTTCAGCGTAGTCTATCATGATAATACCGTTACGCACAATGATACCCATCAGGCTAACAACGCCCAAAATACTGGTTACGCCGAAGTCCACGCCCTGCACAAGTACTCCTACAGCCGTTCCAAACACGCAAAGGGTCATACAGGCAAAGATGAGCAAGGCAATATTGACATTGCGGAAATGGATCAGCAAGATAAAGTAGATAATAGCGGCAGCAATCAGCAATCCGGTCAGAATGGGAGGCAGTTTCTCTTCACTATCTTCCAGGTCACCACCATAAGTCAGGGTTACATCAGGAGAAAACGAAAGATTCGCTACTGCTTTCTGCACTTTGCCGGTTACGTCCATACCATTCTCACCGCGCTGAAGATCTGCCATGACAGTAATCGTATAAATGCCGTTGCGACGTACAACCTGACCGTTCTCCCATGCCGGAACCACATCGGCCACTTGCCGCAAAGGTACATTCGCCAGTCCTCCGGCAACAGGTATAAGTTCGTCTTCCAAATCACAACTGTTGGCCGAATCCGCCTGGGAGTTCTTCAACTTGACAGAAATATCGTAATCACCTTCCCAAACGGTTGCCACGGGGATACCACTGCCGTAACGCATGGCAAGGGTGGTTTCCAGCATTACATTACTGATGCCCAACCGGGTGGCTTCATCCTCTTTCAGTACGACGCGGGTAGTGGCAAGCGGATCATTAAAGTTAGTGCTTACCAATACCAGTTCGGGCATGGAGCGCAACAGTGCCGCCACTTTGTCGGCTTCACGACGTAATGTGTCGATATTCTCACCGCTGAGGCGTACTTCAACAGGGTACGTCGCTTCGTTATAGCTCAGTTGCTTAAAGCGTACCAAGGCTTCCGGGAAGTAATCGGTATACTTAGGCGCATATTCATTCAGTAGGTCTTCCGTCGCTTGATTGCTTACCGTATTGACAATGAATTGTGCAAAGTTAGTCCCGGCTATCTGCGGAGCGTAGGCTGTCTGGAAACGTGGAGAAGCACACCCCACAAAGGATGCCACAGACACTACACGCGAATCATTGCGCAGGATATGCTCCAGGCTGTCGGCTATTTGACCGGTCTTCTCTACAGCGGTTCCCGTAGGCAGGGAAATTTCCACAGCAAACTGGTTGCGTTCTGCTATCGGCATCAATCTTTGCGGCAATTTACCCATCAGGACGATGCCTATGATAATAGAAAGAAGGCCTAAAGCCATCGTCATACGGGGCCAGGTGAAACAGAGATCCAGTAATTTATTATAGTATTTCTGCAAAGCATCGAGGAAGGAAAACTTCTTTTTTCCATTCTTATTTGTTGCACTCTCCATCGGTTTGCGAATGAAATAGAACTGCATGAACGGCACCAACAATGCAGCCACTAACAAGGATACTCCCAACACGATGCTGATGGCCCAAGGGAAACTAACCAGAAAATCCTGTATCTGTCCTGTTGTTGTGATAAGGAAGGGGAAAAAGGTGATGCTGATGGCACACGTCGCCGAGAATATCGATTTAAAGAAATGCGTAGCACTCTGTATCGAAGCATGCCAACGCGACACACCTTCACCCAACTTTTCCAGATAGCTATCGATAATGACGATTGAGTTATCCACAATCATCCCCAAGGTTACAATAAGAGCCGCCAAAGTCACGGTATTCAGTTCGATATCAAAGGCATGAAACAATCCCAGTGATATGAATATTGTAATAGGTATAGTGGAAGCGGCTACCAGTGCCACACGCATAGGCAACAGGAGCATCACCACTATAATCACCGCTATAATGGCAACCAACAGTTCGTGCAGGAAGTTATCCACACTATCTCCTACTACCTGGCTCTGATCGGTGATACAGAAAAGGTTGACATCCGACGGTAATGACGGTTGGAACTCTGCAATCGTCCGGTTTATCTCCTCTCCCATTTGAACGATGTTCTTGCCTTTCTTCATCTCTATACTTAGCAAAAGGCATTTTTTACCATTGTTAGTGATATAGCTGTCGGGGGCAGGATATTCTTTTACCACACGGGCCACGTCCTTCAGGCGAATGTTATTTCCTATCGGATCAGTATAAACAATTTGTTCCAGCACATCGCGTACCGTATTCAATGACTTAGCCACATAGACAGGCTGAACATATACAGGATTCTTCACCCGACCGCCCGAAGTAGTGAAACCTTTCGTAAAAAGGGTAACAGCGAGTGTCTGTTCAGTCAACCCGTATTGCGAAAGTTTATGGGTATCCAGATATATAGAGATCTGTTCCTTTTGCATTCCGCTTACCGTCATACGGCCGATGCTGTTGATACGGCGCAGGCGGTCTTGCAGGGCATCCATATAGTCGTCCAGTTCACGATAGGTCTTGTCCACACTTTCCATAGTGATGAGCAAGGCGGAAGTATCGCCAAAATCATCCATTACCTGTACAGCCAGTACATTCTTGGGCAATTGCTCCTTGAAAGTGGAAACACCGTGCTTGAACTTGCTCCAGAATTCATCTTTGTTATTCAGCTCGTCATTGAGTTGTACCTGAATATAAATAATGCCATCGCGGCTCATGGAGAAAGTCTTATCTTTCTTCACTTCTTTATAGCTGAAAATATAATTTTCCAAGGGTTTGGCTACCTGTTCCACCATTTCCTCTGCCGTGTTGCCCGGAGCTACTGCCACTACAATACCCTGACGGATTGTGAAGTCAGGAAATTCATTCTTGCGCATATTCGGCAAACTGTAAATTCCAAAAGCAACAAGGCAACACACAACGAGAATTATAATCTGGCGATAGTGCATCGCCCATTCTACTGCGTTACGTTTCTTATTCATTATCTTATATTTTGTCGGTGATGTGACTAATATTTTGATTGTTCCTCATTTAGTTATAAAACCACGGATGTATTCTCACATACTTTCTGCTGTCCTTCCACAATGATTTCCTCACTCTCCTCCAAACCGGACAGCACAACGACTCCTTCACTTGTAAATCCTCCGCATTGGATAATGCGTTTACTGGCTTTTCCCCCGGCATTCACCCAGACGAAGGAACGGTTCTGCTCGTCCAGTTGGACAATGTGGGCAGGAATAACATGAAGTGTTCCCATCCCCGTACCGGACAAGACCGCTTCCACCACCATACCCGGCATCAACTCTTTATCAGCATCATCCACCCGTATCTTGACATCGTATGAGCGTGAAAGCGGATTGGCTACAATTCCTTTCTCTGTTACTGTTCCCGCGAAGACACGCCCGTTCAAGGCAGAGACGGTAATCGTTGCTTTTTGTCCCGTGGCAATGGCGGCAATCTCTGTCTCCGGAACGGCAATCTTCACTTTCAGCTGATTGGCTGTCACTAATTTGACCACCGGTAAGCCCGGCATTATATTCTGCCCTACCTCTGCCATCTTTTCCGATATGATTCCACTGAAGGGCGCATAGAGTTTGCAATCATCCAGGTTCTTACGCGCCACTTCTTCCATTGACTTTGCCTGTTGCAACTTACTCTGCACCTCCACCCATTTTATCTCGGGAAGGCTTCCTTTATCATACAATTCCTTCATCCTCCGATAGGCATCTTCCGCTTGTGCCAGTGAGGCTTTGGCAGCATCATAGCTGCTCTGCATGGAAAGCGGATCGACCGTAGCAATAAGTTGGCCTTTCGCTACCCGGTCACCCAAACCCACATGTACCGTTTTTATCGTTCCCATGATCGAAAAGCTAAGCGAAGTGCTGTTCGCTTCTTCCACCGTACCGGAAAAACGTTCCGTTCCATCTATCTCAGAAGAAGAAACTCGTAAAACTTTCACCTTTACCGGACTCATAGTAGTCTGTTTGTCTCCATTATTCTGGCAACTCGTCAGGCCAAATAATAGCAATAGCACCGTTACATTACAAAGTTGTCTCATACTTTTTTCCATTTTTAGTTCATTATTTCCGGTGCAAAGGAAAATGATTTATCGAAAGGGCTTAATTTCCATATTACCACAGAAGTGTTCTATTTTTCAAAACAAATATCAAATAAGCTAAATAGGACACTATTCTGGAAATATCTATCATCTACATCTACCGGATATTCTGTTTATTTGCAACCAAAAAGAAATATAGTGTATGGAGGCAAAACTGAGATCAGGATGTTTGGATGATGTCTTGGTAAAAAAGATATCTGTATATAATGACAGCCGCATAGCTATCATTGATGAATTGCAAAGTTTAAATATAGAACAGGCTGTAAAAGTTGAGGCATACATCATCTTGTTGTGCGTAAAAGGAAAAGGTTCGCTCTATATCAATGGAGAATCGCGAATGATACACGTGAACGATTTGTTCATTTGCCATCCTAATATCATATTGGAAAATAGTATGATAAGTATTGATTTTGAATGCCGTTGCATCTGTCTGTCATCGGAGTACATGAAGCAATTACTCCTCATAGCGGGCGAAAGCTGGGACTTGAAAATGTTCATTGAGAAAATCCCCATTCTTTCACTGAATGCAGAAGAGGCAGAGTTGTTTTGCCAATACTATTCCCTGTTGCGTTCTAAAATGCTGGGCACTCCCTGCAAACATCAAAAGGAACTGATCGACTCTCTGATCCAAGCATTTCTTTATGAGTTTCACGATGCACTGGAACGCTTCATCAAGCTGAAACCACCGACATTCACCTCGGGCGAAAACTTATTTAAGGAGTTCATCAGTCTCTTGTCTTCATCATACCCCAAAGAACGCATGATTGGATTCTACGCTAACCAACTGTATGTTACTCCTAAGTATTTATCGGCAGTCTGCAAAGAAGTCAGTGGACAGACGGCTTCCGAACTCATCACTCAATACATGGTGAAAGATATTTTGTATCTGTTGAGAAACTCTCAGAAGAGTATTAAAGAAATAGCCAATGAACTGAATTTCCCTAATCTGTCTTTTTTTGGAAAGTACGTAAAACAGCATTTGGGTATGTCGCCTAAACAGTATAGGGAATCTTCCTATGGTTAATATAAAAGGACAATCTTCTTGATTCGAAGATTGCCCTCTCTTATAAATACTACCTACTGAAAACTGTGACTTAAAAAACTACCCTTTGTTTATTAATACCAATCTTATGTTAATCTATAACCTATTGTCGATGTTGCAAAGATAGGGTGAAATTTCTATTCAGTAGTAGCACAATTGTTTCATAAAAGGTGATAAATCAGTCAATTTTCAGTTTATCCCCCGATAAATCGACTTTAAACAGGTGCGGAATACGAATATATCGCCCGTTCACGTCTTTATGACTATGAACCGACATCATCCACTCACCATCCAAAGTACGGAACAACATTCCATGTCCGAAGTTAGGCGGAGTGATCGGTTCTTTCTCTTGTATCCAGGGGCCATCCAGAGTTCCGCTTTCGGAATAGGCAACGCCTTGTGTATAGTCCTGGAATACCCAGCTTGTCCATATCATACCTAATCGGCCCGTACCTGTGCGGAAAAGCCACGGTCCGTCGGTTACACGGTTGGGCAATACTTTGTCCTCCATCTTCTCACGGCTCCAGGGAGAGTCACTGGCACGGAAAAGAATCTTTCCTTTGCCGATGGAACCGCTTAAATCGGGCTTTAATTCGATCTTTTCCATCGTACCGTTCCAGTTTTGCAGCCATTCGTGGCAATAGATCATATAAGGTTTGCCGTCACTGTCCACCCAGAATGTGCCATCAAGGGTAGGCATATTCTCAGGTAGGTAAATGGGGTCTTTCATAGGTTTATAAGGGCCATCCGGTTTATCACTGACCAGGATGTGACTGGCACGACGGGGGATGACGTTTCCTTTTACGGTATCAATCTTGATGGCGTTATTCGTAAAAGTGGCGAAATAGTAATATTTTCCATTGTATTCGTGCAGTTCGGCTGCCCAAATTTCGGGTTTAGGGCCCATCCAGGAGTTAGGATCAGTTTCAGCTACACGATAAGGGCCTTCCCAACGGGCAAGGTCTTTGCTTTTCCAGAGGAGGCCGCCGGTACCGGTCATGTAATAAGTGGAGGTTCTCTTATCGGCCAGTATGCAAGGGTCACTCAGGTGGATGGAATCGAGAGGGATGTTGGTACGGAAGCGGTTTGGGACTTTCTGCTGGGCAGATACAAGGACAGAACACAAGGAGAATAAAAGGAGTAATAGTTCTCTTTTCTTCATGCTATAATAATAATGAGTATAATAAAGAGTATCTCAATTCCCCTCCTCCTGGGAGGAGAATTGAGATAGATTTACTTATTCAATTTCTATACCGTGTTGTACCGGAGTAAGAATGAACGTAAATTCATAGTCACCATAAGGCAACTGATATTGTGGCAACGGCCATGCACCCCAACTGTTCACACATCCTAAGCCCATCTGAGCCTTGTCGATGCAGAGATTTGTCAGGTTAGCTTCTTTCACTTCAGGAGAGTGATTCTGGGCTTTCTCCCAGCCATCGTCCAAAGACTCGATAGTATAGTGCAGGGCTGATGCAGAGAACGGAGCATCAGCTACAATCTGCAAACCGCGTCCGGCATCGTTCAGTTGCTTCCACCAGCGGATATCAGTCTTCGTACCTGTTTCCTGCGGACGGATATAAGAATAGAATTGTTCATCTACACTCTGGCGATACAATCCCAGATCTGTACAATGATTGCGGTCACTGTAGTTCTCTACCGGGCCACGGCCATAGTATTCTACAGTTTCAAAAGTCTTGGGCATCTGCATCTGCATACCGAAACGGAACATATGAGATACTTTAGCCTGCGGATCGGCAGTCATCTTCTGAGTCACCTTTACAGCACCCTTGTTATTGATTACATAAGTAAGATCCAGTTTGGCAGAAACATTCTTCATTTCGTATTCTGCACGTACCACAGTCTGGTTGTCTACTGTTTCCCATTTGAAGGAAGTCAGCTTCAGACCCGGGTTCTTCCAGGCAGCGAATTTCTGTTGCAAACCTGCACCAAAATCATTGTCTGTAGGTGCACGCCAGAAGTTAGGTACCAGTTCGGCATCTTCGTTCATCAATTCTGTGCCTGCTACGTTGTAGCGATTCAGATAACCGGTATGTTTGTTGAATTCCAGACGGAAGTTATCACCGTTGATAATCAGATAACGCCAGTCGTTTTCCTGGATTTGAGGAGCAATGGTAGGAGTATTCACAACTTCCACATTCTTCAGGTCCATGGCAGGAGCCTTGTAGGGGTTCAGTACAAGTTGATCTTTGGCTACGGCGTATCCGGCAGGGAGCAAACCTTCGCGGTTCTTCAGGCGATAAGTTACATTCAGCAACCATTCTTTGCATTCGCAGGTTTTGCCGATGTTCAATTTCACTTTGGCAGTCTGCTGCGGAGCTACGTTGAGGTCTTCTACACGACCGGTACGAATTACTTTACCGTTAGCAAGTAATTGCCAATCCAGATAGTAAGCGGAAAGGTCACGGAAGAAGTTTTCGTTGTACACGTTCACTTCGCCGTTCTTCAGGTCAGCGGGAGTTGTCCAGATGTTCTGGTAATAGTAACCCACTTCGTACATGTGCGGATTGGGAACACGGTCGGGACTGATCAGACCATTATCACAGAAGTTCTTATCGGAACCGTCGTAACGGTTGAAGTCACCGCCATAAGCGTAGATAGTTACACCGTCTTTACCTTTCCAACGAACGGACTGGTCAACGAAGTCCCAGATAAAACCGCCTTGCAGGTTGGGGTATTTACGGATCAGATCCCAATATTCTTTGAAACCACCCTGTGAGTTACCCATAGCGTGGGCATATTCACACTGGATAAGAGGCTTCTTGGCATCTGTACGCTGGCCATATTTTTCCATGTGCTTGTAATCAGCATACATGGGGCAGTCGATGTCGGTAAATTCGTTTCCGTGTGCCTGTTCGTATTGTACGGCACGGCTGGAATCTTCGTTCTTGATCCAACGGTAGCAAGCTTCAAAGTTAGGTCCGAAACCGGCTTCGTTACCCAATGACCAGAAAATGATACTGGGATGGTTGAAGCCGCGTTGTACATTGCGCTGGTTACGTTCCATGTGAGCCTTGGCATAGTCGGTGCGTTTAGCCAGTGTCTTTTCACGATAACCCATACCGTGTGATTCGATATTAGCCTCAGCCACTACATACAGACCATATTGGTCGCAAAGGTCGTACCACAGGTTATCATCAGGATAGTGACAGGTACGCACAGCGTTGATATTGAATTTCTTCATGACTTGGATATCCTGGATCATGCGTTCGGGAGATACGACATAACCACCATCCGGATCAATTTCATGACGGTCGGCACCTTTGAAGAGAACGGCCTGGCCGTTTACTAATATCTGGTCACCTTTCAATTCGATCTTACGGAAGCCTACCTTTACGGGGATTACTTCGTTGCTGCCTTGCAAAGTGGCACGCAGTGTATAGAGGTAAGGAGTTTCGGCTGTCCATTTATGCGGATTTTCCACATTCATCAAAATGGTACCGCTACCTTTGGCTGTTTCCGTAGCTACTGCCTTGCCGGCAGCATCGAGTAATTCCAGGTTCACATTACCGCTGCCTTTCAGGTCGAGCGTCACACGCAAGGAACCATTTTTGTATGCCTCGTCCAAATCCGGAGTGATACGGATGTCCTGGATACGTTTCTTGTTGCGGGCATAGAGGTAACAATCACGTCCCACACCACTGTAACGGAAGAAGTCCTGGTCTTCCAGATAGGTTCCATCACACCAGCGGAATACCTGGAAAGCGATGAGATTCGTTTGTCCGGGCTTCAAATAAGGAGTCAGGTCGAATTCAGCTTCGAGCTTGCTGTCTTCGCTATAACCTACATAACGGCCATTCACCCAGAGATACATATTGGAGGTTACAGAACCGAAATGAGCGATGATGTCTTTCCCTTTCCAGTCGGCGGGAACAATGATTTCACGACGGTAAGAACCTACATGATTGTTCTCTGTAGGAACTTCAGGAGGATTGTTCTGGAACTGATTACGCCAGGCATAGCCGGTGTTTACGTAAATAGGATCGCCATAACCGTTCAATTCCCACACTGCGGGAACTTGCAGATTATTCCAACCACGGTCATTGAAACCTACTTTCCAGAAGTCGGTAGGACGCTGGTCGGCATTGCGTACCCAAGAGAATTTCCAGGTACCGTTCAAAGTCATGTAATTAGTAGATTGGGCTTTCTTGCCTTGCATGGCGGCATCTGCCGATTCATAGGCAAAGTAATTAGTGTGCATGGGAGCACGGTTCACGGCATTGATTTCCGGATCAAGCCACTCTTTAAAGGACTGTGCATTTGCAGTCAGAGCCAGGGCTGCAAAGAGTCCGGTAATAAGATGTTTCTTCATGGATATAAAATTATTATGTTTGTAGCGGTACGAAGAATATTTTCTGCATACCGCTACAAAGATAGGATGAATGAACTTTTTTTAGGGTGAATAATAGTTCAAAAAAGGGGGAATAGAGTTCAAAGAGCTACAAGCTACTGTAATCTATACACTCCAAACGAACGTGGTTCAAGTTTCAGTTTCAGAGATTGCCCTTCTACCTGCACCGGACGTACACGGGGAACAATCGCTTCCTGATCCAGCGTATTTACAGTGCGCCAATTGTCGTTCTGTAAGTAAGTGCAGGAACCGGCAACCAACTGACGTTTCTTCAAACCATTGAAATCGATCTGAACATCGGCAGGCTTACTACTTGCATTCACCAGTTTCAGGATGATTTCTCCGGTAGGTGCATTCAGTGCAGCTGTTGCATAGAGGCTGTCCTGCCCCGCTACTGCTTTGCCATCCATCTTCAGGCTGAGCACATCAGTACCGGCATTCATGCCGTACATCTGCTGAACGTAATAGTTCGGTGTGCGCATCATGCGCAGATTATCGAACCAGATCAAGTCCGGATTCCACTGCCAAGCGTCTACGTGAGCAAACAACGGCGCATAAGTAGCCAGATGGACAACATCCGCATTCCGTTCCAATCCCGTCATAAAGGCAGCTTCGGAAAGGGCGGCGAGGAAGTTGTTATCCTTCTTCGTGGAATGATCGTGTGAAGCATATTCTCCGGCGAAAACCTTCGGACCTTTGCGGTCGTAATTGTCATAGCGTGACGCATTGCCAAAGAACCAATCAGGATTCATGTAGTAGTGTTCGTCCACCAGGTCTACACCGATACGCTTCATTTCGGGCCAGAGATAATCGAATTTATCACCGCTGGCACTCGGGCCGGAGCTACCTACAACCTTCACATTAGGGTATTTCGCGCGGATGGCTTTTGTGAAAGCTTCGAGGCGTTCTACATAAACCTTGTCCCACTGTTCATTGCCGATACCGATCATCTTCAGATTGAAGGGTTCGGGATGTCCCATATCGGCACGCACCTTTCCCCACTTGGAAGTAACAGGGCCGTTGGCAAATTCAATCAGGTCGAGTGCATCCTGTATGTACGGATCGAGTTCATCCATCGGAACCACTTCATTGCTTTCGTACTGACAGGAGAGTCCGCAGCTGATTACCGGAAGAGGTTCTGCACCGAGGTCTTCGCTCAACAGAAAGTATTCGAAGTAGCCAAGTCCCAAAGTCTGGAAATAGTCAGGGAAGGCTTTATGCTTGAAGGTGTAGTTCCAGCGGTTTTCATTCAGAGGGCGGTTTTCAACAGGGCCTACGGAATTCTTCCACTGGTAACGGGTTTCAAGACTGTTACCCTCGATGATACAACCACCGGGGAAACGGAATACACCCGGATTAAGGTCATAAAGGGCTTGTGCAAGGTCGGCACGCAGGCCATTCTCACGTCCTTTCCAAGTATTCACAGGGAACAGGGAGATATGATCCATATCCACCGTACCCTGTGTTTCGAGGACGATACGCAGGCGGGCATGAGCGTCTGTGAAAGGAGATTTCAGCATCGCCGTCAGCTTTTGCCAGTTATTGCCGCTGACTTCGATTTCTTTCTTCAACAGATTCTGTGCATTGGAGTTGACGAGCTCAATGGAGAGCTTCATCGGCTTCGCATCCGGCGTACGGGCATAAACGGAGAAACGGTATTCTTCGCCTTGCTTCACACCGATACCGCGATAACCTTCATTATCCAGTCCGGCACGCAGCAAGCGGCCGTCGTTCACTACACGCACATAATGAGGATTGCGGTCAAAACAAGGATTTGCATCCTGAACGGTTACATTGCCGAAAGGTACCCAACCCACGAAAGGTTGTGGAAATTCAAACGAACGGTTCTTTACCAGTTCGGCATACAGACCGCCATCGGCACCGAAGTTGATATCTTCGAAAAAGATGCCATACATTTCAGGTTGTATCTTTGCCGTCGGTTTAGAAACGTCGACGGTCATTACATGTTGTTGTGCCTGCATGCTCAAAGCAAGAGACAAAGCAAAAAGGGCAGTTAACTTTCTCATTATTATATCTTATTTTTTCTTTTCAATATTCTGATGGATACGTATCACAGTAAACGAATAAGCCGGCATTGAGTAAGAAAAGTCATTTCCTTCTACCTTGAAATCAGAAGAAGCGGGTTTAGCTCCTCTGTCTTTCGGATCACCTGTCAATATCGTTTTTGTAGCCGAAGGATTTACCAAAGTAGCTCCGTCCAACTTCACCTGGGAAGCAACTTCCACCGGAAGCATATTCACTAACTTCACGATATAATCTCCGGTATTAACGTCTTTCACGACTGATACTCCGACACGCTTCTTCACGGCATCCCAACCATTATTCAGTTTTACCGTAGAAGACAGGTATTCGGTACCAGCGTTCTGACCATACATCTGTTGAGTATAGTAGCCTACTGTGGGTCTCACTTCCGTATTATTGAAATAGATCAAGTCCGGATTCCATTGTGTATGACCATCTTTAGCCAACAATGGAGCATAGGAAGTCATTTCTACCACATCACCGTTACGTTCTACGGCCGTCAGATAGAGAGCTTCGGCAAGCGCAGTTTCTACATTATTGGGGCGTCCCGGCAAGTGGGCGGCGTATTCGCCCAAGTAAACTTTCGCTTTGCTACGGTCGTAATGATCGTAATATTCCTGGTTGTGGATCATCCAACCCGGTTCTACATAGTAATGCTCGTCTACCATCGGTACACCCAGTTCGGTAGCAAGATCCCAACCTATTTCATAATCCGTACCTTCGTAGAACGGACCGGTAGTACCAATCACGGTAACTTCAGGATGTTTTGCTTTTACGGCATCGAATATCATCTTAAAGCGTTCCACGAAGACAGGTGTAATCATGTCCTCATTACCGATACCGATGAACTTCAGATTAAACGGTTTCGGATGTCCGGCTTCCGCACGCTTCTTACCCCACACGGTTTTGCGGGCATCTCCGTTGGCATATTCTATCAGGTCGAGAACATCTTGGATGTATTGATCCATTTCTTCTATCGGCACGCCACCCTGCTGTCCCATGCAAGTCAGTTCATCCTTGGAATGGTGAGCGCAGGTACCAGAGTTCTGACAAGGTACACCGGCTGCAAGTACAGGTACGGGTTCCGCACCCATATCTTCACAGAACAAGAAGTATTCGTGGTATCCCAGACCGCGTGTCTGATGGTATCCCCAAAGGTTACGGAGTGGCTTGCGGGCTTCCAACGGACCGATAGAGCCTTTCCAATCATAAATATTATCTATTCCATCGCCATGAGCCACACAACCACCGGGGAAACGTACGAAACGGGGATGCAGGTCGGCAAGCGTTTGTGCCAAATCGGCACGAAGTCCATTCTTACGACCTTTGAAGGTCTTTTGCGGGAAGAGAGAAATCATATCCAGCGCATACTTGCTGACAGCCTGGGGAACAATGGACAGAGATGCAGCCGCCGCATCGCTTGTGGCTGTCAGGACTGCTTTCTGTTGTTTCCAATCTTTAGATGTTACATTTACGGCAGTTTGTCCTATAATAGTTCCATCTTTATCAACCAAGTTCACAAGTACCTTACCTCCTTTACCCTCAAGTACTTTACCAAAGAGTGAGAAGTCATATTTCTCGCCTTTCTTCAAGGCTATGCCATCGAAACCAGCATTCACCAATGCAGTTTGTTCAGCTGCATTCACATCGAAGACGGCATAATGGGGATTATTAGGATGAATAGAATTCTCTGTTGCAATGCTCAATGTAGCATCACTGCCCTGAACACTCCAGGAATGAGTACTATTCCAGTTCTGATCGTTACCACGGTCGGTCGGGGTATATTCAAAGTCGCGATTCTGAATCAGTTCGGCATACAAGCCGCCGTCAGCTCCATAGTTAATATCCTCAAAGAAAATACCAATCAGATGCTTGCTGATTTCTTTCGCCTGACCTGCATTCACCTGGATAGTAGCCTCTACAGGCTTGAGGTTGGCAAAACGTACAGGGTCTTGCTCAGTACGTTCGGCATTCAATGACTGGCGGTATTTCTTATGTTCGGCATAGCGAATGATCTGCTGCACGGTAGTATAGGGAACTTCCTGCACCCAGCCTTCTTCTTCGGAACCATTCACCAATACCTTCTTCTGAGTGGTGGGATACACATCTTTGGGCTCATACTTGCTACGTTCTTCGGGAGAGAAATAACTCTGTGCTTCCCACTTCTGCAAGTCGGGAGAGGTTACATAGGCAAGTGCCTTACCGGTATTCGTAGCTTCCCAGATGCAATGCCATTTGCCATCGGCACGGGTTTGCATCAAATGGGGCTTGAACATAGTCTTCGCCCGTCCCCACGGACCGAAGTCGGAATTCACATAGGCAAATCCATCGGCCACGCTAAACCATTTCTCTCCGTCGGGACTCCAGGCAAACTTCAGGCCGCTGCGTCCGTCACGGTTCGAATAGGAAAAGAGGTACACCTGATTCGGTTCATTCGTCACGCCCTCCACCTTTGCCTGCACAGGGAAGACAAAAGACAGAAGTAAACATACACTTAAAAATCTAATCAATCTGTTCATGGTATTATTTATCGGGTTATTTGTTTTTCCAGTACTTTCTCAGCTTCTCAGCCTCTTTCTTTGTGATGTGGATTACTGCTCCATGTTTCGGTGAAGAAAAGTTAGTCGCCTTCATCACGCCCTCGTTGAAATGTCCCAGATCTTTGAAGTTCACAAAGTCAGTGGTTTCACTGAAACCGAAATTATGAGGATTGATACCATAGATGTCATACATTACCACCCATTTGTCTTCGCCAATGCGCTTCCACATGTTAGGAGCTTCGCAGGCTTTCGGTTCCGGGTCTACCCATTCCGGCAGATAAGTATATCCACGGTTGATATATTTCGATACAGCTTGTTTGATACCCGGTGTTCCGTCGTGAGCTACGTAGAACATGTGATACTTATCACCTACTTTCGTGATATCGGCATCGATAGCTGATTTGGTAGCATCAGGATATTGGAACAATAAGCGGGGTTCCGTTTCCAGACCGTCGAAGGCTTCGTTTACATAAGCATAGTACAGCATATTCCGTGCATTGCCCATGCGCATGGTGAAGTAGATCATTATTCTGCCTGCATGCTCATCGTAGACCAGTTCAGGTGCCCAGGCACAACCGATCTCATCATATCCGGGGAAAGTCTTGTCAATACGAACCACATGGTGTGTCCAGTTTACAAGGTCTTTTGATTTCATCAGGACAAAACCACGGTTGTTGCCCCAGCCGTATTTGGCTCCGTCACGCTCCCACTCGGTGTTGCGCAGACCTTTCTGCTGGGCAAAGATATGCAGGTCGGTCATGGCAATGTAGAAAGTACCATCCGGTGCACGATAGATATGCGGGTCACGGATACCTTTCTGTTCGGCAATCGTATCACCGGCGATAATGGGCTGACCGTTATTTACATCCGTAAATGTATATCCGTCATCGCTGACTGCAAAATATAAACTATGTGTATCGTCTTTGAAATAGGTAAACAGATAAGCCCCCATTTCCTTCTCATTCGTTTTCCAGTCCTGAACCAGTACGGCGCCACCTTGCGGTTGGAGGGTCAGCTGAAGTTTGCCGTCAGCTTTCAGTTTCAGAGTTTGCAACTGAGGTTGCAGTTCTTTATCATCATTATAAAATGAGAGAGTCTCTCCTGCCAGCATAGGTAATTCGAGTTTCAACTTCAGTACTTCCTTTGTACCGTTAACTGCAGCCACATACCATTGCTTGCCGTGACGACGTGCAACAACTGCATATTTTCCGGGATAACCATCAATAAAACGTGTTTCATCCCACGTAGTAGGCACTTGTTTCATAAAGTCCAAACAAACCTGCGGGGCATCCGTCAGATTGTTGGGTGCCAAAGCATAATTCTGAATAGGGTTCTGGAACAACACAGCCGTTGACAACTGGAATACATCCGTCGTGCGACGGGTAGTTCCACCATTGTTCCCCCGGTTCAAACGCTTGTTCAGGAAAGTACCGCCAAATTCCATACAGCCTACCGAATTACGGATAAAAGGATGCAGACAGGCATTGAAAGCCTCTTCGTCACAGTAGTGCTGGTTGAAAATCAGATTCTCGGAAGCCAGTACCGCTTCGCTGCCTACATAGTTGGGATACATCCGCTCCCATCCGCGAGGCACTGTACAACCGTGGAAGATTACCATCAAACCATGATCGTCAGCATCACTCAGAATACCTTCGTACAAACGCATGGTTTCCTGTTTATCTCCACCGAAGAAGTCGACTTTGATACCTTTCACACCCTGTTCCTGAAGCCATTTCATTTCACGCTTGCGGATAATCGGATCATCCATCATGTTGACGGGCCCTTGCTCGATATCATTCCAGTAGCCGCTTGAACTGTACCACAAGAATACATCTACTCCCTTACCTTGTGCATAGTCAATGAGGGATTCCATACGCTTATGGCCGATCTTCGTATCCCACCAGTTATCAATCAATACATATTCATAGCCCATTGCAGCAGCCAGATCAACATAACGCACCTGGTCATCATAATTGATACTGCCGTCCTGCCAGAGTATCCAGCTCCAGGTTCCACGTCCCATCTGATAATCATGTTCCGTCTCATACAACGGTTCCACAACATCCCAGATAACAGTGGTTTCTACAATAGGTTTCAATGTTTCACCTACCGTAATCGTACGCCAAGGGGTAGAACCCGGTAAAGCGAAAGCTGGAGCAACTGTTCCGTTACCATTATTCTCTTCAGCCATCGGGAAAGCTACCGTATACAGATTTCCTTCTGTTACATCGCTCAGGCGCGAACCGCAATAGCGACTGTCTACTCCCGTCTCACTGACAAGCACCCAGCCATTATCTCCTACGCGGAACAGGCAGGGGAAAGTATATCCGTGGCCGTATTGTGAACGGACATCCATCGGGGCATCTGCCTTATATTCTTCTTCATAACTCGGTTTTGTCCGCTTCCAGCCTATCATGGCGTCACTTTGCGGACACATGAAGGTAGTAGTCTGTTCAGGAAAACGGAAGCCGGTTGCCTCACTGTTCACAACAAGGCTTCCCCGCTCGCCCTGGCGGGGCAACGTATAGCGGAAAGCAACGTCATTATTGCTCACACGGAAGATTACGTCCATCTTCTGCCCTTTTGCATTGGCAAAAGCACATACCAATTCACTGGCCTGATAGTGTATCTTGGAAGCTTTGATACGCGATTGCGTGTAAACGGTATCAATTTTCCTTTCTTTATGCCCGGTCAGTTTCATTGCTTTCGCGAAATCTCCCACATTGGTCTCCAGACCCAACGGAGATGATTCCAACATCTGTTTTCCGTTATAGGTGAGAGAATACGATGCTTCCTTCCCTTCCGGGCACGAAACTGTTAGTTGTAATTTACCGTCAGGTCCGCTGACGGTTACATTCTGTGCTGTCAGCGGCAAGGCTACCGCCATACATAAAAAAGCTAATCCCTTCAGTTTGTTTCTCATGATCAAATAATGTTTCTCTGGTATTTTAATAGTCATATAATTAAAGGGTTGGCACTACCGGCTTAATGGTTCCGTCCGCATTGAATTCCATGCGATCGATGCACACCTCGCGGTGCACGCCCGGACCATCTTTCAGGAAGTTCTTATTAATACGATGGTAAACGATATACCACTCATCCGTACCCGGAATTTGTAGCACTGCATTGTGTGCAGGACCGTAGATTTGTTTCTCCGGATTCTGAATCAGTACAATCGGATCTTTAGCGACCTCAATAGGTCCCAGCGGCGATTTAGATGTACCGTAAGCCACATGATAGTTGGGTGAACCGGTGTCATCTACCGACCACATAAAATAATAAAGTCCGTTACGGTAAAATACATAAGGAGCTTCGCGGAATGCATAATCCTGCAAGGTTCCTCCTTCGGGAGTCATCACCGTAAGTGTTTTCTTCTTGATGGAAATCATATCTTTATTCAGTTCGGCGCCGGCCATGTAGCCATTACCCCAATATAGATAGGGTTTACCGGATACGGGATCGGTAAAGACATCCACGTCTATCTGCTGTCCGTGTCCTACAGGGGAGTCTGTAATGATAGGCTGTCCCAGATCGGTAAACGGTCCGGTAGGTGAGTCGGCCATTGCTACGCCGATTTGCTTTCCTCCGCCTTTGGCAGGATTGCCGCTATAATAAAAGAAGTACTTGTATTCTCCCTTGATGAGTTTTTCTTCAATACACGGTGCCCATGCATTTCCATTCGCCCAAGGTACCTGTTCGGATTTCAAATCCAGCATAACGCCTTCATAGTTCCAGTTCTTCAGGTCGGTTGAAGAGAAAACAGTGAAGTACCATCCGCCCCAGCCGGGTTGTCCGTCTGTTGTGGAATAGATATAATATTTCTTTGTCTTGTTTGAGTATAAGATTTCAGGGTCGGCATGGAATCCGGGCAATACAGGGTTGTTCGGTATTGCACCCAATTCGGCAGGCTTGCCCCATTTATCCGTGATGCGGATCAATTCATCGCGCGTGATAGGAATAATCGTTCCGTGACGGGGATGGAAATTCATCTTCACCTCACTGTCTATCACTTTGAAGTTCTTCAGGTCGGTAGTTTCCGTAAACTGATATTTGCCTTTCATGTATACATCATACATTAATATATACTTATCCTGATTTATCAGTTTAAATGTACCGGCTCCTTCTACAGCGTCCTTTGTTTGCTGCTTGTAGTCCGGTTCTTCTTCCCATTGGCCGGAAGTCAGTGAACGGGTGGTTGCCACTTTAATGCCGTTTCCATGTCCCTCTGTCTTATAGAACAGGTGGAAAACACCGTCTTTATAGACAATATCCCCGTCGATACATGATTTCTTATTCTCCGGAATGAAGAGTGGCTTCGGTTCACCAATCAGATCTGTAAAGTCGTCGTTGGCATATGCATAATAGATGATATCAGCTCCACCGGCATACTGCATAGACCAGTACACCATATATTTTCCGACTTCAGGATCAAAAACCGTCTGCGGTGCCCAAACACGTTTCAGCTTTTCCTGTCCTTTATAACGCTTCTGCATATTGATGATGGAATGCGTCCAGTTTACAAGGTCATTGGACTTCAGCAGCACCATTGCACGGTTCGAATCCCAACCATTGTCAGATACCATATCTGTTACCACCATATAAAAGGTATGACCGTCCTGGCTTCTCAGGATATGCGGGTCGCGCACACCACCGGTCGAACTGATTACTTTTGAATCAAGAACGGGCTTGCCGTCATTCAGTGCCCAATATGTATATCCGTCCATACTTACGGCATAACA
Source organism: Bacteroides sp. 14(A) (assembly GCF_000526555.1). NCBI lineage: Bacteria > Pseudomonadati > Bacteroidota > Bacteroidia > Bacteroidales > Bacteroidaceae > Bacteroides > Bacteroides sp. 14(A). The sequence goes on along the minus strand of NZ_JAGH01000001.1, from coordinate 852,976 downwards.
TACAGCTTCTTCACTGATGTGGTTACCTGTAAAGTAGGTAAACAAATAAGCCACATAATCTTTTTCAACGATAGGATGTTGTTGGGAAAAAGAAGGCAATGTCATTGCCAACATTAAACTAATAGCAACTGCAAAATGTCTCATAGTGTTCCTCATAAAATTCACGTTAGTTATTGGGTGTCAAAAATACACATAAAATAAGAGATATACTACCACGAATCATGCAAAAAGGGAATAATTTTGTGTCATTTCATTAAAAAACAAAGTTTTACCCAGGTTATTAAACCAAAATGGAGCTTGCCAATGCCGACAAACTCCATTTTGTATCTTCTGGAAAAAATAGAATAATCAATTCAGGAATCGTACCATTTCGCAAGCCGCCAGTAAGAAAGCCCCTACTCCAAAGTTAGCTGTTGAATTGGCATCTACCACTTGTCCCGGAATAGCCTTCTCACCGATAGGCTGCACATAGCCGACACGTCCATCCGGCTGCAAAGCAACAGTTGTCAGGTACTTCCAGGCTTTTTCTACTACAGGCTGATAAGTAGCCTTATCCAAAAAGCCATTATTCATACCCCACAGCAGACCATAAGTAAAGAAAGCAGTGCCACTGGTTTCCGGTCCGGGTGCATGTTCCGGATCAAGTAAACTCCGTGTCCAGTATCCTTCCGGCTGCTGACAGGCTGCCACAGCTTTTGCCATCGCGCGGTAACGGTCTATATATTCCTGACGGTATTTATCTGTTTCAGGCAAATCTTTCAGGACTTTAGCCAAAGCAGCTAAAACCCATCCATCTCCACGAGCCCAAAAATCTTTCTTACCATTCACACTTTTATGTTTAGGATAGAGATATTTTCCGTCACGATAATAAAGCGCATCTTCCGGATCGTACATCAGACTGTCGGCAAATGCCCAGTACTCATGCAGTTTCTCCAGATAAAGCGGATTGCCGGTAATCTTATATAGTTTAGTCATCACAGGCATCACCATGTAAAGACCGTCAGCCCACCACCAATAATCATTCTTATCCGTACTCATCTGATATTCCATCACTTCGCGGGCACGAGCTATTTTTTGAGTATCCGGTTCTATATTGTATAAATCGGCATACGTCTGAAAGCAAGTCTGGTAATCACCAAAAAGCACATAATCGTCACTCTCGCCATAGCTGTATTTCCATTCAGCTTTATTATCCGACTTAGCACCTTTCCATTGATTATGTTCAGCCCAAGCCTTGGAGTAGTTCATGAAATCGGAGTCACCGGTCAGAAAGAACGCTTCCATGTTACCACTATGGTAAGCTGCATTGTCCCAGAAAGAGCGTCCGTGCTCAGGATTCTGAGTTTGCCAGTAGTTATTCACTTTATAAATAATATCCACAATCTCTTTGGCCTCATCCTTGGGGGATGCACAAGCGGACATTCCACTCCAGCAAAAAGCCCCAATCAGGATGTTTACTAAATACTTATTCATACTCTTGCTATTCTTTATCTATTTACTATACTAATTGTCTGAGCGTTTAATGTTTCATTCTGTTTCTCTCTATTGAAACAATATTTCCAACATGGCGGAACCAATGTTTCATCGTGCTGAAACGATTGTTTCTCCTTGGTGAAAATAGAGTTTCATCACGTTGAAAACAGAATCATCTTATGTAAGGCTTTCAATCGCCCTTAGGCTTTACAACTTCCAGCACATATACCGGTTGAGGGGCAAACTCTACCCTACGTTCTCCGTCACCTTGTTTGGTGTGCTGCACAAAGAGATGAAGACGACGTTTTTGCTTCCACAATTCCGTATCGTGAGACGGTTCCCAAGCATCTACCGGGAAGTTGGTCAGATCGGTAAACGTCCACTTACCTACTCCTACAGCCGCAGCGTGCGCCAGCGATACCCGGCTTCCCCGTTCCTCATCACGGAAAATATAAAATATCTCGCCACCATCCACTACGATACGCGGGCGGGCGATAGGAATCATCTTCGTACCACCCCCTTTCAGAGAAAAGGGAGTATGGCGGTTCGAAACCTGGCGATTGTGCCACATCTGTCCGTCATGCCACACAATACGGTATTGCGGTACTTCGCTGTCAGGATCACGCCAATACGTGGCAATGTACGGGTTACCGCTTGCATCGGCACTCATACTGGTCTGATTGATCAGTTCTGAGTTTTGCGGGATGCGGCAGGCATATTCCGCATTATTGTACCGGATAGGTAAATCGTATTTCTTGCCATTTGCTTTGTACCAGGTCACACCATTATCGTAAGAACGGGCATAACAAAGATCATGATTTGTCTCCACGTGCCACGTTTCGCGCCACACCCAAGATAGGTGAATCGTGCCTTGTTCATCCACATAGAGTTGCCAGTAGGCATTCCGTTGGTCTTCACCATCTATCAGCACATCTTGTACACGATTCCACTTCTTCTCCTTTACAGAATAATGATTCATCACCAGATTCCCCCGTCCGGAAGAGCCGGAGCGATAAACAAACAGCAAATCTCCCCCATTCAACGGATAGAACTCCGGATAAGTCACATTACCTTCATCCACACCGGTCATCGGTTCCTTATCTCCAAGTTCCAGCGTATAAGGGGCGGTGCTACGGCAATAATTCAGTTTATGCCCATGGTGGTCGAATGAGAGATGCAGATACCCCTCGCCATCCAGCATCATGCTGATTATGTTATGGGCATCTTTCACATTTCCCTTGTATTGTGTCCGCTTCAGTGTCCATTGGTCAGAGTCCAACTTCCGTTTACCGAGTACCAGATAGCCGTCGCCGTCATAGTAACTGATATACTGTTCGTCTCCCTGCGTCACAAGTGAATTGTTTCTGAAGACAGTAGTGTTGACTGATGTCTGGCTATACCCATTCCCCACTTCCACGAGCCGGGACTGTTGTGCCCGGAGCGTGGTAAGTGTCGAGAGAATCAGAAAGAAAAAGAGAATGTATCTGTTCATGATAACTTATTTCTTAATAGGCGTGATCTTTCGGGAAGTCTTCTCCACCCCACGCCTTCTTTGATGTCCACGGTTGCGGGGCATCCGTCCAGAAAGGAGCGTCAGCGGGCAATCCTAACGGCAGGAAAGCAAGTGAGGCCAAATATAGGCTGCCATTATTGGTATACCAATCCGATATATTAGGTTGGGAACCGTTGAAACCTAATGTCAGATAGCCTTCCGCATTGAAGTTGCGATTATCACCGAACATACGCTGAATGACAGCGGTCATTGCCGCACGTACCTGTCCGGCAGGCAATTCTTTTGGTAACCAGCCACGCAATGACAGCAAGGCAAGCGGTTGCAGTACGCCGGTACGGTAAGTAATCGAACGGCCAAATACTGGGAAAGTGCCTTCGGGAGAAACAAAACGTTCCAATATCATGCCAAAACGCTGCATACGCTTCAAGGCATTCGGAAAGTTTCCACCTTTCACATTCCAGATATTCTGCTTTCCGCCATTTGTCATCACTTCAAGGCATTCCACATACATGGGATGAATCACAAAACTATTGTAATAATCGAAGGCGAAATCCTCTCCGTCACTGTACCAGCCATCTCCTACATACCATTCATCGACTTTACGCAAAGCTGAAGTGATACGGTAATAATCCGTCTGGGCACCCGCCTTTTTCAGGAAGCACTCAACAGTTGAAGAGAATAATAACCAATTCGTATAGGGTGGATCCACCCGACGCAGTTGCTGGAATTCAGCAATATAGCGCTGTTTTGTCAAATCATCCAATGGAACCCACAAAGCGTCATATCCGCGCAAAAAACTTTCAGCTATATAGGCGGCATCCACCAAGGGTTGTCCCTCTTTCCGCCACAACAGATAATCTTTACTTTCCGGATCTACAGATTGAGCATAGCTCTTTAATGCCCATTCACGCAATTGTTTGCGTTGTATTCCTTCTGCCGTATCATCATCGGGCAGTGACAGCCACGGAGCCAGTCCGGCCATCAACCGTCCGAAGCATTCCATATAAGTCACCCGCTTATCACGACCGTCCCATGTAGGGCTCAACTCTACCAGCATATTTTCCTGCAACTTGCCTTCGCTCATATTACTGAGTACAGGCGCTGCCATCTGGTACAGAATTCCCGCCCAGAGTTCACGATCAGACTTTACTTTTTCCGTTTTCTTTTTTGCCGAAACATTGAGGGGAACCAACAACGCTACAATCAACAGTAGCCACAAATATTTCCACGTTTTCATGATATTCAATTATAAGTTGTTTTTCATCGTTGCAAATATATTCGTTTTCAGATAAACCAAACTGCTAAAATTATTTCAAAAAGGGTACATAATCGACCATTCTATAGGAAAATGGCCAATTTTCACTCCACACTCACCACTTATCCACCCACTCTATAAATGGAATTCCTTTCCCATTAAAACGAACAGGCAGCCAAATATACCTAGAATCCGACAAGCTTTTCGGACGCCACACATCTGCCATAAACATGTATCCACCATCCTTTAGTGGCAGTATGTAGGTACTTTGTCCTCCAAAAGTAATTTTCGCATCTTTACCTACACAAGGATTGGGTAATTGCGACCATTCTCCCAGAATTGAAGAAGCAGTCATCAAACGGGCTTCATTCGGTTCCCATCCTGTACATCCCGAAGCTATCATCCAATAAGTTCCATCCTTCTTAAATATAGCCGGCGCTTCATTATGTCCTCCGGGAAATATACGAATGTACTTTCCGGTATGGCTCAGATAATCATCAGACAATTCTGCGATATGGAGTGTCAGGTTCTCTTCCGAGGAATAAATATGGTAGGCTGTGCCGTCATCATCCACAAACAAAGTCATATCACGGGACATCTGTCCGTCACCTTCCAGGTCACGTTTCACAAACATTCCCTTATTGACAGCCTCACGCCACTCCGGAGTCCACCATTCATAATCTTTCGGATTCCAGGTAAGCTTCTTCTCCTCCTGTGTCATATTTAGCGGATAGACACCGGGATTCACGCGCCCTGAACGGATAAACCGATAAGGTCCCGCCGGGGTGTCGCTTACTGCAACTCCGGCACGGGAAGGCCCATATCCTCTTCCTTTAAGTTCCAAATGGAACCACATTACGTATTTTCCTGTTTTCTGATTATAAATAACTTTAGGACGTTCTATGATACATCCTTTCTCTATATCACTTCCTGCTTCGTCAGATACAGCCAAAGCTACACCTTCGTACTTCCAGTTACGCAAATCGGTTGATGAATAACATGTCACTCCCACCTGTGTTGTAAAACCGGAAGAAGGCCGGTGCTCTCCAAACCAGTAGTATTTCCCGTTGTTGAAGAGGATACCGCCGCCATGGGCGTTAATAACATTACCGTCTGTATCTTTCCAGACTTCACCGGAAACAATGCCCTTCTGATGAGCGACATTTATCTGTCCCCATAAAGAAGTTAACAAGAAGAAATCCAGAAGTAAAAAGCATCCTACTATTTTCAAACATTTATTCATGACTATCTTTCCTGTTAGAAAAAAGGCGGAGCAAACTTTCAAGAGAAAAGGTTACCCCGCCTTAATCAAAATATAAGACCTATCAAAAACTATTATTCACACGTTGCACCTGCCGTAATTGGCCATCCCGGATTCTGATAAATCGGAGACTGTGAAACGGTTGAACCATCGGGGGATGTAATCATAAAATGTTGAACTGCAATCGGGTCCAAATAATGAGCTTCATAAAAATAAAGTCCATTATAATATTGATTGGTAGAAGTTACCTGGTTCGGACGAAGATAATCACTTAACGATGGAGAAGAAACATTATTATTCTTCTCATCCGCCTGGTCATACTTCAAGTTATCACCGAAAATCGATTTCATCGGACCAAAAATTTTAGCTCCTTCCAACTGATAACCGTTCAATTGATCTAAAGCTCTCCAACGAATTAAGTCCATGTAACGGAATCCCTCTCCGATAAATTCGCAACGGCGTTCACGGCGAATATTATACAGCGTAGCATCAACCAATGCACCATGCGAATAAGCATCCCAACCATTCAAAGCTTCTTTCGACATATCTGTGGCATTAATAGTCTTCTGATAATCAGTATCTACACCCGCACGGGCACGAAGCGCTTTCCAGTATTTATCTGCCGTAGCATCAATATTACCATTTTTTAAATAAGAAGCTTCTATATAGTTTAGATAAGCTTCACTTGCACGATATACCACAAATGCCGTCTGATCCTTACCAAGCAATTGGTCATTATAGTCCAACGAATAGCCCTTGCCTTGAATATAGCCTGTAGAAGTTGCATTCTTAGCATCAGATACATAGAGGCGCGGAGCTTCCGGGAAGTATTCTACCGTTGCAATATTATCAACAGCTTTAGCTTCTTTCGGAGCTTTCATAAACAAACGCCAACGCCAGTCACGGTCAATCTTAGTATCAGTAATATAATCATCACCGGCATAACCACTACCTGCCGCATAGACCGGCAGCCCGTTTTCCATTAAGAATACTTGCTCAAATTGGTGTGTATAGCCTGTGTTACCGCCACTATACAAGTAGTGATTAAAGTGATGGCTATTGTTCAGACTCAAGTCATAACCACGATACATGATCACTTCACTATATCCACTCGGATCATGCGAAGCAAACATATCATAATATGGATTTTTACCCTTCGATGCCTGATCGCGAATAATCTGATTATTCTCTGTCAATTGCACAGCATCAGCTACCTGAGATGCAGCACTCATCGCTTCAGTCAGGAAAAACTCGATTTCTTTTTCTATGCTTCCACTCGGGAACTGATAGCCCGCATTATAATCTTTTCCCGCTCCGGGCCAACCTGTGCCATTGGGAACAAGAGCCGTACCAGCATGATATTTTTCCCAGGTAGCTTCAAACAAGGCTACACGAGATTTCAGCAGCAGGGCTGCATTCTTGGAAAGACGGGTCTTCTTCACATTATTATTCATTAAGCTGATAGCCTGATCTAAATCGGAGAGAATAAAACGAGCCACTTCATTACGCGGACTACGTTTAGAAGCCTCCGTCAATGCTTCCTGTTCATCCGGTAACACTGTTTTTACAATCGGAAAATCCCCCAATCGCTGTAAACGGAAGAAATACTCTAAAGCACGAAGGAAATAACCTTCGCCGACCAGATGTTTCAAATTGCTTTCAGTACCGGTCAATTCTCCATTCTCTAAACGAGGCACCACTGTCTGCAAATAATAGTTCAGAGCATTGATATTGGTAAAATTCCACTTGCCACCGCTCTGGGCAACAGTCCAGGTATCCTTAAGATATCGTCCATTGGTGCCTTGTTGATTGTCTGTAGCATTATCATCTTTATAAGTAGAACCATTTTCTGAACCCCAGAAGCTCGGGATCATCCCCCCTTTATCATCAGAATCACTTTTCCAGTTGTCATAGTCAGCATAATATTTATTCACATATGCCTCCAACTGAGACTCGTTCAACAAATATTTTTCGGGAGAAACCTCCGATTGCGGTTCTTCGTCCAAGAAATCGTCGCATGCCGGCAGAATTGCCAATGAACAACTCAGCAATAAAACTTTTGCTATATTGATATATTTCATTTTTTTCATTGTTCTAGTCTATTTAAAAGTTAACACTTAAACCAAACGAGTAAACGCGTGACAGTGGATAAACCGTACCACCTTGTTTACCAATACCTGCCGTTTCAGGGTCCATTGTATTACTAAGACCGGTAATAGTCAGCAGATTCTCTCCAGATACATAAACACGCACATTCTGCAATCCTATCTTATTAATCAAGCTCTTCGGAAGTGTATAACCCAATTGTAAGTTCTTCAAACGCATGTAAGCTGCATTCTGCAAATAAGCAGTCTGTGTCTTATGATTCTTATTGTTAAACAACGGACGAGGATAGTAAGCATTTACATTCGCACCCAGTGGAGAAGCAGTATCTTCGGCACGGAAATAATCCATATGATCCTTGAAAGAAGTAGACCACCACTGACCGCTTCCAGTAGTACCCCAGAATACCATGGAATTCTCACCCGGATCGAAATCACGCTTCAATACACCTTGCCAGAACATGGAGAAGTCAAAGCCTTTCCACTGTACATCAAGCGTGATACCTGTACGGAAACGAGGCGTATTGTTACCAATCTTCTTTAAGTCACCCATATCATCCAGTGTATTGGAACCGTTATCTATCTTGCCATCACCATTAATATCAGCATACATAATGTCACCGGCTTCCCACTTGGAACCAATTGCCGTTTGTCCACCCTTAGGTAAAGAAGCAATATGTGCATCCATTTCTTCCTGTGTCTTGGCAATGCCAATGGTAGTATAGCCGTAGATATCTCCTGTCAACTCACCAGCCATATACTTGGATAGAGAATTCGTCGGATTCGGATACTTGTCAATACGAGTCTGGTTGTCGGAGATGTTCAACTTCACGCCGTAGCCCAATTCACCCACTTTATCTCTCCACCCGATTGATAATTCCCAGCCGAAAGTAGTCAAGTCCGTATTATTAGTGGAGGGTACAGTAGCTCCTAAAATAGCGGGCAGTTCAACACCAGGACCTACCATATTCTTAGTTTTACGCCAGAAGTAATCGAATGAACCGGTCAGACGGTTGTTCAAAGCACCGAAGTCAAAACCGATATTTGTATTCTTAATCTTTTCCCAACTCAAGGAGGTAGAGATAAGGCCGGGTACAGATGCCACACTAGTCAACGCACCATTTTGTAACCACTTTCCACCATTTGTAGTGACACCCAATGTCTGATAAGTAGGATACCAACTTGTTGTGTTCTGATTAGCCAATTCACCATAGGAAACACGAAGTTTGAACACTTCAACAACATCCGCTAATTTTTCCCAGAAATTCTCACGCGCCACATTCCAGCCCAAAGAGAAGGAAGGAGTCAGAATCCAACGGTTTCCACGACGAAAACGGGAAGAACCGTCATAACGAAGGTTACCTTCTACCAGATATTTACCGTTATAATCATAGTTGATACGTCCGAAGAAACCGGCATTCTTCCAATTCTTATATAAGCCTTTCAGTGTGTAACTATCAGCATCTGTAGTCAGATTGAGCACCGGCAAATCAGTTGTAACCAAGCCCGTACGAGCACCTTCCATATCACGATATTTCATAATTTCTGCTTGGAAACCACCCAATACCGTGAAATTATGCTTCTCTTTCAAAGAGAAATTATAATTCGAATAAACCGTAGGGTTCAGATAAGTCGTCTTCAGTGAGTATTCAGATACTTGATCCTTATTGGCACTGGTCAAAGCAGTATAAGTATTTTCCGGATTATCCTTGTAGTGGGAATATACAACAAACTGTTCCCAATGGTTCCAGTTATTATCAGTCTTGATATTCATCTCACCAATGATATTCCAATTCTTCAAAGGGGTGACAGTAATCTTCAACTGTTGAGCCATTGCATCTTTCTGCTCATTATGACGACCACCATCGCGCATTACACCGATATAGTTAATATCCGACATCAGATAACCATTCGGATCATAAACGGCACGCACCGGACGCGCACGACGCAGAATATGATTATAGAAATCATCATTCATATAAGTAGGACGCTCATAATCAGTACGAACCCAACGGTTAGAGTAATCTACCTTCAATGCCTTAGTCAGTTGGGCACTGATTTTAGCTGTAATAGTATAGCGGTCATAATCTTCTGTTCCATAACGCATGAAACCTTCTTGCGTCATATAGTTAGCAGAAAGATAATAAGTCATCTTATCACTACCACCACTCACGCTGACGTTATGTTCCTGTGAGGGAGCCGTATTACGATAATACTCTTTCAACCAGTTTACATTATTGGCGGAATAGTCGTAGTTCCACTTACCACCACTACCATTACCCCAAATATAGTCATCACTTTTTCCTGTCATGAAGTCATATACAAACTGGCGGTACTCATCAGTATAAAGATGCTTGCCACTACCATTGTACTCAGCGTCATCAAACAAGTTCACAAATTCATAGGAGTTAGCCATGTCGGGCATCTTTATCGGTGTACTGTAGCGCATATTCATATTATAGTTGATCTGCGCACGACCGGACTTACCACTTTTCGTAGTCACCAATACAACACCAAACGGGGCACGAGAACCATAAATAGAAGAAGCGGCAGCATCCTTCAATACAGAGATACTCTCAATGTCCTGTGGATTGATTGAATTAAGATCGCCTTCCATACCGTCAATAAGAATCAAGGGAGAACCACTGGAGAAAGCATTTCCACTTGCATCCTTACCCACTGTACCCGTACCACGCACATCGATAGATTTAGTTGCATTCAACTCACCACCGTTGCCACTATTGCTAATGTTAAGCCCCGGAATGACTCCCTGCAAAGCCTGAACAGCATTGGCTACCGGACGAGCTTCAATGTCTTTTGCCGTAGCCGTACCAACAGAACCCGTCAAATTGACCTTCTTCTGTGTGGCAAAACCTACAACCACCACTTCCTCAAGCATCTCGTTATCCTCTTTCAAGTCGATAGTGAAGAACGTTTTTCCCGCAACAGGGATTTCTTGAGCTTTATACCCCACAAAACTTACGATTAACGTACTATTAGAAGATACATTCAGAGAAAAATTACCATCTATATCAGTAATTGTTCCATTTCCGGTGTTACCTTTTTCCACAATACTGGCACCGATAACGGGTCCCATTGCATCATTCACCACACCTTTCACTTTAATTGTTGAATTCTGAGCGCCCAAGAAAGGGGCATTCAACAGAAGAGCCATACAAACCGCTAAAGTGACACACACTTTTAGCCTGAGTTCTTCAAAGAATCTCTGTTTTTTCATTGCATAAACTTTAAGATTAAACATTCAATAAACACTTTACACTTTTAGAGCGCCTGAAATCAAAGAATATATATCTTCTTTCAGTCCGCACCGCAAATGTAAGTGCTATTAAAATAACTGTCTGAGAGACAGGTTTCAAAGAAGTGTAATTATGGTGCATGAAACAATCTTATGTATAACTTGCACCATACTTAAACCAAAAGCGGACCAATCGTACTACATATCATCTTCCACAGTTCCCCCCGTAGTGAACTTTTCCATGTACTCGGAAGGCTGCATCCCGATTTCTTTCTTGAAACAGACACTAAAATAACGCGGATCATTGTATCCTACAGCATAAGCCAATTCGGAAACCCGCACCCGTTTCTTCTCTTCCATAATACGACAGGCAGCCTTCATACGGATATTACGAATAAAGGAAGAATAGTTCAGTCCCGTCAAAGATTTCAACTTACGGAAAAAGGTGGATTTAGTAGTGTGCATCTCTTCCAAAAATTGTGTCTGGTCAAATTCCGCGTCATCAAGATGACGATTCACACACTCGATAGCACGTTGCAGGAACTCCTCATCCAAGCTGGTAAAATCCAGTTCTTTCGCTTCAAAGACCAATTGTTTCTTGAAATCCTTCATCGCCCGCTGACGACTGCGAAGCAAGTTACTGATACGGGCATGAAGCACACTCAGATTGAAAGGCTTACTAATGAAACCATCAGCACCCGATTCATAAGCTTCTACACGATCTTCTTCCTTATTCTTGGCGGTCAATAATATAATAGGTATATGGCTGGTTTCAATATTTTCTTTGATGCGACGGCAAAGTTCAATACCATCCATTTCAGGCATCATCACATCAGAGACAATCAAATCGATGTCTTCTACCTCAACCACTTCAATAGCTTCTCTTCCGTTAGTTGCCGTATAGATGACGTAGTCCGTACCCAAAAGCTTCACCATCAGATTCAATAAATCTTCGCTATCTTCTACTATCAACAACGAACGGGAAGGAGTGGTATCGGCCCCCTCTTCTTCTTTTTCTACTGCATCAGCCTCTACAATTTCTTCCACATCTGGAATAACTCCCGACAGATTCGAATCAATCTCTTCTTCGGCATAAGCCGTACGCAAGACGGGGAACGTGACTGTAAATTCCGTACCTTGTCCTTCCTCGCTCTCTGCCGTAATTGTGCCATGATGCAATACGACCAAATCACGTACTAACGACAATCCGATACCAGTTCCAATTGTTTTAAACTTCCGGTAATCTCCTTCGTAAAAACGTTTAAAAAGGTTTTTCTGAGCTTCCTTTGCAATACCGGGACCATTGTCTTTCACGACCAGACAGGCAAGGTTCTCTTCCATGCAGGTCAACCTGATGCTTATCATTCCTCCGTGACGGCTATATTTAGAAGCGTTGGACAGCAAGTTATACAGTATCTTATCCAGCTTATCCGGATCAAAATAAGCATTGAAAGGTTCCGGAGAACAAGAAATACTAAACTGCATATCTTGCTTTTTCATCAAAGGTCGGAAACTGTCGAAACTACGCCGTACGAACTGCGCCAGGTCTCCCTGCGACACTCGTAACTTCAGATTTCCAGTTTCCGCCTTACGAAATTCAAGAATCTGCTGTAATAAACGTATCAACCGATTGATATTGTTCGTCATAACCCGATACTGTTCCTTATAACCGGGAGCCGCCTGCATCAACTCATCCACTGAAGCGGAAATAATCGTCAACGGAGTTAATAACTCATGAGTAATATTTGTGAAGAACTGCAACTTGGCATGATTTATCTCTTCCGCTTTAGCCTGTTCCATCTCACGCATATGAAGCGCATTACGCAAACGGATACGGTTGCGAATCACCCGGTAAGCATACCAGGCAGAGCCAAGAACCAATAATATATATAAGGTATAAGCCCACCAGGTTTTCCAGGGCGGTGGTAGGATAATGACTTTTACAGTCTGTACATCCTGGTTCCAAATACCATTTGAATTGGAAGACTTCAGATAGAAAGTATACGTCCCAGCCTTTAAGTTATTATAATAAGCAAAACGTTTAGAAGCATCTGTATATTGCCATCCGGAATCAAATCCTTCCAATCGGTAGGCATATTGGTTTCTCTCGGGGTTGGCATATTCCAATGCAGAAAATTCAATGCTAAAGTTATTATGTTTATAATCCAACCTGATTTCATTCATAAAGCCCGGGGATAAATCGGACATTGCCGCCCGTTCCTTTTCAGTGAGCGATGCCCATGTCTGATTAAAGACTTTAATGTTGGTAATTACCACAGGAAAAGAGAATACTTGTTCTTCCTGTTGATCAGGATAAAAACTATTATACCCCCGGTGTCCACCAAAAAACATTTCGCCATCGGAGGCTACACATGACGCTCCCCGATTGAATATATTATCTTGTAAACCATCAGCAGTAGTATACAAACGATATGTCACATTCTGTAAATCATCCGGAACCGTAAGCCTCAGCAATCCAATATTAGTCCCTAACCAAAGTTCCCCTTGCTTATCACTCTGAATACTGACTATCGCATCTCCGGGCAAATTCCACAATACATGTACCGGTAAGAAAGTATCATTCGCAGCATCATATAAATTCAATCCACTGCCACCGGTCCCTACCCAAATTCGTCCTTGGGCATCTTTATAGACGCAATCAGCATAATTACTATTCAACTTATCATTCGCCAGTGAATAGCCGGAGACCGTATATTCTTTCAAAGAATTCCCACTTCCCTGAATACGGATTACACCATTTGTGCTGGATGTCACCCACATATCACCATTATTACCCTCTACTATTTGCATAGCTACCACATCATACATCATAGTATCGCCTACCTTCAAAGAATCAATCCGCACAGGAGTCCCATCGGCAGTACGCATAGACACCCCACCCCGAGTAGCGAACCACATATTCTGTTTAGAGTCTTCATAAATACTATAAATACAGGAATTGCACATCCAGGGCACATTCGAAGGCGAATAATATTTCACACGCTTCCCTACAGGAGCCGACTTGTCTATTTCAAACGCCCCACCATTATAGACTCCCACCCAAATATGTCCGGTAGAAGGAGACTGTATGATAGACATCACAGTGGACATTCTACTATAATTTTTAAAATCAAGCATTTGAGTATAATGAGTAAATTTTCCAGTCGCCCGGTCTTTCACTCCAAAGCCATAAGTACTCATACCCATCCAAAGTAGCCCTTCATCATCCAACAGAATACTACGAACAGAATTGCTCTTGAGCATCCGTTTTGCCTCGGACAGACGATCCATATTGAATTTAGCCTTACGGTTATTCACCATATTGATGCCGCCACCAATCATACCTACCCACATAATACCCTGCCGGTCACGCAATAAAGAAGCCACTTCGCTACTGGTAATAGAATTCTCCGATTCTCCCGAATAACAATTCTCAAATTCAAGGTGTCCTGTCTTTATATCCATCAATGAAAGTATACTTAGACCACTACGAGTCCCCACCCATAAAGAATTCGTATTGAGATCCTCGGAAATAGCATAAATCAGATTATCGGAAATTGTACCCGACCTATTTTCATCATGGGTGAATGTTGTCCAAGTGGTTTTCTTCGGATTATAAGCATCATACAGCAAATGTAATCCTGCTCCCCAGGTTCCTACCCATATATTTTTATGGCTATCCTGAAAGACAACATGAGCTGAGTTACCGGAGTTCATTTGCGGGTACTTCCAGTATTTACCGGTTCTCTTTTCATAGCGGAACAATCCCTGACTCCATGTACCAATCCATATATCCCCCCGATCATCTTCAAACAAAGACTTTACAGTCGTTTTTGGGAAAACGCCATCGGTATTATCCTGATTAAAAGCTAAAAAACGATTGCTATCTTCCAGATATTCAAGCAATCCCCCTTCTGTAGCAAATAAAATGCGATTGTCACTTGTCACCAATATTTGAGATATGCCAATACCATTTATTTCCGGGTCATCTATTTTCCGAATCTGTCCTGTTTGCTTATCCAGCACATTCAGTCCGCTGTAAGTACCAATCCATAGCCGATGTTGCGCATCCTCTGCCACACAATAAATATTGTTATTAGTTAATAGATCCGGACGGTATAAATTAGATTTATAGGTAGTGATAGAATAGCCGTCATACTGGAAAAGCCCGTTGCGGGTAGATATCCAGATATAGCCATCCCTATCTTGGTACACCGACTGTACGTCCTTGCTTGGCAAGCTGTTCAGAATAGATGAAGATTTGAATACCAAAGAATTAGGTCCGGGCGCTACCATAGCTTGACATACTATAGGAAACAATACCCCCAAGATAAAGAAGAAACTCCTGATCTTTTCTTTCATAGTTGTTAGTTAGCAAATATTATTAATCAACTCCGGCAAATATACATAAAAAGTTCTAAAACTATCTTATTTGTTCGATAGGATTATTTTCAGGAGTGCTACACTATCACACCAACCAATCACTGATCCAGACTGTGGCATGTATGTAAATGAATATAGATGAGGAATTAACAAAATGACAAATTGATAATCCTACCCTGTCACATTCTTTTCTTTCCGTACCGACCACGGCATCATACGGAAAAACGCAAGGATTCTTTATCAGGTAAATTCAAAAGAATACGGACAGAAAGAAATACCAGACAATTAGACAATGATAAGTTCGAAGTTAAAACACTATAGAAGACATTATTGACAATATCTAAAAAAATGCTTCTTTCAGTCCATTTCCTATTTCCACCGAAATAGAGAAAATATTGCCTGTAAAAAGCAAGGCTACACCCTTTATGCCGGATGGTATCGCCCTTCAGTCAACAAGACTACACCCTTTTGGACCTATGGTGTAGCCCTTCGGAAAAAAGAATAAGTCTTTTGGGAAATTACATGGTATGTTTTAGAGTAAAAGACCGCTTGTTGGAAGGTAAAAGACCGTCTGTTTTTCCTAAACAGACGGTCTGAATTGAGGGAAAAGACAGGTAGAATCTTCCAGAAGGCTCTATTCCACGGAAAGACTCGTTGTTAATAACAGACAAAAACACACATTACGTCATTGAAATCAACTATTCAGCATCATAGTGACAATTCAATAAACTTAGATTCACCCGTCTTAAACTATTTCTGATATACCCGAACGTAATCTATTTCATAACGCATAGGAATACCTTTATCATCAATTTCGCCACCATTTATGCCACCAAGAGCCAAGTTCAGCAAAAGATATTGTGGCATGCGGAAGGGGTTCGTTCCTTTTCCGATGGTACCGTTAACAGTTTCGCTCAAAAGAATTTCATTCAGTAATTCATCATCCAGATAGATTTTAATGGCCGTTTCATCCCAATCCATACGCCAGATGTGAAACTTATCCGCCCACGCCGGGTCTTTATCTGTAAAATGAGTAAAAGGAATCGCTTTACTATTCCATCTTGCATTCCACTGCCAGTCAGTTCCCCAGGCAGCATTTGCCAGAATATGCGGTTCACCTTTGATACGATAGTATTCCATTATGTCAATTTCACCACACGAAGGCCATTCCATACCACTGCCCAAAGCCCAAATAGCCGGCCATGCCCCTCCGCTCACGGGAATCTTGGCACGAACCTCGAATCTGCCATACAGGAACTCTTTCTTGCCGGCCGTAGTGATGCATGAGGAAGTGTACTCAATAAACTCCCGCTTCTTCCTCCAGTCATTACTTCCGACCTCATACCAGGGATTTTTACGTCCTTTTTCTTTCCGTGCTTCAATAATCAGCTTTCCATCTTTGCAGTAAGCGTTGCCTTTCTGATACCACTGGGCTTCCTCATTGCGTGCAAAGCCATTATCATAACTCCAAACAGTCGTATCCGGAAGACCGTCTGTATTAAATTCATCACTCCATACCAATTTCCACTCCGATTGAGCGGACAGATTTACCTCGTCCGTCCACTCAATAAACGGAACACCCTGTTCATCAAACTGTATAGGCAGCCAAATATGCCCGGAATACATCAGACTCTTCGGTTTCCAGACATCAGCCATAAATATAAAGCGGTTCTCCGGCAACTCCAATACGAACGTACTTTGTCCACCAAAGGTTTTCTCACTGTTCTGTCCGCGGCATGGATTAGGATGTTGCTTCCACGGTCCCCAAATGGAAGACGCTGAAAACATACGGGCTTCATTAGGATCCCAACCGGTACATCCGGAAGTAATCATCCAATACATATTATCTTTCTTGAATAGGGCCGGTGCTTCGTTATGTCCACCGGAAAAGATACGAATATAGCGCCCTGAATGCTGCAAATAATCATCTGTCAGTTCTGCAATATGCAGAGTCAGATTCTCTTCTGAAGAATAAATGTGATAAGCTTTACCATCGTCATCCACAAATAAAGTCATATCACGAGACATTTGTCCGCCTTCTATATCACGTTTCACAAACAGTCCCTGGTTAACTGCCTTGTACCACTCCGGAGTCCACCACTTTTTATATTTCTTCATATTCCATGTCAGCTTCCGGTCTGCCTCAGGCATATTCTCCGGATAGATTCCGGGGTTCACCCGTCCGGAACGAACAAAGCGATAAGGTCCCTCCGGTTTGTCACTGACGGCCACAGCCACGCGGGCGGGTCCATAACCTTGACCTTTCAGTTCCAGATGGAACCACATTACAAACTTCCCGGTCTTCTTATTGTATATCACTTTAGGGCGCTCCATGATGCAACCACGTTCAATATCGCTACCGGGTTCTTCGGATACGGCAAGCGCTACGCCCTTGTGAGTCCAGTTCTGTAAATCGGAAGATGCGTAACAGTTCACTCCCACTTCGGTAGTGAAGCCGTTTTCAGGGCGATGTTCACCAAACCAGTAATATAATCCGTTATGAAATAAAACGCCGCCACCATGGGCGTTGATATATTCATTATTAACATCTTTCCACCGTTCTTTAGTCTGCGATAATAGAGGAAGACAAATAATTGTCAATAATAAGAATCCTCCCAAATACTTTATATATTTCATATACTATTACCTATTTTACAAATATTCCGTACTGCCCCAATGTTCTGTTAGGTTCATAGGGACAATACGGAATACAAAATTAAAGATTTTATTTATTTTTTCTGATAAACTCGTACATAGTCTACCCGATATTCAAGTGGGAATGTCGCTTCTATAGGTCTTCCATTAACCCCACCAATAGCCAAATTTAACATCATAAGCTGACCAAAACCTTCCAAATCATTGGAGTAAGGGTTAATATAACCACCCTCTCCAGCACCATGGTCACCTTTATTATAGGTTGTACTCAGGTCGGTTTCATTCAGAAGTACATCGTCCAGATAGATGCGAATGTATTTTTCATCCCAATCCATCATCCAAACATGATATTTTTCCGCCCACTTCGCATCTTTGGACGTGAAATCAGTAATAGGATAATTTGCAGAATTCCATGAACCATCCCAACGTTTATTTCCACCCCAGCAAAGGTTAGCATGAATCTTGTTCTTATAGAATTCCAGAAAATCGATCTCACCACCCAGCGGCCACTCATACCAGTTACCGGTAGACCATATCGCAGGCCATCCACCTTGCTCAATAGGTATCTTAGCGCGTACAACCAGTTTCCCATATTTGAAAGCATACTTGTTTTGGGCTACCACGCAAGCGGAAGTATATTCCGCATATTCACGAGTCTGTTTCCAAGAATTCCCCCCCGTTGCATTCGGATTGTAGTTCGGGTTCTTCACGCGTTCCTGCTTGGCTGTAAAAACCAATGCATTCTTTTTCATTTCAACATTCTCCTTTTTATACCACTGATCCTCTTCATTGCGCTGAAACCCTTCTTCATATCGCCACATTTCAGCATTCGGTGCGCCGGTTCCATTAAATTCATCATGCCAAACCAATTTATATCCGCCTTCCAATTCATGGTCATCAGGTACACCTTCTCCGTCAGCGAAATACTCTTCACCAGGATCTACATAAGTCACATTAAAGAAAAACATCATCGTATTTGTCTTATCATTAATGCTATAAGAAGTAGAATTCTGAATTTGCACAGGCAACACAAAAGTCACATCTTTTTTCCATTCGTCCTGTACTAACGCAATCAGTTTACTGGAGTAAACATTCAGTTCTACTTCTTCCGACTTTTTACTGCCGGCACTCAGTTCCATTTTACTAGCAGAGAGATTATAGTACTCTTCCGGCAACAGTTCTGCATCGGCATAAACAGTATAAACAGAAGATGTTCCAACCAAAGCAATGGCCTTCTTCAAAGAATCTGAAGCTATAACCAAGTCTACCGTAGCATCTTTCTCCGCTTTCCGATTCTGGTAAAGCGCCAGATTCAGGCGATAATTAAAATTCTTAACTTTCTGCACTTCACCTTCTTGCGGTTCTTTCAAAGCCGTAACTATATTACATTGAGCTCCATCCCATATTTCACTGGCTTGCTTGATGCCCAAATAGTTTAAGCTCAATTTTCCATTGTACCCAAAGTCATTATCTTCATCGCAAGCGGAGAAAGTGATTGAACAGGCAGCTACACAAAGAGCTACCCAGATTTTTATCTTATTTTTCATATTCTTATCCCAATTAAAATTAATCTAAAGGTACAGTTTCAGGATCATAGATTTCTACTTCCACATCATAAAATTTAAATTGAGCCAAATTGAAATACTTCGTATTACCCGAAGTAGCAATTACATTAAAACGGAAAGAAGTAAATGTCTTCCCTGGTACAACGAATTCTGAAGTATATTCAGTACTGTGTGCCGAAGGTAAACCTGACAGTGTCGCAACTGTTTCAAAGTTTTTTCCATCACTGCTTATTTGTAATTCCACTACAGAAGGACGCCCTTCCGAAGTCCATGTATTATCCGTACGATTCTGGTAATAAATAGCAAAATCCTCATGCGCTTCCTTAAAATCAATCTGAATATAATGAGGCAATTCTATCTGAGGACTACTCCATCTCGTATGAAAGAAAGTATTGCCTTTACCGTCTATCAAATTCTTAATCGGCCCTTCAGAAGGTTCCTGTGCATTCGTGCTAAGCTGATCCGCCTCTATTTTCATTTCTGTACGCGACTTTTCTGTCGTAGTAGATGGTGCTGCTCCTGATTTTGCTTTTATTTCCGTAACCTCACTACCTTGATGGGCAGCATTGAAAGTCTGGAAAAAGAAAGAATAATCGCCAAAACGGGCACGCGTATCTTCTATCAACATTTCAGTCGTACCAATAGAAGCTATCTTACAAACATCCTGTTCTGTCAACGGATCATGATATTTAATCTGAAGATATTCAAATGCACCTTCAGACGGAGTATTCCAGGTCAATTTAATTTGTCCGGGTAAGGGATCTGAGTTTACAGCCGATGTTGCGATAGCAGTGGGAGCCGCTGTGCTCCCCCCTATCTCAAAAGTTTCTAAGTTATCATCGCAACCTGTCATGCCAATCAATAACCCGACAACAATCATATATTTAAAGTTCAATTTCATAATATCTCATTTTTATAGTTAAACACGTATGTTTTACCAATCTGTATTTTGAGTCAAATTCGGATTTTTACGAAGTTCAGAGTCCGGTATTGGATAGAAATACATCTTATCATCCCAAACCAAAGATTTAGTATTGCGCGTATAAGTGAACGAGTCATCACTATTTTTCGTGATCACTACCCGATCAAGACTCTTAAAACCGCCTTCTTTCCACCTACGTACATCCCAAAAGCGATGTCCTTCAAATGCAAGTTCCACCATACGTTCATTCTTATAACGCTTCCAGAAATTATCACTACTCATACCTTCTGGAAATTCCGGCATATCCACACCAGTACGCTTACGTATCTTATTTACTGCTTCACGAGCTGACATAGTAAGTTCACCATCTTTATTATCAGCCTCTCCAAAATATTTGAATGTGGCTTCCGCATAATTCAGTAGAAACTCTCCTAAACGGAATGTCACCCAACTATGCACTTTACCTCCACTACCTGTGCTGGCACTGATATCCGTAGAACCATCTACATATTTCTTTAGATAGTAGCCTGTTGGGGTTGCATAAGGAATAGGCGAAGCATTTCTACCTCCCACATAAATTTCCAGCGGATTAGGATTTGTATTCGGCCATTTGTCCCCATTCACAGCAATCGTCATGGCAAAACGCGGATCTCTCCCTGTATACGGATCCTTTGAATTTGGTTCACTGCCATTCTTCATTTCATAAGCATCGACCAAAGTCTGTGTTGGACAATTTCCTGATCTCGCATTTTCCAAACCTATCGGAAAATTAGTAACTTCAGGATCAGTAGTTGCACCTACACGGCGCACAAAGATCATCTCAGATGCTTTCCAGTTATTTTCACCCCACAAGTCAGTATACTTACCTAAAGTAATACCATTCTTGCTACAGTAGTTTATTACATCTAAATTAGCCTTTGCAGCTTCTTTGTAGAACTCTTTATTTTCACTTTCATTGAAAAGCTTGCTGGCGCGGTAAAGCAAAGCGCGTGCTTTCAGCGCCAATGCTGTACCTTGAGTCACGCGACCGGTTTCCGGTTTCTCCGAATTACCGGCAGCATCATTTTCAAGTTTACTGTAATCTATTGGAAGTTCCGGAGCCACTGCATCACATTCACTCACAATAAAATCAAAAATCTCCGAAGCAGGTGTACGTTTCAGACTATTGGCTTCTGCCTCTGTCAACACGGATGTTGTGAAAGGAACATCACCATACGCACGTACCAGCTGGAAATAATAATAGGCGCGTAACAAGCGCACTTCATACTGGTAACGCTTAAAACGATTCATCTGAGCTTCATAATCTTCTGTAAAACGCAAGTCATAGAAATCCAGATCTTTTGCATTTTTCAGATAATAATTGACCGCACGAATAGGTGTATAATAATTCCACAGCGACTTTGGATTCAGCGCATTCCAGTTTCCATTCGTATAGTCAAGTACGCTTGAATAAGTCAATGCCATTTCTGCCTCATCACAGGCGGATGCCAATGCTCCTGAACCGGGCAAATCAGAGTCCAAATAGGAATAGATGTTATTCACAAATCCGGATGTACGGCCGAAGTCAGAAAATACATACTCCTTATCGTAGCTGGTATATTCATGATAGTCCATCTTGTCTGTACATCCGACTAATACTGCCGTACAAACAATACCGAAACATATATTCTTTAATTTCATATCTTAGTTTTTTTTATTAACTTATTTCATTTAGAGTCCCAGTGATAAACCGATATGTATGGAACGGGTAGCCGGATAAACATCTCCTATAGCTTCCGGATCAGTTAAATCGATTTTGTCAATACTGAACAAGTCTGTACCTCTTACATAAACCTTCGCTGTTTTCATTTTGATCTTATTCAGCCAAGCAGAAGGAATCTTATAGTATACTTCACAGTTACGCAACTTCAGGAAAGAACGGTCTTGTAACCATACAGAACTACTTTGCGTATTGTTTTCCACATTTTCCGTAGTCAAACGCGGGAAGCGGGCATTCGGGTTTTCAGGTGTCCAACGGTTCTCATAAGCATACTGTGAAATAGAAGTATTATTTATCAATGGACGATATACGCTGGATGTAAGCCAAGCTGTATAATTACCTACACCTTGAAAATAAGCGTTAAAGCCCAAACCTTTCCATTCTAATCCTACATTGAAACCATAATAAATTTCCGGCCAAACAGAATTATAGCCCATGGGAATCATATCGTTGGAGTTAATGACGCCATCATTATTCACATCCTTGTACTTAATATCACCCGGCTTTACCGGACCAAATTGTTGAGGTGTACTATTATCAATATCTGCCTGATCTACAAAATGGCCGATAGCTTGTAAGCCCCAAATCTGTCCAACCGATTTTCCTTTCGCACTTAAATACTCATAAGCTTTGGGTTCTTCCAAGTTTTCGATAATCTCACTACGGTTAAATGAGAAGGTTCCACCCAAACGTAACTGGAAATCTCCAATACGTTTATTATAATCCAAACCCATTTCGGTACCCCAGCTATCTACTATACCTGCATTCTTATAGGCTCCATCAACGCCCAATACAGCCGAATTTTGTCCTAATGCACTTACCCAGATATCCGAACGTCTCTCATAAAAACCATCAATTGTAAAAGTCAAACCTTTCAACAGAGACATATCCAAACCCACATTATACTTATAAGCTTTCTCCAACACTCCGTTCAATGAAGGTAACCGACCTTCAGACCATCCACCGTCTCCATCTCCAAAATTACTACCACCTATTACAGGATAAGATCCTCCGCCTCCCATTTTATTAAGCCAATAGCCGTCAGCCGGAGTGTTATCCGTATTGATAATACCAAATGAAGCACGCAATTTCATGAAATCTATCACATTTTGGTTCTTCATGAAAGCTTCGTTAGAGATAACCCATGACAACCCTACAGTGGGAGCCGGTAACCAACGGCTATTAGGATCCAACTTATTGGAAGCAGAGAACATTAAAGTAAAATCTGCAAAATAGCGATTATCATAGCCATAATGAGTATACCAACCTGCATTTTGAGTAAACAAAGTTACATTTACGCCATTTCTATCGTCATACTTATACGTATACAGCAGCATGGAGTAAAGGTCATGTTTGCCAAAGTTACGGTTCCAATCTACATTTGCCTGAAAGTTTAAAGAGCGATACTGCCAATCCAACTTTGAACTTTCGCTAGTACCTACCGAACCTCCCTCAAAATCAGTGAAAGCTGATGGTTCGCCATTAGTCCATTGAGTAACAGATTGCATACCATATTTTTCACTTCTACGGTGATCTTCCCAATAAGAAGCCAGGTTATCATATCCAATACGTACAGATCCACCTAATCCTTTAGTAATGGATGACAAATCCTGACGTAATAACATATCAGCATACAGAGCGCGAGTGTGGCCTTTCGTATAACCATGACCTTGTGCAAGATATACAGGATTATAATCACCATTCCAGGTACTATTGCCACCCCACAAACCCTTTTCCGTCTTAATAGGGAATGCTGTCGACGGCACTGTATATAACTTACCGATCAGATTATCGCCACTTGAGCTTGGGCGGCTGAATTCATTCAGTACACCAGATATATTAGCCTGTAATCTTGTTTTGGTTGTCAGGTCAATATCCAAATTTGAACGGAAATTGGCTCTTGAATACTTGTCTTGCGTAGAATAACCATCATTGGAATTAGCATTCTTGATGAAACCACGATTATTCTGCAAATTCAACATCGTGAAGTAGCGCATCTTAGTAGAACCTCCACGGAATGTTAAGGTTGCTATATCCGTAGTTCCCTGATCACGAAAGACCTCGTCCATCCAATTCACATTAGGATAAAGATAAGGATACTTTCCACTCTTGAAAGCATTCAACTCATTCTGAGAATAACGTGCAGATTTTCCATCATTAGCCAAGGCTTCATTGATAGCATTAGCATAGGTAGAAGCATCTGCCATTTTCGGAATTCGAGTTTGAGAATTAAAACCATGATCATAAGAGAAGTTTATCTCACGACTTTTGTATTTACCACGTTTAGTTACGATATTCACTACACCGTTTACACCACGGAAACCATAAAGGGCTACTGCTGCTGCATCTCGCAAGATACTAACAGACTCTACTTCTTCAGGAGAGATATAATTCAATGCTTGATAGCCATTATCTCGTTCCAGACCATCCACCAACAACAATATACCATTTTTATCATTTAATGTCTTTTGCCCACGGATAGCCATAGAAGAAATCTGGTCCCAAACATTACCCGTCTTCTGCATAGTATAAAGTCCCGTTACATTACCATACAATGCATTACCTACATTAAACGTAGAACGATTATCAATTTGATCGGCATAAACTGTAGAGACCGCACCTGTAGATTCTGCATTGGTCTGATTCAGACCAAAACCGTAGTTAACTTTCTCACTTGAGAAATCCATAACAATCGTCAGGTCTTTCCCATCAGCTACAGGCACAATTTTAGTATCATCCCTACCAGTACGTACCTGCAAGCGTTTAGTATGATCGGCTATAATTTCAAATTTACCATTACGGTCAGTCGTCGCCTGTACCAACGGATTGTTTTCAACGGAAATCAATACACCTTCTATCGGATTGCCTAGTTTATCAACCACTTTGCCGGCTATATTGCCTTCCTCTTGCGCCCAGCTTTTCAGAGAGACACAAGCCAACATTGCTAAAACTATTATTTTATATTTTTTCATGTTGTTCTTTCTTTATTATATGGTTATTTTTACCTTTATTTCCAACCCGGGTTTTGTGTCAGTCCATATCCTTTGTTTACTTCCGAAGGCGGGAAAGCAGCTAAATACCATTTAGGATTAAAATTGCTCCACCACGTGCGAGCTATATTTTTAAGTTCGAACACTTCGTATTTGAAATTAGAAGGTTTATTAGGATATTCAGAAGCATTGCCACTAGTACCTGACCATGGTTTGTTTCCACCACCATCATTACGATAAACTTTCAGTCCATGAAGTTTTTTCTGGAAAAGATCTGCACGTTTGTAACGAATCATATCAAAGAAACGTACATCTTCCAAACCAAGCTCACAAGCACGTTCACGGAGTATTTCTTCCAATAAAGCATTTTTATCAGTCGTTAGATTCTTAGTAGGATTACATTTTGCCAAACCACCTAAACCAACACGAGCACGTACGATATCTACCTGATCAATAGCTTTTTGCAAATCCCCCTTAGCGTGCAGGATGGCTTCTGCATAAATCAAGTAAACTTCTGCTAAACGTAAATAAGGCCATTGAGGATAGGTTCCGCTTAAGTTACCTGTCTTATAGAATTTATAAAGGCTGAAACCAGTAGCGACCTTTCCTGTTTCCTTTTCCGTATTGTCAATGTTATCACGACCTCCCAACCACAATTCAGCTGCATGGTCACCAAAATTAGCACCATTCACCAACATCGTCTCATACAAACGTGGATCACGTACCGGCTTGTTATAGTCATTATCAGTAAAGAACGGGAAAGCACCATCAGCCAACAATGTATTGGAGTCAAAAGGTGTGCCGTCACTCATTGGGAACATCTGCATATATTCCAAGGTTGGAGTATAGTTACCATAGCCTACAAATTCAGTTTGAAATTTGTACCACCAGTCGTTATTGAACTTACCTATTACACGAGTAGAAATAAGTAATTCCGTATTATTCTGACGTTCGAAATAAGCTTTAAAGAAGGCATCACGATAATTTTGTGAACTTGTTCCATCTGCCTCCATCAATGCATAAAAGCCATTAGCTTCTAGCTGTTCAAAAAACTCATAACATGCCTGATAGCATTGTTCCCACCAATCAGCATTATAACCTCCATACCATACTTGCAGATTACTTACAGCATCTTGTGGAGATTCTGTAGAATAAGGTTCACTATCATTAAACAAAGGACTGGCCGCAAACAACAGTATCTTACATTTTAATGCCATTGCTGCCGCTTTTGTAAAACGTCCTTGCCAATTAGAATCATCTGTTCCCAGAGACCAGGGTAATTCCGATTCATTGATAGCAGCATCCAATAAACCAATCATAAATTCAACTGTCGCCGCAGCTGTTGCACGGGGTACTTCGTATACAGCTTGTACACCGTACGTTTTGTCTACCAGCGGCAAACCACCAAAATGACGGAACATATCAAAATAACGAGAAGCTATTAATACTTTTGCTTCTGCAGTCAGACGCGCTTTCTCTGCATTGTCCATATCCGGTACACGCTCAACATTTTCAATAAACATCCATCCAGCGCGAATACCACTCCAGGCTTTATCATCTATATAATTGTAACGAACATCACCTCGGGAACCATCTTCATCTGCTGCCGTATACGCACCACTATAATAGAGACGATTCACTCCATCCCAACTGTTATGACTATGCCAGCAATCAGAAAGAATTTCAAACATACCGGTGTTCATTTTCTTTTCATCATAACCACCCCAGTAATAAGGCAAGCCATAATAAAGTTTTGTATAAGCATTCCATAAAAATGCACGGGCATAATCAGCTTTTCCAAAAATAGAATCCTGATTCAAGTCGTTCGTCGTAGGCGGTTTTTCAAGAAAACTATCACCGAACTTTATTTGATCGACGCAAGAAGCAAAGAGTATGGTAACTCCTGCAAATGCTATTATAAACCATTTAGTTAAATGTCTCATATCTTAAGTATTTAATTCTTAAGTTTCTTATTTTCAATATCAATAAACATTAAAAGCCTAATTTCAGACCAATATTAAATACTCTGGTCAGCGGATAGTTAGGACGATCGCTCTGACGAGACTCCGGATCTCCCCAATCAAAAGCGGTAAATGTCAATAAATTATAGCCATTTACATACATGCGGCAGCTATTCAGCTTCAACTTTCTCATGAAGGGGAAATCAAAATTATAGCCGATCTCAATATTCTTCAAACGGAGGTAGCTTGCATTAATCAAGTACAAATCACTTCCTTTTTCAAAGTTATTTTTACGATTCGTTGCCGTAATACGAGGAAATTTAGCAGTATATGAGTCTTCTGAAGACCGCCAGGTATTTTCATATTGGTACAACAACAAGCCTTTGTTTTGAGTATCACCAAGCGGCTGTCTGAATTCAGAGAGCATACGGTCTACATTCCAGGCACCCGTCCACTGCATGGAGAAATCAAAATTCTTCCAAGAAAAGCCTAAATTCAAACCTGCCGTATATTCCGGAAGGTCAGTAAAACCTATATCTCGTGTCGCATCATTGCCGTCCAGTTTTCCATCCTTATTCAAGTCTACATAAACTGCATCACCGGGCTGCAATGTAATTCCATGATCACTAATAGGAATTCCAAATTCTTCCTGATAACGCAAATCGGCTGTCTCATCATAGAATCCCCAGAACTTATACATAGAGCGTGAATTTATACGACGTCCTGTTTGATACATCCAAGGTTCATTTTGCTCAACTTCATTCATGAATACAATCTTGTTACGTGCAAATGATATATTGAAATTAGCCCAATAACGAAAATCAGTTCCTATTCTATCATTCCACTTCGCCTGTATTTCAAACCCCTTATTCTCTACCTTATTCACATTGATTGCCGGAAGAGTCATACCCAAAATACCCGGCAGATAGTCCGGAGTTCTAAGAATATCACGACGTTTTTCTATAAAATAGTCGGCAGATACGCTCAAATGGTCATTGAGAATGTTAAAGTCAAGACCATAATTCTGCTTGACGGCTGTTTCCCACTTAGCATACGGATTACTCTGAGTAGCCTCCCATGCACCAGGCTTGGCATTTCCAATGTTCTGTCCAAAGAAACCACCCGGGCCATTATGATCATTATTTTGTCCATAACCATAAGAACCAGGTAAATAGAGGAAACGCTGACCTGCATAGTTGTCATTACCTACCATACCCAAAGTTGCACGGACTTTAAAGTAATTCACCACCTTCTTTATAGGAGCGAAGAAAGGTTCCTCACTAACAATCCAACCAATAGAACCGGCAGGAAAAAAGCCGTAACGATTTTCGGGATTAAAATTCTCAGAGCCATTGTAACCAACATTAAATTCGGCCAAATAACGAGTCTTCCAGTCATACGTCACGCGTCCTACCAATCCTACATAACCTGTAGGAATATAGTCGTAAGTTCCTCCTGGATAATATCTTTTTGACTGATTGTAAAGAAACAATCCAGTAACACTGTGGTTGCCAAACTTACGATTATAGTTTAAGGCTAATTCCATATACCAGTCGCGTCCCTTACCATAATCTCCTTCACGATAGCTCGTCTGGCTATCAGAACCTGATTTTTTGTAAGTAATAGCACCCTTGTCATCTACAACCGGTGTATAGGTAGCTACGGAAGAACTGGCTATTTTAGTGGTTGAGTAAGAAGAGTTATATGACCCTTTCAATTTTATAGAAAGTCCCTTTGTTATGAAATCAAGTTTCTGGTCGAGCACCAAGTCCAGATTCAATACATTCGTTGTCTGATTACGGAAACCTTTGCCATAATAAGATTCCAAACCATCTGCTCCAGGTTTAGTAACATAATCCGCATTCGTTTTGATATATTTACCATCTACTATACCCGCACTGGCAAAAGGTACAGCCCAATAAAGTTTACGGAACAATTGATTCTGATCTTCACCAGACTCAGGAGTACGCTTACTCTCCACGCGTCCGCCAATATTGACTGATAATAATGTTGTTTTGCTGATATCAAAATCCAGATTTGCCCGATAATTATATCGCTTATAGTCAAAGTTAAAATCATCTGTCAGATTGAATTGCTTAAACATACCATCTTGGGTGAACAAACCCGCAGACACAAAGTAACGCATATTATTTGTTCCACCGGAGATACTAACATTGTGCTGTGACTGAAAAGCAGCTTTGTTCATACAGTAATCAATCCAGTTAATATCCGGATAAAGTAACGGATTAGTATGATCCCGAAAAGCAGCCAACTGCTCATCCGAATAAAGAGGCTCATTACCATCATTAGTCCTCATCATATTAACATAAGAAGCATACTGATAAGAATTTGCAAACTCTAATTCTTTAGTACGCACATTAACACCGGCAGAAGTAGTAAATGAAATCTTCGCTTTTCCTTCAGCACCACGTTTAGTTGTAATCAAGATAACACCATTCGCACCTCGTACACCGAATACAGCAGTTGCAGAAGCATCTTTCAATATAGTTACACTCTCTATCTCATTCGGGTCAATCTGAGAGAAATCACGTTCCACACCATCCACCTGAATCAATGGAGTGGCATTATTAGTGGTAGCTATACCACGTACGTAGATATCAGCAGCATCAGCACCCGGTTCACCAGAATATTGCACAGAAGAAATACCGGTTACCTGCCCAGAAAGGATGTTAGAAATAGATCCTGCGGGAGTCTTTAACAAGTCATCTCCTCTCATTGAAGAAATGGCGCCTGTAACTGATACTTTTTTCTGTACACCGTAAGCTACCACCTCTACTTCACCCAACATCTGGGCATCTTCTTCTAATACTATATTAAGACTAATACCTTTTTTAACAGGAACTACCTGTTCCTTATAACCAATAAAACTAAACTGTAACTTACTTCCTACAGGAACATTAAGTGTGAAATTACCATCGATATCAGTAATAACACCAGTAGCCGCCCCCACTACCATTACATTGGCACCAATTATCGGCTCCCCATTTGTATCCTTAACTGTACCAGTCACTTTTACTGTATTTTGTTGCATGCCTTCTGAAGAAAAAGCTTCATTACTATATCCCTTAAGAGGAACAGATAAAAACAAAAACAATAAAATTGCAACTGGAAATAATCGACATAATTTTTGAGCCTGTCGTTTACAGAAATTTTCTTGCTTTTCCATTAGCAATAATTTTAAGATTAAACATATATTTAATTATTAAGTCTCATTATATAGCCCTTACTGGACAGAACGGCTAGGAAAAAAGATAATAGTATCAACTAGCTCTCCTGTTTTTTTACTTACGAATTCAAAAAAGACAGGAACAGGATAAGCAACCTTAAATTCATAAAATCCAGTACTAATTTCTTCATAATAGTATGGAGTTGTACCTATTTGAGAGAATTGTACATTAACATTTTTCAACACCTCACTTCCAACAAAGAATAATGTAGTAGCATCCGGATATATATTCTGCGTATAATCAGTATATCCTGATATTTCCGGAGTTACTTTACCATTCGGCAAAGTATAAGCATACTGTTTCCACCACCCATTCCTTATGCGCTCTTTTAACTCTGCATCACTATATTCAGTTGCAGCTAATAAACTAAAGTTACTGATTGAATCTGATTCGATCAACTCATCTGTAACAGCCCTTGTGTCGGATGCCAATTCAGGCAATGCACCTTCATCCAATCCAGTAATTGTAGCATCGTCACTACACCCTGTAAAAAGACTAACAGACATTGCAGCAACAAAAAGTACTGTAATCAATTTGCCTCTTTTGTTTTTCATGTTTCTCATTAATTTTAAGATTAAACATTGGTTTGTTATTTACAACAAGAACTAAAAAAAACTCTATCATTTTCATTCTTGATTGCGACACAAAAGTATGGGGGCAAAAAGCAATATGCCTTCTACAACAGCCCAAACAGATGCTAATTTGTCTCATGACACAATTTTCTACATGAAATGAAACATTATTCTACATAAATTTTCAAATGTGAGAGAGTTTTAAAAGAAATGTATAAAACGAATAAACGGGTAAGTAACACAATAAGACTGCAAGAACAACATTCCATTTTCCGGAAGTTGTTCTTGCAGTATAAAAGACAAGATGGTTAATAAATATATGCTCTATGTTTCCGGAACATCATCTTCCACTGTGCCATTCGAAGTAAAGCGCTCCATATATTCGGAAGGTTGCATACCAAACTCTTTCTTAAAACTATTACTGAAATAACGCGGATCATTATAACCCACAGCATACGCCAATTCTGAAATACGAATATTCTTCTTCTCTTCCATTATACGACAGGCTGCTTTCATACGAATATTCCGGATAAAGGAAACATAAGTAAGACCGGTCAATGACTTCAACTTCCTGAAGAAAGTCGATTTAGCCATATACATCTCCTCCAACAGCTTCGCCTGATCAAAATCCGGATCATCCAAATGACGATGCACACAATCAATAGCCCGTTGCAGGAAATCCTCATCAACACTGGTGTAATTCAATTCTTTAGCTTCAAATACCAACTGTTTCTTGAAGTCCTTTCCCATACGTTCACGGCTCCGAAGCAAGTTGGAGATACGTGCATGGAGAACACTCAGATTGAAAGGTTTACTGATAAAGCCATCAGCACCGGACTCATAAGCCTCAACCCGGTCTTCCTCCTTATTCTTAGCCGTCAGCAAAACTACAGGAATATGGGATGTTTCAAACTTATTTTTAATATACTGGCAGAATTCAATGCCATCCATCTCAGGCATCATTACGTCAGAAACAATCAGATCGATCTCTTCCTGCTCTACCACATCTATAGCTTCCTTACCGTTATTAGCTGTGTAAACCATATAATCCGCACCCAACAATTTCGTCATTAACTGCAATAACTCTTCATTGTCCTCAACAATCAGTAAAGAGTACGAAGACCGGATAGCAGTCGGCTCGGCTTGTTCCTCACTATCATCATCAGAGACATTTTCGCCAAACTCATCTGATAAGAGTTCTTGCTTTGCTTCTTCCGCATCTGTCGGCAGACTTTCTTCTATTTCTTCCTCCGCATACGAATTATGAAGAACCGGAAAGTTTACAATAAACAATGTACCTTTCCCTTCTTCACTTTCTACCGTAATAGTACCATGATGCAGCACTACCAAATCGCGAACCAATGACAAACCGATGCCGGTTCCAATAGTCTTGAACTTCCGGTAATCTCCTTCATAAAAGCGTTTGAAAAGGTTCTTCTGGGCTTCTGCTGATATACCGGGGCCATTGTCTTTCACCACTAATCGTGCTGTTCGGTCTTCATTTTCAGATAGTTCCACACTGACCAGACCACCGGCACGATTATATTTAGAAGCATTAGACAGTAAATTATAGAGTATCTTATCAAGTTTGTCGGGATCAAAATAAGCGTTGAAAGGATCAGGTGAACATGAAATCTGAAACTGAATATCTTTCTTCTTCATCAACGGGCGGAAGCTATCCAGACTGCGATGTACAAATTGCGTAAGGTCACCTTCGGAAACCCGCAGCTTAAGATTTCCTGTCTCCGACTTACGAAATTCAAGGATTTGTTGCAGCAAACGTATCAGGCGATTGATATTGTTATTCATCACTCTATATTGCTCCTTATACGTGGGTGCGGTCCGTCTCAGCTCATCCACCGAAGCAGAAAGAATGGTTAACGGAGTCAGTAGCTCGTGAGTAATATTAGTAAAGAATTGTAATTTAGCATGATTAACCTCTTCTGCCTTAGCTTGTTCCATCTCACGCAAATGCAGAGCATTTCGCAAACGGATTCGATTACGTATCACCCGGAAAGTATAATAGATAATAGCACAAACACATATAATATATAAGGTGTAAGCCCACCATGTTTTCCAGGGAGGCGGTAAAATAACGACTTCCATCCGGAGCATCTCATCATCCCAAATGCCATTGGCATTAGAAGCTTTCAATTGGAAAGTATAAGTTCCGGGCTTCAGGTTATTATAATAAGCAAAACGCTTGGCCCCACCCGTATATTGCCAGTCAGAATCGAAACCTGCCAACTGATAAGCATACTGGTTTCTCTCCGGATTAGCATACTCCAATGCCGAAAATTCGATGCTGAAATTATTATGCCAATGGTCCAGCTGTATCTCATCTGAAAAAGCGGGTGAAAGTTCTGAAATCTCCATTCGCTCTTTAGCTGGCAGATTTCCCCATGACTGATTGAAAATCTTAATGTCAGTCACTATCACAGAAGAAGAAAAAGGCTGCTCCTGCTGATTCTCAGGATAAAAGCTATTATATCCCCGGTGTCCGCCGAAGAACATTTCACCGTCAGCTGCAACCGCCTGGGCACTACGAATAAATATATTGTCCTGCAAACCATCTACTGTGGTGTACAAACGGAATGTCGCACTTTCCAAGTTATCCGATAGGGCAAGTTTTATCAATCCGGCATTCGTACCCAACCATAAATCACCCTCTTTATCACTCCTGATACTGACAACCGCATCTCCCGGAAGATTCCATTTCGCATGTACCGGAAGAAAAGTGTCGGTTGCTTCATCATACAGATTCAGTCCACTGCCTCCTGTTCCTACCCAAATGCGTCCTTTGGCATCTGTGTAAAGACAATCGGCATACACACTGTTGAGCTTTCCATTCGTAGCAGAATAACATGAAACGGTATAGCTCCCTTTTTCATCACAATGAAGCCGAAAAACTCCATGTGTATTGGAAGCCACCCACATATCTCCGTCATTTCCTTCGGTCATATACATAGTCGGAACGTTTCTCATCTGGCTATTTCCTACTTGCAAAGTATCCAATCGCACCGCTTCTCCATCCATTGTACGCATTGAAACTCCATTACGCGTAGCAAACCAAAGGTTGTGCCTTGAGTCTTCATAGATATGAAAAACACAGGAACCTGCCAACCACGGCGCATCCTGAGCATAATAATTCCTCACCCTCTGTGCCACAGGCGCCTTCTTATCTACCTCATAAACTCCTCCGTCATAAGCTGCAATCCAAATATGTCCTGTTACGGAATGTTGCATCATAGACATAACCGTAGAAATACCACGATAACGGTCGAATTCAGGCATTTGAGTATAATAAGTGAATTTCCCGGTTTGACGATTCTTCACCCCTAATCCATAAGTTCCTATTCCCAGCCAAAGTAATCCTTCATCATCCAGCAAAATACTGCGAACCGAAGTAGTCTTCAGCATCCGTTTGACTTCCAACAACTGATCCCAATAGAAATCAGCTTTTCGAGTACTCACTTTGTTTACACCTCCACCAATCATACCTACCCACATCAGTCCCTGACGATCACGCAAAAGGGAAGCCACTTCGTCACTGGCTATAGAACTATCCGATTCACTGGGATAATAATTACTGAAAGTCTCAGCACCCGTGTAATTCCCTGTCAACGGAAGTACACTGAGTCCTTTACGGGTTCCTACCCATAAAGAATGAGTATTAAGATCTTCGGATAACGCATAGATAATATCATCCGAGATACCGGCAAGGTTCTTTTCATCATACCGATAAGTAATCCAAGTGGTCTTATCCGGCTGGTAGGCATCTTTCAACAAAACCAAACCGCCACGCCAAGTACCTACCCAAATATTCTTTTGACTGTCCTGAAATACATAATGAGCAGAGTTTTGTTCATTCAACCGCGGGTATCTGAAATATTTCCCGGTTTTCTTCTCATAACGATACAACCCTGCATCCCATGTTCCAATCCAAATATCTCCCCGGTCATCTTCAAACAGAGATTTGATGGCAGTCCTGGGCATCACATTCCCTGTATTTTCGCCACCATGGCATAAGAAATCATCTTTATCTTCCTGATACTCATACACTCCCCAATCTGTTGCAAACAGAATACGTTCATCACTGGTTATCAGGACTTGAGGGATACTATTACCATTCATCTCCGGATGATCTATTTTCCGTATCGCACCCGTTTTCTTGTCCAAAACATTCAGACCACTGTAAGTACCAATCCAAAGACGGTGTTTTGCATCCTCTGCCACACAAAAAACATTATTATTGGTCAGCAAATCAGTGCGAAAAAGATTGGATTTATAAGTAGTAAGAGAATAACCATCATATTGGAAAAGTCCATTACGGGTAGATATCCAGATATATCCGTCGCGATCCTGATAGACAGATTGCACATCTTTACTGGGCAAACTGTTCAATATGGATGAAGACTTAAACACCAGAGTGTTTGGCTTAGGTGTTGCGATGGCCTGACATACCAAAGGGAAAAATATTCCAAAGCAAAACACAAAACTCCAGATTTTTTCTTTCATTGTAAACATTACCTTCATGGTTAACTTGGTTTAGAATATAATTAATAAAGTCCGACAAATATACGTAAATATATCTAAAAGTATCTTATCCATTGGTAATATTATATTTCAATAATTCTATATCGGGACGTACCCGGGATGTACTTGCTCCGTACCAAGTCCGTAGTTTCTCCGTCCAGAGGTACTTCTGACCGAAGAACGTACGGAGCAAGTACGGTCCAGATACGATTCGGATAAGGAGCTGATAAGCTCCAAAAAACAATATTGATCTAAATTTCAACCTTTTTGGCACTAAAGTAGTCGTTTACATTGCAGAGAATACCTTTTCTTTGCAGAGAAAAATAAATAAGAATATTCTTACCATGTAATACACACGCAATGATGAAAATTGTATTCTCAAAAATGACCGGAGGATTATTACTATTTACTTTATTAGTTTCATTAAAAGTAAATGCCTCCCTGCCACAGGCTAAAAATGATTCCGTATTTCATTTAGTACAACCGGACTACAAGTTGAGTCCTCTCACCGGTATGACTCGCCAACATTGGCTTGATGCTGCAACCTATTTACTGGACGGAGCATTCAGCTACATCCACACACCGGACGATCCGATGCATTTCCCGAAACAGCCGGGAAAGAGTTATCCAACAGATGGAAAACCTAATAAAACGGAGAATTTAGAGGGACTTTGCCGCACTATGTTCGTAGCAATTCCGCTACTAAAAGAAAATCCGGATCTGGTACTGAATGGAATCAAAGTCGGAGATTATTACCGGCAACAGTTGCGCAACATGAGTGATCCGTCTAAGCCCGGATATATTCAACATCTCAAAGGTGGGCCAAGCCAGACGCTTGTAGAATTCGGAGCACTCGCCCTGTCACTTACTGTAATGCCTGAAATTATTTGGGAACCATTGACACAAAAGGAGAAAGATGATCTTGCCGCATTGATGCTTAGTTATGGCAACGGGCCTACAATCGGTTCTAACTGGCGTTTTTTTAATATATTCGTCATGTCTTTCTTCAAAGATCAGGGTTATGAGGTCAAAGACGGTTATATGGATGAATTGCTGCAAAAATCACTGGCACAATATCGTGGATATGGATGGTATAATGATAGTCCGGCCTATGATTATTATAGTATGTGGGCTTTTCAGATGTATGGTATGATTTGGGCGCATTACTACGGTGAGAAGTTCAATCCGGAAGCCGGACGACAGTTTGTCAGCAACTTCCGTGACCTGGTCCCTAATTATCCCTACATGTTTGCCGAAGATGGAAAAATGAATATGTATGGACGCAGTATTACGTACCGTATAGCTGCCGCTGTGCCCTTCCCGCTGATGGGGTGGCTCAATGATCCGTCTATCAACTATGGCTGGATGCGCCGCATTGCCTCTTCCACCTTGCTCCAATTCCTTGAAAATCCTGCATTAATGAAAGACCGGGTACCCACGCTGGGATTCTATGGGGCTTTTGAGCCTGCCGTACAGATTTATAGTTGTCGTGGCAGCGTTTACTGGATGGGGAAAGCGTTCCTTGGATTATTATTACCTGCCGATAATCCGTTCTGGACAGCTATTGAGAATAACGGAGCTTGGGAAAAAGAATTTCAATCCGGCAAAGTATACAATAAGTTTATGGAAGGTTCCAATACTTTAGTGACAAACTATCCCAATAGCGGCACTTCGGAAATACGTGCATGGTGCCATGAAACGGTTGCCAAAGACTGGCAGAAATTCCGTTCTACCGAAAATTATAATAAACTGTCTTATAACACTGCATTCCCCTGGATGGCAGACAGCCCAGATGGTAAAGTGTCCATGAACTATGCTGTACTGAATGACAAACAAGAATGGGAAGTATTGCGCCTCTATACATTCAAAAAGTTTGAAGATGGAATTTATTACCGGGATGCAGAACTTGAAACAAACCCGGAAATCAAATTCCGCCTGGCAGATATTCCGCTTCCTAACGGTATTCTGCGTGTAGACAAAGTTTCTTTCCCGCTTACGACAGAATTACGTTACGGACACTATTCATTACCGGAATTAGAAAGTCACATTGTTACAAAGGAACAAAAGGCCGGAGGATACACTGCCTACTGCATGGATAATGGTGCCTATCAAACAGCGCTTATCAATCTCCAGGGTTGGTCGGAAGTGGAATTTGTACAGACTGAAGGACTACATCCGGTAAGTAATAAATGTTCTGTAATCAATGCAGCCACAACTCATTCCGGTGATAAAGTCTTTATCACACTACAATTATGGAAAAAGAGTGGCAAGCCATTTACTAAAAAGGAACTGACACCTGTAAAGTCCTTTAAACAGACCGGAGACACTATAACCATTTATTTCTCTGACGGGACGGTAAAGACGGTTTCTCTCCCCTGATATAAGTTTCGGAAGGAATAGTTATCTTTGCCGCCAAAGTAAGAGCTACGAAAGCTCTTCTACAGAAACAATATAATTATGGCAGGCATCTACATACATATCCCCTTCTGCAAGACACGTTGCATTTATTGCGATTTCTATTCCACTACACGTTCGGAATTGAAATCGCAATATATCCGTGCCCTTTGCCGGGAGTTGACGGAACGCAAAGAATATCTGAAAGGGGAAGCTGTTGAAACCATTTATTTCGGTGGAGGTACACCGTCACAGTTATCGGAGGAAGACTTTAAGGAGGTTTTCAAAACGATTGAACAGGTTTACGGAATGAGGGAAGCAACAGAAATAACGCTTGAAGCAAATCCCGATGACCTTACGGAAGAATATATCGGAATGTTGCACACTCTACCGTTCAACCGCATCAGCATGGGAATACAAACTTTTGATGATGCAACACTGCAATTATTGAACAGACGGCACAATGCCACACAAGCCATAGAAGCAGTAAAACGCTGTCGGCAAGCAGGTTTTCAGAATATCAGCATCGATTTAATTTATGGTTTGCCCGGAGAGACTGAGCAACGTTGGGCACAGGATTTACAGCAGGC
Organism: Bacteroides sp. 14(A); assembly: GCF_000526555.1. Taxonomy (NCBI): domain Bacteria; kingdom Pseudomonadati; phylum Bacteroidota; class Bacteroidia; order Bacteroidales; family Bacteroidaceae; genus Bacteroides; species Bacteroides sp. 14(A). The sequence continues at coordinate 814,541 of NZ_JAGH01000001.1, read as the reverse complement.
TGTCAGTCTTGATGTAGAGCATATTTCAGCCTACCATCTGATTTACGAAGAAGGTACACCACTTTACAAAATGCTGCAACAGCACTCTGTATCTCAAGTAGATGAGGACAGTAGCCTGAACTTCTTCTCCACATTGATAGACACCCTTTCTGCCGCTGGATACGAACACTACGAAATATCCAATTTCTGCAAACCCGGAATGTACTCCCGACACAATACTTCTTATTGGCAAGGTATCCCTTATCTGGGATGCGGCCCGTCCGCACATTCCTTTGATGGAGACTCGCGCGAATGGAATGTAGCCTCACTAAATCAGTATCTTTCATCTGTAGAACAAGGGCAACGCCAACACGAAACAGAACAACTGGACACACAAACCCGCTACAATGAATACATCATCACAGGTCTGCGCACAATGTGGGGAATATCCACTGAAGAGCTGAAAAAGAAGTTTGGCGACCGACTTTGGAAATATTGTTTGGAACAAGCCAGTTCTTATCTGGAAAATGGAAAATTAGAGTTACATAACGATCGGTTAAAGCTAACCAGAGAGGGTATTTTCATCTCAGACGGTATCATGAGCGACCTCTTGGAAATAGAATAGTTACATATACAATATGCCCGGTCCTGATATATTTCAAGACCGGGCAACTTAACAAAACAAACCCTTTTTACAGAGAAATAGTATACTCCAATCCTTTATCAGGAGCCACTATAAAATTCGTCACTTCAAAATTCATATCTCCTCCTTTGATGCTATTATCAAATCCGATACGGACACTATAACGTGTATGCGGCTTCAGCGTCATATCCCGAAAATAGACCAGAGAAGTATCATGTGCCGTTTTTTTCAGTTTCAGGACTAAATCCGTAGTATTGGTTATAGAGAGCGTCACTCCTTTCTCATTACGGCTGATCTCTTCTATTTCTACACATTTTTCAAAGAATGGACGAAGCAAGTCTTCACGTCCAATCACCAACTCTCGATAATAAGCAGCAGTGCGACGATTGTCCAATGCTTCACGGATGCCTTTCAAGGAACGTTCTTTCGCAAAGAAGAATGTCATGGTACGATGCTCATCTTTAGAGAAATCATAATCAGTCTGAATGGGTTGATGGATATCAGAAGTGCCAATCATTGTCAGATTCTTATCCAAACACCATTGAATGGCTTCGGGCATATACAGAGGGCCATTTGCTACTTCAATGCCATGCATACAACCTTCATTATAGAGTTCTGTGTGCTCGAGCCACCACTTAGTAGTATCCGGTTGTTGGGCTGCCCATCCGGGATGATTCCAGAAAATAAATGCTCCCTGCTTTTTGGCTTCATTGAAAGCATATTTATACTCTTTTTGTTCCAATGGATTGGAGTCAGCCAGAAAAATGGCATTAAAGTGTCCGGGAGCCATCGGACGGGTAATCTCACTACCTCTGATTAAAAGTATCCCCAGCTTTTCAGCCTGTTTCTGACAAAGATCGAACGAACGGTTATGATCTGCCACAACATCTTTTTTATGAGGACGATATTCGATGTGTTCTGTCAGAGAAATTGCATCCAGTCCTTCACGATAAGCCTCATCTACACGTACCGTAGGCCAAACCAGACCATCAGAGAAAACAGTGTGCATATGGAAATCACACTTCAAAGTAGTGTATCCATCTAAATCGGGAACCTGAATTTCATTCCGGCGTTGCGCCTGTACATTCATCAGGCAGGTTGCCAAAAAGAACGCACTTACTAATACTTTCTTTACTTTCATGTTATCTATTTATTTTTATCATTAAAGTTACTATTACCAACCTGGGTTTTGAGGCAATAAAGCCGGATTTATCTGAGTAGCCGTCAACGGTATCGGGCGCAAGTATTTCTTATCATCCCATTTACGTCCCTGGCTAAAGCCAAATTCAATATATCCGTGGTCACCTTCGGACAAACGGTTGGTTTTACCAATTACCACATATTGCACGCCCTTAATCTTCTCATCGGCTGGCGGCTCTTTATCCACCACAGCTACATCTTTTATACCATCACCATTCAGGTCATACGCTTCGCCTTTCTGGGGAATGTAAATACCTTGCCATACATTTTCGATCAAGTCCCCCTGTTTCCAGCGCATGATATCATCATAGCGAACTCCCTCAAAAGCTAACTCCACACCACGTTCACGACGTACTTCCAACACCCATTTATCCGTTGTTTGATTTTTAAAGTAAGCAGCTACATACGGGTCATAGGTGGCAGGGATCTTCCCTTCCACTCCGGCACGTTCGCGTAATGGTTTGACCGTAGCATTCCACACCGTTTCATCACATTCTCCTAATTCCGCTTTCGCTTCTGCATAATTCAGCAATACTTCCGCATAACGGAAAATAGGAATAGAGTTATTGGCAGTAGCCTTTCCTACATGCACATCGTCATCTATAGCCCATTTAATAAGCTGATAGCCGGTGGATGTCATAGAGAAATTAGGTGCATCCGGCTTCACCGTACCACTTATTTTTCGCTGGTAAGACGGCGAAATAACTGTTTGCATCAAGCGACAATCACGATTCTGGAACTCATCCATATACTGCATGGTAGCATAATCCGTACGGTCAGTGAAACGATTACCGTCGCGCATCAGATACATATTGACAAAAGGCCGTACCAATGACCAGTTTGCACCGAATGAGGCTGAGAATAGTTTCCAGGTAATAGAGTGCATACGCAAATCTTTTTTGAAGGCAATACCCCAGATTACCTCCGTTGTGTTCAGTTCTTCCGATGTAAACAGAGAACGATACTGTGTCTCCACATCTCCCGTATTCAGTAATTTATAAGGGCCTTTCGTCATCAGTTCTTCGGATGCAGTAATAGAAGCACGCAGAAATTTTTCAGCCGAGCTTTGCAATCCTAACTCCGTATGGTATTTACGGTAGGTACCTTCGAACAGACAGATACGGGATTTGAGTGCTAATGCCACCCATTTCGTTATCAATGTGCTACTTTCTGTCAAGGTCTTATCCGTGGAACAATTGGTACAGGCAAAGTCGAGATCTTCCAATATCTTATCCATAACAACCTCACGCTTATCACGTGGTTTGTATAATTCATCTCTATTATCCACATCCAATGTCGTTTCATACCAAGGCACATCACCGAACGTTCTGACCATACCATAATAGAAATAAGCACGCCAGAAACGTCCCACACCTTCATTATGCAAATAAATGGCATCCGTTACTTTGCCTTTAGCATTAGGCAGATTATCGAGAAAGTAATTAATCTGTCGCAGATCTCCCCAGTCACCGGTTCCCCAACCGCCTTGTTGGGTATCATCCCACGTGTCACCGATCAAAAAAGTAGTGGACGAACGAGTTGCACAAAAGTCTGCATACTGGTCACCACCCCAGGCTATTGTTTCTTCGCTGGGCAGGAAACTTTGCAGAAAACCATTTGTATAAAGCCGTAAGTCCGATTCCGACTCCAGAAAGCCTTCGGAAGAAAAACTGTTCTCGGGCTCACAATTCAGAAAACTATCACAAGAGGTCAGAGCCAAAGCATACAGACCTATCAACCAATATTTTTTCATACTCATCTTCTGTGTTAAAAGGTTACATTGATACCGATTGTATAACTGCTCAAAATAGGATAACCATATCCGTCTCCATCAGTATTGGCAGTAGAACGGAAATCTGCATCACCGGCACTGATACCTTCGGGATCATACATTTTAGTATGCTTGTTCAGCGGTGTCCATGTCAACAGGTTCTCACCGGCAAGGTAAATCTTCAAATCCTGCAAGTGCAGTTTATCGCAAAACTTCTTATTAAAAGTATAATCTATCTGAAGATTCTTCAGACGGACATAAGCTATATTCTGTAAATAGCGGTCATTGGCCTGGATACCCAACGCCTTTGTAGAACCATTCGCCAGATAGCCACGGTAGCGGGGCCAATAAGCATCGGTATTCTGGTTTTCTTCTGTCCATACATTATTTCCGGTATGCTCCTTCAGCATATAGCTGTAAGGACGGTCATATTGCCCCCAGAAGAAAGCTGACTCGCGATGCGGATACCAGTTTCGCTTGCCTACACCCTGAAAGAAAGTACTAATACCAATACCATTCCAATTGGCACTTAAATTGAGACCGAACTGATAGCGAGGCGTAGTATTTCCGATAACCTTCAGGTCACCGTGATCATCCAATGTATTCTGACCATTATCCACCGTACCACTTTTATCGAGATCGGCAAATTTCAGATCACCCGGTTTCAGAATATTCGTAGCGGATACTTTTAGTTTAGACTGATCTGCATGAGCATCTATTTCAGCCTGATCTTTAAATAATCCTTCGATATGATATCCCCAGATAGTACCGATTTCCTGTCCCTCATAATAAGTGGAGAGTAGTTTCGTAGGATTATTGAATTTAGTAACCCAGGTACGACTATCCCACAACATAGCTTTTACACTGTAATTAAATGGCTTATTAGCCAGTGTAAAATTGTCACGCCACATGACCGAAAGTTCCCAGCCCTTGGTTTTCATCTCCGCATTGTTACCTTTAGGCGTAGCGGCTCCCAGTACGGCAGGCAAGGTAGGACCTACTGTATACATATCCGTTGTATAGCGTTGATAGTAGTCGAACACCATCGACAAACGGTTAGATAGCATATCGACATCCAGACCAATATCATAAGTTGTCGATTTCTCCCAGGTCAGACTGTTGGGAACGATATTCGGAGTAGTGGCATACGTCTGCAATGCATCACCCAGAATAACAGATGTTTTCTTAATGGGAATTGTAGAAAGATAGAGGTAAGGGCTTACATTACCGTTGCCCAGACTACCTACGGAAGCACGGACTTTCAGGTTATCCAGCCAATTGCGGGTAGATTTCATAAAAGGCTCTTCAGAAATACGCCAGCCCAGTGATCCGGAAGGGAAGAACCCCCACTGCTGATTCTCGGGAAATTTGGAAGAGGCATCATAACGTCCACTTACTTCTGCCAGGTAACGACTCTTATAATTGTAGTTCAAACGATAGAGGAAACCTACATAAGCCCACTCATTTCCGCCTTGTCCCGTAGTATAATAATCACCATCCATAAGAGCAAAACTCGGTTTAGTGGCACTAATCAGACCACGGCGATAAGTTTGTATCGTTTTATAATCCTGGTGCTCAAGATTCCAGCCCAACAGTACATTCAGGTAATGATCGGAATTAGAAAATTTAGGAATATAGTTACCGGTAATATTGCTTGAGAGATATTCCTTGTTATAATCCATATTTTCCAGAGAACTGAATGTGTTACGGGTTCCCATTATTTCCGGTCCTGTATAGTAATTATACTGGTTCTCGGCTCTTAGACGGGTGGACTTGCTACTGTAATAAGTAAAGTCACCTTTAAAGATCAATTGCTGTTTTATAGGTGTATACGTCAAGGTCGTCGTATTGCGTACATCCAGTTTATTGTCCTTTTGCCAGGAAGTCCCTTCTACAAAACCTGCCCATCCGATATATACGGCTGCCTCGGTCCAAGTACCGTCAGGGTTCTTCTCCATAGTCACCGGATATCCCTGATGTTGTGCCTGGCGGGTTATATTCTGGCGGTCGTACATCACCATGGGCTGGTGGGAACGGAAAATCATGACATCTGTATTATTCTCCAACAAAAGAGATTTATTGATTTGTATTTCTCCTTTTGAACGGATATTATACTGCGTATACTTTTCGTCTCCGGCATTATAAATGCCATCCTGATTGTAGTAGCGTCCTGACACATAATACCGGGCACGCTCATTTCCCCCACTAATGCTGACATTATGTTCAGTGGAATAGTTCTGATCTTTATAAATGATATCCAGCCAGTTGGTATTACCAAAGTATTCATATTCCCCCTTATCATTGACACGCACTTTATCCAGAGAAGGATCGGCATCGCGTCTTACCAATTCATTATACCAGTCGGTAGAGTACTTAAATACATTATTGATACCTCCCGGAGGCGCCTCCTGACCTTCCAGATAAGCCGTATACCAGCCATCGGTCCACTGCAAACCATTACTAACGATACCATCTTCTGTCTTCACCGTACGCTGATGCATGGAGAAACTTCCGTTATAATTGATTTTCGTCTTTCCGGCAGTAGCGTTCTTGGTAGTTACCAATATCACTCCGAAAGCACCACGCGCACCATAGATAGCAGCCGAAGAAGCGTCCTTCAGTACAGATACACTTTCCACATCTGCGGGATTCACCGAGTTGAGATCACCCTCTACCCCGTTTATCAGCACAAGGGCACTACCACCTGCACCAATACTTCCTGTTCCACGAAGATTAATGGATGGCGTACGCGAAGGTTTACCGTCACTGAATGTAATGTTCAGCCCCGGCACCATACCTTGCAACGAACGAGAAATGTTGCTGTTGCCGCGCTCTGCAATCTGCTTGCTATCAATCTGGTCCACAGCACCCACCAGATTTACTTTCTTTGCCGTACCGTAACCTACGACCACCACTTCCTGCAATTGTTGCGCATCTTCCTTAAGTACGATCTGCATTTGCTGGTCATCTTTTACCAATACTTCTGTTTCTGAGTACCCGATATAGCTCAGTAACAGTTTTTTCCCTTTCTCTACATCCAAGACAAAATGTCCGTTCACATCAGTGATTGTTCCCGACTTTCCGTCTTTGATTCTCACCGTAACGCCGGCCAGCGGTTCTCCTGAGGCATCTTTTACCACACCTTTCAGTGGAACAAGATTAGCAGCAAGCAACATTCCTCCCCCTAAAACAAAGGTGAGGGCAACGGCAAAACGCCTGCTTACCAAACTCCATTCTAAAAAACATCTTTTCACTTTCATACTGTTCAATTGATAAAATAAATCAAGAATCCTTTCGGGGTGCAAAGGTGGAGGCTACAGATTTCAACTACGCTACAAGAAAGTGAAGTTAGGATGTCAATAGAATGACGAGATTTCAACAGCTCTTATGAAAGACACACGATAGTAGACACAAAAAGCCGTTTCTTCACAGAAACGGCTTTCTTCTATAGGTCAACATAAAGTTAAACCTAATTCGTCAGAGAGAATTCTAATGATCTGCTTTTATTTTCTTTATTGATAGATCTTTAAAGATATCATAATAACCAAGATTATTATTGTTACCAAACGTTGGAGACTTAGAAGCAAAGACATAAACTCCTATAGCATCGATAAAACTCTTTATAGTCCCTGTTTCTCCTGTAAAAGAAAATCCCTTTTTATCCTTGAAAGGGAAGAAAGGCATTAATTCTTCATCGTCTACATCAAGCTCAGCTATAGCTGGATAGGACAATGATGTGTCCGCATGTACATAGCCCGCTTCACTTCTCACAATGGTATAAAGATACCATTTTTGTGATTCTATAAATCCAAGATATTGTCCGTTAAGGGCACTCAATTGGTAGGTTTCACCATCGAATTTCAGAGGCAATACAACTCCTCTTATAGAACTCAGACCGTCTGCATAGAAAACCGCTTCATTTTCTTCATCTTGCAAAAGTTCTATTTTCACAGTTTCACTCACCCAATCATCCCCTTCACCAAAAGTAGAATAAGTAGCTTCATAAGTACCTGCAATATCATTCACACCAAACTGAACAAAAGTTATTTCTTTAGTTCCTTTTTGGCTCTTGAATATTACAGTTCCTTTACGGGCATTTCCAGTCGTATTCTCTGTTAAAGTAAAATTATAACCTTCTTTTACTTTCTCACCGGTTATCCAAGCCGGCATATCAACAGTATAGTCATAATCACTCTTCACAGGGATCGTTATAGTACTTTCTTCGTCAGACAGTCCGTAAAGATCATCTCCGTTCACATACCATACTCCACCGGCTTGTGACACAGGTACACGCACCTTGCTATCTAAGGTATTCGATATTTCAACAACCGCATTTCGGCCTACAAGACCAGTATAAGTAGGAACCGCCACTGTCACGACATTACCGTTAACAGTAACCGTACACCAATCCTGATTGCTTACCGCCGTAATGGCAGAATTACTTTGTACCTCTATAGTGCCGGTAGTTGCGATGGCAGTGAAAGATACATCAGACTTTATCACCTGTAAGGATGCAACGGCAGAATCATCATCATCTGAACAGGACGTTACCAAGAACAGGCATCCTATCAGCATCCATAAAATATTTATTTTTTTCATACGCTAAACAGTTTATTTTTTAGTTTTCAAAAGTTTTCGAACCGAAGCATTAATAATTGTATCAGAGAGATAAATAAAGAAAGTTACTCCCAATGCAATACACAACGATTCCGCAAAAGAATGTTTACTATCAAAGAATATCAGTAACAACATAATAAGTGCCGCCACTATTATATACTTCAGTATTTGCTTCAAGACAGAAATTTCATCAGATTTCTTAGCAATCACCAAATTTGCCGGTGAATAACACAACAAATCTATTAAAATAACCATTAACAATGCTTGTGGGAATGAATATCCATCTTCTCCATACATAAAGAAGGGGATTCCAACTAAAAGCACTATCATAGAGGCCACTACAGATAAAATTACTTTCCTATTCATAACAGTATCTTTCTTAATTAATAAATCATTGCTTAGTTAAACTAAACCAGACCTTATTATCAACTGTACTAACCAACTTAGCAGTAGTAGGAGTCTGATCATCATCAAATTCCACAGTATAGGGACTATGCGCGTCAACATACTCTATGATAGGATCTAAGAATACATAAAAATCATAGTTAATGCCAGGAGCAGTGGATTGAAGAGAGATTTTTTTGCTCGCCTCATCTATAATAGACATTTTATATCCATATGCAACATCCCAAACCTGTAATCCTAACCAATTAGATTCCCAACCCATACAATATGGGTTTGTATCATTTCCCGGATAGGCAGAATTTGCTCCAATATACCAACCAATAAACTCTTCATACTGGGTCGATTTATTTATTGCATAAGCATTACTGAATAAATCCATCAGTTCCTTGTCCATATCTCCAGTCCCCGCAGCTATATCAAAAGAAAGGTACCATTGAGAAGTTGTCCCACAGAACTGCTCCAAAGCTGTAGGATAAGGAAAAGAAACATCTGCATCCGTAGCTTTTATAGCCCCCGTAGCATCGTCATAGACTAAGCGTTGAAAAGTAATTCCATTTACCGTAAGCGGTTCATAGAGGTTTATTCCATCCGGAGTATAAATATATGCCATGTCTATATTTTCCAAGGAGCTGTCTTCTTTCATATCCGTATAAGAAAGTAATTTGCCCACCATGCTGACAGTATATTCTTTTCCTCCCACTACCATTTTCATGCGAGGTACGGCTGCCATTTTTTCCTGCATATCCAGTACCTTTTGCATATAGCTACCAGCACTCTCAGTCAGTTTAGTCATGACCATCTTATTGCCATATTTCTTTCCTTTTAGTACAATGCGGTCTTCACTCACTTCCATAAACACAAACTCATAGTCGCTGGCATATCCGTCAACATCACTGGACCCTCTTGGTTCTGAAAAGAAATGGAACAACAAATTGTAAGTATCGAATGTAAGAAGTGCACTTTGTTCGGAGATAACCCGGTAATACGAAGTCACTACCGTACCAGCCGGCCATTTATCACCGCTGCTGGAATTTAAAGATAATTCCGAAGTCATATCAACCTTACCATTATCGAACTTTGCAGTATAAGTATATCCACCCATCGAACGGTCGCTCGGATAGAACTCCATTACCCAACCCTGCGGATCATCCTGAAGAATAGCTTTATATTTAGTCAAAGCTTCATTCATCCTTTCAGCTGCCGACTTATCAAATAAGTCCTCTTCTTCACTTACACATGAGTTGAAGCAGAATCCGGCGAGCAATAAAAATAGAATATAATATATTTTTTTCATCATTTTTCATATTTATTTAAGTGTTTCCAAATCAATTTCTCCGGTTACAACATCACTCATACGACGCTGAACAACGTCACGGAGTTCGTCCATATCAATATTCCATGCTGTTTGCATGTAATTCTTTACAATCGTCAATTTCTGATTGATGATTTCAGCACCTTTGGTTCCGGCTGCTTCCATCTGTTTCGCCCAATACTCAGCCGTATTTGTGATATAAATAGAAGTAACTTCCGCAATATCTTCACGAGGTTCGCTCATTGCATAAGGAGAAATGAAACCACTTGCCAACGCATCTTCATCAGACTCCAGATACCAGTCACCACTCACATAAAGCCCCTCGGAAATACGGTCATAATCTGGATCATAACTCTTTGTCTGGTGAAGGATATGGGCAAACTCATGATGCATGGTCTTAAAATAGTACTCATTCAGAAAATCTGCATCTATCTTCAGATTGTTTACAAGATATAAAGTAACCTTTAACCCACCTTCCGCAGTACCAAGCACCATCGTTCCATTGTCCTCGTAGGCAGCGGAACCTACCAAATGAAGAACTTTGGGCACATACTGACGCGTAAAGTCGATACCCGCCACTTCATCATAGGTTTCCAGCCATGCATACTTCACGATATGCGCCAACTTCACCGATTTATCATAATCAGCAGGAGCCAGAGTATAATCATGATTAGATTCAATATCCTCCATATGATATTTCAATGCGATATTATAAGGCATTGTATAGTTAGCGAGGATCCATTTATCAAAATCATTTTGTTCACTTGTCGGCTGATCTTCAAAAATGCTCTTAGGGTCCAGATCATCTTCGCTACAACTTGTAAAGTTCAGCAATGAAGCCGCTATGCCTAATATATATAAATATTTCTTCATAATTTTTCTTTTTAAAATTAACCGATTAATTACGCGGATTAGCTTCCAATCCTGCTGTTATTACGCTTTGCGGTAACTGAATAGCCCGACGTGAATCATCCGCTTTCAATTCATCGTTCACAGTAATTTCATTGTTATATACAGTACGACGATAAATTTCCAAACCATATCTCTTAATATCAAACCAACGCAAGCCTTCATGCAAGGTCAATATACGGCGTACATGCAAAATTGCATGAATAAGGTTTTCTTGTGTACCCGATTCTACCGTAAAATCAGGATGCAGCGCCTTTTTAGGAGTAGGAGCTTTCGGAGTATAAAATTTCATACCCGTACCGGTTGCTTCTGAATATTCTCCATACAATGCATTGACAGACTCTACCGTTACAGTATTCGTGGATTTAGTGAAAGCATGTATCCATGTATCCAAATCCGCTGCTGCTTTCGTATAGTCTTTTTTCATTGTGTAGGCTTCAGCACGATTCAGAATTACCTCATCAGTTGTGAAAGCTGGAAACATCACATGGGCATTACCAATATCATTCACAGGATCTGTTATTTCAAAATATTCAGCCATCTTTCCCATTATAACTTTGGGAAGTCCCTGATAAGACGGTATGCTGAAATAAAGCATGGAATAACCACCCCAGATAGAGATTGTCTTACAAGTCTCCTTATTGGCTATCATATCATTATGAGTATATTTTTCTCCTAACCCATAAGGTCCGTGAATTCTTCCCCATGAAGAACTCGTTGAATATAATAACAGATTAGCCTTCTCGCTTACATTGATAAATGCAGTGGCACGGATAGAGTTATTAGGACTCAGTGCTCCGACAGTAGCCCAGTCCCGCAACATTGCCGTCGGATTTTCTGTCAGAACCACCGTTGCATACTGAATGGCCTTATCATAGTTTGATTTATCATCCTTTACATAATAAAGATAAAAACGTGTTGCGAAAGCATATCCGGCTTTTTTATTAAAATGATATTTAGGAACAGAATAAATAGCATCATTCAATAAAGGTAGTCCGGCTTCTATATCAGCTGCAATTTTTTCATAGACTTCCGCTACAGTTCCGCGAGTATATTCAGGAGACACGGTAGTTTCCAAATGAGTCATATATGGAATGCCTAAATCCGTAGTGCTGGTTTTCGGACTATACGCCTTACTAAAAATATTGACCAGAACAAAGTGGTTGTAGGCACGGCATAACAATGCTTCTCCCCTCTGAGGATCCAAAGATGACGGGTTCCCCATAGTATTAATAGCATCCAGAGCTGCATTAGCTGCTGCAATCGCCTTATAGCAATCATTCCACAAAGAATATGGGCTGTCTTCTTCCTTATATGTCGCATCCTTCCAGGTAGCGGCTTCTTCCTGCAACTTGTTATACGCAGTCCAGGTGCCACCATTATCATCCGCATTATCAGATGACATCTCAGCCAGCAATGCATAGTTAGTTTCAGGATAAGCAGATACCAGCATGCTGGTTATTTTGGCTTCCGTATCCAGTTCTGTACGGTTATCCGGCATTTCATCCAAAAAGTCGTCACAGGATGACAATGCTACAGTCATCGCCAATACCATAAATGGATAATATATATATTTCTTTTCCATAATCTAATTAGCTTTTAATGTTTTAAATACCAAGTCTCAAAGTCAATGTAAACTGCTTAGGCACAGGAGCCGCTACACCACCGGAACGGAAGAACTCAGGATCTTGTCCGTTCAGTTTATCATCCGAATAGATCAGAAACAAGTTAGTAGCTTGCAACTTTAAAGAAAGATCATTAATAAATATTTTCTCTAACCACTTCTTCGGGAAATCATAAGAAACTGATATTTCTTTCATACGAATAAAATCCCCTTTAGCTATACGTTCCGTAGAATAATTGTATGCGTTATAAAGAGTTTTTAAGTGATTATCAGTATCGCTCTGCCGCTTCGTTACAATCGTTGGTATTGTGGTTATACTCTCTTCACCTGCCAGTACCCAACGATTTTTAAACTCTTTCGGCATAGAAGTCAGATCCGTATATTCGTTACTGAATACGGGATCCAGGCGAATAACATTACCGAATGAGTAAGTGATAAATACATTCAGTTTAAACCCTTTGTAACGGAATATATTTCCGAAGCTACCGGTAATAGTAGGATCAGTCGGACCTTCATATTTCAGATAATCCAGCTTCTGACTTTGAAAATCAATATCATTACCATCACTCGTCAAGTTTCCATCCTGATCAATAAAAGTAGGTAAACCATCTTCATTCAATCCCTTAAACTGATACGAGAATAACCCACGTACCGGATAACCTTTAAGTGCAAATCCTGTACCGGAAACCACGTCAATAACTTCTGCATCCGATTCCAGATCTGTAACTTCATTTTTTGCCTGAGAGAAGATAAAATCCGTAGTCCACCCAAAGTCTTTCGTTTGAATATTTCGTGTAGAAAGCGTAAATTCAACACCATGTGATTTCATGGTAGCCACATTAGCCAGTTTACGAATTTGTCCTCCGACACCGGGAGTCTGTATCACACCAATCAAATCATAGTTATCACGTTTATACCAGTCAATAGCAAAGTTGATGCGATTGTCCAGGAATCCCATATCTGCACCAATATTCAACTCATGTTTCTTCTCATAAGTCAGGTCGTCATTTGCCAAATCTATAATCTTTAGACCACTTTCCTGAATGTTGGCAAACGGACGATAAGGTTTATAACTCTTTAATACCATGGTAGAGTTAGTAACCGTATTCGGCCCCGGATCTCCGGTCAAAGAATAAGAAGCCTTCAAAGCAAAGTGTGCCAAAGCCGGTTTCAATGACTCAAAGAATTCCTCCTCGTGCATATTCCATGCTGCTGATATATTCCATGTGGGTAACCAGCGTGCACTACGACTCTTGCCTAAACGGTTAGTACCCTCATAACGATAAGTACCATTCACCGTATATTTACCCTGATAAGAATAAGTAGCGTTTGCAAAGAAAGCTGCTGATCTAGAACGGGTATTAGTCAATGAATAATAGTCAGTACCCTCTTCTATGCTCTTTTTAAAGAACTGATAAGTATAGAACGGAATTTCGCCCTGCGTATATTGCATACCCCAACCATTAAAGTAAGTCTTATTACGATCGGAAGAGTTTGTCTCCATACCGGCAAAAAGATTCACAATATGTTTTTCGGCAAATACATGATTCCAACTTCCAGTAGCGCGGAAGTCATATCCCAGCATCTTATAGTTCGTACGTTGATAAATACCTCCTTGAGGCAATACGCTAATAGGTAATGCATATGGGTTATCCGGATCAGTATACAAGAAGGGGTTACGATCACGTACCGTAGCATCGGGCATAGCACGATAAGCCATAGCCTGGTTAGAATCATCCGTAATGAGGTGTTCTTGTGAAGTTGCAGAATACTTCACAGCTCCCAATGCTGAAAATTCCAACCCTGTAATAGGTTTCCATTTCAACTCCCCCTGGAACTTTAAATCTGCCACATCCAGATTCATATAGTTATTATCCAATTCATGAAGGATATTGAAATCAGCATAATTACGGGTATACATTGTCTTTGAATCCAATGCACGGGAAGTGTTCAACGCATACGAATACGGGTTAATATCAAAGTCACGCTTCACTTCACCATATACAGGATCCACACTTTGGCTCAAAGTACCAGGAGCCTTTTGTTTTCTATAGGCTGCCGAAGATATAAGATTAATGGATAGCTGTTTTGAAATATTATATGTAGCATTCAGATTAGCCGTATATCTGTTTACCTCACTATCTTTATACCATCCCGGATCGGCCATAGCACTTAAAGAGGCATAGAAAGAAGCTTTTTCCGTACCGGATGAAAGACTGACAGAATGATTATGCATCACAGAATTACTGAATAGTGCATCAAACCAATCTGTATTTCTGTACTCAGCCTCCTGCAAATAATCATTCATTGCAGTGTCTGTGTGTTCCAAGGCAAATGTACCGGTCACCGGATTATAAGTATTCATCAACTGATACATCTTACCATAGACACCACTTTGAGCAGCACGATAAGTATCCGAGAAATTTAACCAGCCTTTCTCCTTCATCTCTTTGTAAACTCCCATCTGTTCCTGTGAATTCATAATATTGAAGTCAGCATATCTCGGAGTCATACGCATGGTAAATTCACCGGTATAGGAAATATGACTTTTTCCGGCCTGCCCTTTCTTGGTAGTAACTACAATCACACCTGCCATGGCACGTGCACCATAAATAGAAGTCGCAGATCCATCCTTCAAAATTTGGAAACTCTCAATATCATTTGCATTCAGACCTGCAATGGCAGAACTAATCAATGTAACGGCGTCACCAGAAGACAACTCATCGGCACTTACTTCCGTAACATCTTCCATTATGATACCATCAACTACCCACAACGGTTTAGAACTACCATAAATAGATGTAGCACCACGAACACGTATTTTAGGAGCTGTACCGAAAGTTCCGGAAACATTTTGTACAGATACACCTGCCGCACGTCCTTCCAACGAACGGCTAATATCTGCCAAACCATCCAATTTCACATCTTCACTGGACAATTTGGTCGCAGCACCTGTAAAAAGTCGTTTATCCATCTTTGTCATACCGGTAACCACTACTTCTTCCAAAACTTCAGCATCCGGTTTCATCACGATTTTCATCGTCCCGCTTTTTATATTAACCTCTATCGTCTGCATGCCGACGTAAGTTATTCTCAGTATTTTTGCCGTACCCGGCACATTAGTAAGTGTAAACTTACCATCGAGATCTGTTACCGCCCCCTGGTTTGTACCTTTAATCAAAACAGATGCACCTACAATAGGCTGATTGTCTTCTTCAAAAATGACTAGTCCCGTCACTGTTTTTGGAGTTTGCGCAATCGCCAAGCCAATTCCAATAAGTAGGCAGGCTAATGATAAAACAATTTTTTTCTCCATAAGCTCTCTTAAATATATGTGTTAATACTAGAATCTACCATGTTCTAGCAGAACTTATGAAAAGCAAATTCTCAACAGTTATTTTTTATTATTCAAAATAGCTTGTTCGTTATGAAAAATTTCATTTGAATGTAATCAATGAGATTATATCTAAAAAACAAACTCATAGTTTACATTTGCTTTTATGTTAACATTAATGCCTTTTTCTATAAAGCGATGCTATTTTTATGTTATTAACAACAAAAGAATCTTTATTATTCACTAAAACAAAGCATATTTCTATCATTTTGCTTTTTAAAGCAATCATATAATCACTATCTTCTTGATTAAAAACAGATATAAATGTAATATAAACACTTAACCAAATACATATTCAAACAATATGTATTTGCAAGTATTTTAGATTTTATTTTATATTTTGCTTTGATTTTATAGAATATTACTTAAATTTGCAGCTGTGGAACATGAATAAACGACTATGCTTTCAGAGGATATGATCAAAACACATTTACGAAAGAAAGATTAATGTCATTCTTCATCTACACTTCAAATAAATATATAGCTCAAAGTTTGAAAAGATAATAAAAATCTATATTCCTGAAAAAGTAACAGAAGTATCATGAAAACAACAGCTACGGTAGAAGCAAATATTTGCTAATATCATTGATTAGTACACTTTAACCAATCTATCAAGTTCTGCTAGAACTCCATCTTTTAATCAACATTTTAGAAAGACAAGAAGCACACAAAATAGGATATTTAATTTGAAACTCTTACCTTTGTCCGCTGATTACATGAAACGACAATATGACAGAACAGGAAGTCAGAAGGTATCTACGGAAAATGAGCGAGCAGGATTCGCAAACTGCTTTCCGGGATTTTTATGATATGACGTATGACCGTCTGTTCCGTATTGCTTATTACTACACTCACCACGAAGAATGGTCGCAAGAGATTGTGCTCGATGTTTTCATGAAACTCTGGGAACACCGTAAGCAATTATTAGAAATTACCAATATCGAAGATTACTGTTTCATACTCGTAAAGAATGCTTCTCTCAACTATATAGAAAAAGAGGAGCGCCGCCCCACCCTATCAACAGAAACCCTACATGAACACTCCGATCAAGCAGTATCACCTGAAGATACTCTGATCAGCGAGGAGCTTTTTTCCCGCTATGTAAAAGCTCTCGACCGGCTACCGGAACGTTGCCGTGAAGTCTTCATCCGCATCCGCGAAGAAAAACAAACCTATGCACAAGTAGCAGAAGAGTTGGGCATCAGTACAAAAACGGTGGATGCGCAATTGCAGAAAGCAACCATTCGATTGAAAGAAATACTGCTCTAATAAACAGTCAGAGTCCATCATCTTATTTTCTCTATTATCTGAGGTATATCATCAATTAGCCTTTAACACTTTTTATTTCTATCGCCATAGGGAATTTCTTTTTTGCTCTTGTCTTTACTCATGAACTATATAAACTAAACTAAATTAAAACGACATGAAAAGATTTTGCAAACAAATGGCAGGAACCGCAGGGCTTCTCTTTATCCTTGCCGCATGCAGTAACAACAGTTCCAGTTATCCCGAAGAGTATGTAGGTTTTGAGAAAGCCACCAAAAACTATTCGTTCGACAAAAACAAAGACACAGAAGAGTTCGACGTAAAGATTATTGCCGCTGAAAAGAAAAATGAGGATAGGGAAGTTCTCATTAATGGCATAAACATGCCGGGTAAAGCAGCTATTTTCAGTATTGAAAACAAGACGGTCATTATCCCTGCCAAGAAGAAATCAGCCAATCTACGAGTGAAGATCTATCCGAAGAGAGTGACAGACAAAGCTGAATTCCGCATCGTCTGTACCCCGAAGGATAAAGAAGGCAAAAAGACACAGATCACTATCCATCTAAGTCCCCAATAATGGGAACTACAACTCCATTCTGTTTCATCCTACCACTAGCTTTTTCTCACGTGAGCTTGGTACATAAATGCCTTAAGGCCGTATGAAAACTAAGCTTTGCTTTATTGTTTTTGTTCTTTTGCCCGTAACAAAACTTCGTCCCACAGTTGCGGGCTCTACGTTTTCCAATTGAGGGCTGTCGGTCCCACAACTGCGGGCTACACAGCCCTCAACTGAAAAACGAGGTTTTGCTTATAGCATAATGACATTAACATTAAGGCTTTAGGAGAAAAAGGAAGGAGCATATCAAGTTTCTCCTCTATCATTCAGCTTTCTATATAATGGGATTATGAAGCCTGACTCCTCAATTCTTACGAAGTGATAACTTCTGCGATGAAAATTCAGTTTAAAAGGAGATATTTGCATGAATACAGGCAGAGTTTGTATAATACATATTAAGGACTTGTGAATTAGTGAATTACAAACATAAAAACGCTCTTTTTTTCTATTTTTCGGTGTAGGATGCAACTTTCCTACACCTTCCTACACCTTCCTACACCACTTCCCACGCCACCTATCTATTTGATAACCAGATAAAAATGATAGCGGGTGTAGGATGTAGGAAAAAAAAGTAATTTCGGCATAGGGAGTTTTTCCGTTTTACCTGTCTTTATAGAAAAGAAGAAGAACATGGAACAAGAATTTGAAAGAATACTCGATAAACTCGCAACCTCCACCCGTTCGCCGAGAGGAAGATTCTCGAAAGCCAATAGCTGGATACTTCTTGAGAAACGGTTGCCGCATCTGCAACGCCGCATCCTTTCATTGCACACAATGGCTGGTGCAGCCGCTGTCGCCGTGCTTTGTGTACTGGGCTGGTGGGCATATTATATGTTCGCCCCGGTACCATTGCAAACCGTATCCACATTGGCAGAAACACGTACCGTAACACTGCCCGACCAAACAGAAATTGTACTGAACCGCTATTCTTCTCTGACTTATCCCGAACGTTTCAGAGGAAAAGACCGGAAAGTACAGTTACAAGGAGAAGCTTATTTCGAAGTCAGCAAAGATGCAGCACATCCTTTCAAAGTAGAAGCCGGAGCAATTATAGTACAGGTTTTAGGTACACATTTCAATGTCGAAGCCTATCCCGAAGATACACAAGTGAAAACAACCTTGTTGGAAGGTTCCGTTTCTGTCAGCCTCATCGGTAAAGCAGAAGAAAGCCTGATACTTTCACCCAATGAAAGCGCTATATATAATAAGGATAAGAAAAGTCTGACTCTACATACCGAAAATAATGCATCCGAAGAGATTATCTGGAGAAACGGAACACTGCTTTTCAAAAGCATTCCTTTACAAGAGATTGTCCGACAACTTTCTAATGCTTTCCACACAGACATTCGTATTGAAGACGCTGACTTACAGAACTATCGCATGACGGCTACTTTCTCTGATGGCGAAACGCTGGAAGAAATTCTTTCGCTGCTTTGCCGCAATCAAAAGTTTGAATACACAAAAACTAATGACATAATAACAATCACACAAAAATTAAACTAGAATGAAATCCTCTATCTGTTCACCCCGCACCATCAGGAAATTTTTCCTGGTGGGAGCGGTTCTCCTATCAACCTGTACACTACAAAGTACGATTGTATTTGCCACCTGCGTTCTACAGAAGACCAATCCTTCACAAACGCGTTTCAGCATCAAACTGCAAAATGCGACACTGGAGGAGTTTGTGAAACAAGTGGAACAAAAAACCGGGTACAGTTTCATATACGGAGAAGAAGTACGTCTGAATGGACGCATCACACTGGCCGTCCGAGACCTTACTATTAACGAAATTCTCCGGAAAGCTTTTGAAAACCAACCGATAGGTTTCGAAATCTCCGGAAAACATATTTTGCTAAACAAGCGGCCCGTGCCGCAGAAAACCGCAAGCCGTCGGTTCACTATCAGCGGATACGTGACAGACGGGGCGTCTTCCGAGACGCTGATTGGTGCCAATATCCTCGATAGTCGTCAGCGTGTGGGCACTGCCACCAATCCTTTCGGTTTCTATACTCTTACTTTGCCGGAAGGAGATGCGGAATTGATTTTTTCGTATTTAGGGTACGAAACCCGGCACAGTTCGTTCCCGCTAAACAAAGACACCGTGCTTAATATCCGCTTGGACAGCAATAATGAACTGGCGGAAGTGATTGTCCTTTCGGACAAGAAAGAAGCCGGCATCCAAGCCACCGCCATGGGAGCGTATGAAATTCCGATGGCACAAATTCAACATACTCCAGCCGTACTTGGAGAAGCTGATATATTGAAAACCATTCAGTTAATGCCAGGTGTACAAGCCGGAACAGAAGGCTTTTCAGGTTTATATGTACGCGGAGGAGGACCGGACCAGAACCTGATATTGCTAGACGGTATTCCGGTATATAATGCAGATCATCTTCTGGGGGTGTTCTCCGTATTTACTCCCGAAGCTATAAAAAACACTACACTCTACAAGAGTTCCTTTCCCGCCCGTTACGGCGGTCGGCTTTCCTCTATTGTCGATATACGCACCAACGACGGAGATATGCACCATTACCACGGTGCACTCAGTGTAGGTACACTTACCGACAAACTGCATTTTGAAGGACCTATCTGGAAAGGACACACTTCTTTCAGTCTTAGTGCACGTGCCACGCACACCGCCTTCTTCAAAAACCTCATAGTGGATAAAGATGATTATTACGCCGATAAATACAACTACTACTTTTACGACATCAATGCCAAGGTGAACCATAAATTCAATGACCGCAGCCGCCTCTTCATCGGTTTCTATAAAGGAAAGGACCACTACCACTTTGACACCACCGACAGCAACAACTACTATCAGAACAACGACGACACTAAAGTCTATTATAAAGATGACAGCCACCTGAACTGGGGAAACACGATAGCCTATGGCCGCTGGAATTATGTATTCAATAGTAAGTTGTTCTGCAACACCACTATTTCCTACAATAACTATCTGATGAAATTGAATCAGGATGTGGAAGATACACGCACCTACCGGGGGCAAATATTAGATCGCTATAGCTATTTATCCCAATTCCGTTCGGGCATCAGTGACTGGAGTGCGCGCATGGACTTCGATTTTACACCCGCTCCGGAACATCACATCAAGTTTGGAGCAGAATATATCCACCATACTTTCCGCCCGGGCATCTCCACTTCCAAGACTCAGGAAGTGGAAAACGGGGAGCAACAGGAAGAAACAATTTATGCCGCCAGCAATAATCATGTACTACGAGGACAAGAGGTATCACTCTATGCTGAAGATAATTTCAACCTGAACAGTCATCTCAGCCTAAATGCCGGTATAAGGGCATCTCTGTTCTCTACACAAGGAAAGAACTACTGTTCGATTCAACCACGCCTCTCTACACGCTACAACTTCGGACAGGGATTCTCCGCCAAGGCATCCTATACATGCATGGCACAATATGTACACTTGCTTTCATCCACTCCCTTCTCTATGCCTACGGATCTTTGGGTACCAATTACCAAAAACATACGCCCCATGTATGCCAATCAATACTCTCTTGGAGGCTATTATACCGGTCTGGCTGGCTGGGAGTTCTCTATAGAGGGATATTATAAGCAGATGCGTCACATACTGGAATATCAGGATGGCGTTTCCTTTTTCGGCACTTCCACTAATTGGGAGGAAAAGGTAGAAATGGGTGAAGGACGTTCCTTTGGTCTGGAAATGATGGTACAAAAGACTTTGGGAAAGACTACCGGTTGGCTGGCATATACGCTGGCAAAGACCGATCACCGTTTCAAAGATGGTGCCATCAGCCAGGGTAAATGGTTTCCTTATAAATATGACCGCCGCCACACCATCAGTCTGTGTTTGAATCATAAATTCAGTGAACGTATCAATGTCGGAGCTTCCTGGATATTCAATACCGGGGGATGCATCACAGTACCTGAACGGGAGACCATTATCATCCGTCCCGAAGGCAATATAGAATCTGCTCCTTATATTTCCCGGCGCAACAACTACCGCCTGCCAGCCAGTCATCGCCTAAACTTGGGTATCAACTTCAACAAGAAAACCAAGCATGGCATGCGTACCTGGAACATCAGCCTTTATAATGCCTACAATGCTATGAACCCCAACCTGGTTTACAGCAAATGGGAACAAGGTTACAATCTGATTTACAATGACTTTTACAACAGCATATATCAAGGAGACGGTAATCAATACAACTCAGAGAAAAAGTCGAAGACTGTTATCAAGAAACTGACGATATTACCCTGCATACCCTCTGTGACTTATACCTATAAATTTTAAAAGCCATACCAGATTATGAAAACAAGAATTAAATTACACCTTATTATATATATAGCTTTCGCCGGACTCTTTATGGCTTGTGAAAATGAAATCCCATATAATCCCGGACAACAAAATCCGCAGCTTATCATGAATGCCCTGCTCAATGCCGGACAAACAGAGAATCTCGTTTATCTGCATCTTAGTGAAGGAAACAGCATCGGCCGCATCAATGAAGCAACGCTTTCCCTCTACGTAAACGATAAGCAGGTTGAATCCCCTCAAGCCATATCTCCCGAAGAATACTATGGAAATATGCAAAATCAGCTTGACAAGGGGCAATATGAAGCATTACTAAAAAGTATGCGCTTCAAAATATTCCGTCTCACCGCCCGCTTACAACCCGGAGATAACATTCGCTTGGAAGCCACAGCGGAAGGCGGAAAGTATCATGTCAGTTCGCAAGTAACTGTTCCCCGTCCCCTACAAAGCCTGCAAGTGGACACCTGTACCGCCCTCATCCGCCAATGGGGTAGCATGAGAGCCCATCGTCAATACCGCATCACCTTAGAGGATCTCCCTAACGAAAAGAACTATTACCGTCTGGAGATAGTGAATAACAAAGACTTCCGCTGCGTTATCTACACGCCCAACGAAGACGAGAACGGAGACTATATAAAGGATGAAAATGGAGATTACATTTACACCATAACGAAAGACACAGTTGTCAACTATAGATATACCGAACTTATCAACCGTGAAGACGTGATCCTGACCGACGGACATGTCACCAGCTCGGATGATGATGAAAATGCAATGTTTCCCACCAACATTGAAAACAAATACAGTATCTTCACAGATAATCGTTTCACCAATTCATCTGCCACGCTGAAAGTTTACACCCCACTTTACGATGACAACTATGATATTCTCCAATCACTGAATTATACCCGTTGCTACCTGAAACAAAATATCACCGTGCGCGTGCTCAGTTTGCCTGAAACATATTATCGCTACCTGAAAGCTTTAAACTGCATGGATGACGAAGATTATGACGAAGCCCTGATGGAACCTATCAGCCTGCCCAGCAATGTAGAAGGCGGATTGGGCTTTGTAGGTATTTCATCTGAAATTCAATACACCATAGATATGCCGGATAAAAAATGGGGATGGTGGTAAAATCCGGATAAATACTATCATTATGATCACCCGTGTTCGATAACCATATTACATTCATATTACAAATAAGGTCTTAAACAAGCAAAATAATACCATATAATTGATCTATATCAAGAAATACTCCCTTAAACTGCACTTTCCTTCTTCTTTGCTTTTATGTTATAAAACATATTTCTATATTTGCATAGGTAAAAAGAAAAAGCTAAGCGCTTAGAGCTGTTTTCAATAGGTATTAGATTTTTAGAGTTAGAATTGTTTTTAGGTATAACAAATTAAAAGTAGGTATTATGAAACGTTTAGGATTAACATTAATAACAGCAGTCTGTCTGACTGCTACGACATTTGCAGCAGGAAATCAACCTACAACTGCAAAATGGGATGGTAACATCAACGTAACCAAGTTGAGTAAATATTTAAAATTGTCGGCTGGCCAGCATGAAGAAGTAGCAAACATCTGCGAATACTTCTCTACACAGATGGGACGTGCCACAACTGCAAAGAAGGACCAGGAAAAGAAACTCCACAATGCAGTGTACGGAAACTTGAAGTTGATGAAGAAAACGCTTACTGACAAGCAATACGCTGATTATGCGAAAGTATTGAATGTCACTTTGCAGAATAAAGGTATCGAAGTGAAATAATAAGAGAGGGCACTGAACATCACGTTTTGTGCCCTCTTTCCTTTATCAACACTATTCAAGTGTCGACTCCCTAACCAATATATATTTCATTTACAAACAATATCTGTCTTGTAGCTCCTTTTTATATTTCTTAGAGACCAGCAGCTCATCTACATTCTCAAATGGCGGATACAACACACATTTACCATCCTTGATAATCATCAGATAATCAATATTGATTATGAAAGACTGATGAATCTGCACAAAACAAGGAGCATATCTCACTATCTGATCGGCCGTGGTACTCTTCTTCAGAGGTAACGGCGTTTGTCCACTCAACACCGCCTCCCACTGTTTCCGTTCAGAGCAATACCGGAAATATCCAATTTCGGCAGGCCGTAATGCCCGCATGTCATTTGTCGGAGTAAACACCATAAATGTCTGACTAGTGTTTGCTAATGCCGCAGGAAAAAATGCAGCTTTCCGTTCTAATTCTATTCTTTCCATAAATCGGGAAATTATAAGTTCCAGATCTTTGTCCTCAAAAGGTTTCAACAAATAATCAAAAGCAGATTGACGAATGGCTGACATCATGTATTTATCGTATGCAGTATAAAAAACGACTTTCATGCCCCAAGTCAGAGATTCGCGAATACTATCCAACAAATCCATCCCCCTCATATCAGGTAGCTCTACATCTAAAAAGAGCAAATCGGGACGCACTTTAGCTATCAGTTTCTTCCCGGATACTCCATTGCGTGCAGTACCTTCTAAATGAAAGTTTTCAAATTTCTGTAACCCGAATACCAGATTATCCAAGGACAACTCATCGTCATCTACTATTGTAACCTTATACCTGTCCATACCTCTCTTGTTTCTGCGAAATTAAAGAACTGAAAGCAATTAAAAAAATCAGAATATGCCATTTTTAGGATATTCGATCAAAACAACGGATATCCAATCAAAATTGAGGATTATTCAAAAATCATTAAACTGAATAATCATAATTCAACGGTAAATGAAAACTTACTTCACATCCGGTCTCGCCATCCGGCAAAGGAATATTGTGTACCGAAGTTTCAATCATTTCCTTATTCTTAGCATTCAAAATCTGAATAGTTTGCATGATTACCTTCATTCCGGTCCCTGTCCCTCTGTTAGCACTGTTCAGTTTGAACCCGCCCCCGTTATCCGTAATCCGGACACAAATATAAGTACCGGAACGATGAACATCAATCCAAAGGCGCCGTTCACCTTCTTTACCCCGAAGAGCGTGCTTGATGGCATTCTCCACCGGTATCTGTATTAACATGGAAGGCAGAAGCAACTGATTGGTGTCTACATCTTCACCAACTTCAATAGTCACCTTAAATTCCGGTCCCAAAGAACGGCGTTGAAGATCAATGTAGGTTTGCACAAAACCTAATTCTTCTTTTAAGGTAACACACATTTGCTCAGCTAATTCCAAATTCCGTCGCATTAGTTTCACTAATGAGGAGAGCTCTTTTTTATTCTCCCCTTCCCGACTGCCCATTTCCTGGTTCAGCACATTGAAAATAAAATGCGGTGACATTCTGTTACGTATATTCTCCAAACGTAAAGAAGATATGGTACGCTGACTTTGCGCGAGCAGAAGAGCCCGTCTTTTCTTTTCATACAGATAGATGAAACAAGCAATAACCAATACCAAAACGCAAACTCCAATCCAGAAGAAACGTCCCTCGTGCAACTTTAACATCTCTACCTTCTGCTGCTCAATCAATATGTTCTTTGCCAACAGTGTAGAGTCCTGTTGATATCTCAATGACATATCGGCCGTACGCATTCTTACATGTTCATTACGGATAGAATCGTCCAGCCGGCTGTTTTCTTTCTGATAAAAGAAAGCATTTTTATAATCTGCCGTCTTCTCGTAAAACTCCTGCAAATACTTATTACGGATATGCAGCATGTCCGGCTCTATATGATTCGGATTGGTAGCCTTACTTAGCAGATTCCTTACGGTTGCCATATCATTTCGCTCCAGAGCCAGACCGATGCGTTGGGTATCAATATAATAAAGCGCTCCTGCTGCCCCTATTTTCCGAAAAAAGGGTTGGCATTCATTGATATATTTAGCCGCTGAGTCAGGTTCATTCATTTGCAGATAGACATCCCCCAGATTCACCATGCACAGGTTTTTCTCAAAGCCCATATCGGGATGAGAAACCGCCAACGAGAAACCTTTCTTGAAATATTTTAAAGCTTCCGGATAATCCTCACGATAATAATATGAATTACCACGATTATTCAAATAGATATATTTCTCGTAAGGAAGCATTTTATCATAAAACATCCCTGCCAGATTATAGTAATAGTCGCACTGATCAAAGTCGTGTAAAGCCATATACACCTGAGCCAGCCCATAATAAACAGGATGACGACGCCCCTCCGATATTCCTAAAGAATCTCCGATTTGCAGCGCTTTACGATACCAAAATGCACTTACGTCATATTTTCCCTGTCGGCTGCATGCATCAGCCAGATTGATAAGAATATCCGGGACTGATTCTGTCTTCATTCCCTGCAAACGTTGTTTGTAAGAATCTGTAAAGCAGACAATAGCCGAATCCATAGCGCCTACACGCACATAAATATTACCTTTTGTATTCAGATATTCCGAGCGTAAATCAGCAAGATAGGGTGAAGATTGTTCACGGGCACAAAAGTCTTCTATCCGTTTTATTAAATAGCGAGCTGAGTCCACATCCGAAGTGAACATATACGTTTTTAATACTATAGCAGAGTAATAATACCATTCCAGACTATCAGTCGACATCTCCATCTTTTGCTTTGCCAGCGCACGTATCTGTTGTGGATGAGTGGTCAAAGAGTCTGTAACCGAACGATAAAAAGAGTCGTATTTTTTCTCCCAAGAGGAATGCTGCTCAGACTGTTTACACGAAACAGCTAAGAATAGTAGTAAGAGAACCGGAAGAGAAGTTCTCCACAGAATTTTGCCATATATCGTGTTCATAGCTATTGACATTTATATAAAGAATAAAGATATCCTTCATGCATTGCTACAAATATAATAGTTTTTCCCATTTAGTACAATTTTAAGACCACTTATCCGCTAAGATATTTATTTATCCTGTTTTTACTTATTATATAATTTGGGTATCACAAATACTTATTTTAACTTTGCATAAACAAATTGAAGTAATCATTAACAGTAACCCACAAATTACGAGACACAATGAGAAAGCTTATACTTTTGGGGATTTGTATCTCCTTTCTTCTCCCCACCGCTATGCAGGCGCAATACTTGCGTTCATCCTATTTTATGGAAGGTAGCAGTACCCGCATTCAGTTAAATCCGGCGTTGCAACCCAAACGTGGTTATGTCAATCTCCCCGGCATCGGTTCCGTGAATGCCGAAGTAGCCACTAACTCACTTGGTATACAAGATGTCATCGACGTTTTCGATTCCGACGGTGAATTTTATAACAACGACAAGTTCTACAATCGCCTGAAAGGAATGAATGAAGTGAATATCAGTGCAAATACAGATGTTATATCTTTCGGATTCTATAAAGGAAAAGGTTTCTGGTCATTCAATGTAGGGGCACGGGCTGATGTGGACGCCACTATTCCTAAAACCATGTTCGACTACCTGCGCGCAACAGACGCTGATAATTTCAGCTGGAGCGGTGAGAGTTTTGATATCCGCAATGAAAAACTACGTTTGAACGCTTACATAGAAGTCGGAGCAGGATATTCACGTGCCATCAACGAGCGCTTAACCGTAGGCGGTAAAGCCAAACTTTTATTAGGTGCAGGAAATATAAATCTGAAAATTAATCAGATTCAGATGTCTGGAAAGGGAACCGGATATGATTCCGAATTTCAGCTAAAGGCGGATGCTTATATGGAGGCTTCAGCCAAAGGTTTGGAACTTGAAGAAGAGAATGGTTATATCACTGATCTGGACTATAATAGTTTTGGTATCAGCGGTTATGGGGCAGGTCTTGACTTGGGAGCAAGTTACCAGATAATGAAGAATCTAAATGTCTCTGCCGCTATTCTTGATTTAGGATTTATTTCTTGGGGTAAATCAAACTCACAAGTAGCTGAATCAGATAAGAATACAACCATAAATAGGGATAACTATAGCGATGATGTTTTAGACTTTGATTTATTCGGTTTGAAGAAGAAGGAAAACAAATCGCGCACCACCTCCTTATCACCGACTATGGTTATCGGAGGTGAATACGGATTACTGAACAACAAACTGGGATTAGGATTATTATCAACAACCCGTTTCGGCCAGTTAAAAACGTATTCTGAATTGACATTCTCCGCCAATTATCGTCCCAATACTTTGATTAATACTACGTTGAGCTATTCCATGTTACAAGGTGGCGAAACATTCGGTATTGCTTTCAAGATAGGTCCTTTGATGCTGGGTACTGACTATATGTATTTTGGAAATAACTCCAAACATGTGAATGCCTTTATCGGACTTTCTATTCCTTTGGGAAAGAAAATATAATAGCTACGAGTACAGGCTACAAGCTACGAGTGCTATGCAGAATAATAGCGCAGCAACTTGTAGCTTGTAGCTTTTGTGGCTTGTAACTATTTAATCGTTATCATCGTTGCCCCGAAACCATATTCCTGGAAAGAGGCATCCTGATGCCGGAAAGTAGGATATTTACGTTTCAGTTCATCCAGCAACGCTTTACGAAGTACACCGTCACCTTTTCCGTGGATAAAGACAATACGCTGTTCACGTTTATTCTTATACTGTTCCAGCACTTCACGGAATTTATCCAGCTGATAATTCAGTATCTCACTGTTGCTCATTCCATGAGTATCATCCAGCAATTCACCAATATGAAGGTCTATCTCAATAATGCCACTTTGTCCGCCACGTTTCACAATCGGCTGAGATTTGGGTTTGTCTACCACTGTTTTCTTAAACAAAGCTGATTGCAATTCTTCAGCAGAAACATACACTTGTTTAGTGGGAACATCATCCTTTACTATATCGTAAATCAATGCAGGCGTTTCAAAGAACTCCGACTCCTGGAATGTATGCAATTTATAGAACTTCACCGTATCAATACGGAGTTCCACGCTTACTGCCGGCTTCATAGCAAACGAACGCCCTTCCTTAAAAGCAATAAATTGCACAGCTACGTGTTCACGATCATTCAATTCTGCTTTTTCAAATTCTTCCAGCAAGAATTTTGTATTCGGCTCTACTACTCCATTGGAACGGACCTCCCATGCTTTTCCTTCAGCACAGAGATAGGTATAATACAAATAATAGTTACTGTCATTCACCAGATAAGCTTCAAAAGGGGTCGTGCTGACTGCTTTGATATCTTCCGGAACGAAAGCCAGAAAAACATTCAGCACATCCCCACCACGCATTTCCGGCTGACGAAAAGCAGAAACTTGAGGCTTAGACAAATGTCCCATTTCTTTTTCTTCCTGTACAGGATGGGAAATAGAAGATCGCACCGGCTTCTCTTCTACTTTCTTCGGAGTAGCTTTCGGCACCGGTCTCGTCATATTATAATCATCCGTATCAATCACCACACACTCACGTATGGGCATCGGGATATCAAATCCATCGGCATCTTCTACCAACACAATATCCTTTCCCCGAAATCCCGTCACAATACCACCCCCGATCTCATTCAGGAAGCGTACTTTATCACCTATTTTCATCTTCTTTCTATTTAAGTATTTGACGAATTAGAATTTACGATTGAAGTTCGAAAGCCCAATCGCTCTACAAAGATACGGCAACTCAATAAAAAAAGATAGAAAAAAGAGAATAAATATCCGTACCTTTGCAGCCCGTAAAGAAGTTTATCATGAAAGAAGATCCAAAACATATCCGTATCAGTGAATTTAACTATCCGTTACCGGATGAACGTATCGCAAAATTCCCTCTACCAGTGCGCGATCAGTCCAAACTCCTGGTCTACCGCCATGGTGAAGTATCCGAAGACCGCTTTACTTCACTTCCATCCTATCTCCCGACGGGAAGTCTGATGATATTCAATAATACAAAAGTGATACAGGCACGCCTGCACTTCCGTAAAGAAACCGGCGCTCTCATTGAAGTCTTTTGTCTGGAACCGATTGAGCCGAACGATTATGTGCTTAATTTCCAGCAAACCGAACATGCCGCCTGGCTTTGTATGATCGGTAATCTGAAGAAATGGAAAGAAGGTACGCTGAAACGGGAAATGACTGTAAAAGAGCAACCGATTACTTTGACTGCTACCCGTGGTGAATGCCACGGCACCAGCCATTGGGTAGATTTCCGTTGGGATAATCCGGAGATAACTTTTGCTGATATCCTTGAAGTATTCGGTGAACTTCCCATTCCGCCTTATCTGAATCGGGATACACAAGAAAGTGATAAGGAAACTTATCAGACTGTCTATTCTAAAATAAAAGGTTCAGTAGCCGCTCCGACCGCCGGGTTGCACTTTACTCCCCGTGTATTGAACGCATTAAAAGAAAAAGGAGTAGATTTGGAGGAATTGACATTGCACGTAGGCGCTGGAACTTTCAAACCTGTAAAGAGCGCAGAAATCGAAGGACATGAGATGCATACCGAATATATATCTGTTTCTCGCGGGACAATTGAAAATCTGATTGCCCACAACGGAAAAGCAATTGCCGTAGGTACTACCTCCGTACGAACACTGGAAAGTCTCTATCATATCGGTGTCACCCTTCTGAAAAATCCGAATGCAACAGAAGAAGAACTTCATGTTCATCAATGGCAGCCTTATGAGACAGCTGAAGAGACTGCAAGTATCACATCTGTAAAAGCGTTGCAGGCCATTCTCGATTACTTGAACCGCCATGATATGGAAGCGTTGCACACCAGTACGCAAATTATTATTGCACCGGGCTACGACTACAAGATTGTAAATACCATGGTCACTAATTTCCATCAACCACAAAGCACCTTACTATTACTCGTCTCCGCCTTTGTAAAAGGCAATTGGCGAAACATATATGACTTTGCATTAAACCATGATTTCCGTTTTCTAAGTTATGGGGATTCTTCATTATTAATACCGTAACCTGTATATACAAATTAAAATACCTAATCATGAACGACGAACTAATATTAATTGAAAATAAGATATACGAAGTGCGTGGCACAAAAGTCATGTTGGACTTTGACTTAGCAGAACTCTATGGAATAGAAACAAGAACATTAAAACAGGCAGTAAGACGAAATATTGAAAGATTTCCTGAGGATTTTATGTTTATGCTCACCAAAGAAGAAGCTAACAATCTGATACACATAGGGGTATCACAAAATGTGATATCCCCTGAATATAATGTTGGCTCTACAAACATATTTGCTTTTACAGAAAATGGTGTATCAATGCTTTCATCTGTTCTGCGTAGCCCGCTTGCCATTCAAATCAATATCAATATAATGCGAACATTTACGCGGATGCGCCAACTTGTTTTCGCATGCAAAGAAAGCAGTCTTTCCGTAAAGGATGAATTAGAACAAATAAAAGTACAACTATCCGAGATAGCCGAAGATTTGGACAGTAACGAACAAGATCATGAAAGCCTTTTCAATGCCATTGCAGAAATATCTCTCAAACTACAACTTAACCAATCCAATCCCGGACGTGTTACCGTGAAAGGATTCACCAAAAATGATTTATGATAATGAATAGCGATAATAACCAGGAAATGTTTCCTCTTGTCGATGAACAGGGAAATATTACAGGCGCCGCTACCCGTGGCGAATGTCACAATGGCAGCAAACTATTGCATCCGGTAATTCACCTTCATGTTTTCAATTCCAAAGGTGAATTGTATATGCAGAAACGTCCCGAATGGAAAGATATCCAACCGGGGAAGTGGGATACATCCGTAGGAGGACATGTGGATTTGGGCGAAAGCGTAGAGATGGCTCTGAAGCGCGAAGTGCGCGAAGAACTGGGCATCACGGACTTTACGCCTGAAACGGTTACGCATTATGTATTCGAGTCCGCACGCGAAAAAGAACTCGTCTTTGTGCACAAGACCATATACGATGGTGAGATACTCCCCAGTGATGAGCTGGATGGCGGACGTTTCTGGACGATAGAAGAAATTAAAGAGAATTTAGGCAAAGGGATATTCACTCCAAACTTTGAAGGGGAGATTGACAAAGTACTCTCATTAAAATAAAAAGACCGCCCTTGCGGAAACGGATGATGTGCCCGGGGTAAACAGACCATCTGTTCCTGAAACACAAATGGGAGACCAAAGCCTCCCATTTGTTGAATATTTATAAATCTGCTCTTGACAGCTTTTACTTCGCCAGATCTTCAATTACCTTCATAATCTTCTGCCCGATTTCTTCTGCTTCTTCCGGTGTGGAAGCTTCGCTATACACGCGAATAATCGGTTCGGTGTTACTCTTGCGCAAGTGTACCCACTTATCAGCAAAATCTATTTTCACTCCATCGATGTCATTGATTTCTTCATCCTTATAAAGCTCTTTCACCTTAGCCAGAATAGCATCCACATCCGTTTCAGGAGTCAGGTCTACACGGTTCTTTGCCATGAAGTAAGACGGGTAAGTTGCACGAAGTTCACTCACTTTCTTACCCTCATGTGCCAGATGGCTCAGGAACAAAGCAATACCCACCAATGCATCGCGACCGTAATGACTTTCCGGATAAATAACTCCACCATTGCCTTCACCACCGATTACAGCGCCTACTTCCTTCATTTTAGTGGTTACGTTCACTTCGCCCACAGCAGAAGCAAAGTATTCCTTACCATACTTACGGGTTACATCGCGCAACGCACGTGTAGAACTCAAGTTAGAAACCGTATTGCCCGGAGTATGCTTCAACACATAGTCAGCCACACTTACCAGCGTATATTCTTCACCATACATCTTTCCATCTTCGCAAATCATTGCCAGACGGTCCACGTCAGGGTCAACAACAAAAGCCACATCCGCTTTACCACCCTTCATCAGGTTCATTATGTCACCCAGGTTCTTTTCAAGCGGTTCAGGATTGTGTTGGAAGTCACCTGTCGGCTCACAGTAGAGCTTCTCTATATGCTGCACACCCAGTTGTTTCAACAATTCCGGCAGAATAATACCACCCACCGAGTTTACACAGTCAATAGCCACGCGGAAATTCGCTTTTCTGATAGCTTCTACATCTACCAGGTTGAGCGCCAGCACACTATCTATATGTTTTTGATTATAAGTCAGATCCTTGCGATACGAGCCCAGATGGTCTACATCAGCAAATTCAAATTCTTCTGCCTCAGCAATACGAAGTACTTCATTGCCTTCGGCTGCATTCAGAAATTCGCCACGTTCATTCAGCAATTTCAGAGCGTTCCATTGTTTGGGGTTGTGCGATGCTGTCAGGATAATACCGCCACTGGCACCTTCCATGGTTACAGCCAATTCAGTAGTCGGAGTGGAAGCCAAATCAATGTCGATTACATCCCAGCCCATACCCATCAGAGTACCTACTACTACATTCTTCACCATTTCACCCGAAATACGGGCGTCGCGTCCTACTACAATTTTGTTGCTTTTTACCGTGCACGTTTTGCGAATAAGTGTGGCATACGCTGATGTGAATTTCACAATGTCAAGCGGATTCAAGCCCACACCCGCTCCTCCGCCAATGGTTCCGCGGATTCCAGAGATAGATTTGATTAGAGTCATTAGGTTAATGATTTAAAGATTGTTGGTTATACTATAATTATTTATAGATTTGATATTTCTGAATATAGTAATAATAAGGGTATACAGATTGCATAGCCGAGCTATGTCCCATTTTAGAAGGAACAATCAGTTTAACGCATGCGCCATCACGCACATACGCCAACGGCACCAACCAACCGGCAGGCACAGAAGTTCCATAATAAGAGAGCATAAATCCTTGTGTAAACTGACCGGCAATAGAAGAACTTGTTACTCTATAGTTAAATTCATCGACTACTTCTGCATAATCCAGATTGGACACAGTTACCACTTTATCCATAAGGCTATATTCTGAGAAGCGAACCAGAATCTGATCATTCGCCTTTACCGTATCAGCCAAATTAGTGGAACCCTTATTTATGATCTGCATATATACACCACTGGCAAGCTGTACATATTCATTCTTGTTCACATCCGT
This sequence comes from Bacteroides sp. 14(A), assembly GCF_000526555.1. Taxonomy (NCBI): domain Bacteria; kingdom Pseudomonadati; phylum Bacteroidota; class Bacteroidia; order Bacteroidales; family Bacteroidaceae; genus Bacteroides; species Bacteroides sp. 14(A). The sequence goes on along the minus strand of NZ_JAGH01000001.1, from coordinate 780,549 downwards.
AGTCGAGTCGTTTCTGTAAAATTCAGTCTGAGATATAACAGTGATACTACTGTCCCGTATAAATGCCTTTATAGCATCTTTTTCGTCCTCCAGCATTTCTGCATAAGTCTTGGTATTATCACAAGCCTGGAAAGCCAATCCACATGCCAGCAAGGACAAAAAGAATAATGTAAGTTTCTTCATTATCTGTTATTTAGTAATTCCGTACAAAAGTATTCGATTTCGTTGAAAGTTGAAAGCTCTACGAGGAAACTTCGTATCTTTTAACCTTTGTGCCCCTCTTTTTTTATCCTTTCGCATTCAGTAAAGGCTTAAACTTCTCTAAAGCACGCTCCAAAACTTTCTTTGCTTCATCCATTGTACCATAGAATTCACCACCGGAAGCATTCAAGTGTCCACCTCCATTGAAGAATTCGGCAGCCAATTGATTACAGGGAAATGTGCCTACCGAACGCAACGAAACTTTAATCATTGGCTTCTCCGTATCTTCACGTAAGAAACAGGAAAATACCACATCCTTTATACTCAGGGGAATATTTACAAATCCTTCACTGTCACCCCGGATATAATCAAAGCGTCCCTGTTCGTTTCTGGTCAACGAAATCAAGGCTGCATGATAATCAGGATACACCTTCATTTGCGAAAGCACATATCCCATCAACCGCAAACGACTCTCAGAGTAAGTATTATAGACTTTCCTGTAAATATCATCTTTATCGATGCCCTTGGAAAGCAACTCGCTGATGATAAAATAGATTTCCCGGTTATTGGAATTATAGGTAAAGCCACCCGTATCGGTCATCATACCGGTATAAATACACTCTGCTCCCGCTTTGGTAATTTCATTGAAATAACCCATACGGCATATCAGACGGAACACCAGTTCGGAAGTGGAAGATATATTCGGATGTGAAATTGTAATATCACAAAATTCTTCGGGATACAGATGATGGTCTATCAATATTTTTTTCCCTTTTGCAGCCTTTACGGCATCTGCCATTGCATCAATACGACTCAAAGCGTTGAAATCCAGACAACAGATTATTTCGGCCTCAGATATCAGCTTATCGGCAAATTCTTTGTAGTGATCGTAAAGTAACACATCTTTGCTGCCCGGCATCCATCTCAGAAAATCGGGGAAGGCATTCGGCACAATGACATTTACCGTTTTATCTTGTGAATTCAGGAAGTGCCACAATCCCAATGAAGAGCCTATGGCATCGCCATCCGGCGCTACATGGGCTACAATTACTATTCTCTCCGCATGCCCCATCCACCTGGCAAAACGGTCTATCTTAGCTTGTTCGATTACTTTAGTCAACATACGCTTAATCTATGATTTACAAACAGACGGCTGGAGTGCCCCCATTCATCTATAACAATTTGAAGCGACAAAAGTACGAAAAAGTTCGAGAGTTGAGGGAAAGTAGTGCAGGTTTTATTTAGTCCTTGCCCACAGCCTTATTTCCCGGAGCTTTTTTCATGCTCTTCATAACCGGCAAGATTGTATAGAACAGGGATAGTACTGTTTCCAACACGATAGATACCGAATTTAAAGTAATAACCTTCTTCGTCATTGCGTCCTATTAATATCTCTTCCTTATTTACAATATGCTTCTTAACTTCTTTTCCAGCCTGCTGATAGGACATAATCACATCCAGAAGACCGGGCTTCAGAATGGTTTCTTTCTCTTTCCCGTACAGAGTCCAGTCAATATCCACCCGGAAGGTTATCCAACAATCTTTCGGAAAGGAATCAAACGGCATTTTGTAAGCTATTGTCGAAGCTTTATAAGTGGAGGTTACGGGCTTCATAATCTCTGCCTTGTCCGGGTTTACATTACAACGGTCGGTTTTATCGGTCAGCCATTTGCGGTCCGAGTTAGCTTTAATATAGAAATAACCTTGTGAAAAGCCGAAAGCAAGAGGTGGATAGCCACCTTGCTCAATCAGCCAGCCATTAGGTTTTCCGGCTTTATAGATTGTATCTCCTTTGGAATTGATTTTAGTTATTTTGTCATGGGCTATATTCTTCTTGAAAATCATCCTCTTTTCCAACTCAAGGAATTCTTCAACGCTAAGTCTCATCACTTTACCGTCAGGGTCGGAAACAAGTGTACGACTCGGCATACCATGCCATTGTGCAAAGATGGTAGACACTTCCTTATCCAAAGTCCGCGGAATGTAAACAGAGAATGTATAACTCATGGATGAGCCTTGCGGACAACTTCCTTTACCGTAATGGTATACAGTCTTCATTTTCTGCGCATTAAGGTATTCAGTTGCCGGATAGTTACGGAAATCATTGGCAACAGCATAACAATAACACAATTCGGCACGACCTTTGGTTTCTCCCTGGGCATAGCCTTCCAAAGTATTGTCTTCCTGTTTCAGCTCGAAGCGATAAGAAGGTTTGCCTTGGAAAGGACGGGAATAATCCAACTGAATGGTATGGGGTTTATTTGTACCGACGGCCACCCAACACCCATTAATAATCTGATTTGTACGGGCTGAATCAGCCTGCACATTTACGCGTTCTTTCAGGGGTGTTAAGTTATCTGACTGTGCACGGACCGGACTTACTGTTACCAAAGACCAAAGACAAAGGGGGATTAATACTGCGGTTCTCATTCTTTAATTGATATTTAATAATGTATACGAATCAAGAGTTAGATGGAGCTTATTTGAAGGAGTTATCAGCCTGCAAGCAGACTGATAACTCCTTCAACTCCTAATTAGGTAGAGGTACCATTGCCCTGCGGCCATAGTTTAATTTCAAACCTTTCTTGTAGGCTTCGGGGCCATGCAGATCTTTAATATCCATTTCACCCAGGTTTACAAGGATACCACGCGCCATAAGTCCGGCATCTTCATTTTCAAGACGCGGTAAATTTTCAGCGGCTTCTTTCAGTTCAGACAAAAACGGACGGATATAGTCGCGCATTTCAGGGTCTAAAGATAAACATTCCAAAGAGGAGTAACCTATTTTCCTGTCCTTTTCTTGAGCCGGAGTAATAAGGCGGGCAATACCTTCCTGTGCTTTACCCAGATAAACAACCGCATAAGCTGCCTCGGAAGCTATATAAGGATTCTCGTCTTGCAAGAGTGCCAATAATGCTTGCGGACAAGTATTAATTTGATTCTCTCTGGCAAGATTTGCATATCCTACTACCCCCCAGAATCTCATCTCCGGCAGAGGGCTGGCAATAGCTTTCTCCAACATGGGAAGAGAAGCTACAGTTGCCGTTCCCGCAATTTCGACAAGCCCATAAAGCTCATCCAAGGGATATTTCTCTTTGCGTACTTTCTCATAAAGTATATGTCCGGTACGTGAATTTGGGAGGAAAAAGCCCAAATCATGGGTAGTACGAATGTGGTCGGATAATGCTTGACGCATTTTATATAAGGTTTCCGCATACTCAGGAATAGCGGATAAATCATGCAATTCATCCGGATCTTTTTCAAGGTCAAACAGCATTTCCGCCGGATGAGGCTCAAAAGTCTGCTTCCAGTCCGGATTGGTATTGTGACCTCCCAGCACCAGTTTGTCCCAAGCTTTATTGGATGGCATTCCCCATTGATAATAATTACGCAGAGCAAACTGACGGTAAGGAATATAACTACGGATATACTTGAAGCGACCATCCGTAACAGCGCGTACCGGCATGAAATGATGCAGTTGGTTGGCTGCCAATGCAAACTGTACTTCACGCTTTTCTTTACTGGCGAACTTGCCGTAAAGCGCCTTTCCTTGCATGTTCTTGGGAGGCTTTACACCTGCTAAACTAAGTACAGTAGGTCCCAGATCGGTGAAGTTCACCAAACCATTTTCTTTACCTTTTGCTCCATTTGCCAGGTGCCGCCATTTAGGAGGAAAGTAGGCTATCATAGGAACTTTCAGTCCGCTTTCGTACAGATAACCTTTACCACGCGCCACGCAACCGCCATGGTCACTGAAAAAGAAAATGATGGTATTGTCTTCCAATCCTCTAGTTTCTAAATCTTTCAGGAAGATTCCCAACCAAGTATCCACATCCTGTACCGCTTCCAGATGACCTGCATAATCCGACCGCACTTCCGGCAAATCGGGCACATAGGAAGGTAAAGTAAGTTGTTGTGGGAAAATACCCTCTTGAGTATAATCCCTGCGTCCATCAGTGTGGAAAGTACGGATACGTCCCATGTGTGAAGTTACTGTGTTATATACAGCGAAGAAAGGCTGATCCTTTCCACGTTTGGTACTATTGTAAGAAGCTTTATTGTTACATTCGTCCCAACAGCTTTTGTTATCTGTAGTAGAGTTATAATGTGTTTTGCTATTGTTTGTGCAGTAATACCCGGCTTCACGCAATCTTTGAGGAAAGAATATATCAGCCGGAGTATCATAAGAAACCGGGTGTATATCCATTCCGTAAGTTGATGAATAACATCCGGTGATAAGAGATGAACGAGCTGCCGAACTTTGTGGTGCCACAGACCATGCATTCATAAATTGTATGCCACGAGCTGCCAAACTATCTGCATTGGGCGTATGTACATCGCCATTGCCATAGCAACCAAATTCATAAGCACTGGTATCTTCGAAGGTTAGCCAAAGGATATTGGGCCTTTCGTTTTTTTTGTCAGCTGCCTCGGTTTGCGAGGAATATAAACCACAAAAAGCAGTACACATAAATAAAGGTAAGTGTCTCATAAAATAGTATGTATTAAGGATAATAAATTCTTGAGGCTAAAGTAGGGCGTTTATGAATAACAAGCGTTTTCTTATGTCGAAAAGAGTGCTAATATTGTTTCAATAAGCTATATTTCGACAATATTAGCAGTGATTCAACAAAATTACGGTTAGTCATAGACGAATGTGAATAAGATATTATATAAAAGAGGTGAAAAGACTGGAGGCGAAACTTTACTTTTGAAATAATAATCTAATCAAAAAAAAACATGAGAAGCTTAATCTTAGTACTATTACTGTTAAATGCATTATTCTTATCTGCCCAAGAGGCTACCAACAACAATCTGTCATTCGATAATTCTTTACGCACTGAATCAGAAAAGTTATTAACGGAGTGGATGGACACATTCCTGACTTATCAATGCGACAATTTACATCCGTCTCTCAATGGTGGTGTGCTGTGCCCTGCCTGTGCCCGCATGCATGGGCGCATCGGAGATGCCGTACTCCCCTTAATGTATCTGGCTGATAAAACACACAAAGAGAAATACCTTCTTGCTGCCAAACGCCTGATGGCCTGGATGGAAAACGTGCATCTTCCCAATGGCTCGTGGATGAACGATGTACATGTCTCCGACTGGAACGGTACAACAGTCTTCGCTTCCATAGCTCTTTATGAAGCATTACATTACCATGGGCATTTATTAGACGATTCTACCCGGAACCATTGGAAACAAAGACTGATAGAAGCTGGTGAGTTCATGCTGGCAACTCCTTTTATATACAGCCGCAAACGGGAAGGTATGCGGAATATGAATGTGAACTATTCAGCCTCAGCCACCTATGCATTGTATGCCATTGGAGAGATGTGCAACCGGCCTGATTTTCAAAAAGAAGCCCGTCAGATAGCTGCCGATCTAAAAAACTTTTTCACTGAAAACGATACTTTTCTATATGGTGAAGGTCCCAATATAAGTTCAAAGACAAAAAACGGCTGTCTTCCGGTAGACCTGCTTTATAATGTAGAAGAATCCTTGCCGAATATGGTATATTACGCCCTTATGGCAAAGGACACTGATTTACTGACTCTCGTTGACCGTTCAATGGCTACTCACCTGGAGTTTATGTTACCCGATGGTGCCTGGGACAATAGTTGGGGAACCCGTAGTTTTAAATGGACTTATTGGGGCGGACGCACCAGTGATGGTTTTATGGGAGGCTATTATGCAATGGCTGCCCAACACCCGGAATATTTAGAAGCAATCCATCGTAATATACAATTACTGAAAAAGGCTACTTCCGAAGGTCTGCTTTATGGTGGCATGCATTATCGGGTTTCCGGGATTTCCCCATGCATTCACCATACATTCGGTCACGCCAAGGCAATCACTTCTTTTTTAGAACTTCCTCCCTTGAATATCACTTCTTCCCAAGAACTTCCGCGTGATAAAACCTATGGTCTGAAATATTTCAAGGATATCCATACCTGGCTTATCTCTCAAGGCCCCTGGCGTGCTACATTCACCGGATATGATGCAGAATATAAAATTAAAGGTACTCATCCGATGGGAGGCGCACTCGCTATGCTATGGCATACAGAGGCAGGACCTGTTTTTGCCGCTACAATGAACCAATACCAGTTGATTGAAGCGCCTAATATGCAGAGTAATAACCGTAAGTATATCATGGGAGGTACGCCACGGATCGAGTTTATGCAAAATGGGACCATATATAGCAATTTGGATGACCTGAATACAGATATCATCTGTGATACAGAAAAGAACGGCTATCGGTTTACCGTGAATACTCATTTGGTCGATATAAATCAAAACGCACCTGTCCAAGGAGAGATTCCTGTCACAATTTACTATACCTACACCCGGCAAGGTCTTGAAATAAACGTAGACAACTGCTATGACGCTACATATCTGATGCTACCAGTCATCGCATCACCCGCAGAAGAGGTAAAAGTAACTCCCCAAAAAGCATCTATAAACAAGGATGGAGGCACTTTATCCATCACCTGTACAGCCGGACATATAGAAGTAGCGCCAACCGATAAAGATGGACGAATATTCAATCCGGTTCCTGGATTTTCTTTTGTACCTTTGCGAATAATTCCTAATAGTTCGGAAAAGAAAATTCGTATAAATATTCTTTTTCGCTAATCTATTTTGTTAATTTGTCTCGTAATAGGATACGACTATGAAAATAATACAAACTTTGTTAGTACTTTTAGGAGGGTTATTTCCATTTATGCTGAATGCCGGAACAACGGAGGATATTTACTTCTCTCACATCGGTATGGAAGATGGATTATCACACAGTACCATATTCGCAATTAATCAGGATAAAGAAGGAAATTTATGGTTTGCCACGTACGACGGTGTGAATAAGTACGATGGTTACAATTTCACTGTATACCGCCATGAATATACAAACCCCAATAGTATTGCCAGTGACATAACCCGGTGCATAGCCATCGATGATTCGGATCAGATATGGGTGGGTACCCGTGAAGGCCTATCCTTTTATAATCGTCGTAAAAACTCGTTCTCCAATTACTACTATAAGAAGAATGGCATCAATGTCCCCATCAACAGCATTGCTCCCATTAAAGAGAACTGGCTGATGCTGGGTACGGCAGAAGGTATTTTACTTTTCGATATCAAGAAAGAATGCTTCTTAAACGATACTTTACCTTCCCTGCATTTGTTGAAACCAACCGTTTTAGTACGCCAGGGCGAATACATTTATATAGGTGCCGAAGATGGAGTATATACTTACACATTATCGGGAGGTAAATTGGAAAGATTAGTAAGTATGCCCGCAGGGATACGCATACATGCCATTTTGTGTCAGATGTTCAGCCGGATATGGATGGCAACCGAAGGGGATGGACTATTTATGTACGATGCCAAAACCAAGGAGTTGAAAAACTATCGTTATGAAAGTGAGCAGTCCGGTTTAAATTCCAATTATGTACGCTCATTGGAGCTGGATACGGAAAATCGTTTATGGGTAGGGACTTATAGCGGACTGAATATCTATAAAGAAGCTACCGACAATTTCTCTTCTATAAAAAGTTCCGAGATACAGGAAGGAAGTCTGTCACAAAATTCTGTCAGAAGTATTTTTAAAGATTCTCAAGGCGGCATGTGGTTAGGAACTTATTGGGGCGGGTTGAACTATTACCATCCTCTTTGTAATCGCTTCCAGCGTATCAAGCATGTTCCTTTTCTGAATTCACTTAGTAATAATGTGGTCAGTTGTATTGTAGAAGACAGTGAACATAACCTGTGGATTGGAACAAGTGATGGCGGATTGAACTTCTATGATTCCACCTCAAAATTATACAAGAACTACCTGTTTAAATCAGGATCATTGGATGTACCTTTCAAGGATATTAAAACAGTGTATGTAGACGAGGAACATGATAAAGTATATGTGGGAGCCCATGCCGGAGGCATGATGGCCCTCCAACGCAAATCGGGACGGGTAGAATACTTCAATCGCCAGAACAGTAACTTACCCAGTAATAATATCTATTCTATCATCTCCGATGAGAACGGAGGATTATGGGTTGCTTCACTGGAACATCTCCTGCATTTCGATATAGACAAGCGCAATTTTACAATTGTAGACAAAGATCAGAATGGGCGTAAATTACAACAATATAACCGTTTGTTGTTTCGCGATTCCAGGAGACGTATATGGGTAGGAGGTGAAATGGGGGTATCTGTTTATAATCAGATAGGAACAGATTTCCTGGCCAATACAGATTTCCATATAGACCCGATACTACAACAGGCATTTGTGAATTGCTTTTATGAATCTACATCGGGATATATCTGGATCGGGACACGTAGCGGACTTTTCGCTATGAAAGAAGGAAGTAAGGAGCTATTGCAGTATACCACGACAGATGGTTTGCCGAGTAATGTTATTTATGGCATCATGGAAGATGCTTACGCTCGTTTGTGGATAAGTACCAATCAAGGTTTGAGTTGCCTGAATCCGGAAAATGGAAAGTTCCGTAACTTTACTATATTGGACGGTTTACAGGGAAATCAGTTTAATGCCGGATCTTATTGTCGTCAAGATAACGGTTACATGTTGTTCGGAGGTGTCAACGGCATTACATTATTCCGTCCGGAAACACTGATTGACAATCCTTATACTCCTAAACCGGTAATCAACAAGCTGTTTGTTTACAATAAGGAAGTCCTTCCCAACGACGAAACGGGAATATTGAGTGAAACGATTGAATATGCAGATCATATCACCTTATCCTCTTCTCAGAATTCATTCGCCATATCTTTTGTAGTGTCCAACTATATCGCCGGCAAACACAACACTTTTGCTTATAAACTGGAAGGGTATAATGACGAGTGGTACAGACAGAATGATACCAGTCCGGTTTCGTACTCTAATTTGCCGGCAGGTGACTATACTTTTTATATAAAAGCAGCGAACAATGACGGTAAATGGAATGAGGAACCGACTGTACTTCATATTCGCGTCCTGCCTGTTTGGTACTGTACCTGGTGGGCGCTTTCATTGTTTGCTCTGTCTTTCATGCTAGTGGTATTTGGCATTGTCCGCTATTTCTGGTTGCGTAAAAGTATGCAGGCTGAAATTCTTATGGAAAGACTGGACAAGGAGAAACAGGAAGAAATCAGCCAGATGAAAATCCGTTTTTACGTTAATATATCACACGAATTACGTACTCCGCTCACCCTGATTGTAGCACCACTGCAAGAATTGCTAAGTCGCATATCCGGACATTGGGAACATGAACAGTTACTGTATATACAAAGAAATACCAACCGCTTGCTGCATCTCGTCAATCAGTTAATGGATTACCGACGGGCAGAGTTGGGAATCTTTGAACTAAGACTGGTAAGTGCCAATGCCTACAAAAGAGTTTTGAATAGCTTCATGAACTATGAAAGTTTGTCGAAGAAAAAAGATATAGACTATAATTTCTATACGGAATTGCAGGATAAAGAACTGTTATTCGATGAAAACTATCTGGATCTTATTGTTAACAACTTACTGTCGAACGCTTTTAAATATACCGAAGAAGGTGAAAGTATTACGGTAAAACTGTATCAGGAAGCAAGTGATCTTGTACTGCAAGTTACAGATACAGGTATCGGTATTCCCAAAGAAAAACAGGAGAAGATTTTTGAGCGGTTCTATCAAGTGGAAAGCGGACGTGAAGGAAGCGGTATCGGTCTTTCCCTGGTACAACGGCTGGTTGAATTGCACCATGGAAGAATTGAGTTGGAGAGTGAACCCGGAAAAGGTTCTACTTTCTCCATTTACCTTCCGCAAGATAAATCTGTATATAGCCGTGAAGAACTGCTTGGAGGGGAAGAGAACGCAGACAATCAACGGGTATACTCTACGAATGCGCACGACGTATATATCGGTGATGAAGAAGAAGCCGATACAGAAAGCGAAGAAAATGAGAATACAAATAAACGAGGAACACTCCTTGTGGTGGAAGACAATAAAGAATTAAGGCAATATCTGGTCAATGGATTGTCCGGCTTATTCAATATGCTGGAAGCTGAAAATGGGCAAAAGGCATTAGACATTCTGAAAGAGAAGGAAGTTGACCTGATTGTAACGGATGTCATGATGCCCGTAATGGATGGTGCCAAATTATGTAAGTTGGTAAAACAAAACTTACGCACCTGTCATATTCCAATATATATGCTGTCTGCCAAAGCAGATATTAAATATCAATTGGAAGGTTTACAGGTAGGAGCAGATGATTACATAGCCAAACCTTTCTCGATGGCAATATTGAAAGCAAAGATTATGAACATGCTGCGTACACGCCACCGCATCTTCGAACACTATTCCAATACCACCGAAATAGAACCGGAGAAACTTACCAATAACACGATGGATGAAGAACTGCTCAGAAAAGCGATTGCAGTGATTGAAAGAAACATGGACAATGTAGAATTTTCTACAGAGCAATTTGCGCGTGAGATGAATATGAGCCGTTCTAATCTACATCTGAAATTAAAAGCAATAACAGGAAAGTCAGCTATCGACTTTATCCACAAGATACGCTTTAACCGCGCATGTCAGCTTTTGCAGGAAGGAAAATACAATGTTTCAGAAATCAGTTTTATGGTAGGCTACAATACTCCTTCTTATTTTGCAGCACGCTTCAAGAAGTATATAGGTTGTCTGCCTACCGAATATGGAAAGAAATAAGATATGAGAAAATATAAGATGTGGACACTACTCATTGTTCTGTCCTTGTTAGCAGCATGTAAACAACCCCAATCATTAACCCCTTCTGTCAGTGAAGTCGCACAAATTAAGGCAAATGGTACATCCATCCGGCTTTTCTGTTTGACAAACAGGAATGGAATGACAATCAAAGTCACCAACTTTGCCGCCTCGCTAACGTCCGTTTCCGTACCCGACAAAAAGGGGAACTTCGAACAAGTAGTACTGGGCTTCGATAGTTTAGAAAGTTACTTGGGAAAGCATCCTAAATTTGGTGCCACTGTAGGCAGATTTGCCAATAGAATCAAGCATGGCGAGTTTTGCCTGGATAACCAGATCTTTCAACTTGAAAAGAACAGTAAAGGAAATTCTGTTCATGGCGGAAGCCGGGGATTCAATACTCAAGTATTCGAAACGGATACCTTTTATGTAGTGAAAGACACGGCAATAGTTGTCTTTTCTTATAAAAGCGCTCACCTTGAAGGAGGATTTCCCGGCAACCTGAATCTGTCAATCGCTTATAAACTGACTGATCGCAATGAAGTAATCCTGGATTATACGGCAACCACGGATCAGCCTACTGTTGTAAATTTCACCAATCACAGCTACTTCAATCTGACCGGCTGTAAAGAGCCTGTACTGAACCATCTTTATACATTGCATGCGGACTCAATTACCCCGGTAGATTCAACAGGAGTCCCTACCGGAGAGCTGAAGGCAGTTACAGGAACGGAGTATGACTTCAGAACTCCACGAACAGCCGAAAAACAAATCCGACGGATGATGGGAAAAACTTATGATATCAATTATAAACTAAATAAACACCCGGATTCTTTGGAATTAGTAGCTACAGTCACCGAACCTGTATCTGGAAGAATACTAAAAGCATACACCACTGAACCCGGGATGCAATTTTATATTCCAAGTTCCAACATGGATTATCTGAATGGGCATGGCAATAGAAAGTACGGTAAATACTATGGATTCTGCCTCGAAATGCAGCATTTCCCAGACTCCCCCAATAAGCCCCAATTTCCTTCTACAGTATTGCGACCTGGCGAAATCTACCGACAGACAACAATCTATAAATTTGAAAATTCACCAGCAACGAAATGCCACCTCCGTATCAAGTCAGTACCTCCTCCGTACTGAGTCCGTATCTATGAGTATGGAGATACTACGGAGATGGTACGGAGATACTACGGAGGAGGTACGGACATGATACGGAGATACCTCAATGGTCTTTCAGCAATCAATCCTGCATATTATTTCTTTATTGAATAAAGGCGCCCCCCTTCCATAGGGCTCTGTGGCGCACATTTTACACAAAAACATTCTAAGGTGAACAATATTAGCATGCAAAAAGCATAAAATTGGGAGTATCAAAAACAATACTTTCTCACTTTTTTTTGCGCTTGCAGTAAGTTTGCCGTCACAAAATGATCTCTAAAGTTAAACCTTAGATTTATTTATTATGTTCAAATTAAAAGAATCTATTTTATTGTTTTCCCTCGCTTTCGTCAGTACGATTGCATACGCGCAAAGTCTGACAGTTACTGGTAAGGTAGTCGATAGCGAAGGTTATGAAGTTATTGGAGGTAGCGTTATTATTAAGGGTGCTGCCGGTATTGGAACTGTTACTGACATAGATGGTCACTATTCGCTGAAAGTGAATGATGCATCTAAAGATGTATTAGTTTTTTCGTATGTGGGAATGACTCCCCAGGAAGTGAAAGTCAACAATCAGAGTGTTATTAATGTAACGTTGCAGGCAGATGCCGTACTGCTGGACGAAGTTGTAGCCATCGGTTATGCAACTGTAAAACGTAAGGACCTGACCGGTTCTGTTGCTTCGGTTAATAGCAAAGAACTTTCGAAAGTTCCTACCAGTGATATCACACAAGCCCTTGCCGGCCGCATGGCAGGTGTGCAGGTTATGCAGAGTGAAGGTGCTCCCGGAGCTTCCATTTCTGTTCGGGTTCGTGGTGGTATTTCCATTACTCAAAGTAACGAACCTTTGTATATCATCGACGGTTTCCCCAGCGAAGACGGTATGTCTACCCTTGACCCGGCGGAAATTGAAACAATCGACATCCTGAAAGATGCTTCTGCTACAGCTATCTACGGTGCCCGTGGTGCTAATGGTGTAGTCGTTATTACTACCAAGAGCGGTGGTAAAGACGGAAAAGCGACTGTTACATTTGACAGTTATGTAGGTTTCAAGAAAATAGCCAAGAAGCTGGATGTACTTTCTACTTATGAATTTACGATGTTGGATTATGAACGTCGCGTTTACGACGCTACCACTCCGGACGACTGGGAGAAAGACATCAAAAAGTTCACCGAAATCTACGGCAACTACAGTGACCTTGAAAAAAACTATGGCAATCGTAAAGGGCTGGACTGGCAAGATGAAACATTGGGACGCACGGCAATTACACAAAACTATCGTGTAGGCGTTTCCGGTGGTACTGATAAATTAAATTATAACCTGGCATATTCTTATTATGACGAAGAGGGTGCCATGGTATATAGCGGCAACAACAAGCACAACATTTCATTCAACATGAATCATAAAGTGAATGACCGCTTGGACATCACCGCCCGTATCAGCTACGACCAAATGAAAATTACCGGTATGGGTACTTCTGAAGGAGGCGACCGTTTCAATAAGATGCAGCACATTTTGCAGTACCGCCCCACAGTAGGTATCAACGGAACTGATGACCTGTTATTGGGAGATGAAGACCCTATTTTCCTGGATGATTCGGGTAACGTAATGCAGAATCCCTTACTTTCTGCGGCAGAAGAGACGAATGATCGTGAATATCGTACATTCCAGGCTAACGGTGGCTTTACTTTGAAACTTTTCAAAGGTCTCTCTTTCCGTAATACCACAGGTATGCGTTACCAGACACGACGCAATGATGTTTTCTACGGAGACAAGTCAATCACAGCAAAACGTTCAAGCATCAATGGTAGTATTCAAAATCTGGAGACCGGTAGCTTCCAGACTTCAAACGTATTGAACTATAACTGGTCGGGTAAAGGTCATGACGTGACTGCCATGGTAGGTCAGGAATATGTAGACCGTTGGAACCGTAATTTCAAAGCAGCAGCATCTAACTTCCCGAATGACGATATAGGTTTGGCTGACCTCTCACTGGGTCTTCCGACAGCAGTTCAATCTGCCGAAAACTATGATGATAAATTGCTCTCTTTCTTCGCCCGTTTCAACTACGGCTTCAAAGATAAATACTTGTTTACCGCTTCGGTTCGTGCCGATGGTTCTTCCAAATTCGGTAAGAATAACAAATGGGGCTATTTCCCTGCATTTTCAGCAGCTTGGCGCCTGGGAGAAGAAGAGTTTATCAAGAACTTGAATATCTTCTCTGACTTAAAAGTTCGTTTGGGCTATGGTATGGCGGGTAACAACCGTATCGACAGTTACCTTAGTCTGGCTGTATTGGGATCTGTTACTTATCCCAATGGAGACTCCACCCAGCCCGGTTATGTTTCCAAGCAGATTCCTAACCCTGACTTGAAGTGGGAAGCTAACAAAACCTTCAACTTCGGTCTTGACTTCGGTTTCTTCAATCAGCGTTTAACCATTTCTCCTGAATTTTACATAAACCGCAGTAGCAATTTGTTGCTAAACGCCAAACTGCCTACTTCATCCGGTTACAACAGCATGGTTATCAATGCCGGTGAAACAGAAAACAAAGGTATTGACTTAACCATCAACTCAACCAATATCACGAATAAGAATTTTACCTGGAACACATCCATCACTCTGTCACACAATAAGAATTCTGTAAAGAAACTGACGGGAGAAGATGTGCAGTTATGGGAGGCTAACTTCGGTTACAGCCAGAATACGCACATTATCGGTGTGAACCAACCTTTGGGACAGATGTACGGATACGTAACAGATGGTCTGTACCAAGTATCTGACTTTGATTACGATGCAGCAACTAAAACTTACACACTGAAAGACGGTGTTCCGTATGCAGGTGAAAAAGGTAATGTAAAACCGGGTATGTGGAAGTTTAAGAATATAGATGGTAGCAAAGACAATAAAATTACAGAAGCTGACAAAACAGTCATTGGTAACGCTTATCCGAAAATTTACGGTGGTATCAATAACACTTTCACTTACAAAGATTTCGATTTGAGTATATTCCTTACCTATAGCATCGGTAACGATGTATTCAATGCAACCAAACTGACCAATACCAAAACTGCTTTGCAGAACAAAAACGTTTTGGCAGTAGCTGACTCTAAGCACCGTTGGGTATTGGTTAATAAGGCAGGTGACTTGATTACAGATCCCCAGGAGATGGCAGACATCAACAAGGGCAAGACTGTAGCCGCCATTTATGATAACGAAGCAGGTGATACTTACATTCACTCTTGGGCTGTAGAAGACGGTTCTTTCCTGAAACTGAGTAACATTACTTTAGGTTACACATTCCCGAAGAAGATGATCAGAAAAGTCGGATTGAGCAAATTACGTCTTTATGCCACAGGCTCTAACCTGCTGACCTGGACCAAATATTCCGGCTTCGATCCTGAAGTTTCTACTATGGGAAATGGTCTGACACCGGGCGTTGACTTTGGTGCTTATCCCAGAAGCCGCGCATTTGTTTTCGGTATTAATTTAGCTTTCTAATGAACTTCAAATGGAGAATACAATGAAAAAATATAAAGTGATTGCGCTAAGCGCACTGATTGCAGCAGGATTCACCTCTTGCGACCTGACAGAAAAACCTACTTCTTACTACGAGAAGGACACTTATTTTGAAACTATGGACCAGGCAAAAATGTCAGTAGTAGGTATTTACGATTGTCTGGCTATAGACAAGCATTACGGACAATATGAAATGGCGATGCCTGCTTCGGACGATACCTATTATATTCAAGGAACAGGTACGGATAACACACGTCGTGATATTGCCCACTACATGGTGAAACCGACCAATACTTGGATTGCATCCATATGGGAATACAAATACCTGGGTATTGACCGCGCTAATTTTTCCATTGCCGGTATTGAGCAGATGACAGGTTACGAAGAAGATTCCAATTTAAAGGAGTTAGTGGCTCAGGCACGTTTCCTCCGCGCATTTCTGGCTTTCGATTTAATTAAATACTGGGGAGATGTTCCGTTCAAAACCACTTATACTGCCGGATATGAAGAAGCTTTCAAAGGTCGTGTAAGTCGTGAAGAAATCTATGACCAGATTATAGTTGACCTGAATTTCGCTAAAGAGAACCTGCAAAAAGACAATGCTTCACTTTCACCGGAAGTTCCTTCACAAGGTGCTGCCCATGCATTGCTGATGCGTGTTTATCTGCAACGTGCCGGGTACAGCTTGCAGCAAGACGGTACATTGACCCGCCCGGACGAAACTAAAAGAAAAGAATACTTTAACGCTGTAATTGCCGAATGGACCGCCTTCCAGAACAAAGGCAACCATGGTTTTTATACAGGTGGTTTTGAACAGTTATTCAGAGGTTATTCAGAAGGCATCTTGAATTCCCAAGAGAGTTTGTGGGAAATTGCTTTCAATCCTACAGGAGCCGGCTACAAGGACAATGCAGGTACTTGGGCTACTTATAACGGACCAGCGGTAGAGGCACCGGGCAAAAATGCTCCTGCTGATGCATGGGGACGTGCCAATGCTTTCTTCCGTGTACTGCCGGCCTGGAAAAACTTCTTTGAAGAAGGCGATGAACGCAGAGATGTAATGGTATGTACCTATCAGTACAAATGGAATGCAAATGCCGGCAAACATGATAAGGTTGAAAACACAAAACTGACTGACTGGTATCCCGGCAAATGGCGCAGAGAGTGGATGCCCGGAGGTTTTGTAGATCCCAACAACACAGGAGTGAACTATTGTCCGCTTCGCTTCGCCGACGTTGTATTGATGGCAGCCGAAGCTTATAATGAAACAGGCAACACCCCGGAAGCCTGGAAACTGCTGAATATGGTACGTGAACGCGCAAAAGCTACTCCGATAACCGATGCCAACTACAGCAGCCTGATGAAAGCTCCACAAGTTTATGATCTCCCATATATTCAGGATGGAGACGCTGCCGGCAAGTTCCGCACAGCTCTTTATTGGGAACGTGGTTTCGAGTTAGCTTTCGAAGGTCAGCGCAAATATGACCTGTTGCGTTGGGGTATCTTGGGCGACGCACTGAAGTTCTTCCAAGGGAATATGGACAAAACACTGAAAGGCAAGTATGTAGCCGGTGATAAATTCGTCAAAGGCCAGCATGAACTTTTCCCGATACCACTGGGAGAATTACAGGCTAATCCGGCTTTGAATAACCAGAATAATCCGGGTTACGAATAAATCCGGGAAATATAAAATTGGCAATTGTGATGGAGAGAGAATCTGTTTCATACTCTCTCCATCTGCTTTACTTATAAAATGTATTGTATGAAAAGATTTTTATTATTTTGTTGTGCGGTTGCTACATTACAAGGTTTCTCCAGCTGTTCATCCAGTCAGCCTAATACAGAGTATGGCTGGTTGAAAAATGCAATAGACACCTCTGTACAGCAATTGGAAGAAACAGTGGCCGATGTAGGTGATTCAGTCTTATTACCCCGTTCCATCTGGACGGGATATGATATGGATTTTCTCTGTCGGCAATTGCAAAGAGATCCTGCAACCTTTAAGGATTCTTTGCGGATTAAGCCAGTGAAGGATGCCATAGGAACCCGTCGCTATTGCTCTTCCATCTATGATTGGACAAGTGGTTTTTTCCCCGGAAACTTGTGGTATGCGTATCAACTAACCGGTATTGAAGGTTTAAAGAACGATGCCGTGAAATTCACGAATTATTTGTATCCCGTAAAAGACTATAAAGGCACACACGACATCGGATTTATGATGAATTGCAGTTATGGTAATGCATATCGCTTGGCTCCCGCCGACAGCGTTCGTCAGGCATTGGTGCAAACAGCTGATAACTTATGCAGCCGTTTTGATCCGACCATAGGTTCTATTCGTTCCTGGGATTTCGGGAAGTGGAATTTCCCTGTAATCATTGATAACATGATGAACCTGGACCTGCTGTTTTACGTAAGCCATCTTACCAATGATTCCAAGTATAAGGAAATCGCATTGAAACATGCCGAGACAACATTGAAGAATCATTTCAGAACAGATCATTCATCCTATCATGTAGTCAGTTACAATAATGATGGCAGCGTAGAAATGAAATGTACCCATCAGGGAAAAAATGACGATTCGTCATGGGCACGCGGACAAGCCTGGGGAGTATATGGATATACCTCTTGCTACCGTGAATCCAAAGATACAGCCTTCTTGCAGCAAGCCAAAGATATTGCAACGTTGATTATGACTCGCGTAAAGACTGAAGATGCGATACCCTTGTGGGATTATGATGCACCGGATAGCCCGGAAACACCCCGTGATGCATCTGCCGCCTCTGTTACAGCTTCTGCTTTGATAGAACTCAGCACGTTGGTAGAAGACGGACAAGTATATTTTGATTATGCAGAAAAGCTACTAAAATCTCTTTCTTCCGATGCTTATTTGGCAAAGGTTGGTACGAATCAGGGATTTATCCTGATGCACTCTACAGGTTCGTTGCCCAATGGCTCCGAAATTGATACTCCTATCAATTATGCCGATTATTATTACCTGGAAGCATTGGCCCGGTATATGCAGGTAAAAGGACTCGATTATAAATCGCTTTAAACGAAATTAATATACCATGAAAATAGCAAAGTATTTTTTATGTCTGGCTCTTTTGCTGGTCGCCATAAGTGCGGAAGCGCAACAATTGCGGAAGGAAGCTTTTGATTTACTGAACCTGGATTATCCGGGTTTGGAGAAAGTAAAGGCCGCATGCGCCCAACAACAATGGGATAAAGCGGCTCAGGCTTTATTGGACTATTACCGCCAACGCACCGGCATAGGACATCCTGATATTAATCTGAAGAATATCAAGATATCAAAGGAAGAACAAAAATGGGCGGATGATGCCCTGGAACATACATTTTTTGTGCACAAAGGATATCAGCCTTCCTATAATTACGGTAAAGACATCAACTGGCAATATTGGCCGGTACAGGACAATGAGTTGCGCTGGCAGTTGCATCGCCATAAATGGTTCACCCCGATGGGAAAAGCATATAGAATCTCAGGGGATGAGAAATATGCCAAAGAATGGGCATACCAATATATGGACTGGATTAAGAAGAATCCTCTGACAACCGTAGAGAAAGAAGAATACGAACTTGTTAGTGCAGGTGAAGTAAAAGGAAATGCTGAGAATGTACGCTTTGCATGGCGTCCGCTGGAAGTGAGTAACCGTTTGCAGGATCAGACACTGCAATTTCTACTGTTTATTCCCTCACAGGCTTTTACTCCGGAGTTCCTGACCGAGTTCCTCATTAATTACCATCGGCATGCCTTACACATTCTGGGCAATTACTCCGATCAAGGCAACCATCTGTTGTTCGAAGCACAGCGTATGGTGTATGCAGGCGCATTTTTCCCTGAATTTAAAGAGGCAACCGGATGGAGAGAGAGTGGGATAAGCATTTTGAACCGTGAAATAAAAAAACAGGTTTACCCGGACGGCGGTCAATATGAACTGGACCCGCACTATCATTTGGCGGCAATCAATATCTTCTGCAAGGCCCTGCGTATGGCAGACGTCAATGGTTTCCGTCAGGAATTTCCTGCCGAATACGTGAATACTGTGAAAAATATGATTGAGTTCTACTCTAATATCTGTTTCCCGGATTACAGTAATCCTTGTTTCAGTGATGCGAAACTGGGAGACCGCCCGGCAGAAGTCCGCAATTATCAAGACTGGCTCAAACTGTTTCCGGATTGCGACTGGATTCGTTATTATGCTACTGAAGGTCGTGAAGGTTCCCCCCTACCCAACCTTTCTCACGGAGCCCTGACTTCCGGTTTCTTTACTTTCAGAAATGGCTGGAAACAAGATGCTACTGTAATGGTGGTAAAGGCCGGTCCCAAAGGTGAGTGGCACTGTCAACCGGATAACGGAACTTTTGAGCTTTGGTTCAATGGTCGGAATCTCTTTCCGGATAGCGGTTCATACGTCTATGCCGGTGATGATGAAGTGATGAAACTTCGCAACTGGTTCCGCCGGACAAGTTCACATAATACCCTGACACTGGATGAGAAAAACTTGCAGACCACACAATCCGTTACTAAACTTTGGCAACCCGAAGGTAATGAACAAATCCTGGTGACAGAGAATCCTCATTATGAGGGTTTGAAGCACAGACGTTCTGTCTTCTTTGTAGACCAATCTTATTTTGTCATTGTCGATGAGGCTGTGGGAGATGCAAAAGGAACAGTGAATCTGAACTATCATTTATGTGAAGGTACTGTAAATGTGGATGGAAAGAACCATATTCTGACCACCGCTTATGACGGGCCAAGCAATATGAAGCTACAATGCTTTGCCGAAAAGAAAGCTTCGATAAGAGAAAAAGAAGGATGGCGTTCAACTGCTTATCGCGTACGTGTACCCCGCACTTCGGTTTCTTTTGATGTGGACAAAAAGGATTCGGAAGCTGTACGCTACATAACCATTATCTATCCTTCGAAAAATACCGCTTCTTTTCCTGCATTCAAGGCTAAATTCCTGAATAAGAAGTTTGATGAGAATGGAGTGAAGATAGAAATATCTGTTGATGGAAAGAAACGTCAATTGGAGTATAAACTATAAGAAGACTTTTATTATGAATCGCTTATCATACTTATTTTTGCCTCTCACTGCCATCGGAGTCTCCGCTTGCAGCTCCAATAAGGCCAAAGAGGAGGTGAAACGTCCGAACATTATCTTTATGATGACAGACGACCATACTACGCAGGCTATGTCATGCTACGGTGGACGCCTCTTGCAAACTCCCAATATGGATCGGATTGCCAATGAAGGTATTCGTATGGACAATTGCTATGCGGTCAATGCTTTATCCGGTCCGTCAAGAGCTTGTATCTTGACGGGCAAATTCAGCCACATCAATGGATTCACTGATAATGCCAGTACTTTCGACGGCAACCAACAGACCTTTCCCAAATTATTACAGTCGGCAGGCTACCAAACTTCGATTATCGGTAAATGGCATCTGATTACTGAACCTCAGGGATTTGATTATTGGTGCATCTTGACCGGACAACATGAACAAGGGGATTATTATAATCCCGATTTCAATGAGAACGGAAAGCAGATTGTAGAACAGGGCTATGCTACCGATATTATCACGGATAAGGCCATCGAGTATCTGGAACACAGAGATAAAAGTAAGCCTTTCTGCATGATGTACCATCAGAAAGCTCCGCATCGTAACTGGATGCCTGCCCCCCGCCACTTGGGTATGTTCAATAATACCGTTTTTCCTGAACCGGCCACACTCTTCGATACGTATGAAGGAAGAGGTTCCGCTGCCAGGGAACAGGATATGTCTATTGAACATACATTGACCAATGATTGGGACCTGAAACTGCTGACTCGTGAAGAAATGTTGAAAGACACGACCAATCGCCTCTATCAGGTCTACAAACGTATGCCGGCTGATGTGCAGAATAAATGGGATTCAGTATATGCCCAGCGCATTGCCGAGTATCGCAGTGGTAAACTGGAAGGTAAAGAGTTGATCAGCTGGAAGTATCAGCAATATATGCGGGATTACCTGGCTACAATTGTTGCTGTGGATGAAAATATAGGGCGGTTACTCAGTTATCTGGAAAAAATCGGTGAGTTGGACAATACAATCATTATCTACACTTCGGATCAGGGTTTCTTCCTGGGCGAACATGGTTGGTTCGATAAACGCTTCATGTATGAGGAATGTCAGCGTATGCCACTGGTCATCCGCTACCCGAAGGCTATCAAGAGCGGAAGTGTTTCGAATGCCATTGCCATGAATGTGGATTTTGCTCCCACTTTGCTGGATTTTGCCGGAGTAGACATACCCGCCGATATTCAAGGCCGGTCGCTCAAACCGATTTTGGATAATGAGGGAAAAGTACCGGCAGACTGGAGAAAAGCCGCCTATTACCACTATTATGAGTATCCGGCGGAACATTCGGTTAAAAGACATTATGGTATTCGTACAACTGATTTTAAACTGATTCACTTCTATAATGATGTGGACGAATGGGAAATGTACGATTTGAAGAATGATCCGAATGAATTGAATAATGTGTTTGACAAACCAGAGTATGCCGACAAGCGGACAGAACTGATGTCACTGCTGAAAGAAACCCAAAAGCAGTATAAGGATGATGATCCGGATGAAAAGGTAAATGAGCTGTTCAAAGGTGACAGACGATTGATGAAAAATAGATAATCTAAATGAATACCATGAATAGAAGAAGTTTTTTAAAAAATACAAGCTGGTCCTTCCTCGGATTAGCAGTTTCCGGTAGCTTATTGTCCGCATGCCAACGCGGAACTGCCGCAGGAAAAAAAATTATGCCCTCTGCCAGTAATCTGAAATATTTCTGGGGAGACTTGCATAACCACTGTAACATAACCTACGGTCATGGCGACATGCGTTCTGCGTTCGAAGCCGCCAAGGGGCAATTGGATTTTGTATCTGTCACTCCACATGCCATGTGGCCTGACATACCCGGGGCAGATGATCCTCGCCTGAAGTGGGTGATTGATTATCATACCGGTGCTTTCAAGCGTTTGCGCGAGGGAGGCTATGAGAAATACGTAGCCATGACCAATGAATACAATAAGGAAGGAGAATTTCTTGCCTTTGTAGGTTATGAGGCACACAGCATGGAACATGGAGATCATGTGGCCCTGAACTATGACCTGGATGCGCCGTTGGTGGAATGTACCTCCATTGAAGACTGGAAACAAAAAGCCCGCGGACATAAAGTATTTATAACTCCGCATCACATGGGTTACCAGACGGGCTATCGCGGATATAACTGGAACTTCTTTACGGAAGGAGACCAGACTCCGTTCGTAGAGATGTATTCCCGCCACGGATTGGCTGAGAGCGATCAGGGTGATTATAATTATCTGCACGATATGGGACCTCGCCAATGGGAAGGTACAATTCAGTGTGGATTGGAGCAAGGCAAGAAATTCGGTATTATGGGCTCTACAGATCAGCACGCCGGATATCCGGGCAGTTATGGCGATGGGCGTATAGGTGTACTGGCAGAGTCATTGACCCGTGATAAGATCTGGGATGCAATGAAAAACCGTCACGTTTGTTGCGCTACCGGTGATAAGATCAATATAGATTTTCGTCTGAACGACGCTTTTCCGGGCGATGTGGTACGGGGTAACAGTCGCCGTATTTATTTGAATGTGGAAGGCGGCAGTTGCATCGATTACATAGACATTGTCAAGAATCGGAAATGCATAGCCCGTTTAAGTGGTCCGTTGTTGCCCGAAATGCCGGAAGGAGACATGGTACGTTGTAAGGTAAAGATTGATTTTGGATGGAACCGTGAAGAGCAGTATGTACATTGGCAAGGTAAACTATCTATCAGCAAAGGAACTATCAATGCTGTGGAACCTTGCTTCCGTGGCGCTGCCTTCACTTCTCCGCAACCGGGAGAACCCGAGTTTGAGACAAAGGTGAACCGTATTGTGTCTGTTACGGACAAGGATACGGAGTTGGACATGTACAGTTCCAAGAATCCGAATACCACCACTCCCGCCATGCAGGCCGTCATTCTGGATGTCACTATGCCTAAAGACGGTATGATTACGGCAGAGTTCAACGGCAAGAAGTTTGAACATTCACTGGGCGAACTTCTGGAAGGTTCCCGCTCCCATTTCATGATCGGATGGCTTAGTGAGGCTATCCTATTCAACCGTGCAATGCCGGAAAGTTGCTTTATGGTTGAACATTATATGGAAGACACTGAACCCGAAAGAGATACGGATTATTACTATATCAGAGTTCGCCAGCGTGACCAGCAATGGGCATGGAGCTCTCCTATATGGGTGGAAAGAACATAATGTTTCCTTATTTGATGTAATAAATTATGGAATACGCAATTGGCATTGATTTAGGTGGTACATCTATAAAATATGCTTTGGTAGATAAAGCGGGTAATTCTTTCTTTGAGGGAAAATTACCCTCTTTTGCTTCTGTCTCAGCTGCAAAAGTGATGGAACAGCTGATAAAGGCTGCCACCTTGTTGAAAGATGAAGCCGCAAAACAGAACTGGACCGTACTGGGCATAGGGCTCGGTACACCGGGAATTGTAGATGAAACAAATCGTATCGTACTGGGAGGTGCGGAAAATATTGTCGGCTGGGAAAACATAGATGTAGCCTCTCTTATGGAGAAACAGATGAGTTTACCGGTAGTTGTTGGAAATGATGCCAATCTGATGGGACTGGGAGAAACAAAATATGGTGCAGGAAGAGGTTGCACTCATGTGGTGTTTCTGACTGTAGGAACCGGTATCGGCGGAGCTGTCATCATTGATGGTAAATTATTCAATGGATATGCTAACCGGGGTACGGAGTTGGGGCATGTACCGTTGATTGCCAACGGTGAACATTGTGCTTGCGGGGCAATCGGCTGCCTGGAACATTATGCTTCGACTGCCGCCTTGACAAGACGCTTTAGTGCATTGGCGAAAGAGCAGAATTTAAGTTTTGATACGGAGATAAACGGGGAATTGATTGTTCGCCTGTATCATGAAAATTTCCCGCTCGCTGTCGAGTGCATGAACGAACACTTTTACTATTTGGGCAGAGGAATTGCCGGCTTTGTCAATATCTTCAGTCCCCAACGGATTGTGATAGGAGGAGGTGTTGCAGAATCCGGCAGTTTCTATTTAGAGAAAATAAGGGCGGTAATCAAAAAGCACGTAATAGCAGACTGTGCCCTGAATACCAAGATTGTAGTAGCCGAATTGGGCAATAAAGCCGGTCTTATCGGTGCAGCATCACTAATTCTATAAACAAACGAATTATTATGAAAAATAACAAGAAATGGGGTATGCTGGCATTGATCATGATGTTCTGGTTTACCATTTCATTCATTACAAACATCCTCGGACCGTTAATTCCTGACATTATCCATAACTTTGAACTGAAGGATCTGGCAATGGCGGGATTTATCCCGACTTCCTTCTTCCTGGCTTATGCCATCATGTCGATACCGGCAGGCATATTGATAGATAAATATGGAGAAAAGCCAGTGCTGTTTACCGGTTTCCTTATGCCATTTATCGGAACCGTCTTGTTTGCATGTTTCCCATTCTATTTGATATTACTGGTGTCTTCCTTTATTATCGGCTTGGGAATGGCCATGTTGCAGACCGTAATTAACCCTTTGCAGCGTGTTGTCGGTGGAGAAGAGAACTACGCATTCATAGCCGAATTGGCACAGTTTGTGTTTGGAGTAGCATCGTTTATCAGTCCTTTGGTTTATACTTGGTTAATACATGCGCTGGCACCGGGAGTCTATCAGCCGGGAAAGAATTTCCTGCTTGATATTTTGGCGGACATCACTCCGGTCACTCTTCCCTGGGTTTCCCTTTATTGGGTATTCACAGTGTTATTGCTGATTATGCTGCTCATTGTGTCATTGGTCCACTTCCCGCGCATTGAACTGAAAGATGATGAACGCAGCGGTTCTTCGGCTTCCTACAAGAAATTGTTCCGTCAAAGATACGTATGGCTTTTCTTCCTGGGAATCTTTTGTTATGTCAGTACGGAACAGGGAGTTTCTATTTTTATGAGTACTTTTCTGGAGCAGTATCATGGTATTGATCCGAAGACCGTGGGTGCGCAAAGCATCAGTTATTTCTGGGGTTCAATGACTATCGGATGTTTGTTTGGCATGTTCCTGCTGAAGTTGATAGACAGTAAGCGTTTGCTGCAAATATCGGGCATACTTTCCATGAGTTTGCTGTTAATTGCATTATTCGGCTCTGCGGAAATAGCGGTGTGGGCTTTTCCTGCAATAGGCTTTTGTATCTCCATGATGTACTCCATAGTATTTTCACTTGCCCTGAATACAGTAACCCAGAATCACGGTTCTTTTGCAGGCATCCTTTGTTCCGGAATAGTGGGAGGTGCAGGTGGCCCGCTGCTCGTCAGCCTGATATCCGACGCCACTTCGTTGCGAACGGGAATGTTGCTTATTCTGATTTTCATGGGATACATTACGTTTATCGGCTTCTGGGCACACCCTTTGGTTAATAATAAGACAGTTAGCTTGAAAGAGCTGGTTACCTTCAAAAAACAAAAATAAGATTCTGAGATGAAAAAGATAGTATTGGGCTTATCGGCCCTCTGCCTGTTAATGGCATGTGGCAGTTCCGAGCAACCTGCCGTGATAAAGGTTTCCGAAGAAACATTGATGCATGAAGTCCGCGCAACTCCCTCTCCTGCCGATGGCACATACGTCAAGGTGAATCCACCGCGTTTCATGTGGCCGGACAAATTCCCTCATTTAGGTCCGGTGCTGGATGGAGTTCCGGGACAAGTAGATGAAAAGCCAAAAGTAGTTTATCGGATTCGTATCTCCCAAGACAAGAATTTCCGGAAAGATGTCCTTACCGGTGAACGTGCCTGGGCTTTCTTCAATCCTTTCCAGTGCCTGGCACAAGGGAAATGGTATTGGCAACATGCTTATGTTACCCCCGAAGGTACCGAAGAATGGTCGCCGGTTTACCAATTCTATATAGATAAAGATACACCGGAATTCAATCCGCCGACTTTGGAAAAAGTCCTGGCAGAATATCCTTCCCATCACCCGCGTGTGTTGCTGGATGCAGCTGACTGGGAAAAGATTATAGCGAAAAATAAAAATAATCCGGAAGCCCGGGCTTATATGGACAAGGCTTCCCAATGCATTTCCCGTCCGTTGAAGCATCTTCAGGAAGAGATAGATACAACGAATGTAGTTACGTTGACCAACATTGTGCAACGTAAATCAGCCCTCATCCGCGAGAGCCGTAAGATTGTAGACAGAGAAGAGGCCAACGTGGAAGCATTGGTCCGTGCTTATTTGCTGACAAAAGACGAGAAGTATTATCGGGAAGGCATTAACCGCCTGAGTGAAATTCTTTCCTGGCAAAAAAGCAAATACTTTGCAGGCGACTTTAACCTGTCCACCCTATTATCGATGAGTACATCCGCGTATGACGGATTTTACAATTTACTGTCACCGGAAGAGAAACAACTGCTGTTGGATAACATCCGCAGAATTGGAGACAAGTTCTATAATGAATACGTGAACCACCTGGAGAACCGTATTGCAGACAACCATGTGTGGCAGATGACTTTCCGTATCCTGACGATGGCGGCATTCGCTACGGTCGGTGAAATACCGGAAGCGTCCGTATGGACAGATTACTGTTATAATGAATGGATTTCACGCCTTCCGGGCCTGCATAAGGATGGTGGCTGGCACAATGGAGATGCCTATTTCCATGTAAATATACGTACCTTGATAGAAGTGCCGGCCTTTTTCTCACGCATATCCGGCTTCAACTTCTTTGCAGATCCGTGGTATAACAACAATGCCTTATATGTTATCTATCAGCAACCTCCCTTCTCCAAATCCGGAGGTCATGGCAACTCACATGAAGGACAACGCAGCCCGAACGGAGGGCGCGTAGGATATGCCGATGCCCTGGCACGCGAATGTAACAATCCGTGGGCAGCTGCTTATGTACACGAAATTATGCAGGAAGACCCTGACATCCTGTCGAAGGCTTTCGAAGCCAAACCGGCAGATTTGACTTGGTATCGCTGCACAACCCCGAAGGAAAGGCCTGCTTATAGCAAACATCTGTCGGAACTACCGGAAGCCAAAGTCTTCAAACAAGCAGGTACTGCCCTGATGAATACCGATATAGGGCATCATGCCAACAATGCCATGCTTTCTTTCCGAAGCAGCCCTTATGGTTCCACATCCCATGCCTTGGCCAATCAAAATGCTTTCAACACCTTCTTTGGGGGTAAGGCTATCTTTTATAGCAGCGGGCATCGTACAGGATTTACAGATGATCATTGTATGTATGCCTACCGGAATACCCGTGCCCATAACTCCATATTAGTAAACGGTATGGGTCAGAAGATAGGGACAGAAGGCTATGGTTGGATTCCCCGCTACTATGAAGGTGAAGAAATCTCTTACGTTGTAGGCGATGCCTCCAACGCCTATGGGAAAGTAGTCTCTCCGTTGTGGCTGGAACGCGGACGTTTATCCGGTACTCAATTTACACCGGAGAAAGGTTGGGATGAAAATAAGCTGGAATTCTTCCGAAGACATATCGTTCAGCTCGGACGCTCGGGTTTGTTTGTTGTTTACGATGAACTGGCCGGTAAAGAACCGGTAGAATGGAACTATCTGCTACATACGGTGGAACTGCCTATGGAGGTGGGTAAGGAAGAAGGAGGATTGCGCATCCTGGGTAAGAATAAAGCGGATGGAATATCGATAGCTCATTTATATTCTTCACAGGAGATGACTTATGCACAAACGGATACATTCTTTGTAGCCGCCCTTGACTGGAAAAAGCGTCTTGGCAAGGCTCTTGCTAATCATTATCATTTTACGGCAACGACAACTCCTTGCAATAAAGTGTTTTTTCTCAATATAATCGATGTACATGGAAACAACCGCGCCGATGCCGTGATAAATCATCAGGGAAATCGCATTACAGTAGAAGGATGGGTTATTGAATGTAATCTGGATAGTGAAGGCAAAGCGTTCCTGCACATAGAGAATACGCAGAACGGTGCTTCACTGGACTTCAACTATAATTCGAATAAGGGTGCTACGACTATCGTCGATCAGGTAGGCGGAAAGAGAATAGAGAAAAGACTGGTTGATTCCTTACCGAAACCTGAAATATAAAACCGAATATTAAATCATGAAAGTTACTAATATGGTAAAACAAATTCCAATGAAGCATCTGGCATTTTTTTCTTTGCTATGCTCTTCTGCGGCTTCTGCGGCCGAACGTCCTAATATCATCTATATATTCACGGATCAACAGACAGCCAGCGCCATGAGTTGTGCCGGAAATCCGGACCTGCACACTCCCAATCTCGACCGATTGGCAGCCGCCGGTGTAATGTTCAATAATGCTTATTGCACCGCTCCGCTCAGCGGTCCTTCACGTGGAGCCATGTTTACGGGGCATTATCCGGATGCAGTAGGACTGTCAGTCAATGGTTCACCGATACCCGACTCGCTCAGGACACAGACATTAGGCACCTTGATAAAGAATGCCGGATATGATTGTGCTTATGGCGGTAAATGGCATCTTCCTCTTCTTGATGTCCCCGACAAAGAATACGGCTTCGACAACATTTACAAACATAGTGACGACGGACTGGCGGAAGCTTGCGCCGAATACCTCTCACGCAAACATAAAAAGCCTTTTTTCCTGGTAGCTTCTTATGACAATCCACACAATATCTGCGAATACGCACGGAGCCAAAACTTCCCTTATGGGAATATCGATACGCCTGATATACGGGACTGCCCGGGAGTACCTGCCAATTTCGCCAAGAATCCTTACGATGCCGATGTCATTGAAAGCGAAAGGGCAAACAACTATAATGTATATCCGACTGCCGGTTTTACTCCCGAAGACTGGCGTATGTACCGTTATACCTATTATCGTTTGGTAGAAAAAGTAGATAAGGAGATCGGAAAAATTATTGATGCTATTGATAAGAACGATCTTTGGAAGAATACAGTAGTGATCTTCTCCAGTGACCACGGAGATGGTATAGGAGCTCACCATTGGAACCAGAAATCTGCTTTATATGAAGAAGTTATCAACATTCCTCTTATCGTAACCCTGCCCGGCAAGAAGAATGCAGGCAAAGTATTGCCTCAACTTATCAGCAACGGTATAGATTTCTTCGCTTCCGTATGCGACTGGGCAGGTGCCAAGATGCCGGAAGGGGCAGCCGGAAAGTCTTTCCGGAAAGTTGTGGAAGAAGGTAATCCACAGGCCTTGCATCAGGAATACATCATCACCGAAACACGGTTTGACGGCAGCAAGACAAGAGGCTGGGTAGTACGCACTGAGCGCTACAAATATGTGCTTTATGATAAAGGAAAATATCGTGAGCAACTGTTTGATATGCAGAATGACAGAGGAGAAATGAGAAACCTGATCATGGAAAATGCCTATAGCCAGGAACTACAAAAACTTCGTGATGTCCTTGAAAAGTGGATGAATACCTATAATATACGTCCAACCCGTCCGAAGCTGCACGATGTTCCCGGAAAGAAACTCAAAAGCACAACCCGATATCAGACAGCTTATAAATAGATTAAGAAATGATAGCCCGCCTTATTATCTTTAAAGTGCAATAGGCGGCAATTAGTTTCCCGGCGTGAAACTGACAGTTTCATTACTTGAAACCAGTAGTTTCACACCGAGAAACTGACGGTTTCATCCCTTGAAACTAATAGTTCCTCCGCAGGAAACTTTTTCTTCCTTTATAGTACTAAGCAAGGTTTTAAAAATAACTTGGTACATAAATGATAATTTAGCGGCGAGGGAATGGGTACGCGGACTACGCGGATAAGGCGGACGAACGCGGACTTTAATCTTTTAGACGCGGATGACACGGATGACGCGGATTTTTAAAGCTGCGCTATACATACCGGCATATCACACCGAAGGAAAAAAGAATCCGCGTCATCCGTGTCATCCGTGTCTGAAAGATTACTTGCACGCCGAAGGAGAACCTTGCTCCAGCGCTACGCTGGTAAATTATCATTTATAAGCCGACTCGCTGCACTTGCTTATGTACCAAGTTATTTTTTAAGCATTACTAAAAGAGTACGGTGCAGGATGATTTCACAAAAAATAAATATTAAGGCTAAAGCTGAATTCAACTTTTAAGTGCGACACGTCTTTTAGAGTATTTGCAAACCTCTTTCCTCTTCAAACTAAATACCGGCAGGAAGAAGAAAATACCGATAATAGACATCACCAATCCGCCAATAGTACCCGCAGCCAACGGAAACCAGAAAGCTTCCTTATCCGTCCCCACCATAAACGGGATAAAACCCAGAATGGTGGAAACTACCGTAAGAAAAATAGGCAGTATCTTTGCATTCCACGCCTTTGTATATGCCCGGAGCATAGAAAGCCGGGGAAAGCGGCTACGGATACTGTTATACTCATTCAGAATATAGATGCTGGCATTTACCGTAATACCACAAAGCAGCACAAACGAAGCAAAGCCTCCCTGGTCGAAATTCAAGCGGAACCAATAGAATGTAAGGAACACTCCTATATAAGATACCGGAATAACAAAGATAATAGCCAAAGGCTGTTTCAGAGAATTAAACAGAATACTCGTTGTAAAGAAGATAATGGCAATCACAACCAGCAACAACAGGTATTGCTTGTTATCTTTCTTACCCCATGACCACGATTGGCTATCCGATTCAGCAGTATACCCCATCGGAAGCAATTTATTAAACTCTTCCAAATCCCGCTTCTGTATTTTATTGCCTTGCTCGTACGAGCCGATATACTCATATTGCAGACAAAGACGATATTGCTGATTCTCTTTGGCTATCTGTTGCGGCATCTGCCCCTTCTCTACCGTAGCCAATTCGGAAAGTTTATAATGCTTTCCGCCATCCACCCCGTAAGGAAAAAACTGCATAGCCCATACATCATAGTCGTGAGACTGTCGGGAAGAAAGTCGAATACTTTCCGTACCGCTTTCCGTCACCACCGAACCCACCTGCATATTCTTGCCGAATATCGGCTGGATAGCGGAGAACAAATGCTGGGCATTAATCCCCTCCTGAGCCATACGCTCCTTATTCAGATTGAAGTAAAACTCTTGATAATCGTCTTTCCACCAGGAAAATTCCGACTTGATAAACACTTCCTTGATGCGACGGTGCGAAAGCAATACCTCCTTCAGCTTTTCGGCCCATGCATAGAGCTCGTCATAATTGTAGCCATACATCTTGATGCGATAAGAACCTGCGCTCTCACGAACATCATTACTGAAGCCTTGATCTTGCAAGCCATATACATCCCAGCTACCACCTCCTAACTCAGATACTTTACCAATCAGATTCGCCTTTAACGTATAAGGGAAACCGCTATGCTGATACTCTTTCTTGAAATAAATCTGAAGATTGGCCCTGCGTGCATTATAGACAGAAGCATGAAACTGCTTAATCTCCTTGAAGCCGCTAAGATAAGTTTCCACACGTTTCACCAGCGTATTCATCTGTTCCAGCGTACTTCCATTCGGTAAGTTCGCATTCGCATAGAGCACCACTTCTTCATTGCGACTAAAATAACTGCCTTCGTACACTTTCTGCACAAACAAACGAAGACTACCACCTAAAGCCTTATCCACCACAGGTTTCACTTTCTCTTTATAAGTAGAAGAGCCCAACGTCTTGTTATACCGTTCTATCCATTTGCCTTCACCCTCCAACTTCTCAGGAAGAAGGAAAACGGGCAACCCGAAACCAAGCAGGAGCAAAATGCACACCGCCACCCTCCAGCGCAGAAGAAAGCGGATGAGCAACTGATAGAAATGCGTGAAGTAAACAGTCAGCCTGCGAATACGTATATGACTCCGCACCCAGCGTTTCACGCTCTGCCTCTTGACAAGCTTTATTCTATCAATCATGGCCGGAACAAAAAAGAGAGCCACGAAAAGAGATACCGCCAGATTAATAATCACCACAGCTGCGAAGTCTTGCAGGTTCAGGCGGATTTTCTCATCCAGAAAGAAGATAATAACCAAAGCCCCCATTGTGGTCAAGGTAGCCGCCAGTACGGACATAAAAGCTTTCAGATTACGCCTGTGCAAAATGTGGTCCGTCATCACAATGGTACTGTCTATCACAAGATTCAAGGACACAGTAATCCCTGCCAATGAATACAGTTGCATCTCCAGCCCGAAAAGATAATAGAAAATAACCGCCACGGAAATGTTGATAGCCAGGCTGGTAACGATCAGCAACAGATACTTCAGATTCAACGTAATAATCCAGACGAATACCAGCAGGATCAGTACTGTCAGCCCCGTACGGAAATAAATTTTATTCAGTTCCTCGCGAATATACTCCGTGGCATCATAGCTGGTATGCACCTCGTAGCCGGGCGGCAAAGTCAGACGTATTGCTTCCATTTCCCGCATCACTTCATTGCTCAGTTGCAATTGGTTAGCAGTCTCTACGGCCGTGACAGACATATAAATGGAATTCAGACCATTGATACGGTAATAGCTTTGGGGAGCTTCTTCCATACGCGCTACAGTTACCAACTCGTCCAAGCGGATAATCTTGCCGTCCGAAGCAGTCACCGTGATGTCCGAAGGAATAAATTGCCCGCTGACTCCATCCGGTATCAAGACCAGACGTATCCACTGCTTACCACCGGCCGTATCCATGTTGTGCGTTCCCAGAAACTCTTTATTATAATGTAACTGGATGGCCCGTTGAATATCAGAAATGCTGATTCCCAGCGTCCGCAATTGTTCACTGTCGTATTCCAACCGCCATTCCATCGGGGTAGCACCACTTAAATCTATCTTATAAATGCCTTGCAACTTAGCCAGACGCGGCTTGATATGTTCTTCTGCATACTGCTGTATCAGTATAGGCGTGGACGGTGCATTCAGTGTGAACGATAAGAACGGACGGGCTGTATTCGCATCGGGCACCTTCATGTCAATATACGGATAACTGACTCCGGAAGGCAGTTGCGACCATGTCTGCCGGATAATAGTAGAAGCCTCAAAACGTACCGCATCCACATCAGCGTGTTTATCCAGATCTACCGTAATGGAACCGTAGCCATTGCTTGAAGTAGAGTACATTCCCTTTACCCCTTTGATGCGGGCCAGCATGGACTCCAGTTTGCTTGTCGCCTCCATCTCTACCACCCGCGACGAAGTGCCCGGCATGCTAAAGCGCACCGTAAAGCCCGGCAATGTGCGCGACGGATTCAGCTTGACCGGAAGCATCGGAACCAAGGCCAAACCCACCAGTGCCAGACAGACAAAGGTGACGATGAGGGTAAAAGGGGAAAGACTTTTCATTTTAGTTGAAAGTTGAGAATTGAGAGTTGAGAGTTATTAGTGACTATAATCGAATTTGTCAGAAAGAGAGAAGCCGCTGGCAAAATCGTGCAGGGTCAGCTTGCGGATTTTATAATAGTTCAGCCAATAGTTTTTCAGGGCTGAAATATAGTTGCGCTGGGCTTCTTGCTGACGGTTCAATGACAAGGTAAGGCTACTGATATCCGCCTTACCGATGATGAAGCGTTGGCGGGTTTCATTGTATGCCAGGATGGAAAGGTCGAGGGCTTCCTCGGCACTTGTCACCAAGTCTTGCTGGACATTGAAATCACTTACGGTCATAATGACTTCTTCTTCAATGCTGATTTCGTTCTGACGGGAAGAGGTCTTTACTACATTCAGATTGTTACGGGCCATATTATATTTCCCTTTACGCACTCCCCAGTCCACTAAAGGAATGGAGACGCTGACAGATACCATTTCCTGCTGCATAGGCCGGTTGTAGGCTTCGCCAAATTTCTCCGCCACCTGGTTGAAACCGACACTGGCGTTGATACTGGCGTTGAAGCGGGATTCTTTCTTGGTTTTGTCTACATTCCGTTCTGCTTCCAATATGTCCTGGCGTAATCCAAGGAAGTTCGGGTTGTTGGAACGGGCGGCATCCAAGGCAGCATCTACAGGGATGTTTAGTTCTCCGGGACGACTGGGGAGAAGAAGCCGTATCTCTGTATTCTTTTCCAGATTGAGGAAAGAAGCCAGCGAGAACATGGCACGTTTCAATGAACTTTCAGCATTCTGCAAAGTGTTACGGGCATTCACCACGTCCAGCTTCAGCGTCAGAAGATCGGCACGACTGATAGAGGCTATCTTCAGACGTTGCATACCAATACGATAAAGCGTATCGGAAGAAACGACATTCTCCTTTGCCAAGTCATACTCAGCCTGCGCCATGGCAAGTGCAAAGAAATAGGTAGTGGCCTGCTCGGATACCTGCTCAGCATTGTAGATATATTCTTTCTTTACTTTCTCGTATTTCAACGGTTCAATCTTTCGTTCCCAGCGGAAAGGATTATAACCTACCAGACTTTGCGAATAACCTAAACGAACGGGAACACTGGTATACTGCGTGTAGGGATTGGAACCGAAACTACGCATATAGCCCAACTCAGTATCCAGATAAAAAGTACCACCCGTCAGGTCAAAGTTTTGCCTGACTGCCAGGTTGCCATAGGCATAGAAAGACTGTTGGCTACGGTAAATATCCAAATCCTGTTCGGAGTCATAACGCTTCGTAATGTCACGGTTATACTGTGCAG
This sequence comes from Bacteroides sp. 14(A), assembly GCF_000526555.1. Classification (NCBI taxonomy): domain Bacteria; kingdom Pseudomonadati; phylum Bacteroidota; class Bacteroidia; order Bacteroidales; family Bacteroidaceae; genus Bacteroides; species Bacteroides sp. 14(A). Next base: position 745,233 of record NZ_JAGH01000001.1, on the reverse strand, counting down.
GAGTCATATTCAGCGTCAGGCTCGGCAAGCGATTTGCCTTATAGGTACGATATTCCCAATAGCCTGAAAGATACATATTTTTAGTACGGAAAGCTTCCAGCGAACTATCGTTCGCCATCTTAATCGTCTGCTGCAAGTCCAGCGTTACCTGCTGTTGCTGCGCGACGGACGGAAGCGCCTGAGAAAGTCCTAAAAGAATAATTAAACCAAATTTCTTCATTATATCAAGCTTTTTTATCCCGGTAAATAAACCAATATATCAACGGAATGATGAACAGACTGACCAATGTGCCGATGAACATCGCCCCAATCATGGCAATGGAAAGCGGCTTCTGCAATTCCGATCCCATATCGAAAGAGAACAATAACGGTACCATGGCAAAGATGGTGGTGAGTGAAGTCATGATGATGGGACGCAGCCTGCGCCGTCCCGCCTCATGGATAGCTTCCAGAAGCGGCATCCCCGTCTTACGTAATTCATTAATCGCATCCAGTTTCAGGATGGAGTCATTGATGATAATACCACACGTAACGATCAGACCGATGGCAGACATCAGATTCAGCGTATGTCCGCATATCCACAACAGTACCAAGGCAAATGCTACGTCTATCGGTATCTCCAACAACACTACAAGCGGTTGCACAAAACTCTCGAACTGTGCCGCCAGAATGAAGTACATCAACAGAATGGAAATAAACAGAATAACCACCAGTTCATCCAGCATCTTCCGGTTAGAGAAGAAACTTCCTGAAAAAGCGGTATCCCAATCACCGGTAGCATCCACCACTTCCTTCACTTGCTCCATAAGCGGTTCCGCCTCTTTTACTTCATAAAAACGGAACGGAACATATTCTCCGTTACGTCCTGCGGTAATCGCTTTCAGATCTTCCGCCGGCGCCACTGATACCAGCTCACGCAAAGGCAGATATTCAACACCATATTGATCCGCCCGTGTCGGAACGAGTGTTTCCTGTAAGATACTGTTTACCGTTTGTTCCTCTCCCACAATGCTGATAGGCAGATATTGCTGGTAAGAATGAAGAGTAGCTATGCTGTTTTCTTTGAAAGCCGTTTTCAGTATGCGATACAACTCGTCATACGAAACATTATAAAGTAGCAATTTTTCTTTATTGATACGGATATTCAGTTGATTTTCAAAGGCAATACCCGTGGGAGCATATCCTGTACGGGTAGCAAACTCAGCTTCCAGATTACGTAATTCATCCGCTGTCGGCACTTTTTCCTTGTTGCGGGAATAAAGTTCAGCCACAACATCGGCTTCTCCCGTCACAAACAGTTTCTCAAATACCGTCTCGGGTGGCGAAAAAGAAATCACGGCCAACGGATACTCCGTTTTGAGGGTACGGTAAACCTTTTCCTGCAAAGGGACTACCTCAGAAGGATTCTTTGTCTTGAAATAAAGTTCTGCTTCCGAAGAAGAAAGAGCCTGCTCCCGGTTCAGGAGATAGTCTTGTTGTCCGACGGCGGCAGTCTGTTCGATAGTCTCTGTCTTAAACAACTCAAATAAATTGTCTACCCTGCGACGATTCTCGTCCACATGGATATTCTCATTCCATTCCACACGGGCTATCAGCTCGTTCTGATCTATTTCCGGCATACGCTCTTTTCCTATGAAATAGAACATGAATACACACAATGGCACGGAAACTATGCAGAAAAATACGCTTGCCGTTTTATGAGCAAATATAAAATCAATCCCGGCATCATAGAAACGATCAAGTGTATGATCCTTTATAGGATTATTGATTCGGATACGCGAGAACCATGATTTGCGCAGTCCCGTCCGGTAAACCAGCATATAGAGCACCGGCAGCAACATGATGCCCGTGAAGTAAGAAACCATCAATCCAACGGTTACCGAGAAAGCCTGATCGTAGAAAATGGCTCCGGCAATACCACTCATAAAAATCAGTGGTACAAACACCGCAATGGTAGTCAACGAGGAACTGAGCATCGGAGTAACCACCTCACTGGTACCCGTAATACAGGCACGTTTCAACGAGTATCCTCTTTCCCGATATTGAGAAATATTTTCAGTTACGATGATGGAACTGTCAATCATCATACCCAATGCAAGAATCAATCCGGACAGGGATATGATGTTCAGTGACATCTTGAACAGATAGAAAAAAAGAAAACAGATCACAATGGAAACTACCATACTCAGTCCGATGATGAAAGGAGATTTGACATCCCCCAGAAAGAGTACGGCTACGATACAGATAAATAGAAAGCCCAACGAAAGGTTTTGTTGCAAGTTGGAGATAGTATAATCCAAAAGCTCTGTCTGGTTTCGGCTAACGCTGAATTCAATGTCAGGATATACACTCTGAAAATAATTCATGGTGCCGCCAATGGCTTGCTTCATGTCATCCATATTCTCGTCCGCCTGCTTGATAATGGCCAATGTCACTGCCCGTTTACCATTGCTCATGGATACGCCTTTTTCCCTGACGGGAACAATACCTATCCGGCAGAACTCTTCCAGACGGATGATGCGTCCGTTTTTGTTAATAAGAATATTCTTCACATCTTCTTCCGTACGCAACAGAGTGGAAAACTTGATATTGTATTCATAATATCCATCACGTACGGTCATACTTCCCGGTTCCACATTATTTTGGGCAAGAGCAGATTCTACATCCTGTATGGAAAGTCCCAGTACGGCAAGCTTATTTTCATCGGGAACAATCTGCAACTGGCGCTCCACCAATCCTGTGATATCCACCATGGCTACCTCTGTCAGCTGCTCGATACGCCGCTTGATAACGCTTTCGGCAAATTCACACAGATCGAGGAAAGCACGTTCGTCCGTTTGTCCGTAAGCGCTGTCATTCTTCAGGGTGAGGCTGAGATAGAATACCGGAATATCGGTAGCACTTGCTTTTACTACTTTAGGACGGTCTGTATCCTTAGGCAGGTAGTTCATGGCGGCGTCAATCTTCTCATTCACTTCGATAAAAGCAAGATCCGTATTGGTGCCGAAGTCGAAATTCAGCCGGATAAGACCTGCCCCATCATGCGCCTCGCTATCCATATCTTTCAGACGAGCCACCTGGATAAGTTGTTGGCGCAATGGTTTCACCACCGTATTCTCCAACTCACGCGCAGAAGTATTCTGTGCCGAGATTTGTACTGTAATCTCCGGGATGGCAATATCCGGCAGCAGAGATACCGGCAACGTGAAATACGTTACCATACCGACAATAAAACATGCGGTAAACGCCATCAATACGGCAATGGGCCGCTGTATCAAGAACTTAACCACCCCTTTTATTTTTTATTTTCAATAACTTTCACCGGTGCCTCATGAGCCAGGTTCACATTGCCTGTCACAATCACCACATCTCCTTCTTGCACTTCATCTTCCACAATCGTGTATTCATCGGAATTTTCCAGTACGGTCTGCACATAGTTCCATTTCGCTTTATTATCTTTCAGTGTAAAAATCACCTGCTTACCGGAACGCAACACCACTGAACTCTTCGGAACAACCAACTGTTCACCTAGCGAACGATGTACATTAACCCGTATGTTCATGCCATTAAAGAGCTTGCCCTGTCCGTTGACAACGGCCTTCACTTTCACCATGCCTTTATCGTCCACCAGCGGATTGATTTCGGAGATACGTCCTTCGTATTTGGCAGAAGGATCTGCATAAGGGGTAACAACCACTTTATCGCCACCTTTAATAAGGGGGAGTTCACTCTCCAATACAGTAAAGTCAGCTTCCATGCCCTGTGAACCGATAATTGTACAGAAAGCATCTGAACTGCTGGGAGCATTATAGGGTTTGGAAAAGAGATTAGCCACCACCCCGTCAAAAGGAGCAATCAGAGTGGCATGTTCTTCTTCATATTTAGCCAGTTCATATTGAGAAAGGGTCTGATCATAGCCGCTTTTCACCCGTGCCAGTTGCATGATATCATCGGGTACATTGGCAGTATCATCCGCTGCATACCCCTGCCCTATCAATACATCCTGCAATTCCAACTTAGCTTTCTCCAAAGCATCTTTGGACTGTGCGGTCTTATTTTTTAAACGAAATTTATCCAGCTCTGCCAGTTTTTGTCCTTTGTGTACCCGGTCACCGTTCTTCACATAAATCTGCGCCACGATACCCGAACTTTCAAAACGCAAATCTGCCATTCCTCCGGCCACTATCTTGCCATTACTTACCAACTCGTGATTGAATATCTGCCGCTTCAAAGGCAACACGGTCACTTCATTCTTCTCATCCGGCAATACGGTAGCTACTCCTTCATCGGCGGCTTCTTCTTTTTTCGCACCGGAACATGCTGCCAACGCAAATAGTGCCAGACAGATCAAAAACCGGTAGTTCTGTGTCTTTATCATTCTATATTAGTTTTTCCGTTTACACTTAGTGTATGCAAAAATAGTCGTTTTCCCTTTACGAGCCGCCATATATATATGGACAAAACGAGACTGGATACAAACTGTTATTTTTCTAATTATCAAACAAGTATATTCTTGTCCATTCCCAAACAGGTGGACAAGAACATACCTCCTTCCTTATTTAGGGACTGTAATAATCACTACCGGATTAGAATCATCCGTCAATTCTTTCAGTGCCGAAAGTTTTTCATTTTCTGCCGCTTCAGGATTTTCTTCCAACCAGGTCATCACTTCTCCGGCATCAATAATCATTCCATATTCTCCCTGTGCACTGCATGCCTTGGGATGGAAAGCCATAAAGCCGGTCAGGTCATCTTTTATACCTTCCTTTTCGGCATACATCCGGGTAGTATTTGCCTTCCGGTCGTAGATTCCGTTAAACGTTTCCGGTTCATCTGTATACAGTCCCCGGATACACTGAAAGAAAACAGTATGATCCGTCTCAAAAATACATCCCACCAACAAACGTTTTTCATTATCTTTGGATTCAGTACGTGCCTCGGCGCCCCAATGCCATTTACCGGTGGAGAATGCGATATAAGGTGTCAGCTCATTTCCACTCACTGTATAAATGGTATCATTGAAATTCTCTTTGTAACGTATCTTATTATCACTCTTCCACAGGAAAGGAATACCCGCTACACTTGCCGAGGCATCTCCACTTTTAAATGTAGTCAGAATAATACCTGCATTTCCCTGCTTTTTGACGCTGATACTGTTTATGTCATCTACTCCTCTATTAGGCAAAACCGGAAGTAGACTGGGCACCGTATCTATCTGTTCTCCCGCTTCATTAAATAACAGCAAAGCGCGCCCGTTATCACCTACAATATTACCGTAACGACCTATTATCACGGAATCTGTAAAGCTGAAATCACTCGGTGAATCCGGAGGGGTAGGTATCGTTACACCACCACAATAATTACCTTGCAAATCATATTTCTGTAACTTACCGGGTCTGCGCATAAAATAAAGCAGACCGTTTACATCATTATAAGTAGGCGCCGCAGTTGAATAAGCTTCCGGATCATCGCCCAAATGTCCCACTTTGCTTAAAAACTTACCGCTCTCTTTATCAAAGATAAAACAAGTTTGACGTGAAAAGACAACAATCTCTTTATCCAGTAACAGAATATTCGGACTTCCACCTACCAGACACGAATCGGTTGTTTCTAATGGAACATAGCGTACATCGCTTCCTAATTCCGAAAGTTTCAATTCGGCAGGCTTTTCCATAGCTCCCGCCACATCAATAGAACATAGTTCATCGTCAGCCGACGATTGCGGAGTACCGGTACAAGCCGACACCAGGCAAACCAGACCTACTGCATACAACCATTCTTTTTTCATAACTTCTTGTGTGTTTTTAGATTTAATATTCATAACATCTCCGCAAATAAACTAATATTTTTAGTTTTAGAACTATATTTTATCGTTAAAGAAGTAAAAAGGGGTATTTAAAGACATATTTCTAAATAGACTTTCCTTTATATTATAGTCTCAAAAATTCCATTATAAATCAGAAGATGACTTAGCACTGACAACCACACAATACTACAATTAAATTTAGCACACACATTTATCTTCATCTTACAATATCTCACGTATACTTCACATTTTTAAAAACATTCTTTTCCATTCGATATTTTTTGTTTCTTTTCTTCTTGTAAACCAAACAAAAGCTACTTTTCCTACAATAAAGGATCTTGGTAAAACACCCCAATATCTAGAATCCACAGAAACCGGTAGATTATCTCCAGCAACGAAATAATAATCTTCCATAAAACAATAAGCATTGATTAAACTATCACCCAAATAAACCTTATTCAGCTTCAAATGCATTTTTTTCTTTTGTTCCCATTCAATTAATGCTTTATACACTATCCACGAAGCAGAATCAATTACCACAGTCATATTTTTGGCAGGAACCCATAAAGGACCGAACTCTCTTACACTCCAAAACTTATTTTTTGCCTGAAAGACAGATATTTGATTATTATTATTATACATCACCGTATCAATGCCCTTAGACACCAATTTTTGCTGTTTCATATTCCCTAAAAGACCCTTATAACCATGTACACGAAAGAAGCCACCCTTTATTTCAAACGTATCATTTGGTAAAGCGATACAACGTTTCACAAGATATTGGTCTGAACAAAACACAATACTATCAAACGGCTCCTTTAGAAAAGGCATATTAAATACTATAACATCATTGTGCACAATGTCTCCAGTAGTAAAGTTGGTCACCAATACTCTATCTCCAGGAAACAATGTCGGCTCCATTGAGGTCGTAGGAATCCTAAAAAAAGAGTAATTGTTAAAAAACAGTTCACCTAATACAATTACAAATATAATTATATATAACAAACGAATCCAAACACTATATCGCCATTTTACATTTGGTTTCATTAAAATATTTTTTTAATATCCAATGCATATATTGTTGCGTCAAAACTGGTGCTTCTTTTAGTGGTATATACATACTATTTATTCTACTAGTATATTCTGTTAATACAAAGAAATAAGGTAATCCCAAATCTGCAAATTCCAAATTAACTTCTTGAGTTAAATTATAAATGGGAAATTTTATTCGATTAGCTTTCTTAAATCTCTTCAAATACAAAATATTATCATACGTAGTAAAAAGTAAGATGTTATCTACTCCAATCGAATCGACATATAAATTCAGTATGTCAATTTGCTCTTCAATACATGTATTGCAATTTAACTCCGAATACCGCAAAACCAATTTATTCCCTCGTATCAAATCAGTCAAAAAGCACTTCTCTCCAGTTATACTTATTACCTTGCAACTGTCAGAATAATATTTTCCATTATATTCAATTTCATAATTCCTATTCTGATTAAAAGTTTCTAACCCGATTAATTTATATGAATTTTCTTTCAACTCATTTAATAAGTCATTTATAAAATTGTCCCGTTTATGAATCTCGTAATAGAAATAGATTCCACAACCAATTATGATTAGAGCATACAAGAATATGCTTAACTGTTTTTTCCTCATAAATTCACTCTTATTTATTTTTCAAGGTAAAAATCCCAATGATAGGATTATCTTCTTCACTTGTTTGCTCATATATTTTCTGTAAGTCTTTCTTATCCTCACTGCGAATAAAAGTACGATTAGAATAACGTTCTTTCCACGACGAAAGAAAAGCACCACCAGAGTCTGCTACAATAAGCTTACCATCATCAGAGAAAGAGTATTCCCACATGTACAAATCGCCCCATTTACCTAATTTAAGCACATTAGCAACCGTATGCTCATCGGTTCGTTTGTCATACAGTATACTACGCATTATGTAGTCACCATATTGCGCTATAAAATATCCATCTAAATTCAATATAGAGCTAAGCCCTTTAATATAACGTTTCTCCATGGCAGTCATCATGATTGTTGTCCCATCTTTCTGACGTAAATCCTCGGGTAGCTCTCGCTTTGAAAAATGAACTGCATATTTTGCTGAAGTACCATCTTTAGTTGATTGATAAATAGTATCATTATTGGAACAGATAATCAACAAGCTATCTTTGTATTGACTGATATTAGAAAAAAGCCCCCAATGAGAGTGCTGTTTCGCCAAGTTTTCTGAAAAAGGGAGATAGCAATCCATCTCATTAGTCGCCATACCAAGCTTCAATAAATTATAACACCCGTATGAATAAGAAGAATTATTATTAGCTACTAAGTACAAGTTGTCTCCTTGCAAATAGAAATCATCATAAGAAAGATTCTCATCAATATCCATAAGCCTACCAACAGAACTTTTTAAGTCATAAACATAAAGTTTCCATGGTGAAGCATCATCCTTTATATAGAGATAGTTACCAACAACTTGGAATTTTCCTAAACGAACATATTCTCCAGGGCCTTGACCTTTAACTCCTATTTTCTTTAAAAAAGATCCACTGTCATTAAAGATATACACAGATTGAGATAATTCATCTGCAATATAAATTTTACCATCAACATAGCTTATTTGTTTCATCTCTGAAATCAGACAACTATCCGTCGTTTCCAATTTAATGAATTTCGCCTCATCGTTAAGAAAAAGTGAAAAGTCTAATTCATCAATGACATCATCTACATCAACATAAACATCTGTTACTTCACTATTAGCCCTTTCTTTTACTAAATTTGAAGTGCAACTATATATTAAAACCAAGAAGCACATAAAAAAAATAGATTTTACCATAACTTTTAAATTTAAATTAATTCCGAGTTTTTATTCACTCGGAATCAATTCTGTTTTAACTTTATTTATCAAACTCTCTGATGACAATTATAGGGGTCACAACCATATGGCTTTTCCCCCTTAGGAGGATCCGCACAAAAGTTTTTTATTCCTTCAATTTTATATTTATTACCTCCTACATGAATTGCTCCTTCTGGAGCCCCAACTCCTCCAGAAATTTCCAGATAAATAGTACAACCATCTGGATTATTATTCTTCTGTGGAACATAATAATTAATATCTTCCGCTTTCGCCTCCTTCTCTATATCTGTAAGAGACAAAAATATCCTATGGTTTTCTTCACTTGATAAATGAAGATTTACCATAACAACTGCCATTACTAAAAAGGCTAACACTAATTTTATAATACTATTAGTTCTCATTTTTCATTTTTTTAAGTTACATATTTTCTTTCCAAACAAAGACTTACCATTATACTCTACAAAGGTGAGTATTCCGCATTATACGGCTCAATCATTAAATACTTTCACTTATAAGTACCTCCTTCTTTAATTATTAATCACTTTTTTGTTACAGATCTGTATTGTTTATTATTTTAGTCGTTGTATTTCTTCCCGCATTTCCTCTATAGCTTTAGAATACACTTTCGGCTCCTTGAATAGTACAATATCTTTCATTCTATTCAATTCTGTAGAATTATAATAATCAGGTTCAGCATATAATTTAGCCAATAAATAATAAGGGTAAATCCTATTGGGCAAGAAATGCGTAGAACGTATATACCAATATTCAGCTTCTTCGTATTTGTGCTGCAATTGATAACACCTCCCTATCACATTAAGTATCATAGGATCACAACTTAATAATTCTGCTTCCTTTAGACATTCTATTGCCTCTTCATACCGTTTATTCCGATATAAACAAAAACCATATTTAAACAGGAAGCTTGCATTATTACCTAATAGAGGATATAGTTTTTCATACTCAATTAATGCCTGTCTACCATCATTTACCCAATAAATTTCACTCCTTCTCCAATGATTATAAGCTTCACTTTCATAGGGTTTATAATTCAAAAAGACTAAACTAGAAAATAGAAAAACATAAAGCCATAAAAATGCTTTATCATGTTTCGCTATAGCCGCCAGCAGTAACAACAAAAAAGAAGAAAAAAGCACCGGTAAATGAAGAGGGTATGAAGAAAAAGAAAAAATCATAAAAGAAATAATTCCACCACAAATACCATACCTTTTATTCTTTATGCCTATGTAAACACCATAAACACAAAAACCTATATAAAGAAACAGAACAGGAAGTCCATATTCTATTGCCATTTGGAAATATTCATTAAAAGCATATTTTACTACTCCAGCAACAAATTCTTCCTCTTCCGAGAACAGTTCACTTGAAAAATAGTCTTCTTGAGTAATTTTATATGTATGAGCGAAACTATTTGCCCCATAACCTAACAATGGTTTCTGCGCTATAGCCCGGCACTCAATTTTCCACATAAAAAGTCTTCCTAATGCCGAATCTTTCTTCAAAAAGAAAAGATATCCTCCTATACACAATAGTAAAATAAGAGCAACTAAGATTAGACAAAACACCTTATTTGGTCCCTTAAGCCATACATTTTTTAAAGATGAATAAAAACTATAATGCATTTCCAATACAAAAAGAGAGGAAAATATAGTAGAAATCCACGCTGAACGACTCATTCCACAAGGTAGTACTACAACAATAAGCAACAAAACAAAAATCAAGAAACAATAAGAATATAACTTTAAAAAGCTCTTATTCTTCTCTTTTCTCAATACCAATAGTTCATTCAAACATAAAGGGCCTCCTAATGCCAGATAACCGCTATAGGGGGCGGGATTAAAGAATGTACCTGTTACTTTAAAAACAGAGTGGAATGATGGCAAATAGCCATATAATTGCAAAAGTCCCCAAATAGCCTCAATACTAATAGAAATTATAATTCCCCATATAATCACATTACCCAAAAAGTGGAAACAATCTTCCTTTCCCGAAAAATAAAAATAGAATATAAAAGCAATAAGAGATATCAAACTTGCAATAGCAACATAATTCCATTGCTCTATCAAATCTCCCCCAATTATCCCAGAAGGTAATATGTATTCTATACCTATTATCGGTAACAGACTTGTCAACAATACTATTTTCCCTACATTATTCATACTATCAAATCTCAAAATAATCAACAACAGTTCCTATTCCTTGGAAAAATATAAATCACACAATCAGTTTCATTCGTATCCCACAAATCTTTGTCTGTCATTCTCCACATAGAATACCTGCTCTTCCTTCCCGCGTGTCAAATTGCGCAGCCACAACAAGGCACCTTCAGGAATATTCCGATAGATTAATTCATTAGTAGTAGCAGTCTGTACTCCCAAAGAAATCCATCCCTTCACGCCAGACTGATAGAATAATTCATACACATTGCCCGGAGTGATAAAATTATCATCATTGCGAGGAACAAACAATATCTTCTTTATAGTACTAGCACGTTGCAGGTCAAATACGATGGAATCCCGCGGCCCTGATGAGTAATAGAATGTCAGCCAATCATCATCACACGCCTTGTCTATGTCGTGCGCGGGATTCTCATCCACCGGACCACCACCGTATATGGCTTTCGAAGGAAGATGTTCTTCACTGTCCACACTATCAAAGAATGCCAGTTCTGCAATTTCCGCCCTACAATCTGCTGTGGGATAGGCAGGAGGCGGTGGAGTGAAACGCACATAACGATAAGGGCGTGAAATCTTCGGATAATAATAATTGAGGTTGGTACGGGGAGTATCGGTCAAGCAACAAAGCAGCTCACTCGTACGGAAATACCGGTCATTACTCACTTCAATCTCAGCACCTGTCATGGTAGCCATATAACCATAAAGGTATTGTCTTAACGGGTATTTTCTCCTTATATGGGCAGTGACCGCCTTCGACATATCCGGTTCAAAATAGCGTACATTTCCGTCTACTACCATAAAAGGATATCCGGCAGGAGAACGCGTTCCGTTCTCAGAGGTCAAAGGTTGGAAAATAACGCCCGGTTCTATATTGTTCACCCGTGCTTTGCCGCGTCGTAATGGAACTGCATCCACTGTGACATATCCAGAAGGACTGAACATTCCCAGCAGAATACTATTTCCTCCTATATTGTCATTAACCTTTACCTTGAACTCATTCTCACCAAAGTATTCTGCCGTCACATCCTGATAAAAAGGTCCAAACAATGAAGCTGTCTTACTATCGTGCGCTTCAAAAGTATTTCTGTAAACTTTACCTTTCTTTCTGCCGTCCGTAGACCCACGTTTCACCACAAAGTCGGACGAATCCATATACCAGAATGGGATAAATCCTCCGTCCGAATCCTTCAGTACGTTCCACATATGGTCGTGTTGATTAGAAGGAGAATACCAATATTTATCTATATTTATCGGAAAGCCCAATGCCCGGAAAACGTATACAGCATGATCAGTTATTTCGCGACATGTACCTACCAGATATTCCGATAAGAAACGGGCACCTAAATGTGGCATGCGATATTCGGTAGTGAGGACAAATAAGTTAGTTCGCTTGAAGTGGCGTGCCAGTACATTCACAGCTTCCACCATATCATTACCGGTATACAACGAATCAAGAAGAGGTTTATAACGGTCATAATACATTTTCCGCCAATTGTCCAATGGCTCATCTCCTATACGATAGGGCAATACCCATTCACAAAAGTCGTCAAATGAATAATTCTTTGCCCACGGACATTCTTCCCAGACCTTAAAGGATTGTTCGATATTTTCTATCAGATAATCGGCAGACATGTATTCAATATCCGGACGTTTCGGCAATGTTCTGTAGTTAAAGCCAATCCACTTGCGTTTCCATTCGCTATCAGGCAGATAACCTCCTATATTCAGTTTCACCGCGGCCTTCATTACCGCTTTCACACTATCCAGACGGTCATCTTCATAACCGCCATGCCCAGGCATATTTCTTATGAGAAAGCGGGCGGCTTCTAACTTCAAACTATCATTTTGGTAGTAGTTCAGCACTTTTTCCAGTTCTATCCTGTTTTTTCCGGCCTGTTCGAGTGCAAAATCCAAACGTTTATCTCCCGCACTTTCGCATGATACAAAAAACACAATTGACAGAGACCATATTATTGTCATCCGTACTCTATTCATAGTATTATAATTAAATTATTATAGTAGTTCTTCTCTTAATAATCTTTTTACTTGGAAACCTAATGCTACCATTAGACAGATGCAAATGTAGAGAGCTGAGGTTAATTAATAGCGGCATACAGACTTAATTGAGAATTAAAAAACGGTTAATTCCATGTAAATACAGAATTCAAACTAATTTAACTGAAGTTTTACATGCAAAGTGATAAAGAATCCTCCTTCTTTCTTCATCCTCCGTGTCTCCGTATTCAATCCTGTCATTTTAAAAAAGACTCTTACTCTTTCTTTTCAAAAGCATTGCCCTTTCTTTACTTTTACATAGCACTTTGGTTATATGCATATTCTTTATTTTGCTATGACCACAAATGTGAAGCACGTACTTTACAACCGTGAAGCAGTAGTACCACAATTGTGAAGCACGTGATCAACAATTATAGAAAGCACTATAACACTGGTTATCAACAGAATAAACATAGAACATCAACATAATAAACATAGGCAATTAATATAAGCAAACCATACTCTGAGCATCATCGCAAAGCGGGAATTCTCTCATCGAAATGGCACGAACGATTGTTATCCTCCATATTCGACGTATTTATGATGAAAAAAAGTCGAAAAGCGGGGGGTACTGAAACAGTTTATTCATGTGCAAAAAGCATGTAATAAACAGATTTACAACAGCATACCCCATTTTGTGTTAGTGTAGGCAACTCTACCTACACGCTAATTCTACTTGCTTCCACCACTGCTTATTGCCGATGAATAGGGCGATACAGAGCATAAGTGCAAGCGTGTAGGTAAAAGCGATCATAAACTTTCAGTAAAACCTGAGCCATTTATTAATGTAACGAACAAATACTTTTCTTAAAATAAGACTATATGATACTTTCAAGATGGTATAGGCATCCGAAGTAAAAGGTGTAGCCATCTATTCAAAAGGGTGTAGCCATCCGACCAAAAGGGTGTAGCCTTTTATACCCTCGCCAACAAGCCTCGCAGAAAGGATACAAACCTACTATATCCATAGTAACAAAAGTAGAACTCATAAAGAAAGGACATATTATTTCAATTCCATTTTGACAATTATCGGATTGTCATCAGGCTCAACATGTCGCCCTAAAACTTCATCCGAGGATATTTTATCTGATGGCACCAAACTATAAAGAGCATTGTTATGAGCCATAAGAGGCATAAAGAATGCAAGTTCATCTATATCATTTACTATAGGATTTTTTGCATAAGCAGAAGCTTCAATATAGGAATCGGCTTGTTTGTGATCAATTATTCCCCAATAGAAATTTGAATTCAAGGTATAGCCTACAAAAGAAAATGAAGGGGTATCCAAAAATCTCAGTAGCAAGGGAACATCCTTCATTAATGTATGAATCTGGTCTATAGCAACACTTTCAACTGCTATTTTCTCCTTATAAGCCTCTTGAGCTTTTATATACTTTTCATCAAATTGCATTATATATTTTTTCTCCAAGTTTGAAGGAGAGGACGTTTGATAAATTACATTATCCAAAGCCAATATCAAATAGCCGTCACATAAAAAATTAAAAGGATTTACTATAATGCCGGAGTTATCTATATTCTTATTAAAGAATAAATCTGAAACCGTTTGACTGTTATCAATATTAATGAACAACACATTCGGACATAATTCCTTTTGAGTATATTCTTTATTAGGTTTATAATCTCCACAGAAAGCAATCCATGAATCATCTAAAACAAAAAAGGAATCTGCAGAATAATTCGTTTTTATCTCTCTCACAAAACATCCGTCGGAAGAAAAGATAAATATTTTCTTCAACGAGCAATCCCATATATAAATTTTATCCTCATACACATTGACATCTGCTATACTTACATATTCGTTAGTCCCCATTCCTCGATTACCATATTTGCGAACAAATCGTCCAGATTTGTCGAAACGCAAAACAGACTGCGTTTTTTCCCTATCAACTACATAGTAAGCATCATCTGTTACAAGAATCTTATCGACAGAACCTATCAGACATTCATCTTTCGTCTCAAGAGGAATATACGAGATAGAATCAACGAATGAAGACAGTTTCACTTCATGTTCATTAGTCCGCAAAGGAACATCAATCACCATTGCCTCTTGCTTGTCAGTCTTTCCCGGATTTGAACATCCGACTAATGTTACAAAGAAAAATAGTAAAAATTTTAGCTTCATAATTATTATCTATATATGTATTAATATTTATCACATTCTTTACGATTTTCGATTATTGGCAAAACAGAAGTTTATCTTCTGTTCATTTATTATTTCAATTCCATTTTGACTATTATCGGATTGTCATCAGGCTCGATATGTCTTCCAGAAATCTCGTCGGAAGTTATTCTCTCCGGTGATCTATAACTATAAACCGTATTTTTATAAGTCGCCAATGGAACAAAAACAGCTATATCATCCATATCATTTACAATATTCATTTTTTTATAGCCGGAAGCCTCAATGTACGCATCAGACTCCTTATGATTAATGATACCCAAATAGTAATAATCCTCCCAATTATATTTTAAGAAAGCATAAGAAGGAGTGTCCAAAAAGGTATAGACATAAGGTATTTTCTTCATAAATTCAATACCTTGATACACATCAACTGTTTCCGTTTTCAATTTTTCAATATAATCTCTCTGAGCTTTCTGATACTGCTCTCCAAACTGTAAGACATACCTCTTTTTCAAAACAGCAGAGGGCAAAGCTTGATAAATAGTATCACTTAAAGGAGTTACAAAATTAGCGTTGCTGACGAAATTGAAAGGAGATGATATAATACTAGAATAGCACATTCGAGAATCAAAAAACAAATCAGATTTAGTCTCTCCATTATCAACATTAACAAACAGCAAATTAGGATATAAGTTACTTCGCTCATATTTTTTATTCGCCTTATAATCACCATAAAAAACAATCCAAGAATCATCTAAAACAGAAAATGATTCTACCATATAATCAAATTTCTTCTCTTCCAAGAAATGACCGTCATGGTCAAAAATAAATAATTTCTGCAATGAACAATCCCAAAGATAAACTTTATCTTTATACACATTAACATCAGTAATTTGCATATATTCACCTGACGCAGGTCCCCGACTACCTAATTTACAAATAAACTTTCCGGATATGTCAAAACACAAGACAGAGCATGCTTTCGTCTCATCAACTATATAATAAAAATCATCCGTTACAATAATTTCATCAATACACCCAATCAGACATTCATCTTTCGTCTCAAGAGGAATATACGAAATAGAATTAACAAACGAGGACATCATTATCTGATGATCATCACCCTTCAAGGGAACGTCAATCACTCTAAAATCTTGATTACTCTTTTGATTGGGTGCTGAACATCCGGTCAATACCAGAAAGGCTATAAATATTTCTTTTAGTCTCATCGTCTTTATTTTTACCATTAAACAGATGCAAATGTAAAGAAGTGCAATTAAGAGACTGAAACAAATGGGCTTAATTTGTCATTAAAAAAGGATTAAGTTGAAGTTTATAGGTACATTTCCCTAATTTCTTTCTCTAAAGAAATAAAAACATAAATTATTTTCCGTTTACCGCCTGATAAAAAGCAAAGGCAGACACCCAACAGCATAGCAAACAATATCCCACCATGAAAATGACGTACCCAATACTACCCTTGCCAACGTACAATTTTGCAACCCCAATAAAGTAACCAATTGCAGATACTGTAACGTTTCAATACAACATGCAAACAGGAATATCCATAGTGGCAGCCATCGCAATGGGCGGGTAATAAACATACGCACAAAGCAATATATGAGTATTACCACCAATACATCTCCCATATAGGGACGTATGAATGCGTCACGTACAAAAAGGGCTATTAATGTTTCAACCACAAACAACCCTGCAAAACAAATTGCATAAAACCAACGGCTACCAATAAATGTATCATTTCTATTATCCATAAATCGCCTTTATTACATATTTGAAAAATTAAAATCTATTATAAATGGGAAACTTCAAAATCTCAGCAACAACAATATCGGATTATCATCTTCTGATAAATTACTTAATACCTCACAAGTTTCATTTCTTAAACTCATAATATATAATAATCGGATTTGAATCTTCCGTCAAGGTCTGCAATTTATCGGCCCCTTCTATACGAGGATTTATTCCGCCTTTCTTCATATTCTCAAAAAAGATATCCTTGGTGAAACCGTCATTCATGCCGATGCAATATACCCGGTTCTCATCAAATGAATACAGTTTGGAAACTAACAATGTACCTGCTTTATCCGTATAAAGCAAATCGTCAGTTATACCTGACATAACATAAGCTTTATTCTCTTCTTTCTTATAAAGTATGGAATAACCATAGTGACCTACATAATAGCCGAAATGAATATATTTAGCGGTTTCCCAATAATCAAATACATTATATATCTTATCGCTTTTCATTAATCTATCGTATATTTTTGACACTCTTGCAGATTTCGACATATCATTCTCTGCTATCAAAGTTTCCAAATATTCCTTTGTCACAAGCTTTTTACTTTGCAAAGTAATATACGGTTTTATTCCTTTGGGAGTTATTTCAAATATTGTATCCATGAAGATCTGCATAAATTTGGGATTTCCGGTAGGACTGGAGATAAAGGTATGTTGATCAGTACTGAATAGTTCATTCCAGCCTTTATTATACTGAGAAGCCTCAAATTGAAAAGAAATTCTTTTCCCATTAGTAACGTCCACTTTACTCAAGAGAAATCGTTTCCCGGATTTATCAAATGTATACAGATTCGTATACAACGCATTCTTAAAAGGTTGAATAAAAGTAGATCTTGTTCCTTTATTTTCCAATTTAAACGAACTTTCAAAAGTTCCATTACCACTATACTTCAATACATTCTGAGTTTGGGAGTCCAGTACATATATTTTTTTATTTTCCCTATCGATACTTATATCATCCGGATCAATGTATTCACCGGGTCCTTTCCCCTTACGCCCTATCATCTTTATAAATTTGCCTTGCTTATTAAACAGAAAAAGACCTCTGCCTTTTTCCAATACATACAAATTATTATCACAGACTTCTAACTTATCAACTTTTCCTAATAATGATTCATCCGTATCTTCCAATACAATGATTCCCGCCTTGCTGAATAAAGAAGAATAAGTCATCTTCTCCAACTTTTCAGCACGATCCAAATTAATCACATAGCCATTTTCCTTTGCTAAGCTGCTATTCTCTTCACCAGGAACAGTCAATAATCCCAGCATTAATGCCATTAACATTGTCAGTATTCTCATTGTATGTTACATTTTCTTTCTCTTACATTACCAATTACAAAAATAATCATCAAAACAAGATAGTAAAAGGAATAGTCACTATACTTAGTAAACTTCAATAATATATTTTCTACAGATGGATACAAAACGCTCCTCTCTCCTTCAAAGCTATACAAGGAATAGCTAAACGGTAACAATCATTTTTAAGGATATCGCTACGATAGTCTGAGAGAGAAACATCCAAAACAACGGTTCGGATGCGGAACAAAGAAGTCAATTCTTCAATACGACCATTGTAGCCTTTGGAAATGTATAAATAATCGATCTGTAAAGGGTGCTTTGAAATCTTATTTTTCCAGCGGGCATCATGGAGCAGGCAAACCCGCCTGCCCGCATAGGAAACAATGTGATTATGAAAAGCCAGACCGGAAGTAGAATAATCAGCAGGCAAAGCATTGGGAATAGAGAGATGCTGACGATTCCAATAAGGTACGAGTGCACGGTGCAAACGGGAAGTATCCGGCACACTATCAGCATAAGCCAACCAGGATTCTCCACTATTAGCAACGCAATGGACGGCAGGACAACCACGGACATTATAAAAAGCAATGCCGCGCTGAGGAGAAGACAGGCTGACGGAAATCGTATGATAAGTGATCAGCAACAACAGGCAGCAAAGCGGAAAGGATATGCTGCGAGCAGTTCGGATAGCCAAACTCCGAAACAGAAACAATAGAAAAAGATAAAACAGCATAATCTCCCAATGATCTATCCAAAACCGATCTATAGAGGACATTGGCAGTTCTTCTATCCAGCAGAGAACTTTGTTCTGAGCACTTAACAAAGCATCGACCCCTAAAGCACAGCCAGATTGAAGGAAAGGAAAAGGAGTCAGGACAAGCATAAGAACCGCAGAATACAAAATCAACGTCACCATAGGAATCACCCATAAATTTGTCAGCAGAAAATGAGTAGAGAAACGGGAGAAATAGAATATAACTAAAGGAGCCGTACCGATTTGCGCAGCAACGGAAACCGTCAGCAATCCCCAAACATAACGAGGAATGCAACGCCTGACAGAGAGCAGGCTGTAAAGTTTGGGCTGTATCAACAAAATAGAAACTACCGCTACAAAAGACAATTGAAACCCCACATCAAAAAGCCAAAGTGGATTATAAAGTAACATTAAAAAGGCAGTAGCCGCCAGTGTATTCAACGATAACAATTTCTCAGATTGTAAACGGGATACAACCAGCAGAGAGAACATGATTACGGATCGTACCACAGAAGAAGATAATCCCGTAAGAAAAGCGAATGCCCACAAAAAGAGAATAACCAGAAAAAATCCCAAGGGTTTAAAAGCCGCCCACCGCTTCCACAAAAAGGAGAAGAAAAACAAAAATAAAGTAGAAAGCAAGCCTATATGAAGTCCTGAAAGTGCCAGTACATGACTGGCGCCGGCAATTGAATAAGTTTCCCGCATATCCTCGCTCAAATTCTCCTTATCTCCCACCGTAAGAGCCGAAAGTACTGCAAGATTATCTCCCTGAAAACCTAAACGATGATATAGTTCCACCACTTTTTCCCGATAGTCCAAAGCTATTTGCCGAAGAGAACGAGAAGCATCATGACCTATTATCCGCCAATGTCCGGCAGAGATATACGATGTGCCGGTACCAGCTTTACGAGTAAGATAACGTACATAATCAAATTCGTCAGGATTCCCATTATTGACAGGAGGGGTAATACGGGTATGTACCCATAATCTATCTCCCCTCTTTAATGCAACAGTAGCGGAATTTCTCGGAAAATAGAATAAAAATGTACGTCCATATTCACTTTTCTGCAAATCCTCATCATTCACTTTTCCCTCTAATTGGACATGACATAACACGCTTCGTTCTTTCATTTCCGGTTTTTCCAGAAGAATCACCTGATAGACTGCCGCCTCATCGGAAAAAGGAAAATCCGTACGATGCAAATATTCTTCCGTCATACCGGCGCCTAATCCGAAACAACAGAGAAGGACGGAAACTCCATACAGCCAATGAATACGATATTTATCAGAAAGGAAATAAGTCAGAAACAGTAACAGGAAACCTGCCAGACAAATCCAAACAGGAAAAAGATTGGAAACCGGACAAGATGTCTCTGCCGGAATATTTAAGGAAAGTTCCGCCCGCTGCCGGAAGAAATGCGCATCTCCACATACAATACCGCCTGCAAACGGCATCAGAAGTCGTAGAAACGGATGTCGTTGCAGGCTGTTAATTATCAATGGAGGAAGAATTAGAGATCCTTCAGCGAATGTATCATACCTTCAGGATCAGGAGCTGCAAACACGGCACTACCTGCAACCAATGCATCTGCACCGGCAGCTATCAGGCGAGCACCTGTCTCCAAATTCACACCACCATCCACTTCTATCAATGCTTTCGAACCGGTACTGTCTATCAAAGCACGCAATTCCCGTACTTTTTCAACTGTATGTTCTATAAATTTTTGTCCGCCAAAACCAGGATTCACACTCATCAGCAACACCATATATACATCCTGAATAATATCTTTCAACATTGCCACAGGGGTAGCCGGATTCAGTGTAACGGCGGGCTGCATACCCGCTTCACGTATTTGTTGAACCACCCGATGCAAATGCGGGCAAGCTTCGAAATGCACATTCATGGTGTGCGCACCCAATGCTTTCACCTCATTAATGAATTTCTCGGGTTGCACAATCATCAGATGTACATCCAAAGGCTTCTTTGACAGTTTTGCCACATACTTCAATACCGGGAAACCGAAAGATATATTAGGAACGAACACACCGTCCATAACGTCAATGTGGACCCAGTCGGCTTCACTGCGGTTCACCATTTCCAAGTCCTTTGCCAGATAAGCGAAATCTGCGGACAGGATAGAGGGAGCTATGATTGGTTTCATAATACACTACATTTTACAGGTTATATACAGATATAACGTACAAATGTAGACAAAAGATTTCATTCATCCTAATATTATACCCTGCAAGCCTTGCGGAAGCTGAGGCACTGTACGATAATTACGGGCAAGATTACGAAGAAAATCCAAAGTTTTCCCGGAAGGCTGCGGATGTCCATCCGGCAATGCATTATCAGCACTTCTCGGTTTCACGGATGAAGAAGAAAAAGAAGGAGTAGTTTTTTTATCCATAGGCTTATTGAACTGAGAATTAATAATTAATTAGTTAAAGCTACGGGCTGCAAAAAAGAAGCAGGAGGTACTTTATATACTAAGAACGGAAGAAGAAGAGATATAGTATACAAGAAGTTATAAAAAGATGTAAATAAATCAGCCCAGGTTAGTGCCAACACACCATACCTGGGCCAACATCTGGTTGAGATGAAAATATTTATTTCGCTTTGGCTAAGTCAAATGAGAAAGTAGTCACGGGAAGTTCGAAAGGTTCATTATTCACTTTCACACCAGTTACCTGAAGCTTGAAAGCTAATTTATCACCAGCATAGGCAAAACTACCTGCTTCAGGTGCTGCAATTGTCACCTCCACTTTCAAGTCCGGGGTTTCACCTTCTCCTTCACCCTCACCTTCAGTAGGTTCTGTCGGGAAATTGATTTCAAGAATTAGTGGTTCAGGAGTGAACGCCATGCTAATAACTGTCTTATCGTCATTGAAAGTAGGTGTATACTTCACTTTATAACTTACATCACCTACGGCTTCAATAATTCCGGGAGCTGCCTCCCCCATAATGGCTGTAATCAAATCCGCTACCGGGAACTTTTCAAAAGACACATTTTCATTGGTTACTTCTGCGCTCACATCCGTACCTTGAGGTTCTTCACCCTCTTCTGCAAGAGGAGACACAGATGTAGTTTGCATTTTTCCGGCATAATTACCTACCACGTCAGTCAATGCGGGAACATTAGGTTTAGGTTCATCGTCATCATCACAAGATGTGAAAGTAGTTACCAGGCCCAAGGCCATTACAAGAAACACGAAACGCTTTAAACAATGTACTTTTTCCATTACTTTAATAAGTTTAGTCTAGTAAATAATAAAATTAATAAAATCACATAATTAAGGTTGTACGTACATTAGGTTAAATGGCCTTATTTGTGAAATACTGCATTTGGAAAAAGAAAAATTTTATTAAAGGATGTATCATTTAGTCCATCGTCAGCACGATTCCATGCTTCTCCGCCATCCGGCGCAGGTTCAAAATAGCATAACGCATCCGTCCTAAAGAGGTATTGATGCTGACTCCTGTCATTTCTGCTATCTCCTTGAAACTGAGGTCTTGATAAAAGCGCATATGTACTACTTCCCGTTGTTCGTCCGGCAGATGTTTCATCAGGCGACGTACATCCGAAAGAATCTGGTGGTTCACTATTTCAGCTTCAACCGTTCCTTCAGACAGACGGATATTATTCAGTAAATTCCGTTCTTCTTCATCACAAGACACCAGGTTTTCCTGCTTTTCCTGACGGAAACAGTCGATTATAAGATTATGTGCGATACGAGTCAACCAAGCCGGGAACTTACCGTTTTCATTGTAGCGTCCCTGCTGAATGGTGACAATGGCTTTTGTGAAAGTCTCCTGAAAGATGTCTTCCGCCAGTTCTTCATTGCGCACCGTATAATAGATGTACGCATAAAGACGATCTTTATAACGGTTCAACAGAATATCGAATGCCTCGTTATTGCCTTGTGCATAAAGGGCCACCAACGTTTCGTCAGCAGCATTTGTTTGTACTTTCATTACGTGTGTTTTTAGATTTCAGCGTAATGTATTCCGATAGGCATTCTATATTTGGTAGTTAATAATATGCAAAGAAAAGAAATTTTCAGGAAAGAAACAATATTAGAAGCAATTATTAAGTTACAAGCTACAAGTTGCGGCGCTGTCACTCTGCATAGTACTTGTAGCTTGTAGCTCGTAACTATTTCACTCTGAATTCTTCCGTCAACCGGAATCCACGCAAAAGTTCATCTGTCTTCAAGCG
Source organism: Bacteroides sp. 14(A) (assembly GCF_000526555.1). Lineage (NCBI taxonomy): Bacteria > Pseudomonadati > Bacteroidota > Bacteroidia > Bacteroidales > Bacteroidaceae > Bacteroides > Bacteroides sp. 14(A). Next base: position 722,058 of record NZ_JAGH01000001.1, on the reverse strand, counting down.
TTTCTTACCGGGAAGTTGCAAAGCACGTATACCGATAAATCCATCAGCAGCGGCTACATGGATATAAGTCTTACCATCCGTCAGCAAAGTTCCGGGAGTCAACTGGTGAGATTGGATTATTTTTTCTGTCTCAAATATCTTCATAACTACCGTCTCTCCATCAGGTTGAACTAATTCCGACCAGGCAGCAGGATAAGGAGACAGACCGCGAATAAAATCATAAATACGTTTCACTGGCTGATTCCAATCGATACGACAGGTATCTTTAAAAATCTTCGGTGCAGGGCGCAATTCGCCTACAACTGCCATTTCTTCCTGTGGAATAGGTTTCACTGCATCATTCAGAATCGCATCTACCGTTTCAGTCACCAGTTTTCCACCAAGCATCATCAGCTTATCATGCACAATACCCACATCATCCGTATCTGCGATAGGAATACGAACTTGCTGAATCACTTCCCCCGTATCGATTTCATGACGCAGGAAGAAAGTTGTGATACCTGTTTCCGTATCACCATTAATTACTGCCCAGTTAATAGGAGCGGCTCCCCGGTATTGAGGCAAAAGAGAAGCATGAAGATTGAAGGTTCCCAAACGTGGCATATTCCATACCACTTCGGGCAGCATACGAAAAGCAACTACTATCTGCAAATCGGCCTTCCACTCACGCAGAGCCTCAACAAAAGCCTCATCTTTCAACTTTTCCGGTTGCAACAAAGGAAGACTATGTTCCAGCGCATACTGTTTCACTGGAGAAAACTGAAGTTTATGTCCCCGCCCTGCCGGTTTATCAGGCATGGTGATAACACCTACTACATTATATCCACCTTCTACTAAACACCGCAAAGACTCCACAGCAAAATCCGGAGTCCCCATATAAACTATTCGCAAATCTTCTTTCTTCATCATATAACAACTTTATTAATCTTCAGAGAAATGCACCAGTACCTGACGATATGAATTGAATATCTTCGACTTGGAAACAAATCCCAGATAGTGCCCTTCTTCATCTACCACAGGAAGGTTCCATGCTTTCGTATCATCAAACGTGCGCATCACCTGTTCCATACTATCCGTGTCATAGAGGCGTGCCGGAATAGCCGTCATCAGCTTGCCTACCGTAAAACGATGATACAACTCCTGCCGGAACATGATATTCCGGATATCGTCTAAGGTAACAATACCAATCAGTATTCCGCTCTTATCTGTCACCGGGAATATATTACGCCGTGAGGCTGAAATCGCTTTCACCAATTCACCCAAGTCCATCTCCGGATGAACCACTACAAAATCTTTCTCCACCACATTTTCCACCTTCATCAGAGTAAGTACTGCTTTATCTTTATGGTGAGTCAGCAATTCTCCCTTTTTAGCCAAACGCATGGAGTAAATACTATGAGGTTCGAAAACAATAATTGTCAGATAAGAGCTGGCTGCTACAATCATCAGCGGGAGGAAAAGGTCATATCCGCCCGTCAGTTCGGCTATCAGAAAGACTCCGGTCAACGGGGCATGCATGACACCACTCATCACACCTGCCATCCCCATCAGGGCAAAATTCTTTTCGGGTAGGTAGTAAGAGAAATCAAACTTATTACTAAAAAAAGCGAAGACAAAACCGGCTATACATCCCAAATACAAAGAAGGCGCAAAGATACCACCACAACCGCCACCACCATTTGTCGCGCTAGATGCGAATACCTTGAACAAGATAATGAGCATCAAATAGAGTAATAGCAAATTCCCATGTCCGTAGAAAAAAGAGTTGTTCATCACTGTATCCCAATCGGCATTGGAAGTACCGTTCAGCAACAGTTCAATAGTATCGTAGCCTTCACCGTAAAGCGGTGGAAAAAGAAATATCAAGATACTCAACATGACACCACCCAAAGCCAACTTCTGGTAAGGGCCTTTCAACTTGCCAAACAAACCTTCCACAGAGTTCATTGCACGGGTAAAATAAAGCGAAACCAGTCCGCAAAAAATACCCAGCATGATAACGTAAGGAATACGTTCCATCTCAAATGCCTGGTCAAGGTGGAATTTAAACATTGCTTCTGTTCCGGTAGTAATATAGGACACTGTAGCAGCCGTCACTGCAGAAATCAACAACGGAAGCAGAGAAGTCATAGTCAGGTCTATCATCAGTACTTCCAGTGTGAACACCAGTCCTGCAATAGGCGCCTTGAAGATACCAGCAATAGCACCGGCAGCACCACAGCCTACTAAAAGCATCAGTGTGCGGTGCTCCATCTTAAAAACACTTCCCAGATTGGAACCAATAGCGGAACCTGTCAATACGATAGGCGCCTCTGCTCCTACCGAGCCACCGAAACCAATGGTTATGGAACTGGCAATCACAGACGACCATGTATTGTGCCGCTTAATCCGTCCTTGTCGGCGGGAAATCGCATAGAGAATTTTAGTAACCCCATGACTGATATCATCCTTCACCACATAGCGTACAAACAATCCAGCCAGAAAAATACCCACTACCGGATAAACCAGATAAAGGTAGTTGGCTTCCGTTGTATTGAAATTATTCGTCAGGAAATTCTGTATCCAGTGTATCAGCATCTTCAGTATCAAAGCCGTAATAGCCGTAAAGATACCTACCAGAAAGCTGAGTATCAAGATAAACTGTTTTTCCTTAATATTCTTTTCACGCCATAAAAGGAAACGCTGAAACAAACTTCTCTTCTCTTTTTCCATATACCTATATTTACCAATCTAAACGAAATAAAGAATTTACTCTCGTATCCATATAAATAAGAGAGAAAATCCTTCGACAAACTCAGGGCATACCCAAGCTTACAGAGATTAAAAATAACGATACCTTTTTTAGTCCGTTATTTTATTCCCGGATAATTTTTATAACACCACCCTTATCCAGTTTTATGATGCTGGATGGTTTCGGATGTCCCATTTCTTCCCGTCGATAGCCCACTACGTAATCGACCATGGACTTAAGTTCTTCTGTGATCTCACTGTAATTTGCCGGCGAAGGTTGCCCGCTGATATTGGCCGACGTAGAAACAATCGCCTTACGAAACTGTTGACAAAGCCATTTTGAGAACCCTTCATTCGTTACCCGGATGCCCACGCTACCATCTTCGGCAATCAGATTAGGTGCCAGGTTTCGCGCACCGGAGTAGATGATTGTCAACGGTTTGTCCGCCACTTCAATCAAGTCCCATGCCACTTCAGGCACATCCTGCACATAGAAGTCTACCTTTACAGGAGAATCCACCAACACAAGCATCGCCTTACTGTCCGAGCGCTGCTTAATCTCATACACACGCCGCACAGCTTCTTCGTTGGTGGCGTCACAACCTATTCCCCAAATGGTGTCGGTGGGGTACAGAATGACTCCGCCTTCATTCATCACTTGACAGGCTTTTTTAATATCTTCTATCATTTCTTGGTGTATAAATACAGTGATTAACACGCAAAAGTACTATTTTTGCACGGATTAATAGAAAAGTTTAAGAGAAAACAATGGAAGAAATTCAATTTAACCACACCCTGCCCATACAACTACGATTTAATGATGTCGATAAGTTCGGCCACGTAAACAATACGGTTTATTTCTCTTTCTATGATTTGGGAAAAACCGAGTATTTTGCCTCCGTATGCCCGGACGTCGATTGGGAGAAAGACGGCATTGTCGTCGTACACATAGAAGCGAACTTCCTTGCACAGATTTATGGCTCGGATCATATCGCTGTACAAACCGCCGTTACTGAAATCGGCACCAAAAGTTTTCATCTCGCACAGCGGGTGATTGATACGGAAACACAGGAAATCAAGTGCATATGCACCTCTGTGATGGTAACTTTTGATTTAGAAAAGCATGAATCTAAACCTCTGGAAGAAGAATGGATTCAGGCAATCTGTAAATACGAAGGAAGGGATTTGAGAAAGAAGAAATAAGTGATTTCCCTTCTATTTCACCCGGTGAATCTTTCGATATTCAGCGGGTGTATATTTTTTCCATAACTTAAACTGACGAGCTAAATTTTTATAATCGGACAATCCCACCGACATAGCTATATCTGCAATAGGCTCGCTACTTTCCAATAGCAACTGTGAAAAGCGTTCCATGCGTAGATTAAAGATATACTGATAAATGGAACTTCCTGTAACCTGTTTAAAATGGATTTCTAATAACCTTCTGGATAAAGGAACCTGCCGGACAACATCTTCCACTGTTATTTTAGTTGCCAGATTCTGATGAATATACTTCAGTGCAACCAAAATATAAGGATCACCTGTAGAATAAATATCTGTTGAAAGCCGGTTTGTGATAGTCGTGGGATGTATGACAACATCCTCACAAGAGGCTTCTTTATCCCGCATTAACCTTTCTATTAATTGGGCTGCTTCATATCCTCCCTTCACAATATTCAGATTTACGCTGGATAAAGGCGGATCAGACAAGCTGCAAATAATTTCATCATTATCTACTCCAAGAACGGCAATTTCTTCAGGAATCTTGATCCCCAATACCCGGCAAACCTCCATTATTTTATTCCCTTGTGTATCATCGCAAGCCATTAATGCCAACGGGTGCGGCAATGACTTTATCCAACTGGCTAACGGTTCTGATTCATAATACCACAGATTCTCCAAAGGCTGTTTCTGGTATTCAAAGAAATTGTCCCCAAAGCCTTTCTCAATTATTCTATCCCGGAAGCCCATGCAGCGCTCCTCCGACCAAACAACATTCTCATAACCATAAAATGCAAAGTTTCGGAATCCTTTTTGCAAAAAGAAATCAGCTGCCATTTGTCCAGTCAACTTATATTCACTCGTAATGTTAGGGATAACCGAAAAACGCGATTTAAAGTCCTGAGCCAATGCTATTATTCCATTTTTCCGGAACAATTCGACTTCATCATCATCATCAAACTGAGCGATAATAGCATCTGCCTGCCATTTTTTAGCCCACTTCAGTACTCCAGGTATACCATGAGATTGTTTATAAGAAGGGGGCATCCGGCATACCACCCAAGGTTCCCGTTCCTTGGAATATTCCAAAATCCCCCTCAACAAATTGTGAGCAAAAGCTTCGGTAAAATCTGTTAAAAGAATTAGCCTTATCATAATAGCCGCAAGTTACTCACTTATTTCATGCCATCCAAAAAGAGCTTTATTTTTTTCTCAGGCACATTCCATCCAGAAACTGTCAAAGTCACAAATTCTACTTCAGCAACCTGTTGCGGTACAACGCATTTCAAAGTCCGTTTTTCTCCGGGTATCAAAGATAAATAATTATCTTCCCAAAATACCGGATAAAGTAATTCGTCTTTTTCATCTTTCAAAGACAAACGAATAAAAAAAGCTAATGCATTCGGATCATTCTCAAGTGCAACCTCTACTATTACATCATTTTCTTCTTGTTCAACTGTGGCACTCACCTCACAATTTACCTGAGATAAATTTGCTAAACCGGTAAAATCAGCCGACTTCTTAATCGGAGTGCGTACCCAATCAGTATTTGCCCAATCGTTTACATCAGGAGCAGCAGCGAGCCAATAGAAATTATCGACAACATAAGCTCCTTTTTCATCATTCAATTTCAAATATAAAAAGGTATTCTCTTTTACTGCCGGAACATCAAAGGCCTTTACCACTGTATAAGGAGCTATTTCCAATGTTGTGGTTTGTTGAGTCACAACTCTACTATTACAATCATACAAAGACATAACCCCTTGCATCTGAACCGTTCCTGCGCTCTCATTCACCGCATAAACTGCATTTTTACCGTAATGGTATATCAATTGTTGCGGCATATTAGATTTCTTCACAGAATAGTATGCAGCTGTCGGAATCAGATAATAGTCATACAACTGCCAATACAATGAAGGCCAGGCAGAATTAAGCATCCACTGTACAATACCTGTAGTACGAGGAATATTCACACGGAATGCCTCAAACATAGTACGTGTACCTTCATAATTCAACCAATCTGCTTTCCGTAGAAAATCATCCAAATCCTTAGCCTCGCCATAACGAGTTGCCATATTTTCTTTCAGAACTTCCAAAGAATTCATTGCCGCATCTGAAACAGTGCAATGATAATCCCATTCTTTACCCACCGGCCAAAGTTTATCAGTCGGAATCATTCTTCGTATGGACTCAATTACAGGTAATTGTGCACCAATTCCCGTCTCTGTATTAAATCCAAATGCTCCGCCCGGTGCTTTTTCCGAATACCAATAATTAGGAGCAACATAATCATACGGTCCTTCCATTTTCATACCCGTAGGTCCGGTTACTGTACTGGTGAGTTCTTTAGCAGCACCTATATAAGGGCGATCATCTATCTGAGAAAGACAAGCTTTATACCGTTTCTCCAGTTCAGGGCGGGGAATCATATCACTTCCTACAAACCATGCAATAATGGCCGGATGATTGCGCAACCAAAGTACCTGGTCGTTTAACGAACGAGCTATCAGATTCATATCTTTTTCAGACTTAATGCCTCCAAACTCATCACATGAAGAACCGAGATAATTATCCCACTCCCAATGACAGCTCCATCCCACTAATACCAATAACCCGTAGCGATCACACAAATCATACACATTCTGCGAAGTTCCCCAAATATTTTCAAATCGAATAGAGTTCAGATTCATATCACGCACATACTGTACCTGTATTTCATTTGAAGCAGGAGTATCCCGCAAGAAAATATCATCTGTCCAACCGGCACTTCTTACCAATACTTTCTTACCATTCAATAGGAAACCTCGATACCCCTCTTCCGTGAAATAATCCCTAACCTCACGTACACCGAAGTTTATAGTTTCTTTATCCGATACCTTACCATCAATCTCGAAAGCCAAGTCCATACCGTACATTTCCGGTTTACCCATATTATGGCACCACCAAAGACGGGGATTCTTCAAATGCAATACATCAGCTTCCTTTGAAGTCACCCTTACTATTTTTGATTCTCCGACAGCGAGTGATACCGGAATACTAAACGTCTTACCTTCCAGTGTCCCAATCAGCTGACCTTTCACCGCTTGTTCGGATTCATTTGTCAGTTGAGTTTCCACTGTCAGCCAAGCCTCATCCAAGGTCTCCGTATTTACTTTAGAATGAACAGCGGAATTTTCCATACTCACCTCATCATTCATCACCACACGTACTTCACGAAAGATCCCCATACTCTCATCAGCCGGGCGTGGATTCCAATCTACAAAACCAATATTCGGTTCACCGGGTTGAGCCCGAAAAACTTCGACAGCCAGTATGTTTTTTTCCCGGACGATCTTCGTTATATCCAATTTATGTCGACGAAAGGTACCATATACAGAATCACGAGTAGCTACCTTTTTTCCATTTAGCCAAATATTAGCAGCATAACTAATGCCGTCAAAAATTAAGGCAACATGCTGCCCTTTTGTCAAAGACGGCAATTCAAATTCCTTTCGATACCACCATGTAGTGTCGAAAAGTGATTTATCAATGTTCTCATAATTTGTTCCTTCCAATACATCCGTATATATTCCATTCCGGATTAATGTCCCCATCACAGTAGAAGGCACTACTGCATCATACCACTCTTTTTCTTCTATTTGAGAGTTCGAAACTTCTTCACCCGGTAAGGATATCTTAGCCGAAGATTGTACTTTCCAACTATCCGAAAGTAGTAAACCACCTGCAGATAATTCTTTTCTTTCACACGAAACTATTGTCATTGCAAGACAGCCGGACAATATTAACGATTGAATTAAATTATTTTTCATAAGCTCTTACTCTAAATTATTTTCAATGTTTTCCCACCAAAGCAGATGCTCCCAACAATGCTACATCTTCTATTTCTGTAACAAAAATTTTCACCCGCTTCACTGTTTCCGTATAAGGAAAAGCCTGCATAGCTTGATACATGGAATGCTTATAATAAGTAAATGCGGATGAGATTCCTCCACCTATCACAATCACCTCAGGATCATACGTAAACAACACAGCCTTCATCAATTCACCTATATGAGACCCAAACACACTCCAGATTTCCATAGTCTTCGCATCTCCCGTCGCAGCTTTTTCTGCCGCTTCCTTCCCTGTCAGATTATAATATCTGACAAAAAATCCACTACTACAATAATGTTCAAAATCATGAGAAAGGTAAGGCAATGATCCTATTTCGCCTGCACCAGTATTCTGCCCACTGTAAAGTTCACCATTTATAATAATCCCCGTCCCAACACCTGTACCGATAGTCATACCCACCAAATTCCGGTATTTTCGTCCTTCACCAAAAAGTTTTACTCCCAATGCAAAGCAATTAGAGTCATTATTGATATAAACCGGCACAGAGAAACGTTCCTGCAATAATCTCTTTAACGGAACTTCCGTCCAAGAAGGAATATTCGCTACATTATATACGATACCTTCTTCCGAATCTACCACCGAAGGAACACCCACGCCTATGCCTGCTACTTCCGGACACATCACCCTATCTATCAAGCCCTCTAACCGACCTAATACTTCTTCATACGTTGCTTTAGAGGGACAAGTAACAACTTCTTTCCTAACTAAAGAACCATTTTCCACTAAACCAACACGTATATTGGTTCCACCTAAATCTATACCTATTTTCATTTCCGATAATTTATACTCAAGAAAGGCAGGCAGAGAACATCAAAGGGGGGAGTTCCCTGCCTTTCACCTGTCTTACTGTGCGTGTTAAAGTTATTTTTTTCTAAGGCACCAGAAGGTGGCATCAGTCCATGCTTCAGCATCAGAAGGATTCCAACACAGTACCATTGTATCATCCGTCAATTCCAGAATCTCAAATGTAGTAATTATATTGGAATCATCATAAAAGGCATGTCCACTTAGCACTGATACACCTGTCAACTTTAGCTGACCGATAGACCATTGTTCACCATTATCCGGATTATTCTTAACAGCCGACATATCAAAGGCAAACCGCCCTTTTTCCAGGATATTCCCATCTGCATCTATCTTAGTCAGATTCGGACCACCATTCAGATCGAAAATCAATTCACAGTCCAAATCCTCCAACTCCTCAACAGGTGTTACGTCCCAACTCGGTTCAAGTTCTGTCAACCAACCACCTGTACCATATACTGCATCGTAGTCTTCCAAATTCCAGACCCACGCTTTACCATTAGTTCCGGAACCGGCCAAAAGTCCCCATTCTTCAGCTACAGGATGGTCGATTTGTTTAATAGTCACTGTCCGGGTAGCAATCACTTGCCCTCCATCACAAAAGCCAATGAACTTAATAGTTTGTTCGCCCAGAAAGGGTAATGCCGCCGTAGCGGTCTGCTGAGTAGATATACCTGTAATATGATCCCAATAGCTACCTACACCAGGTGTATTATTGGTCATGATGATCTCATTTCCACCATCTGTAGTAGCATGCACATCCAGTTTCAATTCACTTTCACTAACAATACCTCCCATTTCCTTATTATCAACCACCGGATCGCATGCTGCCAGCAGCCATATCGATAAAATTCCTATCGCTATATTCTTCATATCCGAAATTTTTTAAATCATTAATTCATATTACTCTCATTTCCCCAGCCCGGATTTTGTTCCAATATACCGGCAGACAAGTCAATCTGTGTCTTAGGCAATGGCATCAATCCCTTGGTAGCTTGAAGTCTTTGTGCTATATCTCCCATATCCATACGGGTCTCGACCATATTATCCAGTACTTTCACTCCATTCTGCTGACTTAAAACTTCTGCCGCAATACCCCAACGAAGCAAATCATAATACCGTAAACCCTCAAAAGCAAGTTCCCAATGCCGTTCATCACGTAATGTTTCATCCGAATAGGTAACAGGATCTAATCCTACTCTCGCACGCACACGATTCATCGGAGCTGCATCCCGTTTCAGTTCGGCAGCCATCAACAATACATCAGCAAAACGGATAATTACCAAATCCTGCGTATTATTCAACTGATAATCCGAATCAATTTCCGGATAGAGAATACGGCTATAGTTTACACTCTCTCCATCTTCATTATAAGCATTGACAGCCATATACTTTTTCTGCCAATAACCGGTTTCATTCATCTGCTTATCACATCCCCAGCCATAGTCGGGCATTTCCTTTTCCACACTCAAAATAGATGCCTCACGACGAATATCCTTCGAAGGCCATGATTCCCATAATTTTGAGTTCACCGTTCCTATTCCCCAACCAATTCCAAAGGGAAAAATATCATCCAAATTTGCCGGCTCTCGGGGAGATGAATAAAGACAAACCTCATTGTTATACCAAGGGTTATCCCAAGTGGCCTTTGCTGAATAGCGGATAGCAAAAACAGTTTCCACATTGGCCCCATCTTCCCCTATCCAGTGCAAATCATTATCTTGTGCATATTTATAATCTTTCTTGGTATAAATATTGCTATAAGGCCACAAATTTCTGAAATCACCTATCAAGTCATGTCCACTGTTGTTAATGCAATCATCCAAATACGTGATGACATCGGTTTTGGATAAAGTACTGTTATCCGGCAATGGCATACTTTCCTGCTGATAATAACCGGTATAGAACAAATAAGCACGCGCCAGTAATGCTTCAGCCGCCCATTTGGTAGCCCGTCCCAACTCTGAATTATTGGCAGCACTATATTTAACAGAAGGTAATTTTTCTATAGCTGTTTTCAAATCAAATGCAATCTGTGCATACAACTCTTCCGCAGTAGCGCGAGGCACATTCTCAGGTTCAGAAGTTGTAAGTAAAGGAACAGTACCAAACAGCCGACATAAATCGAAGTAAAAATAAGCACGCAAAAAATGTGCTTGCCCCTCAATCTTATTACGGGTTTCCTGGCTCTCCCAACTAATACCATCCAATGAATTCAATAACATATTACTACGATAAATAGCCCGATAATCTTGTTTCCAAACATCAGAAAACATGTTTTCATCAACTTTCTTCAACCGGTCCACAGCATGCATGCGTCTGTCATCCGGACCACCACCACCGAAGCGATCGTCAGAAAGTAATTCAGCTGTCAGAAAGAAACCTTGTCCATCCTCACCCGGAGTCATTTCACGAAGTAATGCATATATACCTGTCAATGCAGTTTCTGCATCTCCCGAAGTTTTAGGAAAATTGGAGTTGTCCTTTTTGGTCAGATTCTCAGTATCAAGAAAACCCTCACAGCCCATAAAGAAAAGGGCTACTATCGAAAATATCCATATTTTTTTCATACTACTTCTCTTTTAAAATTTAATATTTGCCCCTACCATATAGGTTCGCGGACTGGGATAAAAACCTAAGTCAATCCCAGACACCCAATTTTGATAACCACCATAACCCACTTCAGGATCCATACCCGAGTAACCGGTTATAGTAAACAAGTTCTGTACTGCCACATACAAACGAAGTTGTTTCAACGGCAGATTTTTAAATAATTTCTTGAAGTCATAACCTATTGTCAGATTCTGCATCCGGAAATAATCTCCATCTTCCATATAGAGATCCGAAACATACTGCCAGTTAGAATGAGTACCCGACGTCAGACGAGGTAATCTATTGGATGTACCTTCACCATGCCAACGGCCAAATATATCAGATGTATAGTTCTGGCGTGTGTAATCTACATAAGAACGATAAGATTTCATTATTTGATTTCCAAATACACCATTCATGGTCATACTTATATCAAAACCTTTATAGGATGCGGTCAAGCTCAATCCCAGATTATAATCAGGATTGGGATCGCCTATCATACCCTGATCCCCATCATCAATCACACCATTATGATCGCGGTCTACCCAGATTACATCCCCCGGTTTTGTCCCATCCAATTTAGCACCTTTATAGTTAGCAATCTGTTCTTCCGATTGGAATACTCCATCTGTAGAATAGCCATAGAAATATCCAATGGGATAGCCTACTTGCGCACGATACATTTCTGTAGTCTGGTTACTCAATACATCCGGGTCTCCATGAATAATACCTTCCGCATTGGCAATGCGCGTTACCTCATTTTTATTGTGTGCCAAATTAAGAGTAGCACTATATTCAAAGTCCGAAATATGATCATTCCAATTCAGTGATATTTCGTACCCCTGGTTGCGCACATCACCACCATTCACAAACGGGGCTCCTGTGCCAAAAGAATCCAGCATCGGTGCAACAAGTAGCCAGTCTTTCGTATCTTTAATATAATAATCAAAATTCAGTCCCAGACGATTATTCAGAAAACGCGCATCCAGCCCAAAGTCCAACTGCTCGGAAGTCTCCCAGGTAACATCCGGATTAGCCAAAATATCAGGATAGCCTCCGGGTGTCAGAATCGACTTATCCGGTCCGAAAGTATAATCCGCGCCCCCAAACGCAATCGTTGAAAGATATTGAAAGCCGTCAATCTCCTGATTACCATTCTGTCCCCAACTGGCACGTATTTTCAGAAAATCCATCCAAGACTTGGCAGACTCCATGAACGCCTCTTCCGAAATGGCCCAACCAGCAGATACGGACGGGAAATATCCCCACCGGTGTCCACGGGCAAACTTAGAAGATCCATCAATACGTAACACCGCAGTCGCCATATACTTGTTAGCATAATCATAATTCACTCTGCCAAAAAAAGAAGCCAGCGCTTCCTTGCCCCAGGGATATCCATAAAGGCTGGTACGATTAGTGATAGTGGGCGTATTACTCAGGTAGGCATGCTTGAAGTTGTCAAAGATAGAGTTGATGTTACTTCCACCCAACGTATCACCCAAGCCATGCTTTTCTATAGATTGACCTATCAATACACCGAAACTGTGATTATCCAACTTGAAATCATACGTTACCGTATTTTCCCACATAAGGTTGCCACCCATAGTCATTTCTTGGCTTACACTATTATTATCATTGAAAGTATTGCTTGCCAGCTTATAGACAGGGGTAAAATTACGACTGTTATCCGCATAAAACGTATAGCCAAAATTTGATTTAAGTTTTAATCCGGTTATCGGTTGAATAGTCAGAAAAATATTCCCTTGTAATGCGTGAGATTTGCTTATATTCTGCCCATTTGCATAATACATCTGTCCAATGGGATTAGCTTCACGTATTTCCCATGGAATGGCATAATGATAATTACCATTTTCATCCTTGTTCGGTAAAAAAGGATTAGCATGCAACATATTACGAATGTCATTACTCCAAGTATCATCAATGGCAATACCGTTTCTTTCAGAATACGAGTAGGTCAGATTTTCACCTACCTTAATGATATCCAGTTTTCCTTTACGATACAAGGTATGTTCGGAATTGATACGTGCTGTATATCGGGTATATTCAGGTTGTGACGGTGCTCCAAGAATACCTTCCTGATTAGTATATGCCAATCCGATAGAATAAACAGATTGTTCCGTACCTCCGGTAATATTCAGGGCATGATTCTGTATCGGTGCATTCTCATTCCGTGATTCATCCAACCAATTGGTCCCTTTCCAAGTTCCATTCTTTATAGCTTCCCAATCAGGAACCAGCGACGCATAATCATAATCAGGTAAGCCATCCATCATACGTGCCTCACTCATAATCATTGCAAATTCCTGTGCATTCAATACATCAGGCATACGATAGACATTCTGCACACCATAATATCCATCATAAGATATTTCCGCTTTACCGGTATGTCCTTGTTTCGTAGTCACCAGAATCACGCCATTGGCAGCACGTGAACCATAAATGGCAGCCGAAGCAGCATCTTTCAGCACATCAATAGATTCTATATCGGTAGGGTTCAGGTTATTAATATCTCCTCCCGGCATACCATCTATAATATAAAGAGGTGAAGCTGAACCTGTTGTTCCCAAACCACGGATAGTTACTTTAAAACCTTCACCGGGCATCCCCGAACTCTGCGTTATATTCACACCTGGAGTTTGGCTTTGAAGAGCCCCCAAAGCATTCACTGTGTTCAGTTTGGCTATATTATCACCTTTTACCTGAACAGTAGCTCCTGTCACTAATTTCTTTTTCTGTACTCCATAACCAACCACTACCACTTCATCCAGCATTTCACTGTCCTCCTCTAATGCAATTTTCAAAGGAGTCGTGGCAGAACTTACTTTAACAGATTGTCCCAAATATCCCACATAAGTGATAGAGAGTTCACATGGCAAAGGAACAGATAGAATAAAATTTCCATCTATATCCGTAACTGTCCCGTTAGTCGTCCCCTTTTGAAGAACATTTACGCCGATCAGCGGCTCACTGTCTTTAGCAGCAACCACCGTACCTGAGATTTTGTAATTTGTTTGTGCCGTAACGCCCATACAAACCAAGAGCAACAAAAAACATACAGATAAAAAAGGTACCCGAACAGATACATTTTCCTGCAAATCAGATTGGTTCTTTTTCCATTGCATAAGATACAAATTTAGTGATTCATAATATTATTCCGGTTGGTTAGCCCGGAGACTTATATAAGTCTGATGTCTTTCACATTGACAAATGTAGGCAAGTACACACGATTTCTGTACTCCTTTTACGTAGGAAAGTCTTCATTTTGCGCAAACCTGTTTTTCTAAGTTAGATGATCGTTTAATTAAGGTTTGATTCCCTATTCTTTTTTAATTATGAAATAAAAAATACGGTTCACACAAATAAGTCATATACTTATTCATGCAAACCGCATCTTCTTCTTTTTACCTTTAATCAGTTACTTACTCAACTATATACCAGTATTATGCTCTCTTAATAGTAATCTTGAGTATGTGAATACTTACATATTCAACAGAACTATCTTATTGGCAGATTCTTCTTTCCCCAATTTTTATTAGGATTGGGTCCCATCCACAATTCCAATACCCCACCTTTAGCAAACACTTCATGTGAAAACCAAAATGTATCTAGTTTTTTTTCCATTCAAGTGAGCCTTGTTTATATACATATTCTGATCTGAATTATTATATGTCCGAATTATAAACTTACCAGAGCTGCTATCAGGATAATAGCGTTTATCCAGATGAATAGTTATCTCATTGAAAACCGGTGAGGTAATCTCATAGATCGGTTCTGCAGCAGCAGTTCCACAAGCACTGAAAAGCCCTATAGACATCAATGCACTAACGCCTCCCATCTGTCCCTGGTCTTCATCATGTCCTCCATAACCTCGGTCAGGTGTAATTGCACCATAAGCCTGTTCATTGACCCTACGTACCCAGTATTGAGTAAGCCATGGTTTCCCACCCCAACTAAATGCATGTGCATTGGAACATCCAGGTTGATTAGCATAACTTACATATCCGGTTCCATAACCAAAAACAAAATCCTGTGGTGCGGCTTGTTCAAAAGCATGGTTAAGCTTATTACAGAATTCATTTTCTCCTCCCATCAAATCAGTAAGTTCCGGTAAAGCATGCGAGATTCCAAAAGTAGCCTGCCACGCATTTGCTTCAATATACCCATCTCCTTTTAACGGATCCTCATGAAGCCATTCACCTTTATCATTTTTTGGAAAAATCAATTTCTGCTCCGAGTGATATAACTTTTTCCATCCTTTAGAACGAGACCGAAAATATTCAGCCTCATTATTAAGCCCAAGACGAATAGCCATTTGCGATAAGGCCCAGTCTTGAAAGTTAGACTCTATCGTCATCCCTGCATTACCCGGTTGATAACCATTCTCAAGATAATAGTCTCCTATCCCCATCATACCACCTGGCATATGATTACGTTGCATAGTCTTGAAAGCATGCATAGGATCGCATTTAGTCATCAACCCTTTATTATATGTAGATACAATCAAAGGGGTAGCCGGGCAGCCTGACATTATATAAGTATAGCCTCCGGCACAAGGTCCACGCGGAATAAGTCCTCCATTATCAGCATAACGGATAAGTGAAGCTGACATTTCATCCATCATCTCAGGCCATCCCAATCCCCACAATATATTGAGATTCCATTGAGTAAGCCAAAAAGCATCGGAATTATACATATGATGCAAAACTTTACCATCTTCACCACGTGGGAGTGTTCTTGTTTTCGGATGAATATTACGAGTATAAGAGTAGTAACGTTCCCCTTCGGTCAAATCGGGATATTCTCCATTGACATCATCTATTTTATGTCGTCCAAGCAGTACATGCCATAAATCCGTATAGAATTTGGTACGTTGTTTTTGCGAACCGCCTTTGACTTCGATTCGTCCCAACCATTTATTCCATTCATCCTGAGATGTTTTCTTTACTAAATCAAAATCCCAAGTAACGGCATCGTTCTCCAAATTTTCCCTCGCATTGTCCACGCTTACATATGATATAGCTGTACGGACACATATTTTGTCCCCTGTTTTTACTCTGTAGTGTGCCGAAACACCGGAAGTTGGTGAATCTAGATAACTCAACTCTTCTTTCGGGTGCCTTCTAGTTATAATGGACGATCCCTGAAGTGTGTCTATATCACTATAACGCTCTTTGTCTCGCCATCCATCCAATCTCTCAAAATCTTTATCAAAGCGTATCACAAAATGTACCTTCACATTCTCCGGACCTCCCCAATGCCGTCCGTATGTATCAAAACTACCTTCTATTTCATTGTTGGAGACTTTCTTCACATCAGCATTACGCATAGTGGTAGAAGCAATATAACCACCCAAGTTTACAAGAATATCCGCGTCCGAGTCCTGAGTAAATGTAAGCCGATACATACCAGTTCTGTCCGTCGCTGTTTGCTCTACCCAAATCCCGTAATCTTTAAGATACATTCTATGATATCCCGGTTGCGCAATTTCTTCTTCATGCATGAATGAGGACTTCCAGTTTTCTTCCCCGAGCGTAGGATCTACATTTCCTGTCGTAGGCATAAGCGTAAGCCCGGCAAGCACCCAACAATGAATTTGAGGGAACCCTAGAACTTCTGTGGAATTATAATTATATCCGCCGCCAAATTGATTGCGGTTGCGTGTCATTGGGGCTGCTCCGATCATACCAAAAGGCTGATTACCTGTTATAAAAAAGAAATATCGTCCTTTTGTAGTTTCGATAAACGGATCTACCTGTGAAACAAAGTCTTCGCATGCTTCCGCCGGTGGATAAACTTCAATTTCTGACAGGCCAATATAAGAGCCAACAGCATCATTGGCTACAAATTTCACCCAGCGAACCTTTTTCGGTTCAAACTCTACAACTTTCGGAGTACCATCATTAGGAATCCCCACCACTCCGATTCTGCTGCCGTCGCTAAAATACAAATCTCCTCCGGCTGTATGAGCATCTTTATTCGGACGATCATACAATATGATTCGTGAAATCGTAACTTCTTCTTCCCAATCAAGCTGTATCCATGGAAAAGGTAATTGCTGCCAGTGAGGCATGATTGCGCCAGAAACCCATTCTCCTGCATTATCCAAATGTATAAGTCCGTCAATCGCCTTAGACGGGCCACTGTCCGAGTCTCGGGACGACGAAGCTGTTGCAGTCGCCCGAATGGCAATATTACCTGTACCTGCAAATACCGGTAATGCCATCCAAACGATACAAAGAATACTAATGATCTTTTTTTTCATATGTCATTTATTATAATATTATTTTTTAGCGTTTCGCATTCGAAGTTTTAAGGACCTTCAAAATACAAGGAAGTACAAGTTCTTTTTGCGCCGTAAGATTAGGATGAATGCCATCCGGCACATAATTACGGAATTCTTTCTCCCCTTTGCTGAGAAGTTTCATCCAATATCCATAATGATCTATCAAACTAATATTTAATTTTTTAGCTTCTTTCCGATACATATCATAATAAAGCTCAATATCCGGTCTTTGCGCCTTATGCTCTGCTATTGGCATATTCATCACTTGAATCAGAATCGAACATTCAGGATATAACTCCCGGATTCTGTACACCATATATTCAAGATTTAGTCTTGCAGCCTCTATGGAAGTGGTATACGGCAAATAGGCATCATTCATTGCAAATTCAATGATTACCATATCAGGCTTATATTCTAAAACCCTCTCACGCAGATTTTCGACTCCCCAAGTAGACCACATCGCAGCTTGTGCACTATTAATGACTTCAACAGTTCCGGGATAGAGCATATTCAAACTATCCTCTAACATTGCCGGCCATCCTTCCTTGGATGCAGAAAGGCTCGTACCATATATGACAATTCTCTGATTCTCGCCGTCTACAAGCTTTTTAATGACTTTGTCTTGAGCTGATAGTGGCAATGATGCCACTATCAAAACAATTATCACAGAAAGATACTTAATGTATTTTTTCATTTTCCTACCCACACCTCTTTCACATCAGTAAAATTATAACGTTTTATACTGCTAAACGATTTTGATGTACGGGCTCCGAAACGAAGGAAATAAGGCCGTTTGTAAGAACCGTCAATCTTTTGAGGATCTCCTGTTCCACCATTCCATCCATTAGGGTAACCGGTCCGAATTGTCAGGATATCTCCGAGAGTATAATTCCGCAAATCGGCCTGTGTTAAATTGGTAGATAATTTTGTACTATATGCCCCTGGAGCATTGCTCACATAATCTATCTGGCTAACAAACAACCATGCTTCCTCAAGAGGCTGCTGATAATCCGGATTATCAGTACCCCGGGTTATTTTCACCTGAACCTCAAAGGTTCCATCATCTTTCAATACAGGTTCTCCCACCCATTGTACCCGGAGCAGCGGTTCTACAAAATAATTCTTTTTCACCACTCCTTCAAGGTCTATGATTTCTTCGGGCAGTGGAACAAAAGGCCCCTCTGGAATGATCCCATAAGTCCCCTTGAAGATCTTAGTATTATTAAAAGTACCATCACGTTTCGCAAAAAAATCATAAGGAACAGGATTGTCACTCCAACTGTATTCCATAAGACGGATACGGATACCACCATGTTCTATAGCCGTACTTGCAGCTGTTTGAATTGGCTCATTTGTATCTTTATCTATAAATGCACCTTGAAAAGTTTCTGCCGGAGCGTCATAATTATCATTTCCACATGAAGTAAAAATGAAGATAGCTGCTAATGTCCAAAAATAATATATAATCTTTTTCATAATTCTGTTGTATTTAGTAGGATACCACAATCCAATTAATAACCCTGATTCTGTCTACAGTTAGAATTTCTCGTAATTTCAGCCGGATCAATTTTCTGATAATATTGTCGTGGTTCAAAAGAGAAAATATAGGGTTCCATCGTCACACCGTTTTGGCTTCTTGGCTCAGTATACTTCACATCAAGAAAATAGGCATCATCTTCCACCGAGAAGAAAGGACATAGGATGCGATACTTGCGGTCTTTTTGTTCAGCTTCCGTATCTATTATCCTCCATCTTTTCAGATCCCAATATGTCTTATTCTCAAAAGCTAATTCTTTGCGACGCTCTGTGCGAATTATATCACGACTTTTTTCATCGGCCAAAAGAGTCGAGGATAGTTCCGTTGCTCCAGCTCTTTTTCTTATGGAATTGATAGCTTCTGTTGCAATAGAGAGATAGCTTTCCCCCTTCGCATCAGCAACTTCTCCTAAAGAAACAAGTTCCCATGCCGCTTCTGCACGATTCAGAAGTACTTCCGCATAACGAATCTCTATCCATGGTTGAGATGAATAATTTCCTCCATTAAGAGCCTTGGGATCGGGATTCATATATTTTCTCAAATAGAAACCACTAAGGTTACCATAATCCCAATTGGAAACCGGTCCACTTGCGCCGGAACGTCTCATTTTTCCAGCGTATATATCTTTCTTATCCGGATATCTGTCAGCAAGGTCATTCCAATATTTCGAACCACTTTTCAACTGGACAAGATAAGAATCATCATTATTTTGGCTGAATGAATTGACTAATTTCACTGTGTTTTCATCAACTGCCACATTATAATTTGAAGAATAATTATCAGATTCTTTCAAGAGAGCCCCCATCGTGTTGACAGATTTACCTGTCAATATACCTCTCCGGAGTTCAATAGTTTCACCCTTGAATTCAGACATTGGAAGAATTACCGTCGCAGCCAAACGCGGCTCACAATTCTCAAAAGCATCTAACGGTGACTCATAAAGTTTATAGTGTCCATTATCATCAAAGTTCTCAAATTTCCCATTGATATCTTTATTGTCAAACTCAAACATTTCCACGAAATCCAAAGTTGGGCACACCTCTGAATTGTTATCTCCATTAGATGTCTGCATCGGTTGAGCAGAATTATCGAACTGATGCAAAAATTCAGGATCAATATAGTATCTTCCAAAGATAGTTTCATAAGTATCCTCCAGGAATATTGCTGTGAAATTATCTATTTGAGCTTGCCTGTTATTTCCGGACCATTTATCCATATATAGACGATATCCTCCCTCATCTACTATTTGAGATGCTTCATATGCTGCCTTGAAGTAACCGACTGCCTTCTCTTGAGGAATTCCGCATACACGTACTCCATTAACCGGAGCATAATTTACAGTATTATACTTAGCAATAGAACCGGCATGAAGCATTATGCGTGACTTAAGAGCTGCCGCTGCATATTTGTTGGCACGTCCTTTTTGATTGCTTTCCGGAAGTAATTCTATAGCTTTATCAAGATCTGCCCCAATAAAGTCCCAGGTATCCTCTTCAGAAGCTCTGAAAAGCTTTGTATCCTCAAACGATACTGACGCCGGATAATCTATGACTTTATCAACAACCGGTACACCACCATAGCGTTTCACAAGAGAATAATATACCATAGACCGTATGAAATAGGCCTCTCCAAGAAAACTGTTAGCCTGGGCTTCCGTATAGTTTGATGCATATTTAGGTAAAACCTCCAATAATAAGTTAGCTGCCCTTATATAAGAATAAGCCTGATTCCAATACCCCACAGCCTCGTATTCATTACCGGCAGCATCTCTGCCAATAGCCTCGCCTGTACGACATGAAGGCTGAGCATAAATCGTCCACGCATAATTAAAGGGTGGATTACCTTCGTAAGCATAACGGAAATCTTCTAATGGAAGATTCATGTACATACCGGAAATATAACTAAGCGTTCCTGCCTCATTGGCAAAAAGATCCTCCTCGTTCACAACATTCACAGGAGACATGTCCAAGTCCGTGCATGAAAACATGACACTGGCACACATTATTGATACTATTGTTTTCAGTTTCATATTAATTTTATTTAGAATTTAAAGTTAAGACCAAGCGTAAATGTTTTACTAATCGGGTAAGAATAAGCCGTATCTGCACTATATTCAGGATCCAAATATTTCAAGCTCGTAAATGTCAGCAGGTTATATCCACTGAAATATACTCTTATACCTTGTACATTTATATTTTGCAACCATTTCTTAGGCAGACTATAACCGATTTCAAGATTCTTCAGACGAATGTATGAGGCATTCTGAAGATGGAAATCAGAACTCTGATCGGGAAGCGTTCCTGTATATGCGTAATGCCCCTTAACCCAATTTGTTGAAGGATCATACGGATTTGCAAGAGGATCTTCCGGATGCCAGCGATCCATATATTGAGCAACAGCACCATCTCCCCAAAGAGGCTGATACAGAATACCTTGTGGAGAAACATACGTTTTACCTGCTCCTTGAAACAACATTGAAATATCGATTCCCTTCCATTGAGCAGAGAAAGTTAAACCAAAGTTAAGAAGCGGAACAGAACTTGAATTAACAAGAGGATGTTTATCCAGTTCAGAGAATACACCATCCCCATTCCAGTCAAGGTATTCGTAATCTCCCAATATAGAGCCCCTTGCTATAAAGATAGGATTATGCCAGATTTCATCCCAGCTTTCCAATCGTCCGGCTCCCTCTATACCCCAGGTTATATTATTATAACGATTGCTGGTATTATTTTTCCAGTTTTCATACGAGTTACCGGCACGGCTCGTTTCTACATGCGTATTTTTAGTTCTTGTATAAGCAATGTTTCCTTTAATTTGATAATAGAAATCGTTGACATGGTGTCTGTGAGTAAGTTCTATTTCAAAACCTTGGGTCAAGTCGCCATTAAGATTTTCCTGAGGAAGTGTTGCTCCAACAACACCCGGAAGAGAACCGGCACGTGTAGTCAAAAGTCCACTTCGTCTTCTATTAAAGTATTCTGCTGTTACGCCAAGAAGTCCATTCCAGGCCTCCGCATCTATTCCGACATTGAACGTTCTTGACTCATACCAAGTAATTGCTTTATTGGGAATACCGGTGCTTGTGGAAGTACTGATATATTGCCCATCAAAAACCGAACCACCATCTGATGGATATTTATATCCGGTAATATGTTGATAACGAGCTGCGCTATCATCTCCCAGTACTCCCCATGAAGTTCTTATCTTGAAATTATTAATAAAATTAAGTGGAGATTCTTTCCAGAATTTTTCTTCAGAGATTCGATAACCAGCTGATACAGAAGGAAAAAATCCCCAACGGGTCTCCTTTGGGAAAAGAGAGGAAGCTTCGTGGCGAAAAGCAAATTCAGCAATATACTTCCCGGCGTAATCATAATTCAAACGTCCTACCAAAGCTCTATTAGCATTGTCATAAAGAACGGACTGATCAGCATTTTGATTAAATTCCTGGTTGGTAGTAATGCCTGCAAAAACTTTATCCATGTCCAAAGCAACCTGTCGACTTCCATAGAAATTATCGCCAACTTTGTGTTGATTCTCTATAAGGATCAATGCTCCCACATTGTGCTTGCCAAAATTATTGTCATAGCTGAGGCGCGCCTGCCATAAATTATTCTGTTTAGAATAGAAATAACGGGAAATCTTATTAGGAGCTGCCGTTTGTGCACCTTTCACAATGGCATTCCCTGATGTATCATAAAGATTATATGCTTTACGATATTCATCATCATTATTAGCAATATAGTCATAACTATACATTCCGCTAACAGAAAGTCCCTTAACCCATGGAATATCCCATGTAAGAGATGCATTAGACTGAAACCATTTACTCTGATAAGTACAATGTCCGGTCAGATCGGTATCCATCAAAGCAGCAGGGTTGTAGCCTGCCGGATTAAAGCGACTTGCATACATACCTTTTTCCTCATCATACCATACCGGTTCAAGAGGTGATGACAGCCATCCTTCATAAATAATCGCACCTGAATTAGCTGGAGAAGATTCTCTCTCATCCATCATTCCTGAGATGTTAAGATCAAACTTCAAATTGTTAGTTACATTAGCAGAAATGTTACTTCTAAGATTGAATTTTTCATAGTTGATAGCATTGGAACGCAAGTAGCTCTCCTGATATTGATACCCGGCACTTGCAAAGTACGTCACTTTATCTCCCCCACCTGAAATATTTATACTATGCTGAGTTTGCGGAGCTGAGTTTCTGAAAAGTTCATTTTTCCAATTCGTTCCCCGCTTGATACCATTGCGATAATCAGCTATCTCCTCAAGAGAATATGTCCTGTTGGCACTTTCATCCACATTGTGGATCACCTTCTCATTGACAAGGGTCATAATATCAGCTGCTTCTACAAGATCAGGAAAGTTCGTCGGCACCTGCCATGTCATATTTCCGGAATAAGACACATTCGCATGTCCTTTAGTTCCTTTCTTTGTCGTTATAAGGATCACCCCATTAGCGGCTCGCACTCCATAAACAGCAGCAGAAGCATCCTTCAGTACTGAAATACTCTCAATATCTTCTGCATCTATTTTAGCCATATTATCTCTCGGCACGCCATCAATAATAACAAGAGGAGTTCCAAAACCACGAATATCCATCTTATTGGTGAATTGCCCGGGTTCAGAAGTATTTTGTACAATACGTAAACCAGGAATCTTACCGGTAAGCATATTCTGAAGATTCTCATTTTTCGTAGTTACTATTTCCTTATTCTGTATAGCAGATACCGCTCCGGTCATAGTCACTTTTTTCTGTACGCCATAACCCACAACAACCACCTCTTCAAGCTCTACATTATCTTCTTGCAGCACAATTTTATACTTTTGAGGTTGGGCAAGTACAGTGAATTGATACTCCCGATAACCAATACTGGAAACCTTCAGTACTTTCCCCACAGCCGCTTGCATTGTAAAGTCTCCATCCACATTAGAAATACAACCATTTGATGTATTGGCAGGATCAATAACGACAGCACCGATTACAGGTATTCCGGCAGCATCAACAATAGTACCGGAAACCGTCATTGTAGTCCCATTTTGTGCATGAATCTCTATCGCTGATGCGATAAAAGCCACGCAAATAAAAACCTTTAAAAGGTTAGACAAATGTTTTTTAAGTTTCATAAATACGTTATTATAAGGTTAAACATCATTTTTAGTTAATAATAAATATCTAAACTCATTAAAATTCTTTCCATCCCGATAAATATTCATAAGAGTATCTACCGTTCTACACGAAATGTAGCAGACGATCTAATATCATCAGAAGCAGTACCTACAAGAATCTGAAATTTACCCGGCTCCACAACCCATTCATGGCGTTCAGGAGTATAGAAACTCAGTGCTTCTTTTCCAATTGTAAAATTCACTTTTACAGTTTCTCCCGGAGCAAGATTCACCTTCTTGAATCCCTTAAGTTCTTTAAGCGGACGAGGTAATGATGACTCCATATCCATAATATACAATTGCACAACTTCTGCCCCCTCTCTATTTCCCGAATTAGTTATCGGGATTGTGACAGTTATATTGTCAGTACTTTTTATAGTTTTTTTATCAAGTGTAATTTTTCCATAATCAAATGAAGTATAGCTGAGTCCATGCCCGAAAGCGAACAAGGGTTTAATTTTCTCTTTCTCAAACCACCTGTATCCCACGAATATACCTTCTTTATATTCCACAGTCTCACCATCACCCGGATATGCATTAAATGCATGAGCGGCATTATCTTCTATTTTCACAGGAAATGAGAAAGGTAATTTTCCGGACGGATTGACTTCACCGAACAAAACATCCGCTATTGCATTACCGGCTTCTGTACCTCCATACCACGCCTGAACTATAGCCGGGACTTTCTTATGCCAAGGCATAGCATAAGCATTTCCACAAACCATCACTGCCACTAAAGACGGATTTACTACACTCAGGTCGGCTATCAACGCATCCTGTTCATATGGAAGGTTATAAGATTCTCTATCCACTCCCTCACAATCCATATGCAGATTCTTGTTCATTCCACCTATATACAAAACAATATCTGCTCCTTTGGCCGCCTTCACCGCCTCTGTATGCAAACTATCGTTTACTGATTTTGAAGCAGTTGACGAATACCCCGGTTGATAGTCTACCTCGATCCTACCAGCAACATATTTGCGAATCCCTTCAAGAGGTACGACCTCATATTTTGATTTCGCTTCTGAAGATCCGCCATCCCGGCTCATCATTTTCACAGCATTCTCACCGACCACAAGTATCCTATTTAAAGATCCAATATTTACCGGTAGAATTTTATTGTTGTTTTTCAAAAGAACAATCCCCTCCTCAGCAATTTTGCGTGCAGCCATTGCATGTTCCTCCGAAGCAAGAGTTCCCCATGGACGTCCTTCCGACATATTAGTCCGATACATCATCCGTAAAACTCGTCTGACTTTTTCATTCAAGACCTTTTCACTTGTCTCATTTTGTTTCAGCAATTTTAAGTAGGGCTTGCCGAGGCGGTAATTCTGAAATGCCTCCAGCGAACCAAGATCCGTTCCGAACTCCATATCTAATCCATTATCTATAGCCTCCTGAGTATCATGAGTACCACCAAAATCTGAAACAACTACTCCATCGAATCCCCATTCCCCACGTAATACATCGTTTAGAAGATAAGAATTATGACAGCAATATTGACCATTAAATTTGTTGTAAGCTCCCATAACGGCCCACACACCAGCTTCCTGTACGGCAGCTTTAAAAGCCGGAAAGTAGATTTCGTGCAATGTACGTTCATCCACAATAGTATTTATCGTCGTACGCTTGGTTTCCTGATTATTAACTGCAAAATGTTTTACACAAGCTGATACATGGTTTTCCTGTACACCTTTAATATATGAAACAGCCATCTTTGATGTGAGATACGGATCCTCACCCATATATTCAAAGTTGCGACCATTCATTGGGGTTCTGAAGATATTCACAGCAGGCCCGAGAAGCATATTTTTATCTCTATACAGAGCCTCTTCACCAAGGCTTTTTCCGAAAAGATGTCCCATCTCTGGATTCCATGTTGCAGCAAGACATACGAGAGCGGGGAACGCCGTACATGAATCACTGGACATCCCGGCATGAATCCATGTTTGCCATACCATTTCGGGCCGTAATCCCGACGGACCATCCGACAAATTATTTTCCGGAATGCCTAATCTTGGGACACCTGCCGAACCGTAGCTCCTGTCAGCATGAAGCAATCCGACTTTTTCTTCCAGAGTCATACGAGACAAAGCATCATCAATGCGTTCTTCTATCGGCTTTGAAGCATCTCTATATATAGGTATCTCTTGAGCTCGAAGACTAACAGGAAGAGTTGCTATCGCAACAAGCATACTAATCTTTCTTATTGAAAATTTCATCTGTTTTGGGTTAATATTCATAATTCACACTTTATTTTAGATATTCATATATTTTCCTGCAGTTATAATATATTTGATATTTAATTCCTACCAGACATACCCACTTTGACCTGGGATACATAAACTCACTTTCATTCAGCAAACCAAAGTTTCTATATATATGTTCATACATATATATGCAGCAAAGATAAATAATAAATTTAAAAAGCAAAAACAAAACAAAGATTTTATATCTAAAAAATAAAGAAAGCTCAAAAGAAAATGATAACAGAATCAAAATACATCTGTTATCAGAAAATAACAAAGAAGGCACAAACAGGAACCAACCAACTAATTATCAACAATATAAACAAAACAATTTGATAACAAAAGACAGACATAATATACCTATAAAGAAATAAATCCAAAAAGTTATCTTATATAAAGTAGCAGTTACGCGCCCCACATCAATGTTCATACATTAATATACAAAGCAAAATCATTTAATTGATAACCTAAACTTAAAAAACAATGAATAACAAGCAAAAAATAAGCGCCTCTATCGAAGAGACGCTTATAAAAATTAAAATGGTGAGACTTATATAAACAACATAAGGTATGCTAATCAAACTTTTGCCGGTATTTTTATACCAAAAGCACAATACGTCAGATACAGTACGCAAACCAAAGTAACTGTCACTCCACCTATTATTCCCACAGTACCAATAGCGAAACCAATAACCGGAGTCACAACCCCTCCACCGGCAACGGCAGTAATCATTAAACCGGAAATCTGATTTGCTTTCTCTGGACGAGCCTGCAATGCCATCGAATAAATAATAGCAAATACGGACGAAGCAAAAAAGCCAACCGCACCTATACATATCAGATTTACAACATCATTATCTACCCCCATCAATATCAATAATGAAACAATACAAGCTACAATATTAACTCGGAAATATCTCATCTCGGCAATATGAGCTAACAAAAAAGCCCCCAGCAATGCACCAACCGTACGACTAAGAAAATAAACCTGAGGAGCAAACTTCACCTGCTCATCAGCCCACCCAAAACGAATAGACATCAATTTGGAGCTAATAAAATTTGTTGCCACATCTACTCCCACAATGAAGAATATACCTAAAAACAGCAAGAGGATCGTTCGGTCCTTCAACAATGCAAATGTATCCTCCATAGAAAGTCCCTTATCTGATACAATATTTTTCTCCCGTTCAATAGGAGTTGCCATAAGCCAAACAGCCGACAGCAATGTTATAAAACCAAGTATTGGGAAACAATAATACCATTTATCCGCTCCGAAGTAATTCACCGCCAAGAGCACAATCTCCGGTCCAACCAAAGAAGAAACCGCCTTTATAACTTGTCCAGCCGTTAAACTACTCGTCAAAAAGGCCTTGTTAGTAACCACGTTATTAAGCAATGGATTCAGTGAAACCTGCAAAATAGCATTTCCTATGCCCAGTAAAGCATAAGCTGTCATACAAGTAATACTGTCATAAGCCAACAATGGTAGAATCATACCTATAATTGTAATACCCATACTGATGAGCACGGTATTCTTACGTCCCCATTTATTCATCTGATTCCCAATAGGAATACTTAAAAAAAGAAACCAAATAAAGACCATTGAAGGCACAAAACCAGTCATTACGGGCGACCAATTAAAGCTGCGCTGTACATAGTCAGAAGAAATACCTACAATATCACAAAAACCCATCACAAAGAAACCAAAAAGCACCGGGAGAGTTGTCAATATAGAGTTTTGTTTTTTCATATTCACAGTTATTTATATAAAACACATTATTTTTTAGCCTACATTCATTAATGAGTCAGTCTTTTATTAGGAAAACTATCTAATTTCAATGTTAACCTCCCTCCTTTCACAACCTCCTCAAACGGCAACAATACAGTTTCCTGCTGTTTACCATTCAAAGAGACATCTTGCAGATAACAGCCATCAACAGAATGTCTTTTTACTTCAATCACAAACTCTTTTCCTGAATAGTATTCCCTGTTCAGGTTAATAGTCACCTTATCAAACAAAGGGGCACCTATCTGAAATTTCGGATTAATCTCTGTCAGTCCTTTCACATCAAACAACCCCAATGCAGAAATCACATACCAGGCACCTAATTGCCCCTGGTCCTCATCCTGGCCATAACCATAGCCATGAATTCCTTCTAAACCATAAAATTCATCCAAGATAGCCCGTACCCACTTTTGAGACAAATAGGGCTTACCTGAAAAATTAAACAACCAGGAAATATGCAGATTGGGCTGATTTCCATGATTATAAACCGTTTTCAGTCCGGCAAATGCATCAACTTCCGTTCCACCACCAAAAATACTCTTCTGCGAAAGCATGAAAATACTGTCGAGACGAGTATTGAAAATCTCCGGCCCTACCAAATCTATTAATTCATCTATATGATGAGGAACATAAAATGTGTATTGTATAGCATTACCTTCCTGAAATCCCTTCCATGGTGAAAGCGGATTAAAATCCTCTAGAAAGCGCCCCTGGCTATCTTTAGGGCGAATCAGGCGAGTTTCCTTGTCATAAAGTTTTTTCCAGCCATTAGAAAGTTGGGAAAGCCTTTCGTAATCTGCCTCTCTCCCCAGCTGTTTGGCAAACTGCGCAATCGCAAAACAACTAAAACTATACTCCATAGTATGCGAAGCACCAAAACCTGAGCCTCCCTCACGAGTCACCATATCAAACTGCTTCTCATAAGGAGAATAACCGAGCTCCACAAACGGACGCACATCCATTTTTCCGGCACCTTCAGGCCTTCCCCGCCATTCCACCTCATTCTTCAATGCAGCCTCATAGCCCAATTGTATATCAAAATCACGAATACCACAGTTATAAGCTGCCGCAATAGCCAGACCTGTAAAATTTGTCCCTACTCCCGACACATACTTGCTACACGCGATTCCATCTCCCAGCCAACCGGCATCCCGGTAAACCAGCAGCTGACTCTTTATCCAGTCAGAATAATATTCAGGATAAGCCAATGCCCATAACTGTGTCAGGTTCCAGAACCCACCCCAAATAGCATCTGTATTATAATGCTGATGCACCGGGTTTCCTTTTTCATCCAGCGTGATACGTCCTACAGAACCGTCATTCCTTGGATAATACCCATTGACATCACTTGCCAATCCACGCCCCAGAAGCGCATGAAACAGTCCGGTATAAAACTTCACTTTATCTTCCTCCTTACCTCCTTCCACGTAGATTCTACTCAATGACTCATTCCACGCTTTCGTTGCATTCTTCCTTGCCTGATCAAAAGTAACGTCCTTAGCTTCCACCTCCCTGTTAAAACGAGCGTTTTCTATGGACGTATATGAAAGACCTACTTTTACTTCTACCGACTCCTGCTCTTCCGTAGAGAAAGTCAAATAAAGACCGGTACCGGGCCCTTTTGCCTGATATTTACCAGACACAACCTTATCCTTCACGAATGTTCCCACCTCTATCGGTTGTTTATTTAAAACCGCCGAAAAATACATACGAACATCCGCACCTTTCTGATAAATATCCACATATACAGGAGAAGTCACAACATAACCTTCTACTCTACCATCATCAAAGTATTGCACTTCGGCATCTTTTACTTCACCGCTTTCTCCTTGTTTGTTACCAATATCAAATATGAGGTTCGCCTGTTCCGACTTTGGATAAGTATAACGATGGAATCCCACCCGCTGCGTGGCAGTCAATTCGGCCTTTACTCCATAATCTTTCAGAATAACAGAATAATATCCAGGAACCGCAATCTCATCTTTCTTATCAAAACGCGAACGATAACCACTATCCGGATCATCCAGTTCACCCGGAACAGTCTGCAACCCACCTACAGTCGGCGCAAAAACAATACCGCCTACCTGAAACTCATGAAAGTTAGCAAAACCTTCGATGGAGGTATGACGAAAGTCATACCCCACCGCTTGCCAACCACCGGAATTTCCCAAATGCGCATCAGTAGAAGGAGCCAACTTCGCCATACCGAATGGGACTGCCGCCGGCGTATAAAAGAACCAGCGACAATGCGCAGTTCCAATATTCGGATCTACATAGTCCACCAAAGTTTTAGTGCCCCTGGTATCCGTAGAGCATCCCAAAGCCACACTAATCCATATGACTAATAAACCGAGTTTTTTCATGATATAAATTCATTAACGCGTTAAATCCTCATCTATTTACACCAACCGGACACGAATAAATACCCCATGATTCATTTGGCTTATCTCCCATCTCCAAAATCAATTCTCCACCTTTCAACAATTCCGAAGCTGGGAAGAAGAAACAATCCAGCTTCTTACCATTCAACGTAGCGCTTTGAACATATTTATTCTTTCGGGATACATTCTTTGCCTCAATCGTAAATGTCTCACCACGACCATAGCGCTTACCCAAATCAATAACTACTTTTTCATAAAGCGGGCTGGCTATTTCATAGATCGGATCAATGCGGCAACCACCGTCTGTCTGAAATAATCCTAAAGCGGCCATAACAAACCAAGCACTCATTTGCCCCTGATCTTCATCACCCAAATAAGCATTGGCTACACCATAACCATAATACTTATCAATGATAGAACGAGACCATTTCTGTGTCAGCCAAGGCTTTTTAGCCCAATTAAACAAAAAAGCAAAATGCATAGACTGCTGATTGCCCTGAACTACTGGATAATCCCAGTACTGATCATTCGGAGCATTATATCTCCAAGGTTCGCTCACAACGAAGCCCCAATTCAAGCGGTCAACAAATGCCTTCTCACCCATTATATTAATCAAAGCCGGCACATCCTGAGGTACAAAGT
The DNA here is from genome assembly GCF_000526555.1 of Bacteroides sp. 14(A). NCBI lineage: Bacteria > Pseudomonadati > Bacteroidota > Bacteroidia > Bacteroidales > Bacteroidaceae > Bacteroides > Bacteroides sp. 14(A). Next base: position 690,728 of record NZ_JAGH01000001.1, on the reverse strand, counting down.
AGCTAAGCTGCCAGGAGTTACCTTCTACATAGTGATGATTGCGCCCGGTTTGGAAAGCATCAAAGTCCGCTACAAAGTTACCGGCTGAATCACGCATATGCGCATAGCCGTTTTCCGGATTTACAGCATTCTTCCACCAATATCCACGATCATTAAACGTACCATACTCCGTATATTTACCCAATGCCTTAGCCATCTGTCCCACAGTCCAATCATCATAAGAGTACTCTAATGTATTGGAAAAACGCCCCAATTCAATAGGAACATATTTATACTTCAAATAAGGAAGTAAATCACGATTGCCTGCAAATCCACCTGCTACATGTGTAGCCGGAGTTGTCTGCATCTTTTTCATGGCTTCAAAAGCCTTTTCCGCATCATAATCGCGAATCCCCATCTGATAGGCAGATACCATCAAAGGGATTTCATGTTCAGCTACCATCACCGGAATATATTCCATCCCCGCAGGTCCCTTTGCCAACCATCCATTTGCATCATACAACGCCAACTGAGAATTTACCCATTTGGAGCTCCATTCCGGTGTTACCAAGTTCCAGAATTGATTCAGATTCCAAAAAGTATTCCAGAAAGCGTCACAACCCAGAGCCACATGATCCGGATTCGTAAATTTACGTACTTTCTCATCAGGTGACATCCATTCTCCATTCACGTCACTCCACAGATTACGGCAGAGAGCACGGTATACATTTGTATAGAAGCGTACTTTTTCCATACGGTCATTCGTTCTGATATCCAAGCGATTGAGTATACCATTCCATACGTTTTTCTGATTCTGAACAACAGCTTCGAAATCCCAACCGAACTTATCTGAAATCTCCTTTTGCAGATTTTCCGAAGCATTTGCTACACTTACCAACGAAATGCCTGTACGCACCTGAATCACCGACTGCTTCTGCGTATCAAATTCTACATAAAGCCCTGCATCTTTCAGATCTTTACCGGAAATATGCGCTTCATTCAATATCTGGTCATCCTTCCAGCCACCTACCTTTTTAATCGGTGCATCAAATTCAATAACGAAATTTACGACATACTCCTGATCAGCATCATCACTCCATACATGTGGACGAGGGGATATCTGATGAGAACGTCCCTCAATTCTGTAATCACTCACTTTCCTGACATCCACATCCAACAGATTATAGTCATATTCAGCCTGAATATGCAAATCGATCATCACACGTCCATCCTTATCCTTAGGAAATGTATATTTCTGAAAACTTGCTCTTTCAGTAGCCGTCACCTCCGCTAAAATCTCCGTATCAGTCAGGAAAACTTTATAATATCCCAATGGAGCTTCTTCAGTCTTCTTGTCAATACGCGAACGGTATCCTTCATCCGGACGGAACTGATCTCCTACCTTCGTAAACAGTTTACCATTGGTTGGCATCATACCCAATCCCCCCATTGTCCATTCATGAATATGACTAAAGCATCCTAATGTCTCAAATGTAGGCTGATAACCGGCCTGCCAACCTTTATTCTGATTATCCGGACTCAATTTTACCATACTGAAAGGCATCCAAGGCCCCGGTGCAATCATCCAGCGAGAATGTGCCGTACCTATCTTTGTATCTACATAATCAGCAAAAGACTGCAATTTCTGCGGAGAGCGTAAAATCGTACCTCTTTCCAATAGCTGTTCATTGACAAAGACCTGATATTCACTCTTTTTCTTTTTATTCACAGCAGGCATCGGAACTTCAAACACATAACGAGCCGTATCCATCTTTGCAGTAAAAATCCTTGTTCCATCCAGTTTCACACTCAGTTCCGGGTTTCCGGATAAATGTTCCACATCAACCAGCAAAGGTTGTACATTTACTCCGTCCAATTCTATTTCGTACCCGGCGGGAGAAACATCACGCAGAAAAGCATATTCATTATTCTGTTCCAAAACAAGTCCATCCGAACCTTCCAAACGAATTTGATCGAATACAATCCACCCACCTTCAAGTACAGAAACAGTCACAATGTTTCCTCCTTTTTTTAAGTCGGCAGCCGAAATGGGAAATTCCAAGACTTGCTCTCTGGCATTTTGCAGGTTACCTTCCAGTACTTCCATAGCGTGCCCCTTAATCTCAAATTTTTTTTCAACTGAATTTACCACTACCTTAACAATCGAACGGTTCGGGTTAGCATCTACCAAGTCCACCACCAACTTCCATTCTCCACGTTTCGGCAGTTTTTCAACTCCAAATAAGATATTAGCATCATGGGTTCTCCAACCGGAAGTACCCCACGTACCACCCCAAGTATCATCAGGCCCGGGTAATACATATGGAAAATCAGTCTTATCAACAGAAGTCCCTATCAAAAAATAACGGTCTTCATAGCCAAAGTCATGAGCCAGAAAACTCTTATACTCAGAAGGGCCTAAAGCCAATTCCGCTCCGGAATTATCCGCAGCGCCTATCTGCCATACCACTTTTGCAGCCATCGTATATAGCGCACAGCAGGCAACGATAAAAAAGGATATCAGTTTTTTCTTATTCATAATGAGTATTGAATTTTTAAATCTAAGTATCTAATTCTATATTCTTTCCAAGCCTTATCACAAAAAGGCTTATTTTGTTATCTCTGAAACAATCTTATTTACTTCTAAAAATCAAACTAACCCTTATATTTCCTGTCTATCTGTTGCAATGCAAAAGCATAGGCTCCTAAAGCAATCGCTTTACTTGCTCCCAAAGTTGAAATCGCTACTCCGATACGCTTTGTATGGTTATAAAGAATTTCTCTTTTGGTAAAAGGCACCTGAACCCAAGTACTTGTATTCTCTAAGAATCTCTTATGGTCGTCCGCCTCCATCAGATTGCAAACCTCCATCTGCAAACAATCGAAGTCTCTTCCTGAAAAAGTAGAAACGGAACGACGCATTTCACGCATCATACCCGGTAGGATATATTTCGCTGCACCGGACACTCCTCCGCCTATCACAACCATACCATCTACAATATGAAGCGCACTGACAATGGCAGCACCGGCCATCTCCCCCAATTCGTCAAAACTCTTCAAAGCCGCCTCCCGATTACCTGTACGAGTACCTTCAGCTATATCATAAATGTCTTTGGGCATTAGATCTTCTATAGTTTCTCCACTCAGTTCCCCATACACACGCCGTACTGCACGAATGCTAACACTTTCTTCCGCAATCAGATCCGTATATTTCTTGTTACGCATAATCCATACATCGCCACCGCAACCATTATCACCGGTCAACAAACAGTTGTCAATCACTACGCCTGCACCAAAGCCCGTTCCCAACGTAATTCCCAGCAAATTTCTATAACGCTTCGGATTACCGGCAGCTTCAAGTTCTTCATTGACAGAGGGTAAAATTCCTGCCAGTGCTTCACCATAGGCAAACAGGTTACCATCATTATTAATAAATACAGGAATTCCAAATCTCTCTTTCAGAAAAGGTCCCAAAGCCACTCCACCACGGAAAGCCGGAAAATTAGGCAAATCGCCTATTATACCATTCTTATAGTCTGCCGGACCGGGAAAGGCAAAGCTAATAGCTACCGGGGCATCTTCCAACTGCTCCTTCACCTGAGAAAATCCCCGATGCAGAACAGTCAGGCATTCCTCCAAATTATCCGACACTGCCGGATAACAAATAGGCGTTACAATGTCCTGATTTCCACAAATAGCTGAAAAAACAAAGTTTGTACCTCCTGCATCCAAGATCATCACCGTACGTTGGTCATGTTTATACATATTATATCAGATTTTATTAATACTACTCTCCGGTCAATATCTCACATAAGCTTTGATTGTCCCACATTCTTGCCCCACAGACTTACCATAAGGAGCAATCGTATATTCACCTACACTTGCCGGGATAATAAAAGTTTCTGCATAATGCACTACAAAGGGCTTGAAAGCATTTATCGGACTTTCTATAACAGCCTCTTCACCTTCCACTAAATTCAGCACGTTCACACTGTTATTGGTATGATGCGTAACAGGCTTGGAGAACCAGTGACGATGCGTCTCGATAAACTCATTCGGGTGCAGTCCCGTGCATTCTTCTCTCCAGCCATCACCCTCCGCCACTTGCGTAAAGCGATTAGCCAAATGCTTATTCACATATTCCGTATCACGTTTCCAGTCTATCACATCCTTCCCCCTTTCTACATTAATAGGACGAGGCTTTCCATCCAGTCCCAAACGCTGCCAATCCCAAAGTTTAAAAGTGAACAAGTTCGGAGTTGAACTAATTTCCAGTACCAGCGCTTCAGAACCCGAACAGTGTACTGTTCCACCGGGAATCAGATAATGGTCGTGTTTTTTAGCCGGCAACCTGTTCACATACCTCTCCGTATCGAACACAACTTCTCCCTTCTGCGCTTCGCGTAGATCATGAATCATTTCATTTTTATCTATACCAGTCTTCAAACCCAGATAAACCGAAGCACCTTCTTTGGCATCCAACAAATAGTAACTTTCATCCTGAGTATAGTACATGCCAAAGTTCTCACGAATAAACTGTGTAGTAGGATGCACCTGCACGCTCAAGTTTCCTCCGCCCACCGTATCCAGAAAATCAAAACGAATTGGGAAATCCTTACCAAAACGTGCCTCTACCGGTTCACCCAGCAATTCTCTCGATTTCAACAACACCAAATCCACCGACGGCAATTCAAAGCGTACACCGTTCACTTCAAAATAAAGACTGTTTTCCTCGGGAACACAATCGAAACACCAACCATAATTCTCCTTTTCAGGATTCAGCCCGCACACCTCTTTCATCCATTGTCCACCCCAAGGAGCCGGATCAAAGAAAGGAACCACACGGAAAGGATTCTTAATCGTTTCTTCTATACCCTTGAAAAAAGTTTCCTTATCAATCAACCTCGGTTCATTGGCAATATGAGTATCCAGCCAGAAGTCTACCCTGCCGAACAAACTTTCTTTATACCTATCAAGTATTCTCCAATCGTTGAAATAGCCTCTCTTATATTGCAAAGATACAGCATCTTCACGATTATCCACTCCTAAAGCCTTCACTTCATGTACTCGAAAACGCTGTTGTATCTCCCAGCGAGCCATATCCACATAAACCACCGTAGCCTCAGCCGGAGCCACCATAGCAGCGCCTGACCCTACAATAATTACTCTTCCGGTTGCATCCGCCACTTGCTTTCTAGCCTGTTCCAGCTTTTCCGCATCAAAATAATCATTCAAGGTTAGGTTCGTTACATAGCCAAAAAGAACATCATCCGTCATGAAACGCTCTGTCATCGCTTTAATCTCATCCTGTGGCTTCATCAAATTGCGCGTATTAATAAATAAGGTAGGAGACAACAACTCCAACTCACCCGCAACTTCTTCCTCACGCACACCCGCATAGAAATCAACAGCCACAACTTTCTTAACCTTGAAACACTCCACCAGCAATGTATGAACAGCATCCCATCCCTGAAGAATTGTTCCCGTAATCTTAGTAGAAGGAAATCTGTCGTAATTCACTTTTCTCATAATTATATATACTTTATTTTATCTATATGTATGAACATATATGTATTTTGTGCAAATATATACTCTTTAAAAATAAAATAAAAGAATCTACGGGTATTTTTTTAAGAAAAAAAAGAATTATCTTTGTAGCATCAAAAAAATAAAGAAAACAATTATGCCCATAAAGTTAGACCCCAATTCGGAGAAACCTCTTCATATTCAAGCAGAAGAAGTACTTAGAAAACTCATTGAATCAGAGGAGTACAAGAACGGAAAGCTACTTCCAAATGAAGTTCTATTGTCTGAACAATTGAATATATCCAGGAACACTCTCCGTCAAGCTATCAACAAGCTCGTATTTGAAGGACTGCTGGTCAGAAAAAAAGGTCATGGTACAAAAGTTGTGCGCAAAGGTATCATTGGCGGAGTGAAAAATTGGCTAAGTTTCTCACAAGAAATGAAAATGCTGGGTATTGAAATTAAGAATTTCGAACTCCACGTCAGTTTCAAGAAACCATCTGAAGAAATATGCACCTTCTTCAATATAGACCCGGAAAAAGGAACCAAATGTATGGTGCTGGAAAGGGTACGGGGTAATAAAGAATATCCGTTTGTTTCATTTATCTCCTATTTCAATCCGAATATACCGTTAACCGGTGATGAGGATTTCACCCAACCTCTTTACGGAGTACTCGAAAATAAATATAACATTATTGTGAAAACCAGTAAAGAGGAAGTATCCGCACGCCTGGCAGGAGAATTCATTGCGGAAAAACTGGATATAAAGTCAAGTGATCCTATCTTAATAAGGAAAAGATTCGTTTACGATATCAACCAAGTACCTATTGAATACAATATCGGATACTATCGGGCAGACAGCTTCACCTACACGATAGAAGCTGAAAGATAAGCAAGCAAATTCGGGCCTGGAATATACCCGAGATGTAGTTGCTCCGTACCTTCTCCGGTACTTCTTCGTCCAGAAGTACTTTTCAGTGAAGAATGTACGGAGCAACTACGTCTCAGATACAATCCAGGTAAGAAGCGAACACATTCTGAATCATCTTATCAAACTGATACCTTATATCATATTTTGCAAGACAAAAAATCCATTTTCCTCATTATTGCTAACAGACACTTCGATCAAAGCTACGCTTCCAGAATATTACAACCACTGTTTTGAAGATTTACATCATCTATCCAGAGCAAACAGATGGTTCATTTATCCTAAACCGACCATCTATTCAGACCAATCGCACGGTCTTTCTTCCCTAAAAAAGTAAGTCTCATTTGCCAAGGCTACACCCTTTGCTCCAAAAGGTGACACCATAATAACTAAAGGGTGACGCCATCACTCACAAAGGGCGTCACCCTTCTAAAAAACACATGATATTTATTCTATTTCGAAGAGAAACGACCACTAAGAAAAAGTAACATTTATAAAGAATATCCGGGAAACAGATTCCAAAACATCTTCCATTTAAGGATTCTATAATCTTAAAATCTCATTTCCTCATCAATTACTACCATTTCGCATCACCCCATCAAACATTCTCTGCATCTTTTCGTCCACCATAGTAATTGGTACGAAAAGGAAAGATTCTAAGGCGTTAGAATTTACATTTTGTCATTTTGCAAATCATTCCCAATATAGTGTATTCTCTTAACCTGATCAAATCCGGTATGTTTTTACTGACTCCATAACAGACAAATCTGCCTCTTTTTCATAAATTTGCCCCCATTATGGAACAGCAACAATCATCTTTCAAAGAAAAGGAACGTACAGATCTACGCGAACCGCAGCACTTCAAGGTGATCATCTATAACGATGACTTCACCACGATGGAGTTTGTCGTCAAGATACTTACTACCATATTCTTTAAATCGGCAGCAGAAGCAGAAACGCTGATGCTACAGGTACACAAGAGTCAATCGGCAGTGGTAGGCATCTATACATACGACATTGCACAATCGAAAGTACAGAAAGCCACCCGTATGGCACGCGAAGAGAATTTTCCACTCCGGCTCACCGTTGCGCCGGAAGAAGAATAAGAATTAGGAGAAGATTATGGATATACAAAATACAGTGCATGTGAACAGCGCATTCACCTATGCACAAAAAAAGGCAATATCTTATCGCCATGAATTTATCACACCTGAGCATTTGCTGAGTGCATTTCTGGAACAGAGTCCCTTTGCCAATGCTTTAAATATGTGTTTCTGTGATACCCAGGAACTTGCTTTCTCTTTAGAGAATTATTTCACGGAAGAACTGGAAAGCGTTCCCGCAGACATGGATTATGAACTGGAAGTTTCAACCCAGCTCAACGAACTGATACAACATGCCTATCTGATGATAGACTATTCAAGTGCTGAAGCATTGAACGTCCCCCATCTAGTGCAAAGCATGCTCCAGCTCAAGGACTCTTGGGCATGCCATATCCTGAAAGAAGCTCTTGAAGAAGATCTACCCGAATTTATCAGCCAACTCATCTCCCGATATGAAGAAGTGGAGGAAGAAGACGATCTGCAAACCTCTCCACAGGAAAAAAGCGAACCTTGGCGAAACTTTGTAACTTGTCTGAATGACTGTCTGCAAGACCACAATCCACTCATCGGACGGGAAGCTGAACTGGAACGAACCATTCAGGTGCTCTGTCGCAAAGAGAAAAACAATCCGTTGCATGTAGGCGAACCGGGCGTTGGCAAAACCTCCCTCGCTTACGGGCTCGCTGCCCGCATTGAAGCACGTGAGGTCCCCGAACGACTCCTCGACTGCCGTATCTACGAACTGGATTTAGGTACTCTACTGGCAGGTACGCAATACCGGGGTGACTTTGAAAAACGCCTGAAAACCATTATGGAAGGTGTTCGTAATGAAGGACGGGCTATCATCTATATCGACGAGATACACAATCTGATAGGTGCCGGACGTACAGGAGACGGTTCCATGGATGCATCCAACATGCTGAAACCCTATCTGGAAAGCGGAGACATCCGTTTCATCGGCTCTACTACTTACGAGGAATACAACCGTTACTTTGCCCGCAGCAAGGGGTTGGTGCGTCGCTTCCAACAAATAGATATACTTGAACCAAGCATTGAGGAAACCATCCATATTGTAGAAGGACTGAAAGAAAAATATGAAGAATTTCATGGAGTAACCTATCAACCTGATGTAATCCCTTACGCCGTCAAAGCAAGTGTCCGCTATATCAGCGACCGCTTTCTGCCCGACAAGGCTATCGACCTGGTGGATGAAGCAGGAGCTTACCGCGAAATTCACCCTATACCTTCCGGAGAGCAAATTGTAGACAAGACATTAATAACCGATGTACTCGCCCGTATCTGCAAAGTAGATGCACTCGCCATGAAAGAAGAAGATACCACCTCACTGGAAACTTTGCATGCACGTATCAGTGCCAAAATTTACGGCCAGGAAGAGGCAGTGCGCCAAGTGGTGGAAGCCGTACAAATGTCCAAAGCCGGACTGCTGGATGAAAACAAACCGCTGGCAAGCCTGCTCTTCGTCGGTCCTACCGGAGTAGGTAAAACCGAAGTTGCCAAAGTGCTCGCCTCCGAACTGGGTATTTCCCTGCAACGTTTCGATATGAGCGAATATACCGAAAAGCATACCGTAGCCAAATTAATCGGTTCACCCGCCGGATATGTAGGCTATGAAGACGGTGGTTTATTAACCGATGCCATTCGCAAAACTCCCAACTGCGTACTGCTGCTTGATGAAATTGAGAAAGCCCATCCCGATGTATTCAATATTCTGCTACAAGTAATGGACTATGCTGTTCTTACGGATAATAAAGGACGAAAAGCCGACTGCCGCCACGTTGTACTTATTATGACTTCAAATGCCGGTGCACAATTTGCCCGTCAGGCATCTATCGGATTCAGCAGTCAGATTACAGCCGGGGAAGCCATGTTGAAACAGGTCAAGAAGACCTTCAAACCGGAGTTTATCAACCGTCTGTCCGCTACTGTCGTTTTCCACGATATGAGTCGGGAAATGGCCTCACTTATCCTCGACAAGAAGCTTGGGGAACTGAGCAGCAAGCTTGCCGCACGCCAGATAGAGATGGAACTGAGCCCGGAAGCCCGCAACTGGTTATTGCAACGTGGATTCCTGCCCGAATATGGCGCCCGCGAAATGGATCGTGTGATAGCTTCGCATCTGAAACCACTCCTGATGCGCGAAATCTTATTCGGTTCCTTAAAATCCGGTGGTAAAACTTGCATACAGGTAGACAAAGATCAATTAGTCTTACAACTTTCAACAAAGTGACACTATGGTCTTTGCACTAACTGACGAAATTACATTTCCCGATCCGCACTACGGCGATCCGGACGGATTGCTGGCAGTAGGCGGTGACCTGTCGACCGACCGCCTCATCCTGGCTTACTCCAACGGGATATTCCCCTGGTACACTTTTCAGGAGGGAATGATACAATGGTGGTGCCCACTGGAACGCTTCGTCATTTTCCCCGACGAAATCCATATCTCCCACTCCATGCGGACGCTCATAAACAAAGGGAAGTACGATGTCACTATCAATCAGGCTTTCGATGAAGTCATCCGTAAGTGCGGAGAACTGAGGATGGACATGGAAGGTGCCTGGCTCGGTCCGGAGATGATAGAGGCTTACACACTTCTGCATGAACAGGGCTTTGCCGCCAGCGTGGAAATATGGGAAGGGGAACAATTAGTAGGCGGACTCTATGGAGTCACCTTGGGGCGCTGCTTTTTCGGTGAAAGTATGTTTTCACTGGTTCCCAGTGCATCCAAGTTAGCCCTCATCCACTTGGCACAATTCTTCGGAGAGCATGGCGGCGTACTGATAGACTGCCAGTTCGAAACTCCCCATCTGAAATCGATGGGAGGAAGATATATCAGCTACGAAGAATACATGGAGTTTCTGCAATCATAACTACCTTCGCTGGTCACACCAGCGTAAATTGCAAATGTTCATCCGTACTGCGTCCTTCATCGTATGCGAAGCCCTCCCACGTAAACGCTTTCAAGTCTTCGGGATTTTCAATGCGATTTTTAATAATATAGCGTAGCATTTCTCCGCGGCACATCTTGGCATATATCACAATTGTCTTTAGCTGCCCGCCTTTCCATACCTGGAATTCGGGAGTAATGACACGGACTTCTTCTTCTACTCGCTTCCAATCGAACAGATCTCTCATCTCACCACTGGCAAGATTAACGAGTATGCCACCCTGACGTTTGATATCCGCTATAAAATAATCCGTCAGCAAAGGTTTCCAGTAATCAAACATAGTCATCCCTCCCCTTTCGGGCAGGCGTATATCTCCTTCCATACGATAAGGCTTTATCCCGTCCAACGGACGAAGCAGTCCGTACAGAAAGGAAGTGATGCGCATGTGTTCTTGAGCGTAGCGAAAATCATCTTCGGAAAAATCTCTCGGTACTATACGTTTGAACACCGCACCGGTATAGGCACAGATAGCGGGCATTGCAGAATTTGCCTCCGAAAAGAAATCCTGATAGCGCAGATAATTCTCAGCGGCAATCTTGGAATTTATACGTAACAGACGTTCCAGGTCAGCAGCAGAAAATTGCCCCATATCCAAGGCATTCTGTACTGCTTCCGCCTGAAAGTACGGAACAGTTATTTCAGGGACTCCTACAGATGTGCGTGCCGTCATCGTTTTGGCACAAGAGATGAATGTCAACATATCACGTTCAAAGTTTTTTGGGAAACAAAGATAATACAAATCGAATGTAGAACTTTCATGCTCGCATGAAAAAGTTTTGCGCAAAGTTTTTCCGCATAACCTTCCTCTGTTTCCATACTTTTTCGTACTTTTACGCCTTGTTGGAAAAATACAGGCTTTTCCCGAGAGAAACGAAACCTCTTCCAACCACGAGACTGAAAAAAGGAAAAAACAATATATAAAATGACTCACAAATGGAATTATCAACCCATTACACCCGAACAGGCAGAGACAAGCCAAAAGTTGGCCCAAGAATTAGGGATTAGCCCGATTCTTGGCGGATTATTGGTGCAGCGGGGAATAACGAAGGCACAGGATGCCAAGAAGTTTTTCCGCCCGCAGTTGCCCGACTTGCACGACCCATTCCTGATGAAAGACATGGATGTGGCCGTGGAGCGCCTTAATAAGGCAATGGGAAAGAAAGAGCGTATTCTGATTTATGGTGATTATGATGTAGACGGCACTACCGCAGTGGCACTGGTCTACAAGTTTATTCAACAGTTCTATTCGAACATTGACTATTACATCCCCGACCGCTACAACGAAGGTTACGGGGTATCTACCAAAGGGGTAGACTATGCCGCAGAAACCGGTGTAGGATTGATTATCGTACTGGATTGCGGCATCAAAGCTGTAGAGGAGATAACCTATGCCAAAGAAAAAGGCATTGACTTTATCATCTGCGACCACCATGTGCCCGACGATGTACTTCCACCTGCCGCCGCTATCCTGAACGCCAAGCGTTTAGATAATACGTATCCTTACGAGCACCTTTCCGGTTGCGGCGTAGGCTTCAAATTCATGCAGGCATTTGCCATCAGTAATGGCATCGAGTTCCATCACCTCATTCCACTGCTCGACCTGGTTGCCGTAAGTATCGCTTCGGACATTGTTCCCATCATGGGAGAAAACCGGATACTTGCTTTCCACGGATTGAAACAGTTGAACAGTAATCCCAGCGTAGGTTTGAAAGCGATTATCGACGTATGCGGATTGACTGAAAAGGATATTACCGTCAGCGACATCGTGTTCAAGATAGGCCCGCGCATCAATGCCTCCGGACGTATTCAGAACGGAAAAGAAGCCGTCGACCTGCTGACTGAGAAGGATTTCTCCATAGCTTTGGAAAAAGCCAATCAAATCAATCAATACAACGAAACCCGGAAAGATCTCGATAAGACCATGACCGAGGAAGCCAACCAGATTGTAGCTGATCTGGAAGGACTTGCCGAACGCCGTTCTATCGTGTTGTATAACGAAGATTGGCACAAAGGTGTTATCGGTATTGTTGCCTCCCGCCTGACGGAAATTTATTATCGCCCCGCAGTAGTGCTGACCCGTACGGACGATATGGCAACAGGTTCCGCCCGTTCCGTATCCGGCTTTGACGTGTATAAGGCGATTGAATATTGCCGTGATCTGCTGGAAAATTTCGGTGGTCATACCTATGCAGCCGGCCTTTCGATGAAAGTGGAAAATGTTCCCGCCTTTACCAAACGCTTCGAGGAATTCGTTTCACAGAACATCCTACCGGAACAGACAAGTGCGGTCATAAATATCGATGCAGAGATAGATTTCAGGGATATTTCTCCGAAATTCTTTAATGACCTGAAGAAATTCAATCCTTATGGTCCGGATAATCCAAAACCGATATTCTGTACGCATAATGTCTATGATTACGGTACCAGTAAAGTAGTGGGGCGTGATCAGGAGCATATCAAGTTGGAACTGGTAGACAACAAATCGAATAATGTAATGAACGGCATCGCCTTCGGACAAAGTTCGCATGTACGTTTCATCAAAACCAAGCGTTCGTTTGATATCTGCTACACCATTGAAGAGAATACCCATAAACGGGGCGAGGTACAGTTGCAGATAGAGGATATTCAACCTAATTAATAAATTGGAAGTTGAGAGTTAAGTTATGTAACATAACTCTCAACTTCCAATTCTTCGTATTATGACTGCGCAGCTCAACTCCCAACCTTCAACTCCCTACTCTCAACTTCTCAAAGAGTACTGGGGATATGATAACTTCCGGGGCATACAGGAAGATATCATCAATAGCATTGGCGAAGGCAAAGACACCCTGGGGCTGATGCCTACGGGCGGCGGAAAGTCCATCACATTTCAAGTGCCTGCACTTGCCAAAGAGGGGCTTTGCATAGTTATTACTCCCCTGATTTCTCTGATGAAAGACCAAGTACAGAACTTGAAAAAAAGAGGAATCAAAGCACTTGCCATCTACTCCGGAATGTCCCGGCAAGAGATTATCGTCACACTGGAAAACTGTATTTTCGGCAATTATAAATTCCTGTATATATCGCCCGAACGGTTGGATACGGAAATCTTCCGCACCAAGCTACGGAAAATGAACGTCAGCATGATAACCGTTGACGAAAGCCATTGCATTTCACAATGGGGATATGATTTCCGTCCTGCCTATCTGAAGATAGCCGAAATACGTGATCTCCTACCCGGTGTCCCTGTGCTGGCACTGACTGCAACCGCTACTCCGGAAGTCGTGAAGGACATCCAGGCGCGGCTGTGCTTCCGGCAGGAAAATGTTTTCCGCATGAGTTTTGAACGGAAGAACCTTGCCTACATAGTCCGCAAAACAGAAAATAAGACCGGAGAACTTCTTCACATCCTACGCCGTATGCCGGGTAGTGCCATTATTTACGTACGCAATCGTCGGCGAACCAAAGAAATCACCGAACTTTTAATTAACGAAGAGATTACCGCCGACTTCTACCATGCCGGTCTGGATGATGCCACCAAGGATATACGTCAGCATCGCTGGCAGACAGGAGAAAGCCGTGTAATGGTTGCCACCAATGCTTTCGGCATGGGTATAGACAAACCCGATGTACGTATCGTAATCCACCTCGATTTGCCGGACTCTCCCGAAGCTTATTTCCAGGAAGCAGGACGTGCAGGACGTGACGGCAACAAAGCGTATGCCGTAATACTCTATGCCAAATCGGACAAAGTCACCCTTCATAAACGTATCCCGGACACCTTTCCGGAGAAAGACTACATCAAACAGGTGTACGAACATCTGCAATATTATTACCAGATGGCAATGGGAGACGGTTTGGGATGTGTCAGAGAGTTCAATCTGGAAGACTTTTGCCGGAAGTTCAAATACTTCCCTGTACCTGCCGACAGTGCATTGAAGATTCTGACGCAAGCAGGATATCTGGAATATACCGACGAACAGGATAATGCCTCCCGTCTTTACTTCACCGTCCGCCGTGATGAACTGTATAAATTACGCGAACTGGGAGAGGACATGGACAAACTTATTCAAATCGTTCTGCGGTCTTACACCGGAGTATTCACGGATTACACCTTTATCAACGAGAATTCACTTGCGGTACGTAGCGGATTAACGCGACAACGGGTGTACGACTTGCTGATACGTCTATCCAAGATGCGTGTCATCGACTATATTCCACATAAAAAGACACCTTATATCATATACACACGCGAACGCGTAGACAGGCAACATCTGCAAATCTCCCGCAGCATATACGAGGAGCGTAAGGAACGTTATGAAGCCCGCATTCAGGCAATGGTAGATTATGTAACGACCGAAACCGTTTGTCGCAGCCGTATGCTTCTACGCTATTTCGGAGAGAAGAATGAACATAACTGTGGAATATGCGATGTCTGCCTCAGCCACCGTGCCGAGACTCCCAGACTTTCCTCCCAACAAATAAAAGAAGAAATTAAAGAATTGCTTCGCAAGCAACCTCTGACACCTGCCGATATTGCCTCACAGATAGAAGCAGATAAAGAAATCATCTCTCAATGTATCCGCGAATTGCTGGAAGATGAAGATCTGAAGGCGGAGAACGGCATCATAAGCCTGAAGGCATAAGAAAGGGCGTACAGTGAATTGCACGCCCTTCTTCTTATTATATCAATAAGAATTATTCCGTTACTGCCGGCTTCTCAATACCTTCGCTGGTTGCACGTTCTTCCATACGCTGGATACGGGCATCCAAATCAGGATGAGTAGAGAACAGTTGATTCAGCTTACTACTTTTCTGCGCACCGGCTTCTTCCTGCAATTTCTTCAGCTTTTGGAAAGATAAAGCCATTGCCCAGGGATTCTTACCATGACTTTTCAGGAATTCATATCCATAGTCATCAGCACTTCTCTCCTGCTTCTGTGAATATGTAGAGTTTACCAGAGCCTCACCCAGGTCACCCAACTGAGAATCAGATAACTTAGCAGCCGTACCACCTTGTGAAGAAATACCATCCTTCAAAGCTGAAGTCAGCAATGCCGTACGAAACCCATTCTTAGAATCCTTGTGTGCCACGTGACCTACTTCATGTCCGATTACACCCAGCAATTCATCATCCGTCATGATATCCATCAAAGACGAGAAAATGCGCACACTACCGTCAGCACAAGCAAATGCATTGACATCTATCACATAATAAACTTTGAAGTTCAAAGGAATTCCCTCTACATCCGTCAAGCCTTCAGTCAGCTTTTTCAGACGAATTGTATACTCATTATCGTCGGCACATACCTGATTATGTGTATCCATCCAGTCGATATACTCTTTTACATATTCTGCCATCTGAGCATCAGTCAGAGTAACAGCTTTAACAGCTTTAGCCGCACCTTTCAGTGCTTTTACATTAAACTGAGCCATTGCAGGCATTGTCACGGCCATACATAACATAAAGAAGGCCCACTTCATGAAAATCTTTTTCATTCTTGTGTTTTTAATTTAGAAACGATGATTAATTAATATAATTGGTAAATGTATCGCAAAAGAACAAATTTTAAATGATACCATCAATAATAACACGAATGTTTTTTCTTTTTAGACCGAGTTCTTGGTATGGAAACAAGATTTTTATGTAAGTTTGCAAAAAGAATAAAAACAAAACACCTAAGAAATACAGATTATGGGATTCTTTAAATCTTTCTTCTCCGGCAAACAAGAAAAACCGGAAACTGAGAAACAGAAAAACGATCAAAAGAACTTCGAGATATTCAAGTATGACGGCATGCGTGCACAACGCATGGGGCGTCCCGATTATGCAATCAAATGCTTCACGGAAGCCCTTGTCCTTCAGGAAGACTTTGAAACCATGAGCTATCTGAGCCAGGTTTACATTCAAACCAATGCCCTCAGCGAAGCACATGAACTGCTGGAACGCATGGCAAAACAGGAACCGGACCACCCCTCCACTTTCCTCACCCTTGCCAACGTATGCTACCTGCAAGAAGACTATCAGGCAATGGCAGACGCCGCACAAAAAGCTATTGAAATAGAAGAAGGAAATGCCATGGCATACTATCTTCTGGGCAGAGCCAAGCAAGGTATGGACGACGGTATCATGAGCATCGCCCATCTCACCAAAGCCATTGTACTGAAAGACGACTTCACCGAAGCCCGCCTGCTGCGTGCCGAAGCCTTAATCAAGATGCAGCAATACAAGGAAGCTACCGAAGATATCGACGCTATACTCTCCCAAGATCCCGATGAAGAAGCTGCATTACTGCTCCGCGGTAAAGTGAAAGAAGCAGCGGGACAGCAGGAAGAAGCCGAAACCGATTATCGCTATGTAACAGAATTGAATCCATTCAACGAACAGGCTTTTCTTTGCCTAGGACAACTTTATATCGTCCAGAAGAAGTATCCCGAAGCTATCGCACTCTTTGACGAAGCCATCGAACTGAATCCTAATTTCGCACAAGCCTATCATGAACGCGGTCGCGCCAAGTTGCTGAATGGTGACACGGCAGGCTCTGCAGAAGATATGAAGAAAGGATTGGAGTTGAACCCCAAAGAAATCCAAGGAATCAGCGGACAATATGACAATCAGCCAAGACAAACGGACGTTTTAGGATTGTAGCGCCATGAAAAGCGGCCTCTTTATACTCATTGTATGCCTTCTTTTTCCTGCCTACGTCTGTGCAGACACTTCTAAACATGCTTTAGAAGAAAACAGGAAATTGCTTCACTCTTTAGATAGCCTGCTGGAACAACAGGATCTATTTGTCAGAGTAAAAGAGGAGCGCATCAAGCAATTGAAAATGCAATATAGCCGGGTCAAAGATGTAAAGGAACTCTATGCCATGAATAGAATGGTCTATTTGGAGTATCGGGTTTATGATGCGGATTCCGCCCTGCATTACATCAACAAGAACATACAACTGGCACAACAGACCAACAACCGTACCTGGGAAGTGGTCTCTTTGCTCGAACAATCATTTGTCCTCACCTCCTCTGGACTACTGACCGAAGCCTTGAAAGCCGTCAGTGACATTCAACCGGAAGAATTACCCCAAAATCTCCGTTCCGAGTATTTTGGCAGGTTATGTACACTCTATTCCCGCCTGCGGGATTACTCCAGTGAGAACTCCCAACTGTCGGAACATTACAATAATCTCCAAAAGGCTTTCCGAGACTCGGTATACCTCACAGCCACTCCTGACGAATTGCGCTACTGGAACTGCCGGGCATGGCTCTACCTGGGAACCCCGGAAATAGAACCCGTCAAACAGGCATTTGAGGAAAACAAGCAAACATTGTCTAACGACAGCCGCAAGTATTCCATAGCTACTTATAATCTCTCCGCCATTTACCGGAGTGAAAACAACGAGAGCAAATACCTGGAGAACCTCATTCTTTCGGCTATGGCAGACATCCGGTCTGTCAACGGAGATATCGGCTCTTTGCAGGAAATAGCGGAATACCTATTTAAGCATGGAGAAATAGACCGCGCCTATAACTACATCCTCTATTGTTCCCAAAAAGCCATGCTTTTCCACAACCGGGTACGAATAGTCAAAATGTCTCATTTGCAAAACCAAATCTACAAAGCGTACCAGGAACAGAGCCGCACACAGCAAAAGCGCCTTCAAGCCTCCCTGATTGCCGTCAGTTTCTTATTCCTCGTACTGATCGGCGCCCTCCTGTTCATCCGCAAACAAATGCGCCGGCTAAAAGAAGCCAACTTGAAGTTAGACAATACAAACCAGAAGTTGTCCGTCAATATGGATGCCCTCTCTACAGCACATCAACGCCTGGAAGAAGTAAACATGCAGCTGAAAGACCTGAATACGCAATTACAGGAAGTCAACGACCAGTTGCGGGAATCTAATTACGTAAAGGAAGAATATATCGGCTATGTATTCAACATCTGTTCCACCTACATCAGTAAGCTGGAAGAGTTTCGCAAGAACATCAACCGGAAACTGAAAGTAGGCCAGATAGAAGATGTAAAAGCAATGACGGACTCTTCCGCAACAGCCTCCAACGAACTGAAAGAGTTCTACCAGAATTTCGATACCATCTTCCTGCATCTCTATCCCGATTTTGTAGGCGCCTTCAATGCCTTATTGCTACCCGAGGAGCGCATCGAACTGAAAGAAGGCGAACTACTTAATACCGAACTGCGCATACATGCCTTGATAAGACTCGGCATCACAGACAGCGTGAAGATAGCGGACTTCCTTCATTGTTCCGCACAAACGGTTTATAACAACCGGCTTCGCACCCGAAATAAATCCATTATCCCGAAAGAAGATTTTATAAATGCAGTGAAAAAGCTCGGAAAATACAAAGCGTAAGCCCTGCTCTCTACTACCGATTCCACTTAAAGAGTTTACTTCCGAACCTTTCATTTTCAGAAAACAACACTAATAATCAAATACTTATCAGTTTTAACAGTTTACTTCGCCTGTTTACCTCGCAGAGTAAGTAACCCTTATTGCGCATACCTTTGCCACAGAGATCCAAACTAAAAACTTATGTTAACTATTAAACGAATCATGAAGAACAAAAGAAAAGAAAAACGCTCATGCAGACTCATTCTTGCCTGCTGCGCTTTGTTACTGTTCATTTCGGTAAATACATTTGCACAACAGCAAGTCACAGTCACCGGAAACGTGAAAGATGAAAAGGGAGAACCCATCATCGGAGCTAATGTCATTGTGAAAGGCACTGGTACAGGAAGTGTCACCAATGTAGAAGGAGACTTTTCATTGGCGAATGTACAGAATGGCGCCACTCTTGAAATCTCTTTTATCGGCTATCTGAATCAGGATGTGAAAGTCAACGGCACGAAACCCGTCAGCATTATCCTGAAGGAAGACACTAAGATGCTGGATGAGGTAGTAGTGGTAGGTTATGGTGTGCAGCGCAAGTCGGATATGACAGGTGCAGTTGCTTCCGTAAATACCAAAACACTGGAGAATCGCCCGCAGACCAACATCATCCAATCTTTGCAAGGTGCTGTACCGGGTCTGAATATCTCAGTGACCGGAACCAATGCGGAAGGTTCTTCCACCAAGACCCGCATCCGCGGCGAGAACTCCATCACGGCAGACAACAAACCACTGGTTATTCTGGACGGTATCCCCTTTGATGGTCCCTGGTCCGAAATCAATCCGAACGATATCGAATCCATTGAAGTATTGAAAGATGCTTCTTCGGCTGCCATCTACGGTGCCCGCGGTTCGAACGGTGTCATCCTCATCAGCTCCAAGAGAGGTGAAAAAGGCAAACTGACCGTATCCTACGACACCTACATCACCATTGACAATCCCATCAACTTCCCCAACCTTATGAATGGAGCAGAATTCTGGAAGTATAAGACGGAAGCATTGAAAGATGCCAACACCCACCCCGCCCACTGAAAGCAATCCCGAACCGTGGATGGGATCTATGACCGCTACAGAATTGCGTATGCACGAAGCCGGCATGGATACCGACTGGCTGGATCTGGCAACCCGCACCGGTTTCAAGCAGCAGCACAATATCTCTTTCCGTGGTGGCGTCAATAAGACCAACTATTTTGTCTCACTGAACTATACCGATGTGAAAGGTACTGCCGTAGGCAACCAATTCAAACGCTACAACATCCGTTTCAACCTCGATCAGGAGTTCACTTCCTGGTTTAAGTTCTCTACCAGCACCCAGTTGGGACGCTACGACCGAAGTGGCAGCAGTGCTTCTTTCTCCAGAGCATTCCGCATGAATCCCCTGGCAGAAGCTTATGACGAAGAAGGCAACATCCGTTCCGCCGCCTGGGAAGATTCCAGCGAAGCTTTCTCTGTAAACCCCTTAAGTAGCCTCAACAACAAGAGCAACGACATACGCTCTAAAGTCATCACCAACAACGTGGTAGAAATAAAGTTGCCGTTCGTCCCCGGACTCAGCTATAAGCTCAATACCGGCTATACGTACCAAAACAGTAGCTGGAAACAGTATCAGGGAATGGATACTTACTACGGCGCACGCTCCAACGGTATTCTGAACACCGACGACTGGCATTCACAAGAGTGGATTCTGGAAAACATCATCACTTATACCCGTGAATTCGGCAAGCACCGCATCTTCTTCACCGGTCTGTATTCTGCACAAAGCTACGAGAAGGAAGGCAACGGAATGGAAGGCAAAGACTTTCCGAACGATGTGATGTACTATTACCAGATATCCAAAGCCGCCACCATGTCCGGCAGTTCCAGCTATACCAAGCAAAACCACATCTCTCAGATGGCACGTCTGAACTACTCATACGACAGCCGTTACTTGTTGACACTGACTGCACGCCGTGACGGTTACTCCGCATTCGGCAGCCAATCCAAGTTCGGTGTATTCCCCTCCATGGCTATCGGTTGGAACATTTCCAATGAGCATTTCTTCCAGGCAAGCCCGTTGGCAAAAGTGGTGAGCAACCTGAAATACCGTCTGTCATGGGGTAAGAACGGTAACGAAGCGGTAGGCGCCTACACTACATTGCCTGACCTTTCCACCTTCAATTATCTGAAAGATGACCATACCCCAAACTACGGTTTCTATCCTTCCAAGCTGGCTTCTCCTTCGCTGGGATGGGAAACTACACAATCCATCAATACCGGTATCGACTTCCAACTGTGGAACGGACGTATCCAGGGAACATTCGACATGTACTGGTCGAAGACAAGCGACCTGTTGCTGAACCGCTCCATCCCCACCATCAACGGTACGGGAAACATTACCGAGAATATCGGTGAGACCAAGAACCGCGGTTTAGAGTTACAGATTACTTCCAACAACATTGCCAAGAAAGATTTCGACTGGTCCACTACCTTCAACCTGTCGCACTACAAGACAAAGATCGTGAATGTAGGTCTCTACGATGCCAACGGCAACCCCGTGGATGACATTGGTTCCAGATGGTTCATCGGCCAGCCCATCAGCGTGAACTACGACTACCGCTTCATCGGTATCTGGCAGATCACCGACCCGTCTAATCCGAACGGACAGCAAGACCCGAACTATCGCTACTCCATCCCCGGATATATGAAGTACCATGACAAGGACGGTGTGAACGACATCACCCCGGCAGACAAGGAAATCATCGGCTCGGCAATTCCTAAAGTAACAATGGGTATGACGAATACTTTCCGCTACAAGAATGTCAGTCTGAGCGTATTCCTCAATGCCCAACTGGGACAGACAGCCAATAACTGGCTTTACGACGTATCTCACAACTCCTATCGCCAGAACCGCCTCATGGTAGACTTCTGGACACCGGAGAATCCTACCAACAAGTACCCGAAAAACTCACTGGATACTTCTGTAAACCCGATGAGCGCAGGTTTCTACGAAAAGACCGACTTCCTCCGTGTGCAGGATGTCACGCTGGCCTACCGTGTTCCTCAACGTTGGTTAAAGAAGATTTCCCTGAACCGCCTCGAAGTATATATGAATATCAAGAACCTGGCAACCTGGACAAGCTGGACCGGCCTCGACCCGGAATTTATCAGCGACCAACAGTCCACTCCGCAGGTACGTTCATTCACATTCGGTCTGAAACTTGATTTATAAACCGTTAAAACAAAGAGAAACAGTATGAAAAAGCTAAAATATACACTGATAGCACTACTCGTGCTCTGCATGACCGGATGCAATGAATCCAGCTTCCTGGAAGAAGATCCGCGTGCTTCACTCTACCCTGAAAATCTGTTAGTAGATTACAGCGGGTTCCAATCCATGGTAACCAGCCTCTACGGAATGATGCGTAACGAATACCGCCGTGCCGATGCACTCGGTGGTGGTCTGCCGCTCGTTCTGCACTCTGCATGGGGTTGCGGTGTGGACAATTCATGGAGTAATAACTCACACAGCGACTTTAAATACATGTACTATCCGTCGCAAATCAACCAGACGGACTTGCAGATATTCCAGAACATCTTCCAATGGTGTTATCGCATCATCAATACGGCAAACATGGTGATTTCACGTGCCGAAGGCAGTGGCATCGACTGGAAAGGAACCGAAACCGAAGCTGCCGCCCACAAGAATAAGATCATTGCACAGGCCCGCTTCTTCCGCGCATGGGCTTACCGTCATCTGACGTATTCATTCGGTGCCGTACCTTTGTCCACCGAAGAAATTACAGGTATGAACTACCGTAACGACTGGGAGCGCAACTCCGTAGAATCCATCCGTGAAATCATGGAACAGGACTTTGCTTTCGCCATGAACAATTTACCGTTGCGTGAAGAAAGCAACAGCAAGATTTCAGGAGCCATGGCACGCCACTATCTGGGTGAACTATATCTGGCAATGGACCAGCCCTCCAAGGCAGTCGAAGTTTTGAAGCCACTGGCAGAAGGTTCCGAATACAGTTTGATAACCAACCGTTTCGGCAAGAACTCCGCCAATCCGGGCTGTCCGTTCATCGACGTATTCCGCACACCGATGTATGCGGACGGAAACACAGAGGTTTTATACGCTTTTGTCAACACGGAACCGGAAAATAGTGCTTTCGGTACAGCCGAGGTTTACATGAAGAGTACATATAAAAACTATTACTCCAACGACGGTGTCATCAACAAGAGCAACAAGTACGATCCCGACTATACAAGCGGTGCAGCCACTTGGCCTCAGGTGTTCTGGATAAACAACGGTGGTAAAGGTGCCGGACGTTGCGTGCCTTCAAGAGGTGCTTTCCGTCTCTACAACTATAAAGATCAGGGAACTCAGGACGACCGTGTATCCGATTATGCAGTGGTATGGACTATTAACGAGAAGGGTGCCGACGGCAAGATTACGGAATTCCTTAACAACGGTAAGATGGTGGTAGACACCACTGTAACCGCCGCTATGCTGGATGATAATAAGACAACCATCAAGAAGTATAACTGGCCCACTACCCGCAAATGGGATTACGTGGCACCGTTACTGGCAAATGGTGACAAGGATGGATGTTATCAGGATATTGTTTATCTCCGCCTCGCCGACACGTACTTGCTTTATGCGGAAGCCTTGCTGAAAAACAACCAGGCAGGTGAAGCCATCAAATGGATTAACAAGGTACGCAATCGTTCCAATGCAGTCAGCATCACAGAAGCTGAACTCACCGCAGGAGGCGTAGATTTCATTCTGGACGAACGTAGCCGTGAACTTCTTTCCGAAGAAGAACGCCGCCACACCCTGATTCGCGTAAGTCAGGAGAAAGGTGGAGATGAACGTGATGTGAACAATTACTTCAAACGTCGTATGCGACAGTTGAATGAGATTGCAGGACGCGATGCACGAGGCATGAATTCGTATGATACGCCTGTGTTGTTCCCGATTCCGCAAGAGTTCATTGATTCCAATACAGGTCGCCAGTTGGAGAATAATCCGGGGTACTTATAAGACAGTAGAACAATGATTAAATAGTGCTATCCCAATTCTCCTCCTCTCAAAAGGAGGAGAATTGAGACACTTCATTTAATTCATTCCTGTCCCATCCCCGATCACTCTTCAAAAAACAATTTATAACCCAGAACCAATCAGATTATGTCAGTCGTAGCCTTCCTCCTCTGTATATTGGTGACCGCCGTCACAGCTATTTACCTCTACCGGAAACTGAACCCGCAAGGAGTTTTGATGCTGGCCGGACTTGTAATGTTGACATTCGCCCTCATCCTCAATGTCCAACCCATCATTCCGGATAAATCCACCGGCAGCGTTGTTTTCGATTTGGTGAAAGTGGTGGAAGAAACATTCATCGGCAACCTGTCCCGCGCAGGACTGATGATTATGACCATCGGCGGCTATGTAGCCTTTATGAATCACATAAAAGCCACCAATGCCCTGGTGCACATCTCCATGAAACCGTTGGGGTTCTTTCGCCGTTATCCCTACCTGGCAGCTACCGTCACCATTCCCATTGGCCAGTTGCTCTTTATCACTACCCCCTCGGCAGCCGGATTAGGACTCTTGCTTGTCGCTTCCGTTTACCCCGTCCTCATCGGATTGGGAGTAAGCCGCCTCACCGCATTATCCGTCATTGCCGCCGCAACGCTGTTCGACCAGGGTCCCGGCTCGGCAAATACAGCCCTTGCCGCCGAACTTATCGACCAGACCAACGTAGCTTATTTCATTACCCACCAACTCCCATTGGTTATCCCTACCACTTTGGTAGTCATGACCCTGTTTTACTTCAACAATAGGTATTTCGATAAAAAAGAAGCCGCCAGGCAGAGCGCGGAAAATAGCGAAACAGCAGAAGTCCCGCAGACCTCTGCCAAACCGGATATTCCATTAACATTCGCCATGCTTCCCATACTTCCACTTGCGCTTCTCATTGTATTTTCGCCCTATGTGGGCCTGTTCCAGCCTCCCATAACGCTCAATACAACGACTGCCATGCTATTTTCCCTCTTTGTCTCACTCGTATTCGTAGGTTGCCACACACGCAATATACGGAAAACCTTTGACGCCTTCTCCAGCTTCTGGAAAGGGATGGGAAATGTCTTCGGAAGTGTCGTGACACTGATTGTTGCCTCCGAGATATTCTCCAAAGGACTGATTAGCCTCGGCTTCATCGACTCACTGGTAGATTACTCCACGCATATAGGACTTTCCGGCATTGCCATCGCAGCAGTCTTCGCCCTGATAATCTTCTGTGCGGCCATGCTGATGGGAAGCGGAAACGCGGCTTTCTTCTCGTTCGGCCCGTTGCTGCCCGGAATTGCCGGACAGTTGGGTATGCCTGCCTATTCCCTCGTGCTTCCCTTGCAGTTATCCGCCAGCATGGGGCGTGCCGCATCTCCCATAGCGGGAATCATTGTCGCCATTGCCGGTGTGGCGGGTGTATCGCCCATTGAACTGGCAAAGAGAAACACCCTGCCCCTTATAGGCAGCATCCTGTTCCTGATAGCTTATCATTTCATAACACTATAAAACAACTCCGAATCATGTTCACACTCATTAAAAATGCAAACTTATACTCTCCGGAGCATCTCGGCATGAACGACGTTCTACTGGCAGATGACAAAATAACCCTCATAGACCGGAAAATAGAATTGACCGGTATTCCGTTGAATACCATAGACGCCGGCGGGTGTGCCGTCACCCCCGGCTTTATCGACCAGCACGTCCACATCACCGGTGGCGGCGGACAAACCGGCTATGCTTCCTTAGTCCCCGACGTCTCCATGAGCGAACTGGTGGCTTGCGGAACCACCACCGTGGTAGGACTACTCGGCACGGACGGTTTCGTAAAAGAGCTGACCACCCTTTACGCCAAAACCAAAGCCCTGGAAGACGACGGCCTCAGTGCCTACATGCTTACCAGTTTCTACGGATTGCCTCCCAAAACACTGATG
Organism: Bacteroides sp. 14(A); assembly: GCF_000526555.1. Classification (NCBI taxonomy): domain Bacteria; kingdom Pseudomonadati; phylum Bacteroidota; class Bacteroidia; order Bacteroidales; family Bacteroidaceae; genus Bacteroides; species Bacteroides sp. 14(A). Next base: position 664,855 of record NZ_JAGH01000001.1, on the reverse strand, counting down.
TCCTGCGTAGCCGACGATCTCATCTTCATCGACAAAGTGATTGGTTGCAAACTCGCCATGAGTGACGATCGCAGCGCTTTCCCCACCGAACTGGAGATACTGCGCCTCATCAACCAGGTACGCCTCGGCGGTTTCACTTCCGGCAAAGGAGGTATTCTGCATATTCATCTGGGAGCCTTGCCCGACGGTATCGCCCCGTTGCTGGATATCGCCCGCAAGTATCCCACACTGATTTCCTACCTCTCGCCCACCCACCTGATACGCACGGAAGCCTTATTCCGGCAAGCCGTAGAATTTGCCTGCATGGGTGGTATGGTAGATTTCTCCACCGGAGGAACCAAATTCGACGCTCCCCACCGCTGCGTCATGAAAGCCCTCAAAGCCCACGTGCCCCTCGACCGCATCACCTTCTCCAGTGACGGCCGTGGCGGAGTGCGCCGCACCAATCCCGAAACAGGAGAAACGACCTATCGACCCGCTCCCCTGCACCTCAACTTGCAGGAGATGACATTGCTCGTAAAAGAAGGCTTTCTGCCTCTGGAACAGGCGCTGACCCTTATCACCAGCAATCCGGCACGCAACCTCAAACTGCGCACCAAAGGCAGAATAGCCGCCGGTTTCGATGCCGACCTTTGTTTCCTTGATTCCGAACTTCAACTGACGCACGTCATAGCACGCGGCAAACTCGTCCTAAAAGACAAGGAAGTCATTAAAAAAGGGAGGTATGAAGAATGAAAAGATTAATTCTACTTCTTGTTATTGTTTTTCTGGGCACCGGACTCCGTGCCGCCTCCGTGCTTCCCGTAGGTGAAGGCAAGTTCACCTACAAAGACTATCCTCCCTTTGCCAACCGTCCGGTAGATGTGCACTACTACATTCCGGCTTCGGGCGATGTGCGCCGTATGCCCATTGTTTTTGTCTTCGAAGGTGCCGACCGCGGTTACACTTATCTACTCAAAGCCTGGAAGCAGGAGGCAGAGAAGCATAAATTCATGGTCTTCATTCCCCACTTCGATTTGGAGAGGTTTCCTTTACCCGATTATCAGGAAATCGGTGTCATGGACGATAAGGATCATACGATACGTCCGGCTGAAAAGCGAACTCCGGCACTGGTTGATAAAATCTTCGAGTACGTCCGCCAATCTTCAGGTAGTGAACGGAAAGGATATATGATTTACGGTCACTCAGCCGGAGGGCAGTTTGTGCAGCGTTTCATGCTTTTCCATGACAGCCCGTATGTGGAGAAAGCTGTTATCGGTAGTCCGGGATGGTACACTTTCCCCGATGCTTCGCAAGATTTTCCCTACGGAGTACGCAACATTCCGTATGTCACCCCCGAAACAATCAGGAAGTATCTTGCCAAACCGATTATCCTCCAACTGGCTACGGGAGACACCATCCGTGAATCGTATTTAAGGAAGACTCCCGAAGCCGAAGCACAGGGATGCAATCGTTACGAGCGTGGCAATCAGTTCTACCAATACCTCCACCGGATAGCAGCCGAACACAACTGGCCCTGCAACTGGCAGAAAATAGAAGAACAAGGCATCGGACACCACTCCACCGGAATGGGCAGACGTGCCGTTCCTGTCATGTTGGGAGACTCTCTCCGCGCGCTGTTCATAGGTAACAGCTACACACAATACAACCGTTTAGTCCGACAAGTGCAGGCCCTTGCCGCCTCCACCGGTCACAAGCTTTCTGTAAAATTAGTGGAACACGGCGGCTGGACATTGAAGAAACATGCCGCCAACCCTGAAACCCTGGATGCCATTCGTGAAGGAAACTGGGATTTCGTCATCCTGCAAGACCAAAGTAAAGCGCCTGCCCGCGAAAAGGAATGGGTACGGGAGAATGTGTACAAGCCCGCCCACTCCCTCGACAGCTTGCGCCGCCTCTACAATCCGAAAGGAAAAACCGTCTTCTACATGACCTGGGGACACGACATCGACACGTATGCCGAAATGCAACAACGACTGGCTGAAAGTTATTTGGAGATGACCGCACAACTGAATGCCTGGTGTGCCCCCGTCGGCATCGCCTGGAAGCGTGTCCGCACGGAAAATCCAAGCATCACGCTTTACAACAACGATCACAGCCACCCTTCCCGACAGGGTTCTTATCTTGTCGCCAATGTATTCTGTAGCGTATTTTTTCAGAAACCCTATACAGGTACTTATTATGCCGGACTGCTCGAAGAGGAAGCACTCTATCTGCAACGCATTGCGCAAGAAACCGTATTCAGCAACTCTTCTCTTTGGAATATCCAACCCACGGTGCAGCCGGAAGAGGTAACCCGCCGTTTCTATCCCGAACCAGAGCAGCAATATTCCACTCCCACCCTCGGCAAGCCGCTTGAAGAAGGTCTGGCTTCCTTGTTCGAGATAAACAGGTATTTGAAGGATTTAGCCAACAGGCATCCCGATAAGTTTACGCTATCCAATATAGGAAAGACTCCACAGGGCAGGGATATCCCCGTGCTCTATTTCGGAACTCCCAACGAGAAAAAGAAAATAAGAGTCTGGATACAGGCAGGACTGCACGGTAACGAACCTGCCGGGCCGGAAGCAACCTGTATGCTTACCGATTATTTACTGAATACTCCTGAAGGTGCCGAACTGTTGAAAAAGGTTTCTCTTGCGCTTGTACCTGTAGCCAATACGGATGGTTATGCCATGCAAAGCCGTAAATCAGGCAGTGGGTATGATTTGAACCGGGATCAAAGTAAACTTGCCGATCCGGTGACTCTTCTTCTTAAAAAAGCGTACAAGGAATGGAACCCCGAAATAGCGCTGGACATCCACGAATTCAATCCTTTCCGCAAGGAGTTTGAATTGCTGCGGGGTACTAAAGCAGCTACGGCCGCCGATGTCCTTTTCCTACCCAGCGGGCATTTGAACATCCCTGCCGGAATACGTACACTTTCCAACGGCTTATTCCGTGAAGAAGCAGAGAAGACATTGGAGGTTAACGGTTATCATTCAGGCTTTTACTTTACACCCAGTGTCAGGAATGATAGTTTGTATGCAATGAAAGATGCCAAGAGCCCGCAATCCAGTTCCACGTTTCAGGGGCTTACCAATGCGGTATCTCTATTCATAGAAATCCGTGGAATAGGATTGGGAAAAGCGTGTTTTACCCGTCGTGCAGAATGTGGTTTTCTGGTATCCCGCAGTCTTTTGGAAACAGCGGCTCTTCATTCAAAAGAAGTAAGAAGTGAGATACGAAAGGCCGTAAAAGAGACTTGCAGCGGAAAGAGTGATATATCCATCACTTTTCAATCTGCACGGACAGAGCTTCCCGTTACTTTTATTGACCTTGCCAAGAACGAACGCTTTACGGAGCCTCTGCCTACTTTCGATGCGCTTCAACTGAAAGCTGAGTTAGTACGCAAACGTCCCAAAGGATATATTCTGCCGGATACCTGCCGGATGCAAGCTGAGAAATTGCGGGCTTTAGGAATAGAGGTAGAAGAGATAGGAAAACCCTTCACTGCCACCGTAGAGAAGTATATGGTTACCGGATACAAGAAAGCTACCAAGGAATGGGAAAAGATTTATCCGGTCACAGTATCTACACGGATGATAAAGGAAAAAAAGATCTTCCCGGCAGGTTGTTTCATGATTCGTCTTTCACAGAAGAATGCGAACCTTGCGGTAACGCTGTTAGAACCGGAGTCCGTGAATGGCTTTGTCAATTTCGAGGTGGTTCATGCGGAGTTTGGGAAAGAGTTGCCGATATACAGGAAAGGTTTCTAACTCTATTCCGACTCATTGCGCATTGATGGAATTAGTTCATTACAAAGCTATGGACTATCGGCAACCTCACAATTGCAGAAGATTGAGACAACAGCAATAGTGTTTGATACAAAACTACAAACGCTCCTAAGATAAATGGCGTAATTTTGGGCATTTAATTTTAATTTATTTGTCATGAAACACACACTATTATCCAGTTTGGTAGCAAGTTCAGTATTAGCTATTCCGCAAACTTTATTTTCCGCAACAGTTGAAGAGAACAGCCCAAGCACACAAACCAAGCCGAATGTTCTTTTTATATTTGTTGATGACCTGACCTATGACGGATTGAATATTCTCGGCAACAGTGAGATTATATCTCCCAATCTCGATAAGCTGATATCAAACGGAGTACGATTCTCCAATACATATATTATGGGTGGTTGGAATGGCGCTATCAGCATCGCCAGCCGCTCACAGCTGATAACCGGTCGTTATATTTGGAATACCCACAAAGCCGAAAGTCAAAAATACGAAGCAGAACTTGCCAATGGAGAGATGTGGCCGCAAGTAATGAAACAAGCAGGCTATAAAACGTTTCAAACTGGAAAGTGGCACATGAAATCCGTCACCGCACAGCAGCTATTTGACAAAAGTGTGAAAGTCAGAGGTGGCATGCCCAAAGATACCAAAGACGCCTATAACCGTCCTCAAAGCAAAGAAGATAATACCTGGCTTCCCTGGGATAAATCAAAAGGCGGATATTGGAGTGAAGGAAAACACTGGAGTGAAATATTGGCCGACGAAACAATAACATATATGGAAGAGAACAAAGATTCTAAAGAGCCTTTGTTCATGTTCTGTGCCTTTAATGCCCCGCATGATCCGCGTCAGGCCCCAAAAGAATATGTAGATATGTATGATGTGGATAAAATTTCGGTGCCCCAAAACTTCCTGCCTGTCCATCCGCTTGGCGAACAAATGAAATCCGGTAAAAACTTGCGTGATGAGCAACTTGCTCCATTTCCCCGCACCCACTACTCCGTACAAAAACATCGCCAGGAATATTATGCATTGATTACTCACATGGATGCTCAAGTAGGGCGTATCATAGAAGCATTGAAAAAAAATGATTTGGATAAGAATACGTTAATTGTCTTTGCTTCGGATAATGGTCTGTCGGTGGGGCATCATGGCCTTATCGGCAAACAAAGTATGTACGACCACAGTGCAAAAGTGCCACTGGCGTTTTGCGGGTTAGGTTTGCCTAAAGGTGAAGTTCGCGATCAGTTAATCTATCTGCAAGACTTGGTACCTACTGTTTATGATTTGGTAGGTATCAAGAAACCCAATCATTTGGAATTCATCTCCCAAATCAACGCTTTGAAGAGCTCCAAGGCTTCTTCCCATCGCAAAGCCATCTATTCCGCTTATCTGCAAGAAGCCCAGCGAATGGTAACAGACGGACATTACAAGCTATTCTTTATCCCTGCCTCCAAAGATGCCTATCTGTTTGATTTAGAAAAAGATCCACAAGAAACTAATAACTTATTTGGCTCTCCTCAATACAAAAGGATAGTAAAGAGATTATGTGCTGAATATCAGAAGTTATCTAAAGAAAGTGGAGATACATTTAACTTAGCAGCAATATATCCTGAATTGTTTCAATAAATACTGTGCTTTTTTATGAAGAAATTATCTTATTTTGGATTGCTGTCTATTCCTATGTGCCTTGGACAGCATGTGTCTGCACAAACCGCAGAACAAGCAAAGTCAGCATCCCAACAAAAGCCGAACATCATTTTCATCCTCGCCGATGACATGGGCTATGGAGATGTCTCCGCCTACAACAAAGACTCTCATATCCAAACCCGCCACATCGACCAGATGGCCGCCAACGGCGTAATGTTCACCGATGCCCATTCTTGTTCAGCCGTCAGCACCCCCACCCGCTATGGCATCCTCACAGGGCGCTACAACTGGCGTTCCAGCCTCAAAAGCGGTGTACTCTACGGCTACTCCCACCCTATCATCCCCACCACCCGCAGCACCATGGCATCCATGCTGAAAGCAAACGGATATACCACCGCCTGCATCGGCAAATGGCATTTAGGCTGGAACTGGGGCACAAAACCGGGACATGAGAAACCCGGCGCCAACGCCCTCAACGACGAAGACGTAGACTACTCCAAACCCATCACCAACGGTCCTGCCGACTTAGGCTTCGACTACTTCTACGGCTTCTGCGGCTCCCTCGACATGGCCCCCTATGTATATATAGAAAACCGCCAGTCCACCACCACTCAAATAGGCACCGTACCCGCAGGAAAGAAACCGGGCTTCTGGCGTGCAGGCGCCATAGCCAACGACTTCAACCACCAGGACTGTCTGCCCAACCTGACCCACCGCGCAGTAGACTACATCAACCGCCACGCACAAGACGAACGCCCCTTCTTCCTCTATCTGCCCCTGCCCGCCCCGCATACCCCCATCCTGCCCACCGAAACCTTCAAAGGAAAAACCGGACTGGGTGATTACGGTGACTTCGTCCTGATGGTGGACGATGTAGTGGGACAAGTGCGCGAAGCCCTGCGACGCAACGGTATAGACTCCAGTACCATCGTAGTTTTCACCACCGACAACGGTTGCTCTCCCGCCGGAGGTATCCCTGAGATGGCCGCTAAAGGGCATCATGCCAACTACATCTGGCGAGGCATGAAAGCCGATCTCTTCGACGGCGGTCACCGCGTACCCACCATCGTGGAATGGGCCAACGGTGCAGGCCGAGGCACTTGTACACAAACCGTCTGCCTCAACGACTTCTACGCTTCTTTTGCCGCCCTCAACCATTATCCCCTGAAAGATAACGAAGCGGAAGATAGCTACAACATTCTTCCCCTCATCCGGAATCCGCACCACACGCCAACCATCCGTGAAGCCACCGTGCACCACTCCATCCGCGGAGAGTTTGCCATCCGTAAAGGAGACTGGAAACTGTTGTGTTCCCCCAGTTCCGGCGGTTGGAGCTATCCCAAGCCGGGTGTGGACAAGGAAGCCATTGCCCAGCTCCCACCGATACAACTCTATAATATGAAAGACGATCCCACCGAAAGCAAAAATGTCTATCAGGAACATCCCGAAATAGTCAGCGAGCTGAAAGACCTGTTGCAAAAGTACATCCGCGAAGGCCGTAGCACTCCGGGCAAGGCACAGCCCAACGATGCCGTGAACAAATGGGAGCAAATCAAGGGAATCATGCACGACGATTGATGGATTTCCGGCAGAAAAAGACAACCGGAAGCACTCGTCTGAAAGCTAATTTTGAAGAAGAAATAAAAAAAATATCATTTTTTGCTTGCATATAAGAGAAAAGTATTACTTTTGCCACGAAATTAAAAACAAAAAGAAAACGAAAGTATGAATTTGTTTACTTATACATATTACTTCTTTTTTTACTTTTACTTTAGCCAGAAAGTAGAGCGGGAGTTTGTATGTGTCAAGTGACAGTGATGCTTAAGAACTGAATAGAGAACTAAAGTAATATACTTAATCCCGCTCCATTGTATGGAAGCGGGATTTTTTATTTTAAAGAAACAGTATGAAAAGAATAGCCATTCAAGGAACATTAGGGTCGTATCACGACATTGCCGCACACAAGTACTTCGAAGGAGAAGAAATAGAGTTAATCTGTTGCGCTACTTTTGAGGACGTGTTTGCAGCCGTGAAGAAGGACAGCAAGACCATAGGAATGTTGGCAATAGAGAATACCATTGCAGGTAGCCTGTTGCACAACAACGAGTTGCTGCGGCAGAGCGGAACACAAATCATAGGCGAATACAAACTACGCATTTCACACAGCTTTGTCTGCCTGCCCGATGAGGACTGGAACGATCTGACGGAAGTCAACTCCCACCCCATCGCACTGATGCAATGCCGCGAGTTCCTTGCCCAGCACCCGAAGATGAAAGTAGTGGAAGCGGAAGACACCGCCCTCAGCGCCGAAATCATCAAGCGGGAAAATCTGAAAGGACACGCTGCCATCTGTTCCAAGGCCGCTGCCGAGCGTTACGGCATGAAGGTGTTGCAGGAAGGCATCGAAACAAACAAGCACAACTTCACCCGTTTTCTGGTAGTTGCCGATCCTTGGCAAGTAGACGAAATACGCCGCCATCCACACCCGGAAACCAACAAGGCAAGCATGGTATTCACACTGCCCCACACGGAAGGGAGCCTCTCGCAAGTACTGTCCATTCTTTCGTTCTACAGCATCAACCTGACCAAAATACAGTCACTGCCCATCATCGGGCGGGAATGGGAATACCAATTTTACGTAGATGTCGCTTTCGACAACCTACTGAGATATAAACAATCCATCGCGGCCATCACACCGCTAACCAAAGAACTTAAAATATTAGGCGAATATGCAGACGGAAAATCAAACATCTAAGATCAAGCCCGCCGACCGGTTGGCCAGCGTGAGCGAATACTACTTCTCCAAGAAGTTGAAAGAGGTGGCACAAATGAATGCCGAAGGAAAAGACGTAATCAGCCTCGGAATCGGCAGCCCCGACATGCCTCCCTCGGAAGCAACCATACAGACCCTGTGCCGCGAAGCACAAAACCCTGACGGACACGGTTATATGCCTTATGTCGGTATCCCCGAACTTCGCCGCAGCTTTGCCGCTTGGTATAAGAAATGGTACGGCGTGGAGCTGAATCCTAATACTGAGATACAGCCGCTCATCGGCTCAAAAGAAGGTATCCTGCACGTCACACTGGCCTTCGTCAATCCGGGCGAACAGGTATTGGTTCCCAATCCGGGCTATCCCACTTATACCTCATTGAGCAAGATACTGGGCGCGGAAGTCATCAACTACAACCTGAAAGAGGAAAACGGCTGGATGCCCGACTTCGACGAACTGGAAAAGATGGACATGAGCCGCGTAAAGCTGATGTGGACCAACTATCCGAACATGCCGACCGGAGCTAACGCCACCCCGGAACTTTATGCAAAGCTGGTGGACTTTGCACGCCGCAAGGACATCGTGATTGTAAACGATAACCCGTACAGCTTCATCCTGAACGACCACCCCCTCAGCATCCTCAGTGTGCCGGGCGCCAAAGAGTGTTGCATCGAGTTCAACTCCATGAGCAAGAGCCACAATATGCCGGGCTGGCGTATCGGTATGCTGGCAAGCAACGCCGACTTTGTGCAATGGATCCTGAAAGTGAAGAGCAACATCGACAGCGGTATGTTCCGCGCCATGCAACTGGCAGCCGCCAACGCCTTGGAAGCCGAACAGGAATGGTACGACGGAAATAACAAGAACTACCGCAACCGCCGCCATCTGGCAGGGGAAATCATGCACGCACTGGGATGTACATACGATGAAAAACAGGTAGGTATGTTCCTTTGGGGAAAAATTCCCGATAGCTGTGCCGACGTTGAAGAACTGACTGAAAAGGTGTTGCATAACGCACGCGTATTTATCACGCCTGGATTTATCTTCGGAAGTAACGGAAAACGGTATATCCGCATCTCGCTTTGCTGCAAAGACCATAAATTGGAAGAGGCATTGAAGCGCATCAGGGAGATGAAGTAATATATTTACAAAAAAGAGCTCCTGTAACACAATCCACTCACCGTTTTAAAAAACGTGCCCGACGTTTTTAAAGAATAAGGGCAACGTTTTTAAAAAACGAGGCCTGTATTTATTAACACGTTCGAAAGGCTTTATCGACGGGGGTTGCAGAGGGTTCAGAAGACACTGAGAAATATCTATACAATAAAAATATAATTGAACAAAAATAAAAGAATATGGAACTTGAATTAGAATCGATTTTGCTGCCGGGTATTGAGGACAAACGTCCCATGGTAATTGCAGGTCCTTGCAGCGCCGAAACAGAAGAACAAGTAATGTGCACCGCCAAGCAACTGGCCGAAAAGGGAATGAAGATATTCCGTGCCGGAATCTGGAAACCGCGTACCAAACCGGGTGGTTTCGAAGGTGTAGGCGTAGACGGTCTGGCATGGCTGAAAGAGGTTAAGAAAGAAACCGGAATGTACGTTTCTACCGAAGTAGCCACCTCAAAGCATGTATACGAGTGTCTGAAAGCAGGTATCGATATCCTTTGGATTGGCGCACGCACCACTGCCAATCCGTTTGCCATGCAGGAAATAGCCGATGCACTGAAGGGTGTGGATATTCCTGTGTTTGTGAAGAATCCGGTAAACCCGGATCTGGAACTCTGGATCGGTGCCCTGGAACGTATCAACAATGCCGGTCTGAAACGTCTGGCAGCCATCCACCGCGGTTTCAGCAGTTACGACAAGAAGTTGTACCGCAATCTGCCGCAATGGCATATCCCCATCGAGTTGCGTCGCCGCATCCCGAACCTGCCGATCATCTGCGATCCCAGCCACATCGGTGGTAAGCGCGAACTCATCGCACCGCTTTGCCAGCAGGCTATGGACCTCGGTTTCAACGGTCTGATTATCGAAAGTCACTGCAACCCCGACTGTGCATGGAGTGATGCTTCGCAGCAAGTGACTCCGGACGTACTGGATTACATCCTGAATCTACTCGTCATCCGTAAAGAGACACAGACCACGGAAAACCTCAGCGAACTGCGCAAGCAGATTGACGAGTGCGACAACAACCTGATGCAGGAACTTGCCAAACGTATGCGTGTGGCACGTGAAATCGGTACGTTCAAGAAAGAACACGATATGACGATTCTGCAAACGGGACGTTACAATGAAATTCTGGATAAACGCGGCTCACAAGGTGTGCTTCTGGGCGTGGATTCGGAATTTATCAAGAAGGTATTCGAACTGATACACGAGGAAAGTGTGAGGCAACAAATGGAAATTATAAACAAGTGATTAGCGACTGGTGATAAGTGATTAATGGCTACGCTATCTTTCACTTATCACTAATCATTAATACCTAAACACTAAATTTATGCGTATTTTAATACTCGGAGCCGGCAAGATGGGCTCTTTCTTTACAGATATTCTAAGTTTCCAACATGAAACGGCAGTGTTCGACGTGAATCCGCACCAGTTGCGTTTTGTCTATAACACGTATCGTTTCACCACGTTGGAAGAGATAAAGGACTTCGAACCGGAGTTGGTAATCAATGCCGCCACGGTGAGATATACGCTGGACGCATTCCGCAAGGTGCTGCCTGTGCTGCCCAAGGATTGTATCATCAGTGATATCGCCTCGGTGAAGACGGGATTGAAGAAATTCTATGAGGAAAGTGGCTTTCGTTATGTATCGTCGCATCCGATGTTTGGCCCTACGTTTGCCAGCCTCAGCAATCTGAGCAGCGAGAATGCTATCATCATCAGTGAAGGTGACCACCTGGGAAAAATTTTCTTCAAAGACCTTTACCAGACGCTCCGCCTCAATATCTTCGAATATACTTTCGACGAACATGATGAGACGGTAGCTTATTCTCTGTCTATTCCTTTTGTCTCTACGTTTGTTTTTGCAGCGGTGATGAAGCACCAGGAGGCTCCGGGTACTACGTTCAAGAAGCATATGGCTATTGCCAAGGGTTTGCTGAGTGAGGATGATTACTTGCTTCAGGAAATTCTCTTTAATCCGCGCACTCCCTCGCAAGTGGAAAATATTCGTCTGGAGCTGAAGAATTTGCTGGAAATTATCAGTACGAAGGATGCGGAAGGGATGAAGCAGTATCTGACGAAGATTAGGGAGAAGATAAAATAGATAGGTGGGATTAAGGGATTGGAGAGAGAAGAGGGTACGGAAAAGGAAGTGGGGCTTCTCTCTTCAATTCGTTAATAAAGAGAGGGGATGATATTTAGGATTGGGGGAGCATACTTATTTCTAAAATTATTTAAAATGTTGAATCTTGGCAGGAATTATATACAATTCTGTTGTGATTTGTTTCTCATCTTTGTATTTTTGAACCATTAGAAACAGCCTGTTGGCGTAGATACGAATATGCTCGATTGTTGTGATTTGTTTTCATTTTAGTATCTTTGAACCATAGGAAACAGTGGATTTATCCCTTATGTTGGAGCACTTGTGGTTGTGATTTGCTTTCATTTTAGTATCTTTGAACCATAGGAAACAGTGGCATTACTATGAAGATGGAGTCTGCCGAGTTGTGATTTGCTTTCATTTTAGTATCTTTGAACCATAGGAAACAGTTTGGTGCGTATCGTGAAGAGGTGAAACTTGGTTGTGATTTGCTTTCATTTTAGTATCTTTGAACCATAGGAAACAGTCCGTCAGGCGGCTGCCGTGATAAACAAATAGTTGTGATTTGCTTTCATTTTAGTATCTTTGAACCATAGGAAACAGTGGACATTTGAATAATAATATACAATGGAAAGTTGTGATTTGCTTTCATTTTAGTATCTTTGAACCATAGGAAACAGTGCAACTTACTGCAGTGTTGGATGATCTTTCGTTGTGATTTGCTTTCATTTTAGTATCTTTGAACCATAGGAAACAGTGCAACTTACTGCAGTGTTGGATGATCTTTCGTTGTGATTTGCTTTCATTTTAGTATCTTTGAACCATAGGAAACAGTAATAGAATCTATTTCAAGCTTCCATTTTCCGTTGTGATTTGCTTTCATTTTAGTATCTTTGAACCATAGGAAACAGTGGAGAAAAATTTGAGAATACTCCCATGCTGGTTGTGATTTGCTTTCATTTTAGTATCTTTGAACCATAGGAAACAGTTAAAGATATGTGCCTGAAGAATAAGTTGGCGTTGTGATTTGCTTTCATTTTAGTATCTTTGAACCATAGGAAACAGTACTAAGAACCCGGACACCCTCTTATTCAAGGTTGTGATTTGCTTTCATTTTAGTATCTTTGAACCATAGGAAACAGTTCGGATGAGTGGGCGAACAGTGTACTTGACGTTGTGATTTGCTTTCATTTTAGTATCTTTGAACCATAGGAAACAGTAGGCAAGGGACTCTCAGCAAACGACTTTACGTTGTGATTTGCTTTCATTTTAGTATCTTTGAACCATAGGAAACAGTCACGTCCGCAAATAGCATATAAGCGTTGCTGTTGTGATTTGCTTTCATTTTAGTATCTTTGAACCATAGGAAACAGTATAATTACCAGAATAAGAAGTATGATATAGTTGTGATTTGCTTTCATTTTAGTATCTTTGAACCATAGGAAACAGTAGGCAAGGGACTCTCAGCAAACGACTTTACGTTGTGATTTGCTTTCATTTTAGTATCTTTGAACCATAGGAAACAGTGAAAAGAAGATATTTGAACTGACCGAGAAGTTGTGATTTGCTTTCATTTTAGTATCTTTGAACCATAGGAAACAGTTGAGCCGCCAGTATGTCCTCTACACAGCGAGTTGTGATTTGCTTTCATTTTAGTATCTTTGAACCATAGGAAACAGTTAAAATTTTGGGATAAGAAAACACCTGAGCGTTGTGATTTGCTTTCATTTTAGTATCTTTGAACCATAGGAAACAGTCTTTCTTTTCCGTTTATTATATCAACTACAGTTGTGATTTGCTTTCATTTTAGTATCTTTGAACCATAGGAAACAGTTTATCTTGAAAACTGCATATCAGTTTGGTTGTTGTGATTTGCTTTCATTTTAGTATCTTTGAACCATAGGAAACAGTAATTTAAAAACGTTTATGGTGATAGCGTTGTTGTGATTTGCTTTCATTTTAGTATCTTTGAACCATAGGAAACAGTCGGGCAATACTTCACGTCCTCGCTCTTGCAGTTGTGATTTGCTTTCATTTTAGTATCTTTGAACCATAGGAAACAGTACAACCTACATTACAAATTGATTTTCAATTAGTTATAAACCATTTTTGAAATACAAAAACGATGCTGTTTTCAATTAAGAATCCCGCATTTAAGTGGGATTTCTTTTTCTAGAAAAGCTCTAATTGCTGACCGGGAGTATTTATATCCAAAGATTTTTTCCCATAAAACAACTCTATATTTCCAAATTGCTTATCTGTAATACACATAATTCCAACCTGCCCATGCTCCGGCAAGAAAGATTTAACTCTTTTTATATGAACTTCTGCATTCTCACTACTAGCACAATGACGAACATAAATAGAAAACTGAAACATAGTAAAGCCATCTTTCTGCAGATTCTTCTTAAAATCTACATATGCTTTCTTATCCCTCTTTGTTTCAGTAGGCAAATCAAATAATACAAGTACCCACATAATACGATATTCACTAAATCGGTTCATCTCACATTTCCGGATATAATATTCTACGCAATTCACCACTAAAGCATTTATACAAAGATGCAGTAGTTTGCCCCACCGCAACCATTAAAGGACTACGTTTACCAGAGATAATAACTTCTAGTGTAGGAATAGTAAGTAACTGAGCTTTTAACCCTTTCGTCAGTTCATTACAATTCATCCCCTCCTGCAATATTTTATAGACCAACTCATCAACATAGGGTCGATATGGCTCCATAATATCATCAGCCAGACAATAAGCATTATATCTATTATGATGATGTATTCCTAATGTAGGCAAAAGTCCACTGGCAACTAATCCACGTGCAACTACAGCTCTTAGAATCGCATATCCATAATTTAACAGATTATTAGGTGGAATCCCTTCCCTGTCTCTTGTAAACCCTTTTATTTTAAACAAATTTTTCCAATAATAGGCAGCTGCACGAGCTTCCAGATTATCAGAGTCCCCACTTTTCACATCAGCAGCCCATATAGTCATACACTTTACTTCTTCACCTGCGCATTTTTTCAATACAGCTGCTTGATTTTCAATCTTCATTCTTACAGTCTGTTGCCACAACTGTTTTATCAGAGGAAGAGAGGCATCCAACTGTTGACGAAACCGTTCATTTTGTGTCGTGTTTCCATATAAAGGAAGCATTAATCCAACCGGCATACTCTTACTGTCGCAAGTTATGATAGCACAATTGTTTTCAAGTAACGCTTCTAATACTCCTGAAGTAATAGTTATCTGCTTATTATCCAGTACTACTACACCAAGATCCTCTATTGGTTTAGTTACCTCTGATTGTTGTTTGAAGCCATCAGGTAAGGTGTCATTTTTCACAACCTCCGGCAATTTGATTACCAACTGTGCATTCCTCAAAGATAAATAAACAGGATTACCGAAATAAAGCGTTTTTTTAATCATAGTATTCTACTTTTTAAATTATCTACTACTCACTATCCGCTTCAAAAGACAATTGGGGCGGTTTTTCTCCTTTTCCTAAATTTGCTAAGAAGTTTCGAAAAGATATATTGCTTCTTCCTAACTCCTTCTCTGCTTGCTCATGAACTACTCTAGTTACATTACCTCCACGATTTACAACTTGCTTACTTTTTTAGATGTATTCAACTACTCTTTTGAGAGGATTTCCACTGTAACATGTTCGCCAAACATTGTGAAGACGGATAACTATACCACACGTCTGACAATCCAACCCTTAGGATAACCTTCTGCTCATAGAGTTCTTTCATATACTCTTGGGTAAGCTCTGACTTCTCTATCTCTTGCATACGTTCATCCCTCACCTGAGCTAGTCAAAGTTTAAAGTGTACTATTTTAGAAGAAATAGACTGTATAATACGAAATAATCCTTTATACATACTACTTAAATTTTGCTCTTTTTAACATCCTCTACTATCATTTGAACCGAGGTATAAAGTGTACCTTGGTTCAATGATAAACCTCGTCCCGTGAACACAATCGCTTTATATACTGTTTCAGATTAACACTATCAGTCAACGCCTCCGCCACATCGACAATTGAAAATTACCATTGTTACTCTTCTTCATTCCACGTAAAATGGATTTTCTTATCTTGAAACAACTAATATTATTCATTACCCTATATTTTTAATACTCACCAATCGATACTATTTGCCCAATATGATCAACTCTAACTTTCACTATTTTATCTAACCCTTTTGAACTACGAAAATCAGTCCATGTTATACCTTTTAGAGTTGAACTTGTATCTTTAATAGTAGTTTCCAAATGATGTCTAAAAACATAGTTTTTATAGGCAAACTTTTGTACCCTAAACAAATTAGGACTTATCAATGCATAATTCTCCGGATTCAACAAATCTACCTCTTTGGGATTGAATCCTGTCTTCTCATTGGGAAATACAAAATATTCATTTTGCTTCATACTAAACAGAAACTGCCATCCTTCAATTCTTCTATAATCCTTATCTATAATAGGTTGACCAAGGTTTGCCCGTGTCACCGCATCAAAGAAAGAAACCACTACTTCATCAAGTTCATACTTCGGATTACCTTCTTCATCAAGTACTATCTGTCCCACTTTGTCCAAGACAGGCTTTTTATAGATAGCCACATGATGATTGTTACCAGTATTCACAAAATCCACTGGGATTTTTCTTCCTTCTTTGCCCAAAATCAAGTTACCATCTTTATCTTTCTTTTCATGCAGCGATTGAGCATTGCTAATGCCTCGAATACTCACGCGTTTAATCGATATTCCTTTAGCTTCATTCAGCCATATTGGATTTTCATCCAAGTTGACGAATGCCTTTTTGGCATCTCCACCATACTCTTTTAGCCTTTTTTCCAAGACACTACGAATTTTCACATCTATCACCTTATCTATACTTAAATTGGGATCAATCGGCTTTCGTATAGTATAAACAGTTTCAAACTCTACCGTCTGTACTTTTTCCGGAACCATTTCTGTTTGATTCTCATCAAGATAGAGTGGATTCTTTTCCAATGTATTTTTACCAGTAAATGCTTTCTTTGGATCATTTCCAAAAGCCTCCAAACGTTTTAGTAAAGCATTCCGATAAGCAAGCTTACTTACAGTAGCAATCTTAGCAGCATCAAAAGCAGCATTCACCTTTTCTATTTTCGTGGCATATTGCCGATGACTTCCATAAACAGTTTCTAAATGTAGCTGTCCTCGCGGTGTTTGTTGCAGTTTCCTGTTTTCACCATTTTTGTTCTTTGTACGGTTTACATTAGAAGTAATTACCTTATTTTTAGCCTTGATAGATACCAACAAGTTTTCCAAATGGCGTTTCGCCTCGGCGCGAAATTGCGCCAAAGGCATGGGAGCAAGAGCCTTTCCATTTTCAAAGTAACGAGCCTTTATACCTGTAATATTAGCATGTTCCTTGGAGGCGGGCATCCAGGCAGCATTCTTATTATTATAGAATTGAATAAATACATCTTTTGTGAAAGCTACCGTCAGAGCATCCACCGCATGATGCCGATGGTCATTTCTCTTAGTCCAGTCCGTTATTTTTTTGATCTTTCTCCCATCTTTGTCCTCAAACATCTCTACCATACCAAGCTTTTCATATTTAGGCAGATTCAATTCTTTCATAAGATCCACAAGTTGCCAATCCTCACGCAATTTATCAGTTATGGAACCAGTAGTAGCCACCACTCTGCGACTAATTTCATTCAACATAGCAAAAGCTTTCTTGGAGATATACTGCGTATTCCGCAAATCCCGATCGATAAATCCTTCCGGAATATCTTTCTCTTCCATTTTTAATTTCCTAAGCTTTGTCCTTTTATCCTTGAATAAGGTCTCGCAACGATTGAGAAACTTCTCTAAACCATCATTTCCATATTTCTCTTTTACAAAATCATAAGCCGTCTTATTACCTTTTTCTATATTGATAGCCCTGTATTCCAAAGTTTTATTAGACAGTGAATCATCGAAAAGGCGAGCTTGCGGAATGACATGTTCAATATCAATCTCTTTACTGAATATTTTTTCTCTCGGAATATACTCATTAGAATACAAAGTCTTATACCCGTTATCTTTTAATTCTTCATAGAGTTTATAACGTATAATATCATTACGGCTAACATTCATCATGCCAAATTCTGTTCGCAGTAACTGACGGATTTCATCATGTTCACGAGTATTTCGTGCTATGGATTTTGTTAATTCTTCTCGTTCTTTAGCATTTTTCTTTAGTTCACGGGCTAGTTCCACACGAATTTCATCAGGTTTACCATAGGTATCAATGAGTGTATTAATCAGATTAACCATTTGGTTCAAAATCTTTTCAACCACAGGGTTACGCAGGCTATTCTTGGGAAGAATTTCCAATTTGTCCTTCAATATCTTATTTTCTATTTCATCTTTGGTCAATGAGGATTTGGAATGACGATACCCCGCATAGTCACATGCAACGTCATATTGATTACCTTCTTTCAAATAAGGTAGTATCTTTTTAATAGCCTTTGCACTCAGACTTCCGTAATCTTCTTGAAATGACACATTAGCAAGTTCTACAGCATACTCTTTTTCCACGTCACAAAGTTGCATAATTTTCTCAAGCAGTTTACCATTCCCAGTCGGTGTATTATCCCCCTCAAAAGAATACAATAAATGCCAAAGTCTGAAATAAGACTGCCTCTCAAGTTCTTTATCCTCTTTACTCAAATCAATAGAAAGTAGTTCTGTATTCCATCCTAAATTAGTGAATATGGTTTCCAGCTTTTCTATAATCTCATCTGCAGATTTCTTAAAATCCACAGGTTCATAACCATACTTCTCAATCATCTTGCTATATGCTGAGAAAAGAGCAAATCCTGTATGATTACCATCAATCTGCTTAAAATTCAGATCCAGTTCCTGGTAATTTTCGAACAACAGTTTCAGAACCTCAGCCTTTTTCATACTCTCTTTTACAAAAAGTTCCTTAGCTAGCAACTCTTTTTCTTCCTGATACAAAAACCGTTTTCCTTCTACGAGCAAAGCATCTTCCGAGTTATCAAACAATATAGAAGATTTATCCGCTTTCTTGCGTTTACTCTGTTTATCCCACGCAAAAACTTCAATATCATTCAAGGTCTGCCATATTTTGAACTCTTGGAATAACGGATGCGAACGGGGAATCACTCGGCAACCCACTGTCTTATTTTTTTTTCTGCCATCCTCTTCTACTACAACTTCTCGCTTCTCAAATTCGCAGAAACTTATTAATCCTTTTTGACTCTTCAGACGACGTTGATAAAAAATAATGATGTCACGAATTTCTTTCTTTAGTTCCACAGTCAACTCCTCATGAAACTCAGCCTGCTTCTCCCATATCCTGTCAAATTCATCCAAATAATCTTGCCGATAGAACACTCGGTTGCGTAAACTTACATTAGGGTCTTTTTCCAACTCAGACATCAAATACTGTCCAACCGTCTGACGATTGAAGTAAAGCTGCTTACTACGATCGCTGATTGCCCCCAGATAACCACTAGAAGCACTTATCTGACCATTGATTTCTTGTAGTACAATAGCAACTATTTCCGGATTTAGTTGTTCAGAAAGAGCTTGTACACGCCAACGATAATTTTCCAATTTTAATTCATTCCCTTTGGTATCTCGTTTAAGACCGACAAGCTTATACTCCTTTACTCTTTCTTCTGTCCTTGCCTCTTTCTCATTCCAAACAGCTTCTTTTTCTGACCAAACAAAGAACTTTACTAGAATGGCCCAAGTCTGACTACGATTTTTACCTCTAACTTCTTCTTTCACTGCATCACAAAATAATTCCGGATTAAACTGCTTTTGGAAGTTCCAAATCCTGTCAAACTCATTCTGTAAATCAGAACGATAAAAATCCGGTAGATTTTTTTTTCCAGCTTCAAGTATTTGTAGGCAGAGTTCCCCTGGGGTCAAGCCCTCTTCATAAAGTTTTCTAGCTACATCCATACCATCAATCAATACACCATCTTCACTTCCTTTGGCTTTTCGGCTACTTTTATAACCACGTTTCTTGTTAATCATCAGTAACACTCGAGCAAACTTCTCTAATGAAATTTCTTCAACTGCAGCTTTCGCTCTTAGACGATATGTTTCAAATGTTGTTTTATTACCATGTTCAGAAAGTAAAGTGCTATCTGTTATGAAACCGTGCTCTTTTAACACTTCAATGAGAGTGTCACGACGCAATTTATAACGTTGCAAATTACGACGCATACTTCTTTTAAGAGTTCTGTCAGCATTCGTGGTAATACTTTTTCCTTTTTCAAAATTCTGCATTTCATCCACTGTCAAAGGATTCACTCTTACACCAAGTTTGATAATAGACGATATTTCCTCAGTATTTTCAGCCTCATTGACCAATGCCCAACCAATGCTATTGCAACCTAAATCTAATCCTAATATTTTTTTCATGATATTATTTTGATGTTTTGTCAAATATAGTAAAAAACTTTCTATATTCTATTGCTTTTCCCAATTTATTTCATATATTTGTCAGACTAAAATGAAGCAAATCACAATAAGGATTATTCCGTTGTGAAAACATTAGGTTCCCTCGTCCTCAACGGGGGATTTTTTTTATCTTTGCATTCGCAAAAACAATTATCCAATGATAGACCAACCTACCATAGACAGAATTCTGGATGCCGCACAGATTGTAGACATTGTATCGGACTTCGTTACGTTGCGCAAGCGAGGTGTGAATTATGTAGGCTTGTGTCCATTCCATGATGACAAGACACCATCTTTCTATGTATCGCCTTCCAAAGGGTTGTGCAAATGCTTTTCCTGCGGTAAGGGTGGCAATGCGGTGCACTTCATTATGGAGCATGAGCAGATGAGTTACCCCGAAGCTCTGAAATATCTGGCAAAGAAATACGGTATCGAAATCAAGGAGCGCGAACTGTCCAGCGAAGAGAAGTTGATGCAGAGCGAACGTGAAAGTCTGTTCATCGTGAATAACTTTGCACGTGATTACTTCCAAAATATACTTAAAAACCATGTGGACGGACGTAGCATTGGTATGGCATACTTCCGTAATCGTGGTTTCCGGGATGATATCATCGAAAAGTTCCAGTTAGGTTATTGCACCGAAAGTCACGATGCCATGGCTCAGGAAGCCATAAAGAAGGGATTCAAGAAAGAATACCTTGTCAAGACAGGGCTTTGTTACGAAACGGACGATCACCGCTTGCGTGACCGTTTTTGGGGACGTGTTATTTTTCCGGTGCACACACTTTCCGGTAAGGTGGTCGCTTTTGGCGGGCGCGTGCTTAGCAGCGCGACGAAGGGAGTCAAGGTTAAATATGTCAATTCTCCCGAATCGGAAATCTATCATAAGAGTAGTGAACTGTATGGCATTTATTTTGCCAAACAAGCGATTGTGAAACAAGACCGTTGCTTCCTGGTGGAAGGATACACGGACGTTATTTCCATGCACCAGTCTGGTGTGGAGAATGTGGTAGCTTCTTCGGGTACAGCACTGACTCCGGGACAAATTAAGCTCATTCACCGCTTCACCAATAACATTACGGTACTCTATGACGGTGACGTGGCAGGTATCAAGGCTTCTCTCCGTGGTATCGACATGCTGCTGGAAGAAGGAATGAATATCAAGGTTTGCCTACTTCCCGACGGGGAAGATCCGGACTCCTTCGCACGCAAGCACAACGCTACGGAATTCCAGAAATTCATACAAGATAATGAAACTGACTTTATACGTTTCAAAACCAATCTTCTGCTGGAAGATGCAGGAAAAGATCCTATCAAGCGTGCTGAATTAATCGGTAATCTTGTACAAAGTATATCTATTATTCCTGAAGCAATTGTCCGCGATGTATATATTAAAGAATGTAGCCAACTGCTTCGTATAGAAGACAAGCTATTGGTTTCGGAAGTTGCCAAACGACGCGAAACGCAGGCTGAGAAGCAGGCGGAACAAAGAAACCGGGAAACAAGAAAGAATAATGCAGCCCGCGACGCTGCACAAGCACCGCTTCCCGACGGAATGCAACCACCCTACCCTGAAGACATGCCTCCTTATCCCATGGATAGAGAAATGCCTGACGGTGGTACACCGCTTCCACCGGAAGCTGCCGAATACGTATCTTATATCCCGCAAGAAGGAAAAGAAGGACAGGAATTCTACAAATACGAGCGCCTTATCCTGCAAATGGTAGTACGCTACGGAGAGAAAGTATTATGCAACGTTCCCGATGAGGAAGGGAAAGAAATTCCCATTACGGTAACGGAATACATAGTCAATGACTTAAAGGAGGATGAGCTGGCTTTCCACAACCCGCTGCACAGGCAGATGTTGACAGAAGCGGCAGAGCATATACATAATGAAGGATTCACCGCAGAACGGTATTTCCTGGCACATCCCGACCCTATTATCAGTAAACTAAGTACAGAGTTGATTGCCGATCGCTACCAACTGAGTAAGTATCACTCCAAAGCCCAAAGGTTAGTGACCGACGAGGAACGCCTATTTGAATTGGTGCCTACGCTCATGATTAATTTCAAGTTCGCCATCATCAGTGAAGAAATGAAACACATGATGTATGCCTTGCAAGACCCTGCCGTAGCCAATGATGAAGAACAATGTACCTCTATCATGAAACGCTACTCAGAACTGCGTGAGATCAAAAGTATTATGGCCAAACGGTTGGGAGACAGAGTTGTACTCGGTTAAATCACCTTACTCCTAATGAGAACGATAGTTCCCTCATGCAGAAACGACAGTTTCCCCTAATGAGAACGACGGTTTCTCCTAAAGGGAACGCGCGTTTCCTTTAATGGAAACAACAATTTCCCTTCATGGGAACTGCAGTTTCCTTTCATGAAATAACGTACGGGACTGTTATGTAAATGAATTCTGACGAATGAGATTCATAAACTCTTCACGAGTCTTTGCCTGATTGAAAGCACCTGTAAAATCGGAAGTGGTCGTTATGGAATTTTGCTTTTCAACCCCACGCATCTGCATACACATGTGCTTGGCTTCCACAACCACCATTACACCCAGAGGATTCAGTGTTTCCTGGATACATTCTTTAATCTGGAGCGTCATGCGTTCCTGCACCTGAAGGCGATGGGAGAAGATGTCCACTACACGGGCAATCTTGCTCAGCCCTGTAATGTAACCATTGGGGATATAAGCCACGTGTGCTTTTCCGTAGAACGGAAGCATGTGGTGTTCGCAAAGTGAGAAGAAATCAATGTCTTTCACAATCACCATCTGACTGTATTCTTCCTTGAACTTGGCAGAGCGGAGCACTTCGTGCGGGTCCATGAAATAGCCTTTTGTCAAACTCAGCATAGCCTTTGCTACACGTTCGGGGGTTTTCAGTAGTCCTTCGCGTTCGGCATCTTCGCCCAATAAAGTTATAATACGCTGATAGTGTTCTTTTAGTTCATCCAGTGCAGGAGATACGATTTCTTCTTTTCCTAACATGAGTAAGTTTTTATAAGGGGATGTTTATCTGCTCTTTCACAATAGAAACTTCTTTGAATACGCCTGTAGCACGCAACTGGCGCATCATGGCATCTGCTTCTTCAATACTGCGGAAGTCTCCTACACGGCACAGCCAGCGGGGAGAGTTGAAAGAGGTATAAACAGAAAGTTCCGGGAAATATTCTTTGATTCGTGAGCCCACAGCGTGAGCTTCGTTCTTGGCTCTACTGGTATTGTTTCCGGCATACACCTGTACACGGAAACCCTGACTTTTAAGCACTCTGTTCTCCGTTCCGTTGGGGATATATTCCTGACCTATCAAGGCCTCGATGCGGGCATCCTGATGGATGGTTACCTTACCCTGTCCCGGCACATTGCGTTCCAAACTCTTCACAATGTTATTCTGCGCCGAAGCAAAAGCGGCGAAAGCAAAGCATGCAATTAAAAGTAAACCAAGCTTCTTCATAATGAATAATATAATAATAGACGATTGATAATATGATTATAGAGACTGATAACCGACAACCGGCACTTCACCGGTTATCAATTATCAGTCTTCCATTATCTATTAATTAAAAGCATCAATGATACCTTTGAAGTCTGCTACCTTCAGAGCTGCACCACCGATCAAGCCGCCATCAACGTCAGGATTAGCGAACAATTCCTTAGCGTTAGACGGTTTAGCGCTACCACCGTAAAGGATAGAGCAGTTGTCAGCAACTTCCTTACCGTACTTGTCAGCAACTAATGAACGGATGAAAGCGTGGATTTCCTGAGCCTGGTCGGGAGTAGCAGTTTTACCTGTACCGATAGCCCAAACCGGTTCGTAAGCCAATACGATCTTAGAAAAATCTTCAGCAGACAGGGAGAATACAGAAGCCAACTGAGCGGCAACTACTTCATTCTGCTTGTTAGCTTCGCGTTCTTCCAACACTTCACCGATACAGAAGATCGGAGTCAGGCCATTAGCCAAAGCCAATTTAACTTTTTCTTCCAGGATGGCAACTGTTTCGCCATAGTAAGCACGACGTTCTGAGTGACCCAGGATTACATATTTAGCACCTGTAGAAGCAACCATAGCAGCTGAAACTTCACCAGTGTAAGCACCTGATTCTTTATCAGCACAGTTTTCAGCACCTACGCCAATCTTAGCAGGGTCTACCAACGGAGTAACCGATGCCAGGTGGATAAAAGGAGTACAGATGACTACATCACAGTTAGGCTTTTCGTTAGCCAATACTTCATTCAGTTCTTTTGCAAGAGCAATACCCTCCTGAAGGGTTTTGTTCATTTTCCAGTTTCCTGCAACAATGTTTTTTCTCATTTTGTTTTTTATTTATTAAAAGGGTTAATGTATTTTTAATTTATAATTTGTGGTTTATGGCTGAGAAAGCTCTTGCTTATCACCCATCACTCCATCGCTAATCACTTTATTTTTCGCTCTCTTCTTTTCCCTGCGCTTCACAACCAGAATATCCACGCCGATAACCATCAGCAACGGAATGATAAACCACAAAAGAACGTAACCAATCGTGCGCAAATCACTTTCTTGTTTCTGCTGACCGAGTTCCAGTTTATCCAGACTATCCGTCAGCACGTATTCATCCGGCAAGCTGTTATCACTCCACTTATTCAGAATGACACCATCCTTTATCAGCATCAGTCCGGGATTGGAACGAATAATGGTCTTCAAAGTGATGTCGTCCATCTGGCAGAAAGGATATTCTGCACCGGTCTTGTCACGCCACAACTCTATTTGTTCCTCCGGCGAAGAAGTCAGGGCATAAAAGCCGTACCCATGCTCCACACTATAATCATAGATCTCGTTAATAAGGTCTATATTGCTATCGTCAGCATTTTCAATACGATGAGCTACTAACAGGAATGTATATCCCTTATCTGATAAAATGCTATCGGTCAAATCCTCTCCGGTTTCCAGACTTACAATAGAGAAGTCGTGAATCGGAGGCTCGTATCCTTTTTCCTTCAACACCGTACGTGTTTCAACAAACGTCCATGTGCTATCCGGGTAATTATCCAGTGTAAATTCCTGCTTTTTTCCGTCCTTCTCCAGAATGAACTTGCTCTCAAACACACTGGGTTTTGCTCCTTCGGGTATTTCCATGCCTTCTTTGATATTCTTTCCGATTTTGTAAGGACGGAAATCAAGGATGGGCAGATTGTCCAGACAATAGAACGAAAGCACAAATACGAAAAAGAACGTATACATAGAAACCATCCATGCCATCTTTGCCGTAATAAAGCGAATGATTTGTTTTCCACCTTTGAAGACAGATACGGCTGCAATAAACAATACCACATTCTTACCAAACGTTTCCCAGTTTGTCAACACCCATGCATCACCGAAACAACCACAATCGGACACTGGATTCGCTAATGCCAGATACAGTGTCAGCGGTGTCATCACGATCATCAGCAACAATGCCAGAGTCGTAGCAAACCGCCGCCGTATACCGAAGAACAGGAATACTCCCACGGAGAATTCCAACGCCGACAATACGATGGCAAACAGTAGCTGCAAATATGTAGGAAACCACGCGGCCATTCCGAAAGCCGTCAGATAATCCTGAATCTTATAAAAAGAGCCTAACGGATCGACTGCCTTCACAAAGCCGGAAAAGATGAATACCGCCGCCAATAAAAAACGGCAAACATTCACCCAGCTCTTCCAGATTATATGTTTCTGTTTAGTCTCCAAATTCAATCTTAATCAAACCGAATACGGAATAATTAATCATGTCCATATAATTAGCATCCACTCCTTCCGAAACCAAAGTCTGTCCTGACAGGCTTTCAATCTGTTTCGTACGGTAGATTTTCATCAATATCAGATCAGTGTATGAACTGACACGCATGCTGCGCCATGCCTCATCGTAATCATGATTCTTAGCAAGCATCAGATCCAATGAAGTTTTAGCATATTTGTCATACAACGCCATTGCTTCTTCATTCGTGATATCGGCTGATTCCGCATATCCCAGTTCCAACTGTATCAATCCGACAATACCATAGTTGACTATCGCAATGAACTCGGAACGTATTCCTTCGTCCACCAACGTCACTCCTTTGGTTTCAATACTCCTGATACGATTGGCTTTAATGAATATCTGGTCAGTCACGGAAGCCGGACGGAGAATACGCCATGCCGGACCGTAATCATGTAGTTTCTTGGAGAACAAATCACGACAGATGGCAATGACATGCTCAAATTGTTGTTTGGTATCTTTCATTTCCTTACAAATTGGTTGCAAAGGTAGGAATAATTAAAGAAAAAAGAAAAGAGGGCACTCTAAATTATATTAAAGTGCCCTCTTCTTTATGGGTTTATTGATATCTTACGAACAACGTAATACCTGTCCCGGACGTAAGATTGTTTTCCGTGTAATGCGATTCAACTGACAGAGCTTGTCAATAGATACTCCCTGACGGGATGCAATCTTAGACAATGTATCACCACTCTTCACTTTATAGAACAAACCTTCACCGGAAGCCATGCTGCGAGCAGTTCCTTTTGAAGTCTTGGTCTTAGTAAAAGTATAATGATCAGCAACAACGTCTTGCTTTTCAAAGTCGAACATTAAAGCGGGGTCGATAGGAATTCCCAGGAAACGGGTTTCAAAGTGAAGATGCGAACCGGTAGAACGTCCCGTATTGCCACCTAAAGCGATAGGTTCTCCGGCTTTAACCAATTGATTAATTTCTACGATCTGTTTGGACAAGTGTCCGTAAACAGTTTCCAGTCCATTGTCATGACGAATAACGATATACTTACCATAGCCACGGCGTCCCTGATTCTTTACTACGCGTACTTTACCATCGAAAGCAGCTCGAATCGTATCACCGATGAATACTTTAACATCCAAGCCATAGTGCATCCTGCGTCTTCTGGGGCGATAACCGAATACATCGGTAATCTTCGTATGCGTGGTAGGCATACAGAAACCTGTCAGGTCCACTTTATAGCTTTCAGGAACGATAGCATCGCCATAAGCTTGTACATACTCATTGTTCCAAGTCGGATATAGACTTAGACCTGGATAAGCAGATTGTTCAGCACGTATCTGTTTCTGTAAAGCCAACGAGTCAACGCTCTTTAGTTTCCTGTCGATGGGGGCTTGTCGGGCAATCAAATCCTGAGAAAAAGAATTCAGGCTGACCATTGCCGTCGCAGCTATTAGGATCGTTTTAATGCAATTGAAATTCATTCCGTTTCGTCATTCTTTTAAAAAATTCTCCCAAAGGTAGTATTTCTTCTCTAAATGAAAAGGCTGTTCTTAACTATTTTTTCGGTAAGGGACTAAAAGGTACATATTAAATCACCTCCTAACTCCCTGTATATCGGCAAGATAAGGACCAACATGTTTTACAACATAAAAATACAAATAAAGTGTATGTTTAACCGTTATTCAACTAATGGAAGCCCAGTTAACGTTAGTTTTCCGAAGTGCCTTTAGCTGGCGCCACAGGATTTCATTCTCCGGACGAATACCGGTAGGATCAGCATCCACCACTTCTTCAGCAACATTGCGCACATATTGCAGCAGTTGTCCATCGCGCGCTATATCGGCAATTTTCAGGTCGAAGGCAATACCGCTTTGCTGTGTGCCTTCCAAATCACCGGGACCTCGTAGCTTCAGATCGGCTTCAGCTATTTCAAAGCCGTCATTTGTCCGTACCATAATTTCTAGGCGCTTGCGGGTTTCCTCGACCAACTTGTATCCGGTCACTAAAATACAATAAGATTGTTCTGCTCCACGACCTACACGACCACGCAACTGATGGAGCTGTGACAAACCGAAGCGCTCTGCATTCTCAATAATCATCACGGAAGCATTCGGTACATTTACGCCGACCTCAATCACAGTAGTCGCTACCATTATCTGTGCTTCGCCCGAAACAAAAAGCTGCATCTGCGCATCCTTCTCAGCTGCTTTCATCTTGCCATGCACTTTGCAGACTTTACAATCCGGAAATTCCTCACAAATATGGAGGTAGCCTTCTTCCAGGTTCTTCAAATCGATTTTCTCACTTTCCTTAATCAAAGGATATACAATATATACCTGTCTGCCCTCTGCAATCTGCCTATGGACGGATTGGTACAAGCTTACACGGTGCGCATCATATTTATGAATGGTCACAATAGGTTTACGTCCCGGCGGCAGTTCATCAATGACGGAAACATCGAGATCACCGTATAATGTCATGGCCAGCGTACGCGGAATAGGGGTAGCTGTCATGACTAGTACATGAGGGGGCTGTGCATTCTTAGTCCATAAACGTGCGCGTTGTGCCACACCGAAACGGTGCTGTTCATCTATCACGACCAGCCCCAGTGAAGAGAAATTCACGGTATCCTCTATCACGGCATGCGTACCGATCAGTATTCGTACATCTCCTGTCAACAGACCGGTGAGAATGGCTTCCCGCTTTTTTCCTTTCACAGAACCGGTTAGCAATTCCACACGTATATCCATTCCGTACAACAACTCGCGGATTGTTTCAAAATGCTGGTTAGCCAGAATCTCGGTAGGCGCCATCATACAAGCCTGGTAACCGTTATCCAACGCTATCAGCATACTCATCAGTGCCACCAACGTTTTTCCACTACCTACATCCCCTTGCAACAGACGGTTCATTTGCTTACCGCTCCCCACATCCCGGCGTATTTCTTTCAGTACACGCTTCTGGGCACCGGTCAGTTCGAAAGGCAGATTCTTGGCATAGAAAGTATTGAATATCTCTCCTACCGTTTCAAATACATATCCACGGTATTTCCGTTGCCTGTCTTTGGCATAGCGGAGAATATTCAACTGTACATAAAAAAGTTCTTCAAACTTCAAGCGATATTGCGCTTTACGAAGCAATTCCGGATTTGCCGGAAAATGAATATTCATCAAGGCTTCCGTCAGCGGCATCAAATGATGTTCTGTCAATATAGCGGGAGAAAGCGTTTCGGGCAGCGGTTCGCGGAGTTGCTGCACTACGGCGCTCATCATCTTCTCTATTGCATGAGAATTGAGGGAACTCCGCTTCATTTTCTCCGTTGTATTATAATAAGGTTGCAATCCCATTGTCGAGAGCTTCAGTTCCGAAGCATTATCGATATCCGGATGAGCAATGTTAATCCGTCCGTTGAAGACGCTGGGTTTACCAAATACAATATATTCCTGATGTACCTTATACTTACCGACGAGAAATTTAATTCCCTGAAACCAGACTAAATCCACAATCCCCGTACCATCCGAGAAATGGGCAATCAGACGGCGCTGCCTACCTTCTCCAATCGTCTCAAAGCCCAGGATTTCGCCTTTCAACTGGATATAAGGCATCGTACCGTCTATCTCATGGATATAATAGATACGGCTACGGTCTACATATTTATAGGGGAAATAATACAATAAGTCGTGAAGGGAATAGATATTCAATTCCTTATTGAGTACTGAGGCACGTTGCGGCCCTACACCCGACAGGTATTTTATGTCACGAGAAGCTAAATCAAACATGAATCCAACAAAGCAGCAGCTATTTTCAAATCAAAGGGAGTCGTAATTTTAATGTTTTCCCGATTACCTGCCGCGAGGTATACAGATACTCCCATCGCTTCCACTACCGAAGCGTCGTCCGTAAAGAAAGAAGTATAAGGTTGTTCATAGGCCTGTTTCAGTAAATCGGCATCAAACACCTGGGGGGTCTGTACCAATTTATACTCATCCCGGCTGACGGTCACGCTTTCTTCTCCTTTAAGATGGCGTACAGTCTCCACCACATCTATCACGGGAATCACCGCCTTTTTTTCGGCAGCCAATTCATAACAACGGGCTATGACTTCCTGGGAAACAAACGGGCGTACCCCATCATGGACACCAACCAATCCCGGAGTAGTAACATAAGCCAATCCATTCTTTACCGAATGGAAGCGAGTTTCACCTCCGTCCGCCACTGTATGCGGCAAAGAAAAAGAATGCTCCGCACATAGCTCTGTCCAATAAGACTGCTGGCTATGCGGGAGCACTAATATTATATGTATCTCCGGATTGTAGGCATAAAAGGCTTCCAAAGTACGCATCAAAACAGGTTTTCCACCTATAGGCAGAAACTGTTTGGGAAGTTCGCCTCCCATGCGCAACCCTTTACCACCGGCAACTATCAGAGCATACTCCATCAATTAAAAATTAAAAATGAAAGTTAGATGACGCACATTGCCTCTTTCAATTCCTGTACCTTCTCTTTTCCGAGCATCATATCTACAACCGTCAGAGCAAATTCCATCGCAGCACCCGGTCCTTTTCCGGTAATGATGTTACCGTCTCTTTCCACCGGAGCACCTGTACATTCAGCCCCTTCCAGGTATTGCTCGAAGCCGGGATAGCAAGTTGCCTTGCGGCCTTTCAGCAAGCCAAGCTTACCCAATATCATAGGAGCGGCACAAATGGCAGCAATCGGTTTATTCTTTTCAGCAAAATCCAAGACCAGTTTCCGAAGTTCCGGGCACTTCTCCAAAGTAGCAGCTCCGGGCATTCCACCGGGTAAAAGAACTAAATCTGCGTCATAGAAATCACAGTTCACTACATTCTTATCGCAAAGCACCGGTACATCATGTGCACCTGTTACTATCTCATCGGGAGTCACCGTTATCATTTCCACGTTCAGCCCTGCACGTCTCATTACATCCACAGAGGTGAAAGCTTCCACTTCTTCAAATCCGTCTGCAAAAAAAACATAAACTGTACCCATAATTGTTCTCCTTATTATTTTAGTTTAAAGTAATATGTTATCGTTCCTGTCTGGTTATTCAAACCGCTTACAGCATTGAAACGCGCTTTCTTAGCAGCATCTTCAGCTGCCTTCCGCAAGGCAGAATTTATGGTATTGGTCTTCCGGTCAATACTGGTAGCAATAACATGTCCTGCCGGATTTACAGTAATAGAAACCACCACAATCCCTTCATCCTGCACATTATATGCCGGACGCGGCAAACCACCTTGTCCTATAGAACGTCCGCCGAGGTCAAAAGTTCCGTAACCTCCCGTTCCGCTCGACGCACCTTCCGGCGCATTTCCGGTGGGACTTCCCTGGATACCTGTTCCCTCAGTCGTACCTTTGCTTCCCATTTGTGCTCCTTTTCCGAAGGCACCTGCCACCCTCTTACGGGCAGCTTCTTCCGCCTCCCTGCGTTCCCGCTCGGCTTTAGCTTCCGCCAACTTCCGGGCTTCTTCCGCTTTCTCGGCTTCCGTCTTCTCCGGCTTTTCCGGCTTCTTCTTTACCTCTTCCTTTTTAGGTTCCGCTTTGGGCTTGATAACAACGGTTTCTTCATCCTCCTGGGTAAGCATCTCCTGTTCTACCGTCTCCTGCACTTTAGGGGCAACGGTCTCAGGCATCACATCCACTTTCACCAAAGAGGGATCAGCACTTCCAAATGCATTGGGCACTTCACCCAGCATTACCGGCATACCGTCTTCATCCTGCTGCTCCGGCAAAGCGAAGCCAACCAGTATCAACAGGAGAATGAACGCTACATGTACCAGCAGCGCACCTACCATTCCTATATATTTGCCTTTCTTCTTCGGATCCACCATTGCCATTTACTATTTAACCATTTACAATGTACAATTTACCCATCGTACATTTATTTCCCTTCAGGCGGGCGTGTAGCCAGCACCATCTTGAACTTATTCTCATTGGCAATATTCAGCACTTTCACGATTTCCCTGTAAGGCACAGCTTCATCAGCATAAAGCGCCACATACATTTCCGGTTCTTTCGCAGCGCACGATTGCAGGAAAGGAGTCAATTCTTCCAAAGAAATCGCCTGCTCCTTATCATTTCCAAACGCCGCATAAAAATTCAGGTCCTTATCGATAATCACTCGCGTCAAGGGCTTAGCCGACGTCTGCTGTTTTCCCTGCGGAAGCAACACCTTGATAGCGTTCGGCGAAACAACCGTAGACGTGATCATAAAAAAGATCAGCAACAGAAAGATGACGTCCGTCATGGATGCCATACTGAAATTGGGCGATATTTTAGCTCTACGTTGTAGCACGCTTAGTTCAATTATTAATTACTAATTATTAATTATTTAGGAAGCGGGTTCATTCAAGAGGTCCATGAATGCCATGGTTTTAGCCTCCATCTTATTCACCACGCCGTCTACCAGAGTCACGAGGTAGTTATAGGCAAACATCGCAATAATACCCACGATCAAACCACCTACCGTAGTGATCATAGCTTCGTAGATACCGCCCGAGAGCAATGTAATATCGATGTTGTTACCTGCATTGGCCATTTCGTAGAAAGCACGCACCATACCGGTCACCGTACCGAGGAAACCAATCATCGGCGCACCTCCGGAGATGGTTGCCATAATCGTCAATCCTTTTTCCAGTTTCGCTACCTCAATGTTTCCCACATTCTCAATGGCAGCCTGCACATCATTCACCGGACGTCCCAAACGGCTGATACCTTTTTCAATCATACGGGCAGCCGGAGTATTTACGCTGCGGCAATAAGCTATGGCAGCTTTTATTTCTCCATCCAGGATATAATCCTTTATCTTATCCATGAACATCGGATCCTCTTTGCCGGCCTTCCTGATCACATAGTTGCGTTCGAACAAGATGTAGAAGCAAAGAATGGACAGCAGTCCAAGAACGATCATAATCCAACCACCCTTGATAGCCATGCTCCATAAATTCATCTCTTCAGGACCAGCTACCGGAGTTAATACCGGATTGGCGCCCGCAATAGAATCGGTCAGCGCCGGAGCCACTTGGGCTAATAACAACATTGCATTCATCAACGAAGACAGTTTTTATATTCCTGAATGGTACGTTCCAATCCCAGATACAGAGCATCGCTTATCAGCGAGTGTCCGATAGAGACTTCATCCATCCATGGAATGTTTTGATATAAATAATTCAGATTCACCAAACTCAGGTCATGTCCGGCATTCAGACCCAGCCCCAGACTACGTGCCACTTTGGCGGCTTCTACAAAAGGCGCAACGGCGGCTTCCTTATTCTGCGGATAAGCGGTCGCATAGGGTTCGGTATAGAGTTCCACCCGGTCGGCACCAGCTTTAGCAGCATACTCTATCATCTCCGCATCCGCCGATACAAATACGGAAGTACGGATGCCTGCATCATTAAATGTTTCGAGTACTTCGGTCAGAAATTCCAGATTCTGCTTGGTATCCCAGCCTGCATTAGAAGTCAGTTGAGTCGGACTATCCGGAACCAGAGTCACCTGATGCGGCTTCACTTTCAATACCAGATCAATAAATTCGGGGGCGGGATATCCTTCGATATTAAATTCAGTACGAAGCAACGGGCGAAGATCATATACATCCCTCTGGCGTATATGACGTTCATCAGGGCGTGGATGTACGGTAATTCCTTCCGCACCAAAGCTTTCACAATCCAGTGCTACTTTCACCACATTAGGGACATCCCCTCCACGCGCATTACGCAACGTCGCAATCTTGTTTATGTTTACACTTAATCTAGTCATAATTCGGATCATAGTTTGCCGCAAATGTACAAATAATAGCGATACATTGGCAGCGTTCTGAGAAAAAAACACCATATTTGCATTTCATTAAGAAAGTACAGACGATGAAATTTGCCATATTTGGAAATACTTACCAAGCAAAAAAATCAACACATGCGGAAACTTTATTCCGTTTGTTGGAGCGGCGTAATGCCCAGCTTTGCATTTGCAGGGAGTTCTATAACTTCCTGACTTCCGACCTGCACATGACTATCGCTTCCGCCGAACTCTTTGACGGAGACGATTTTACAGCAGATATGGTCATCAGTATCGGGGGCGACGGTACGTTCCTGAAAGCAGCCAGCCGGGTAGGCAAAAAGAATATCCCCATTCTGGGTATCAATACCGGTCGCCTCGGTTTCCTGGCAGACATTTCTCCGGAAGAGATGGAAGAGACTTTCGATGAGATTTATAATAACCACTACAAGGTGGAAGAACGTAGCGTGTTGCAATTACATTGTGATGATAAAAAATTGATGGAATCGCCTTATGCACTCAATGAAATTGCTGTATTGAAACGTGATAGCTCTTCAATGATCAGCATTCATACTGCTATCAACGGTGCCCATCTCACCACTTATCAGGCTGACGGGTTGGTGGTATCCACCCCTACCGGTTCCACGGCTTATTCGTTGAGTGTCGGTGGTCCGGTTATCGTGCCTCATAGCAAAACGATTGCTATCACTCCGGTGGCTCCGCATAGTTTGAATGTCCGCCCTATCGTTATTTGTGATGATTGGGAAATCACTCTTGACGTAGAAAGCCGTAGCCACAGTTTCCTGGTTGCCATCGACGGTCGTAGTGAATCCTGCAAAGAAACAACCCGTCTGCGAATCTCACGGGCTGATTATAGCATTAAGGTAATCAAGCGCTTCAATCATGTGTTCTTTGATACACTTCGCAATAAATTGATGTGGGGGGCGGATGTAAGATAAAAAAGAGCCGCTATCCGAACTTCAACTTCTCGGATAACGGCTTCTCTTCGTCTATCAACTATACTTAAAATGTCATAGCCTGCCCTCCAATCACACCTGCGATGGCAGTAGCAACGGCAATAATCACTTTAAAAATCACCTTCCAATTCGTTTTCTTCATAGCGATTCTTTTGATTTTCATTCTCAACTTTTACTTTTCAGCTCTCCTTATCCGAGTGGATTCTCATCCAGCCCTCCATCGCCCGAATTATCTCCCGATCCACCGTCCGAGCCGCCTCCCGCAGGAACGTTTGATAGACCTTTCAGATAATCGTCCAAACTGACCAGATCCAACTTTTCACCAGCACGCGTAGCAGTCTTGGTTATCTTCAACTCTTTATTGGCTTGAAAGAATATGCGAACGCTGTCCACGCTCTTGGCAGTCACATCTTCTGCCTTTTCCTCTCCTTTCGACTTAGCAGCCAGCAAAAACACACCCAACCCGGCAATATTCACTGTCTTACCTTCCAACAACTGCTCTTTCAATTTCTCCACAAAGTTCTGCATGGTACTCTTGATATCACCAATAGAAAGTGAAGAACGATCCTGCATCTTCTGAGCAATAAACGCCAAATCTACAGTCTGTCCTAAAGTTATTAACTGCGGAAAATACTTTTTGGGAGAATTTTCAACCCGAGGGTCGGACGGTCTCTCCACCGTTCTAAAAATTACACTCATACTTTTTTCATTTAGAGATTTAAATTCCGTTTTAATTCACTTCGCTGATCAACGATGATGCAAAGGTGAGGATAAAATTTCAAATATGATGAAGAAAAAGTACACCAGGAGCAGTTTTTTTTAAGAAAAAGTTATAAACATATATAAAACAACAAATTACGCACAGAACCCTGTATGATGCATCTTCCTACATCATTAATGTATGGCAAACAGCCGGAACCACTCCTCATATAGAGCAATCCCGGCTGCTGCCTAAAACAAAGTAACCGCTGTTACCTGTCATTAATCTTCTCTTAAATCATTTTTCTTACGAACAATTAATGGCGCTCCAAGCTCTTCCCTTTTCAGCACTTCCAACCACCCGCTTTGCTCCAGTTCAAACAGAGCAGGATATACCCGCAACTTATCCGCACCAGAATACAGGATGATATTAACTACCGAGATCCCATTCGGAAAAGATATAATATAATCGACGATTTTCTGTGTATCAATAATTTTATAATTCACATTCATTGTCATTCTTCCATTTTGCTCTTGATATACAACTTCTTCACAAATCGCATATCATGCGTCATCATAATCTTCACCAATTCAGAAAAAGATGTTTTTGTAGGATTCCAACCTAACAAAGTCTTCGCTTTTGTTGGATCGCCCAATAGCTGTTCTACCTCACAAGGACGAAAATATTTAGGATCAACTTCAACCAATACTTTACCTGTCCTCATATCAATCCCCTTTTCCTCTACTCCTTCATTTTCCCAACGAAGCTCAATACCAACTTCTTTAAAAGCCAATGTAGCAAACTCACGAACCGTATGCATCTCACCAGTAGCTATTACAAAATCTTCTGGAACTTCATGTTGAAGAATTAGCCACATACATTCTACATAGTCCTTTGCATATCCCCAATCACGACGAGCATCTAAATTTCCCAAATATAATTTATCTTGCAAACCTTGAGCTATGCGCGAAGCTGCAATCGTAATCTTTCGTGTTACGAAAGTTTCACCTCTTCTCTCACTCTCATGATTAAACAAAATACCATTTACAGCAAACATTCCATAACTCTCCCGATAATTCTTAGTTATCCAAAAGCCATACTGTTTAGCCACACCATACGGACTACGTGGATAAAAAGGGGTCGTTTCTTTTTGGGGCACTTCTTGTACTTTACCAAACAATTCTGAAGTGGAAGCTTGATAAATTCTTGTTTTATTTTCCAAACCCAAAATACGTACTGCCTCCAACATACGAAGCGTACCTACCGCATCTGCTTCCGCAGTATATTCAGGCACATCGAAGCTTACTTTTACATGGCTTTGGGCAGCAAGATTATATATTTCGTCTGGTTGCACCAACTGAATAATCCGAATTAGCGAACTACTGTCGGTCATGTCTCCGTAATGGAGATTTATCAAACGGTTTTGTTTCATATCACGCACCCATTCATCTAAATAAAGATGCTCAATACGCGCTGTATTGAATGAAGAAGAACGGCGGAGAATACCATGAACCTCATATCCTTTTTCAACTAAGAATTCAGCAAGGAACGAACCATCTTGCCCAGTAATACCAGTGATTAATGCTTTTTTTTTCATGCAGTCTATACACTTTTTAAATTAAAATACAATTAGTTTGATTGTTTTACAGATTGGCATTCTTTAGCCCTAACTTATACCGAAGCAAACTTACTACTTTTGGAAACAGACGATATATAGGATATGCCCATGATACCTGAATATCATTTTTACGAAAAGCTCGAATTATATTTCTATTTCCTCTTATAATATTGGCTATATTCCTCGTACTTTCTCCCCCCATGCGCATTTTCACCATATATCTATCCAAATATTTTGTTCTGATACGATTTTTCTCAATAAAACGCAACATAAGTTCAAAATCTGCCGACACATCAAACGATATATCAAACCCTCCATATTTTTCATAAACTTCCCGACGAACGTAAAAAGTAGGATGGGCAGGATGCCAACCTTTCTTAAAAGAAGAATAAGTACTACCCTTCCATGCACGAACTATGCAATGCACGTCATCAGACTTAACAAAATATAAATTGCCAAAAAGCGCATCTGTATTTTCATCAAAAGCCAAAGCTATATCCCTCAAAACATTGGAATCATAAAATAAATCATCAGAATTTAAGATACCAATAACATCTCCTGTAGCCATCTTGATACCTTTGTTCATAGCATCATAAAGCCCTTTATCGGGTTCTGACACCCATTTCAAACGTCCATTAAAACTTGATTCAGCACTTTTTATAATAGCCGTAGTACCATCCTTTGAACAGCCATCTACTATTATATACTCTATATCAGAGAAACCCTGCGACAACACACTTTCAATTGTATTTGAAAGTGTATTCCCACTATTATACGAAACAGTTATTATAGATATTCTCATCTCAATTTTTTGATAATAAAAAAGCATTTTTTAGCACGCCAGGTATTCTAGCTGCAAACAGTAAAAAGCTATATCTAAACGGATGTTTTAAATAGGTAATAATATATTCACTTATTAACCAAAATGAATCCGATACTATTTTAAATATTTTAATTCTTTTTCTTGATGCTGATCCCACACGTTCTCTTACATAATAAATAGCATCATCAGAAGAAAATTTTATACTTGAAAAATTATCTGTTATAGAAGTAATAAACAAAGCATCCTCACCATTTTTAAAACGGCAATCAAATCTATGATTAGAAATAATCTCTCTATGAATCATTTTTGCCCATGGAACAGATAAAAAAGCTCGACATTTAAAAAAAGAAGCATTATCATATTTTTGCTTACGACGCAACAATTTGCATATAAAGAAATTATCTTTTCGCTCCAAAACAGATTTTTCAAAGCTATAAACATTACTCACCCCTACTATTTCTCTACTAGAGATTTCAAGCAAACTTTCCAAATATGTTGGAGAAATCATATCATCATCGTCAATAAAACAAATGAAGTTACCCTTAGAGTTTTCAATACCCTTATTTCTTGCATTAGAAACACCACTCTTTTCTTCATATAACAAACGAATAGTAGGATATGATGATATTAATCCCGTGATTTCAGAATGAAAAGGTTCTTTGGGACCATTGAGTACAATAATGACTTCAAATTTTTCCTTTTCCAAAGTCTGATTCATTACAGAAAACAAACACTCCTTCAAATAATCTTTAGGACAATAAGAAGGTATAATTATAGAAACTTCTAGCACTGCACAAAATATTAAATTATTAGTACAAGAAAATATTGTATTACAGAATAAATAATTAAAAAAATTATTTGGCTAATATCGCATGTGCTACATTTTCTGTTTTCAATACAGCTGGAAGAGAATAAGCTTCATAGTTATTCATTGCAGCTTTAATACACTTCAATATTTCGTCCGGTCTATTATTACATAGATAATAGCGTTCAAATGTAGAAAGAAATTGAGCTATATCATCAGCTCTATCACCATCCAAAACAACGATAACAGGCTTTGAGGTTGCTGCATAATGATATACTTTTCCTGGAATCTGAGTTCCTGATTTGTTACAAAGACAAATAAGTATATCAATTTCTTTTTGCATTTTCTCTATTTCATCAACCGGCATCCTCTTATAAACCCTGATTTTATCATTGCTTTCTATTTTCACATCAGAATTTCCAGCTATTACAAAATCAAAATTATTATTGATTATTACCTCCAAGAGAGGATGAATATTTCTATTGGCAGTATCATAGTCACCCAGATACCCCAATAGTTTAGTAGAAGAAGTTCCAGACCTATTTTCGTCTGCTTCTACAACTGGTATAGGAAGAAAATGAATTTTATCTGCCAACTGGGGATACTTGTTTTTTATCATATCAGCAGTAAATGGAGAAACGTATACAGCTTTATCACATTTGGAGATTATCCTTTGCTCTTCTTTTTCCACTAAAAAGTCCGGTAGCAATCTTTTAACTGAAATATCATTACTCAATGGATCACCCCAATATTGAATCCATTTATTTGCTATTAATGAATCTTGCTTAAATAACTCTTCGACATACAAATGAGCCGATTTCATATCTGATGATGATATCACAACATCAAATTTTTCATTAAACAACTTACTATTTATCTGTTTTACAAAACTTTTTCTTCTGTCATAAATAGAAAACAAATTATAGATATAATAAGCTTTTTTCTTTACATACGCATTCCACTTGGATAACTGAACTGTTGAAATGCTTTTTATAGCATCCCCCTTATTTATCCAATAACGAGACTTTATTCCTATAGAAAGTATCTTATTGAAAAAACGGGCATCTTCCGGATATAGACTATAAGTAGAAACCACATGTCCCAACTTCAGCAATCCTTCTATTAATGCTATATTCCTTATATTAGCGGAAGTATTATATTCTAAAGGATATGTGGTAACAAATAAAATATTCATTAAACAGTTTTCTTTTTTAGTGATAAAATCAGTATTAAAGGATATACAACAAGTGAGTAGTTGGCATAAATAGTACTAATATCGGCAGATGCCACATGAAAGAAAAATGCAAGCATTAGACTTACTTGAAACATAGTATGAAAAGCAGGTAGTTTTCCACTTTCTTTCAACAAAGCAAGACTCTTATCAAGCCATCTCAACAATTTACCGATAAAAAAAGAATAAACAACCACACCCACAATACCAAATTCAATAATTGAGAATGTTACTATATCATTGGGGATGCCATACATGTCCCTCCAATTTACTCCCATATAGTATTCACAAGTTCTTTCATATGATGCTTCCATAGTAACACCTGGTATAAAATTCAAAAGTCCAGTTACAAAATGCGAACCATAAGCTATTCCATAATCATTAATAATATTAAAGGAATGTGACAAATTCCGGTAAGGATGTGCAAATTGCCACAATACGGCATCATAATCAAATGAAGATACATCAAATGACTCTCTCTCAAAATACACAAATAGAGCATCCAATACATTGAGCATATTGATCCCCACAATAGCAGCTATAAATATGAAAAGCCACGGCTTTTGCGTCCATCTTTTTATCAACGGAAATGAAAACGCAATAATAAAAACTCCTAAAGCCGAACGACTTGCTTGAAACATATATAACATCAGCACAAATATGACAGCCACAATTAGCAATAATTTCGACAGATAAGTCTTTTTATAATCATATAAAAACAGCATTCCCCAAGGGGAAAACTTTAGAAATCTTGCTAATACAATAAACTTATACGAGGCGCCAACATAAGAAGCCATATCAGCAGAAAAAGAGCGTGCCGCTTCAGCAATGACAAGAGCTTGAAAAAAACCGCCCAATGCTTTAAAATATATCAACAAAGATATACTACCAACAATTAATGTAAAATATCCCAAACAAGTAAAAAAAAACTTAGCTTTTAACAGAGAAAAATAATATTGACATTCATTTTTTCCTGATGAATATCTATAAGAAAAAAGAAATACCAAGTAAAAAACTAATAACAGCAAGTAATAGACCAACGGAGACATCCCATTATCCATAAGAAATTCCGAAAAGAAATAGTTACTATCATCACTTGCCGCTCTACATATTTGAATGAGAATGGGAACAACACAGTAATAAAAGAGAAAACCCATTGAAAAAGCAGAAAACAAATTAGGATCTCTCTTTATATTATTATTATAAATTTGTACGGCTATAAATATAATTAATAGAATAGAACAAACACAGCCAAACATAAATTCTTCTTATAACAAAGAATTAACAATTCTCATACATGCCTGACCATCTCCATAAGGATTTACTGCAGTACTCATGTGATCATAATAAGCCTTATCATCTAATAATCGAGAAACCTCATCAATAATCCTTTCATAATTCGTCCCTACCAACTTCACCGTACCAGCCTCCAAAGCCTCCGGTCTTTCTGTAGTATCACGCATTACAAGTACTGGTTTCCCAAGTCCTGGTGCCTCTTCCTGTATACCTCCACTATCAGTCAATACAATTGACGATTTTTCCATTAAATAGACAAAAGCCAAGTATTCCAAAGGCTCTATAAAAAACATATTGCCCGAATTGGTAAAATCTTCACCAAAAACCTCATGTATTGATTTACGAACATTAGGATTCAAGTGCATGGGATATACAAAATCCGTATCCGGATATTTCTGATTAAGTGCCTTTATTGCACTACACATAGAAATAAATCCATTGCCAAAATTTTCTCTTCTATGGCCTGTGATTAAGACTAGTTTTTTCCCATTTTTCAAACGATTAACATTATAACCTGAAGCTATCAAAGTATCTTCCAATTCTTTATCAAGTACTGCATTTTGTTTAATCTTATCCACTACCATATAAAGTGCATCTATCACTGTATTTCCAGTGACTAAAACAGTATTCTCTTTGATCCCCTCACCCAACAGATTCTGCCTGCTAAGAGATGTTGGAGAAAAATGATAAGCAGCAATACGTCCAGTAATCTGTCTGTTCATCTCTTCAGGCCATGGACTATACACATTATAAGTTCGTAATCCAGCCTCTACATGCCCAACAGGTATCTGCTGGTAAAAAGCCGCCAAAGCTGACGCAGTGGATGTCGTAGTATCACCATGAACCAACACAACATCAGGTCTAACTTCTTTCAAAATATCACGCATCCCTATCAGCACACGAGCCGTCACATCATACAAATCCTGTCCCTGCTTCATTATATTCAAATCATAGTCCGGAGCAATATTAAAGATATGTAATACTTGATCAAGCATTTCACGATGCTGACCAGTCACACACACAATCGTTTTAAAATTCTCAGGATATTTTTGAAACTCCTTCACCAAAGGAGCCATTTTAATGGCTTCTGGCCGTGTTCCGAAAACCAACATTATTTTTTTCATACCACCAAAACTTGTTATTTACTTTTTATATATGCCACAGAAATCTAAAATAATTTTCTTATCATCATAAGCAAGAGACTTAAATACCGTATGTGCTACCAAGAACACTACAATATCCGCCTTTGTATAAGCTTCTTTATAATCTGCCAATTTAAACACATTATGTTCCTCCACATTAGGCTCAACAATCAAAATATCTGCATTATTACAACTTTGCATCACCTTAGTAGTGATATATTTAGCAGGAGCTTCACGTAAATCGTCAATATCTGGTTTGAAAGCTAATCCCATCATGGCTATAGTTGGTTTACGGTGGTGTTCCAACTCAAACTTAAGCATAGCGTTTTCTACCTTTTCGGCACACCAAAATGCTTTATAATTATTTATTTCCCGAGCTGTAGAAATAATTTTAGACTCCATTGGGAAATCAGCTGTAATAAAATAAGGATCAACAGCTATACAATGTCCGCCAACACCACACCCCGGCTGTAGAATGTTTACACGCGGATGTTTATTAGCTAAGTTGATAAGTTCCCAAACATTAATATTCGCTTTGTCGCAAATCAACGATAACTCGTTTGCAAAGGCAATTTGTACATCACGTGACGAATTTTCCGTCAGTTTACACATTTCAGCCGTCTTACAATTGGTCCGATGAAGTGTACCTTGTACAAATTGACTATAAAACTCAATGGCCTTATCAGTTGAGTCCTCATTCATGCCACCTATTACACGATCATTATGTACCAATTCATAAACCACATTTCCCGGTAGAACACGCTCAGGGCAATAAGCTATATAGATTTTATCTGTTAACTCCGGCCGTAATTCAAAAATCATTTTTTTCATTCTATCTGTAGTTCCTACAGGAGAAGTCGACTCTATAACATATAAATCACCCTCTTTGAGAAGAGGAAGTACCGCACGAGTAGCAGCTTCCACATACGATGTGTCCGGTTCATGATTTCCTTTAAAAGGAGTAGGCACTACCATAAAATATGCATCTGCAACTTCAGGAACAATAGAAGCTTTTAATTGTCCATTCCTCACTACTTCTTGAAGCAGCTCCTCCATACCAGGCTCAATGATATGTAACTTTCCTTGGTTCGTCATTTCAACAACCTTAGGATTAATATCAACTCCAATAATCTCAATGCCATATTTAGCGGCAATAATTGCAGTAGGCAGACCAATATAGCCTAACCCCATAAAACAAGCTTTCATATTTAAACGTTTAATAAAATTCAAATCCATCAATGTGCTTCAAATCATATAACTCCCCATTACTATTGTTCTGAGTTAGATTACTGACATGAATATCTTCGCATTTCATATTACTTTGTAACACATATCTAGCAGTACTAGATACTATATTCCGAATATGTACATTATGTATTTTGTTTGATAAAGAAGGATCTCCGTAACCAGTGTATAGGTATAGGATTGAACTACGATTTCTACCAGCATTTTCTGGTTCAACAAAGTCAGATATCGAAATATTATAAACCTCATTATCATAGGCAGTCAATAATATGACACCATGATGATTCCCAATTGTTGATATATCATGAATATTTATTTCAAATATATCCATATTACTGGTAGGATCTAGATTCACAGTAGGTTCCATTGGATAAATATAATTACCATCAGGATAAACTCTCTTCACACTACGCCCTAAAGCACTACAAGCAATAGTATCATCCGAAGTATCTCCGGTTATATTATAAATCTCACAGTGATGACATCCCGAGCGAATATTAATACCATCTCCATTTTTACAATCGGAAAATATTGATAAATCATGAATACTAACATTAGAACATTTATCAAAAGATATAGCCCAACATCTTATTTGCTCAAAAGAAATACCTGATATTTCAATATTAGAAGCAAGTGAAAAAGATATTTGCAATGTCCTCCATCCATAATAGTCACCTATTGCATCTTCTTCTATATTTCGAATAGGATGATAAATCCTTGCATTCACGTCTGGACCAATAATCTTACATTCTCCTCTTCCTATTATATGTATATTGGAAATCGAATCTATATGCAAAGGAATTCCAAATGGATTATCATTATCAAGAACCAAATTATTTCCTCTAAATACATTATCAAATACACCATTATTTTGTTTGATTATACAGTCTTCCAAAACAACTGTTGTATTAGTATCCAATAAAATAGCTTCATCTATATAAATTTCACGTATATCAAAATAAATAACTTTAGTTTCATAAAGTGCACAATCATTCAAACATAATCGAATAGCATCTGAATGATTTTCTCCATACTTCAAATAATCAGACAACCTTACCTCAATGTAAGAATCGCCATCAATAGTCTCATTATCCGAGCAAGAGATGAAGAATAATGCAATAATAATATTTAGTAACAGTAATATTCTACTGTTTAAAAATAGAATATAAACCATCCTTATATTTAGCAACTTTCCCTTCATTCCTCTTACACATAATATTATAATTATTAAGTGCATCTTCGGGAGACAGCACCTGCTTCAATGCCAATTCCGACAAATCAGAATCAATAGTAAATACTTTAAATCCCCATTCTACCAACTGTTTATAAATCAAACTATTTTCATACA
Organism: Bacteroides sp. 14(A); assembly: GCF_000526555.1. NCBI lineage: Bacteria > Pseudomonadati > Bacteroidota > Bacteroidia > Bacteroidales > Bacteroidaceae > Bacteroides > Bacteroides sp. 14(A). Next base: position 620,170 of record NZ_JAGH01000001.1, on the reverse strand, counting down.
AAAATAGTTTAATCCCATTTAACAAGCAGATATAGATATTTCCCATCGCTTGTTGCCTTATATGTCCAAATATAGCGTGAGTTATATTTGAGAATAATTCCAAATACACATTTCTAGGTAGAAAATCTTCCAACCATATAGTCGAATCCTTTTCCAAACAAGAGGCACTCTTAAACCATTCTCTATCAGCTCCATAGTCTTCACCATAATTTATAGGAACCACAATCTTTTGATTCTCTAATTTATATTTACTAATAATAAAAAATATATCAAGATGATTATTTGTATATGATAAAGAGTTTCCAACTAAAACATATTTTGCTTTTTCATGGTAAACAAATTCATTCTTTTGAGAAATACCAGGTCCTAAACCCAACAAAAAAGGCTTAGCACGGAATATAGAATGTTTCTTTACTAATAATGTATATTCAAGAGGAATAACAGGAGTGAAATAATCAATCCGAGCTAAAACCTTCTTCCTTATATAGTTATCATGACAGTAGATTAGTACGTAATATAACAACCTGAATACATTCTTTATCAACTTTCTACGCTTCCAAACATAAGCCCTAGTCTTAGGTTTAAATAAATCCAGTTTAATTAATGGTTGTAACAATCTCACTGGATGATAAATTTCATACCCCCAAGACCACCATATTACTTTCTTTTCTGGTGAGATATATTTGAAATACTTATAATATTTAAAATTTAGACTATGAAAGTATATACCATCAATAAAAGGAGCCGAAAAAAAACTTATATATTTCTGATAAGAGGTGATGATATTAATTTTTTCGTTTTTTTTTATAAACTTGAATGCCATATTATCAGGCATATACATATAATATAAATTTTCAATTCCGGATATAGAATCAAAAAAGTCGCTTGCTGAATCAAAAAATTTCTCATCATCAAACACATGTAATATAACGATTTTACCTTGTCTCATTTACCTAAAATGGAGTCAAACACGATCATAACATTTCATCAGCTGGCAACAAAAACCTAATGGTTCGTGCTGGACTCCCCATCATAACAGCACCCGCTTCAACATCTTTTGTAATTAATGCCCTTGCACCTATACAAGCATGATGCCCAACCCGTTTCACTTTTGCAGAAATCGTCAGTGCCGATTGCCCTATAAAAACATAATCTTCTACTGTAGTATAAGCACCAATAGTAGCTCCACCAGCTACAAAACAATATTTACCAATACGATTCGTATGAGAAATATTTACCCCTGAAAGAATAACAGTACCTTCATCTATGAAAGTATCAGCTTGTACATGAACAAAAGCACTAATATATACTCCAGTAGGTGAAATAAAGGCAAAACGGGAAATAACGGCCATAGGGTGTATAATACTTGGCACTCTGCCACCTAAATTAACTATTTTCTGAAGTAATTCCGCACGAATCATATTATCCCCCATAGTTAATAGGAAATCCATACCAGACAAATCACCTTTAGAAAATAAATACTCAAAAGAGCCAACGATCTCAAAGCCATGGTCTACCTGTCCAGTACGATCATCATTATAGTGATACAAGCCTGCTATGGTATATCCACAAATTTCAGCCAAATCGATAAAAACAGGCGTATTGTGACCTATGCCTAATACATAAATATCCTTCATAACTACCTACCTATTTATAATTGCCCTACTCAATCCTAAAAAACAATCATTTCTACATGAAATCGGGGGTACAAAAGCTTAAGAAAACATTAAATCATAACATTTATGACCCTATCTACATCTTCCTCACTCAAAGCATGGTGCATTGGCAGGCAAATCACACTGTTTGCTATCCTATGTGCTTCCTTCAAATTCTCCTGCCTTGCGCTATCTAACCCACGATAAGTAGAGAATTCACTAATCAACGGATAGAAATAGCGTCTACCTAATATATTATTCGCCTTCATCTTAACATAAAGTTCATCACGAGTCATACCATATTTATCAGCATCAATAAAAACAGGAAAATATGAATAATTGTGATGTACTCCAGGCATATCTTCCATAAAAGAAATTCCATCTACACACCGAAGAGCATTCCGATAAGTGCCAGCCACCTTTCTGCGCACAGCAATGGCAGCATCTACCTGTTTCAAGTTAAGCAGCCCGTAAGCTGACCGTATCTCATCCATCTTACTATTAATGCCGGGCGCTACTACTTCAGTCTCTCCAACAAAACCAAAATTCTTCAAATAATCGATACGTTTCTTTGTCTGTTCATCCTTCACCACCAAAGCGCCGCCCTCTATTGTATTAAAAACTTTGGTAGCATGAAAACTCAACGTGGACATATCACCAGCATTCAGAATAGACTCATCGTTTATCTTTACGCCAAAAGCATGGGCGGCATCATAGATTACTTTCAATCCATATTTATCAGCAATAGCCTGAATTCGCTTGATTTCACAAGGTTTCCCATATACATGTACCGGCATAATGGCTGTAGTATGAGAAGTAATGGCCGCTTCGATTTTATCAGGATCAATATTGCAAGTTCTAGGATCAATATCCACAAAAACAGGTTTAATACCGTTCCACCACAAAGAATGAGTAGTTGCCACGAAACTGAATGGCGTGGTAATAACCTCTCCAGTAATACGCATAGCTTGCAGAGCGGTGATAAGCGGCAACGTGCCATTAGTAAACAGACTTATATAAGGCACTCCTAAATATTCGCACAATGCAGTTTCAAGTGCTTTATGATACTGACCGTTATTGGTTATCCATTTACTATTCCAGATCTTTTGCAGGAATTCATCAAACTCCTCTAAAGAAGGAAGAAGAGGAGAAGTTACGGTAATTAGCTGTTTATTTTCCATGAGGAAAGAGCATTTATATTTATATTCATTTTCGTTTAATTATTGACAGAAGTTCATCTAACTCAGTATACCTAAAGAAATAAGCAACCGAAAGATAAGACATTACGCCTATTACAATACCGACAATCAATTTAACCAGACAATGTTCAAAGAAAGAAATTGCGATAGTTATCAAAAAAAACATCAAGATACAACTGGCAATAATCGGCAATATATCGCGCATTTGCGTCAAAAAACCGATTTTAATCAACTTCCCTGTATAATAAGTATTTATTACCAAAGCCATAACCGAGATTGCAATAGAACCATAACACATAGCAAGAACCCCAATAGGTACTGTTATAAATAAAATAATTGTCGAACTAATCTTTTTAATTACATCCAACTTTAAAAATAAGTCAGAGCGACCTTTCACTTGTAATAAATTCAAATTAATGGCATGAATAGGATACCACATATAAGCCACACATATTACTTGAAGTAAAGGTATAGCTCCCGCCCATTTATCAGTCAAAAGTAATTCAACAAAAGGGGCTGCTAAAGCCGATAAGCCTATCATCAATGGAAAAATGACAAATGCTGATAATCGCAAGAATTTTCTATAATTAGTTCGCAACCGCTCATCTTCGTTCTGAATAGCACTCAGAACAGGAAAAGTCACTCTTTGCATAATTCCGGTTAGATTACTTGAAGGAAATTGAGCAAACTGATCCGCACGTGAATAATAACCCAGCACTGTATTTGAAAAACATTTACCGATAATAATTGTATATATGTTTTTATATATAGTATCCAACAATCCAGACGCTAAAATTTTCGAACCAAATCCAAACATTTCTTTAAATGAAACCTTGGAAAATTTCTGAGTTGGTTTCCATTTGGCAAGTCCCCAAAAAAGTATCATGCGAAGTGCTGCTTGAAGCACCGTCTGCACAGCAAGCGCCCATACGCCGTAATCACTATATGCCATCCAAAGGCCTAAGGCTCCAGAAGCAAGCACTGATAGCAATGAAATCACTGCCTGAGTCTTAAAATTCAAATTTATAGTCAAACGTGCCTGTTGTACTACACATAATGAATTAAAGAACAAACTTAATCCTAAGACTTTAGTTAATGGACCAAGTATGGGTGTGTAATAAAAATCTGCAATAAGCGGAGATGCAAAGAACAGGATAAAGTAAAAAATTAGTCCAACAAAAATATTAAAATAAAATACAGTAGAGTAATCAGTTTCTGTCCTATTAACTTTTCGTATCAATGCATTAGAGAATCCACAATCAACGAAACTTTGCGAAATAGCAATAAAAATAGTAAGCATAGCAATGGTTCCATAATCTTCGGGTAAAAGAATGCGAGCCATCAAAATTTGCAATACAAATTGAATGCCTTGTACTGAAAATTTTTCTATACTACTCCAAATTATGCCATGTATGGTTTTATGCTTTAGAGATGAAGACAAGATTATTACAAATTTACATTAAAAAAAAAACAGATACAATTATTTTTAAAAGACCATTTTCACTAACGGTTCCCCACTCTATCCACCTCAGAACTTCTTTCCAAACACAATATTCATAAACGTCATAAACAGTATCTTGAAGTCAAAAAACCATGAGCGACGTTCCAAATAAAACAAATCATACCGCAACCGACGTAACATCTTCTCCATTGTATCCGTATACCCATTATACAAAGTAGCATACGAAGTAACTCCCGGACGGATTTGAAATAAATAGCGATAACGAGGATCATGCTCCATGATCTGATCTATATAGAACTTCCGTTCCGGACGAGGGCCAATAAAAGCCATATCACCACGAAAGACATTCCAAAGTTGAGGAAGTTCATCTAAATGGTGTTCACGAAGAAATTTACCGATTTTCGTCAAACGCTCATCTCTACCACCGGCATAAAGTGCCGGACCATACTTTTCAGCATCCAACTTCATACTACGAAATTTGTAAATATAGAAAGGACGACCAAAACGCCCAATACGTTCCTGTTTGAATATGGCTGCACCACCATCTTCATGCTTTACTGCAAGATAACAAATCAAAAATAAAGGCGAAAAAATAATAAGACCTATAAAAGCCAGTAAACAATCGCCAATGCGTTTTACACTGCGTTCGAAATCATTCATTCCATCAGGAATGAAATGATCATCTTGTTCCATAGATTCCATACGACATAATTAATTTTATCATTGCAATATTTCAAAGGGATATTGATTTTCTTCAATATTCTTCAATTCTTCCATAATTTCCATTTGTTCAGAAGTCAAAGTTTCCTTATCCCACTGATCAATGATAAAATGAGCATCTTGAAGCAAACTCTCCTCATAAATTTCGCCATAACAATAAGTCAACAAACGAACTTTAAGTAGGGAAGCAGGAAGCTGTTCCAGAATATTATAAGCACGGTCTAAAACCGACTGCTTCTTTTGCTCTTTATCCCCATAATCGTAGATTGTAGCATTGTAACCCATCAAAAGAGCCAGACAAAGATTGGCTTCTTCTTCAATATCGGAACTCTTAGAGGAAAAAAGAGAATTGGATTTAACGAGAACTTCCTTATTTAACCGACAAAAAGTATCGGAATAGATAGGTTCACCGTCCATACCAAGATACATCAGCTCATGAGCAACGTATTGAAGCTCAAGAGCACAAGAAAGTAAAGAATTCATTTGGTATATGATTAAAATATGATCGAGATAGTATTACTCTATTATTTTCAGATAGGATTTGGGCACTTTGACACTCGCTATTAAAACGCCTTTAATACGAATAACAACATAGATTTTATTTGCCTCTGTAGCAATCTCACCTTCAATACCGCTAAAATCCCCCTTGACGACCTTCACTTTATTCCCTATAGCAAAGGGTTCGCTATCAAAACTGACTCCATCGGGATTTAAGTCCATAATAAACATGAAGTCTTTCATTTGTTTATTAGGGACCACCAGCATGGAATGAGAAAAAAGGTCTTTCATATAATAAAGCCGAACACCATAAACATTAGAAATGTCACAGGCTGTCTGTTTAGTGGCATAGATAAAGATTAAATTTCGAATAGCAGGAACCTCAGTACGCTTACGACGATACTTCAGCTGTGATATCACAATCCGCGTGGGAAGATAATAGTCAAGATCCAGCTTCTCTTCGGACTTAAGCTTATCCAAGGATTTTCGGACAGCAAACTCTTGCTTATCACGAGTGCGGGCAGCAAACCAATATTTTTGATTTTCAATCACTTGCAAAAAGAGAATCGAGGATTTTACTATAGTTTCGGGTGCGCTTCGCGGTTTGAACGAGACATATTCTCTTTCAAACCGTAGCAAATAGATATTTCGACTTAATGCGTTATAAACGAAGATATTAAATTCAAAAAAGCGTTTTTTAATCGTTCGTTTAATGGGTAACGCCATCATGTCTTCAAAATGAAGTTTGAAATCATAAAAATGAGAGGATATTAAATATATACATTACACATATTATCACATTGATTACTAATAATATAACAAAGTAATTTTGAAATAATAGAAATATTTTTATTAAACATCTTGCACGTTCAAAAAATACCCCTTATCTTTGCGACCATTAAACGAACGTTTTTTGGACACCCCCTATTTTTCGCTATACTATTCTAAATTACTGCATATTACATCTGTTCGAAAAGTATTTATTTCATTTTATTGTCTCTCCTCTATTCTGCACATCAATAATCCTTTTATCTTTGCGCCCCCATTTACAAATTAACTGTTTTTAATTAAATAATTTTTCAAAATGAGTAATTCAAAAAAAACGCTGCTAAAAGCGAAGAAACAGGGTTAGTAAAATCAAGTGAACAAAACAGACAATCCTCTGAACAAGCGGAAAATAAACCACACAGAGGCCGTCCTAAGGGTAAAAAAGTTAAAGGAATTAACAATAACCAAGAAAGCATGCTGGGAAATCTTTTGGATGAATACATCGAGGGTAATTTCTACGTTGGAAACAATGAAAAGATTCCACCCGAAAAACTCGAATTGGCCCCGCTTATAGAGCGCATAGCAGAAACCAAACTCTTCCTAAATAATGACGGAATCCCTATGTCAAAGAGTACTTTAACCAAAATGGCAGAAAAAATGTGGCAAAAGGATAAAAGAGTACGACACAATGAAAAGCATAAGGAGAAATCACCCTACAGAAAAGACAGAAATTAAAAAGATACTGTCAAAACAGCAAGACCTACCTTTGCCCTCACGTTAACAAGACCAAGTCAGACCTCAATGAGATGCCGCTTCCTCTTATGCGAAGCGACATCTTTTTTTATGCTATGGCATGAGCTCGAAAACGTAACCAACATTATTATTAATTAAATATATCGTAAGATGAAAAGACACGAGTTCAAAAATCCGGTTCCAGTCCGTGAAAGAATGGCAGAAAAATGGAAAAAACGGTTCATGTTCGAAAAGGGGTATTCCGAAGAATGTGCAGAATACATGGCACAAAGATTGATTGACCTCATTGACCACATGCAGTATGGCTATGCCCTTATTGCCTTTCACAAACAAGGCACAATCTTCAAAATGGTGAAAGCAACCCTCATGCCCTATGAAAGTTTCTTTCACCGATTCTATGAAATGGAGCGCATAGAAAGTACTGTAGTTTACTGGGATGTAGAGTCACAGGCTTGGAGAAGTTTCCAGTTGGAGAATTTACTAGACTGGAGCCCCGTCTGCTAATCATTAATCACTTATCGTTTAATCACTAAAGAAATGGCAATGAATTGTACAGGGGTACTGTATTTCCCCATAACTATAAGTCTGCTCGAAGGAGTAGCAACAGAATTGATAGAAGCCCGGTTCGGGCTGAAAGGTGTAGCGGCATTCATAAAGCTACTCGGAAAAATTTATAAAGAAGAGGGGTATTACCTGGTGTGGAACAAAGAGCAATGCATGCTCTTTGCCCACAAATTAGGAAACGAATTATCGGATGAGGAAATGCAGGAAATCGTAGAACTTCTGATAGCGAAAGACATATTTGACCGGAAAATGTATGAGGAACACCAGGTATTGACATCCGTACACATACAGAAAGTATGGCTGGAAGCTACCAAACGCAGAAAACGGGACTTGACTCCCCTCCCTTACTTCCTTATGGAAACCAAAGTTCCTAAAAACGGGAAAGAAGAAAATGAGATACAGGATGTATTGTTTCCACCAGAAAATGCATGCAATTCCGAACAAAGTAAAGAAAAGCAAAGTAAAGAAAAGGAAAACACTCCCCCTCTAACTCCCCAAGGGGAGAACGGAGGAGAAGGAACGGAGGGCTCTTCTTTCGGCATCCCGGGATATGCCTACAACAAGAAGACACACAATCTGGAAGGTTTGATGTTGGAGCTGCAACAACTTCATATCGTAGACCGAAATGAAATCAATGCCATTCTACGGCTATCCGACTATGGAAGACTAGGAGGGTATGTGTTTAAAATAATCAGTAGTACACGATGGAGTACTGTACTGGCAAAAGGAAAATACGTCATCGCCGCACTAAGAAAAGAGAAAACCGGAAACGGCTGATAATCAAGGCTAATATCAGCATTTACCAAGGCTACACCCTTTGCCTCCTATGGCTACACCCTTTATGACAAAGGGCTACACCATACGGGCGAAAGGGTGTAGCCATCCTAAAGTACCCGTCAAGGCTTACAAAATATACATCAATGTATAATACATCAATGTATATTTTTGAAATAATCATATACAGGTAGTACACGCACCGTTTTATCCCCAATAATAAACTTGTCATGCTGATTAAATGACAGCAATAATCCCTCAGGCAGATTAAAAAAGTTCAAGTGCAAATATAGGTATTCCATTCTAAATGGATACTCCTTTCCATTCTGAATGGACAAAAAAATAGTGGCTGACCCACAAAAGGAGTCAACCGCGAATATTAATATAAAAAACGCTTTCTTGATTAGAGAGCACCTACTTCTTTCAATGCAGCGTTAGTTCCGTGAACAGCCTTAGCACTGGCAGCGAATTTTTCTTTTTCATCAGCAGTCAGTTCCAGTTCAACGATCTTTTCGATACCATTCTTGCCCAAGATAACGGGAACACCAATACAAAGATCAGATTCGCCATATTCGCCTTCCAGCAATACAGAGCAAGGAATCATCTTCTTCTGGTTGTGAATGATAGACTCAACTACATAAGCTCCTGCTGCACCCGGTGCATACCATGCAGAAGTACCCAGCAACTTAGTCAGAGTAGCACCACCTACCATAGTAGAAGCTACAACTTCGTTCAGTTTTTCTTCGCTCAACAGTGTGCTAACCGGTTGCCCTTTGTATGTAGCCAAACGAGCCAACGGAATCATAGTAGTATCACCATGACCGCCGATTACCATACCTTCTACTTCGTTTGCATTGCAACCCAAAGCTTGAGACAGGAAATATTTAAAACGAGAGCTGTCCAAAGCACCACCCATACCGATAACACGGTTCTTAGGCAGACCCAAAGATTTCAATGCCAGATAAGTCATTGTATCCATCGGATTAGAAATAACTACAAGGATAGCGTTGGGAGAATATTTCAATGCATTTTCAGCAACTGTTTTCACGATACCAGCATTCACACCGATCAACTCTTCACGAGTCATGCCCGGCTTACGGGGAATACCTGATGTGATAACAATAACGTCAGAATTTGCAGTCTTCTCATAATCGTTGGTGCAGCCTACAATAGTGGTATCAAAACCCAACAATTGAGCTGTCTGCATCATATCCATTGCCTTACCTTCTGAAACGCCTTCCTTAACATCCAGCATTACCACTTCGTCAGCCACTTCATTAAAGGCCAACACATTAGCGCATGTAGCACCTACGTTACCTGCACCTACTACGGTTACTTTTGACATAATCTTCAATTTTTTGTTTATATGTGTAATAAAGTTGCGACAAAAGTACAACGACATTCGTAATTAAGGAAATTTTTCCGTAATAATTTTAGTTAAATGATTATTAAGTTAAGGGTTGGTGATTAGCGATTGACGATTAATGCTTATTTTTGCGGCGGAATAGACCTAACCCTATTTTACACACCTATTATATTAATGAAACAATATGGCAAATAACAAAAATAAGCTGGTGATTATTGCAGGTACTGTATTAGTATTAGCCTTGGTGGGCGTCACTGTATTATTACTCACCGAAAAGCAGACCAACAAAGAACTGGTACAGGAATTTCAACTGGAAAAGGAAGACCTGGAAAACGAATATACACGCTTTGCACAACAGTATGACGAACTGAAATTAACAGTCTCCAACGATTCCCTGTCCGTACTATTAGAACAGGAGCAACTGAAAACCCAACGTCTGTTAGAAGAACTGCGTACCGTAAAAAGCAGTAACGCCGCTGAAATACGCCGTCTGAAGAATGAACTTGCCACCTTGCGTAAAGTTATGATAGGTTATATCAACCAAATAGATTCACTGAATAGGCTTACCGCTCATCAGAAAGAGGTGATCGCACAGGTCACGCAAAAATACAACGATGCTTCCCGCCAAATCAGCAATTTGTCCGAAGAGAAAAAGAATCTGAATAAAAAAGTAACTCTTGCTGCCCAACTGGATGCGACCAACATCAACATTCAAGCCGTGAACAAACGGGATAAAGTAGCCAAGAAAGTAAAAGACGTGGTGAAATTCAAGATAGGATTTACTATCGTCAAAAACATCACAGCTGAAACAGGCGAACGTACTATCTATGTCCGCATCACCAAACCGGATAATGACGTGCTGACTAAAAACCCTTCCAATACATTCCCGTATGAAAACCGCGAGTTGGGGTATTCCATCAAAAAGTACATTGAATACAACGGTGAAGAGCAAAATATAACCGTGTACTGGAACGTAGAAGAGTATCTATATGCAGGTACCTATCGGGTAGATCTTTTCGCAGACGGAACACTTATCGGCTCGCAATCCTTTACATTGGACTAAAAAAGATTAAATTATTTTGAGGTCTCACTGAAAGCCTATACATTTGCATCGTTGTTTATGCAATTATTGTTGCATCATAAAACAACGTTTTAATCACCTTAATAATGTATAGACACGATGAGAAAGTTCTTCTGTTTCATTTGGTTGGTATGTCTGACCTTCTCTGTCGGTGCACAAGAGGTTTTGAGCCTCGATAGTTGCCGTGCATTGGCCATTGCCAATAACAAAGAACTACTGATAAGCCAGGAGAAAATTAACTCTGCACATTATCAGAGAAAAGCGGCGTTTACCAACTACCTTCCCGATATTTCCGCCACCGGTGGATATATGCGTACCCAAAAAGAGATTTCACTATTGAGCGATGCACAGAAAGGTGCATTAGGTTCAATGGGAACTCAAGTAAGCGGTGCCATGCAAAATGGTATACAAGGTATACTGACACAGCACCCTGAGTTGACACAGAATCCGCAATTCATGGCGTTGATCCAGGCGTTAGGAAGTGTGGACGTTGCCTCTCCGCTCAACGGCCTCGGAAATTCCCTCGTTGACGCATTTCGTACAGATACCCGCAACATGTATGCCGGCGCCCTGACGCTGACACAACCTTTATATATGGGCGGCAAAATCCGTGCTTACAACAAAATCACCAAATATGCAGAAGAACTGGCACGTCAGCAACATGACAGTGGTCTGCAAGATGTAATACTTAGTACCGACCAGGCTTACTGGCAGGTAGTATCACTAGCCAGTAAAAAGAAGTTAGCCGAAGGGTACCTCAAGTTACTGCAAAAGTTGGAAAGCGATGTGGACAAGATGATCGCCGAAGGTGTTGCCACCAAAGCGGACGGTCTATCTGTAAAGGTAAGAGTGAACGAAGCGGAAATGACACTGACTAAAGTCGAAGATGGCTTGAGCCTGTCCAGAATGTTATTATGCCAGTTATGCGGTTTGGACTTGTCCTCTCCTATCACGCTGAAAGATGAACGGGAAGACGATCTCTCTCCTGATCCGGTAGCAGCAAATGGAATTGATCTGAATACGGTTTATGCTACACGGCCGGAAGTACGCAGTCTGGAACTTGCCACAGAAATCTACAAGCAGAAGGTAAACGTCACTCGCTCCGAATATCTGCCGTCACTGGCTCTGATGGGAAGCTATATGATGACCAACCCCTCCGTTTTCAATGGTTTTGAAAAGAAGTTCAAAGGTATGTGGAATGTGGGCGTGGTATTACAAGTTCCTATCTGGCATTGGGGTGAAGGCATGTACAAGGTGAAGGCAGCCAAAGCGGAAGCCCGTATCGCCCAATACCAATTGGACGATGCTAAAGAAAAGATAGAACTTCAAGTCAATCAGTCCGTCTTCAAGGTTAATGAAGCCGCTAAAAAGCTGATTATGGCAGAAAAGAATCTGGAAAAAGCAGATGAAAACCTTCGATATGCCACACTCGGATTTGAAGAAGGCGTGATAGCTGCCAGCAACGTACTCGAAGCACACACAGCCTGGCTTTCAGCCCAGTCCGAAAAGATAGATGCACAAATTGATGTGAAATTGACTGACATCTATCTGAAGAAGGCGTTGGGAGAATTAAAAACTAATAATTAAAAATTAAAAGGGTGAGAATTCATAATTCATAATTCATAATTCATAATTCATAATTACCTAAATGGATACCAAATCACAAAACAGTAACATGCTATTAGCGTTTTTAACGCTGACAGGCGTCATTGCCATTGTAGCCGTAGTAGGTTTCTTCATGTTGCGTAAAGGACCGGAAATCGTACAGGGTCAGGCAGAGGTCACAGAATACCGGGTATCGAGTAAAGTACCGGGACGTATTCTGGAATTCCGTGTGAAAGAGGGACAAAGCGTGCAGGCCGGAGATACACTCGCCATACTGGAAGCTCCGGACGTATTAGCTAAACTGGAACAGGCTCGTGCAGCGGAAGCCGCTGCTCAGGCACAGAATGAGAAAGCACTGAAAGGCGTCCGTCACGAACAGGTACAGGCTGCCTTTGAGATGTGGCAAAAAGCTAAAGCAGGACTTGAAATAGCCGAGAAATCTTATAAACGTGTGAAGAATCTTGCTGATCAGGGCGTGATGTCAGCCCAAAAGCTGGATGAGGTGACTGCACAGCGAGACGCTGCCATCGCAACAGAAAAAGCCGCCAAAGCTCAATACGACATGGCAAAGAACGGTGCGGAACGAGAAGATAAAGCCGCTGCCGCCGCCTTGGTAGACCGTGCCAAAGGAGCTGTTGCAGAAGTAGAATCTTATATCAAAGAAACTTATCTTATAGCCCAAACAGCCGGAGAAGTTTCGGAAATCTTCCCCAAAGTAGGTGAATTGGTAGGAACCGGTGCACCGATCATGAACATAGCCATACTGGATGATATGTGGGTAACATTCAATGTCCGGGAAGATTTGCTGCAAGGTCTGACAATGGGAACTGAATTCGAAGCTTTCGTTCCGGCATTGGACAAAAATATCCGCCTGAAAGTGAACTACATGAAAGATCTTGGTACTTATGCAGCCTGGAAGGCTACGAAAACAACCGGGCAATTTGATCTGAAGACTTTTGAGGTAAAAGCTTTGCCACAGGAGAAAGTGGAAGGCTTGCGTCCCGGAATGTCGGTGATACTGAAAAAGTAATTAACGGTTAGTGATTAGTGATAAGTAAAGGAATGGCACGAGATAAGAAATATATAGCTTTGTGGAACGTCATGAAACGGGAAGGCCGACGGCTCGTTTCCCGTCCGCTGTACCTGTTCTGCATGGTGATAGCGCCGTTGTTCTGCTACGTGTTCTTCACAACACTGATGGATTCGGGGTTACCGGTCAATATGCCTGTAGGGGTAGTGGATCAGGATATGACATCCACTTCGCGCCAATTGATGCGAAACCTGGATGCATTTGAGCAGACCGCCATCGTAGCCCATTATCCTACTATCAACGAAGCACGTGCCGCCATGCAGAAAGGAGAAATCTACGGATTCTACTACATTCCGAAAGGTACCACCGCCAAGGCGCAATCTCAACGACAGCCTACCGTATCGTTCTATACCAACAATACGTTGCTTATCGCTGGTTCTCTGCTCTACAAAGATATGAAGATGATGAGCGAGTTGGCATCGGGAGCCGCCGCACGCACCAGTTTGTATGCTAAAGGTGCTACGGAAGACCAGGCTATGGCATTCCTGCAGCCCATCGTCATCGATACACATCCGCTGAACAATCCGTGGCTGAATTACTCCGTATACTTGTGTAACACATTTGCACCAGGTGTATTGATGCTGCTTATATTTATGATAACGGTTTACTCCATCGGTGTGGAAATAAAAGACCGTACCGCACGCGAATGGCTGCGCATGGGAAATAATTCCATCTACATCTCCCTTGCCGGAAAGCTATTGCCGCATACGGCTATTTTCTTCCTGATGGGGATATTATATAACGTATATTTATATGGCTTCCTGCACTTCCCCTGCAACAGTGGCATCATGCCGATGCTTCTTGCCACCCTCTGCCTTGTACTGGCTTCGCAAGGGATGGGTGTACTGATGATAGGTACATTGCCTACCCTGCGTCTGGGACTGAGTTTTGCATCCTTATGGGGGGTGCTTTCATTCTCTATGTGCGGACTATCATTCCCAGCTATGGCCATGCATCCGGTTCTGCAAGGATTAGCCAATCTGTTCCCGCTGCGTCACTATTTCCTGATCTATGTAGATCAGGCCCTGAACGGTTATCCGATGATTTATTCATGGATAAACTATGTGGCGTTACTTATTTTTATGATGCTTCCTTTCTTTGTCGTACACCGGCTCAAAGAAGCGTTGATTTATTATAAATACGTGCCCTAATGAAACATCTGACGTTCAAACAGAAAGTAGTACAAGGTATCCACGACCTATTCTATATCTGGATACGGGAATTCCGCACGACCTTTCGCGATCAGGGTGTGCTCATCTTCTTTGTGCTTGTCCCGTTGGTGTATCCACTGATTTATGCTTTCATTTATACCAATGAAACCATACGGGAAGTACCTGCTGTGGTAGTGGATAACTCACGCAGTTCGTTAAGCCGCGAATACCTGCGCAAAGTGGACTCCAGTCCGGAAGTGAAGATTGTATCTTATTGCGCTGACATGGAAGAAGCCAAACTGATGCTGAAAGATCGTCTGGCTTATGGCATCATCTATATACCTGCTGAATTCAGTGAAGATATTGCACGGGGAAAGCAAACACAGGTCAGTCTGTATTGCGATATGAGCGGATTGCTTTATTATAAATCTCTGCTGAACACCAATACCAGCGTGTCACTGGATATGAATGCAGATATCAAAATGCAACGTGCCGGCAATACCACCAACCGCCAGGATGAGATTACCGCCTATCCGATAAAATATGAAGATGTTACCTTATTCAACCCCGCAAACGGTTTTGCGGCTTTCCTGATACCTGCGGTATTGATACTGATTATTCAGCAAACCTTACTGCTGGGTATCGGACTTTCTGCCGGAACAGCCCGCGAACAGAATCGTTTCAAAGATTTGGTTCCTATCAACCGCCACTACAACGGCACATTACGTATCGTACTGGGTAAAGGCTTAAGTTATTTCATGGTGTATGCACTTGTATCCGTATATGTGCTCTGTGTAGTGCCACGCCTGTTTAGTCTCATCCAGATAGCTCAACCGGGTGTACTGACCCTCTTTATGTTGCCTTATCTGGCAGCATGTATTTTCTTTGCCATGACAGCTTCTATTGCCATACGCAACCGTGAAACCTGCATGTTAATATTCGTCTTCACATCCGTACCCTTATTGTTCCTTTCAGGTGTTTCCTGGCCGGGAGCCGCTATGCCGGATTTCTGGAGATACTTCTCTTATATCTTCCCGTCCACTTTCGGCATCAATGGCTACGTACGCATCAATAGCATGGGAGCTACACTCAACGAAGTAGCCTTTGAATACCGTGCATTATGGATACAGGCAGGCCTCTACTTCCTGACTACTTGCTGGGTATATCGTTGGCAGATTATCCAGAGCAGGAAGCATGTGATTGAGAAATATAAAGAGTACAAGAATAAATAATAATTTCAGGAGATTATTATCCATTCTGCAGGACATCTTCTTTCTCCGGAGCAGTAGGCTCCGGCCTCCTTTCAGGGGCAAACGGGTCAAAATAATAAATATCTTTGGTATCCAGCCAATGCAGGAAGAAAGGTAAACGTCGCATAAAACGACTATAATCTTTCCGTCCGACAGGTGTCCAGGCAGCCTCGGCAAGTGCAATAAGACGTGGAAAGATCATAAAATCCAATCGTTTGACATCAGCCACACGTTCTGTCCAAAGTGAATACTGCATACCCATAATCTGGCTTTCGTACCCCTTAAACAGATGTTCTATCGAGCGAGGGAATGAGAAGACATCTTCTATCGGATTATATCCATCCCAGTAACGCCCAACATTGTGTGTGGAATACTGCACAAAGTCGCCATACATCGGACGGCGCGGAGTCATAATAACACGATATCCACTTTCGAGAGCTTTCAATAACTGATACCTACGATCATGACGCCACCACATCACTACTGCTTTATCCGGCGATACACCGGCATCCACAATCTCATCCCACCCGATCATCGTTTTACCTTTGGCAGCAATAATATCTGCCACACGGCGTACAAAATATTGCTCCAATCCGGTTTCGTTCATTAATTGTTTATCTTTGATGAACTGCTGTATTTGTGGATCTGTAAACCATTCCTGATTACCGAAATGTACTTCATCACCTCCAATATGAATATAAGGAGAGGGAAACAAAGTGATCAGTTCATCCAGCACATCACTTATGAAACGAAACGTTTCTTCTTTGCACGGGTGAAAAGTAAAATCTTTCCATCGTCCTTCACCCCCACCAGACAATTCCGGATAAGCACGGCAAGCAGCAGTGGCATGTCCGGGCATATCAAATTCCGGCACAATCATTATGTGTCGTGCAGCTGCATAAGCAACAATATCTTTAATATCCTCCTGCGTATAGAAAGCAGCAGGTGCCGACGGATCATGATAATTCCCTTTGGATCCAACCTTTGTCAACAGAGGATACTTCTTTATTTCAATACGCCATCCCGGTTCATCCGTCAGATGCCAATGAAAAACATTCAGGCGAAGAGAAGCCATTATATCAAGCAATTGCTTGACTTTCTCCTTGCCAAAGAAATGACGGCTCTCGTCGAGCATAAAACCCCGCCACGAATAACGGGGAGCATCATTGATTACACAAGCGCTCGTAGTGCCTTTCCCGGAACGCAAAAGTTGCTTCAAAGTTTCTTCTCCCCGGAATGCTCCGGTTACAGTAGCCGATTGAATAAAAACAGAATCGGGAGTTATCTCCAAACGATAAGCCTCATCAGCCCCCGTAGTGCAATCCGGTGCAATACGCTGTACCACTCGTGACGGAAGTACATTATTTGTCTCAAGTGCCTTATTTTCGGCAATAGACAGTACGAACGCTCCTTTTGCCGGGCGATATTGTGCCGGTTCAGGAATCACATTTTGTGCAGAGATAAAGACTGGCAGAAAAAGACTCACTGCCAACAGGTTAATTTTAGTTGTCATCATTGATATATTTTAAAACAATTTCCCATTTCAAATTCCAGTACCCCACCTTTCACGATCTCATCATGCGTTATCCACAAACGGTTCAATTTCTTACCGTTCAATGATACCGACTGGATATAGATGTTCTGAGGCGAGTTATTATGCGCTATGATTTTGAAATTCTTACCGGAGTAGAAATGCGTATCCAAGTTTATCTCTACGCTTTCGAAAACAGGGCTGGTAATCTCATAACGGGGATTTCCCGGACAAACCGGATGGATGCCCATAGCGGCCAATACATACCATGCCGACATCTGCCCAACATCTTCGTTTCCGCACAATCCCAGAACATCGTCACCATAAGCTTTATCACAAATCTTTCTCGTCCACTTCTGTGTCAGCCACGGGCAAGAAGAGTAATTGAAAAGGAATGGTACATGATGGTTTGGTTCATTAGGATGATTATAATAATCATTCCACAAAAAATCCTCCGGAACATTGGCAAAGAACTCTTCCAATTCCGCATCAAACTTCTTTTGTCCTCCCATCAGCGCTTTCATTCCGTCAATATCATGAGGGACAAACCAACCTTGCTGGAAAGGATTGCTTTCCGTAGTACCCTGATCCTGTGCCGTACGACCTCGCCAAGGCAACCAGCCTCCACCCTTCACGCGGGCACGAAACCACTGCACGCTGTCACACCACACATTCCGGTAAGCTTTGGCACGCTTTTCATATTCAGCTGCTTCTTTCTTTTTGCCCAAGGAACTCATGAGTTGTCCTAAGCACCAATCCGTATAAGCATACTCCAACGTATGGGAAAGACTGCCGGGAGTATATCCCAGGTCTCCATTACCAAACTGCTTCTGTGTATTCGCAGCATATTCAACGGCTTTCTGTACATCATACTCCCGGATCCCCTTTTCATAGGCATCCGCCAGCACCGAGATAGCGGGATTTCCCAACATACAGCCGGAATATGCATTCACTACTTCCCAACGCGGGTAATACTCCTTCCCACTTAATTGCGCAATCTGAATCAAAGAGTTTATCTCATCATTCACCAATCGGGGATTAATCAATGTTTGCAATGGAAACTGGCTACGGAATACATCCCAACCGCTAAATACAGTACGATAAGTAAAATTCCCAATCTGGTGAATCTTCTTATCCGCACCTATATATCGGCCGTCACAATCAGAGAAGCAACGTGGATCGATCATTGTATGATACAAAGAGGTGTAAAAGATAGTCTTATCCCTTTCGCTTCCCTCAACCTTCACCGAAGAGAGTGCCTGATTCCACAGATTACGTGTATTTTCTTTTACCCGCTCAAAATTCCAGTCCGGAATATCCTGTTCCAGATTGCGCTGGGCACCTTCCATGCTGACAAACGATATACCGCACTTCAGTTGCACCTGTTCGTCTTTCCGGGTAGGAAACTCTGTATAAAAGCCCAAGTGCTTTCCCTTTGCTTTCCCGGGAGCAGGTATTATCCGAGCATCCTTAATATAGTTGAAATAGGCCGGATTATCATTGGCATCATTCTTTCTGCTAATACCCTCAGGAATAGAAGCACTCCAAACACCGTATTCCGTCAATGGGCGATCGAAACAGCAATAGAAGTAAACGGTATAATCAGATTTACCCGAGCCGTTTCCCCAACCTCCACAAGCGGGCGTGCATTTCATCCATCCCCGAATCGTATATTCGTCTACTTTTTCCACATACTGTTCATCGGATGTGCCACCAATTCTACGGGCCAGATCGATCTGGATACGTGACTTTTCCGACTCCGGATATGTGAAACGCAGAATCCCCGAACGAGGTGCGGATGTCAGTTCCACTTTCACCTGATAATCTTGCAAGTATACCGAATAGTATCCGGCCTGTGTAATCTCCGTATCATGAGAATATCTGGAACGGTAACCTTCCTCCGGTTTATTTTCGGTTCCCTTGAATGTCCGTAATGGTCCGGTGGTAGGCATTACCAGAAAGTTTCCGAAATCACCATACCAGCCGATACCGCTTAAATGCGTAAAGCTGAAGCCTTCGATAGTAAAATGATGCCACGAATATCCGGGACCATTATCGCCACCGGTTTTAGTATCCGGACTCAACTGTACAAGTCCGAAAGGAGTACAACTTCCCGGAAAGGTTTTCCCCAATCCATGCCCCGACTTTCCGGCCTCTGCCGAAGTTGAAGCACCAATAATCGTATTGACATAATCCACCGGCTCTTTTTGAGCAAATGACAAAATAGAAAAAGAAATCAATAAAGCCGATAGCCAAGACCTGCCATGTTTCATAGAATAATAAAATAGAAAAAATTACCGGATATGTTTTTTAATTAACGGATATAATACTTCCGCATAGCGCATAAAGCCCAGATCTGTAAAATGAATACCATCAACAGTAGCCTCACCATCGTGCCCGATGATATCCTTTGAAGAAAGAAGATAGATATTCTTCTCACCCGTTTTCTTCATTGACTGGAAAATAGCCGCAATCGTTTCATTTTTAGCTTTCACTTCCCGAGCAACCCTTTTATCAAAACGGGAATGAGTGAAAATAGGATCTTCTACAAAAAGTATAGGAGTATCGGGATGTTTGCTGCGAACGATAGAGTAAAATTTCTCCGCCCGTTCTTTCATCTGTTCCACTGTGGCGTTAGGAAGGAAATCAAGCACAAACATGGAAGCATCGACCGTAGCTATAAGTTCCGCAATCTCCAGATCGAGCAAAGCATTACCGCTAAACCCTAAATTGATACATTCACGATTGAGCCAACGTTCCAGAATATTTGTATGGGCCATTCCGGGACGGGAAGCACAACCACCCTGCAAAATACTGGTCCCATAAAAAACAACGGGCTTCTCACGTACCGGCAAATCAACAGTAGGCTGGTCAAGCGTAGAAAGGCTATCCACACCGATTGCCAATGAGGTGACCCCGTCATACAAAGAAAGATATAAAAGATATTCCCGTTCTTCAGGATCCATATTCTTCACGATAGTAGCCTCATTTACCTTTCCCTGAGGTCGCCCACTACCGGCAAAGACCCACTTACCATCTTGCAGGCAATATAAATCCAATCCCTTGATTCCGGTAGGAGTCATGTGGTTCATGCTTCTGTTATCCCTCACTTCCCACTTTGCCCCAATGCATGTAGAGTTGGAACGGAAGCGCAAAGCAAGCCCGGCACTATTGCGTCCCAATTCCCAAAGCGGTTTGCGGGAAACAGATTCCAAAGAAGCCGGAAGGCGTTCGTAACGGGTAAGAGTAGCATCCGTAGCTTTACCTAACAACGGATAAGCGGAAGCATCGTGATAAAGAAGCTGGGCATGAGTAGAAGCTGCCAGCAGCAATCCGAAAATTAAAGCTTTGGTTCTCATGATTTAATAGATATTAAGATGACCCAAAGTTACACTGAAAAACTACATTTTTCATTCGTTTTACATCAATTAACAAGCAAGATGTTCTACAAATACGAAAGATTCGTAACTTTGATAAAAACTATATAGTATGAAAAAACTCAATTTTCTCCTTAGCAGTCTGCTACTATGCATGTGCTGCACCATTCAAGCTAAAAACAAAGTGATTGAACAACCTCCGTTCGTCGTAAGTAGCACCACCTCTATTGAAGTCAGCCAGGTCGAAATCAGTGACACGGCCACAGTCCTGCACATTTTTGCCAAATACCGGCCTAAAAACTGGATAAAGATTGCTTCGGGAAGTTACTTGCAAGATAATAACGGAAAGACTTACCAACTACGTTCGGGCATAGGCATCACGCCGGATGCAGAGTTCTGGATGCCGGAATCCGGTGAAGCTGAGTTTCAGCTGGTGTTTCCTCCCCTTCCCGCCTCCGTTACATCCATCGACTTCACAGAAGGTGCCGACGTTGAAAATGGATTCAGTATTTGGGGAATCCAGTTGAAAGGCAATAATCTGCCGAAGTTAGTACTGCCGAAAGAGGCTGTTATCCATAAAGCAGACAAAGAAACTGCCCTGCCAGACCCTGTCATCGAATATGGTAAAGCTACCTTGAAAGGTAAGTTACTGGATTTCCGTCCCGGCATGTTCAAGACCATGACTCTGGTATCATGGGAAAGTGCCAAAGGCGATATATCGGAAGTGCTGGTAGATATCCAACCGGATGGTAGTTTCAGCAAAGAAATATCCTTGGCAAGTACCACTCCCGTCTCCATATATATGTCCGGCAGCTCACCCCTCCAACTATTTATGGAGCCGGGAAAAACGACTGAAGTATATATCAATTTGCGTGAGATCTCCCGCCGCCGGTCTAAATTCCATAGCGAGGAGAAGCCTTACGGAGAGATTATATACATTAACGGCCCCTTAGCAACCGTTGCACAAGAATTGAACCAGGATATGCCCGGTACCAATGTACAAGATAAAGTATATAAGGATATGAAGGCATTTGCCGGTATGGATATAGACACTTACAAATCAAAAGTACTGGAGTTGTCTGCTGAAGTGCAAACGGAAATAGATAAACTCCCATGCAGTCTGGCAACACGTCAAGTACTCACCATCAACAATAAGCTGTCCACAATTGGGTTATTGCGTTTAGCTGCAAATACACTGACATCAGCTGCCATACAGACCAATCAGATAACACGCGAAGAAGCTCAAAAATACTTTATGGAACGGGCACAGAAAATACCGGCTGATTATATTCCAAATGCTAACTTTGCAATACTGAACGATCTGCAAGCCATCCTGTCCAGCAATTACTCAAATATCGTAATCGGTTACTATCAGAAAAGTGATGACCTTGCCAAAACTTGGGGAACAGACAACGGCATCTTCTTTGACATCGTCCGGGTTATTCCTCTTTATCAAAGCATCAAGAATTTCACTCCGCTGACTGAAGAGCAAATTAGCACAATCAATACTTTCCCTTCCGCTTATCGTGAAATGCTGACTGTGGCCAATGATGAACTCCTGGCAAAGATTGAAGCCAATAAGAAAAAGACGGGATTCACAGTAAATGAAGCTGGTGAAGTCAGCGATGAAGACCTCTTTGCTTCCATCATCAGTAAGTTCAGTGGTAAAGTGTTATTGGTTGATTTCTGGGCTACCTGGTGCGGTCCATGCCGCATGGCTAACAAAGAAATGATTCCAATGAAGGAAGAATTAAAAGATAAGGATATTGTGTATTTGTATATCACCGGTGAGACATCTCCGTTGAAGACATGGGAAAATATGATTCCTGATATTCATGGTGAACATTACCGTGTGACAGCCGCCCAATGGAATTTCTTAGGCAAGAGTTTCAATGTTTCAGGTGTTCCCACCTATCTTATTATTGACCGCGAAGGAAATATAAAATACAGACAAGTAGGTTTCCCCGGTGTTAAAACGATGAAAGAGGAGCTTCTGAAAGTAACTGACCAATAAGGCATTTAGATTAATTAACTCACTGTTCATTGTATTATTACGAAACTTTCGTAGATTTGTAGTGAATTCATCTAAAAACTTTTATTCCATGGAAAAATTAACGATACAAGAAGAAGAAGCAATGATCTACATTTGGGAACTGGGCAGTTGCTTCGTAAAAGACATTGTTGCCAAATATCCCCAACCGGCACCTCCCTACACTACGATAGCTTCCATCGTCAAGAACTTGGAACGCAAACAGTATGTTACAGCCGCACGGGTAGGGAATACATATCAATACACACCCGCCATTCGTGAAAGCGAATACAAGCGTACCTTCATGAGCGGCTTCGTGCGTAACTACTTTGAAAATTCTTATAAGGAAATGGTTTCTTTCTTTGCCAAAGAGCAGAAAATTTCAGCCAATGACCTGAAAGAAATAATCGATATGATTGATAAAGGAAAAGAGTGAAGACTTATGTTTTTTGATTTCTGACTTATAACATCTGGAGTAAGGGGGATATTTCATAAATCAAGAAGCGCATAAATCATAAATTATAAATCATAAATCAAAAGATGTTGGCCTATTTTCTAAAAATCAACGTAGCTATTGCGCTATTTTATGCGTTCTACCGGCTATTTTTCTATAAAGACACGTTCTTCACGTGGCGCAGGGCTGCTTTGCTCTGTTTCTTTGCCATTTCTGCCGTTTATCCGCTGCTGAATATACAGACATGGATTACGGAACAGGAGCCTATGGTAGCCATGGCTGATTTATATGCCGACATCGTTTTACCGGAATTTACGATAACACCGGAACAGGCAACTTCCGACTGGAAAACTCTCCTGCTCCAAACGGCCGGTTTTGCTTATTGGGGAATGGTAATCGTATTAGCGATCCGCTTCCTCATACAGTTGGCTGGCATTATCCGGCTGGCTTTCCATTGCCGGAAAGCAAAGATAGGAAATACCCATGTACATTTGCTCAGACAAGCAGGCGGGCCTTTTTCCTTCTTCCACTGGATTTTTATCCATCCGGCTTCACATACAGAAGATGAACTAAGCGAAATATTAACTCACGAACAGACTCATGCCAACCAATGGCATTCCATTGATGTTCTTGTCAGTGAGATTGTATGTACATTTTGCTGGTTCAATCCTTTTGCCTGGCTCATGAAACGGGAAATTCGCACCAATCTGGAGTATCTGGCGGACAACCGTGTACTGGAAACCGGGCATGACTCTAAATCCTATCAGTTTCATCTGTTAGGATTATCACACCATAAGGCTGCAGCAACTATCTATAACAGTTTTAATGTATTACCTTTAAAAAAACGCATCAAAATGATGAATAAAAAGAGAACCCGAGAAATAGGGAGAACTAAGTATCTTATGTTCCTCCCCTTGGCAGCCTTACTTATGATAATCAGCAACATTGAAGCCGTGGCCCGTACCACGAAGGAGATGGCGAAAGATGTCATAGAAGCTATGGAAGAGAATCTGGCGTCAAATGCAACGACGCCGGAGATGGAAGTTGCTACTGAAACGGCACCGCTGGAAACACCGGCACCGCAACAGGACAAAGACAAACTTGTGAACTACAAAGGAGTAGTAGTGGATAAAGACGGAAAAGCAGTGGAAGGCGCTGAGTTTTTCATTGATGAAGACCACAAACTACCACAAGGTCAATCGTATATCACGGGAAAGAACGGTAATTTTTCTTTCAAAGCATTCGAAAATGCTAAAATGATAGTAATTTGGAAAAAAGATGGAAAAATGATGGGAGTACCCGTCACTGTCAACAAAGAAAACAACTCCAACATGAAGATTGTCATGGATAGGGAATGGCTAAATCCACCAGCCGATGATCCTGATAATCCTGTATTTGAAGTAGTGGAACAAATGCCTGAATTTCCGGATGGCGGCATGTCAGGTCTGATGCAATTTTTATCGAAAAACATCAGATATCCGGTAAATGCACAGAAAAATGGTACGCAAGGACGCGTTACTGTACAATTTGTTGTAAATGCAGACGGAAGCATCTCCAACATAGGAATTATCCGTGGAGTAGACCCGGAATTGGATGGTGAAGCGGTACGCGTTATCAGCACAATGCCAAATTGGAAACCGGGTATGCAAAAAGGAAAAGCTGTACGGGTGAAATATACAGTTCCTGTCATGTTCCGCTTATCGGATAATGGTCAAAAAGAGGAGTATAAGCCTGTACCTAAAATTGATGAAACCGTTGTCGTGGGATATGTTCCCAAACAAGTCCCTGCAGAGGAAGACCCGGTTTTTGAAGTGGTTGAAAATATGCCTGAATTTCCCGGTGGTATGGGAGGGCTGATGCAATATCTGTCTAAGAATATCAAATATCCGGTAGAGGCACAAAAAGCAGGAATCCAAGGACGAGTCACAATGCAAGTCATCATTGATAAGAACGGTAATGTAACCAATCCCAAAGTTACCCAGCCCGTAGACCCCTTATTGGATACAGAAGCAATTCGCGTCACCGCAAGTATGCCTAAATGGAAACCTGGTACACAAAGAGGAATGCCGGTCAACGTAAAATATACATTCCCTATCGTATTCAGATTACAATAAAACAACTTCCTTTCAACATTAATTCTCTCTCACATAAAGATTATCTGCAATGTCCTACTCCTGATTTTTAACAGCACAATCAAGAGTAGGATGCAGATAACCATTTATTTATGCATCTTCACTACTTCTGTCGGTGCCATCTCCACATTCCGCTTATCTACCTGGCGAACCACGCTTGCCGCTAATTGCAGGAAAGCGCGTCCGGTCACGGTATTCTCGTCAAGCGCTACCGGAGTACCCTTATCACCACTTTCGCAAATGCTTTGTACAATAGGAATTTGCCCCAACAAAGGCACATTCATTTCTTCCGCCAGCTTCTTGGCACCTTCCTTTCCAAAGATATAGTATTTATTCTCCGGAAGTTCGGCAGGTGTAAACCAGGCCATATTCTCTACCAAACCGAGAATAGGCACATTCACCTTATCATTGATAAACATGTTGATACCTTTGCGGGCATCTGCCAATGCCACAGCCTGCGGTGTACTGACTACGATAGCTCCTGTCAGTGCCAATGTCTGAACCACTGTCAGGTGAATATCACTCGTTCCGGGAGGAAGGTCGATTAAGAAATAGTCAAGCCCTCCCCAATTCGCATCCCCTATCAGCTGTTTCAAGGCATTGCTTGCCATGCCGCCACGCCACAACGTAGCCTGATCAGGATCAACGAAGAAACCAATAGAAAGCAATTTGATACCATACTTCTCAACCGGTACAATCAGGTCACGACCGTCTACGTGTTCAGCATAAGGACGCGCATCCTCCACCTGAAACATCTTCGGCATGGATGGTCCGAAAATATCGGCATCCAACAAACCAACTTTGTAACCCAACTTCGCCAAAGATACTGCGAGGTTAGCAGCTACCGTTGATTTACCTACGCCACCCTTACCGGAAGAAACACCGATAATATTCTTTACTTGAGGCAATAATTTGCCTGGTTCGGGACGTGCTGTCTGTTTGCTTTCCGTAGTAATGGTTATTTCTACCTCATCAGATACATACGTATGAATAGCCGCCTCCGCTGCCTTTATTACAGATTTCATGAAAGGATCGGTCGGTTTCTCAAATATCAGTGAGAAACTAACTTTCATCCCGTCAATACGTAAATTATCGGCAATCATTTCCGCCTCAACCAGATTCTTTCCGGTACCGGGATATCGCACTGTGGCCAGTGCATCTAAAATTAGTTTAGGATAAAGTGTCATTACTCTTTTTTTATTTTGAAGTTTGCAGCCCACTCCGCTTACTGCGGTTATAACTGCGATACTCATCTAACTCTATTTCCACATCGGGTTCGTGCAGTTCGCCTTCCTTCGGCAGATGGAACTTGATATACTTGATGTTCAATCCACGGTCCAACCACTGTTGCTCGTAATAGGTTTTGATGCTGAGAATTTCATCAGCCATGCCGGAGTGATACAGATCTTCTGTCAGCACATCCATCGGAAGATGATTTTCCTCGATCATACAACGGGTATAAGTGAACATAAAGTTACTATCTGTCTTGAGATGAACAATACCATCCGGTTTTAGGAATTTACGATAACGTTCCATGAAATAAGTGGAAGTAAGGCGCTTGGTAGCTTTCTTCATTTGCGGATCAGAGAACGTCAACCAGATTTCACTCACTTCATTTTCCGAGAAAAAGCGGTCGATTATTTCAATGTTCGTACGCAAAAAGGCAACATTCTTCATGCCTGCCTGTAATGACTCCGTAGCACCGGACCACATACGGGAACCTTTAATATCCACTCCGATAAAATTCTTATCAGGAAACAATCGTCCCAGCCCGACGGTATATTCACCACGTCCGCAACCTAATTCCAAAACAATGGGACGGTCATTCCCGAAGAATGACTCGTTCCATTTTCCTTTCATCTCAAAGGGCACGTTATCTACTGCTGAATAAGGATATTCGAACACATGCGGATAACTTGCCATATCGGCAAACTTCGCTAACTTACCTTTACTCATGCGTTATTCCACAATGGTTACCCAGCCATGCGTGTCAGGTTCGTCACCATATTGAATACCACGCAATTTGTTGTACAACTTCGTGCAGACAGGTCCCGGTTTGCCGTCCTTGGCTATTACATAAGAATGTCCGTTTTCAGGATCATCTATGCGCTCAATCGGGCTAATCACCGCAGCCGTACCACATGCACCGGCTTCCTCGAACGTAGTAAGTTCTTCTTCAGCCACCGGACGACGTTCCACCTTCATGCCCATATCTTCGGCCAACTGCATCAAGCTCTTATTGGTAATGGATGGCAGAATGGAAGTAGACAGAGGAGTAATATAAGTATTATCTTTTATTCCGAAGAAGTTGGCAGCGCCGCACTCGTCGATGTACTTCTTCTCCTTTGCATCCAGATAGAACTCTGCGGAATACCCTGCCGCATGTGCTTCGTGGCTGGCACGCAAGCTAGCTGCATAGTTACCACCGATTTTATAAATACCAGTTCCAAGCGGAGCAGCACGGTCATACTTACGTGTAATGACATAAGGAGTAGCTGCAAAACCGCCTTTAAAGTACGGACCTACCGGAGTAACAAATATCAGGAACATATATTCATTGGAAGGACGCACCCCCACCTGTGCCCCGGTTCCAATCAGCAACGGACGGATATAAAGGGAAGCACCGCTCTCGTAAGGCGGTATAAAGCGTTCGTTCATTTTCACCGCTGTCAGCACAGCTTCTTTGAAACGTTCTGTCGGCAATTCTGCCATCATGATACCACGACACGTAGACTGCAAGCGGGCAGCATTCTCTTCCAAACGGAAAATACGCACCTTACCATCTTTGCCACGGAATGCCTTTAAGCCTTCAAACGCTTCCTGTCCATAATGCAGACAGGTAGCTGCCATGTGCAGATTAATAAGTTCGCTACTGCTGATTTCAAGTTTTCCCCACTCACCTTCGCGGAAATTAATTCTCACATTGTAATCTGTCTTCATGTATCCGAATGACAGATTAGACCAATCTATTTCTTTCATATCTCAAAGTATTAGTAATCTCATTACGTACATTCTGCAACAAATTTAGTCTTTATTCTTCACTTTCCCGCTTCTCCGACAGTAATTTTTCGATTTCCTTGTCAGCTTTGGTCAATTTATCGCTGCAAAACGCAATAATCTCATTCGCTTCCTTTATTTTTTCGGCAAGCGCATCAATTTCCAATTCATTATTGTCTATTTGACGGACAATCTTCTCCAAGCGTTCCATGGCTTGGGAATAGGTTTCTTTTTTCTTTGAAGTAGACATAGGAATATTTTATGATTTATGATTTACGACGGAGGTCACTTCACCCCGGTAAAAACGGGTGAGTATTTCATCTTTTTCATTCAAGAGGGTGGCATCTTTCACTACTTTTCCATCTTTCAAAGTAATGCTATAGCCACGGGCAAGCATTTTCTCTGGCGAAGCATCTACAAGACGCTGCCGCAACAAATCCAGGCGATGCTGCTGGCGCGCGAGAGAGGTTGTAACAGCCTGTGAGATATCCTTCCGGGCGGTAAGCAATGCAAGCTTGGCATCAGATACGCGACGGACAACAGCAGAAGGAATACGGTTTCTATACAAGGCCAGCCTTCGATGTTCCTCCGTCAAACGGGAAATCACGCTGTCGTGCAATTGGGTGATAAGCACTTCCAGTTCATCAGCAGCAAGATCCATGCAATTTATAAGATACTCTGCAGCAGCAGTCGGGGTTTTCACACGGGTGTGCGCCACAGAATCGAGTACCGTATCATCTCTTTCATGCCCTATTCCGGTAATTATAGGCAACGGAAATTGGGCACAAGCGGCAGCAAGCAAATACGTATCAAAACCGGAAAGATCGGAAGTTGCTCCACCGCCACGGATGATGACTACGGCATCAAAATCATTCTGACGACTTAAGATTAGATCCAAAGCTGCTAATACAGATTCTTCTACCCTATCGCCTTGCATCAGAGCGGGAAACAATTCTGTATAAAAGAAAAAGTTTCTGGGATTATTCTTTAACTGATGGCAAAAATCACCATAGCCTGCGGCTGTTGGAGAGGATATCACAGCAATGCGTTGCGGCAAAGTTGGCATTTCCAACTCTTTATTCAGCGTCAAGACACCTTCTTCTTCCAGTTGCTTCAGTATTTCCCGACGACGACGTGCCATATCTCCTAACGTATAAGTAGGATCGATATCCTGTACGGTCAGACTATAGCCATAAAGCTCGTGAAAGCTGACAGTAACCTGAACCAGCACCTTAATACCGGAAACAAAAGCCTGCCCTGTTGCTTCTTCGAAATAAGGTTTCAGCAGCCGATAGACATTCGACCAGATAGTACCCCGCGCCTTTGCAACCAGACCATTGCTACGGGGGTCTTTCTGAATAAATTCCAGATAGCAATGCCCGGTACTGTTCGTTCGCACATCACTCAGCTCTGCCTGTACCCAATATTCATCAGGCAGGCATTGTTCAAGACTGCGGCGCACCAAGGCATTAAGTTCCAGTAAAGATAATGCTTCCATATTGTTCAGCTACGAGTGACAAGCTACCATCTACAAGTGACGAACTACGAGTAACAGCTTGTAATCAGTTATTTATTATTTGATTTATAATCATTATATGCCTTCCACATATCAGGTACTCCATATCCGTAGATATTATCCGGGAAACCGGCACGGTCACCGGATCGGCGCACCAACTCAATCACTTCTTTTGCCGTCAACGTCGGGCAAGCCTGCCACAAACATGTTACCATACCGCACATGATAGGCGAAGAAAAAGAAGTACCGTTAGCCCGTCCCTGGTTACCATCCGTACGGATCACATCCGATCCAACTCCTACCGCAACCACATCCGGCTTCACACGATGATCTGCCGTATTACCTACGGAAGAAAAAGTAGCCAGCACAGCTCTCTTGTCAATCGCTCCTACCGTCAACACATTATCAGCATCTCCCGGAGGAGTGATCTTTTTCCAGGAACCTGCACCGGAGTTGCCGGCACTGCACACCAGTATCATTCCTTTATCTGCAATATGGGAAGCCTGGCGTGACATCAATGCATGACGTCCATCCAGATCGCGATATTTATAATTCTTCGATTTATCATCAAAAGTGTAGTATCCCAAAGATGTATTGATTACATCCACTCCCACGCTATCGGCAAATTCAACCGCAGCCGACCAATAATCCTGTTCTACCAGATGTTCCGAATATTCATCCTCACTGCGAAGCAACCAAAAAGAAGCTTCGGGAGCCGTCCCCGTCATTATATCAGGTCGGTTCATACCTATACAGGACAGTACACTCATCCCATGGCTGCTTTCTGCAAAGATATCAGCCTGCTGGTTTACAAAATCCTTTGTACCGAGAATACGGATATTCTGCATAGCAGTAATCTTATCGACATTATGGAATCCGGCATCAATAACCGCAATTGTCATACCCTGCCCTTTGAAGCCCGCTTCGTGTAATTTGTCACCGTTGCTCATCTGAATCTGAGTGATAGCACGCCCATAAATGCTATCCGGATGTATCGTCGGTTGGTTCAACACAGAATCACGTTCCGTCGCCATCGATGGTTTGCCGGCACCGGGAGAAATCCAGACTTTCTCTGTTGAAAGCACAAAAGGCAGTGCCGCAATACGATCAATCAGAGTCGTATCGTTGCAGGACACCGTTACAAAATTATCCCATTTTCCCGTTACCACAATCTTCACTCCCTGTTTGCGGATTTCATCTATATATTTACGGCATACCGGGAGATCTGTAGAATCAATCGGAAGGTTCTGCTTCCGGCGGCGCTCAATCGCTTTTGCCGACAAGTATTTCTCCGGTTTTTTTAAAGAATATTCTGTAGCAGCTTTATCTTTTAAACTAATGCGATACTTCAATGTATCTTGTTGCGCCGATGCCCCTGTTGCAAGCAGGGCAATGGCTAAAAAGGATATTAATTTTCTCATTCTATTATTTTATTACTTATTCATTTTCTGAAATAACCAGCCCGATACCCCGTTGGGAAGCAATGAAAGAACCACCTACTACCCGCCTTCCAATATAGAATACAGCCGACTGACCGGGCGCAATAGCCGATGCCTCTGACAGGAAATGTACAAACAACCGCCCATCTTCCAGCCTTTTCACCGTACAGGGAATCGGCTTGCTTCGGTAACGGATGCGTACCGTCAAATCGGAAGCCGAAAAGAATTCCTGCTCATCAATAAGATTATCCTGTTCGGTTAACATATATTCTGTCCGCAATTGTTCGGCATCACCCAGCATCACCGTATTTTTCTGCGGATTTATCTTCAACACATAAGCCGGTTTCCCTAAAGCTATTTCCAGCCCTTTCCGTTGTCCAATGGTATAATAAGGAAAACCTTTATGCTCTCCCAACTTCACTCCTTCGGAACTGACGAACCATCCAGGACCAATTGCACTATCTATTTCAGGAGAATGTTCGCGCAGAAAGTCCCGATAATCACCTTTGATGAAACAAACCTCCATGCTCTCTCCCTCTTCCGCCTTCAGTTGATAACCTTTCTCACGCAGATATTCCCTCACTTGCAACTTCGTATAGGTGCCCAGCGGAAAAATACAACGCCTCAGCACATCCTGTCCCAGTCGCCAGAGGAAATAAGACTGATCTTTCTTATCGTCATCTCCGGCCACTATATATATCTTTCCATTCTTTTCTTCCAGACGGCTATAATGCCCGGTAGAGATAAATGCGCAACCTAGTTTGTCTGCCCACTCTGTTAGTATGCGGAATTTAAAGGTAGGATTACACATCACGCAAGGATTTGGAGTCCGCCCCTGACAATATTCATCAATAAAGTTCTGCACAATTACTTTGCGAAAAGCCTCACGTTCATCAGCCACATGGTGTTCGATACCCATACTGCCGGCAAGTTGCCGAGCTTCCACAGGTTCGTCTCCCCACACCCACATGGTCAATCCGACTATCTCATACCCCTGTTCTTTCAACATCAGGCAAGTGGCAGTACTGTCTATACCGCCGCTCATACCCACCAATACTCGCTTATCAGGACTGTTCATTTTTAGATATTCATTCTATTAGCTTACAAAAATAGATGATTTCGGGGAGAAGAAACAGAAAAGGCATACCTTTTTCACATGACTTCACATCATTCTCTTTGTTTCTCCCTACCTTTCCGTACCTTTGCAGCTACGAAAAACTTACGAGTTGTATAACTGGAGCAGCATAAGTTATACAACTGGAGTCGCATGAGTTGTACAACTCGTAAATTCTCCGTAGTAAGCAAAAATAAGAATAGTAATAAGTTCACAGCTTAGAAGTCAGCGTATCTAAAGTCTATTTCATGGCAGACCGCAACTTGCTCAAACGTCTCAAGAAAATAGACTGCTATCGCATACCATTGAGCTATTATCTTCCCAAAGAACTGTTGACACCCGAAATTCTGGAAGAAGAAAAAGGATTGAAAGAGGAAGGAATTATATAAGATATATACATAGACTTTAAACAAAATGAGTTTGCCATAAGCATTAATAACTTATGGCAAACTAAAGATTACATCGGCACAATAGTCACTCCCCACCGATACTCTTGGTTAGCAGGAATAAGATATTGTGAATCGGGGATAGCTCCCCAACTGTCATACCCGCCTACTCCCATTTGTTTCATATCAATGCAGACTTCCACAAAATTCTCAGGCGTTATATCATTAATATGAGTCTGGCGCGGTCTCACATTTTTAGCTGCTATAGTGTCATGTTTCAATTCTTCTTCGTTGCGGTTGAGCCATTGATAATCTCGCAGAATGGCCTCTTCACCGTCAAAGTCCTCTATTGAATTGCGCAATGCGGTAAAGCCCATTGTATGGTCAGCATAAATTGTCAGCCCTTTACCATTCTTTTCTTTCAGAGTAAGCCAGCGGGTATCGGTACGGTACCCATTCTCCTGTGGCCGTACATACGGAAAATACATCTGCTCGGCAGTATTTTGGAATAAATCTACAGTTACCCCGGCATTGCGATCTATGTAATTCTCTTCCGGACCACGCCCGAAATAGGTAATTAAGTTCATATCCACGAACAGACGGAAACGCATTCCAATACGTGGTACCACAAGTTCCGATCTTCTTTTCTGAATATCCTCACTACCTAAAGTAAAAGGATCTATTTCTACCTCTGCATCTCCTGTCCGATTGGTTTTCTGTTCCACAGGGGTAAAAGTATAATCAGCCTTTATTACACCGGAAGGATAGATACGATAAGTGACAATATATCTGTTCCCGACAGGTAATAAATAGTCAACAGTCAGTACGGCATCTTTACCATCCATTTTTACATTCGCATCTGCAACCTTGAAGTCTTTGCTGGCCTGTTTCCACGTTTGTAATCGTTTAGGCGACTGACTTCCATAATCATTGTCATTGGGTGCACGCCAAAAGTTGGGTTGAAAACCAAAATTATCCGTAAAATATTCAGTGCCGTTCATTCTATAGGAAGTAACCAGTCCTTCTTTCTTGTTAAATACAAAATTGACTTTTGACGATGCTACTTTCAACAATTCGTCTTCTACACTACAACTTAACGCCGGCCCATCAACTTTGTAAATACGCGCCAATGACTCTATTGGTAAACGAATTTGTTCTTTAGCTATTTCATAACCTACAGGAATTAACGCTTCCTGCTGAGTAGTCGTCACACTGAATTCTACAAAATATTCAGTACCCACTTTTGGTTTCAATCCACTCACATTCACGTTCAGTAATTTACTATCCTGAGGTGCAATATCCAAACATACTTTGCCGCTACGAATCGTTTTCGCATTTTCTTTCACCTTATAATGAATCACATATTTCTTCAGATTCGTAAAATAAAATCGATTCTTGACGATGAATTCACCACGGGCCAGATCTATAGCCTCAACAGCTATATTCTGATGCACATATTTCACTTCGCTATAAGCCGGGTGAGGAGTGCGGTCAGGGTTGACAATGCCATTACAACAAAAGTTACCATCGCTCGGCATGTTTTTCCCAAAATCTCCTCCATAAGCCCAGAATGAACGTCCTTTTTCATCTTGGGTTAGAATCCCCTGGTCCACCCAATCCCAAATATATCCACCTTGCAGATTGGGATACTTATAAATAGCTTTCCACTGATCCCAAAGACTACCGGTAGAATTGCCCATAGCATGTGCATATTCGGATGGAACTACCGGACGGTCACTTCCATTCTTTCCGATGTTTTCCAACCAGCCTGCACTTGGATATTGCGGAACGTACAGGTCTGAGTTCCACTCCCACTGAGCACGTTCATAATTCACCGGACGATCCATAATATCCTTGTCCGCCTGCTTCATCCACAAATAGGTCTGATAAAAATTATAGCCGTTCCCGCCTTCATTTCCCAATGACCAGAACGTTAAAGAAGGATAGTTCTTATTACGTTCGAACATATTAATCGTACGATACATGTGAGGTTTCAACCATTCGGGGTTATTCCCCAATGTACCACCTTTTCGTAAATCATAGCGCATGCCGTGACTTTCGATATTGGCTTCGTCATAAACATAAAAACCATATTCATCACACAATTCGTAAAAACGCCGGTCTTGTGGATAATGGCACAAACGGACTGTATTGATATTGGCACGCCTCATCAACTCAAAATCTTTACGCATCAACTCTTCGGTAAGATAATGCCCGGTTTCCGGATCATGCTCATGAACATTCACACCTTTCAATTTCAACGGTTGTCCATTAATTAACAAAACCGTGTAATTCTTCCCATTAGCAGACTTTTGTTCTATTTCCTTGATTTCAATACGACGGAACCCCACATTAAATGGCACCACCTCGCTTGTTTTACCATTCTCCCTGACAATCATCATCAACTTATACAGATTCGGAACTTCTGAGGTCCAAGTTTCCACATCCGGCAATTGTCGCTCAAAAGTCACCGTGACCATACCTTTCGATTTCATGGACACATTCTTTTCTCCGGTAGCAACCACTCTGCCTGAGTGGCCAATCAATTCATATCCAATAGTCAGATTGGCATTAGTATCCTTATGATTCTTTAAATCAAGGGCCAAACGGAAAATCCCATTCCTGTAACTGTCATCTAAAGTAGAAGTTATGCGGAAATCTTTTATGGAAGCTTTGGGCTGCGAATAAAGAAACACGTCACGCTCAATCCCGCTCATACGCCAAAAGTCCTGACACTCCAGATAAGAACCGGTACTCCAACGAAATATTTTCAATACAAGTGTATTTTCGCCTGATTTCAGATATCTATTAATCAGATATTCCGCCGGATTCTTTGAGTCCTCGCTATACCCTACCTCATACCCGTTTATATACACATAGCATCCCGACTTAGCACCTGCAATATGCAAATAAACGTCACGCCCTTCCCAATCGGTTGGCAGAGTGAACTCCTTACGATAAACACCCACCGGATTTTCTTCCGGCAATTGAGGTGGCTGCGGATTACTTGATTGAAACTCATAACACTGATTAGTATAGATGGCGGTTCCATACCCCTGTATCTCCCAATTTCCAGGCACCTTGATACTCTTCCATCCGACCGCAGCAGCCGTAGTATCCACAATATCAGCCGGAAGCTTCTTATAGGAATCCACATAATAGAATTTCCAAATACCATTCAAAAGTTTATAATACGGGCTTTCTTCATACCGCCCGGTCATAGCCTGCGCACGGTTGGCATACGTCATAAAAGAAGTTCGGGGATCTTCCGTATTTACAGAAGTCGTCTGAATATCTTTCCAATAAGGCAGATGCGAGTACTTGAATGAACGCGAAGGCACTCTTCCACGTCCTTTCACAAGAATAGAATCTCGAGTAATTTCTACTGTGGAGTATGCATTTTGCGTTTCCGTCTCTATCATGCCTTCCTGGGTAATCATCGGGATTCCTTTGTAATATCCAAATGCCCCGGCATGATGATGTCCTGAGAATACAGCTTTTACACATGGATATTTCGAAATCGTATTCAAAATTTCCATATTGTTTAAAGCAGTAAATTCACTCTGCGGATAAAGTGGATGATGTGTAAAGATCAGTACATTGTTATGATTTCTTTCACATTTTCCCAACAAGTCATCCAGCCATTTCATCTGCTTTCTGCTGATTCCTCCATTCCATCTGTAGGCTTGTTTTCCTCCAGTTTGTTTTATTTGCTCCAGCATCTCAGCCAATTCCTGTTCTTTTTCAGTTCCCGTTACATTAGCATAAGCTGACACTTCATTGGTGTTCAACATGATGAAAACCCAATTTTGCTTCTTGAACGAATAATATTCGGAAGGCATACTCAACTGTCGATAGAGAACAGAATTATCTGTCACTTCTTTATAATCATGGTTACCCGTAATATGATAAATCTCATTATTAAGATGAACGAGAGAGGACATTATCTTTTTTAAATCACTGTTCTTTCTGTCAATAATATCCCCCAGATTAATAGTAAACTGAACATTCTGCTGATTGAAATAATTGATGCAAGTATCCAGCTTCTGCAATGCCTGCCTATAAAATCGTGCATTTTCCGAGGTGCAATCTGCATACTGCGTATCGGCAAATAGTCCAAATTTAAGGATAGGAGAAATATCCTGCGCTAATGCACTGCCTCCCAGAAAGAACAAGCATGTAAATAGTCTGATAAACATTTTCATGGTAATTCATTTTATAGTTATAAACAAAACGAAGAATCTGTATACATAAACTTGAATGCTTACAGATTCTTCTACTTGTTCAGTATGAGAATACAATCAGGAAATTCCTGCATTTATAATCTCATTATCTAAAACCTATTGATTCAATTGGTTATATCTAAGTTACTCAATACTCCTTTATACAATTTAGCGTATACAATCTTTCCAATGAAAGGATTTTGTATTGAAGGAGTAGCCGTATCACGATAATCGCCACCAATTCCTAACAGATAATCAGGTGCTTGGTCTTTCTTTGGGAAATTAAATGTTCCGGAGACCTTGACTTCTTTCACTTTAGCACCATTAATATACATCCTAAAAGTTGTTTTATCGTATGTAACAACAGCATGGTAATAAATATCTTTTCCTAATTGAATGGGAGTCTGAAAATTATTATTTGGCAATACCCACTTATTATTTGCCCTATAATAAAACGCCAGTTGGCTACCGCTGGTAATTTCATACCCCAATCCACCGCTTTCCATTGAGGAGAATGGGTTTACTCCTCCATCAGGAGAAAATAGGATTTCCATAGAAAACATCCCTTTCATAGCCTTACCAATAGCATCTTCTTTACTATAAGGAATATAGAAGAAATTACTTCCATCAAAAACGGCTTCATATTTCTCATACGAACTATTCCAACGTGTTTCTATGGCATTCGTCGTTCCTTCTACAACGGGCAAAGAAGATATTTCTTCATTCATATTAGTAGCTATCCCCTTATCTGCAAATTGTACATCCATGATTAATTTCGGAATTTCTTCATTAGGAAAACCTATTATGAGAACGGTCAAATGACTGTATTTCTTTATTTTTTCATAAATGTCCGGTTCATTATAATAGATTCTATAATTCCACGAATATTGTCTTACGGGCCTGTTATTAACTTGCGCATTCTCAAAATTCGTTTTCATAGCCTGATAAACGTCAGAATCAAAACTTATTCCATCAACATTATTATCCTGCATAGATTTCAGCCAACCATCACAAATTTCCTTTTGCTCTTGTTCGGTTTTTCCTACCAAACTGCTCCAGGTTGAGTAAAAACTTACATGCCATCCATCATTTGCAAATGAGGTCAGATGCGTAATATAACGACTTTCAACCAAAACACGATGCTTTATATTATATTTGCTGTCTAAGCGATACAAGGTTTCACGAATAATCGCTTCATTCTCATCCGTACTCAAATCCTTAAAATCAAGCCATAAAAAATTAAAATCAGGTTTCATCACAAGGAGATCATCCATATATTCCTCAAAAGTTTGGCCTGTTGAAGTTTCCAATTCATGCCCAATCATCAAAACAGGAATACCACTCTCTCTGGAAACATGAATATCCACTTCAAAATTGCTTATTCCATAATCAACAGCATCCTGTAGCTTAACAACATCATTGCACTTATGAGCTCCCAAAATCATTGTTTGACCAAAATCGTCAGTAGAAAGAAGACTTCTGGTCATAGGGCCATCAACGTTAGTATTCAATAAATCAGAAGAACATGATGTCAATATCATCGTTCCTAATAATAAACCAAATAACATCTTTAACTTTTTCATAAACATATATTTTTAGTTCAATTATTAATTCCACCCCGGATTATTAGGTTTCAAATCTGGATTCCTTTCAATTTCCACTCCCGGTACGGGCCACAACAAATCTTTCTCTGTGAATACGCGAGTTACCAGCCTCCGCCCGGTTATTCCGTATACATCTCCCGGCAATACCTCCAAGGCAATACCCCAGCGACGAAGATCGAACCAACGATGTCCTTCTGCAATAAGCTCAACGGCTCTTTCGTGTTTGATACGTGTCAATACCTCTTCTTTAGAAGAAGCTTTCAGCCATGCAGGGCCACTGTTAATAGCAGGCATATTGGTAGAAGGGCGTTGGCGCACTTTATTAATATATTCTACTGCCGTAGCTTGGTCATTCAACTCATTCTTGCACTCTGCATACATTAGGTACACATCTGCCAGACGGAGTATCGGAAAGTTAATAGGAGTATGTTCTCTATTATTTATCTCTCCATTCATATTACCTTCGGGTACAAATTTCCGGAAAATGTACGACTCTGTTCTAGCAGGACTCAATCGAATAAAGCCGTTTGTTTCATTCGGAGCTATGTTCCGGGCAATTATAAACTCACAAGTCTTAGGCTGATTGTTTACCCATCCCGGATAAGTAGTATAAGGCATAATGATGGTTTCACTCATTCTCGGGTCACGTTTCGAATACATTTCAAGTAACTTATCTTTGTATTCGGGATAAGACGCAACCGTTTTACCTCCTTCTGCAAGTACCGATACAAAGGTTTTATCCTTCACGTCCGTACTGCTGAATCCTGGAATAACTTCTTCCCAATCAAAAGGTTTGCCATCTTTATACTCGTACATGCCTACCAGCGTAGCGGACGGTAGCACGACATTCCAGCAACTGCCATACGTAGCACGGCTGCCCATATAGAAAGTCATTGGCATACCATAATCTTTGCCTACACCTCCTGAGTTCTGAATAGCGAAAATCATTTCATCACTTTGATCGCCTTCCGGAGTGAATAACTTAGCATAATCAGCATACAAAGAGTAATTATATCCTTTGCCCGACGGATCCAATATAATTTCCTCGAAATCCTTGGCAGCTTTTGCATACTCTTTTGTATATAAATATACTTTTCCACGCAATGCATAAGCGGCTCCCAATGTCACGCGTCCATAGTCATCTTGTATCCTTTTTACAGGAAGATTGCTATTGACTGCGGCATCCAGGTCAGCAAGAATGAACTGTACGACTTGCTCTTCAGAGCTTCTGGGCTTCTTCAAGTCATTATAGTCTGTACTCAAGTTCACACTTTCGTCATACAGTGGCAATGCTCCATAAAAATTATAAAGTTCGAAATAATACAAGGCACGCAAAAATCTAGCTTCTGCCAAATACTGGGTTTTAAGTTCTTCACTCATACTTTCTATCCCAGGTACCTTCTGTAGCACCAGATTGGCTCTCATCACCCCGTCATAAAGCGACTTCCATTTATCCTCCACTAAGGCATGCCGATCACTATAAGTACCTAAGATAACCGGTCCAAAGCCCTGAGAATCATACCCCACACCTATATCCGACATACAATCATAGGCAAATCTCATCCCAAAAGCATTATCTTCTCTAAGAGCCGCATATACTCCCATCATCCCTTGTTTGGCATGGGTTTCCGTCTGCCAGAAAATGCCATCGCTTATTTGGTCAGCCGGATACCTATCCAGCTCATAACAACTATTCAAGCACATTGATGCAACAAATGCACCTAATAATATTCTATACTTTTTCATAAAACATCAAATTAAAATGAAAGATTAACTCCAATAACAGCCTGTCTCATAGAAGGGTAGTCAACGCCAGACACTTCCGGATCGAGACCATCGTATTTAGTGAACGTAAAAAAATTCTCTAAGCTACCGTAGATTCTCACACGCTCTATAGGTAGAGATGGAAATGCCGTTCTCGTAAAGGTGTATCCTAACTGGATATTCTTAATTTTAAGGAATGATCTGTTCTGAATCCAGAAGTCA
Organism: Bacteroides sp. 14(A); assembly: GCF_000526555.1. Lineage (NCBI taxonomy): Bacteria > Pseudomonadati > Bacteroidota > Bacteroidia > Bacteroidales > Bacteroidaceae > Bacteroides > Bacteroides sp. 14(A). Next base: position 579,446 of record NZ_JAGH01000001.1, on the reverse strand, counting down.
CTAATCAATGTATTCCTGTTATCACTGAATTCCAGTAGGCGGGGATAGCGGGCTGAGCCCTGAATGCCTTCATACCAACGGCCATCTGCTATCTTCTTGTTGAGCTGATAACTGTGGCGAACAACCGGACGAAAATAATTATCCAGCCAATAAGTTTCCACTCCGGTGACTCCCTGCAAAAGAACAGAGAAATCGAAACCTTTATAAGCCCCTCCCAAGTTCACACCAAAAGTACACTTCGGAGTGGCTCCATTACCGATAATCGTACGGTCATCATCATTAATCACACCGTCACCATTCAAATCTTTATATAGTAAGTCTCCCAGTTCCGGGCGATTAGAAGGAAATGTTTTTTTAGGCTTGCCTGTACTTGGATCAATCGGAGTATTATCCACTAACTGCTGCACAAAGTCCAAATCCTGCTGTGTCTGCACAATGCGATCAACAACATAGCCATACTGAACATTTATCGAATAACCTTCTTTAATCATATCAGCATTAGTAATAGCACTTTCATTACCCTTGAACTTGGTTACCTTGTTGTTTATAAAAGTGATATTACCATTCACGAAATAAGAGAAATCCTTTATCTTATCTTGCCAGCCCAAACTAATTTCCACACCTTTGTTCACCACTATGCCTGCATTTTGTCTTGGGATAGTTGCATTCCCGTTCACAAGCGGAGCCGGAAGATCGATCAGGATATCTTCCGTCTTTTTATGAAAATATTCGACCGTACCGGTAAAACGGTTATTTGCCAAACCGAAATCCACCCCTACATTAAAGATTTTCGTCTTTTCCCAAGTCAGGTTTCCATTAGGAATAGCCTGCATAGCTACTCCGGTAGCTATATTATTATTTAGGATATAGTTGGATGCCGAATATAAAGATTGGGCATCATAATTACCTTCAATATCTGCATTTTTACTTCTCAACGCATTGTTACCCAACACACCATACGAAGCACGCAGTTTCAGATTACTCAACGTCAATCTTTCTGAAAAATCTTTCACGAAAGGTTCTTCACTGATTCTCCAGGCAGCGGAAGCTGAAGGGAAATATCCCCAACGATTACCCTCCATAAAACGGGAAGAACCATCGGCGCGGAGATTCACTTCAAACAGATATTTGTTATCCCAGTTCAATTTCAGTCGACTGAAGTAAGAACGCATCACCCATTCCACTGTATTACCAGAAGACGAAGCAGCTCCGGTAGCGCCATCAATCACTCCCAGTCCCGGATCCAGTAAGTCCTGCTTGGTTGTCTTGAACCATTTATAGCGGAACAGTTCCTGACTGGCTCCCACCATAACGCTATAGTCCAGTTTGGAAACCTTATTCTGATAAGCAGCCGTCACATCCATCAGATAGTCATTCCATTTGTAATCACTGTTCATGATGTGAGTTTTACCAATGCCAGTAGAAGCCACCACATCGTTCAGAAAATTCCATTGCTCCAGAAATACCGGTTGAGAATCATCCGTCTTATTACGATGCATATAGTTGAATGATCCAGTCAGCGTAAATCCTTTAAAAGGAGTCAATGTTCCGTAAAAACGACTTTTCACATACCGTTCTTGGATATCTCCCGCAGTATTATATAAACGATAAATAGGATTATTGGCTGCATTCTGAGCATCGTCCTGGTCATTATTGACAGAACCCAACCGACCATCAGGAGCGCGAAACACCATACCCGGAGAAGTAGCGGCAGCGTAAGTGAAGACATCTTCCATCTTATTCGTACCCTGCTCCGTAAAAGATACATATCCATTAATATTAGTTCCGACCTTCAACCAGGAAGTTACGTCAATGTCCAGATTAACGCGTGCTTGCGTTTTTTTATAACCAGAATTATCCATCACCCCCGGTGAATGCAGGAAGCCAAAAGAAGTATAAAACTTGACTTTATCCGAACCACCGCTAATTGAAACACTATGGTTGTTACTCAAAGATGTTTTAAACAACTCATCCATCAGACTTGTATTTGGATATTTCAACGCATCTTTTCCTTCATAGGCACGCCACAATTTGATGGCATCATCCGAGTATTTGGTTGGCAAGTTTGAATTGGAAAAACCTTCATTTATCAATTCCATATAATCAGCATAGTTAGACACTAAATCAAAGGTTTTTCCTACAGATTCCCAAGAGAGATAGCCATTGTAATCAACTTTTGTCTTACCCTGCTTGCCACTGCGTGTAGTAATCAAAATGACACCATTAGCTGCTCTCGAACCATAAATAGCTGCTGATGCAGCATCTTTCAAAACCGATAGATTCTCAATATCCTGAGGTTGCACGCTGTTTAATGAACCTTCTACTCCATCAATAATGACAAGTGGCGCTGAATTATTCAAGGTTCCTTGACCACGAATCATTATAGACGCCGTATTATCACCCGGTTTATTTGAACTGGAAGTAACCTGCACACCGGCAGCCATACCCGCCAATCCCTGTGATACATCTGTAATCGGACGACTTTCACTCATTTCCGCCATATTGATATTGGCGACAGAGCCCGTCAGGTTTACCTTCTTTTCAGAACCATATCCTACAACTACGACTTCATCCAGTGACTGCGCATCTTCCGTCAAAGCTATTTTCAGTTCCGTAGTATTGCCGGTAATTTTAACTTCTTTAGTCAGATATCCAATATAAGAAATCTGAATAACACTGCCGACCTGTACATTGTCAAGCGTGAAATTTCCATCAATATCTGTAATGACTCCATTGCTTGTACCTTTTATAATTACATTAGCACCGATAATCGATTCACCCTGTACATCCAGTACTTTGCCTTTAATCGTTTTTTGTTGTGTGATACTCTCTACTATATCAGTATGGAGTGACGTTGAACTGGCTCTTGTCGCCCATAATGATCCGGTAGCAATTAAAGCTAGTGATGCCCCCAATACCATTCTTTTGGGGAGAGAACTGCAATGTTTGAGTTTTCTTTTCATAAGTATTAAAAATTAGTTGTTATTAACGTTGCAAGTTTACGCCTTTTCACTTTATAGGCATTATCCAAATCGTCCAAAGAAACGATGAAAATTATCCGTGGACATTTTTAATAGGATTCAGGAAAATTTTCATTGGTATACATACCATTCCTATTTCAATGTCACATCTTTGTAAAAATCATCCCCGACAATAATCATATATATTCCGTACAATAACTACAATCCTGTTTTATTTAATAGCACTAATATTGCAGCAATAATATTTCAAAAAAGAAGCAAACTATTAAAAGCAATTATTATATATGAAAACAAGAATTATCCTCTTAGTCGTCTTTTCTTTCTGCCTCTTGGGAGACACATTTGCAAAAAGAAAAGTGGAAGAACCTCCAAGCGACAGACAACAATGGGCTGACCTCTGTTATAAGATAGCACAACCCATTTTGGAAAACATGAGTAAAGGTGAACTGCAAAAGAATATGCAGTTGGAACTTAGCCCCACATGGGATGGACGTGATAAACGCGTAGCCTACATGGAGGCCTTTGGACGGCTAATGGCAGGCATCTCTCCCTGGTTATCTCTCCCTGCAGATAATACAGCTGAAGGGCAGCAACGCCGCCAATTGCAGGAGTGGGCACTACAAGCATACAAGAATGCTGTAGATCCCCAAAGCCCGGATTACTTGTTGTGGGAAGGACCAACCCAAATTCTGGTAGACGCAGCCTACATCGCCGAAAGTTTTCTTCGTGCACCAGATGCCACCTGGAAGTTGTTGGATGAAGTCACCCGGCAACGTTACATCCAATGTTTCAAAGGATTGCGTATCATCCGTCCTACTTACAATAACTGGCTGTTGTTCCGTGCCATGACCGAAGCTTTTTTACTCTCGATTGGCGAGGAAGCTGACCGGTTTGCACTTACTGTGGCAGTGAACAAACTCAACGAGTGGTATTTAAGTGACGGCTGGTATTCAGACGGGCCGGAATTTGCTTTAGATTATTACAATTCTTATGTCATTCATCCCATGTATGTGGAAATATTAGAAGTTTGCAAAGCAAAAAAATTTCTGACTCCCGTCAGCACTGTACTGGCTATTTGCCGTATGCAACGGTTCAATGTTTTCATCGAACGCCTGATTTCACCGGAAGGAACTTATCCTGCCTTCGGACGTTCAGTGATATATCGCATGGGAGCTTTCCAGACGTTGGCATTAGCTAGCTGGAAATATGGATTACCAGAAGGGCTAAGTAACGGGCAGGTGCGTAGTGCACTGAGTACAGTTATGCGGAATATGTTTAGTATAGAAGGAAATTTCGATGATAAAAATTTCCTCAGGCTGGGTTTTGCCGGACACCAGCCAGAACTGGCTAACTACTACACCAATAATGGTAGTCTCTATATGACTGCATTGGTATTTATGCCATTAGCTCTGCCTGTTACCCATCCCTTCTGGAGTGATCAAGCAGCAGAGTGGACTTCCCAGAAAGCATGGAGTGGTAAACCATTCCCAATCGACGGACATCACTCACTACGTAACGAGAAATAAAAAGAATTCAAACAAATCACTAAAAATAAATATTATGAAAAAACTTTCATCTTTATTACTTTTGTTAGCCTTATCCATCTGCTGGAGCTATGCGCAACAAGCTAAATATGTATTCTACTTTATTGGCGACGGAATGGGCGTCAACCAAGTGCAAGGTACAGAAATCTATCGGGCAGAACTGGAAGGAAAAATGGGAATTACTCCTTTGCTATTTACTCAGTTTCCCTATTCTACCGTTGCAATTACCAATTCTGCCACAAACAGGGTTACAGACTCGGCTGCCGCAGGTACAGCACTTGCCACCGGCCGTAAGACCAAAAACAGCGCAATTGGTGTACTGAAGGATCAGGAAACCCCAATTAACAGTGTAGCTGTATGGGCGAAGAATAAGGGTTGCCGAGTGGGCATTGCCACCAGCGTCACCGTCAACCATGCAACTCCCGGAGCTTTTTACGCACATGCCGCTAAGCGTACCCTTTATCACGAGATCGGAAAAGACTTATATAAGACCGGCTTCGATTTCTATGCCGGTTCCGACTTCCGGGATGCAACAGACAAGAACAATCCCACGACTGACAACTTATATGAAATGGCTGGCAAAAACGGATATACCATCGCACGCGGTTATAAAGATTATCTGAAACAGAGCAAAAAAGCTGATAAGATGCTCCTACTGCAAACTGAAGAAGCCTCTAAACGTGAATTTGTAGCCATTCCTTATGCTATCGACCGTAAAAAGGGAGAGATGACTCTTCAGGATATCACCCGTTCCGCCATCAATTTCTTGTCGAAAGATTTATCCAAAGGCTTTTTCCTGATGGTAGAAGGGGGGAAAATTGACTGGGCCTGCCACAGCAATGATGCTGCAACCACATTTCATGAAATAATAGACTTCGATAATGCCATCAAGATAGCTTATGAGTTTTATTCGCAACATCCGGATGAAACACTGATAGTTGTCACTGCCGATCACGAAACCGGAGGCTTTGTATTGGGTACAGGCACTTATGACCTGAATCTGCAGGTATTGAAAAATCAAAAAGTTAGCGAAAACGGTTTCACCCGCATCGTCAACAAAATGCGCGCCAAGACCAGCAATCAAGTGAGTTGGGAAGCCATCCGAGAGGCCTTGAAGGACAATTTCGGTTTCTGGGATAAGATAGAACTAACTGCCGAACAGGAAGCCCGATTGAAAACAGTTCATGAAAAAAGCCTGATGCATCAGGAGATGAAGCTGGAAAAGAGCGAATATGCACAAGACGAACCGATAGCATCGGAAGCTAAACGTATCATCAATGAAATAGCTCTTGTAGGCTGGACCAGCGGAGGACATTCAGCCGGTTATGTTCCAGTATTTGCCATTGGAGCCGGAGCAGATCTGTTTCAAGGCCGTATAGACAACACAGAGATACCTATAAAAATCGCTCAGGCTGCCGGATACCCTATAGATTTCTAAATGATTATGAATTTATCTTAGGCGCGGATTAATCCGTGCCTAAACCTCCGAATCTTTTCTTTTCTGATAACTCTGTGGCGTACATCCGTACTGATTTTTGAAACAACGGCTGAAATACACCGGCGAACTGAATCCACAGCGATCGCTTACCTCCGCAATCGGCAAATCAGAATATCGGCGAAGAAGAGTTGCAGCATGTTTCAAGCGATAATTGAGCACAAAGTTATTAGGAGTCATGCCCGTCAAAGCTTTAAATTTGGAATACAGCAAAGAGCGACCTATACCAACTTCCTTACACAATTCCGGTATATCAAAATCAGGATCATCAATATGTTTCTCAATAATTTGTGACGTTTTGCGCAACATCTCCTGATCCAGAGGGTTGATGCTGGTCAAATCAATTTCCGACAGAGGTTTCTTACGAAGCTGATGTTGTATCAGCAATCTGTTCCTTACCAGATTATTAGCTCTTGCCAAAAGCAACTGTGCATTGAAAGGTTTGCTTATATAGTCATCCGCCCCACGATTCAACCCCTCAATACTCTGCTCCGTATTGTTGAGCGCAGTAAGCAGAATAATAGGAATATGGCACAAATCAACATTATTCTTTATTTGCAGGCACATTTCAATTCCAGTCATTTCAGGCATCATAATATCTGATATAATCAGATTCGGCTTATGCTCGTAGGCTTGAGCAAGCCCTTCTTTTCCATTATTTGCCAGGTAGACTTGATAGAAAGGTTCAAAAAGCTGTTTCAAGATTTGCAGCAGTTCTTTATTGTCTTCCACCAACAACAGTTTCCTGTCGTTCTCCTTTGCCGTTTCCTGCGATAGTGAGTCTACAGGAACTTCATAAAAAGAGGCTATTTTCTCGCCTAACAATGGTCCTGTAGTAGTCATCATATCAGATACACTATCAACAAACTGAATATGTTCGTCTTCCTGATAGATACTCATGTTAAGCGATAAAGCAATTGTAAAAGTGCTACCCTTCCCGATCTCACTTTCTACAGAAATTGCCCCATGATGTTTTTCTACGATGCTTTTGGTCAAAGCCAAACCGATACCCGTACCTGGAGATTGTTCGTTTCCCTTCTGATTCCCGCCTTGATAAAAGCGGTCGAAAATATGGGCGGAATCCAAATCTGAGATGCCACTACCGGTATCGCAAATCTGTATCTTCACATTACCGTTATCAGTAGCAATTATCATACCTATTTTCCCTCCGTCAGGGGTATATTTAAAGGCATTTGAAAGCAAATTAAAAAATACTTTCTCCAATTGCTTAGCATCAAACCAGCACACTATCTCCACCGGATTGCACTGAAAATCATAGCAAATGTTACGTTGATGTGCAAAGTCACTGAACGAAAGAAATATCTCTTTCAGGAATTTCCCTATATCCCGCTTCTCTTTTTGCAATATAAAGCGGTTCTGGGTAAATCGTCTGAAGTCCAAAAGTTCAGAAACCAAATTAGTCATCTGCTGTGCACTCTGCTTTATTTTCAATATCTTGTTGTATACTTGCGGAGGAAGCAGCTGATTCTGCAACAAAGTATCAATATGGCTGACAATCAGTGTCAATGGAGTACGGAATTCGTGACTCACATTAGTAAAAAATACCAGCTTGGCATGATTCATTTCTTCTATATGCTGTTTTTCGATACGCTCTTTTTCCAGCGATTGCGCCAAAGCCTGTTTTACGAATCGGTTTCGGGCATAGTAAGTGATGCCCGAAACAATTGTAATCATATAGAATATCCATGCCCACCAGGTGGCATACCAAGGAGTGGCAATATGAATAGCCAATTGAATAGGAAGCTGACCGGAAGCATACGCCATACGTACATAAAGTGTATAATCGCCCGGATCGAGGTTTGTATATCTGGCCTCCGGAGTCGGAGTAAATGTCCAGACTTTATCCAATCCTTCCAATTTATATTCAAAGCCTTGCTGCGCATATTTGTTCTGATAATCAGAATGGGCAAACTTGATAAGCAGGTTATTGTCCTCAGTATCCAGCATTAGCCTCTTCGTAAAAGGAAGCGCTGCAGTGAGTATTTTATTTTCAGGCGACGGTTTTATCAACCGATTGTTAACATGAAGAGTAGAGAAATAAAGAGAACTTATCTCTACCTGGGAAGCATGAAATTCTTCTTCCGCCAAAAGAGTAACCCCTTTGGTATCTCCAATATAGATTTTATTGTCCGAAGAGACATAAATCCCGCAATCCCGAATGATCGGAGCCTTGAGATAGACTTCTTTCTGTCCCAAGCTGGTAAATGACTGCTCTTTCGGATCAAAAAGTATGATTCCCCGGTCTCCGGTAAGGATAAACTTATTGCTGGCAGTCTGTTTCACATTGTAGCAATAATTGCTGGGCAATGTGCTGTTCTCCGTATTATAAACAATCATTTTCTTGGTATTCCGGTCGTAAAACAGCAATCCGCTTCCTAACGTACAGATATATACACCGTCTTTCGTCACCCGTACATGCGATATGCTGCCCTTATAGCCCATATCCTGCAGTTTGAGAGTACTTCTTTGAGTAACATCAGAAAGAGGGACGATCACAACTTTGTCTGCTTGGTTAGCATAGAAGTTTCCTTCTGCATCAATATCAAAATTTATACAGTAAGACTCCGGTTTGAACAGAAACGTAAAGTGATTAGTCACCGGATCGAGTTGAAAAACACCTTCACGGGAAGAAAGATAAAGTTTACCATTCCACATCTTGACCTGATAGATGAAATGGCGCGGAGCCGGAGTATTTTCCAACTGATGTTCCAGGTAATTATAAAAGCTTTTTTCCTGAAAATCATAACGTGACAATCCTCCTAAGTGGGTTCCGATATACAGATAGTCATTCTCCCGGTCATAGCAGATACTCTTTACATTGTTATGCGGAATAGAGTTCAGTCCCCCTGCCGTAAATTGATGTACCAGTTCCCAGTTTTCATTTATGCAACCTAAACCTCCTCCGTCAGTACTGACCCAAAGATTTCCATGTTTATCAGCCGTCATCTCACCAATGTATGAATAATATAGGTTGGAAAGATTTCCGGCCTGGTAGTCATAATGTACAAATCCACTGCGGTCGGGAGTAAAATAGTTCACTCCTCCATAGAAACTGCCGATCCAGATAGTTCCCTGCCGATCGGTGTAAAGAGAAAAAATAGAAGGATGATTCAAGCCCCCCACATACTGAGGTATCTGTATCAGTGTATAGGTTTGCTTCCGGACATCATACTTTTGTAAACCAACGAAAGTTCCAAACCAAATATTATGCTCATCATCCTCGACAAAGGCACGTATCTGCATATTGCGGATTCCAGCACTTCCGGTAAGTGCATAAGGAACTTTTTGCAATACATTATCCTTGAGCCGATACAATCCTTGCATGCGAGTGCCTATCCACACTTCTTCGTCCGAACTCTCGAAAATACAATATACATCTATATTTTCCAGTAAAAACCGGGATGGCTGGAGTGTGTTTTGAGGAATGATATACATTCCTTCCATCATGCCGACATATATATTGGTTTCGCTAATTGCCAGCGTGTTTACGGTATAAGGAGGAAGTTTCACTTTCGACCGGGCGGTATGCTGTCGGCAATCGTAAGCGAAAAGAGAATCTTTCCGGGCATACCATATTTCATTCTGATAGACAGCCAAAGCAGTAGTAGCATTGTCTGTCGTATATTGCTTAAATGTGGAGGTATGAATGTCATAGCCAAACAAATTATTATCAGCTATGAAGAAAATATCGCCATCAATATCATGAACAATGAAAGGTACATAATTACCAATCCAAAGCTTTTCCCCATCCGCATTTGTAATTTCGCCCTTGACATAAGTAATTTGCTCTCCATCATACATATTAATGCCTTCCTGCGTTCCAAACCACATTCGCCCCAATCCATCCTGGGCAATACTCAAAACCGAAGGTTGTGATAGTCCATTTTGTAAGCCCAAATTACGGAAATATTCGGCAGTTGCCGGAAGTGTGCTAAATAGCAAAAGAAATAGAGATATGATTCTGTTTTTCATTAGTATGGTTTCCGCATTTTATTATGAATGCAAAAATAAGGAAAAAAGAATATAGCTCCTACTAAAACAAAGTTTATTGTTGAAAGAACTGCCCCCAAAAGTTAGACACAAAACTTTAAGAGTGCAGTTCATATCCAACTTTTGAGGGACTTCATGTTTCTCTTTATAAAGCTATACCCTTATTTGAAAAGTAACTGTGCCATGTGATACAAACTCCTGCGCCAAGTCAGGAATTCATGGGCCGTATCGGGAGAAACGAAAGACGTTGCCTTAAAACCGGCTGCCTTGAGGTCATTCACGGCTTTAGTCACACCATCCGGATTCTCCTTGCTTCCGCAACTGATGAAAATGGATACCACCTGCTTTTTATCCGTGATGTCGTCCAGTGCATAAGTCCCACCGCTCAACAGTCCATAGTAATTGAATACTTCCGGACGGCGCAGAGTAATCAGTTTCGTCTCAAAGCCACCCATAGAAAGTCCTGCCATAGCACGGTGCTTCTTGTCGGCCTGTGTACGGAAGTTACTATCAATATAAGGTATCAGTTCGTCTACCAGCACCGTTTCAAACTCCTTAGCCGTGAACTCTTTGATATGTCCAAATTTCACATCATTCGTCATACCATACGTCATTACAATGATGAACGGTTCAATCTTGCCTTCAGCAATCAGATTGTCCATAATCAGATTCGCATGTCCCTGGTTGGACCATGCCGTTTCATCTTCTCCCCATCCGTGCTGCAAATAGAGAACCGGATATTTCTTCTTATCCTTTCCGTAAGTGGGCGGTGTATAAACAAATGCACGACGATGGGTATCTGTGCTCTTGGAATAAAAATAAACCTGTTGAACATTTCCATGAGGCACTTGCTTCATAGCATAGAAATCCTCATCATGAGCCGGAATTTCAATACCACTTTCCCATCGGCAAGAGCCGTAATAATTCTTAGTACCCGGATCATTAAACACACCACCATCGATAGCCAGGTGATAATAATGGAATCCCTCATCCATGGGGCCATCTGTAGTACCTACCCATACACCTTCTTTATCTTTGCGGAGAACTGTGCCACCACGACCGCCTAATCCAAGACTGACAATGACTGATTTGGCATCAGGAGCAACTACACGGAAGCGGGCGTATCCTTGCGAATTGACCATAGGATATTGCTGTCCGGGCTGATTAAGTACAGAAGGACGGAAATCCTCTTTCACTACAGCAGTATCGCTTGCCGGATCAAAATCCTTAATGATACTATAGACACGTTTCGCCTTATAATTTTCATCATAAGGCAACGGATAGTTACGTGCACCGAGCCATGAATCGCGGTCGGAAAGATTCCAGAAAGTAACATTGTCTACCACATCCTTATGTTTGCGAAGTACTTTAAACAAGCGAGCATACTGATCTTCCTGAAGCGTTTTTACTACCTGACTGATGTTGCCGCCGTCACGACTGAAATTGAGCTGTCCTCCCATCTCCTGATTGGCACGAATATCCAACTCAGTAATATGGATATGTTTCACTATCGTAGAATATTTCGTCAGGGCAGCATCTACATCTTCCATGCTCGGACCATAGACATTGTAATGTCCCTGCATGCCAATACCATCAATGGGCACACCTTCTTCCTTCATGGATTTCACCATATTATAGATGCGATCGCGTTTTCCAGGATCAGCAGCATTATAGTCATTGTAGAAAAGGAGTATATTAGGATCGGCCTCACGGGCATAAATAAAGGCTTTCTTAATAAACTCGTCACCGGCAATCTGATAAAGAGGGGAATTGCGATACGGACTTGGGTGTTCTCCCATGCCTCGTCGGCCACCCTGCCAGCCACCATCGGAGATTGCTTCATTCACAACGTCCCACGCATATATCACGTCTTTGTAGCGTTCCACGATAGCTGTAATGTGATGTTTCATATTTTGAAAAAGTTTCTCTTTCGACACTAAATCCCCTTTTTCATCTTTATACATCCATTCTCCTATCTGGGCATGCCACATCAGACAGTGCCCGCGTAACTTGATTCCGTTGCTACGGCAAAAATTGGCAATTTTGTCGGCATTCTCCCAATTGAACTGTCCGTAGGCAGGCTCGGTGGGTTGCGGCTTCATGTCGTTTTCTGCCGTAATACTGTTGAAGTTTTTTTTAATAATGGCAATCTGTTCAGGATTCGAGATGTTACGCATATTAACAGCCACGCCGATAGAGAAGTAATCTTTATAGGCATCCTTCAGCCCCGTTTCTCCGCTTTGTGCGAATCCGGTATTTGCGCCCATGGTCAATGCCAATGCGCAAAGGGAAAATTTGAATAAATGTTTCATCTGATAATTATTTAAAAGGTTTTCATAGTATATCTATTATCTACCATGTATTTGTACATGCATATCACTCACTAATTGGAAACGGTTACAAAAGAATGCTTTTTTCAGAAAGATTCTTCATATTTGTGTAACACGTTTTTTCGCTTATGTTACCTCCTTTAGTAAAAGTGAAAGAAAATGGATTCTCAAGGTCAGTACCGCCACTGAAGTAAAGAGAAAAAGATGATTGTAACCAAAACGAAACATACATGACACAAAAATATAACACACATGTCTGAACTTTGCCGCCATAAATTAATCGACTACAACTAATGATTATGAAGAAAAGCGCATTCATGTTGCTCATCATCCTACTGTCGCTGACAGCAAACGCTCAGACTCCGTACCGCAACGAGGACGGAAAGAAGATTGATAAAGAAGAGCTGGAAACAAAGGATTACCTGCCGGAAATACACGGTACTATCCGTACTAAGTTTGAGTATCAGACAGAAATGGCTGCCAGTCGTTTCGAAGTACGCAATGCACGCATCAGCATTACCGGAAATGTATTGCCCATCGTAGCTTATAAGGCGGAAATTGATCTCTCCGATGAAGGACAAATCAAAATGCTGGATGCCTACGCCCGTCTTTTCCCAATAAAAGACCTGACCGTCACCGCAGGACAAATGCGAGTACCATTTACAATCGACGCCCACCGCTCTCCACATCAGCAATATTTCGCTAACCGTTCGTTTATTGCGAAACAAGTTGGTAATGTGCGTGACGTTGGCGTTACATTGGGATATAAATTCGGCACTGGAATACCTGTAACCTTAGAAGGCGGACTCTACAATGGTTCGGGACTGACTAATCAAAAAGAATGGCACAAAGAGGTAAACTATTCCGCCAAAGCACAATTCCTTTTCGCCAAGAAGCTGAATCTGGCTTTAAGCATACAGAGCATCCAGCCACAAGAGGTAAGGATAAACTCGTATGACATCGGTGCTTTCTATGAATTCGGACGCTTCCATATTGAAGGAGAGTATTTGTACAAAACTTATGCAAACAATGCCTATGACAACGTGCATGCCGTAAATAGTTTTATCAATTACGACCTCCCCTTACAAAAAGTATTCAGCAAGATGTCCTTTCTGGCACGCTATGATATGATGACCAGTCAAAGCGATGGTAAAGCCATCAACGAAGAAACCGGAGCCTTGACTACCACCGACTACAAACGCCACCGTATAACCGGAGGTATCACTTTCAGTCTCAGCAAGGCATTCCGCACAGATCTCCGGCTGAACTACGAAAAGTATTTCTATGCCAAAAACAGTATTGCCAAAGAGTCTGAACAAGATAAGATTGTATTGGAACTGATGGTTCGGTTCTAACACCTCACATGCACCTGCCAACAACAGGTGCATCGTCCGGTAAGTACTCTTTGACTCTCTCATTCATCCTACTTAAACCGTTTCAAATCCTTCTTCTCAAACACCCATTCCGGAGTGTAGAGCTTACCTTCATCATTGTCAGACAGCTCATACCAAGGCGATAATCCACGGTTAGCGGGATTCACCAATATGTGAATCTGTTGAGCCAGCATATAGCTCTGTGCCAGCAGGAACACTTTCTTTCCTGTTTGAGGGTAAATCGCCACATCCACTACAATGACTGCGTGCCCCGGTGATCCGCCTTTGATAAACACATCTCCGGGTTGTAAAGATGTATAAGGAACATAAACACCAGGTTTTAAATACCTCCAGAAGCATCTGTGACGTATCAAAGCCGTACCTGCTCCGTACCCGCTCCGTACTTTCTTCGTGTAGAAGTACCTTTGACCGAAGAATGTACGGAGCAAGTACAGCCCTGATACGGTTCGGGTACGGTGCAGATACAAAAAAGACACATCATAACGAAAGTATGAATTGTATAAAAAAGAGATTAACAGTCATCCTTTTCATGACCAACAAATAATACAAATTCAATTATTTTATTGAATATACATTATCTCTTCCTAAACTTTTCCATACAAAACTTGATTATTTACACGAAAAATCGTATATTTGAGTAAATAACTCAGAGCTTATGGCAAATCCGATTCTTCCTGGTATATCAGAAGCTGAACAAGAACTGTTGTACAAGAAACTAAATGAATACAATCAGGGAAGAACCTCTTACAAAGAGGCAGGTGCTTATCTGGTTGTACTGCCCCGTCCGGAATCTCCCCGTTACTCCTTATGGGTGTATTCTCCTCTTCCCGAACGCCAGTCCATTTTTTACGTCCAGGACCTTTCTACAGACATCCATGAAAGTCTGCGAGCGGCAAGCAGCCTATGTTATTATTCTCCACGTTGCATTCTGTTGGTAGAATATAATGCCAAACGTATGCAGAGTAAGGGAGACGACATTATCTCTTTCGGAAAGTATCATGGACATTTCCTGCACGAAATCTTCCGTATCGATCCGGCATATGTGAGTTGGATTGCTTATAAGTTTACTCCACGTATACCTAAACAGGAACGCTTCGTACAAATAGCACAGGTGTATCATTCCGTCCATCTGGATATTCAGAAGCGGCAGGCACATCAGAAATATTCTACCAGCCGTTTTCTGGGGAAAGAAGGAGATAAAGTGAAAGAACTGACACTGAAAGTACTCCGTGTCCGGCTGGAAGACGATCCTTACAAAACCACCGTGAAAGGAACGACTCCTTATTTCTATGTCCGGCAGATACTGACTTTGGAAGATCCTATCGGCAATCTCGTCACTTTCCGGACCAACTCGCGTACGGCAAGCCGGGAATCGTGCCAGGTGCCCGCTACGGAACATGCCTTCGAGCCCGGAGAATCGGTATATATTGCCTCGGCACGCATCTCTTGTACCTTTACTTCGGGAAACAAACAATACACCCGCCTCAATTATGTCAAGTTTAAATAAACTTAAAAGATAGAGCGGTATTATTCCTATTAAAAACATTCGTCCTTTCTTTGTCGGCAGAAAAGGGGGTGCTATAAAAATAGCTGAGATTATACCCAATGAACCTGATACGGCTAGTACCGTCGAAGGGAATTTTCTTTCTATATTCTACTATTCGTTTATACTACTATCCCTTTCTGTAAGTATAATTTCTAAATTCAGAGTTTGAATGTTTGACGTACAATTCATTACGCATTTTACGGCATCCATTTCTTATTCGGACTCCGCACGCATAGCCCTTGAAGGGGGATGCCGCTGGGTTCAGCTTCGGATGAAGGATGCTTCTTCAGAAGAGCTGAAAGCCACAGCCGTGCAAGTGCAGGAACTCTGCCGCCAATACGGAGCCACGTTCATCATTGATGACCACGTGGAACTGGTGAAACAGATTGGCGCGGACGGTGTCCACTTAGGAAAACTGGATATGCCGATAAAAGAAGCAAGGGAAAGACTGGGCAAAGATTTCATTATTGGCGGAACAGCCAACACGTTCGAGGACATCCGGCAACATGCCACTGATGGCGCCGACTACATCGGTTGCGGTCCTTTCCGCTTCACAACTACCAAACAAAAGTTATCACCCATTCTGGGGCTGGAAGGTTATCATTCCATCCTGACGCAAATGCGCGAAAAAGGAATAACAATTCCTGTCGTTGCCATCGGTGGAATCACACGTGAGGACATCCCATCCCTGAAAGCATCAGGACTGAGCGGAATAGCATTGAGCGGCGGTATTCTAAAAGCTGAGAATCCGGTACGTGAAATGGAAACAATTATACGACTGACCCAATAGAAATCAATTAGTGAACCATGGAAGATAAAACAAAAATTACTTATCCCGAATCCGAGAAAGTTTATATGCAGGGGCAACTCCATCCTTATCTGAAAGTTGGGATGCGAAAAGTGAACCTTACCCCTACCGTAGTAGTGGAAAACGGGAAAAAAGTTATGACGGAGAATGCGCCCGTCTACATATATGATACAAGCGGCGCATACAGTGATCCGGAACAGAAGGTAGATTTAAAGAAAGGTTTGCCACGCCTCCGCGAACCGTGGATACAGGAACGGGATGTAGAACGGTTGACGGAAATCAGCTCCGAATATGGAAAGATGCGTCTGGCAGACAAAAGCCTTGACTCCCTGCGTTTTGATCATATCACTTTGCCTTATCGTGCCAAAGCAGGCAAGCAGATTACGCAGATGTACTATGCCAAACAAGGTATCGTAACACCGGAAATGGAATATGTAGCCATCCGTGAGAATATGAACTGCCAACAGTTGGGTATAGAAACTTACATCACACCGGAGTTTGTGCGTGATGAAATTGCGGCAGGACATGCCGCCTTACCCGCCAACATCAACCATCCCGAAGCTGAACCTATGATTATCGGTTCAAAGTTCCTCGTAAAGATTAATACAAATATCGGAAATTCAGCTACCTCTTCCACGATTGAAGAAGAAGTGGAAAAGGCCGTCTGGAGTTGTAAATGGGGTGGAGATACGCTGATGGACTTATCTACAGGAGAAAATATTCACGAGACACGGGAATGGATTATCCGGAATTGTCCTGTTCCGGTAGGTACTGTTCCCATGTATCAGGCAATGGAAAAAGTACACGGAAAGGCGGAAAACCTTACCTGGGAACTATTTAAAGATACACTGATCGAACAATGTGAGCAAGGGGTAGATTATTTTACAATCCACTGTGGTATCCGCCTGAAGAATATTCATTATGCCAATGACCGCCTTTGCGGAATGGTGAGCCGGGGAGGAAGCATTATCTCCCAATGGTGTAAAATCCATCAGAAAGAGAGTTTCCTGTATGAGCATTTCGATGATATATGCGATATATGCGCACAATATGATGTGGCACTTTCATTAGGTGATGGTTTGCGTCCGGGAGCTATCCGTGATGCGAACGACCGGGCACAGTTTGCGGAACTGGATACGATGGGAGAACTGGTAGAACGCGCCTGGGCAAAAAATGTACAGGCATTCATCGAAGGTCCGGGACACGTACCCATGCATAAGATCAGGGAAAATATGGACCGGCAGATTGAGAAATGCCACGGAGCACCGTTCTATACTCTCGGTCCGCTGGTTACAGATATTGCACCGGGATATGATCACATCACAAGTGCCATTGGCGCAGCACAAATCGGTTGGTACGGAACAGCGATGCTTTGCTATGTGACACCCAAAGAACATCTTGCATTACCGCAGAAAGAAGATGTACGCATAGGAGTGGTAACTTACAAAATTGCCGCACACGCCGCAGACCTTGCCAAAGGCCATCCGGGTGCCGAAGTACGTGACGATGCCTTAAGCAAAGCCCGCTATGAATTCCGCTGGAAAGACCAGTTCAATCTGAGTCTCGATCCGGAACGCGCCTTGCAATATTACAAGGAAGCCAACCACCTGAACGGGAAGTATTGCACCATGTGCGGGCCCAACTTCTGTGCCATGCGCATCAGCCAACGACTGAAAGATTGTGATTATGATGCAGAAATAGAAAATACAGAGAACGAATAACTTTTTAAACTTATAAGAAAATGATTGAAACAAAAGTATCCAAAGGTATCATCAGTACCTATTTTGAAAAATTAGAGAGAAATCTTGATCTGGACGTTGCCATTGTAGGTGGTGGTCCGTCGGGCATAGTAGCCGCTTATTATCTGGCAAAGGCCGGATTGAAAGTAGCGCAGTTCGACCGTAAGCTTGCTCCCGGCGGCGGTATGTGGGGCGGTGCCATGATGTTCAACCAGATTGTGATTCAGGAAGAAGCGATTGACATTGTAAAGGAATTCAATATCAACCACGAGAAATATGAGGACGGCTTATATGTGATGGACTCTGTAGAGAGTACCTCTGCATTGCTTTATCATGCCGTACATGCCGGAGCCACCGTATTCAACTGCTATTCCGTAGAAGATGTTATCTTCAAGAATAATACGGTAAGCGGAGTAGTGGTAAACTGGACTCCTGTATTGCGCGAAGGTATGCACGTGGACCCGCTGAACATCCTTGCAAAGATAGTAATAGACGGAACAGGCCATGACAGCGAAATAGCCGCTACCGTAGCCCGCAAGAATGGCAGTCGCCTGGCTACCGAAACCGGTGGTGTAATTGGCGAACGTTCACTGGATGTAATTGCAGGAGAGGAAGAGGTTGTAAACGGTACGAAGGAAATCTATCCGGGACTTTACGTTTGCGGTATGGCTGCTTCCGCCGTTTCGGGTACTCCACGTATGGGACCGATCTTTGGAGGAATGTTGATGTCCGGTAAAAAGGTAGCTGAGGAAATTATTGCGAAGCTGAAGAAGTAATTTCTCAGAAGCTATATTTCTATTATATACAAGGCGTATGATTCCCGCCTCTACAGTGTGATTAATACATAATAAATCGCCTGTAGAGACGGGAATCTTTCGCCTTTATATTATATTCTTATTACGCTCCTCTCTTTTCTTGCCATGCAGTGTTTTCTTTTGCCAAAATTATCGCTTAATAATAAAATTGCATAACTTTGTTCCCAGTAAACATACTGATAACAGTCTCGTTAATTAATAATTAGTACAACATGAAACACATTCTTTTTTTAATAATAAGCATTTTATTAACCTCATGCAGGAATAACAACATGGGGAGTGATACTCAAAGCAATGTTTTACAAGCAGACTTACATCCCTCCAAAATATCTGTACATGAGATTTTCGATACTATTCAAGTAATACCGTTAGAAACAACGGATAGCTGCCTGCTACGAGCTCCAGTGAAAATTGTAGTCGGTAATAACCGTAATTATATTCTTGATTGGAAAAATTTTCAAGTATTTGTATTCGATGATAGAGGACACTTCTTGCATACAATCGGTAAAAAAGGACAAGGTCCCGGAGAGTATAGGGAAGTATATGATATGATTGTTGATGAAGGAAAAAATCAGGTAAAACTACTTTCTCCATTCGGAAGCATCTATGTTTATAACCTGGAAGGTCAGTTTGTAAGGCAAATCAGATTACCGGACAAAAGCAATTACCAAGCCATGGAAGCAATGGGAGATAAAATTATGACATGGACAATTCCCAATAGCTGCGAAGAAACCTGCATCACAATCGTGGATGCCAATACCGGAGAAGAAACAAACAGTTTCTGGAAAGGACCGCGCATCCTGAATTCTGTAGCAGTAGGTAATTTTTATACCTACAATGGGAAGAGTTATTTTGCCCCTACCTTTCATAATAATGAAGTTTATGAAATTACGGAAGATAGTCTACGGTTAGCTTATCAATGGAATTTCGGTAAAGACAACATTGATATTTCAAAATATAAGTTTACTTTTACCGATGATAACCAGGCTGAAGAAGGATGCCTTATAACCCAATACATAAAAGATAATACTATACCTTATCTATTAAGAGCGCAGTATCAAAACAGCAAGTTCTTTTACGTTAATTTGTCATATGGCTGGTTTCCGAATCTGACTTTAAAAAACGTTTTCTATCGCAAAATAGATGATAAATGCTTTTTATTTAGAGAATCTAAAGAAGGCATAATAGTAAGGCCGGAAACTTTTGAAGAAGAATATATTGTGCAGTTTGCCTTCAGCGAGGAGTTTGAAGCATATCAGTCCGTATTACCTCCAACAGAGTATCAGAAATTGAGGAACCGGCAAGAAGACGATAATCCCTGCCTGATCAAATTATACTTCAAATAAAATCTCACACGCATTTTTAGAGATAACCCGGCATATAAAACCTATTGTAAACCACTTCATGTGTACTTTCAATAAGAATCTACGCAATCTTTTTCAGCCTCCTGAAATGAGCAAGCAACTCTTCGGCATCTTTCCACGTATGGTAACGGTTCCAGATATCTCCTAATAAAGCTGCACCGCCAAAGCCAAGAGACTTTATTTCCGCAAGGTTCACCTCACTTATTCCGCCTAAGGCTACTACCTTTTCATGGATGACCCCGCTTTCCTGTGCTTGTTTCAACTCATCCTTTGAATATCCCGAACGATATCCCTGTTTGGAAATGCTATCGTAAACAGGACTCATAAGCACATAATTGAACCGGGAGACTGTAGTTTCCACTTCTTCCAAGCTATGACAGGCACGACTCAGTATTCCCTCATAATTTGCTGGTGCCTCCGGATGACGGGAATTCAAGTGAATTCCGCCTAAAAGATACTTATCTTTTAAAAAGAAAAAATCATGAATGACAATCCGGGTTCTATATTCCGGAGCAATACCTTGCAGCAGATTTTCTACCGCATGAACATCCGCATCCGGTTTGCGTACATGCAGCAAGTCCAGTCCGGCTTTAAATAATTCAGTGACGATGCGTGCTTCATCCGGAATAAAATCCGGAGAGGTGATAATAATTAGTTTCATTTTTCTATCCTTCATTTACCGGAGGCGTCGGAAACGGGAAATGCCACAAAGGACCATTCCCCTGCCCTATACGTAAATTTTTCCCGGCTTCAATAGCATAGGAAATGTATTCTTTGGCCTGTTCCACTGCTTCATACAAGGATGATCCTTGCGCCAGAAAAGTGGCAATGGCGGATGAAAGCGTACATCCCGTACCGTGCAGGTTGGCGGAATGAATACGCCTGCCACCAAAGATATTCAGTTCTTTTCCGTCATAAAGTACATCGCACATTTCATGACCGGTCAGATGACCTCCTTTAATAAGAAAAGCACAGTGATATTTTTCGAATAACCGGCATGCGGCATCCTCCATTTCATCAATCGTCTGAACCGGTTGTTGCAACAATACTTCTGTTTCGTGCAGATTAGGAGTTACGAGAGTTACTTTCGGAATCAACTTAGTACGAATGGCTTCCAATGCCTCATCCGTCATCAGACTATGCCCGCTGGTAGAAACCATCACCGGATCGAAAACCACTTTCCGGGAAGAATAGCGACGCAGTATCCGTACTATTTCATAGATAATCTCTACGTTTCCAGTCATACCTATTTTAATGGCATCCGGTTGCAAGTCTTCCATCACCGCCTGCATCTGTTGGCCTACCAGCTCTGCCGCAACAGGATGAACAGCTTGCACACCCAATGTATTCTGCACTGTAATGGCTGTGATAGCAGTAGCTGCATAACCTCCAAGTGCCGAGATAGCTTTTAGATCTGCCTGTATGCCCGCGCCACCGGAACTGTCGGAACCGGCAACGGAAAGGACGATTGCTTTCTTATCCATAAGCCAAATTACAACTTTATAACATTCCCTGTACGGCTACTCTCCCATGCCGCCTCAATCAGGCGGATAACGCCAAGCACTCCGCACGCATCACTTTGCAACACCGCTCCATTCCGGATATGCTGATAAATATTCTCATAAAAAGCAGCGTAGTTTCCGGGAAGGGTCGGATAAGGTTTCCGCACCACATTACCATCTTTTTCTGTATGGAGTATTCCCCATTGGGATTCATCCTCTTCTCCCCAATGCGGAGTATCCGGCAACACACCTTTAGTCAGATCCGCCTCTTGAGGATCAAGACCATACTTCACATAAGAACCTTCCGTTCCATGAAGAACAAAGCGAGGCTCATTCTCACACATCAGATAGCTGGCTTTCAAGGTGATTTTCACTTCCGGCATCCGGGCAGGTTTCATCAGATGGATGATAAAATAATCATCTACTTTACCACCGGTACGTAAAGTTGCAATATCAGCAAATACAGCTTCGGGCATACCAAATAGTTGAACAGCCTGGTCGATGACATGGGCACCCAGATTATAAGTCAGACCACCACCATTCTCGCCGGTTTCTTTCCAGGTATTCGGCTTGATGAAATTCCGGTAGCGGGGAAAGGTTGATTCAAATTCGACCAGACGGCCCAACAATCCCTGAGCCAATATTTCTTTCACGGTCAGGAAATCACAATCCCAACGACGATTCTGGTAAACACTTAAGGTCAGTTCTTTTTCCGCAGCAAGGGCTACGAGTTCTTCACCTTCCTCTACAGTAGTGGTGAAAGGTTTTTCAACGATAACATGTTTTCCGGCTTCGAGAGCACGACGGGCATATTCGTAATGGGAACTGTCAGGGGTATTCACTACCACTAACTCCAGTTCTTCCATCCCTATCAACTCATCAAAACTACGCACAATACGGGATTGCGGATACTTCGCCCGTGACAATTCTTTACTACGCTCAGTGACAGCAGTCAACTCAAAATGAGGATTTGTGGAAATAAAAGGAGCATGAAATACTTGTCCCGACATTCCAAAGGCAGCCAATCCGGTTCTTATCTTATCCATATCTTTCATTTTTTCTTTCGGCAAAACTAATGAATTTATCGCTGATGTACCACACATGAAGGAATAAGGTTTTACGAAGAAAGATAATTTAATCCTTCGGAAGCTCCTTTTTCAGTACAATGAGAGCCTGATTCATCTCCACCGCCTTATTCCATATCTGCTGCAACTGTCCATAATATTCGGAAGGCACGACCGAGGAAGACAAAATGAATGTATAATTCACAATGACGTTGTTCCTGTTTCTTTGGATTGCATATTTGCATTGTAGCTTGCTGTCTTCAGTCTTTATCACTTGCGTGTGGGGGATTTCTTCCACCTCATAACCTTCAGGAAGCGTCAGCGCACAAGAGAGAGTGACTTTTGACGGATAAGGGAACTCTACCGGAAGGATCCGCTCCGATTGTATAAACGGGTTCTTTGTCAATTGCGGAAAAAGAATCGGATTAATATATATATGGTCATCCGACTTTTCCGCCTCAAGTACAAAATCAAATTCTTCCTGTATAGTTGTGAAGTCATCTTCCTTATCTGTTAACTTCAGATTGGTAACCGTCAGTTTTTCTTTCATCAATTCCTGCTTATTCACAAGAGAGTCTTTCGCCTGGTTCTCTTTCCGGTGTTCTAAAGCTTGATGTCCCTTCAGAATGGTGGTCCGACGTCCGGTTATCAGATTCTCCCGGGTATTAGCACTGATTTTCATGAAAACTTGATTGGTAGATATTTCCTGCAAGTTCACCCACTTTTGTTTTTCCGGTATATCGGCAGAAAGCATACGTGCTTTGGTCACCGACAATTCAATGGGCAGCACATTGAGAGCCGGTACCTCCATCGAACTATCCAGATAAACATACTTTCCTCTTGCCTCATCATAAATAGCCACTACGAAAGTGTTCAATTTCTGAAGAGAGGGAAAGTTAGACGGCAACATTCCCCCGGAACGCCGGCTCATGACGACAGGATAGGCCTTGATGCCGTAGCTTCTGAGCATACTGATAAAAATAAAATTCAAATCGGCATTACTGCCGGTTCCGGCTTTAAGTACCTTCTCCAGATTCTCACTGTAAAGTTTATACTCTCCATTCCAAGACAACTTTTGCTTCAGCAATTGGAAAACACCTATAACTTTTTGATTAAAAGTCAAATTGCCCGATTGGTTGAGTTGCCGAATCTCTTCAAGGTACGGGCTTTTCCACAACAAGTGTTTACCAAAGCCTTCGTTCTCCTCCCGGGTCAGTTGTTTATCCACATCCTCCCAGTTCTGGCTATAAGGTTTGTAGCCTTCATCCGGATAATTGGTTCCTTGCAAATCGAAACTAACCTGTATTCTATAATCTTCCGGACACCAGCAAAAAGATTCATCCTGGCGGATGGCAGGCAGATTTTGGGAAGTAAACGTAAGTTTCTGTGCCGAAATAGTAAAGTCATTCGACACTCTC
Source organism: Bacteroides sp. 14(A) (assembly GCF_000526555.1). NCBI lineage: Bacteria > Pseudomonadati > Bacteroidota > Bacteroidia > Bacteroidales > Bacteroidaceae > Bacteroides > Bacteroides sp. 14(A). The sequence goes on along the minus strand of NZ_JAGH01000001.1, from coordinate 555,435 downwards.
GCTACGCCACTTGTTGTATGTTGTGCGGCTTGTACCGAACCTTTCTCTTCCAGAACATCTATATATTGGCGCCCTCTAAACTCTATATTATATACAAATACATGAGGAATAGTTATTTCGTATTGATTGTATACTACGGGAATTTCTTCCTGCATCATCCAGTTGTCTATGTGTACGGAATGGTCGGAAGTCATTTTATAGTGATATTCGATAACTGTCCCGACCTTGACAGCAGGCAATGAAAACTTCAGTACTCTGTGATAGGTATTCAGCCTCTCATCGGAAACGAGCTCCCGCTTCAGACGGGTTTTAACAAGTTTCCCATTTTCCAGATTATAGGAACATCCGTCCAGATCGGAGATGCGGTCTTTCTCCTTATCTCTGTCAGAAGGCGCATAATAAGGAATGGCTACATCAGCTTGTGAAACACCTTGCGGCTTCAATATCTTGATGCGTACCCAATGTTCCGTATACAATTCAAATTTATCATTATAAGTAAAACCGCTCTTGCCTTTATGAAACAGATAAACTGCCACTGCGGTAGTGTCAGGAGCGTATGTCTCCAGTGATAGCTCCTCCTTGGAGGGTTTGCCATACTTCAGGTCAGGCTTAATTACAGTAGTAGCTTGTTGTGAAAAAGCCATCGGGAAGCATAAAGAAATAAGCATGCAGAAAATAAATAGCCCGTGTTTCATGATTTGACTTTTTAAGATTACCAATTGTACAAAAATAATAATTAATACAATACAGCGGCGTTGATCTTACAAAAAAAACAGGTATTTTTGCCACACACATTATTTATATTGAATACCATGAAGAAATTAGCTTTTTTAGCCTGTCTACTCCCCATTCTATGGGCGGCATGTAGCAGCACTGCAACTACCCGCAAAGAATCCGGTGAATGGGCAAAAGTTCCCGAAATCCTGAAGAACATTGTTCCGCCTACTTTTCCGGACAGTATATATGACGTAACTGCCTACGGGGCAAAAAGCGATACGAGTTTTGACAGCCGACCTGCCATATTGGAGGCCATCAATCAATGTAATACAAATGGTGGCGGCACCGTTCTCATCCCTGCCGGAAACTATTTCAGCAAAGGCGCCATCCTGCTGAAAAGTAATGTAAACCTGCACGTTGCAGATGGCGCACGTCTGGAATTCTCGACCGTGGCCTCTGACTATCTCCCCATGGTATTGACCAAATGGGAAGGAACGGAATGTTTCAACTACTCCCCTTTCATCTATGCCTACCAGTGCACCAATGTCGCCCTGACCGGCAAAGGCACGATTGACGGCAACGGAGCTGTAACTTTCAATGGTTGGCACGCCCTGCAAGGTCCTGCCCTGGATCGCTTGCGCCAGATGGGTATCGATTCCATCCCGGTATACGAACGCGTATTCGGAGAGGGATATTACCTGCGCCCATGCATGATACAATTCTACGGCTGCAAGAATGTACTTGTAGAAGATGTACAGATCTACGATTCTCCATTCTGGATTATCCATCCTGTATTCTGCGACAATGTCACCGTACGCAATGTATATATAGACAGTAACAACTACAACAACGATGGTTGTGATCCGGAATCAAGCACGAACGTACTGATTGAGAACATGGACTTCAATGTGGGAGATGATGGTATCGCCATAAAATCAGGACGCGACCAGGATGGCTGGCGCATCGGCCAAGCCACGGAAAATGTGATTATCCGTAACTGCCACTTCGCCCGGTGGGCCATTACCATCGGTAGTGAAATGTCCGGTGGCGTACGGAACATCTTTATCGAGGATTGCAAGATAGACAGTTGCCGCAATGGCATTTACTTCAAATCAAATCTGGACCGTGGCGGTTACTTTGAAAATCTAAACATGCGCCGGATAGAAGCGGACGTCTGCCTGTGGGGAGTGATTAATTTCCGTACGAACTACCACGGATACCGCGGTGGAAATCATCCGACACTCTTCCGCAATATCTGCATAGAAGATGTAACTTGCAACCGCGTGGACAGCGTAGCACTCATGGCAAACGGATTACCGGAAGCTAAACTTTATAATATCACCCTGCGGAACATAAAGGTAAAACAGGCACCGAAAGCCATACAGATGGACAATGTAGTGAACTTAACGCTCGACAACGTAGAGGTGAACGGTAAGCGGATTACTTCCGCAGAACAAGAAGACTAAGGGTAAAGACATAGAACATTCTGAGGCTTGATGTAAAAGATGCCATCTTTTGATGTAAAAGGTGGCATCTTTCGTTACATAAGATGGCATCTTTTGCTGTTAAAGATGGCATCTTTTGCATAGTATATAAGAATGTTCTCTTCAGAAAGGTTACTCCGTAACCAGCGGACGTTTACGCCAGTCATCCTTCACATAGCTGTCGGGATAGACTGTTTTATCTTTTAACTCACCACCTTTCAGGCGTATCCAGGAAGTAAAGGTACGTTCTCCCTCCTTCAACACAATTACGCGTGCACCGTTAGATAGATGGTTATATTCCGTATTACCACCTGTGAAACGTCCATAAGCCAGTACGATACCTTTCCACATGACTGAATAGTCATTATCATGGTCATGTCCGACAAAAGTACCCATTACATCACCTGCTTCCTTCATAGCGGCAAACATACCGGTATTAATAGCAGCTGAACAAGCTTTCTCCATACGCGTACCATAAAGGATGGCGTTCTCATCAGAAGCTGCTTCGTTGTATTCGGACAGCGGGATGTGGAAGAATGCCAAAGCAGGCAAAGGCTTTCCGTTATTCTTAGCGGTAAAAGCTGCACTTTGTTGACGATACCAGTTCACCTGATCAAAGGTAAGCCAGTCATACCCTTTCACATCCGGTAATTTGGAGTACGAGTGAGAATCCAGGCAATAGAGCACTGAAGCATCTTTCTTGCCATCCGAAGATTTCACGGTGAGGACGTAGTCGGGAGACTCAACACTACCACGGTCGGGCTGGATGTTGTAAGGCATGGAACGGATTATATCGTATAATTCGGCACGCGTTTTGCCTTGTTCGTTATCATGGTTACCGAAAGTCACGACAAAAGGTATCTTACGGGAGGAAGCACAATCAAGTACGGCTCGCATGGCTGTATCAGCAGGCGGTGCATAAACTACATCTCCGGTAAAAACAATCAAATCGGGACGTTCGGCATCCAGAACTTCATTGATACGCTTCAAGGCAATGGCTGAAGCTGGATTGTGATACTGAAAATGGATGTCGGTAAACTGGACGATTTTAAACTCTCCGTTCTTGTTAAACTTTAAGGGGGCAACCTGTGCCTGGCAGAACAGAACTGTCAGAAAAGCCAGACAAAGGGTTAAAGAAATTCTCTTCATGTTGTTAGTAATTAGTTTTTAGGTAGTTTATTAGGTTGAAATCAGTATTATTCTTTGGTTATCAAAACTGTTGCATAAGCTGAGATACCTTCTTCGCGACCGGTAAAACCAAGCTTTTCCGTAGTAGTAGCTTTGATGGAGATGTCGTCTTCATCTATTCCCATTACTTTGGCAAGCGTCTGCTGCATGGCGGGAATATGGGATTTCAGTTTGGGGCGTTCTGCACAGATGGTTGCATCAATGTTGCCCACGGAATAGCCTTTGGTTGCAATCAGTTCTACGGTTTTCTTCAGTAATATTTTGCTGTCTATGTCCTTGAACTCTCCTGCGGTATCGGGAAAATGATAACCGATATCACGCATATTGGCGGCTCCCAGCAAGGCATCGCAAATGGTATGAATCAGCACGTCGGCATCCGAATGTCCGAGTAATCCTTTCTCATGCTCCAGGCGGATACCGCCTAACCAGAGTTCACGTCCTGCCACCAACTGGTGTACATCGAAGCCAAAGCCTACACGTATTTTCATATCGTTCTTCTTTTATTTTATTGGATGAATGCACGAAAGTACGGAAAAAAAAGCAAGTGGGGAATAAAGACAGAACGCAAATTACACAAATTACGCAATTTTTCGTCTTATATAAGGCAACCGATAGGAGGCCTGAAAGAAATTGCGTAACCTGTGTAATTTGCGTTCTATTCCGTATTCCTTATGATTTACGGTCTATCCGGCAGTTGGGACAACAGGTCTTTGTAGAATGCCCTGACGTCCTTCCAGTGATAGAAAGGAGCGATGTCGGTCTTCACCGGGATACTCACTTCTTTCTCGTTCAGCATGAACTTCACGATGATATCGTCTGCACTGCCTTTCTTACGGAAGAAAACAATCTGCACATTGGCAGCCATAGGCACCATTTTGAAGTTACACCATGCCTGATAGAATTTAGCTGGATCGGACTCTTCATTATAACAGTTCTCCAGTCTCAGCAAGCCTACCAGAGGAATAACATTACCGTCGTGTCCGAAGCGGAAAGTGGCCGAGTTTGTACCGGAGGCAATCGCCGCGTCTGCTGAGTCCATGATATTCTCAACCAGAGATTTAGCGTTTGCCAGCATCAGTCCGTTCGTCATGGGCGAAGGGCCGTCGCATACATAGTTCTTATAGTTATGTATCTGCCAGATATCAAACAATTCCTGCTTCTCAAAGATATCATAAAAACAAACCTCCGGTTCCACGTTCTGCATATCAGAAGCAACCCAATACAGACCGCGCATCAGTTCTTCAGGATTCACATTCTTACGAATATACTCTTTGCTATTGAACAGTGTATTCATCAGACGTTCCGGACGGACATGTTCTTCTTCGAACTTACGGAATTCCTCATACCAAGGCCCTTTGCGTGAAGTAAACTTCATAGCTTCCTGTGTATGGAAATTTAGGTAATCCATATATTTATTGCTGGATTCGCGCTCAATCCGCATCTTCGGGTTGAATTCCTTCAGGCGTTCGCAGAATGCATCCATGCTGAGCACGCAACGGATAACTACGGTAGAGCGGGCAGACATTTGCGGTTCGCCTTTAAATACTTCAGGGAATGCCTGATACATACGTTCAGCAATGCCTCGTTGTTGCTTCACTCCTACCGGACTGAGGTCGCCGCCGTGTCCTTTGGCATCTGCCCAGACAATGTCCAGACGTTTACGGACATCTTCGCCCAAATCGGTTAATGCTCCGGCTGCATGGGCTTTCTCAAAGACTTCCATCACGCGGACGTAGTCTTCATCCGCAATTAGCCAGCGGGAACCATGACGGCCATAGTGACTGATATAGAATGGTTCATAACCTTTCGGAGCCTTGGTCTGGACGCCCGAAGGACCGGGGTAAGCGTAATATACACCACCTGTCGTTGCAATATCATTGAAGATTTCTTCGCGTGTGGCTTGTGCATATAAGCCTTGCACAGCCAAAGCGGCTAACAGGACGATTGAAAAAAGAGTTCGTTTCATTCTCATAAACAAGTTGTTATTTTTAATGTATTTATTATTGTATTAGTAAAAACGGAAAAGAAAAGAACAAAAGTGATTAGTGTTTGGTGATAAGTGATTAGCGCCATTCGGTATATTATTTTTTAGACGCAGATGACACGGATAACGCGGATTTAAAAAGCTGCGCTATAAACGTGAATAAAAAAAATCCGCGTCATCCGTGTCATCCGCGTCTAAAAGATTATTTATCATTTAGCTCATAACCCTATGGTAATGAATCAACCTTCATCCTTATTTCTGATAATCCGGATTCTGTGTCAGATACGGGTTCGTGGTAAACTCATCTTGCGGAATGGGATACAATTTGTACTTATCGTTCACATCTTTACCCACATACGTACCAACTTCACCGTCGCTGCTACCTTTCCAGTCCCAGTTATATCCTTTTGTGAATTTGCCAAAGCGGATCAGGTCTGTGCGACGCACCAACTCCATATTCATCTCACGGGCTCTTTCATCTAGAATGAAGTCCAGATTCAACTGGCCGTCGGTAATACGACCGGATACCCCGTCACCATAGTTGCCGGACATATAAGCACGGTCTCTGATTTCATTCACATAACCCAGCGCCTCAGCACGCGTGCCTTCCGCAGCCCCGCGAAGAATAGCCTCAGCAGCCATCAGGTAAGCATCTGCCGTACGGAACATCGGGAGGTCTACAGACGAATACTTAGTACCGCCATCTACCAATTCCTTACGGTCCTTGGTTACATTTCTCCATTTGATGCACGCATAACCATTCTCAAAAGTCTTCTGGAAAGCCTTACCTTCTACCCAGGTTTCCTTTGTATGACCGATAGTAAAGAACTGTGCACGCTTATCTTTCTTATTATCTCCCCAAGGATCATTTTCATAGAAGGTTTGGTCAGCCTCATCAAACTTATCTACAAGCGCCACCTTCACACGGGCATTACCCCAACCACGGCTACCTACTCCGGTTTTTACATAGCTATCCATCGGACCATTCATCAATGCTTTAATCAGAAAGTTGGTTCCGGCACTGCTCTGTGCATAGTCAGCATCCTGCACCAAAGGCCAGATGATTTCGGAGCAAGTATTGTTATCTGCCAGGAAGATGTGACGGTAATCAGAAGCCAGCGGATAATTACCTTCCGTAATCACTTTTTTGGCATATTTATAAGCATTGGTATATTCATTCTTGCCTACCCATGTTTCGGCATTCAGATAGACACGTGCCAGGAGAAACCAAGCCGATACACGATCCACACGGCCATATTCATTCCGCTTCGGTTCTTTCAGCAAGGTTGTCAGCTCTTCCGTTTCGGAAATCACATAGTCGTAGATTTCCTGGCGGGTCTTCTGATGAGGAATCGTACCTACATCCATCGTTTCATCAATGAAAGGACCCGAACCGTACAAGTCGCAAATCATGCTGTAGCAATAAGCACGGATGAAGCGTGCTTCAGCACGGTAATAAGGCATTTCAGCCTGCAAAGCATCGTATACGCCACGGTCTTTCAATTTCCCTTCCGTACTTTCGCGCAAGAACTCATTACAGTAGTTAATGGCCATATACAGACGATAATATGAATAGCAAATAATCTTTGTCGAAGGGTCCCAGTTCATATACAACAGTGACAAACTTCCATGACTGCCACCGGAATGGAAAACGATCTCATCCGTACAAGCCTCTTGCAAATAGAACAGAGCACGTGTATAGCCACTATAACCTTCATCAATACCCGGCACGTCGCCGTTTCCGCCATCACCACCCTTTTGTCCGGTCTGGATAAGGCTGGCGTAACACTTTGCCAATACTCCGATGTATCCCTCAGGCGTAGAATAAACCTTCTCGCCCACCAATTCATTGTCGTCCAAAGGCAATGTATCCAAATCTCCCAGACAAGAAGAAAGAAGGAAGAGAGATACCAGACATATACTTGCTAACTTGAAATATTTCGTTTTCATTGTTTTCTGATTTTTCATGAATTAAAAATTAAGATTTACTCCCAGCATGAACATACGCGGGCGCTGATAGATGTTCTTATCGATACCGCTATAAATTTCCGGGTCAAGACCGCTATAGCCTGTCAGTGTACATACATTCTGCACGGTGAAAGAGAGACGAAGAGAGGTCTTTTCGTTCCACAACTTATCGAAGGTATGTCCTAACGTAATGTTGTCGATACGGAAGAAGTCGCCTTTCTCCAGGAAGTAATCGGTATAGATGCGATCCTGCGTAAATCCGGTTTCAAGGGTAGAACGCAGAATATTGCTGGAAACGCCGGTTCCGCCATAAAGTCCGTCCAAAGAATCGGAGGCTTTCACATAGTTATAAACATAAGCACCGAAGCTTCCATGTCCGTTGATACCCAAATCCCAGTTCTTGTATGTCAGACGGGTAGAAAGACCGCAGTAGTAAGGAGCTTTGGAGCTTTTGCCGGTCACGTACTTGTTGGCATCTTCTTCGCTGCTGGTGACGGAACCATCTTTTGCGATATATTTGCCATCCAGCGGCTTACCATTATCGTCATAAGCCTGTTGCAACAGGTAGAAAGTATTCGGAGTTTCGCCTACCATGTGGACTTGCAGATATTTACCCGTACCGCCGGCATTACCTGTCTTCACATAGTTGTCTTCACGGTCAATGGTGTTCAGCTTTGTAATTTCGGAAGTATTCCAGGTAAAATTACCGCTGACAGTCCATTCCCAATCCTTGTTCTTCACAGGAATCACGTTGATACCGATTTCCAGACCTTTACTCTTCATATTACCGATATTGGTTTCAATCATATTGGTAAAGTTGCTTCCGGCAGGAACGAATATCTTATTCAGCAGGTCTTTGGTAGTACGCCAGTAGTAATCAATCGTACCGGAGATACGGTTGTTCAGGAAACCATAGTCGATACCGATATTATAAGTTTCGGTAGTCTCCCACTTGATGTTGGCATCGTAGCCATTGGGACGGTAAGTAGTGTACCATTGATCACCGAAGTAATAGCGGGATTCGTCATAAGATGCCGTATAAGTCGGCAGGTGCTGATAGTATGAACCGATGGATTGCTGACCGGTCTGGCCGTAGCTCAAACGGAGTTTCAAATCGGACAAGGCTTTGAAGTTAGAGAGGAAAGCCTCTTCGTTCACACGCCAGGCTGCCGCAACTGAAGGGAAATACCCCCAACGGTTATCGGGAGAAAAACGTGAAGAAGCATCTGCACGCAGAGTAGCCGTCAACATGTAGCGTTGTTTCCAGGAGTAGTTTACACGTCCATAGAAAGAAAGTAGGTAAAGTTCAGCTTCGGCATGCTGGGGGGTAGCCAGTTCTTTGCCTTCGGTGTCGGTGGTTACACTATTATTCTTATACCAGAAACGTTGCCAGCCATAACCACCCATGACATTGATGTGATGATCTTTCAGTTCCTTATCGTAATTGGCATAGAAATCGAGCAAGGTGTTGCGCTTGGTCTGATGGTATTTATAGCGTTTGCCCGTACCGTCATTCTGATTTCCAGTGTACATGGAGGGAGCAAGATCGGGCACATTTTCACGATTGTCATTCTTCTGGATGTCATAGCCCATATTCAGATTGAAGCGCAGGTCTTCCAATCCGTGCACCTTGTAGTCGAGGGCAATGTTACCGATAGAACGTTTTGTTTTTTCGAGTTTGTCAGCCAGTTCCAGATCGGCAACCGGATTCGCAGCGGCCAGCGTGATGGGTTTACCGCCATTCATCCATGTATAATATCCCAGACCTACATTACCTTCATAGTCTTCGTAAACAGGACGGGTAGGATCAAAAGAGATGGCACTGCCAATCACGCCTGTTGAAACCGGTTGATTATTCTCAATACTTCCCTTGACGTTGATATCTACAGAAAGATGTTTATCAAAGAACTTCGGAGACAGACCTACACTGGCGTTGATACGCTCGTAGTTATTATTCTTCAATGTACCATTCTGGTTAGTATATCCTACGGATACACGGTAAGGCATATTCTTCAAAGCTCCGGTCATGGACAAGTTATGATCCGTACCCAGTGCCACGCGATAGATTTCTTTCTGCCAGTCTACATCTGCATTGCCCAGCTTGAAAGTCTCCGGAGCATTGGCATGCTCGGCAAAAGCCTGACGGAATTCTTCAGTAGACAGTACATCCATATACTGATATACATTGCTTACTGTCATGTTTCCGTTATAGTTGAAGGAGGGACGGGAGGTACCGTCAGCACTTCCCTTCTTGGTAGTGATGATGATGACACCATTGGAAGCACGCGAACCGTAAATAGCTGTGGCAGAAGCATCCTTCAATACTGTAAAGGAAGCAATGTCGTTCGGATTGATGGCACTGATAGAAGTATTGCTTACGGGTACTCCATCGATAACAATCAGCGGATCATTATCTGCCGACAAAGAGGCTCCCATACGGATACGGATGGTACCGCCGCTACCCGGTGCACCATTGCCCGGCACGATATTCACACCGGCAACTTTACCCACCAGAGCATCTTCAGCAGTCAATTGCTTACCTTTGTTCAGCTCATCCGGTTTCACAGTCAGCAAAGATCCGGTCACGTCGCCTTTCTTCACCTGTCCGTAGCCGATGACTACAACTTCGTCCAGCAACTCGCTGTCTTCCTGCATGGTAACTACAATGAGAGGTTTGTCTGTCACGGTGATTTCCTGTCCTTTATAACCGATACAGGTGACGGTAAGTACATTTCCGGTAGCCGCCTTCAGTGTAAAATTGCCGTCCACATCGGAAATAGTACCTATAGAAGTACCTTTAATAAGAATGTTAGCTCCGATAACCGATTCACCGGTAGCATCCTTCACATGCCCTTTCACCACGATGTCTTGTGCTGAAAGCGACAGGGATAGTAGTAATCCCAACAAAGGGAGAAGTCCCTTGACAAGTCTAAAAATGTTTTTCATAAGGTTATTATTATAATTAATAAAAAAATAATTTTCTCTTACCTCTGTACCTGTAGGGGCGAATCTCTGTTCGCCCGCACACGGCACAGACTTTTTTTCTATAATCCTCGTGTAACCTGTTTACCTGATAAAAACCAATACCCAAAGAAAATCTATTGTTAACTTTAATTTCTACGGCAAAGGTAGAGCATAACTTTCAGGGGAAGTGATCTGAGTAGATGAGTAAAGTAGATATAAGTAGACGCTTTAAAATGATAAGTAATTGAAATACAATACAAAGCCACTTCCCTACATGAGTCAGGAAAGTAGATTTAAGTAGACATTTGAGGAAAAAAGAAAGAGGTTTTATTAGCCTATTTGCTGCACAGCTTCCATAAATTCATCCTTGGAAAGCAAAGATTTGTTCCGCACTTTCAGACGATAGTTGTACACCGTCTGGGCAGAATAATGAAGGAAGTTCGCAATCTTCCCACTATCTGTAATACCCAATCTGATCAGAGCAAAGACGCGCAACTCGGGGGTCAGCAATTCACCTTCCTTCGGACAGATGCGTTCATCTTCCTGAAGTAAAGTATTGAACTGTTCTATGAACTTAGGATAGAGTTTCAGGAACACACTATCGAACGTGTAGAAGAATTCTTTCAACTCATTGGCAACAAAAGAAGAGGAATTGACAGTCTTATACAAATCATCCAATTGCCCGGTCTTGATTTTACGGGCAAGCATTTTCCGTTGTTCTTCCTGCTTGTTGATATATAGAGAGCACATATTGAATACATAGCCGATATATTCTTCCTTCACCTGATTGGATTCCTGCAACTTATCATTCAGTGTATGCAGATCAGAATTGATATGTTTAAGTTCCTCATTCATAGTGTTCACCGCTTTCCGGGCTACATTCAGCCGCTTCATCTGATAGAAAATGAACATCAGAGCAATCAGCAATATGACCAGCAGGACAGATGTCAGAATGACCAGGGCAACCATTTGTGTTTTCTCCTCCTTCAACTTGTTTTCGTACGTCCGGCTGATAACGGGAAGCAGTTCCGAAATCTCCTGCGTACGATAGCGTGCATTGCAGAAGGTGGCATCTTGCATAGAACATTCTATATAAGTATAAGCACGTTTTATTTCTCCTTCCTGAAACAGAAGATTCGCTAACTTCCACAAGGAGATGTATTCCTTCGTTGCCGCTTGAATATCGGCAATAGCCGAAATAGCCAGATATTTCTTCTGCAATTCAGTATTGCCCATAAAGGCATAAGCATTGGCGAGACCGATAGAAGGAATGGCAACACTGTATCCCTTCTCTTCATGTGTCTTGTAGCAACTTTTCAGTATCTCTATGGCCTCATCATACTTTTCTTCATACAGCAATTTCTCACTCATCATCAACAGATAACCCTGTGAACCGGGACGGCGCATACTGATAATAGAATCTTTATATTGGTATGCCAACCCCCGGTAATGTTCTTTCATCTGATCAGAGAAAGCATAATCCGCCATCAGCGTATAAACCTGGTGATACTGATAATAATAATAGGAAACGCCGGAAGCGTCCAGATCAGCGGACTTGATTCCATCCAGTATTTCCAGCCCTTCCTTATACATGGCTACTCCTATCATTACTTCGGCTATATTCAGTTCAGCCGAACGAATATAAAGGGGATTCTTCATGCGCTTGGCAAGTTCTACGCGCTGATTGGCCACCCATAGAGCCGAGTCCATACGGTAAGAGCGATATTTGCCGAATAATTCGCGGTAAAGATCATAACGCTCCTGATCGGAATGAGACAGCCGGAGTTTTCGTTGCAAGGCATCTATTTGTTCCTGACGTTTCAGGGTATATTGAGGACGGTTTCTGATAGACATATCAAGTTCACGAAGCAAAGAATCAATTTCACTGGGATGGACATGCAGGGATAGGGATGCTAACAAGACTGCCAAAAACACCTTTAGTTTCCTCATACGGATTTCTTTCTCGGTTTAACAATAGATCTTCACGGACAAAAATACGGAATAAATATCTGAAATGGAAAGTTTCATGAGGCTTTTGGCAGGAATTCACCGGAAACGTTGACGTACGGTTCTGAATAAAATGAACCATCATCCGACATCCTCTATTTTTGAAAAAAACTCTTCCCGTTCTTTCAGTTCTCACTGACTCCCCCTATTCATCGGCATTCCGGCTGAAACTTCCAGCTTTATAGCTGTTTCAGGTATATTTCAGCCGGAATGCCGATGAACAGGGAGTTTGAGATAAGCTGAAAGACTGAAAGAAGAAAAAACACTCAATGTATTGAATAACATCTGAAAACAAGCAGTCTTATGATCCAGAATAAGCAATGTTATGAATGATTAGATTGCTTATTATCATCCACAACAAGCAATCTAATTTCAGGCAAGTCCGATTCCTCTTTTAGCATCTATATATCGGTAACGTTGGATATATAGATACTACACATCCGATATATAGGTGCAACGCATCCGGTATATAGATGCTGCGCGTCCGATATATACAGCTAATAATACACTACACACCACTCCCCCCTTCTGCCGCAAGGCACTTGTAGCCCGTAACGCGTAGCTCGTAGCTGATTCATCTTCTGCGACGTCCGAACAAGTCCTTTATCCCATCCAGATCAAAACCTAACGTAAAACGAAGTGTCTGGTCGAGCGGATTGCTCTGTGCCGTAGATACCAGATAAGCAGCATCTAACGAGAATACACTCATCTTGAATCCTGCACCAAAAGAAAAATATTTGCGGTTTCCTTTGTTCTCATGTTCCCAATGATAGCCACCACGAATGGAAAACTGTTCGTGATAAGTATATTCCAACCCCAAAGACCACTGTATCTCCTGCAATTCTTCCTTGAAGCCGCCGGGGGCATCACTGAAAGATTTGAAAATACCCTTAATGGGAGAAATATCATTATAATCACGGTCCAAACGCTCTTCATACTCTTCCTGCGACTCATCTTCTCCACGAACAGGACGGGTAGGAACCATATACTTATTGGCATCAAAACTAACTCCGATTGTATTATAATCATCTATCGGGAATAACAGGGAAGCACCCAAACGTAAGTTAGTAGGCAAGAACTGGCTGGTATTACCACTATCATAAGAAATCTTCGTACCGATATTGGAAGCATTCAGTCCGAAAGAAAGCATACACTCCCGTTGGGCAAGTATGACGTAATTCGTATAATAGAAGGCAATATCGGCAGCAAAAGCAGAGCCGGCGGAAACTTCTTCATCTTCCCTGTATGCCAGGTCGGAATAAATGTATCGCAAGGCAACCGCAGCAGAGAAATGTTCGGAAAGCATGCGGGAGTACGCCACATCTACCGCCATTTCATAAGGTTTAATGGTATATCCGGGAGAATTTTCATCCTGATATGCTACGGGCACTTCACCCAAAGAGAAATAACGCAAAGAACCGCTGACAGCCTGATAATCTCCGATACGGTAGTAGCCTGCCAGATATGCCAGATCAATATCATTCACCAACTTGCGCAACCAAGGTGTATAGGAAACCGCTACTCCGGCACGGCTGATCGTAAACGGATACTTAGCCGGATTCCAGTATTGAGAGTTTACGTCCGGATCTGTAGCCGCACCCACATCTCCCATACCACCGCCACGGGAGTCAGGGGCAATACCCAAAGAGTTAACACCGGTATTAACGGGATTAAACTGATTCTTATCCTGGGCAAGAAGGTGTACGGACAAGAAAGCTATGAGTAATAGCAAGATGTATTTCTTCATACGATATTATTTATAATACGATCTCAAATATAAAAAACAAAATCTAACTTAATTTCCCTCCTTTTGGGAGGAGGAGAATTTAGTTACTCCTTTCAATTGAGATACTTATGATTTCTAATAACAATACTAATAAAACAGAGAATCCCCCTGTTTATTGTGACAGGATAATGATTTTCTGTGATTTCGTACTTTCGCGACTACCGTCGGAGACAATAGATGCACGATACAGATAAACACCCGGTGCCAGACGTTGCCCGCCATTACTGCACAAGTTCCATTCCACATAATAAGTTTGTCCTTCGGATACTCCCTTCTCCAGATGTGTCCACATTTCCCGTCCGGCAAAATCGTATACGGACATACGGACCGCAAGCGTGGAACCGGGGCGATTGTGAGAAAGAACGAATGTAGTACTTTCACGGGCAGGGCTTTGTGTACAAATAACAGAGAACAGACCGGGACGCAATCCGCGAACTACCTCAAACTCCAAAGTCTTTGTAGAGGAATTATTCAGCAAATCCCAGGCACGGAACGACAACGTATGTTTGCCCTCAGTGAGTTCGGGCACAGAAAAGTATACCGTTCCCCGGGTATAGTCTCCCGCTACCGGAGTATAATAATCATTCAGATTATAAGTCAGCACCGCACTGCCGTCGATACAAAGCGAAAGATCATGCCCGATACCATTGCCAACCGTATTGATACCATCCGCATCTTCCAATTCCGCCACAAACAACGGGGTGGTATTGGTTTGTCCACCAGGACTAAAGTCCGGCGTATTCAGATAAACGGTTATCTTAGGTCCTAATGTGTCCGTCAGAGAAACGCCATCATCCGTTCCACCCACCAGAAAGCGATCGAAAGCTCCTCCGGCTTCATGAGAATGAACGGCATCCAGAGCATAAAGGCTCAATAAACCTTCCTCATCGGAATAGTTGATATCCAACGGCACGGGGAAAGTAAATTCAAACCGTCCCTGACGAACCGAGTCACTGCCGGAGAAAAGAGTTTTGCTGCGCTCGGTATAAGTGAAAGCTCCCTCATCACGATTATCAAGAGTTGTCACTTCTTCCTTACTATCCAGCACAGTAGGGTGCACTGTACCGGTAAAGTCTTCAGCCAAAGCTCCTTCGGGAGTCAGGATACGTCCTTTTACTGTAATCTTGCTACCGGCTTTCACCTGCGGATAGACGCTCGTTTCTTCTGCCACATTCACCCCCGCAAATTCGTCTACCTGCACCTGGTAATCGGGATATGCCAAAGTCAGGGCAGGATCGCCAATCAGAGAGAAGTTCAGTTTATTCCTATCGTTAGCCAAAGATTCATCGCACTTGGAAAGCTGCATGATGTCTCCAAGGCGCAAACGTTTACCTTCGGGACGCGAAAAAATATGACGGAGGAAAGCCTGATTCAACGTGGAGTTTTGCGAAGCATACACCACCCGCGATGTAGTGAGTAAAGCTATAGCACCACCTTTAGTATTCAGGAAAGCCTGCTCTCCGGCAGAAGTTTGTATATCATCAAAACGGGTAAAGTCACAGGTGGCGGTAATCCATAGAGGAAGGCGGGGAGACGTCATTTTAGTGATGTCAGCCATCGTCAGCAGATTCTCTGCCGCCCATGCAGAAGTACTTCCATGACCTGTATAGTTGACTACCAACATTCCCCTGTTAAATAACTGCAAGAGGCGTTTCGTAGCATCAGGATAAGTTTCTCCGGTAGCGGAAGATTCACGATGGAAAGCATCGGCATAGATCCGGTTGACAAGCAGGGAAGGATAGTTTCTCTCGGTGTAACTTGCCAATAATTCAGATTGAGAAGCATGCAGATTCTTATCTCCGTCATCAGCTACATAGCAAACTGTATGTTTCCACGAACCCGCCTGTTTATTTTCCATATAAGCAATTGTCTTATCTACAGCAGCTTTTGCCTCAGCCGCTGTACGAACGGGGAAACGTCCGATACCAATATCCAACATACCGGCTGTAAGATCATCCCCTTCTTCATCATCAAGAAAACCGAAGTAATCGTCAGTTACATAGGAAGAAGTCTCTTCCAGAGAAGCTTCCGATTGGTAAGACAGCAGAAAGTTTTCAGGCCGGTAACTCTT
The DNA here is from genome assembly GCF_000526555.1 of Bacteroides sp. 14(A). NCBI lineage: Bacteria > Pseudomonadati > Bacteroidota > Bacteroidia > Bacteroidales > Bacteroidaceae > Bacteroides > Bacteroides sp. 14(A). Next base: position 539,266 of record NZ_JAGH01000001.1, on the reverse strand, counting down.
CCAGGAAGAAGTCAACATACGATTATCGTAACTGCAATCTCCGAAGAATAACAAGTATTTGGGACGTTCTGCTTCATTCGGGAAGCGATCATACAACATCTTCATCAGACGGCGATAAGCCGTTCCATCTGGTGTACCGGAGGAAAACTCATTGTAGATTTGCGGAGCGGTAAGGACAAGGACGGACAATCCGTCTTTCTCACGATGGGCTTGTGCCAGTCGTTCCGCCTGTGCCAACAGGTCTTTCCGGTCGGGAGCAATGATAATCATATCCGTAGCTTCCAGAGAATGCAGATTCTGGTTCGCAACCCCACCTACGTTTTCCACTGTATCAAAGCCTCCCGCTTCGGGAGTGATGGCAACAAACTCACGCAACTCTCCTGCGGGAATAGTAAATGTATAGGTGCCATCGGCAAAACTGCCTTCTATTCTACCAATGTTTGCAGGATTGGTGACATCCCACACAACAGTAGAAGCTGTGGCACCGGAAAGAACGAACGTTGTCTCCTTATGAATGGAAGCCAAAGAGCGAAAAGTAAGATAAGGAGTGTTCAACGTAAGTGTACGCATGTAGTTTAAGGCAATGTAATCCAGACGCCCCGATGTACCCGAAGGGCGTGTATGGGTGATGGTTACAACCGTATTTTCCGACTTAGTCCCTTGCCAGGAAGCATTTATCGTTGCAGAAGTAGCTCTGGTATAATATTGATTATCGGAATCAATGGATGCCAGTGTGGTATTGCCTTTCGGTTCACCATTCACTGAAACAGAGTAGCTGGTAGATGCATCAATGGAGCGGGCGGCAAAGACAGTAGTCAACCATCCGGCAGCTTCCAGCACAATGCCCGGCAAGTTCAATGTATAACTTTTCGTATTTCCGGCCACATAGTCATAATCTTCATAAAGCTGCCTGCCGGTACCTGCCCAACTATATGCATCTTTTTCATAGATAGCAAAGGAATTGAAAGTCGTCAGTCTGTTGGCTGAAGTTTCTTTCAACGAAGAAAAAATTTCAGTTTCCATTTCCGGAATATCCTCCCGATCAGTCAGGAAGTAATACCCTTCATCAGAGTAAAAGTTGCGCTCGCGAACAAAGTAAGTATTTTGGCTATCCGGTGTCCAGGATACAGTGCCACGACCATAAAACAACACACCATCTGACAAACGCAACAAAGGAACTTCGGGCAAGTCAGCTGCCGGATGTTCATTGAAACGTTGGGACAGCAAATAACCGCCATAACCAAATACGCGGACTTTTTCGGGTCTTGAGAATCCCATCTTTTTTAATTCGGCATTCGTGATTTTAAAGACTCCGGTATTTCTCACACTTATCTTCGTCCAACGGCCGGAAGCAAGAAGTGATGTTGTACAATCCTTTAGAGATACTTCGGATAAAGTTGTTTTCAGATTTCGGGTAGCTGTTTCCTCCCCTATTCTATCTTTCTTAAGAAAAGAATTCACGGATAGTTTGAAAGAATTCAGCCGTTGATAACTTCCTTCACGAAAAACAACAGGAACAAAGCTTATGGAGAGAAAACCACGATGTGCGGAAACCTTAATGAAAGAGTTTATCTGTGGAGATGCCGGCAAGCCTTCCCGGAAAGCCACATTCTCATTGGGTAGCTGACGTAAACTGTCGAGTCGCATCTCTAATGCAGCCACCTCACTCCGGTTTAACTTCTGATATTCCGGAAACTCTATTTCCACCTGATAGGTGAAGGAACGGAAGTCTTTTCCCAAAGGAAGTTCGCGCGTCACTACGGGAAGCGTTTGTGCAGAAGACAATTCCTGCCAGTTCAGCGTAATGAATTCCTGCGCTGAAACCGGAAGAAGAAAAGCGATAAAGCAACAAAGCAACCAGCAACGTTTGATAAACATATCGTAATAAATTGACTCAACGAATATAAAAGTCGAGCAACTTATCTTCTCCGAGGTATCCTTCCAAATGCTGTCCTATCTGTACCGGACCTACGCCTGCGGGAGTTCCCGTAAACAACAGGTCGCCTATTTTCAGCGTCATAAAGCGGCTGACGTATGCAATGATCTCATCCACTTTGAAAAGCATATCCGAGGTATTGCCATGCTGCACTTCCTTGCCGTCTATTTCCAGACGGAAATCAAGCTGCTGCAAATCACCTCCTGCCTGCTCCAAAGGAACAAAAGTTCCGATAGCTGCCGAATGATCGAACCCTTTGCAAAGTTCCCAGGGATTACCCGCTTCACGGAACTTACGTTGCAAGTCGCGTGCCGTAAAGTCGATGCCTACAGTCACTGCGTCATAATAACGATTGGCAAAGCGCGGCGCAATGTTTTTTCCCAAACGGCAGATACGTACCACCACCTCAGTTTCGTAATGAACCTCATCCGAAAAATCGGGAATAAAGAAAGGCTTTCCGTCTTTCAATATAGCCGAGTCGGGCTTCATGAAGATAACCGGCTCTTTATTAACTAACGTATGCCCCAGCTCTTTATTGTGCAGTGCATAGTTCATTCCGACAGCAATAATCTTCATTATTCGATTTCGTTAAAATTCAGGCGGTTGAACATCACCGCCAAATGAGCATATAGAGAAGTATTCTGAACAACGATATTTTCCGGCACACGGATACGGAACGGGGTAAAGTTCCATACAGCTTTGATGCCACCCGCTATCATGGTATCCGTAATGCATTGGGCTATCTCGATAGGTACAGTCAGCACACCGATGTTCACATCATATTCGCGCATCTTCTGCTCGAATTCACTGGAATGGAAGATCGGTATTCCGTTCAATGTAGTGCCTACCAATTCCGGGGTCACATCAAATGCTGCTACAATTTCCAGCCCGAAGTGCTTCAAACCGGAGTCGCGCAACAATGCACCACCCAGACTACCTACTCCAAACAGAAATGCTTTATGCATATCGGTAAATCCGAGGAAGTCTTCCAGTACGGCTATCAGCGTATCGACTTCGTAGCCTACACGCGTACGCCCGGAGATGTTGACATACGACAAATCCTTGGCTATCTGTGAAGCATCTATATTGATTTCTTTGGATATCTGTGTAGAAGAGACGTACCGCTCGCCCCGCTGCTTGAGCAGCTTAACATTCGACAAGTACCACGGCAACCTGCGCAAAGTAGGCTCCGGCACTTTCATGCTATCCTTATATTGAATTGCCTGGTTCGTGGTCATTTTCTTCATTTCTTTCGGTTACGGGTGGACAAAAATACGCTTTTTTTGGAAAAGAATACTCCAACAGAAGAAAGTTAACATAATTTCCACAAAAGTTTTACTTGTCAGCAAAGAGGGATAACGGCAAACTAAGGGAAACTCCCACCGAATGGAACTTCAGGCAATCGAAACCGGCAAAGACTCCTATCCGTGCCATATCGGAAAACCCGATCGAATATCCAATCTCCGTATAGGGGCGCCCACCATATATCACGATGGAACGAAGATGCAAAGCTTCATCAAATGCTTTTCTTGATAGAAAAGGAAGATGTTTCAAAAGCAGATATGGAGTATACCAGGAGACATTAGCCTGTGCCCAGCGGGTATTAGTGGACAAAACGTAGTTGTCCAGTAAACTAAACCCAGTATCGAAAGAACGTTCCGTAACCAATATGCGAGTAGAAGCGAAATGCTTAAAGTCGGGGAACTGAAGATTCTTTGCATCAAAGAATGAACCTGCATTCACTGACCAATGCAGGCGATTGAACATTCCGAATTCGATTTTCTGTTTAGCTGAGAACTGCATCAGGTGGTACGAGGTAAGATAACGGCTTCCGCTCATAGGGAAAGCTCTGTCATATTTCAAGGCAAATGTAGGATAACGGGAAGCTTCATACACTTTTTTACCTCGCGACATGTGATAGTAGTGAGCCGGAGTGTACTCCAATTCAAAAGAAGCTTTCAGGATATCATTCTCCGGCATTGGTCGGAAAGCAGTGTTTTTCGGAATATTCGGTTCGGCATCTCTTTTGAACCAACTTTTACGGATATGGTTATCCAGCATCTTCCTGCGTTGCCAGGAAAGTGAGGAAGAAAAAAGTAATCCGTTAGCCGGCTCTATCGCATGGTCAACTGTGAAGAAGGTATTCTCGTAAAGCTTCAGATGGTTATGACCGAACAGCGAGCTGGACATACTGTTAATCAAACGGGATTCTCCACTTTCCGAATTATAATCAGCGGACAGAAGACCTCCGGAAAGAGATAAATAACCACGGTTTCGGGGAGTATAATCCAATGTCAGTTCTCCTTGTCCTATCCAGTCTTTACGGGCAGTGGTATAGTAGAAGGAAGGTACAAAGCGGAGTGTAGAGGATTTTGATAACTTCACTCCTGTCTTCAGCTTAACTCCTAACCAGAAGCCATCCACAAAATTATATTCGGGAATATAAGCGGAAAGACCAGGTAAAGTTAACCATGCATTTTTATTGGAAGTTCTGAAAGTCTTTCCCCACATAATGGTATTCAGTACTTGCCCGACCGCTGTTTTCTTCTCGGATTTTTCTCCGGGTGATAAATCTTTCAGCGCAATCTTTTCTTCTTTATATTGATAACTCTGCACTTCTTCCAATCGCAACGGCACACTACGAATAGTGGTCCAATAAAGAGAATCCCGCTTATCGGCAAGCGAATCAACCTGAGTATCTTTGCGTCCGATCCGTGCCGGACGTTCAAATTTATGTTTCTTTGGCTGCGCTACTGCATTGACAGTTACAGGTTTTGTCGTTTTATCCGTACTGGTCTCCGGCTGGATATCCGTTTTTACCTCTCTATAGTGTATTGCTGCCAGATAAGAAGCCTCTGCCTTGAAACCCATTATATCAATGGTAGAAGAGGTCGTAATAGAAACCGGCAGAAAAACAGAAGACTGTACTTCCTTGCAGGTGATCTTAATCTTTGCTTTCAACCCGGTAGCGCGAACATTGACATCAGCAGCTGATATACACCATAAATCATCTACAATGAACAGGTCCCCTTCCAGCAAACGGTTATCGTCTTTCTTGGGAATCACACGGATCTTATTTATCATTTGTCCTTCTTCTACAAAGCAAGCGTCAAGTTTGAAACGATAGTACGAGAAAGCATTTTTATTTAACGGGGAAACTTTACCGAAAAGCTCGGGGGTATAGAGATTAATCGTAGTTATACCCATGTCCACCCCTATTTCTTCTGGAAAAGAGTTCTTATTGGCTAATACCTTATTATTCCAGACATTGGGGGCAGTAAAGTTCACGATCTGCTGTTGCTCCAAGACAAACAGCTTTCCAAGCCATTCTTTTGCATCTTTCCGCACCTCTTTGGATAGTTTCAGGACAGCGGGAATAGCGGTCCCTTTACCGGTTCCCTTCAGATACGTGCCGGCAGTGTAGCTTTTTATCTGAGTGCGATAATAAGGAGCACGTGCTATCGCTTTACGCATCACTGCATAGGCCGGATCTTCATTTCCCTTGGTGATGTTTACTTCCGGCAGGCTATAGGTACGTTCGGCAAGCACTATATCCTTCTCATAATCACGATTCAGCATTTGAAAAGTAAAGGTCTGGGATATGAATCCTAAAGAAGAAACCTCACAGGTATATTGTCCGGCAGATAATTTCGTTTGAAACCGCCCATGCTCATCGGTAGTTAAACCGGACTTCATTTCTCTCAGATAGAGAGCGGCATAAGGAACCGGCTTTCCGTCAGTATCTGTAACAGTACCCTTGAAAGATTGTGCAAAAGACAGTATAGTAACCAAAGACAATAGGAATAGCCAGATGATTCTTTTCATATTTCGTATATTTGAAGCTAAATAGCGTTTTCTATTAGACGACAAAAGTCCAAAAAGATTGCAAAGTTCCACGCAAAATATTACTTTTGGTTCTTAAAACAGAACGAATATGAAGAATAATGATTGGAAAGAACGGTTGAATGTTGTTTATTCTACCAATCCGGACTATAGTTATGAAATGGAAGATGATGGGGAACAGGTTACCCCGGAAGCTTCCAGGCAGAAGTTGCGTGTTCAATTGGATCGCAAGAATCGAGGAGGAAAAGTAGTCACACTTGTCACGGGTTTCGTAGGTACGGAAAATGACCTGAAGGAGTTAGGTAAATTACTGAAGTCTAAATGTGGCGTAGGTGGAAGTGCCAAAGACGGAGAAATCATCGTACAGGGAGATTTCAAGCAGAAAGTACTGGAACTACTTAAGAAAGAGGGATATACGCAGACTAAACCGGTCGGATAATCCAGACCATTTGTTTTCAGTAGGCATATCACTTCTTTCAAAAACAGCAAATATGCATAAAAAAACGACCGCTACGGAAACTCCGTGCGGTCGTTTTTTATATATATTGAGTTGAATTATTCAGCTTTCAAAGTGAAACGCTTGAAGTCTACAATCTTCAATTCAGGGTCAGCTGCTGCCAACACTTCTCTTACGGTCTTCTTAGAGTCCATGATATTTTCTTGGTTCAGCAAGCAAACTTCTTTCAAGAACTTAGCCAAACGACCTTTAGCAATGTTCTGAATCATTTGTTCGGGCAGATGTGCAGCCTTCTCAGCAGAAACAGTAGCAATGATTTCTTTTGCTTTTGCTATATCTTCAGCTGTAATCCAACCTTTAGCCATGTTGCTCTCCATGTGATCTTCGCTGTCCACGTGAGTCGGGTTGATACCTGCTTTCTTCAAAGCAGCCTCAACAGCCTTCTGTACCTGTTCTGCTTTGGTCTTCTCGATAGCAACTTCAATTTCTTTCTGCTTCACTTCTTCAGAAACACCATCCTCGTCAATTGCAATCGGGTTCATGGCAGCAATCTGCATAGCCACTTCCTTAGCCAACTGCTCGTCAACTTCTTTATTGAAAGCAACGATAGTGCAGAGACCATTTCTATTCATATGATTGTAAACAACAGTACTTGCACCCTCTACAGTCATGTAGCCGTCAAGTTCCATTTTCTCGCCTGTAATACCGCTACGGTCAGTCACTGCATCCTGTACAGTACCGTTACCCATCGGCAATGCTTTCACTTCATCCAAAGTTTTGCAGTTGTTAGCTACAGCAAGATCAAGAATATCCTGAGTCAATTTTATGAAATCAGCATTCTGAGCTACGAAGTCAGTTTCACACTTCAACGCAATGATTACGGCAAAGTTACCGGTAGTTTTAGCCAAAACACAACCTTCAGAAGCTTCACGGTCTGAACGCTTAGCGGCAACAGCCTGTCCCTTCTTGCGGATTATTTCTATTGCCTTGTCGAAATCGCCTTCAGCTTCCGTCAATGCATTCTTACAGTCCATCATACCTGCTCCGGTCATTTTACGGAGTTTGGTAATATCAGCCATTGTTACAGCCATAATATATTTTCTTTTTATAATTAATATTCTAAATGATAAAATGGTAAGATGATAGGATGGTAAGACGATATTATCATCTTATCATTTTACCATCTTACCATTCAATTATGATTAAGCCTCTTCGTCTTCCTTCAGGAAAGCAGCAGCTTTAGCTGCATTGATTGCTTCCTCGTCAGATTTGTCGAGTCTTGCTTTTGTAGCTTTCTTCTTGCCTTTATTGGCAGGAGCTTCACCAGCTGCTTCCATGTCTACTTTTTCAGCTTTTCTTTCTTCCAAACCTTCCTGCATAGCAGCGCAGCAAGCATCCAGAATTACTTCTATTGATTTAGTAGCATCATCATTAGCCGGGATAACGAAATCAATGTTAGAAGGATCAGAGTTCGTATCAACGATACCGAATACGGGGATACCCAAACGGTTAGCTTCGCGAACTGCAATATTTTCTTTCATAACATCAATAACGAACAGTGCAGACGGCAGACGAGTCAGGTCAGCAATAGAACCCAAAGTCTTGTCCAACTTAGCACGTTGACGTGAAATCTGCAGTACTTCTCTCTTAGACAGATTAGAATACGTACCGTCATTCGTCAATTTATCGATGGTAGCCATCTTCTTAACAGCCTTGCGGATTGTGGGGAAATTAGTTAACATACCGCCCGGCCAGCGCTCGATTACATAAGGCATATTTACAGCAGAAGCTTTGTCAGCAACCACTTGTTTAGCTTGTTTTTTAGTAGCAACGAACAGGACTTTCTTTCCTGATTTAGCAATTTGCTTCAAAGCTTCAGCAGCTTCGTCTACTTTAGCAACTGTTTTGTGGAGGTCAATGATGTGGATACCATTGCGTTCCATGAAAATATAAGGAGCCATTGCAGGATTCCACTTTCTTTTGAGGTGACCAAAGTGGCAACCGGCTTCCAATAATGTATCAAAATTTGTTCTTGACATCTTGTTTTTTCTTTAAATCGTTTACTTTCTTTTTTGTTTTTTCTAAACCAACCGCCGGGTAGTCTATCAATCCAGAGTCCCGGTAGTTTAGATACTAAACGCTCTTTCAGTTGAGAGTTGAGAGATAAAAGTTGAGAATTAAGCAACTTGTCCGCCCCAACATTTCTGCAACTCTTAACGTTTACTGAACTGGAATCTTCTACGAGCTTTCGGTTGTCCCGGTTTCTTACGTTCAACAGAACGCGGGTCACGAGTCATGAAGCCTTCAGCACGAAGAGCAGCTTTGTCTTCAGCATTCATCTTCACCAATGCGCGGGCAATAGCCAAACGCAAAGCCTGAGACTGACCGGTGAAACCACCACCGCAAAGATTTACTTTAATATCATATTTTTCAGCAACACCCAGCTTGCTCAGCGGTTGTTTTACTACATACTGAAGAATAGTTGATGGAAAGTACTCTGCAAGGTCTCTCTTGTTAATAGTAATCTTTCCTGTACCTTCGGTTACGAAAATGCGTGCAATTGCACTTTTACGTCTGCCTAATGCATTTACTACTTCCATATCTATTATTTAAGTAAGTTTATATCAATTGTTTTCGGGTTCTGAGCATCATGTTTGTGCTCGCTGCCAGCATATACGTACATATTGCTCAGCAATTTAGCGCCCAATTTGTTCTTAGGCAACATACCCTTTACTACTTTTCTCAACAGTCTGTCATCACCGTTCGGTTTAGCCTGCAGACGAGCAGGAGTCATTTCTCTCTGACCACCGGGATAACCTGTGTATGACAAATACACTTTGTCAGTCCACTTATTACCTGTCATTTTAACTTTGTCGGCATTGATAATGATTACATTATCACCGCAATCTACGTGAGGAGTAAAGTTTGGTTTATACTTCCCTCTCAACAGTTTCGCAACTTTTGCGCCCAGACGACCCAATACTTGGTCTGTAGCGTCAACAATAACCCATTCTTTGGTTACCGTAGCTTTGTTTGCAGAAATGGTCTTGTAACTTAAAGTATCCACTCTTGATTTGTTTTTTAAATGTTACTACTAAAAAAATCTTCATTACGGATTAGCCACCCCGGACAAAGGTGGATTAACTCGCTCTGAATTAATTGCTTATCCTTATTAGATAATAATCGGCTTGCAAAGGTACGGATTTTCCCAAAACTGGCAAACGTTTTCTTCTTTTTTTTAAAGAAGCTGACTATCAATCACAAGCAATGTTAGGACACAAAACAAGCAATGTTCCGATGCAAAAGATTGCTTGCTTTGCATCGGAACATTGCTTATTATATCCGGATAGCCCGTTTTAACGAACAATATCTTCAGGGAATACAGGCGGCATCGTTACCCGCTTCCAGGTTTCATGATACCAACAGTTCAATTCATTGCCATTCAAATCTTTAGAAATAAAATATTTCAGATGCATAAGCCCGCCTTCTCCCATCTCAAACTCCAGGACATTATCTTTATTATCCAGCATGGGCAGATGAATATTCTTCTCAATACTTTCCCGATAGCTATTGTCCGTCAGCTGGATATAGGTACCATATCCGGTGATTATGGCATCTTTGCCGGGAATAAGAGTGAAATTGACGATACGCCCGTCATCGCTCAATACCTTGAATGTGTTACTGGGCTTCAAAGCACCGGGAACATCCGGAATTTCGGATACATAGTGACACAGCTGCCAGATACCTTTCAAATCCGCTGGTTTGAAACTCGCCTTCTTCTGCGCTGCCGCTCCTGTTACCGCCAACAGCACTGCTGCCAACATGGTAATGAAATACTTCTTCTTCATGTTCGTATATATTTGGTTAACGTATAGGCATCTGACTGTCACAAATATAAGTAATTATTTTAATATTATAACAGTTTATTAGTAAAAAAAGAGCCCGCACAACAAGATTGTGCGGGCTACTTCACTTATTTATTTTAAGAGTTAGAACTCTGCATTACGCGGCGTACGCGGGAAAGGTATTACGTCACGAATATTTGCCATACCCGTCACGAACAGAAGCAAGCGTTCAAAACCCAGACCAAAACCGGAGTGAGGGCACGTACCGAATCTGCGGGTATCAAGATACCACCACATATCCTTCATCGGAATATGCATTTCGTCAATACGCGTCATCAGCTTGTCATAATCAGACTCACGCTCAGAGCCACCGATAATCTCACCAATCTTCGGAAATAATACGTCCATTGCACGTACTGTTTTACCATCTTCGTTCTGCTTCATGTAGAACGCTTTGATTTCCTTCGGATAGTCAGTCAAGATAACCGGACGCTTGAAGTGTTCTTCCACGAGATAACGTTCGTGCTCAGAAGCCAAGTCCACACCCCAGTATACCGGAAATTCGAACTTATGACCTTTAGCAACAGCCTCTTCCAGTATCTTGATGCCGTCCGTATAAGGCAAACGTACGAAAGATTCTTTCAATACACCTTGCAGACGTTCAATCAAGCCTTTGTCAAACATATCGTTCAGGAACTTCACGTCGTCAGCACAGTTATCCAAAGCCCACTTCACACAGAATTTGATAAACTCTTCCGCCAGATCCATATTGTCCGTAATATCGTTGAATGCTACTTCCGGTTCCACCATCCAGAACTCAGCCAAATGGCGTGGAGTATTGGAGTTTTCTGCACGAAATGTAGGGCCAAAAGTATAAATAGCGCCCAGTGCCGTAGCAGCAAGTTCACCTTCCAACTGTCCGGAAACCGTCAGACTGGTTTGCTTACCAAAGAAGTCGTCATCATAAATGATGGAACCGGCTTCATCTTTCTTCAAATCATAGAGGTTCTTCGTCGTTACCTGAAACATCTGTCCGGCACCTTCACAGTCAGATGCCGTAATGATAGGTGTATGGAAATAAACGAAGCCTTTCTGATGAAAGAAAGTATGGATAGCTATCGCCATGTTATGACGGATGCGGAACACCGCACCGAAAGTATTCGTACGGGGACGCAGGTGAGCAATCTCACGCAGGAATTCCAGCGTATGACCTTTCTTCTGCAAAGGATATGTATTATCACAAGTACCCAGCACTTCAATCTCACGAGCTTGAATCTCAGCTTTCTGACCGGAACCTACTGACTCCGTCAATTCACCGTTCACACTCAGACAGGCACCGGTGGTAATATCTTTCAGCATCTCCTCATCAAAGTTTGCCAAATCTACTACAACCTGCACATTATTTATTGTAGAACCGTCATTCAGGGCGATAAAATTAACTTGTTTACTACCTCTGCGGGTACGAACCCAGCCTTTCACGTTGACCATAGCGCCGAAATCTTCGCGCTTCAACACGTCAACAATCTTTGTTCTACTAATCTTTTCCATAAATTTGTGTTAAACCTCTATATTATATAATTACTCAAAAGAGCCCATGCGCAGGTAGTTTACTTCCTGTTCGCTCAAATAGCGCCATTCACCACGACGTAAGCCTTTCTTAGTCAGTCCGGCAAAGAATACGCGGTCGAGTTTGACTACCTTGTAACCCAGTGACTCAAATATACGACGAACAATACGGTTCTTACCTGAGTGAATTTCAATGCCCACTTCATCCCGTCTAACATCATCCGTATAACTGATAGCATCTGCATGTATTTCACCGTCATCCAACTGAATACCGGCTGCAATCTGATCCATATCAGCTTTCGTCACATTTTTATCTGTATGTACGTGATAAATCTTCTTCTTCAGGAACTTCGGATGTGTCAGTTTGGAAGCCAGGTCACCGTCGTTCGTCAGCAACAACACACCTGTAGTGTTACGGTCCAGACGACCTACCGGATAAATACGCTCATCGCAAGCACCCTTCACCAAATCCATTACTGTACGACGTGCCTGCGGATCATCCGAGGTAGTCACAGTGTCTTTCGGCTTATTCAGCAAGATATAAATCTTACGTTCAATGCTCACCATCTGATCATGGAACTTCACTTCGTCAGCACGTTTGATCTTAGTTCCGAGTTCTGTAACCACTACTCCATTTACTGAAACCACACCTGCCGTGATGAATTCATCCGCCTCACGACGAGAGCAGACACCTGCATTAGCCAGGAACTTGTTCAAACGGATCGGTTCATTAGGATCCGTAAACTGTTCCTTATATTCTATCTGTTTCTTACGGCTGTACTTTGCATTCGGATCATAATCCGGTGTACGACGCTGCTGGGGACGACCATATCCGCCTCTTCCGCCATCCGGATTGAAGCGTGGACGCTGCGGGCGGTCGCCATAAGAAGAACCTCCATAAGAAGAGCCACCATAAGAACGTTGTGGACGATCACCACCATCACCGCTATTATAGCGAGGACGATAAGGACGGTCGTTGTTATAAGAACGCTGTCCGTCACCACTATTGAAACGCGGGCGTTGGGGACGGTCACCATAAGAAGAGCCTCCATAAGAAGGACGCTGTGGACGATCACCACCATCACCGCTATTATAGCGAGGACGATAAGGACGGTCACCACCACTGTTGTTTCCATAAGAAGGACGTTGCGGACGATCGCCGCCTTCACGATTATAGGACGGACGATCACCATACGAGCGTTGCGGACGATCGCCACCCTCACGATTGTAAGACGGGCGGTCGCCATAAGAACGTTGTGGACGTTCACCACCTTCAGCATTAGGGTTAAAGCGCGGGCGATACGGGCGATCACTGCTGTAAGCACGCTGTGGGCGTTCGCCACTCTCGCTGTTAAAACGCGGACGATAGGGTCGGTCACCACCTTCACGGTTGTAAGACGGACGGCTGTAATTGTTTTCTCTTTCAAATCTGTTGCCTGAATTCTCCTCACTGGAAGAATCGTCACGCCAATTTTCGTTTTCTGTACTCATTGTTTTATTCGAATAAAATTAAACGTTGGCCTCACGGCCATTCTATTATCACTCTTATACCTTATATTATATATGTATACTATATTAACAATCGCCGGATTTAAAATGTTGGCTTCATTATACAGCTAAATTTAATATTTCCAGCTTAGATTCCTGTATATGTATGAGGAGTAATTGCACGCAATTCTTTCTTTATTTCCTCATCTACATTCAAACCTTCAATAAATTCCTTTATAGAAGCTTCCGTAATAGCCTGATTAGTGCGGGTTAAGGCCTTCAACGCCTCGTACGGATGCGGATATGCTTCACGGCGCAGAATTGTCTGAATAGCCTCAGCTACCACACTCCAGCAATTATCCAGATCGCGATAGATAGCCGTTTCGTTCAGCAACAATTTACGCAAACCTTTCAATGAGCTCTGAATGGCAATTACGATATGTCCGAACGGAACGCCTACGTTACGCAATACGGTAGAATCCGTCAGGTCACGTTGTAAGCGGGACACAGGCAGTTTCACCGACAAATGTTCCAGAATGGCACTTGCCACACCCAGATTACCTTCCGCATTTTCAAAGTCAATCGGATTCACTTTGTGCGGCATGGCGCTGGAACCTACTTCACCGGCTTTAATCTTCTGCTTGAAATATTCCATGGAAATATATTGCCAGAAGTCGCGGTTCATATCGATCATTACCGTATTTATGCGCTTCATAGCATCGAATACAGCAGACAGATTATCATAATTAGAAATCTGCGTAGTATATTCTTCACGTTCCAAACCCAGTTTTTCAGCAACAAACCGGTTACCAAATGCTTTCCAGTCGAACTCCGGATAAGCCACATGATGCGCATTGTAATTTCCGGTAGCACCACCGAACTTGGCAGTAAGCGGACAAGACTTCAAAGTAGCCAGCTGGCGTTCAAGACGATATACAAATACCATCACCTCTTTTCCCAAACGAGTAGGCGAAGCCGGCTGACCGTGTGTCTTGGCAAGCATAGGAATAGCCGTCCATTCTTCCGCATACGTACGAAGTTGCGCAATCAGTTCCTCTATTTGTGGATAATAAACCTGTTCCAAAGCCTCTTTGATAGACAAAGGAACGGAAGTATTATTGATATCCTGTGAAGTCAGTCCGAAATGAATAAACTCTTTGTAGTCATCCATTCCACCCATTTTATCAAACTCTTCTTTCAGGAAATATTCTACGGCTTTTACATCATGGTTCGTTACGCTCTCAATATCTTTGATACGCTGCGCGTCAGCTTCAGAGAAGTTACGATAGATATTTCTTAATGTTTCAAATACGTTTTTGTCTACGCCTTTTAATTGCGGCAAAGGCAATTCGCACAAGGTGATGAAGTATTCCACTTCCACTTGCACACGGTATTTTATCAAGGCAAATTCCGAGAAGTAAGCTGCCAAAGCATCTGTTTTTCCTCTGTATCGACCATCAATCGGAGAGATAGCAGTAAGTAAATCAAGTTCCATACGTGTATATTAGATAATTATCGAGCCGCAAAATTAGCTTTTTTTTCTGAGTAATAAGCCATAAAGGGGAAAGAAAGTTAGGTAAGGAAGTTAACAGATAAAAAAATAGCCTTACAATAACTTGTAAGACCACTCATTATAGAAATCGGATGTGGGCGCTGAGGGATTCGAACCCCCGACCCTCTGGGTGTAAACCAGATGCTCTGAACCAGCTGAGCTAAGCGCCCTTTTGTTCGAAAGTGTGCGGTTTTTAGTGTGGGCGCTGAGGGATTCGAACCCCCGACCCTCTGGGTGTAAACCAGATGCTCTGAACCAGCTGAGCTAAGCGCCCGTACACTTTCGTTTCAAAAGCGATGCAAAGGTACAGCTTATTTTGAGATTACCAAAATAATTGCGAACTATTTTCTAAGAAAAACATACAGAAAGATATATACTTATTGAAATTCAGCAATTTAACAAAGAACTTTTTTTTCATCAAAGAATCATCCTTATAACTCATGTTTTCTCTTCCCGGTTTACGGGAGGATATAACTTCCCGGTGGAAGTACCTTTTCTTTGCCAGCAGGCAATACCACTACAGCAGTAGTACCCGGAGGAACGACTACATGTATATTCACGATACGGTCTTGTTTCTTTATATCTACCCGTATATCGCCGTAAAGAGTAGGTACCACTGCCGATGCCTCGTTTAACATACCAAGCTGCGGAGCTACCCGAAAATGCTTGAAGCCAGGCTTCAGAGGTTCTATTCCGCATAACTTTTGACTCAATATAGTCAACGGACCACCGCTCCACGCATGGTTGATAGTACCACCCCCGAAACCTTCGGCACCTATTCCCCACCCCTCGAATAAGGTAGTATAAGGATATGCCATCATTTTAGTATACCGGCTACGCATACGCTCCAATGCAAAGTTCGGTTCCCCCATCACAAAGAGAGCTTCCATGATATATTTTTCCATATAGGGACTGGCATGATATTCCTTCTTGAAAACCTTCAGCAAAGCCTTATATCTTCCCACCGGAGCCAATCCACTCACAACGGCCATAGCCTGAGAGCGGTCATCAGTTTCACCTTTATACGATCTGGAACGATAAGCGGTACCCGTCCAATAACGATTATCAAAAGCAGCGGCAATACGCTTCATCATTTCGTCTACCCGATTGGCATCGTTTTGTTTATATAAATAAAGTGCGAATTCTTTCTCAGCCTTAAGAGCCAAATAATACCAACAAGTAGTAAGAACTTCCAGGTCAACGTCAGTCCCCCAGTCGCCCCAATTCCAGTCACCGGGACGGGGAATAGGAAATCCCTGCGCGTCCACCTCCCACACTTCATGCAGGTATTTTTTCATTCCCTCATAAATGTGAGGAACAAATGAATAATCACCACTATAAAATGCCTGTGTATAAAATCCATACCATCCGACAGAGGCAAGCATTTGCAGAGGCAACTCTTTACACCAGTTAGCCGATGGAACCGGAGAGGCAATAATCCCATCCGGCCGTTGCCAATTCATCAGTTCATAAATGCCTTTGACAGCCAATTGCCAGCCGCGCGGGTCGAGCGCATAGAAAGCTTCACCCAGCTCGTTCACTTCATCTCCCCACCACTGCGCACGTTCGCGATCAGGGCAATCCATATAATTGTCGCGCATGGTAATATATAAGGTACGGGCACTCCGTTTCCAGAGCTCGGTAAAGAAAGCATCATCACAGGTGAAAGTCCCCTTTATGTCTGCATTATAACCCGTTTCCCGATATTTAAGCCCCAATACTTCCACTCCGGCAGGAATCACATACAGCATTTCATGTCCGTTCATCCATCCAAAACTTTCATAGTTCTGTTCACCTTCGCGAGTAATATATTCCGCCCGCACATTGTTTGCACTGCCACCTGTATAATTATCAGTCAGCATACCAATCTTCAATCCGGCAGGAGCTTTCACATGCAAGTAAGGAGTAATCTGGCAATTATATGGCAGACGGCAACGAATAGTATCCCCGGTTTCATTCTTCACCACCTCCGGGTATTCCCTTAATCCGCTATCCTTCCACATAGGAATGGGACGAGGCACCAATTTTCCAAACGGCATTTCATTCGGAAAGCCAATTTCGATGGCCGGGCCTAACTTACCCTCAAAAGAAGGTTGATTCCAGCCTGCCAACTCTTTGCGTGCATCGAAGCGGATATTACTTTCGGACAAACGATAATTAGGGAATGGCGCTTCTGTATTCTGATAAGCCTGATACACACTGCACTGCCAATTCTTATCACTGACAATAGTCACCCCCGATGCCCGGGCACTAAAAAGCAGAGCAGCAGTCCCACTGTTTACATGACTGAACCCATTCTTTCCAAAATGCCACACTAACAAGGCAATAACATTGTTTCCTTTCTTCAGATAAGGAGCCATATCCACCCGGTCATAATAAGTAGCTCCGGGAGCCGGACCACGCTTCAGCCCACCTTCAAAAACTACCAGTTCTCCATTAATCCACAACCAGTATTTAGAGTCCACGGCAATGTTGGCAATCATCTCACCGGGAACACTGGGAAGCTCGATTGTTTTACGGAAACAAAGCCAAGTGTTCGGAGTACTTTGAGAATGTTCACTGCCAATCCATCTGGATTGGGGAAGAAAATCGTCTGCTGCTTTTAATTGTCCAGCCAACATACAAACTAAAACAATAAAGAAAAGGGGGATTTTTTTCATGGTTCAAGATCGTATTTTGATTTAACAGATAACTGAATTCACATCACTTCATCGTTCCGGCATTACCTTTCTGATCACCTTCGCCGGATTTCCTACCGCCACACTATCATCGGGTATGTTTTTCGTCACCACACTTCCGGCGCCAATAATACAGCGATCACCAATTGTTACGCCGGGACAAATAACAGCACCACCGCCAATCCAGCAATCCTCTCCTATCGTCACCGGATAGGCATATTCCTTCGGAGTACGACGTTCTACATAATCCATCGGATGTTGTGGAGTATAAATCTGCACACAAGGTCCCACCAATGTATGGGCACCAATCGTGATATAACCTCCGTCCAGAAAAGTACAATTTGCATTCACAAATACGTGTTCACCCAGACGTATACCATCCCCATGATCGCAATGGAAAGGCGGGCACACAACGGATGTCTCCGGTATTCCCGGTATCAGGTCTTCCAACAATCCTCTGTAAGCCTCATCGTAAGTACTCAATTGCCGCATCCTTGCCAACAACTTCTTGGCATATTCAAACTTTACCTGTACTTCCGGGGCAGACATATCCGCCAGTTGCGAACTACGCATTTTCTCTACTTCATTCATACTCCTGTTGATAAAGATTATAGTTTCAAAAAGTCCATCTACCCACAAAGATAGCCATAAAAAAAAGAGATGCCAATTTAGCATCTCTTTTTTAACTTCAGACAGATATCTTATTACTTATATTCCTGCCAGTTCTTGATAGCAATATCTTCCAACTTCAGTTCGCAGAATGCTTCGATGAAAGCACTTGCCAGACGAGCATTCGTAATCAACGGAATGTTATGGTCGATAGCACCACGACGGATACGGTAACCGTTCGTCAGTTCACGTTTCGTATGATTCTTCGGAATGTTGACAATCAAATCGAATTTGTGTTCGGCAATCATCTTCATCACGTTGTTCTCTGCATCAGGACGTTCATCGGGCCAGTAAACAGCTTCAGTGCCCACTCCATGAGCATTCAGGAAAGCGGCTGTACCTGCCGTTGCATAAATCTTATATCCTTTATTGAAGAGCATGCGGCTGGACTCCAGCAAATCTACTTTCGATTTCATGGCACCGGAAGAGAACATCACTCCCTTTTGAGGAATCTGGAAGCCGGTAGCAATCATGGCACTCAGCAATGCTTCGGAGAAATCATCACCGATACAGCCTACTTCACCGGTAGAAGACATATCCACACCCAGTACCGGGTCTGCCTTGTGCAGACGGGAGAAAGAGAACTGAGAAGCTTTCACACCAATCCAGTCGATATCGAATGCCGACTTGTCAGGACGAGTATAAGGAGCATCCAACATGATACGGGTAGCAGTTTCAATAAAGTTACGCTTCAGCACCTTAGACACGAACGGGAAACTACGTGAAGCACGAAGGTTACATTCGATTACCTTCACCTCATTGTTACGTGCCAGGAACTGAATATTGAACGGACCGGAGATATTGAGTTCCTTTGCAATCTGACGGCTGATTTTCTTGATACGACGTGCCGTAGCAAAGTAAATCTTCTGTGCAGGGAATACCAATGTAGCGTCACCGGAGTGTACACCGGCAAACTCCACATGCTCGGAAATAGCATATTCCACTACTTCACCATTCTGGGCAACAGCATCAAATTCTATTTCTTTTGTATTCTGCAAGAACTGAGAAATTACCACCGGATATTCTTTAGATACTTCAGCGGCCATTTTCAGGAAGTTCTCCAATTCTTCTTCATCGTAGCATACGTTCATCGCAGCACCCGAAAGTACATAAGACGGACGAACCAGTACCGGATAACCCACTTTCTCTACGAAACCTTTCACATCTTCCAGACTGGTAAGCTCTTGCCAAGCCGGCTGGTCGATACCCAGTTGGTCGAGCATAGCAGAGAACTTATTACGGTTTTCAGCACGGTCAATAGAAAGAGGAGAAGTTCCCAGGATGGGCACTGACTGACGATGCAGTTTCATTGCCAGGTTGTTCGGGATCTGTCCGCCTACAGATACGATTACGCCGCGCGGCTGTTCCAGATCAATAACATCGAGTACACGCTCAAAAGACAGTTCATCGAAGTAAAGACGATCGCACATATCATAGTCAGTAGATACGGTTTCAGGGTTATAGTTAATCATGATGGACTTGTAACCCAGCTTACGTGCAGTCTGCACGGCATTTACCGAACACCAGTCGAACTCTACGGAAGACCCGATACGGTAAGCACCGGAACCCAGTACAACCACTGACTTTTCATTCTTGTAATAGTTTACGTCATAACCCTCAACGGCATACGTCATGTACAGATAATTAGTCAGTTCAGGATGCTCGGAAGCAATCGTATTGATACGTTTTACAGCCGGCAGGATGCCCAACTCTTTACGACGTGCACGCACCATCAGATTTTCTTTCTCCATATTGCCTTGCGGTTCGAGTACGAAACGCGCAATCTGGAAGTCAGAGAAGCCCAGCACTTTTGCCTGACGCAATACGTCGGCCGGAATATCTTCCACCTTATTATATTGGGAAAGTTTCAACTTATAGTCAACAATGTTCTTCAACTTGCCAAGGAACCAGGGATCAATCTTGGTCAGGTCAAAGATGCGGTCTATCGTATAGCCATTCTCCAAAGCTTCAGCAATAGCAAATACACGCAAGTCGGTAGGACGTGAAAGCTCACGATCCAGATCATCGAAGTGCAGGTCGTTGCCTACAAATCCGTGCATACCCTGACCGATCATACGCAAACCTTTCTGGATGATTTCTTCGAAAGAACGTCCGATAGACATGATTTCACCTACAGACTTCATGCTGGAACCGATTTCACGGGATACACCTACGAACTTCGTCAAGTCCCAACGAGGAATCTTACAAATCAGATAATCCAGTTGCGGAGCTACATACGCTGAATACGGAGTACCCATTTCACCAATCTGATCGAGCGTATAGCCCAATGCGATCTTAGCGGCCACGAATGCCAACGGATAACCCGTAGCCTTAGAAGCCAAAGCAGAAGAACGCGACAGACGGGCATTCA
Organism: Bacteroides sp. 14(A); assembly: GCF_000526555.1. Taxonomy (NCBI): domain Bacteria; kingdom Pseudomonadati; phylum Bacteroidota; class Bacteroidia; order Bacteroidales; family Bacteroidaceae; genus Bacteroides; species Bacteroides sp. 14(A). The sequence goes on along the minus strand of NZ_JAGH01000001.1, from coordinate 518,861 downwards.
CCTCAATCACACGGTAGTCGTTAGTTTCCGCATTAAATGCATACTGAATGTTACATTCGCCCACAATGCCCAGATGACGGATACACTTCGTAGAAAGATCTTGCAACATCTTCACCTGCTCGTCAGTCAGCGAACAAGTCGGAGCCACTACAATAGACTCTCCCGTATGGATACCCAGCGGGTCGAAATTTTCCATGCTTGCCACCGTGAAGCAGTGGTCGTTAGCATCGCGGATTACTTCGAACTCAATTTCTTTCCAACCTTTCAGAGACTCTTCTACAAGAATTTGTTTAGAGAAAGCGAAAGAGCTTTCGGCCAACTTCAGGAATTCTTCTTTATCCTGGCAGATGCCGCTACCCAAACCGCCCAGTGCATAAGCGGAACGAACCATAACCGGAAAACCGATGCGTTCAGCAGCAGCAATTGCATCTTCCATACTTTCTACAGCCTGGCTGACGGGAGTTTTCATATCGATCTCGTCCAGCTTCTTCACGAAGAGGTCACGGTCTTCCGTATACATGATAGCTTCCACCGAAGTTCCTAATACGCGCACACCGTACTTAGCCAGCACACCGCTTGTGTACAACTCGGCACCGCAGTTCAGAGCCGTCTGACCACCGAAGGCCAACAGAATACCATCGGGACGTTCTTTCTTGATGATTTCTTCTACGAAATAAGTGGTTACAGGCAAGAAATAAACCTGATCTGCAATACCTTCCGATGTTTGGATAGTAGCAATATTCGGGTTCACCAACACTGAACTGATACCTTCTTCACGCAGAGCCTTCAATGCCTGCGAACCGGAATAGTCGAACTCCCCGGCCTGACCGATCTTGAGTGCACCTGAGCCCAAGACCAACACTTTCTTCAAATTCTTTTCCATATATTCTCTTGTTGTCTATTAAGTTTCTTCCTATACATTCGGGCACAAAAAAAATGCGTTACCCAACAAAGGATTAACGCATTACCAAAGAACTAACAATATCTTCTCAGAGAAAGAGAAATCATCGACTAACGAATGAAATTCATTCGAATACAGATTATATGTATCTCTTTTTCCGTGTTGTTGCATCGTTGTTTTAAAATTTGTGCAAAGTAACGACTTATTTCGATAATAAACAAATTTAGAGCCTGTCTTTATTCTCTATATTTATTTAAAATAGCAATTGCCTCCTATTAAGCTATTTAAAAGCATGATATAGTACCGCCATTAGTTTCATCAGCTGAAACTTGTAGTTTCATGCCTTGAAACTATCAGTTTCTCGGTGTGAAACTACAGGTTTCAAGGCATGAAACCGCCAGTTCCACACCGAGAAACTAATCACCACTTATAGACTTCCGAATAAGACTCAAACTGAAGTGCGTCGGTAATGCCGTTCTGAGTAAATATATGCCTGATATATCGTTGACCTTCAGGCGTAATGAAACGCTCTTTACGGTAGATCCGATAATAATGTGTCTTGCCGAAGTAGGAAACAATCTGGTGCCGCATATCGGCTGCCAAGCTAAGAGGAACATCGTCAAATAAGTTTCTTACCCCCCATGCCACACGTATCTTCTGGATAGGCAGGAAATAGGAACACTGAGAAGAATCGGCAGGAACAGCTGCCGGACTGAGAATTGTAATCAAAGGTTTATCAGCCGTGCAATGCCGCGCAGCCAAACGGCGCAAGCAAGTATCTGACCTGGAACAATCGTCCTTGAAACAATGAATAAACCCTTGAGGGACCGCTTGATAATCAAAATCTGTTTTCATCGCGTTTTATATTAAGTATATTTCCACAAAGGTAAACTCTTTTTTCAGGAAAAGCAACAAGAGTATAGTTTCTCTTTCGCTTCTCTAAAGAATTATGAAGCTAAAGTCAGAGAAAAGCGTTACCTTTGTATTCATTTTCAAAGAAAAACATAATAAATAGAATAATATAAATATGTCTAAAGAGAAAATCATCCTCACGGGCGACCGCCCTACAGGACGCCTGCACATAGGACATTATGTGGGCTCATTGAGAAGAAGAGTGGAGTTGCAGAACTCCGGTTTGTATGACAAGATATTCGTTTTCATTGCCGATGCACAAGCATTGACTGACAATGTGGACAACCCGGAAAAGGTACGTCAGAATGTTATCGAAGTGGCGCTTGACTATCTGGCATGCGGACTGGACCCGGCAAAAAGCACTATCTTCATTCAATCTCAGATTGCCGAACTGTGCGAATTGAGTTTTTACTTCATGAATATGGTGACCGTAAGCCGCCTGCAACGTAATCCTACAGTAAAGGCAGAAATTCAGTTGCGCAACTTCGACGCCAGCATCCCAGTAGGTTTCTTCACCTACCCCATCAGCCAGACTGCGGACATTGCCGCTTTCAAGGCAACAACTGTCCCTGTGGGCGAAGATCAGGAACCAATGTTGGAACAGGCACGCGAAATCGTTCGTCGCTTCAACTATATCTATGGCGAAACACTGGTTGAGCCGGAAATCCTCCTGCCCGAAAACGCCGCCTGTCTGCGCCTGCCCGGAACAGACGGAAAAGCCAAGATGAGTAAGAGCCTGGGCAACTGTATCTACCTCTCCGACTCTGCCGACGAAGTACAGAAGAAAGTGAAAGGTATGTATACCGATCCCGACCACTTGCGTGTACAAGACCCGGGTAAAGTAGAAGGTAACCCTGTATTTACTTATCTGGATGCTTTCTGCCGCCCCGAACACTTCGGCCTTTACCTGCCCGAATATCCGAACCTCGATGAACTGAAAGCACATTATCAGCGTGGCGGTCTGGGTGATATGAAGGTGAAAGGATTCCTTAACTCCATCATGCAGGAAACGCTGGAACCGATTCGCAATCGTCGCAAAGAATTTGAAAAAGACATTCCTGCCATCTATGACATGCTGAAGAAAGGTTGCGACGCAGCACGCGAAGTTGCCGCCGCTACATTGGATGATGTACGCAAAGCAATGAAAATCAACTATTTCGACGATACGAAACTGATAGCAGAACAAGTGAAGAAATTCAGCGGAGAATAAAAAACAATATCCTCTGTTACGAGTAACGCCCTGGCCTCCCGTAGAATCTACGAGAGAACAGGGCGTTCCCTTTTTAATGGAAAGACTATATTTAGTTAGCAGATTTCACTAATACCACACGGTTCAGGATCGGTTGACCAAATTTGTCTACACCACCACCGGCTTCCACATTCAAGCGATCGGCAGCAATACCGTAATTCTTAACCAATGCATTCTTAACAGCTTGTGCACGTTTCAAGCTCAACTCCTTGTTGAATGCCGGAGTACCGGTTGCAGAGTCAGCATAACCGTTTACGGTGTACGTTGCATTCGGGAACTGTTTCATTTGTTCTGCCAGATAAGACAGGTTCATGATTTCACGCGGAGACAATTCAGCAGAACCAATCTGGAAGAATACGGTACGCGGTGCGATATCCGGATCCGGAACAATCACCTGTGTTTCTGTTACTTCAGCCACCGGCTGGTTTTCAGCCTGTACCAATGCATTCTTCAATTCTGCATTCTGTGCACCCATCATAGCCAACTTATCCTGCATGGCTGCCAGTTCGATCTGAGAGATCAACTGCGGCATCGGGCGACGGAAACCACGGGCGGGGAAACGATAAGTCAGACCAACCGTAGCGCTCAATACGCCATCATATCCGTGATCACCACCTACTTCACCATCAAATTTATCTTCAGCAGCCATTGCGCTCAATTCCAGGTTAATATCTACCGCATTCGAAATACGGAATTTATTGATAATACCTGCATTCACGGACAAAGCTTCGCGATGAGGTTTGGAGTAATTGTGAGTGAAACCGGCACCTACATAAGGAATAATCTCATAAACACGATGCTGATTATAACCTCCGAAAAGAGCATTCAGATTGAACATCACGTCACCGTGCAAGTTCATATAGTCAAAACGTTGTTTATAGTAACCGTCTTTCAGCTCGGCACCCTTCACGTAGTCGGCACCTTTATCATAAGTAAAGCCTCTAGCCTGCAAACCGCTATATTGCAGACGCAATCCCAAACCGGGAGTAAACCATTTACCGACAGAGATATTCAATGTAGGACTGATACGCTTACCAAAACTTCCTGCACTATCATTATCACCAAAAGTAGCTTCAGCACCGCCGCCGATAGAGAAGAACCAATTACTCCAGAAAGGATTGGTGATTACCTGATATTTATCCTGTACCTGGATAATTTCGTATTCGACTACTTCAGTCTTCTGTTGCGCCATAGCAGCAGAAGACAAACCGGCCAAAGCCAGTAACATTAGAATCTTTTTCATATACCTTAAATAGTTAAGTGGTTAATTTAAATTCATTATTGTAACTGTTTAAATAACACCATCCGAACTAAAAGGTTTTACGAAGATAGTTTTTTTTGTTCCGACCGCGCCACAAGCCGGGCAGGAAGGCTTCTATACAGATAAATAAATAATGATTCGCCCCTACAAGCACCTTAATCAGTCCTGTAGGGGCGAATATCATTCACACGTATGTGCAAAATTGTTTTAACAAATAGATTATACTACTTTAACGAGCAAATAGTTTTTCAATATCTTCTTCTTTAATCGTTGACAATACGGTACGTCCATCCGGTGTATAATTCGGAGTAGGACAAGCAAACAGATTATCTACCAGATTAGCCATTTCTTCATTGCTCAACACCTGGCCGTAAACAATGGCAGCAGCCTTCGCCAGTGTCAGAGCCAACATCGTTTGCACTTCTTCCTTCACGTCATTTCCCTTTTCCATTGCCGTATGCACCATATTACGCACCAGCTCCACCGGATTCAACCCTTCAATGCCGGACGGAATGCCATTGATCGCATAACTTCCTCCTCCCAGAGGTGTCAGTTCAAACCCAACTGCCGAGAAGTCTTCCATGATACTTTCCAACACCGCAGCTTCCGAAGCGGGCAATTGCACGATTTCAGGAAACAAAACTCCTTGAGAAACCCCTTGTTTCTGACGTATTTGATTCATATAACGTTCAAACAACACCCGGATATGCGCCCGGTGCTGGTCTATCAGCATCAAACCGGATTTTACCGAAGTCAGAATAAAGCGCCCTTTGAATTGAAAATGCTGCGCACCTTTCTCCACTGCCGGTTCGTTGGTATACAACGATGCAGATGGAGAGGATACAGTTTCCGTCTCCTGAACATACGGAGTACGTTCTTCGGACATATCTACCGATGCAGGTGCAGAAGTCCAGTCCGTTTCGTCTACAAAAGGTTCTTCTTCCATAGGCGTATTCATCTTGCTGGCTTTCTCCAGACCATCATACAGTCCTTCCCAATCCACTTTCGGCCGGGAATAGCTGCCCCCACCACTATAAGAGGAAGCTGAAGAAGTCTTGAACGGATTGAAGTCTGAATTATAATGCACCTTCGGAGGCTCTATCGGACGAGTCTGATCGAATGCGGGAATATCCGGCATACCTTCCGTATCGAAATCAATGGACGGCACAGCATTGAATTTACCCAATGACTCTTTTACCGCTGCGGAAACGATCTGCCAAATTGCCTGCTCGTTTTCAAACTTAATCTCGGTTTTGGTAGGATGTATATTCACATCAATGTTGGCCGGGTCCACATCAAAGTAAATGAAATAGGAAATCTGTTCGCCTGCCGGAATCAATTGTTCATAAGCATCCATCACCGCTTTATGGAAATATGGATGACGCATATAACGCCCGTTCACAAAGAAATACTGATGAGCTCCTTTCTTACGCGCCGTCTCCGGTTTGGCAACAAAGCCAGATACCTTCACCATAGTAGTATCCACATCTACCGACAGCAGATGCTGGTTCAACTTCTTGCCAAATACGGCAAGAATGCGTTGGCGAAGTGGCATCGCAGGCAGGTTGAATAATTCGGTATCATTACTATATAAGTAGAAAGCCACTTCGGGATGTACCAGAGCTATGCGTTCAAATTCAGTAAGGATATTGCTCAATTCCGTCGAGTTCGCTTTCAGGAACTTGCGGCGGGCAGGTATATTAAAGAATAAGTTCTTAATGGAAAAGTTACTTCCTTTAGGACACGAAACGGCTTCCTGACTTTCTACTTTAGAGCCGGCTATCACAATCCGTGTACCCAGTTCCTCATTCGCCATACGGGTTTTGAGTTCTACTTCCGCCACCGCAGCAACAGAAGCCAACGCCTCTCCACGGAATCCCATCGTGCGCAAGGCAAATAAATCGGCAGCCTGCCTTATCTTAGAGGTGGCATGGCGTTCGAAAGCAAGGCGCGCATCCGTTTCGGACATGCCTTTACCATCGTCAATCACCTGTATACAGGTTTTCCCTGCATCCGTCACCAATACGTGTATTTCTTGTGCTTCGGCATCAATCGCATTCTCTACCAATTCCTTAATGACGGACGCCGGACGCTGAATCACCTCTCCGGCAGCAATCTGATTGGCAACCGAATCGGGCAGCAAATGAATTATGTCGCTCATGATAATTACAAATTATGAATTATGAATTACAAATAACGAATAACAACAGGTTCCATGATGCTACATTGTAATTCGTAATTTGTAACTCGTAATTAAATTAAATGATTCCGGTGCTTATGGCATACCACAAGTATATCAGCAAAGCAATAATCACCAGTATCACCCCCAGGTGTACCGGTTTACGCCCGCTTTCCTTGCGTCGTTTCAAGTGGGTAGTGCCTTCAACGAACTTTCCCCGGATATCTTCCGGCGAAAACTCCTTCTCAGGCAACATTCCCAATTCACGTTTGGCGCTTTCTTCCATCTTCGCCAACTTCTCTTTCCGCTCATCCACATATATATATGGATGATTAAAGCCACGAGGCTTTCTCATTGTGAACATTCCCATAGCGCTTATTTATTTCTTTTTATATTCATATTCCTTGGTGAAACTATAGGCTTACGATCTGATTTCTGCAATTGTTCGCCAGCCCTTTTACCTCTCCACTCAAATATATCTTCCTTATTTCTCGGTCGGATATAGTCAAACCAGACAAAAGGCGGCAACTTATATTTGTCAGCCGGAATCTGATCCATCGGATAGAGCGTACCATTCGCTTTCCCTATAAAGGCTCCTTGCTCCATACGCCTTTCTTTCAGTAACATACGCAGGAAACTGCCCTCAGAATAGTTCAATCCTATCATGGTACTGTCTTTATCGTCTATCGGATAGAAGACAACCAGCACATTACCGTTCACATCCACCTGACGCATATCTCCGCCAACAAAAAAGCCTTTCATCTCCTTGCCCGTCACCTGGTTGTAGTGAACAGAATCTTTCTGCTCCACAGCCAAAGCCTGATTGATTATGTGCGCCCAGTCTATGGTACTGTCATTCATATAGACTTTAATTTCCTCACCCAACAATTGTTGTGAGCCATGCCATAAGATAGGATCAGTATACATAGTCATGCAAGAGTCTTTAGAATTATACACCAAAGAATCGCATACTGCCTGAACATCCGTACGATAAGCACGTACTTTATGATACACCCTCATCTCACGAAACATGGAGTCCGTATTTATATGATAGGTAATCAACCGCAGTGTATCACCGTGCATAAACAAACTGTCACCTTGTGAATAATCAATGGCAACTGCACGTTGAGTAGCGAGTGCACTTCCCGTGATCTCATTGTAGAAACAATAGTTACCTGTAAGCATATTCCTGTTAATGGTATCATTCATCTGCACATTGTCAAATGCTTCACCATATCCCAAAACACGATCATAGAAAATACTGTCACCCGTCAGTTTCTTGCCTTCGTTGGTCAGCACGGAACGATCCAGCAGTTCAGCCTGCTCTGTAGTGGTGTTATAAATACCTCGTTCGGAATAGATGTGGTTCTTATCACTCACAATATCCGAAGGGCCCAGAATCGTAGCAATCTTCGTATCGGTGCTATATTTCAAGGTATCCGAAGTCAATACAAATTTCGGATTAACCAACTTCACATCATGGTTGAATACGGATATTTTCGTGGCCGGACTATATTCTCCCCACTCGGAAGTCAGCACATTCTCTTCATCGGTCAGTGTACCACCATCGAAGTAATAACCCAGATTATACAAACGGTCGTAGTTTAAACTATCCGTTGTCAATACCGTATTCCGGTTAATCATGCGGACATTCTCACGAAGCATTGCCAACTGCGACATACCGTCATAATACAGATAATCTCCATAAATAAAGAGCGTATCCCCCTGTTCCATACGGACATTACCGAAAGCTTCCACCGAATTTGTCTTCTCGTAAATCAACGCACTGTCACAGTACATATACATACTGTCATGACGCAGCTTTACCGACCGGATCAGAATCTGAACATCCGGAAGCAGAATTTTATCCGCCTGCGCCTCCTCAGCGTAAAGCAAATCAACCCGGGTTTTCTTCTTTTCCGGCTGTTTCGGCTTATCTTGGGCACTCAGCAAACAGATGCCAAACAGGCATAGAAGGCCTGTGAGAAGGAATCTATGCCTGTTCAGAAAATTATTTCTTGTATTTTTCTTCTGCATACAAAAAGTTAGTGTATCACCCGGGATCAGTCTTTAATCCAACCCGGATACTTAAATGTACAGTTCTTCCAATTTTCGTTGATACGCACGTACGTATGCTTTTGTTTTTCACGAATCCATTTATCCAGCATCTCGTCACGACGTTTCTCCAATACAATTTCCTTCAGGTTCTGATAGTCTTCCGAAATAGTTGCTTTGTGTCCGTTGATGCGGCTTTTCAGTTTTACGATTACACATTCTTCTTTACCAGTCTTCTGCGGAATCATAGTGAATGCCTCGGAGATTTCTCCTACTTTCATCTTATCCACCACTTTAGCAATCTCGGGCGGAAGTTCCTGCATCTCAAACTTTGACGTATTGGTTTGAGGGTTAGGTAACAGACCGTGATTGTTACGTGTATCCTTATCCTGTGAAAGTACGGAAGCAGCTTCTTCAAAAGTAAACTTACCGTTACGGATGTCATCGGCAATAGAGTCCAGACGGGCAGTACCTGCCATCAGCGCTTCTTCCGGTACGTGGGGCTTCAACAAGATATGGCGCACTTTGATACGGTCACCACGTTTTTCCATCAACTGGATAATATGGAAGCCATATTCAGACTCTACAATCTTGGAAACCTTATTGGGGTCTTGCAGGTTGAAAGCCACATTGGCAAATGCAGGATCCAGATAACCGCGTCCTGTAAATGGCATTTCACCACCATTGATAGCCGTACCACGGTCGTCGGAGTACAAACGTGCCAACATAGAGAAGCTTTCTCCCTTATTCACACGATCCGTATATTCGCGCAGACGACTTTTTACATCTTCAATTTCCTCCAAAGGAATTTTCGGTTGTTGTGTGATGATCTGCACCTCTACCTGGGTAGGGATATAAGGAATACTGTCCTGCGGCAAATCCTTGAAGTGGCGGCGCACCTCTGCCGGAGTGATTTTAATCTCTCCTACCAGTTTCTGCTGCATTCTCTGCACTTTCAATCCTTCACGGGCATTCTCGCGCAAGGCTTCACGAATCTGACTGGATGTCTTATTGAAGTATTCCTCCATCTTTTCACGCGAACCGATATTGGCGATATACATATTCGTCATCTGGTCCACACGCTGGATCACCTCACTTTCAGCAACTTCAATACTATCGAGAGCAGCCTGGTGCAAAAACAGCTTCTGTACAGCTATTTCTTCAGGAATCACACAGTAGGGATCACCATCAAATTTACGTCCTTCGTACAGAGCACTCATCCGAGCTTCTTCTACTTCAGACTTCAATATAGCCTCGTCGCCCACTACCCAAACTACTTCGTCAATCACGTTGTCTTGTCCATAAACGGCAGAACCGGTCATCAGCGCCAAGGCACATAAAACTACAAACTTAAAGTTCATAAAATTTTTCATTCTGTGTATCTAAACTAATTATATTTAATCTCATTCTTCTTCACTGCCTGCTGATACAAGTCATCCTTCACCTTTTTCATAAACTCCACTTGTTTCAGGTTCAGCATCATATCTTTCACTTTAGGGCGTGCAAACTCATAAGGTTCCTGCTCGCCCACCGAACGAAAATCGCTCACATTCAGGAAATAATAAAACGCCGTATCTTTCAATTCGATATGACGGTTCTTATTCACATAATCTTCTACTTCGGGTACTTTCAACGGTATCAGATCAAGCACATCTGCCATCGGTACCCATTTATCATAAAAGTACTCGTACTTCACGGCATTCTGCAAGCTATACTTTTCCAGATGTTCTACTGCATCTTGCGTAGCTGCTTTATACCAACGACGTACATTGTTTAGTTGTGGTGCGGTGAGGGGGACTTTGATGAACAACCCCTGCATCAGCGGCCGTTCCAACCTGAAAAGCTCTTTATTCTTTTCATAATAGTCCGCCAACTCTCCCTCTGAAATTTCATTCGAGAGTCTTTGGTGAATCAATGCCTGCTGATAGGTGTGCATAATCAGCGCCTTGCGATAATTCTCCACAAGTTTCTCAATCTCCCCGTTATCGGGAATATTACTCTGCGCTTTCTCATATAATAAGACATCTTCCACCCAATTGCGGATGTAATGTTCTGCGAACAGTAAACTATCATCTTTCGACAATCTCGCCGGAAGCGCAGATTGCAGGTCTTCCCGGTAAAGGAAATTGCCGTCCAATTCCACCAGTGGTGTCTTCCCTTTATGGTCGTGTTGCTCGCTACAGGCCACACACAAAAGGATGGAGAGGAGTCCCAGGAAAAATATTCGCATTACCGATTGATATTTACTTTATTTCAAGGTACGAAGATAACGGTTTAATCGGTTGCATCAGTGCTTATTAACGGTTTTTAAAACCTCTTGGTTTATTTCAACCTTAGCGGTGCTCCGTAATTGTGCAATCCAACGCTCCTCCAAATAGTTCTGATAATCGCCTACAAGCAGTCCACGCACCTCTTGATAAGTCTCCGGCCCCTTCACCTTTTCACCCAGAAAAGTGGTAAAAGGAAATGACGTCATAGGTTCAGTTTTCCCCTTTTTGAAGATTTCTTCATCTACATAGGCATTATCTCCGGGAGCAAATAAACCTTGTTCCGCCTGCACTTGCCGCGTCTTTGCATTAAACGTCAGCCGGATAGCATTCTGCCACTCCTCTTCCGGCAAAGATTTCAGGAATTTGCGGGCTTGCTTTCCAAGCTTTTTCGTTGTAGTATGTAATACAATTCCTTTATAACGGGGGACTTTCCAATGATAATCCGAATGATGCTTTTCAAAATAGGCCGCTAGTCCGACCTCATCTGAGGGTACACGTTCCCAAATCTCCCGGTTACTGATTTCAAACAGTAACATTCCATTCCGATACTCTTGCATGAGCATACGGAATTCCGGATATTTATCTTCCAGGCGACTATACTCATAATCCAGTACGGACTTCATGATAAATCCTTTCAGCTGGCGTTGCACACCCTGAGGGTGGGAAGCTGCAAAAGCGGCAAACATCTTTCCTGTATATTCCCTGCCGTCAAGTGTAAACAGTCTCTTATCTGTCTGCTCTTTTGACAGTAATTCATCCACTCCAGTCTTATCTGCCGTATATTGATATTCCTTTTTCAGTTTTTCCACCAAAGCCTCCGTTCCTCTGTCCATTCCGTAACGACGGCTCTGGCGACGCATGATTTCATCCTTCACTTTTTCAAAGGGCAGGATTTCTTTCCGTTCAATCGCCTTGACAATATGAATGCCTTGCGGTGTAAAAAAAGGTCGGGATATCTCTCCTTGCTTTAATGCAAATACAACATCTTCAAACTCAACAGGCATCTGTAACCAACTTACCCAAAAAGATTTTTTTTCATCAGAGAAATTACGTACACACTCATCAAAGTCCGCCTGCCCATTCTGCAATGCGGCATAAAGAGAATCCATCCGAGCTTCTGCAGAACGCAGCACATGACTGGTAACAGTTTGGGGAAGAGACTTAAAGATATGACTTACCCATATCTGTCCGGCACGATTGTTAGCTTTCATTTTATCATATACCTGACGGGCTGCAAGCTCTGATACAGACTCATCCGTCAAATAAGCTTTTGCCAACTGGCGACGGTAGCCCTCCAGTTCTTCACGAAAAGCCCGGGTAGTATCCAATCCGGCAGCTTCGGCTGCAGCGACTTTCAGCTTAAAATTCACAAACAAATCAACATATTCACTCAATGTTTTCTGTTCGATACCAGCAAGGGCATTATTCTTATTATAGATATATTCGAACTCCGAACGGAGAATTTCTTTCCCGTTAATACGCATCAGCACCGGATCTTGCTGAGCAAAAACTGCCAATCCCAGGCAAAGGAGAATTATTGTCAATCCACTTCTTATCATAACTATTATCTTAGAAAAGAACAATGTAATAACGGGGAAACATCTTTTATATTGCCTCAACACCAAACAGATGATGCCTTTTCTTTAAACGAAAAATACCCGGAAAAGTATTTGTTACTCCCCGGGTATTTCTATATAAATTGCCTATATTTTATTCGGGACGACTGTAATTCGGAGCCTCGCTTGTAATTGCCACATCGTGCGGGTGGCTTTCAAGCACGCCTGCATTAGTGATGCGGGTGAACTTGGCATCGTGCAACTGCTCTATACTACCTGCACCACAATACCCCATACCGGCACGCAAACCGCCTACCAACTGGAAGATCACTTCGTATAAAGTTCCCTTATAAGGTACACGGGCAGCGATACCTTCCGGCACCAATTTCTTAACGTCATTGGTACCACTCTGGAAATAACGGTCTTTTGAACCATTCTCCATTGCTTCCAGTGAACCCATACCACGATAAGATTTGAACTTACGTCCGTTGAAGATAATTGTATCACCGGGAGACTCTTCCGTTCCGGCAACCAGCGAACCGATCATTACGCTATATCCTCCGGCAGCCAAAGCTTTCACAACATCACCCGAGTAGCGCAAACCACCGTCAGCAATCAAAGGAACACCTGTCCCCTTCAACGCCTTAGCCACATCATATACAGCAGACAACTGAGGAACTCCCACACCTGCCACAACACGAGTGGTACAGATAGAACCTGGTCCGATACCAACTTTCACTCCATCAGCGCCGGCTTCCACCAATGCTTTAGCAGCTTCTCCGGTAGCAATGTTACCTACCACAATATCAATGTTCGGGAAACGCTTCTTAGCTTCCTTCAATTTTTCTATTACATAGATAGAATGTCCGTGAGCCGTGTCGATGACAATCGCATCAGCACCGGCATCCACCAAAGCCTGCATACGGTCGAGAGTATCAGCCGTTACACCTACACCGGCGGCGACACGCAAACGACCTTTCGAGTCTTTACAAGCCATCGGTTTATCCTTAGCTTTCGTTATATCTTTATAAGTAATGAGGCCTACCAGCTTACCTTCCTTATCTACAACCGGCAACTTCTCAATTCTGTGTTCTTGCAAGATTTGAGAAACAGCCTCCATATCAGTGGTCGGATTAGTAGTGATAATATTTTCTTTTGTCATCACTTCGTCGATATGCTTATTCATATCTCTTACGAAACGAAGGTCACGGTTTGTTACAATTCCCACCAAATATCTCTCATCATCCACTACCGGTATACCACCAATTCTGTATTCCGCCATCAATGCCAATGCATCGCCTACAGTAGAACCTCTCTTAATGGTTACAGGATCATAAATCATACCGTTTTCAGCACGCTTCACGATGGCTACCTGACGTGCCTGTTCTTCGATAGACATATTCTTATGGATAACACCGATACCACCTTCACGTGCAATGGCAATTGCCATTTTCGCTTCGGTAACCGTATCCATAGCGGCCGTTACAAACGGAATTTTCAACTCAATGTTTTTAGAAAACTTTGTCGAGAGTTCGACAGTTTTAGGAAGCACTTCAGAGTAAGCGGGGATTAACAAAACGTCGTCATAAGTTAATCCATCCATTACAATCTTATCAGCAATAAATGACATAGGGCTATGCGTTTAAAATTTATTGCGTGCAAATATACGGTTTTTCTTGTTTAACCACACTATGTCTGCATAAAAAGCTTATAACAGTTCACTTTTTTTAAACCGTATAGCCTCAAAATCCCTTTATTTCCTTTCGAAATAGAAAGGAATAAAAGTGATTAGTGTTTGGTAATAAGTGATTAGCGCCATTCGGTATATTATTTTTTAGACGCGGATGACACGGATAACGCGGATTTAAAAGGCTGCGCTATAAAAGTGGATAAAAAAAGATCCGCATTATCCGTGTCATCCGCGTCTAAAAGATTATTTATCATTTAACTCATAACCGAAAAGAGAAGAGCAAATAAAAGTTCATATACCCCATAATCATCTGTGTAACAACACACTTGGTGTTCCATCATGATCAGTCGTTGTGAAACACGAGTTCAGTCCTAGTGGGAGATACCTTCAGTCCTAGTGGGAGGCACCTTCAGTCCTAGTGGGAAATACCCTCAGTCCTGATGGGAAGTACCCTTGGTTTAGCATAGTAAATGAATCATTCCGTTGTTCATGCCCGAAAAGAAAGAAATTAATTCCACCAACAAGTTTATTTATTATAGGAATACGGAGCGTCTTCAGGCTTTACTCCCCTTTCTTTATCAGGAACACAATCCATGATCAGTTTAAGTTCACCACCTTGCATTAGTTCTTCATATTTCAGGAAATTATGGGAGAAATTCTTCCCATTCAGAGTTGCCGAACGAATATAGCAATTATCCTCCGACGCGTTTTCTGCATGAATTACAAACTGTTTTCCTCCGGGCAAGGAAAGAGTTGCCTTATTGAACAACGGACTTCCCAGTACATATTCGGAAGCACCGGGGCATACAGGATAAAATCCCAATGCAGTAAATACATACCACGCTGAGGTCTGACCGTTATCTTCATCTCCGCAATAACCTTGCGGACCGGAGTTATACAGTTTGTTCAGCACATTGCGTGTATGGTATTGTGCTTTCCAAGGTTGACCTACATAATTATACAAGTAGATAGCATGTTGCACGGGTTGATTTCCATGGGCATACTGCCCCATATTGAGTGCCACCATCTCAGCTATCTCATGAATAACAAAACCATAAGTACCATAATTAAAGGTGTTAGGAGCCGTAAACATGGAATCAAGTCGTTCTGCCATTTGTTCATGACCACCCAGAAGCGTAGACAAACCTTCCGGATCATGGAATACACTCCAGGTCCAATGCCAGGAACAGCCTTCAGTGAAAGGTCCTCCCCACTCGGTGGCGTCAAAGTTATCACGCCACTTGCCATTGGCATCCCTTGCCCACATGAAACCTTTTTCGGGATAAAACAAATTGCGATAGTTCTGTGCCTTTTTATAATAGGCTTTCGCAATTTCCTGGTTTCCCGTAGCTTCTGCAAAACGTGCCAGACACCAGTCAGCATAAGCATATTCCAGAGTTTTGGCAGTCGCCTCGGGCACTTCAGGATAAGGTACATAACCTAAACGGTCGTATTCCTCATATCCGTCGCGTCCTACCGACGCTATCTCTCCGCGCGCCTGCGTCTGATGTAACATGGCTTCCAAAGCTTTGTCTTTATCAAATGTCCGTATCCCTTTCATCCAGGCATCGGTAAGCAAAGAAATTGAATTGTTTCCGATCATACAGCCACGATGTCCGGGACTGGCCCACTCTGGCATAAATCCACTTTCATCGTATGCATTCACTAAGGACTGCATGATTCGTCCGCTGACCTCGGGATATGCCAAAGTAAACAATGGATGTACTGCACGGAAAGTATCCCAGAATCCGTTATCAGTATACATATATCCGCCATGCAATTGTCCATCGTAAGGACTGTAATAAACAGGCTTGTTATCCGAATCAAATTCATAGAACTCACGCGGAAATAAAAGGGTACGGTATAAGCATGAATAGAATGTTTTCTGCTGCTCATGTGTCCCGCCTTCCACCTGGATACGTCCCAGTTGATCATTCCATATTTTTTTCGCTTCTGCTGAGACTTCTGCCAGTGAGCGCCCAGCCACTTCACGGTTGAAATTCAGACGTGCCTGATCGTGGCTAATAAAAGAGGAAGCTGTACGGACAGTCATTTTTTCGCCAGCTTCCAGTTGAAACTTAACGTACGCACAAGAATTTTCATCGGTGCCGGACTCGACAACGGGTTTATCAAATTCGATAATAAAGTAATTAGCAAAATTTTCAGGCACTCCACCATTATTATAATGAGTGATACCATAGATGCAGTTCTCTTCTTTGTTCCATACCACACTTCCACCGTGTTGATAAGCATCCACCACAATATACTGCCCTTCTTCCGAAGGATATGTAATCTCAAAAACAGCTCCACGTGAAGTAGCAGACAATGCTGTACTGACTCCATTATCGAACTTTACCTGATAACAATCTGGAGCCGCTTTCTCATTCTCATGTGAAAAACGCATTCCACGTTTTTGATTATCCATAGTCAGTTCACCCCATACGGGCATAATGGAGAATGTTCCATAATCATTGATCCACGGACTGGGCTGGTGTGTCTGGCGAAAGCCTCTTATCAAGCTATCCTTATATGTGTACATCCAACCACTTCCATTTTCTCCTGTCTGCGGACTCCAGAAATTCATCCCCCAGGGTACAGCCACTGCCGGATAAGTATTGCCATGTGAGAACTCGAAAGTCGACTCAGTTCCCATCAGTGGATTCACCAAAGATACTAAAGACACCTGAGACTTATGTCCGCACGAAACGAGCAGAAGGCAAAGGTTGAAAAAGCAAATCAATTTCTTCATAAGCATTAATAGATTTTATTCAAATAATCCAGAGTTTGTTCAGGACGTCGACTCATGCGTAAACGCCAAACCAATTCCTGCATATTAATCGCCTCAAAACGGTCGTCCAATCGTTCGGCACACTGTTTGGCAGCCGAGGCTCCATAAGTATCGCCTTCAAAACGACTCCAGGCATGTACACATACCACTGAGAAACTTTCTTCCTGTGCTTCCTCTTTCAGCTTCGAAGCTATAAAGTCGGGAGAACCTTCACGTTCATGTATTCTGTCCCAGAGAGAATATTTCACCGTAATAACCGGAATATCATATCCTGCCTTATTAGTCACCCAGAAGACTTCTCCCTCACCTCCGGCATACGGAGAATATTGCAAAACAACGATGCCTTCCAACTGGTCATTAGCGTCCACATAAACTTGATAGGCTTCTTTGGCCGCTTCCGACTTCACATCCATAGCCATTATTCCCAATAACTTGATCTGATATTGACGCATAGAAACCGCCAAGCGTTTTGCTGCCACTCTCAGATTGGTTTTCCGGTTATGATCCTGACTGTACGTATCCACATAATAATAGCCTCCGCCCAGCATCTCCATAAGCGAGCAATTCTGTTTCTGCAAGCCCATCAGATTGTTGAACTGTACAGGAGCCATCATCGCCAACGTAGCAACCGGCAATCCAAAAGTCATCTTCACATCTTCTGCCTCCGGAACATCATAATACCGGGAAGCAAAATCCTGCATCATCCACTGAATGTTATCACCATCGGAAAGGAAAAAAGAAACAAAGTTTTTCTTTTTCTTGAAATCGATAGACCGGGGATCGAAAATCCGGGGCAACACCTGTTCCCGGCCTTTTTCATAAAGCAGGGACAGTAACGAATGATTATAGCTCCAGTCGCAGGGGATCATCGGATGTCCGCTTTTGGATACACGGGCTACAAATTGATCTTCACTTACTCCTTGCTCCCAACCGTATACCGGAGCATTGGGTTCCAGCCAGGCAAGCACTTCTTCGAGTAATGAAATGTTTTGTCCGGCCCCAGCGTCTCCCAGTTCCTTGTTCAGGTTCAATACAAACAGATTGTTCTTGATGGCAAATTCGCGCAATTCTCCGGTTTGCACCGGCATTATGACCAGTGCCCTTTTACTGCATTTATTTCTGAATTCACGCCAGGCATCCACTGTAGTCTTTCGGGTGGCATCATATTTCATCTTATACCCCGCTTTCTCAAAATACTCCTTATCACGAATATCCACAATAATGGAATTGTAAACATGAGAAGCGACAGATGCCACTACACCACTTTCCGGATTATTCTTCACATCGGTCAATACATATCCATCGAACATTCCTTTTAACTGGACTTTTACACCATCCACAGAGGAGTATTCATTGCATGCCAGTTCAAGCCCATTCTGCATGCCTTGTTCATGTATCCCCATATCTTCCAAAGCCTGTCTGGAAAGTTTATAAGAAGTCTTTCCACCGTGGTCGCACAACCAGACTGCTATTTCACTCTTGCCTTTTTCTACCGCACGGTTCGTCAATCCCGCCAAGGACTGACACAAGAGATGGTATTGCAATCCGCGCATTTTATCTGTCTCGTCTACACTATTACGACTATCCACAGGGATTACACCCACACAACTCCAGTACTTCTTCGGCTTAGTCTTCATTCCGGGCATGTGATATTTTCCCTCATCTGCCACAGATTCAGATATCCATGGACTTTCAGAGAAACGATAAGGAACACTGCCAATCGCTTTCAGCCCAGCAAAAAGCAACAGGAAACCAATAATAAACTTCATGATTCAACTTAAAAAAATACCTATTGAAAACTGTTATCCTACCTACTAACTATAACTGTATCTCAAAAACCGGAGAATAATTATACTTAGCCTGTATACCTTCACCCAGATCTTTGGGCAGTGCACCGATACGGAAGAAGTACTTCTGTCCGGCTTTCAACTTCTTACCTTCGTCAGAGTTCAAGTCCAATGTCAATGTAAAGACTTTATTCGCATTCCGGCTATTATTCTCAAAATTGATATCATCGCCTTCAATATTAGCCGTTACATGTGCCAGATTGAAAGAGTTGGACGGATTCTGATCCGATTGAGCAAACAAGGCCACCTTTTCGGCTTTACCTGTTCTGTGACCATACTGTAATTTAAAGGTGGCAACAATAGCGTTATTCTCTTTCTTCACAATGGGCTCTTTGATACGGATATTCGGAATCACCCTGAAATCAAGCCTATTTTCTCCTTTGTCGAAACGATATCCTTTAATCGTATCCAGTTTCACAAAGTTGCCATTATTCATAATGACATCATAAGTACCGGAGAAAACAAGATTGTTTCTGTATTCCCCATTCAGCATGAGCTTCCATTGCTGTACCTTGCGGATAGCATATCCATACTCTATAACCTGCACACAAGCTGCATCACCACTGGTACCAATTTCCTGCTGGATCAACTCTTCTGTTTCGGCATCAATTACCGCACCATATACTTGTGCATCCGGACCATCAAAATTATCCAGCTCGCAGCTTACCATGAAAACCGCTGCACTGATTCCGGCTATTATATATTTAATCTTTCTCATATTCTGTACTAATTTAAAAGTTAAGGATTCTGAATCATTTGGTTAATGGCATTGCGTGGTACATCTTCATAGTATTCGGAGATTGAATAGCTATTGGGACCATTCAGGCTTGCTCCCATAGTGGTTTTACGCACAAATATCAGGGAAGGATTCGTATCACGCAAATCAAGCATAGGCACCAGAATGTCATGAGAGAAATTATTCATCAACGTATGCAGCACTCTCCAACGACGCAAATCCCAGATACGGATATTCTCAAAAGCGAGTTCCACAAAACGTTCGTTTCTCACATTCTCTCTTGTTAATTCTATTTCATTAGTATGTGCGGCTCTCTTACGAATATCATTCAACGCTTTTGCTGCAATAGTCTTATCCCCCAACCCGCTTTCGCAGACTGCTTCAGCATAATTCAGCAACACTTCCGCATAGCGGAATACGATATAATCCAACGTCGTCTTATGATATTGCGCCGGCATACTTTCACTGATCATCTTTCTCATGAGGAAACCAGACATGGAATGAGTTCCGTCTCCTGGCCAGAAACCGGACACCTGATGCTTTTCACCTCCTAAAGAATAGTAAGTCTTACCGTCTTTTCCGGTCACTGTAGTCGGAACGCGATACAATTCTGTTCCATCCGGTTGAATCACACCGCCTTGCATCACAATCTTAGTCCCTTTCCATTCGGTACCGGGAAGTATGATGGAAGCCCACAGACGAGCATCCTTCGCTTTTTTCTCATCTCCATAAGCGATGCCATTAAACAAATCATAAGGGGTATCCTTATTTACTTTGATATAATCAGTATAACCAGTATCAAAACCTGCATTGGAATAATTGTCATTGACACGAGTCTTGACCTTTGCATCCGAACGGATACCCGGCAGGTCCGTATAATCTTCATAAGCATCTACCAAATTAAGAGCTGGAGACATTTTACCCTGTCCCTGTGTCTGGTAAGGCTCGATAAAGTAATTTAAACTGCTGGCAAACTCAGATCCTTCTTTTACAATACCTTTAATAAAAATAGCCTCTCCGTCTGTTTGGTTCGGATTAACAAAGATACTACGATAGTTCTCCTCCGCTTCCTTCGGACTGGCAGGATTCGGTTTATACAGTTTATGGTTCGATTCTGTCATAATAGTCAGGGAAGCATCAATGCAATGTTGATAAAAATAGGCTGCATTTTCAGGTTTCATTCCGGCCAAGCCTTTTGTCACAGCCTCTCCTTCCATCGGCGCCAGTTCTCCGAATTTGGCAATAGAAGCAGCATACAAAGCGGCACGAGATTTTAAAGCCAATGCCGCCCATCTGGTTGCCCGTCTGTCCGAACGCTCTTTAGGAAGTTGTGCGGCTGCAAGATCACATTGCTGCATTACATAATCCCATGTATCATACTCTGTGCTACGTGGAACCACCAAAGCTCCCGGATTGGCCGGATCATACTCCTGCAATTCCTTGATCAGCGGTACTCCACCAAATTTTTCTGCCAGGTAGAAATATACATAAGCAGTCATGAAAGCAGCCTCTCCTTCCAGTTCTTTCTTTTCACTGTCACGAATATCCAGTGTAGGGATGATGCTTTTCAGCAAATTAATATTACGAAGCGTTTCATAGCCATGATTAAAATAATCCGCACGAATAACGTATCCCGGTGACTGCTCCCCCCACTGACTTTGTACAGCTTCCTCACAGATATTGGCATACCATAATAAACCGATATTCCCTGTCGGATTATTGAAACCTCCTTCTCCGCTGGTACCCGGCATAAACATGTAATCTTCAATAGGCAAATCGCGATAAATAGTTGCCATAAAAGCTTTTGCCCCATTAGGGTTATTAAACAGTTCATTGGGAGTGATCTTGTTATTAGGCTCAATGTCCAGCAAGTCCGTACATGCCGTAAACACAGCTGATAGACCGATAACCAAATAATATTTTATATTTTTCATATCTAACGTTTTTTATATTAGAAGCTAACATTTACACCGAAGTTGATAGAAGACGATAACGGATAATTCATCATACGATTATCCTGACCGGCTGTTTTCTCCGGATCCAGTTTCAAATCCTTCTTCAAATAAGAATCACAGAATGTGAAGATATTATAAGCATTTACATAAACACGCAGGTTTTGCAAGCCTACATGACTGGCCCAACGTTGAGGTAACGTATAACCGACTTCAAGACTCTTCAAACGAAGATAGCTTCCATCCACCGTATTGCGGTCTGTCTCCTGTGCATTGTTCCCCATCGGATTGTAGTTGGCCACGCGGGCTGCCGGGAATCTTCCCGGAATCCAGTTGCTGTTTGCATCAAACGGATCTTCACGATGCCATCTGTCATACAGATAAGCAGATGAATTACCTTCCCAAGGTGCATAATTGCGCAGGTTGTCGGGGATCTGGATAGAATAACAGGCTGCTCCTTGGAATAAAGCCATGAAATCGAACCATTTCCATTCAGCTGTCAGAGTGACGCCATAATTCAGAGCCGGCATATTCAATCCATAATATTTAGGCTTCATGTCATTGCCATCAATGTATCCATCACCATTTACATCTTGCAGGTAATAGTCTCCCGGAAGAATCATGGTATTACCTCTATCACCGCTTTGCACAGGTGCATTATAAATCTGATCATAGTTCTGGAATTGCCCAGCTGTTGTATATCCCCAGCCGATACCACTCCAACGTCCTTCGGTAGCGGATTTCCAAACATCCCAACTACTCTCGTATTCACCATGTATCTGGCGGGTCATCTTACTGCGGGCAAAGTTGAAGTTTCCTTGTACACCGTATGAAACCTGACCGATTTTGTTCCGGTGCCCCAAGGTAAACTCAATACCTTCGGTACGGTCGGCATTCAGATTCTCTTCCGGTAGGGAAGCTCCGAATGTATTGGTCAGTTGGCTGCCTCTGGTAGCCAGCAGCCCATCTCTGTCACGACGATAGACATCAAATGTGAAGTCCAACAAGCCGTCCCACAAAGTTATATCCACACCCAGATCATAAGTACGTGTCGTAATCCAGGTCAGGTTCTTATTAATAAGTGCCGGAGTCAGTACTCCATTGGTTTGTGTACCGTCAACGAACTCGTACCCCTTTGATCCCATTGTAAAGCCTTCTATGAACTGGAATTCATTACCGGCATCAATACCAGTCTCTCCATAGCTGGCTCTTAACTTCAAGTTACTGACAAACGATATATTATCCTTAATAAAGGATTCCTCGGACATTCTCCAGCCTGCACTGACAACCGGGAAAAATCCCCAACGACTCCCCGGAGCATAACGATAAGAACCATTATAACGGAAAGCACCTTCCAACAGATATTTGCCTTGGTAGTCATAATTTAGACGCCCCAGATAAGAGATGTTTGCCGTCTCTCCATAGCCCCCAGAATTCTGGATATTCGTTTGAGAACCTAAGTCAAGAATAGGTTTAGAATAAATCTCATACTCGCGGGTAGCAGAAACATTATCATTCCAGCCATGATTCATTTCGTACATAGCCATCAAAGAAATGTTATGGTCGCGCGCAATAGTAGTACTATAAGACAATTGTGCCTGAATATTAAGATTATTACCATTATTCATATTCACATACAAACTGCTCGGGTCATTAATTGTCTTTGATACATCATACGATTCATTCTGCGAATTATAACTGTACAACTGGTAGAGTTTTCTCTCATGCGAGGTACGGTTATCACTGGCATCATACGAAGTCATTAATTTAGCTTTCAATCCCTTTACCCAAGGAACATCATAGGTCAATGTGGCAGTTGACTGTAAACTACGTCCTCTGCTGGTATTCATACCGGTGAGATCACCATTCATTGCTGCCACTGGATTGTCTAGGAAAGGATAAGCTGCATTGTAGTATTCGGAATTGTTATTGGCATACACTCCGGATGTCGGTCTCATCAATGTAGATTTGAACAGTAAGTCAAAGACTCCCTGGATAGGAGCATTCGTCACGTCATATCTTCCGGAAACATTAACTTCCGCTTTGAGATACTTAGACAACTGGGCTGTAAAATTACTACGCATAGTATATCTTTCGTAATTGAAATCGCCTCCTCGTGTCAAGTCACCATCGTGCGCATAACCGAAACTGGCATAATAGGTCATCTTATCACTACCACCCTCAACAGAAAGAGTATGCTGCTGGCTACCTGCACTTTTTTTGAATACAGCATCCAACCAGTCGGTACTTTCATAGCCGGGACCACCGGCCTGCCATTTGGCAAGTTCTTCAGGAGTGGTAGTAGGGCCGGTACCCGCATTCATTGACAATTCATTGGAAATCTCCGCATATTGGGCAGCATTCATAACCTTCATCATGGAAGTGGGGAAAATAGCTGTGAATGAACCGTTGTAATTAAAACGGGCTTTACCTTTTCTTCCTTTTTTGGTGGTAATAATCACAACTCCATTGGCGGCATTCATACCATAGATTGCCGCAGCACCATCTTTAAGTACAGAAATATTTTCAATATCTTCCGGATTCAAGCGCTGAAATTCAGAACCACCGTCGCCACTATCGCGGACAACACCATCGATTACATACAGCGGACTACCAAAGCCACGAATTTGTACCATAGAACTGAACGAACCTGGTTGACCGTCCTGTTGACGGATCTGTACACCGGCAATCTTTCCCTGTAAGCTCTGAGCCACACTCGTGCTTTTGGTTGTCAGCACTTTGTCACCACTAAGAGTAGAAATAGCCCCAGTCAGTGTCTGTTTCTTCTGAGTGCCATATCCCACAACTACTACTTCGCCCAAAACGGCTTCATCTTCCTTTAACACCACTCTTACTGAGTTTTCGGCTCCTACTTTGACTTCCTGAGTCTGAAAGCCAATATAAGATATCTGAAGAACAGCGTTCTTCTCAAGATTTTGTAGCACAAATTCACCCGACATATCTGCCACGGCATTTTTATTATTGGCTCCTTTCACTACAACGGTCGCACCAACCAGTGGATTCCCTTCCTGGTCTATCACCTGTCCTTTAAACTGTGCATGTTGCGCATATACCATTGTGGTACAGAGTAACATGATGCATCCCAACAAGGTGCGTGCTAAATGATTCATGTGTTTTATCATATAAAAAAAGATTTTTAACTTTACAATTACATAAAAGATTTCTAAATGTTACGTTTCCAACTTTTCTCAGTGGATACATTCTTTGGGTCATTTAATCTTTTCTTTTAACATAGGCATTTTCTTTTAGGGGTTAACATTCTTATTTTATTGTTACGTAACGAAAGTCATGTTTATCTGCCTCCTGAAGTACCGGGGCTTCCAGACGATTGTCAATAATACGATCCCAGTACGGACTCAGATCCAACGTTTTTCCCTCTTCCACCACAAACTCTTTAATTTCGATTTCTCTCTTTTCGGAAGTGGAAAGTCCTGCAGGTTCCGATATCACTTTATTGAAACTGATCCGCTCTTTACCATATTTCTTCGTTATTTTGAAAGTGATGGATTTCTTCTGAGGATCAGCAGTTACTACTCCCCAAAAGTTAGGATAAAACAGAGGGATGCTGATTACTTTATCATCGGCCACTACAGGAGCCAGACGCAATTCTTTTCGGGGAATGTTAACGCCAGCACCAGCCAATACATCTGTAGAGAACCAAGTTACCGGAGCTGTCATATAAGTAATGTCACTGGGATTCCACAAGTTTTGAGTCCATGTCCAGCCTTTACGCAGATGTACTAATTGGATGTGCTTCATAATATCCATGGCATCTTCATAAAATCCCGCCTGCATACCGGCTAAAGCAGTATAGCTTTCCAGGTAGAAGGGCCAGCATTGTGATCCCCTATTATCAATACCTCGGTTCAGATTGATATCCCACACTTTATTAGCGTAATAATCAGGAGACTTGGAAAGAGAAATCTTGCATTGAGATATCATAGATGCCTTCACTATATCCATAGGATATACGTCTCCCCATCCGCAGTAACGGCTCAGGAACTGGCCTGCCAACTGTCCCGTAAACAATACATTATCCAGTCTTTTGGAACCATCCGGTTCACAGCCGTAGGCAAAGAAACGTCCATTCCACAACTTCTCAAGAGCCTCTTTCTGAGAGGTAGCAAACTGTTGTTGCGCCTGTTTCACGATGCTTTCATCTCCAATAGCTTTTCCTATAGCTTCGTAAGCCCTGAGTGTAGTCAGCCATACACCTGCATAGTAAGAGTACAAAGGAGGATGAGTAAAATCATCATACGTAGTAGGGCCTACAGGAATTGTACTGCCTTGAGGCATACGACTATATAAGAATTTCATGGCTCTTTTAAGTCCCGTAAGATGTGCTTTCAAGTACTCTGTATCGCCAGTCTGCTCATAGTCTTTAACAAGTTGTATGATCCAGCCGGAAGCATTATCCAACATCCAACCCTTTTCCGTTGGTACACGGCCACCTACGGTACCCATACCTACATAGTAATGTCCGATGAAATGAAGTATATAACCTTCCGGATCCATTGCATCTGCAAAAATATCCATCTCCGAACGATCCAGTTGAGTGAAAAATTTCTGGTAAAAAGGATGTGAACTCAAACGCTGATCCATTGTTCCGGCAAAGCCGCCCATGGCTCCTTCATTAACCATAACATCACCTCCTTTAGTAAGCACCATATTGGTGTAAATGACATATCCACTATTAATAAGCTTAAACTTATACCAGTCAGGAAGGCTACTCTCAAGAACCGGGATTTGCCACTCCGTAGTCTGTCGGGCAATTCTTGCCCTATTGGATACAGCATAGCTCACCATAGAATTCATACTATTAAAATAATTATGATAGTATTTATTGTAGTCAGCCCCACAAGGCCAGTAGCTACCGATAGGAAGGGCTGCCGCATCAATCTGCAGTTCAGGAGCATACCATGCCAGCATAAAACGAATTGTTTTCTTTTGACCTGCTTTCAACTGTGTCTTAACAGCCAGTACAGAAGCAGAAGAAGTTTGAGATTGCTCCGTCAGTACATTTTTGGTTAGTGAAGAAGTGAATTCTCCATTATTTCTAAACTGATCCCATGCTTCAGAATTCGAACGATAAGCTGGAAGATAAGATACATTCTTTTCTTCTTCCACTGCAATCACCACTTGATTCACATAGTTCTGAAAAGTCAATTTGCGAGGTTGCAAGCTATCTGCAGCATATTGTATCAATCCTTTCAGGCTTCCCATCTGATAAGGTTCTACATAGGTTTTAGCCTTCTCACGCAACGGCCAGTTTTCTCCATTATTTATATTAGCTCTACCTTCACTCAATAGCTGGCCATTGTCAAAACCTTCCAAGCTCTTCGGGTCATTAAACAATCCGATAAAATCTTCCCAGGAAAACGCTAATGCAGCTTCCATGTCCTCCTGAGCTATGAGATCAACCTCAAACCATACTACCGGCAAAGAGGAATCTTTCACATTGTGCGGCACCAATCCTGAATAGGCACGAATTACAGGGGCTACTTTCAAATTATTATCCGCATAACTTAATTCTGCTGTAGGAAATAATCCTTTATATTGAGTATGTTCTACTCCTTTCATTCCATACAAAACATGATTATCCCTAACCAGACGAACAGCTTCTTTTTCATTTCCCTTCCGTGTCCATAAAGAGAAGAATGAATGCTCCGAACGTTTAATAGGAGTATGAATATTATTCATTCCTATCCTGGTGAATTTGCCACTTGGAGCGAAATTTATATTGCCTACTCCAATACCACCTAAGGGTACTCCGCTTACGTCTTCATGATCTTTTAATGAAAGGTAAGTATAGTTGGTTTCTCCACCTAAAACACCACTTTGAAGACTGAATTTGGTATTGGCTTCATCGACACCATAATTGTTCTGATTTTCTTCTTGTCCATACAGTGCAAATATTCCTGCAAGACAAAAGGCTAAAGAGACAAAGGTTCTTTTACTCATACATGTGTTTTTTAAGATTAATAATAGAAGTTATGAATCTACTTCTGCTTTCGTTAGCGTTCGAGTGCAAAAATAGATGCTGATAGATTACAATAGCGGTTACATTGGGGTTAATCGAGGGTTAATTTTGAGAGGTATTTTATTAATTACCCGATTAATTTAAGAAAATCTATGCTCTATGGCATAAAGTTACAGACATAAAAAGATTACCTCTAAATATAGAGACTTATAAATTGGAAACAGTCCTTTTTTTCTGATTATTGAAAACTTGTCCTTAAGTCATTGTGTATGATATCAGAGTAAGAATAGGAATAGTTATTACCCATACTTTTATTATATTCTGCAATATACAGATAATATTTCTTCATAGCCTGATCTTCCTTCTTCAGCTTATGGCAGGCATTCAGCATGTACCACAAAGCTGTATCATTCAAAGAATCTACTCTCAGCCAGATTTCAGCCAATTGAGCAACCTGCTCATACGCAGCTTTCATATATAGATTATTCAACTCAATCGTCAACATCTCATGCAATTCATATTCTTGTTCACTCTTAAAGGAATCAAACATAGAGTCGTCAATAGACTTTAAAAATTTCCCTCGCGACAAAATTCCGATCAGTGATTGGCTGACTTCCTGAGATGCATCACTTTGCCGGATTTTATTCATTTGTTCAAGATATTGTTGATAATCGCAATAGAAAGCCTCCGACAATTGGATAGAATAGCGACTATTAGTATACACCAATTCAATACCTTCTAGATCATCCAGTATTTTTCTTAATCGGTTTATTGTAACGCCCTTCAGATTTTTGGCACTACTCAATTCTTTTTCTGGCCATAACAACCCATAGATATAATTCGAGGTAATACCTTCCTTATTACCTAAACCATTCAGAAAAGTAAGTAAGAACAGTTGCTTTATCTTGGAACTAAACAAATGAGTGATATCTCTTCCTTTTTTATCTATTATAGTGAATTCCCCAAACAGATACAAGGCATTTGCCTGTGGTGACTTTTTATTTTCAACCTGAGTGAAAGTTTCACGAACAGGTGTGACTTTAGGTATCGGTTGTTTCTCCTTCTTCCTTTTCAAGTAATACGTAATGCCAACAATCAATATCAGTACAACAACCATTACAAAAATAACAGTACGCAAAGAAAGTCCTTCTTCAACAGCATATAAAAACAATGCGTTCTCTGCAATGGCAGGTGCCGACAATGAATAAAAACGTGTAACAGAAGATTCTCCGCCACGTTCATTAAATTCTTGCGTACAACAATAAAACTCCTTTGTTTCTTTATTATAATAAAGATTTGCATTAGATAAAATAGCCTTCGACTCCATAGGAATAGAATTACCTAATACCTCATAGGAATCATTCTGCAACGAGAACTTATAAAGCTGCAAATGGGAAGAAGCTTCCTGCATAGGATAACACAACGTATAGAAAGAAGCTCCATCATCAGATAAAAGAAGGTTTCTTACCGGAACAATCTGAGCTCCATCATAAGAGAAGTCCCTCACTTTCTGCACGGTTGAATCTTTCAGATTTATCTTATAGAGATCATAATAGTATATTTTCCCGATACTCTGATCCCCACTACTATTCCCAGTACCACCAAACAAAAGCAACTCATTAGCATTCAATGCTCCCATAGAAGAGAAAAAACGAGGAGCTACAAAATCACCTTTCAATTTAATAGTATTCCATGACTTTTGATCCAAATCATATACTTCCAATGTATTGGTATATTTGCGTGAGCCAAAACCTCCAAAAATATAGAACTTATTACGAATAGTATCCAGATAAGAAGAATGGTGGTGTCGCTGTGAAGGCAAAAATTTATCATCAACCTTTTCCACTTCTCCTGTAAGTACATTCAAAGCACAAATGGTACAAACATCTGCATGATTATCCACTTCATAGATATAAACAGAACGAGAATCCGGATAGAAAAAGTTTGTTCCCAAATACATCTTCATCGGCAGGGGGTGATGCTTATACCCTTCCCAAATATTACGGCGGATATCCAGAGTATATAAAGAATCGCTGTTAAAATAGACAAAATTGCCAGAATTGAAATCATAATTATACCCCGCCGTACTCTCAGAAGCCTGTGAATGAAGCAAATTCCAATAATAGGATTTATTTATTAACCAGATTGGGTTAATTGCTTTTCCTCTGATCTTTCCTTGTTTGTCATGAACAAGAATACCGGAACTTTCATTCAAAGGAAAATTGATTTGTTGATTCATGTCGGAGATTACTAAATTCCGGATTGCAAAAGAAGGTATTTCTTCAGAAAACTTACTACTTCCGAACATGATGGTAGGGGTCAATTCTCCGGATAAGCCTAATTTTCCTGATTGATATTGTCGCTTATCAATAGTAAGGCATACAGAATCTTCTTTTAAAAAAAAGGAGATTTCTATGGGTATCCAACGCCGAGGACCAAGTTTTTTATTACATAGAGTATCTACAATAAGACATTCTTTTGCCTCAATATTAAATTTCAGATAACTCCGTTCGTCATTGTCATAAGAGAAAACAAAACTATAAATATCTGCATTCTCACGCTTCAGATCTTTTAATCGGAATATATAACCGAAAGATCCATAATCCTGAATAGCCAAATCATAAGATATAGAGAGATGACCTTTAAAGGTCAAAGGATTTTCATCAAAAACAGAATAACTTGTCTTTTGTATAGTTTCAGATTCATAAGTATTAAATTCAAGACCTTGAGCATTGGCTCGCAGGCATAAAAAGCAAAGTAGCAATATGAAAGATCCTATATATCTCATTATCATTTCCTTGTCATGTAGTTACTTATTTATTAACCAGACAAATATATAACTTAAAAACCGGACTCATGAAACATAAGCCCGGTTTTAACAAAAATGCATTCCTATCTTTAATTCGCCATCTCAGAAATAAACTTAATGCGAACCAACCTTACTTCTTCTTCCGTGAAATCATCACCCAGTTCATCAAGTGCGTCATCTATCTTGTCAGTAGTAGATTCCTTGAAATAATCATAGATATCCAACATGTGGTCTTCGTCCATAATCTCATCCAGGAAGTAATCAATATTCAACTTTGTACCAGAATAAACGATTGCCTCGATTTCGTCCAATAAATCTCCAAACTCAATGCCTTTGGAAAGTGCGATATCATCCAATGCCACCTTACGGTCTACAGCCTGAATAATAGCCACTTTCATCTTGGATTTATTAGCAACCGTACGAACACGTAAGTCTTCAGGGCGTTCGATTTCATTCTCTTCACAGTGACGCTTTATCAGCTTGCAAAACTCCTCACCGTAGCGTTTAGCCTTACCTGCACCTACACCGGGAATGTTTTGCAATTCATCCAGTGTCACCGGATAAATGGTTGCCATGGCTTCCAATGAAGGATCCTGGAAAATTACATAAGGTGGTACTTCCAGTTTCTTGGAAAGCTTCTTACGCAAATCCTTCAGCATGGAATAAAGAGCCGGATCGACAGCGCAAGAGCCACCGCCCCTTGCCGGAGCTTCTTCTTCCACTTCTTCGAAATCATTATCTTCGGTTATCTTGAACGATTTAGGATGTTTCAGGAACTTCTTTCCTTCATCCGTTACTTTCAGCAAACCGTAATTTTCCACATCTTTACTCAGGTAACCAGCAATGAGTGCCTGGCGAATGACAGCATTCCATGTTCTGTCTTCTTCTCCCATGCCGGAGCCGAAAGCTTCCAGGTCTTCATGCAGATGCGCCTGCACTTCGGTAGTTTCACGTCCTTGTATAATGTCGATGATATAATCTGCCTTAAAATTTTCTTTCACCGCGAGAATAGCCTCTATCACGGTACACAATAATTCTTGAGCCTCCACTTGTTTTTTCGGGTTTAAACAGTTGTCACAATTTCCACAGTTCTCTTCCATATACTCTTCACCGAAGTAATGCAACAGCGTCTTTCGGCGACATACGGAAGATTCGGCATAAGCAGCGGTTTCCAGCAGAAGCTGTTTACCGATTTCCTGCTCTGCCACAGGTTTACCTTGCATGAACTTTTCAAGTTTCTGCAAGTCTTTATTGGTATAAAAGGTAATACACTGTCCTTCGCCTCCATCTCTTCCGGCACGTCCTGTTTCCTGATAATATCCTTCCAGACTTTTCGGGATATCATAATGAATAACATAACGCACATCAGGCTTGTCAATACCCATACCAAAAGCAATGGTAGCTACAATCACATCTATTTTCTCCATCAAGAAGTCGTCTTGATTTTGCGTGCGTGTTGCAGAATCCATTCCTGCATGGTATGCGCGGGCATTGATACCATTCGCCTGTAGAATCTCAGCAAGTTCCTCTACCTTTTTCCGACTCAGGCAATAAATAATGCCCGACTTTTCCGAATTATTCTTGATGAACTTGATGATATCTCTATCTATGTTATTGGTCTTGGGACGTACCTCATAATAGAGGTTCGGACGATTAAACGACGACTTGAACACTTCGGCATCAATCATACCCAGATTCTTCTGGATATCATGTTGCACTTTAGGGGTCGCAGTCGCAGTCAGAGCAATCACCGGAGCTTTTCCGATTTCATTGATAATAGGGCGGATACGGCGATATTCCGGACGAAAGTCATGTCCCCATTCAGAGATACAGTGGGCTTCGTCTACAGCATAGAAGGAAATCTTCACTGTCTTCAGAAACTCTACATTTTCCTCTTTCGTCAGCGATTCGGGAGCTACATACAGTAACTTTGTCTTACCGCTGAGGATGTCAGACTTCACCTGATCTATCGCACCTTTATTAAGAGAAGAGTTGATAAAATGGGCAATACCATCTTCTTCACTGAAGTTACGCATCGCATCGACTTGGTTCTTCATTAATGCAATCAACGGAGAAATCACAATACCCGTACCTTCCATCATTAATGACGGTAACTGGTAGCATAGTGATTTTCCTCCACCTGTAGGCATCAGTACGAATGTATCGTTACCTGCCAACAGATTTTGTATGATAGCCTCCTGATTTCCTTTAAATGTGTCAAATCCGAAGTACTTCTTCAGCTGGTCTGTCAAATTAATCTTCTTCCCTGCCATGATTCATTAGGTTGTTTTTTGAGTGATTGTTTAACATCTCGGTTAGCTATTCTTTTTGTAAGAACTCTAACAAAGTTATAAACAACTTCTTAAATTTCAAGCATAATCCAATGAATATTTTTCAATAAAAAACAAAATAGTCGGTTTCGTACACCCTTACCATTTGATTTTAAGCAGTTTGCAGTTTTGCAATGTTTGCTTTTTCAAGCTGGTGTTTAGCATAATCCAACGTCACTTCAAAGTGATCCTTGTGTTCGGACGGGATTTCGAACATAGCATCCATCATGATGGTTTCCACAATGGATCGCAATCCACGAGCTCCCAACTTGTATTCCACAGCTTTATCTACGATGTACTCAAAGACAGTAGCTTCGAATGTCAGTTCCACATTGTCCATCTCAAACAGTTTAACATATTGTTTGATAATGGAATTCTTAGGTTCAGTCAGGATAGAGCGCAAAGCGGCACGATCCAACGGATTCAAATAAGTCAGCACCGGCAGACGACCGATGATTTCAGGTATCAGACCGAATGACTTTAAATCCTGAGGCGCAATATATTGCATCATATTGCTTTTATCAATTACCGCAGTGTTACGCACTGCACTATACCCCACCACATGTGTATTCAAACGCTGGGCAATTTTCTTCTCAATGCCATCGAATGCTCCACCGCAAATAAAAAGGATGTTCTTTGTGTTCACCGGAATCATTTTCTGATCAGGATGCTTGCGTCCTCCCTGAGGCGGAACGTTCACAACAGAACCTTCCAACAATTTCAGTAAACCTTGTTGAACACCCTCTCCGCTTACATCACGTGTAATGGAAGGATTATCTCCCTTACGGGCGATCTTATCAATTTCATCAATGAACACAATACCCTGCTCAGCTTCGGGAACATTGTAATCTGCCACCTGAAGCAGGCGGGTCAGAATACTTTCAATGTCTTCGCCCACGTATCCAGCCTCGGTAAGCACCGTAGCATCTACAATAGTAAAAGGTACGTGAAGCAATTTAGCAATGGTACGTGCAAGCAGTGTCTTTCCCGTTCCGGTGCTACCTACCATGATGATATTAGACTTTTCAATTTCCACATCATCACCGCCGTCTTTTTGCAACAGGCGTTTATAGTGATTGTATACCGACACGGAAAGGAAGCGTTTTGCATCATCCTGTCCAATGACGTATTGATCAAGGAATTCTTTTATTTCTAAAGGTTTCGGAAGTTCTCTCAGGTTCAGTTTCGTTGCAGCGCCACTCCTTTTTGCTCCACTCAGCGCCTCCTGAGTGATCTCATAGGCCTGAGTGGCACAACTATCACAAATGTAGCCGTTCATTCCCGTAATCAGAAATCCGACTTCATCTTCCGTACGCCCACAGAAACTACACCTATTTTTGTTTCTTTTTGAGTCTGCCATATTTATTTTTTAATCAACACTTCATCTACCATGCCATACTCCTTGGCTTCCTGTGCCGTCATCCAGTAGTCACGGTCAGAGTCTGCCCAAACTTTATCGAAAGGAGTATGAGAGTGATCAGCAATAATAGTATACAGTTCCTTTTTCAGCTTCTGAATTTCACGTGCCGTGATTTCAATATCCGAAGCCTGCCCCTGTGCACCACCCATTGGCTGATGTATCATTACACGAGAGTGAGTCAACGCCGAACGCTTGCCTTCTGCACCTGCCACCAGCAACACCGCAGCCATACTTGCTGCCATACCTGTACAGATAGTAGCCACATCGCTCGTGATAAACTGCATTGTATCATAGATACCCAATCCCGCATATACGGAGCCACCCGGTGAATTAATATAAATAGAGATATCTTTACCCGGTTCTACCGAATCCAGATACAGTAACTGCGCCTGTAAAGTATTAGCGGTATAATCGTCAACCTGTGTACCAAGGAAAATGATGCGATCCATCATCAAGCGGGAGAAAACGTCCAACTGGGTTACATTGAGTTGACGTTCTTCCAGGATATAAGGATTTAAATACCCGGCTTGTGATTTAATCACATCGTCCAGCACCAAGCTATTCATACCTAAATGCTTGGTAGCGTATTTTCTAAAATCATCCATATTACTTTCTTTTTTAGGTTTAGTAAATTGAAATGCAAAGAAACAAAAAAGAACACAGAGACACAAAAAAACACAGAGTTATATGATATAAGACTCTGTGTTTCTTAATGTTTTTAAACTGTTTTCAGAATAAAAAAGCTTATTCAAACATCTTATTGAATTCTTCTGCAGAAATTGTTTTGTTTTCCAGCGTCACCTGAGACTTCAAAGCAGAAGCCAATTTAGTTTCAACAACACGGTTTACCAAACCTTCAACGCTTTCTTTCTTCTTCAGCATTTCTTTTGCATAGTTTTCCAGAAGATCTTCAGGAACACTCATCATACCATATTGTGCAAACTGTGCACGGGTAGCTTCCTTAGCCATATTGACTACATCTTCCTGTTCAACCTTGATATCGTTAGCTTTCACCAACTGTTCCTTGATCAGGTGCCATGTCAGTTCTTCGATACTCTTATCATAGTTGTCTTCTACAAATTTCTCGTCTTTGTCCTGGTTGTTCATGCGCATGATGCGTTTCAGCAATGCATCCGGGAATTCCAACTTGCCAACTTTCTCCATCAACATCTTACGAGCGTCAATCAGAAATTTATAATCAGTGTCTGCTACAAACTGATTAGCAATTACTTCTTTTACTTTAGCACGGAATTCTTCTTCAGTCTTCACAACATCTTTACCACATACCTGATCGAAAATTTCCTGAGTCAGTTCACCGGCTACAAAACGAGTCACTTCTTCTACCTGATAGCTGAAGTTAGATTTCATTTCAGCGGCTTCTTCTTTATCGATCTTCAACAAAGAAGACAGTTCAGTTGCATTACCATCCCATGCAGTATAAGGATTGAATACGAGTACATCATTTACTTTTGCATTGGCAAAGATAGCTTTTTGCTCATCGTTCTTCATATAAGACGGCATCATTACAGCAGCTTCTACCTGAATGCCACCTTCTTTGGTATTGCCGTTTTCATCCAATTCAGCCAGCAATCCCTTCAGCATATCGTTATCTTCGTAAACGTCCACTTGTTCGTACTTACCATTACGTTGTGTGTAAGCCTTCACCTGATTGTTTACCATATCTTCGGTAACGTCAATCAAATAATAGTCAACTTTATCTTTAGTGCTTACTTCAGCTTTGAATTCAGGTGCCAGAGCAATATCGAAAAGGAATTCGAATTCTTCCATAGTATCGAAGTCGATATCCGGTTGCTTATCTTCATTTGGCAGCGGTTCGCCGAGAATAGATACATTATTATCTTGAATATACTTATATACAGCTTCTGAAAGTGCCTTGTTTACTTCTTCAGCAATAACTGATTTACCATACATTTTCTTCACCAGACTCATCGGAACCATCCCCGGACGGAACCCCGGAACCTGAGCTTTCTGACGAAGTTTTTTCAATGATTTATCAACTTTTT
Source organism: Bacteroides sp. 14(A) (assembly GCF_000526555.1). Taxonomy (NCBI): domain Bacteria; kingdom Pseudomonadati; phylum Bacteroidota; class Bacteroidia; order Bacteroidales; family Bacteroidaceae; genus Bacteroides; species Bacteroides sp. 14(A). The sequence goes on along the minus strand of NZ_JAGH01000001.1, from coordinate 482,881 downwards.
CCTGATAATCGGCTTTCTCAAGCTTCACAGTAAGCAGAGCGCTTACTTTGTCAATGTTTTGTAATGAAACGTTCATTCTGACAATTATTTATTTGATTTATACTTTATTCCAATCTCAAACGAGGGTGCAAAATTAGCGTTATTCTTTCAATTATCAAAAAAACATTGCTGAATTATTTCTTTATAACAAAAGGAGAGATTAGTTATCACTAAATCATACTCTCTGTATTGTTTAATGAAAACATAATTATGATTATTCTCCATAAGCTACAGATCGTAATTAGATAAGGCATTTAGCTTCAGAATCGAAAGAAAAAGCAAAAAAAACAGAAAGAAAATATGGAAATTCCGAAATAATTATGTTTCTTTGTTGCGGAATGGTAATACATTAGTTCTTAGATTTTCAGTACATGGTTTTTACTTCCGTTTTTCATGAAACGCTTTTGTAAACTCTCTGTTGTTGTGATCCTTTTATTATAGTTACCCTTCCAAGAGAGTTTTATTCATTTATTTATTTTACATTTTCATTATGAACATTTACGTAGGAAACCTTAACTACAAAGTTAGGGAATCAGACCTCCAAAAGGTCATGGAAGATTACGGTGCTGTAACCGCAGTCAAATTTATTAAAGATCGCGAAACCGGTCGTTTCAGAGGTATCGCATTTGTAGAAATGGAAGATGCAGCAGCTGCAGCTAAAGCTATTGAAGAACTCGATGGAGCCGAATATTTTGGCCGTAACATGGTAGTGAAAGAAGCAAGACCTCCGAAATACTAATTATACAGGAGAAAAGAAAACAAGTCCGCCTGCTCCCTTTCAGAAAGAGAGCAGGCGGACTTTGTTTTTAGTGATTAGGAGTAAATGATTAATGTTGCGCTAATCACTAATCACTTACCCCTAATCACTATTTCATAAAGTCTTTGCGACGCAACACAAAGCTATTACTTAGGTATTTTTCACGCACAATTTTATTTTCTGCTAATTCTTCCGGTGTTCCCTGGAACAAGATTTTACCTTCAAACAACAAATAAGCACGGTCAGTAATACTTAATGTTTCCTGCACATTATGGTCAGTAATCAGAATACCAATATTTTTATCTTTCAGCTTCCACACAATCTGCTGAATATCCTCTACCGCAATCGGGTCAACTCCTGCAAAAGGTTCATCGAGCATGATAAACTTAGGATCAATAGCAAGACAGCGAGCAATCTCCGTACGGCGGCGCTCACCACCCGAAAGTTGATTACCCTTATTCTTACGCACTTTCTGCAAACGAAACTCCGCAATCAGACTTTCCAGCTTTTCTTTCTGATATTCCAAAGGCTTATCTGTCATTTCAAGTACCGAAGCAATGTTATCTTCCACACTCATCTGGCGGAATACGGATGCTTCCTGTGCCAGATATCCGATTCCGGTTTGCGCACGCTTGTACACCGGATATTTCGTAATATCCAGATCATCCAGAAAGATACGTCCCTCATTCGGTGTAATCAATCCAACGGTCATATAGAATGAAGTCGTTTTACCGGCACCGTTCGGTCCCAGCAAACCTACAATCTCTCCCTGCTTCACATTTATGGAGACGTGGCTCACTACTGTACGTTTACCGTACTTTTTCACCAAGTCTTCGGTGCGAAGCACCATTTTACTTTCTTCCATATTCTTTCAGTTACAAACTGTCAAAACCACAAGTGACGAGCTTGTCACTCACACATTTTGCGGCAAATGTAGCAATTATCAGCTGAAAATGGGCTATATTTGCAGACAAAATAGTTAAGAGTCATGATAAAAGCACTTAAAACTGTCGGAAGATACATCATGTTGATGGGGCGTACTTTTGCCCGACCAGAGCGTATGCGTATGTTCTTCCGCCAATACATTAACGAAATGGGGCAACTCGGCGTGAACTCTATCGGCATTGTGTTGCTGATTTCGTTCTTTATCGGCGCTGTTATCACCATACAAATCAAGCTGAATATCGAAAGCCCGTTTATGCCGCGCTGGACGGTAGGCTATGTGACGCGTGAAATCATGCTATTGGAATTCTCTTCCTCCATCATGTGTCTGATATTAGCGGGAAAAGTAGGTTCCAATATCGCTTCAGAACTGGGAACCATGCGAGTGACACAACAGATCGACGCACTGGAAATCATGGGAGTCAATTCAGCCAATTACCTGATACTACCCAAAATTTTTGCCATGGTCACCACTATCCCTTTCCTGGTGACGTTCAGTATCTTTGCCGGTATCATCGGAGCCTTTGCCACATGTTGGTTCGGTGGCATCATGTCGGCGGTGGACCTGGAATACGGTTTACAATACATGTTTGTGGAATGGTTCATTTGGTGTGGTATCATCAAATCATTGTTCTTCGCTTTTATCATCGCCAGTGTATCGGCCTTCTTCGGTTATACCGTCGAAGGCGGTTCCATAGAAGTAGGCAAAGCCTCTACGGACTCTGTAGTATGCAGCAGCGTGCTTATCTTATTTGCCGACTTAATATTAACTAAACTCTTAATGGGATGATTGAACTAAAAGGACTTTGGAAATCATTTGAAGACAGGGATGTATTGAAGGATATCAACGCCACTTTTGAGAACGGAAAAACGAATCTTATCATCGGACAAAGTGGTTCAGGAAAAACGGTACTGATGAAATGTATCGTCGGACTACTGACGCCGGAACGTGGTGAATTATTATACGATAACCGAAACTTCCTTGCCATGGGCAAGAAGGAAAAGAAAGCATTGCGCCGGGAAATGGGAATGATTTTCCAGAGTGCAGCATTGTTCGATTCCATGACTGTATTGGATAATGTGATGTTTCCATTAAACATGTTCAGTAACGATACATTCCGCGACCGTACCCGCCGTGCTATGTTCTGCCTGGACCGCGTGAACCTGGCAGAAGCAAAGGACAAATTTCCGGGAGAGATCAGTGGCGGTATGCAAAAGCGCGTCGCCATTGCCCGTGCCATTGCTCTGAATCCTCAATACCTGTTCTGCGATGAACCAAACTCTGGTCTGGACCCAAAGACATCGCTCGTCATTGACGAACTGGTACACGACATCACGCATGAGTATAATATGACCACTCTCATCAATACTCATGATATGAACTCCGTCATGGGAATAGGTGAGAAAATTATCTATATCTACGACGGATATAAAGAATGGGAAGGCAGTAAGGACGATATCTTCACCTCTAGCAACAAGAAATTGAATGACTTCATCTTTGCATCCGATCTCTTCCGTAAGGTAAAGGAATTGGAGGTACAAAACATAGAAGGATAAGCCGCTTAATCTCATCCATCTGTCATAAATAAAAGCGTCCGGAGATACCTCCGGACGTTTTTTTTCTTATAAAACCAGTTAATAGAATTGACATATATCCTCACGACATACTTTGATTGTCCCTATATCCTCATGAGAAAACATGAAGAACAATTTCAATTACGCAACAAAGATAACCAAAATATATTAATAAAAAATCACGGAAAACCGTTACTTATTGAATTTTCTGTAAATCAATCTAGCTTTATCCATCCTTGTGAAACAGCCTTGACCACCATATCTATTGCATTTTTCGCCCCAAATTTACTAATAAGCCTCTTGCGAAATGTTTCTACAGTATTTTCTGAAATTTTTAATAACGCAGCAATCTCATGTGTATTCATTCCTTTGGCTACAGCTTCCAGAACATCGCGTTCGCGCCGTGTCGGAGCATCTTTTGGTTGTAAACCTGATGATGAAGAATTTAACTTTTGCAATATAGAAGCAAAACGAGGACAAGTATAGCTCTCCCCCCTCAGTACACTGCGAATAGCTGCCACCAGTTCTGCATGAGCCGAAGATTTCAGAATAACCGCATTTACTCCGCATTGCACTAATCGGTTCACCATCCATATCTCCTCATGCATCGTATTTACGACAATCCTCGCCTGGTCATTCAACTCACGAATTTTGGCTATCAATTCAAAACCTGAAATATCGGGGATACTGATATCCAGAATATATACATCATAATCACGCTCTTCAATCAACTTTATAGCCTGCTTTCCGGAAGTCACTGCATCCGCCACTGTTACTTCCGGCATCTTATTCACAATTTTGCAAATACCTTCTAAAATCAGGCTATGGTCATCCACTACCAATAATTCCGCTTTCACATTCTTTTCCATTGCTCGATTAGATTATTACATTTACTCTCAGCCGGGTTCCTTCACCCGGAGCAGAAATCAGTTCAACTTTAGCACCAATCGTTTCAGCCCGTTGCCAGATGGTATGCAAGCCAATACCTTTGGTTTTCTTGCTCATATCAAACCCTTTTCCGTCATCTGTAACAAGTATGGAAAGGTTCTTGTTTTCCAGTGCTAACTTCACCTGTATACGGGCAGAGCTGGCATATTTCACTGCATTGCTCACCGCTTCCTGAACAATACGATAACATTCAAATCCAACAGCTTTAGGAATTATATTCCAGTCGACATTTTCTGTAGAGTGATACTCCGCATACATACCCTCCGGTAATGCCAAATGCAGCACATAGTCTCCCAACATCTCGTCGAGCGTAGCATACTGGAAGGCGGGTGGCATCAACTCATGCGAAAGAGTTCTCAACCTTTCGCGAGTATTGCTCAATAGTCCCAACTGTTCACTCAAATCCGAACTTTCCTCACCGGAAATAGTACGAATATTCATTTCAAGCGCAAGCAAACTGTTACACACATCATCGTGTAATTCAGTCGCCATACGTTCACGCTCACTCTCCAAACCATCAATGTATTTTCGTGTCAGGCGCTGCTCAGTCTCTTTCTGAAGTTCCAGAAACTCACGTTCTTTCTCATTAGCGGCATTAGCCAACACAGCGATCCTTGCCCTTTGGCGTTGACGTGCATAGAGAGAACCTAATAATAGAATTCCCAACAGTGAAATTACTGATCCTACAATGATACGGTGACGCAGCATATACGTCTCCTGCTCCAACTGTTCCCGCCTCAAAGTAACGATCTCCAGTTCTTTCTCTTTCGTCTGATATTTTACTGAATACTCAGATAGCTGTTCGGTCTGTTCAGTATGAAAGGCTGAATCACGCAGCGCATAGGCTTGGGTCAGATACTCATAGGCCTGAGATGAGTTGTTCACAGCCAGATAGCAATCTGCCAACCGCTTATAATGTTCATAATCACGGGTGTCCTTGTAGCCACTGCGGAGCATATCGATTATTCTCCGATAATAAACAATGGCTTCTGTATACTTTTTACTCTCTTGCAATAAACCCGCCTTCGCCTGATAATATCGGAACCGTTCCGCATCAGTTTGCATTTCATGTGCCAGCTTATCAAGTTTTTGCAAATAATACATTGCCTGGTTCAGATTTCCATCCATCCGATAGGCGTTCACCAAATAATTATAAGCATCGCACAATAGTCGTCTGTCATTCACTTCTTCCAGAATAGGTATGGCTTTCAATAATGTAGCAATTCCCTCCGCACGCATTTGTACCAATCGAGTCTGAATAGCTCCCAAATTGACATAACATGTACCTATCCTTCGCTTATTACCTGTCTTCAAAGCATATTCCACGGCTTTTTCAGAAAAAGGAATCGCATCTCCCGGACGATTCCAATCACAATAAGCCGTTGCTATATTTCCATATATAAAAGCAACTGCATTATGATTTCCACGTAACTCGCATAAATGAAGTGCTTGTTCAAAGTTGGCAATGCAATTCTCTAAATCCTTTTTCCGACGATAGATAGTACCTAACTGATTCAAATTCTCAATTAACATGGCCGTATCCTTATCAGCAGCAGAACGCTCGCTGGCACGGATAGTATAAACTAGAGCAGAATCCGTCTTCCCTTCAAAAAGAAACGAACTGGCATAATTTGTCAACATGGTACGGCACGCTTCTCCTGCCTCCGATAAATCCTCTCCGGCTTCCAACCCTTTACGAAAATAGTAACGTGCAGAATCATAACGAGCATCCACATTGCAATAATACCCCATATCACAACAAGACTGGCTTATTGCAAATTTCAATCCCGCTTTTTCAGCCAGAGCAATAGCTTTCCGCTTTAAGGCATATCCCTGCTGGAAATCTCCCTTGATGAAATTTCCCTCACTTGCCCAAATATAATATTCTACGAGTTGTTCCGGCTTCTTGCTTTTTGTAGCCAATTGATGAATAGAATCTGCATATAAAAGGAGTAATTCAGGATTTTCTTCCGTTTGGTAGAGATATTTACAAACTCCGACATAGCCCTCCATATCTCTGCTTTGGGCAGCCTTTTGTTGAAGCATACGTAAATCCGGCTCATCCGCAGCCCATAGCATACCTATGGACAGGAACAAGCAGCATCCCAATAACCACCTGTAGCGTTTCATCTAATCCTTTTTTTCTGTTACCTAAGCAAAAATAAATATTATATTCATACTAACCTATTTTTTGTTTGCATTTCACTGATAAAACGTAAAAAACCGCCCAATTTATAACTAAATCAAGCGGTTTTATTTCAATATCTTAAAGCCCTGATAATCCTACTTCTGACGGATATAGATGTTTATCGGAGTTCCGGTCAAACTCCACTTCTCACGCATCTTATTTTCCAGGAAACGTTTATAGGGTTCCTTTACATACTGCGGCAAGTTAGCGAAATACACAAAAGAAGGAACCTGCGTATTAGGTAACTGCGTGATATACTTAATCTTAATATACTTGCCTTTGGTTGCAGGAGGCGGATACGCCTCAATCAAGGGAAGCATTTCTTCATTCAGCCGGGCAGTAGGAATACGCGTCATACGATTATCATACACTATACGCGCTTCTTCCAGCACCTTCAGAATGCGTTGTTTGGTCAATGCCGAACCGAAAATAATAGGGAAATCAACAAACGGAGCAAAACGACTACGGATAGCATCTTCGAAAGTCTTCATTACCTTCACTGTTTTGTCCTGTACTAAATCCCATTTATTTACTACCACTACCAAACCTTTGGCATTTTTCTGTATCAGTGAGAATATATTCAAGTCTTGACTCTCAACACCACGGGTAGCATCCAACATAAGGATACACACATCAGCGTTCTCAATAGAACGGATAGAACGGATTACGGAATAATACTCCAAATCTTCATTCACCTTGTTCTTCTTACGGATACCGGCAGTATCTACCAGATAGAAATCAAAACCAAATTTATTGTAACGTGTATAGATGGAATCACGTGTTGTGCCGGCAATTTCCGTCACAATATTACGATCTTCACCTATAAAAGCATTCACGATAGAAGACTTACCTGCATTCGGACGTCCCACCACTGCAAAGCGGGGAATATCTTCATCCAGTATTTCGTCAGCTTCTTTCTTGAATGTACCAACAATCAAGTCCATCATATCACCCGTTCCACTACCCGTCATAGCCGAGATACAGTAAGGATCACCCAATCCCAACTTATAAAATTCGGGAGCATTGTATTGCAGTTCTCCATTATCGGTCTTATTGGCAATCAGCAATACCGGCTTTTGAGTACGGCGCAGAATAGCAGCCACTTGCATATCAAGGTCAGTTACTCCATTCATTACATCTACCACAAACAAAATCACGTCTGCTTCATCCACAGCCATCAATACTTGTTTGCGTATCTCTTCTTCGAAAATATCGTCAGAGTTCACCACCCATCCGCCGGTATCTACCACGGAGAACTCCTTCCCCAGCCATTCTGATTTACCATACTGGCGGTCGCGTGTTGTTCCTGCTTCTTCGTTCACAATCGCCTGACGAGTTTTAGTCAAGCGGTTAAATAAAGTAGACTTTCCCACATTGGGGCGTCCTACGATTGCAACTAAATTTCCCATAGTTCACTCTCATTGTTTTTTGCGACTATCCCAGTCGTATGAATATTCTAATCCAGTTGATAACCAAAATTGCGCAACTCTTTGTCCGAACTACGCCAATCCTTATCCACTTTCACAAATGTCTCCAGGAAAATAGTCTTTCCGAAGAACCTTTCCAAATCACGGCGCGCCTCAGTAGCCACTTTTTTCAGTGCCTTACCCTGCTTACCGATAATAATTCCTTTCTGCGAATCACGCTCTACATAAATCACAGCATTGATATGTATCTTCTTCGCATCCTCCTTAAATTGTTCCACCACTACCTCTACCGAATAGGGTATCTCTTTGTCATAATATAATAGAATTTTCTCGCGAATAATCTCATTCACAAAAAAACGCGCCGGTTTATCCGTCCATTGATCCTTGTCGAAATAAGGTGGTGAATCCGGCAATAATTCCTTCACTCGCTTCATCACATATTCCACATTGAATTTCGTAGTTGCAGAAATCGGAATAATTTCCGCATTAGGCAACAATGCTTTCCATGCTTCCACCAGCTCCACCAGTTTCTCCTGATTCGACAAATCGATCTTGTTGATAAGCAGCAGGACAGGTATTTCCATACATGCCACCTTTTCTATAAACTCATTATGCTTATCAGGCGTCTCAACCACATCCGTCACATATAGCAAAACATCCGCGTCCGTCAATGCCGAGGTAGAAAAATTCAGCATAGACTCCTGCAACTTATACTGTGGCTTCAGCACACCCGGAGTATCCGAGAATACAATCTGCATATCGTCCGTATTATAGATACCCATAATGCGGTGGCGAGTTGTCTGCGCCTTAAAAGTAGCAATCGAAATCCGCTCACCCACTAAGGCGTTCATCAGCGTAGACTTACCTACATTCGGATTTCCCACGATGTTTACAAAACCAGCTTTATGCATCACATTCCTCTATTTTAGTTGAGACAAAAAAACGCATCGAAAATAGGATGCGTTTTTTCTTATTTATTAACGTAACGTTGTTACTGTTTTTTTCCATCATATCCCCACTTCACATAAACGGCTCCCCAGGTAAATCCTGCACCGAATGCCGTAAAGATCAAGTTATCGCCTTTTTTAAGTTTATCCTCAAAATCCCACAGGCAAAGCGGAAGCGTACCGGCACTTGTATTACCATAACGTTCTATATTAATCATTACTTTTTCGCGGGGAACTTCCAAGCGGTGAGCTACTGCATCAATGATGCGCAAGTTCGCCTGATGAGGAATAATCCAGTCGATATTATCCTTAGTGAGATTATTTCTTTCCGCAATGGCAACACAAGCGTCCGACATATTGGATACGGCATACTTAAATACTGTACGACCTTCCTGATAAAGAAAGTGCATGTGATTATCCACTGTGAAATAAGAAGGAGGACATACAGAACCGCCGGCCTTCATATGCAAGAAAGGTAAGCCTTTACCGTCTGTTCTTAAAATAGCGTCCATGACACCAACATCCTCAGTAGTCGGTTCCATCATAACCGCAGCTGCCCCGTCACCAAAGATCGGGCAAGTAGCACGCTCGGTATAATCCACCATAGACGACATTTTGTCACCACCTACTAAAATAATTTTCTTATATCTTCCCGAACGGATAAAATTAGCCCCCGTTTCCAACAAGTACAAGAAACCGCTACAAGCAGCCTGTAAGTCAAAAGCAAAAGCATGTTTTAATCCAAGCTTATCACATAGGATAGAAGCTGTAGAAGGGAAATGATAATCAGGAGTAGTAGTAGCGACAATCACCAGATCAATATCATCAGGATTAGAACCAGTACGCTGCATCAACTGCTTTGCGGCTTTACGAGCCATGTACGAAGTCCCCAATCCTTCTTCGTTCAAGATATGTCTTTCCTTTACTCCGATACGGGTCATAATCCATTCATCATTGGTATCCACCATTCTTGATATCTCTTCATTCGTCAAGATATAATCGGGTACATATCCGCCGACTCCTGTAATTACTGCATTTATTTTTTCCATTAATCCTGCTTAAGTTAATGAATACCTAAACAACGGCAGTCTAAAAAGGTTTGTGCTTACAAATCTTTTTAGACATCCGGCATTCAAGTATATTCTTTATCAGGCTGCAAATTAAACAGCAGCTTCTTTCTCAATAGCAAGCTTGCCTCTGTAATATCCGCAAGCACCACATACAGTGTGATATACATGCCATTCGCCACAGTTCGGGCAAATTGCCAATGTAGGAGCTACTGCCTTATCATGAGTTCTTCTCTTTGCAGTTCTTGTTTTAGACTGTCTTCTCTTAGGATGTGCCATTTTTTTTAATCTTTAATTGTTATCTAATATTTTCTTTAATTCGTTCCAGCGCGGATCAATCTGAGTTTCCTCTACATCACCTCCCGGCAGTGCATCTTCACCTTCAATAAAGATTTCATCTTCCGCATCATCTTCGTCCGCTTTCGTCCGCAAATGCTTATGCAACTTACTGCTCACTGCCTTGTTACACTTTCCGGGAGCATGTACATGCTTCATCGGAATAGCCAATGCAATAAACTCATACATAAACCATGCCACATTGATCTCTCCTTCTTCTTCGGGAATCACAATGAGGTTATCACCTTCTTCAGCATACTCATGACCGAACTTCACCATCAGCTTATCTGTAGAGCTTACCGGTTGTTCCATATCATCCAGGCAGCGGTCACACGGTACCCATACCATTCCATCCGTCTGGAAGTTCAATTCGAAAGCACGAGATGTTTTCTTTACAACCAGCGTAACACTAACCTTACCCTTTTGTACTTCTGGTCCATCAATGTTAGCAAAGAAAAGGTTATCCAGTACAAACTCATACTTACAAGAGTCTGCCTGCATGCCTTTCAAATCAATTTTGTATTTATCAAACTTTCCCAAAGCTTCTTTTATTTATTCGGGCGACAAAGATACAAATAATTATCCTCATAATGTAGAAATTAGCAACGAAATATTCATTTTTTAAGCTCTATTCTGAATATCGTCCCCTTATTGATCTCCGATTGCTTCACAAAAATGGATCCAGAATGATACTCAACCACAATTCTTCGTGCTAATGAAAGGCCCAATCCCCATCCCCTTTTCTTAGTGGTATAGCCAGGAGCAAAAACCGTTTCAAAATATCGTTTGTCAATTCCTTTCCCCGTATCTGCCACATCAATACACCAATATCTTGACGTTTCCTGTACCGAAATAACCAATACTCCTACTCCACCCATTGCATCAACAGCATTCTTACAAAGATTTTCTATCACCCATTCAAACAGAGCAACATTCAGCCGCACGGGGGGAAGTGAATCGGGTACATGGGTACTGATTTTCACTTTATCTGAAGTACGGTGCGCTATATAATCCGTCACCCGTTCCAACAGAGCTTTTAAATCAGCATCCTCCAGCTCAGGAATAGAACCGATTTTAGAGAAACGATTAGCAATCATCTGTAAACGCTCTACATCCTCCGCCATAGCAGGAATCAAATCATCCTGTGGGTATTGTGTCTTCAGTAATTCCATCCATGCCATTAGTGAAGAGATCGGAGTTCCCAGTTGATGGGCAGTTTCCTTGGATAACCCAACCCATACTTTATTCTGCTCTGCCTTTTTAGAACTCAACAAAGCAAAGATAGCAATAAGAACAAAAATGAGTACTACCGTTAATTGAACATAAGGATAAACAGCTAACCGGGTAAGCATAAGGGAAGGTCCATAATATACATTCAGATAATCGCCACCGCCATTGAGATCTATGCGAATACAATTACCTTCACGGTTAAAATCACTCAGTTTTTCCTTTAAGGAGACTATTGTATCGGCTGAAGACAGTTCTATATTCCTATATGTCTGTACATCCTCATTCTGATCAACCACGATTACCGGAATAGTATGATTGGCATTCAAAACTTTCAAGACCATAGTCAAATCCGTATTTCCATCTGCAGTTTGCAAATTCTTCATTGCTTCCGCCCACACTTCCATACGTACCCGTTCTTCAGCAGATAAATCGCTTATCAGAGAATGTGAGACGTAAAGAGAGGCAACAGCTATCACCATGGCAGCTAATACCAACCAGAATTTTATCGGATGGATTTCCTTTATAAAGCGCATTATATATAAATAAGATGTAAACTTACGGTATATAAACGGAAAAACAAAAGAAATATTATACCTACAAACACAAAAAGCCTCCATATCATTTCGATATGGAGGCTTCTCTCTAAAAAACGGCAACTACCTACTCTCCCACTTGACGCAGTACCATCGGCGTGATCAGGCTTAACTTCTCTGTTCGGAATGGGAAGAGGTGGAACCCTGATGCTATAGTCACCTAAATAAGTTAGACATGATGCAAAAAAGCAAAGATTTTAAACTGAACGTATATACCTGCCATACAAGGCAAGGACCAAAAGTGAACGGGCAATTAGTAATGCTCGGCTATGATGTTACCACCTGTACACCTGCATCCTATCAACGTTGTAGTCTTCAACGACCCTAAGAAATCTAATCTTGTGGCTGGCTTCGTACTTAGATGCTTTCAGCACTTATCCAATCCCGACTTAGATACCCAGCAATGCACCTGGCGGCACAACTGGTAAACCAGAGGTCAGTCCAACACGGTCCTCTCGTACTAGTGTCAGAGCCACGCAAATTTCATACGCCCACGATAGATAGAGACCGAACTGTCTCACGACGTTCTGAACCCAGCTCGCGTGCCACTTTAATGGGCGAACAGCCCAACCCTTGGGACCTTCTCCAGCCCCAGGATGTGACGAGCCGACATCGAGGTGCCAAACCCCTCCGTCGATATGAGCTCTTGGGAGGGATCAGCCTGTTATCCCCGGAGTACCTTTTATCCTTTGAGCGATGTCCTTTCCATACAGAAACACCGGATCACTATGCTCTAGTTTCCTACCTGATCGACTTGTAAGTCTCCCAGTCAAGCGCCCTTATGCCATTACACTCTGCCGCCGGTTACCAATCGGCGTGAGGGCACCTTTAGAAGCCTCCGTTACATTTTTGGAGGCGACCACCCCAGTCAAACTACCCACCAAACAGTGTCCTCGCATCAGCGAGTTAGAACTCAAATAACCAAAGGGCCGTATTTCAACAGCGGCTCCACAAATACTGGCGTACCTGCTTCAAAGCCTCCGGCCTATCCTACACATCAATTACCCAAATTCAATGTTAAGCTATAGTAAAGGTTCACGGGGTCTTTTCGTCCCATCGCGGGTAATCGGCATCTTCACCGATACTACAATTTCACTGAGCTCACGGTTGAGACAGTGTCCAGATCATTACACCATTCGTGCAGGTCGGAACTTACCCGACAAGGAATTTCGCTACCTTAGGACCGTTATAGTTACGGCCGCCGTTTACTGGGGCTTCAATTCAATGCTTCTCTTGCGATGACATCTCCTCTTAACCTTCCAGCACCGGGCAGGTGTCAGGCTATATACTTCATCTTTCAATTTGGCATAGCCCTGTGTTTTTGTTAAACAGTTGCCTGGACCGATTCTCTGCGCCCCACCTCGCAGTGGGGACCCTTTATCCCGAAGTTACAGGGTCAATTTGCCTAGTTCCTTAACCGTGAATCACTCAAGCGCCTTAGTATATTCAACCCGACTACGTGTGTCCGTTTACGGTACGGGTACCTTAAAGATTAAGTTTAGCGGATTTTCTTGGGAGTATGTTTACATGCACTATTGGATTGTTCCGAAGAACGCTCCATACTATCAGGTTCGACTCTCGGAGCGGATTTGCCTGCCCCGATCAACATCTACACCCTTCAACGAACTATTCCGTCAGTTCGCGGCACTGTCACGCCTCCGTCTCCACGTCACTCTTTAAGGTAGTACAGGAATATTAACCTGTTCTGCCATCGGCCTCACCGTTCGGCTGAGCCTTAGGACCCGACTAACCCTGATCCGATTAGCGTTGATCAGGAAACCTTAGTCTTTCGGCGAGGGGGTTTCTCACCCCCTTTATCGTTACTTATACCTACATTTGCTTTTCTACACGCTCCAGCAAAGCTTACGCTTCACCTTCGACGCTGAGTAGAATGCTCCCCTACCGATGTTTGCACATCCCATAGCTTCGGTAAATTGCTTATGCCCGATTATTATCCACGCCAAACTCCTCGACTAGTGAGCTGTTACGCACTCTTTAAATGAATGGCTGCTTCCAAGCCAACATCCTAGCTGTCTTAGCAATCTGACTTCGTTAGATCAACTTAGCAATTATTTCGGGACCTTAGCTGATGGTCCGGATTGTTCTCCTTTAGGACATGGACCTTAGCACCCATGCCCTCACTCCTGATATAGAACTAATACGCATTCGGAGTTTGTCAAGACTTGATAGGCGGCGAAGCCCTCGCATCTTATCAGTCGCTCTACCTCATATTAGTATAAATCAAGGCTGCACCTAAATGCATTTCGGGGAGTACGAGCTATCTCCAAGTTTGATTAGCCTTTCACCCCCACCCTCAGCTCATCCGGAAGCTTTTCAACGCTTATCGGTTCGGTCCTCCAGACAGTGTTACCTGTCCTTCAACCTGGCCAAGGGTAGATCACTTGGTTTCGCGTCTACTCCTTCCGACTATCCGCCCTATTAAGACTCGCTTTCGCTTCGGCTGCAGATCTCAAGATCCTTAACCTTGCCGGAAAAAGTAACTCGTAGGTTCATTATGCAAAAGGCACGCCGTCACAGTTTACACTGCTCCGACCGCTTGTAGGCGCATGGTTTCAGGGACTATTTCACTCTTCTGTTCGAAGTGCTTTTCACCTTTCCTTCACAGTACTGGTTCGCTATCGGTCTCTCGGGAGTATTTAGCCTTACCGGATGGTCCCGGCAGATTCACGCAAGATTCCTCGTGTCCCGCGCTACTCAGGATACCACTAGGGTTCAGTTAGCTTAGTATACCGGGTTATCACCGTCTATGACTGAACTTTCCAGATCATTCTACTCACTAACTTTCGTCCCACGACGTGGTCCTACAACCCCATACATGCCGTAACACATATGGTTTGGGCTATTCCCCGTTCGCTCGCCACTACTTGGGGAATCATTATTTATTTTCTATTCCTACAGGTACTAAGATGTTTCAGTTCCCTGCGTTCGCCTCCATCGTAAGATGGATAATATCTCTTCAAGATATTGGGTTGTCCCATTCGGAAATCCGCGGATCAAAGGTCATTTGCACCTACCCGCAGCTTATCGCAGCTTATCACGTCCTTCATCGCCTCCGAGAGCCAAGGCATCCGCCATGCGCCCTTACTTACTTTTAGTCTTACCTAGCCGTATGGCTCGATATATACTTTCAGCTTGTTATAACTTTACTTTTTTTTGTACATCATGTCAAAGAACGGTTGATTAACAAATTAATAATTAATAATTAAATTTGTTATCAGAGTGGAGAATAACGGATTCGAACCGTTGACCCCCTGCGTGCAAAGCAGGTGCTCTAGCCAGCTGAGCTAATCCCCCTTCATTAATTAAAAATTATAAATTATAAATTAAAATGCGATGTCGTAAATTTAATTTTTAATTTCTAATTTCTAATTTAAGAAGTAGTCCCAGGCAGAGTTGAACTGCCGACCTCTACATTATCAGTGTAGCGCTCTAACCAACTGAGCTATAGGACTGTCGAGTTCAACCTCGCCTTGCGGCTCGGCTTCTTCTTTCTCAATATATATTATATAAACAACTACGCGTAGTGCAAGAGGTTCTTATGTAGCATGTCAAAAGAACCAACTTCTAATTTGTTAGTACAGAGAGTTTTTAATTTATAATTGTTAATTATTAATTTCAAAATCTCTGATTTTGACTGAGCGTCGCTCCAGAAAGGAGGTGTTCCAGCCGCACCTTCCGGTACGGCTACCTTGTTACGACTTAGCCCCAATTACCAGTTTTACCCTAGGCCGCTCCTTACGGTTACGGACTTCAGGTACCCCCGGCTTTCATGGCTTGACGGGCGGTGTGTACAAGGCCCGGGAACGTATTCACCGCGCCGTGGCTGATGCGCGATTACTAGCGAATCCAGCTTCATGGAGTCGGGTTGCAGACTCCAATCCGAACTGAGAGAGGCTTTTGGGATTAGCATCACATCGCTGTGTAGCTGCCTTCTGTACCCCCCATTGTAACACGTGTGTAGCCCCGGACGTAAGGGCCGTGCTGATTTGACGTCATCCCCACCTTCCTCACATCTTACGACGGCAGTCTCTCTAGAGTCCTCAGCATGACCTGTTAGTAACTAAAGATAAGGGTTGCGCTCGTTATGGCACTTAAGCCGACACCTCACGGCACGAGCTGACGACAACCATGCAGCACCTTCACATCTGCCTTGCGGCTAATCTGTTTCCAAATTATTCAGATGCAATTTAAGCCCGGGTAAGGTTCCTCGCGTATCATCGAATTAAACCACATGTTCCTCCGCTTGTGCGGGCCCCCGTCAATTCCTTTGAGTTTCACCGTTGCCGGCGTACTCCCCAGGTGGAATACTTAATGCTTTCGCTTGGCCGCTTGCCGTATATCGCAAACAGCGAGTATTCATCGTTTACTGTGTGGACTACCAGGGTATCTAATCCTGTTTGATACCCACACTTTCGAGCATCAGCGTCAGTTACAGTCCAGTAAGCTGCCTTCGCAATCGGAGTTCTTCGTGATATCTAAGCATTTCACCGCTACACCACGAATTCCGCCTACCTCTACTGCACTCAAGACGACCAGTATCAACTGCAATTTTACGGTTGAGCCGCAAACTTTCACAGCTGACTTAATAGTCCGCCTACGCTCCCTTTAAACCCAATAAATCCGGATAACGCTCGGATCCTCCGTATTACCGCGGCTGCTGGCACGGAGTTAGCCGATCCTTATTCGTATGGTACATACAAAAAGCCACACGTGGCTCACTTTATTCCCATATAAAAGAAGTTTACAACCCATAGGGCAGTCATCCTTCACGCTACTTGGCTGGTTCAGACTCTCGTCCATTGACCAATATTCCTCACTGCTGCCTCCCGTAGGAGTTTGGACCGTGTCTCAGTTCCAATGTGGGGGACCTTCCTCTCAGAACCCCTATCCATCGATGTCTTGGTGGGCCGTTACCCCGCCAACAAACTAATGGAACGCATCCCCATCGGTTATCGAAATTCTTTAATAACAAGAAGATGCCTTCTCGTTATACTATCCGGTATTAATCTTTCTTTCGAAAGGCTATCCCGGAATAACCGGTAGGTTGGATACGTGTTACTCACCCGTGCGCCGGTCGCCATCAACCTATTGCTAGGTCATGCTGCCCCTCGACTTGCATGTGTTAAGCCTGTAGCTAGCGTTCATCCTGAGCCAGGATCAAACTCTTCATTGTAAAAGTATTGTGACTGCGCAAATTAATAATTAATAATTAAAAAGCGACAGTGTTTTTGCTCTGTTCAGGACGCTCGGTTTATTAAAAGTCTTCAAATTACCTATATATATAAGTTACTTGACGGTTCTTTTTTTATACCCAGATGCTGCGCTTTAATTATTAATTTTTAATTACTAATTTGCGAAGCACCTGCTCTTGTACTACTTGTATTGTTTATGTAAATTCTTCAAAGATCGCTTCTTTTTAAAACTGCTTTTCTTTTCAGAAAGCGGATGCAAAGGTAAGAACTTTTAAGTATATCTTCCAAATAATTTCGAAAGTTTTTTTTCTTTTTTCTTTTTCTCGTCGTCTCTCTTTGCGAAAGGGAGATAAAAGAAGAAGAAGTTCTTAGCGCCGCCTCTATCAGGGAAGCCGACTCTGTGTCAGCCTCTTCTCGGAAAGCGGGTGCAAAGGTAAGAACTTTTAAGCATATCTTCCAAATGTTTCCGGAAGTTTTTTTCTTTTTTCTTTTAGAATGCTGTATTCCTGATCGGAATAAAGGCTAAAGAAAAGAAAAACGTTGGAGTTCCTACGCCGTTTCTGTCAGAATGTCAATTTCAAGGCTGACCGTCTCTTGGTTAGCGGGTGCAAAAGTAGCCGATATATCTATTCACTCCAAACATATCTGTCTTTTTTTCGAAACTTTTTTGAAACAATTTCGTAAATGGCTGATTGATAAGGATGTTGTAGAACATAAATTTGAAAGGGGGGATGAAAGGAGCTGGAAGGGGGTACATTATTATATATGCGTGCGCGCAATGTGCGCGTAGACAGAGGCGGGGAAAAGTACTGGGAGAACCTTAAAACTGAGGATTGGAAGTGTAAAGCTAAGGTTTAAGAACCTAAAGCTGAGGTTTAGCGTTGCAGAGCTGAGGTTTAGCGAGGTAAGGTTGAGATTCATTTTTGCGGAGTTGAGGTATGGTTTTGTAATGGTGGGGTTGGTACACTTGGTACAGAGGTTCACCGTTCCCTTTGCCTCACACACACGTGCGCGTATAATAAGGTGTGAATCCCCACCACTCTGTCCCCACCACTGATCATTCCTCACCGCTTATCCGACTTTGTATAAGTTCCATTTACGGCTACGCTTTCCAACAGACCGTATTTCCACAAGTGCTTCAGCCAAGTGGAAGCGGAGGTAATGGCGAGATCCCATAGGCCTTGAATTCCTTCTTCTGTTCGTCGGTGAGGCGAAGCGTGAAAGCTCCGCCCATGACAGCGGATTACTGTCATTTACCACATCTTCCTCTTGAGTGTACACCTTATATATTACGCGCGTGTGTGTGAGGCAAAGGGAATGGTGAACCTCTGTACCAAGTGTACCAACGTACGATGGAATTTCGGCTTGATCTTTTCTTTTACGCCGCACAGTTCGACCAGATGGATGGCGGTACTTATATGCACCTCGTTGTGTCCAATTTTCAGCGCGTTGCTGAATAACTTTTCGGCTACCTGCGGATTATACTTTGATGAAAGGCTATGTTATGGAATTCACAAGAAGTACAGAAGCAGAAATCATTTAGACTCATCCCGATGTCCCACTACTATTCCCATTAGTATGCAGATACCTCTGCATGTCAGATAGAATACGTCTACTAAATTAGTGGTTAACTCCATACTATCCAGATGAACAAGACAAAACGGAAATCGAAAAGAAATGAAAAAGGATAGCCATTACAAACTTTCTTTACCGGATGAGTGGCAAAAAGAAGATTTCACTGCGTATATAGCCTTAGAAAATGAAGAAAAGAACTGCCACGGAACACCTTCCGGGCAGCTCTCCTTTCATAGAAGTAAAGTAACAGAAAGAGAGTATGATACAGTTTTAATTCTGTCCGCCTCCCAACGCTTGGAATAGGTTAATTAAGCTTTGTATTTCGGTAAAATGATTAGCAGTCTGCGACAATTGTGCGCTAAGCAATGTCTGCCGGGCTGTGAGTACTTCCAGATAAGTGGTATTGCCATGCTCCATCAGCAAGGAAGTACTTCTCAGGGCGGTTTGTAAAGAAGCAACCTGTTTATCCAACAGAAGTTTCTTGCCCTGACTGGTCTGATAAGCCGTTAAAGCATCGTTCACCTCGCTGCCTGCATTGAGCAAGGTTTGCTGGAAGCCAAGTGCGGCTTCTTCCTGCTGTGCACGGGCAATGCGATACTGGGCAACTACCTGTCCGCGGTTGAAGAGCGGTTGCGTCAGCGATCCTACAGCAGATGCCAGAAACTTGCCCGGATTGAGTATCATCACTCCGGCAGAGTTCGTCCAGCCGGCACTTCCACTTAAAGTAATGGAGGGATAGAAAGCCGAACGGGCCTTATTGGTACCATAAAACGCTGCTTCGAGTGAACGCTCGGCACTGCGGACATCGGGACGACCGGAAAGCATCTGCACCGGAATACCTACCGAAAAGTCGGTGGGGAACTGCTGCTGTGCCAGACTACCACGTTCATAATGACGGGGTGTTTCAGCCAACAGAAGAGCAAGACTGTTCTCTGCCTGGTTGATTTGCTTCCTCAAGTCGAGCACGGAGCCCTGTACCTGATAGTACGTCGCCTCCATCTGCGATACGGCCGATTCATTCGCCATTCCGGCATTCATCAAGGCACGAGTAGACGCCACGGTTTCTTTCCACGCTTCTTCCGTTTGCCGGGAAATGGCAAGTTGTTCGTCGAGCATCAGCAGCGTATAATAGGTATTGGCTATCCCGGCTATCAGTTGGGTACGGACAGCCTGACGATAATCCTCACTTTGAGCATAAAGAGCTTGCGACTGTTTCTTGGCATTGCGCATACGGCCGAAGACGTCCAACTCCCAACTGGCAGTGACGGGCAACGAATAAGTTTGCGTTGCCTTTTGCGTATCAAAGCTGCTCACGGTTCCCTGCGGAGCAAGAGCAAAGGCAGGCAGGAAAGCAAGTTTGGCAGACATCAGTGTTGCCTGTGCTTCCTCTACACGAAGCTGGGCAGACTGATAATCAGTATTGGTCTGCAATCCCACTTCAATGAGGGATTGCAGAAAAGGATCGGTGAAGAGTTCCCGCCAATCCATATTACCCAGACTGACGGTGTCTTCGGTCACTACTTCCCCGCCATAAAGCTGGTCGGGGACGGAAGTAGTGGGCTCGTATTTAGTATAGATGCCACAACCGCTCAGCAGCAGACCGGTGACAGCTAATGTGATGATTTGCTTTTTCATTCTTCAGTATCTTTAATATGTTTCCTAGAATTGATTTTATCAATAATGCACCATAGAATGGCAGCAATGCAATATGCAATCAACTGCTCTACCCAAAATATGTCACCTTGATACATCATCTTTTCTTTCATTTATTTATTATTCCGTTCAGCTTCACTCTTCTCCTTCTCAAGCAACACTTGTACGTCTGCTTCTTCCTCCATCGGCGGACGGATTTTCTCCTGTAAGAATTCAAAGATAATGTAGAAGACGGGAACTACGAAGAGCAATGCCAGTGTACCGACAACCATACCGCCCACAACGCCTGTACCCAGCGAACTGTTACCATTGGCACCTGCACCGGAGGAGAACATCAGCGGAAGCATACCGAACACCATTGTTAGTACCGTCATCAAGATAGGACGCAAGCGGACCTGTGCGGCAGAATAGGCAGATTCCACGATGCCCATTCCTTTACGACGACGCTCTATGGCGTATTCCGTAATCAGGATAGCCGTCTTGGCCAGCAAACCAATCAACATAATCACACCTGTTTGCAGGTAAATGTTATTCTCCAGCCCGAGCAACTTGGCAAACAGGAATGATCCCATCAATCCGAACGGTACGGAGAAGATAACGGCAAACGGTACAAAAAAACTTTCGTAAAGACATGCCAGAATCAGATAGATAAGGAATATGCAAATGGCATAGATGAAAATAGTCTGTGCACCACCACTACTTGCTTCTTCACGTGCCATACCACCATATTCATATCCGTAGCCCGTAGGCAAAGTCTGTTCTGCCACCTCTTCAATCACCTTCTGCACTTCACCGGAAGAGTAACCTTCGGCAGGATTTACATTGGCAGAAATAGAGCTATACAGATTGAAACGATTGGTTGTTTCCGGTCCCAACACTTTCTTCAATGTTACAAACTGACTTACCGGAGCCATTTCCGTACCATTCCGTACAAACATATTGTCCAGAGATTGCTCGTCCAGGCGGTATTCAGGCGAAGCCTGCATCATCACACGATACACTTTACCGAACTGGTTATAGTTAGATATGTACGCACCACCGCAATAGCTGCCCAATGCATCGAGCACTGCTCCCGGAGAAATACCGGCACGCTTACATTTAGCCGCATCCACTTCTACCGATACCTGCGGGAAATTGATGGCATATGCCGTGTAAGCCATAGCTACTTCCGGACGCTGATTCAGTGCGCCGAGGAACTGCATTACCGACTGGTAGAATGTTTCCATATCGCCACCCGTCTTGTCCTGAAGGTTCAGTTCGAGGGAGTTACCCATACCATACCCCGGAATCATAGCAGGCTGGAAACTGAATATCTGCGCTTCCTTAATACCATAAAACTGTCCATTGAGGCGGGCAACCACAGCATCCGAACTATGATCCTTTCCTTTTCGTTCGCTCCAGTCCTTCAAGCGCACAATGATTGTACCGTAAGAAGTTCCCTGACCGGATATAAGTCCATAGCCTGCTACGCGGGCATAATGTTCTATTTCAGGCGTATCCCGGAGGATATCTTCCAGTTTATCCATTACCTTCGTTGTTTCATCAAGCGTGCTTCCCGGTGAGATACTGACGTTCACCATGATGACACCCTGATCTTCCTGAGGAACAAGTCCCGTTTTGGTAGTACTCATCAGATAAACCAACAATGCGATAGCGGCTATCAACGAAGCCCACACCATCCAGCGATGACGGATGAAGAACATCACACCTTTCTTATATTTACCCAGCACAGCATTGAACGAGGCATTGTAAGCTGCGCGTACCCGTCCGTTAATACTCTTGGCACTCTTGGTCCCGTCCGACGGACGCATCATGATAGCACACAAAGCCGGGCATAGCGTCAAAGCCGAAATCATGGAAATACCTACGGCAGTTGCCATCGTGATACCGAACTGTGTATAGAATACACCGGAAGTTCCTCCCATAAATGTTACAGGAATAAACACTGCCATGAATACACAGGTACAAGAGATGATAGCCATCGTCACATCACCCATCGCATCTTTAGTGGCAAGATAAGGAGATTTGTATCCGGCATCAAATTTGGACTGCACCGCTTCCACCACCACAATGGCATCGTCCACCACCGTACCAATGGCAAGCACCAGTGCAAACAGTGTCAGGATATTCAGACTGAATCCTGCAGCCACCAGGCAGGCAAACGTACCTACCAGCGACACTATGATGGATATGGACGGAATGAGCGTACTCTTTAAGTCCTGCAAGAAGAAATACACCACCAGAATAACCAGAATAATAGCGATGATTAATGTTTCTACCACATTGTGGATAGAAGCGAAAAGGAAGTCGTTGGAACTCATCATCGTGACAAACTCTGTTCCCTCCGGCAGACTCTTTTCCATCTGCTTCATCTGGGCAGTAATTTCCTTATTCACAGCGGTTGCATTGGAGCCTGCCGTCTGGAATACCATGTAAAGAACAGCCGGTTTGCTATCCATCTCACTGCGGAAGCTATAAGTCATCGTACCCAATTGTACATCGGCTACATCCTTCAGGCGGAGTACAGAACCGTCGCTCTGCGAACGGATTACGGTATTCTGGAATTCCTCCACACTCTTCAATCGTCCGCGATACTTCATGGTAAACTGGAAGACATTCTTCGAACTCTCACCCAGCGAACCGGTAGGAGCTTCAATGTTCTGCTCACCCAGTACGGCAGTAATATCCGAAGGAACCAAGGCATATTGTGCCATCCGTTCCGGTTTCAGCCAGATACGCATACTGTATGTATCTCCCAATTCCATTACATCTCCTACTCCCTCTACGCGTTTGATTTGAGGTAGTACATTGATGTCCAGATAATTGGCAAGGAACGTCTGATCATAACGCCCGTCATTGCAGACCAAAGCACCAATCTGGAGGAAGCTGGTCTGACGCTTCTGCGTGCTTACACCGATTTTGGTTACCTCGGCCGGCAGCAAACCCTGTGCCTTAGCTACACGGTTCTGCACATTCACTGCCGCCATATCAGGATCCGTACCTTGCTTAAAGTAAACCTGTATAATAGCGAGGCCGGAGTTGGATGCCGTGGAAGTGATATACATCATATTCTCCACACCATTAATACTCTCTTCCAACGGCATGATGACGCTGTTCATTACTGCCTCGGCATCAGCGCCCGTATACTGAGCACTTACATATACTGTGGGAGGTGCAATGTCCGGATACTGCTCTACCGGCAGCGTAAGGAGCGAAATAAGCCCTATGACCAGAATCAGCACGGAGATGGAGATAGCCATCACCGGCCGCTTTATAAATACATTTCCTTTCATAATTTGTCTCCCTTCTTATTTTACTTGTGTGCCCTCACGCACTAATCCGGCACCTTCCGATATAATTTCATCACCGGATTGTAATCCGCTGAGCACCACATATTCGCGCCCATCGTTAATTCCGGCTACAGTGATCAGTGTAGAGACTGCTTTGCCGTCCACTACTTTATATACCACAACTTTGTCCTGCATCTGCACAGTGGCTCCCTGCGGAATGGCAATGCAATCCTTATAGATGCTGGGCACCACTACCGTACCGGATGCTCCGCTATGAAGCAGGCGTGATTCGTTAGGAAATACCACACGTGCCATTACAGTACCTGTCTGACGGTCGATAACTCCACTAATGGATTCTATGACACCTTTCTTATTATATACCGAATTATCATTCAGTATTAGTTCCACTTCCGGCATGTTTTTCAGAGCTTCATCCATGCTACCATACTGGCGTGTAAGGGCAAGTAACTGATTCTCAGTCATGGAAAAATAGACATACATGTCCGAATTGTCACTGACCGTAGTCAACGGATACGGCAGGTTGGCACCTACCAATGCACCCACGCGATAGGGTAATGCCCCCACTACTCCGTCACTGGGACTTTTCACCTCAGTATAGGAAAGATTGTTGCGTGCGTTCACTTCCTGGGCTTCGGCCTGCGTCAGCTGTGCTTTGGCAGTGAGATAGGTGTTCTCAGCTGTTTTCAGACTGAACTCTGAAACTACTTTCTGTGCATACAACTCTTTATTGCTGTTGTAGGTGAGTTCGGCAGTCGCCATTGCAGCACGTGCAGCTTCCACATTGGCAACGGCAGTCTTGAGCGCAGCTCTGTAGGGAATCTGATCGATAACGAAAAGCAACTGTCCACGGCGAACCGTCTGTCCTTCAGTCACACAAAGTTTTTCGATAGTACCCGATACTTGCGGATAGATATCAATATCCTGCCGCCCACGGATAGTGGCCGAATACGAAGTGGAAAGTTCTTTATCCGCCGCTTTTACTTCCATTATTGCAAAAGAAGGTTTCACTCCCGCATCCGTTGCCTGTTTGCAAGATGCCATCCACACTGTACAACCGACAATCCCTATCAGCCGTAACCATTTTTTGTTCACTGTAATCATACTTACTCTAATTGTCTTTTTATTAAAACTGGGACAAATGTAGGAGAAAGGAACAAAGCCATAGTGATCAATTTTCCCCCAAGAATGTCCCATTTTCGTTATTCGTCACTTTTAAAGCTAACTAATTATCAATAAGCATCATATAGAACAATATTAAAGGATAATAGGACATCCTGTTTTCCCCATAATTTACCAACTTTGCAAAAAGAAAAATGAAATAATATGGAAAAAGAGAACATTAAGACCGTAACCATAGAAGACTTTAAGAACAGTCAGCATATTCTTGACTATATAGATGATGACTTTGCGATAGTCAACAGTCTGGATGGAATACCTTATAGTAATGAGGTTGTCAGATTGGAGTGTTTCCTTATTGCCGTTTGTATAGAAGGGTGCATACAACTGGATATCAACAACCGGACCTACCAGCTACAGCCGGGCGACTTACTGCTCGGCCTTCCCAACACCATTATCGGGCATACAATGATGAGTCCTAAATATAAAGTAAGGCTTGCAGGATTTTCCACCCGATTCCTGCAACGTATCCTCAAAGTAGAAAAAGATACGTGGGACACTGCCATCCATATCCACAACAATCCGGTGAAATCCATTAACAGGGAAAATGACAACAGCATTTTTAAACACTATGGAGACTTAATCCTGGCGAAAATTAACGATGAACCCCATTGTTATCATAAAGCGGTGGTGCAGCATCTGTTTGCCGCTATCTTTTGCGAGATGATGGGTTACCTCAACAAAGAAATCGCCGATTCGGAGAAAGCCAAACTATCGAAAGAGGGCATCAAGCAGGCTGACCATATTCTACGGAAGTTCATGGAACTGTTGTCGAAAGACAATGGTATGCATCGTTCAGTGACTTACTTTGCCGATGCACTTTGCTATACGCCCAAACACTTTTCGAAGGTCATCAAACAAGCATGCGGAAGGGCTCCTCTGGATTTGATAAATGAGACTGCGATAGAGCACATCAAATACCGACTGAAGCATTCGGACAAGTCTATCAAAGAGATTGCGGAAGAATTCAACTTCCCAAATCAATCTTTCTTCGGGAAATATGTAAAAGGACACCTGGGGACATCACCCATTCGCTATCGGAGCACAAAAGAGGAATAATTTTCATTTCTGTAGGGTTATGAGTTAAATGATAAATAATCTTTTAGACGCGGATGACACGGATAACGCGGATCTTTTTTTATCCACTTTTATAGCGCAGCCTTTTAAATCCGCGTTATCCGTGTCATCCGTGTCTAAAAAATAATATACCAAATGGCGCTTATCACTTATCACTAAACACTTTTGTTCTTTTCTATACCGTTATGAAGTAAAACTGCTTTTATTGAATCCATTTGCCCACTTTATTTGTTACTTACTCTGAACGATTAGTAACAATCTCCCGATTATGGAATATAAATCCTTGTCTTTATTAATTATAGTATTGTTTTCTGCCTGTACGATCGGAGCACAGAACCGTAAGAAAGTGGGAATAGTATTGAGTGGCGGCGGCGCTAAAGGAGTAGCGCACATTGGAGCACTGAAAGTGATAGAGGAAGCCGGTATTCCGATAGACTACGTAGTGGGCACTAGTATGGGCGCCATCGTGGGCGGCCTATACTCCATTGGTTACACCCCGCAACAACTGGACAGCATTGTCAATGCACAGGACTGGAAATATCTGCTTTCCGATGCCCTTGATCCGGAAACCACACTGTTGAGCGAGAAGCTAAGAGAAGAACAATACCTGCTGTCTGTACCAATTGCAGGGAAATCGGCACATGTATCCGATGCCGGAATTATAAAAGGAAGAAATATCTCCCGGCTACTCTCCGAACTGACAGTGGGATATCACGACTCCATTTCTTTCAACCGGATGCCTATTCCATTCGCCTGTGTATCGGATAACATCGTGAATGGCAGCAAAGTCGTTTTCCACAACGGTATTCTGGCAACTGCCATGCGCGCCAGTATGTCCATTCCGGGAGTATTCGCCCCTGTTTATCTCAATGGCATGGTATTGGTGGACGGCGGACTGACGGATAATTATCCCGTAGACATTGCCCGGCAAATGGGAGCGGAAATTATTATCGGAGTCGATGTACAAAATCCATTGATGAAAGCGGATGAGCTGACAAGCATGTCGAATGTACTCGGGCAAATTCTGAATCTGGTGGGAGAAGAGAGTTACAGGAAAAATGTGAAGGACAGCAACATCCATATTCAGGTAGATGTAGACGGTTATTCAGCGGCAAGTTTCAACCACGAGGCACTGGATACCCTGATGCGCAGAGGTAAAGAAGCCGCCATGAAAGACTGGGACAAGCTGATTGCACTGAAAAAAGAAATAGGTATCCGTACGAATTACCGGGCGGAATATCCCGGACCGTTCAAAATACCAACACGGGCTATGCTGGATACGATACCTTCCGTAGCACAAATCACTCCCCATGAAAAACCAGTCAATACTATAAATATTGGAGGACGGTTTGATAATGAAGAACTGGCAGTATTGTTATTGAATGCGAGGGGTTATTTCGGAGCACAGAAGAAATCGCAGTTAAGCCTCACTACCCGGTTAGGAAAGCGGACCTTTGGAAGGCTTGAATATACTTACTCACCGCAAAAAAGCTGGGATATAAATACAGGATATCAGATAGGATACAATGATTTTAATCTTTACGAAGAAGGTAAGCGACTGATGAATCTGACCTACGTGCATCACATGGCTTGGGTCGGATTCACGAAGAGCTGGTATAAAATGCTTGTCAAGGCGGGAATCCACTTCGAGAAATTCAATTACCATGACTGGCCCTCGGGACCGGACGTTTCCATTACAAGATCCAGTGACAAGGCTTTGCTCAATTATCAGGCGAGTATCATGTACAATAGTCTGAATAATCAGCGATTCTCTACTCAAGGAATGGAATGGGAAGCAGCGTACAGGCTCTATACAGATAACATGGTAACGTATGGTTCGAACAGTCCCGTGTCCGTATTCCAAACTCATTGGAGCGGATATTTCTCACCAAACCGGGTATTCACCATCATGCCATCGGTGTATGGAAGGGTAGTTGGGAAGAATACGCAGTCATTAGCCATATCGAACTTCGTGGGCGGTAATGTGCCGGGACGGTATATGGAACAACAGATCCCTTTCACAGGTATCAATCACATCGAAATGAGTCCGGATGCCATCTTGACAGGAATGTTGGGAGTCAGGGCAAGAACTTACAAGAATCAGTATATCGTAGTTCGGGGCAGTTATGGACGGACAGCCAACAAGATAGAAAATCTGTTTGGCGGAACAAATACACACGGATTGGCGGGCGGCAGTATAGGGTACTGCTACAATAGTATCATAGGACCTATCGAGGCGGAACTCAACTATTCCAATCAGTCAAAGAAGTTAGGATACTATATCGGGATAGGATTTACGTTTTAGCATTATTCTTTCGCCTCTTCCTGTGGAATACGGATAGCCGTGTACAACTCCAGTATGGCAGCAACCGTCAGACATACAATCCATTCGTTTCCATGAGTAAAGAACATGAATGCACCCGTAAGTACCAACAGCAACGCACCAAATATTTGTTGGCGACGAAGGCGCTTCACATTGGCTCTATTGCTCTTGGAAGGTGAATTGATCTGTGCCAACGCTACCATAGTGGCACCAATCGTATAAACATAGGGAGCAGGCTCCCAACCGGTAATATAGACGGCAGCACCAAACAGCACCATCAAAGCGCCTACAGTAAACAAAGCAGGTATCAGGGATTTCATTTTTCGATGTCTTCTTCAAATACGTAAATATCCTCATTCGGTTTCTTCATCAGGTACTTCTCACGCGCTATGCGTTCGATGGCACCGGAGTCCACAGCTAGTTCGTTCAACCGCTCTGTGTTCTCTTCATATTCTGCCCGGTATTTCTCTATCTCATTATTCAAACGGCTGATTTCATTCGCATAGCCCATGCGGCGCACAATGCTGTTCTCGTCCAGAAAACCGACAATAACCACAAACACCACAAGCGTAATCAGGTATTTACGCCTGCAAACAAAGGCCCAAAGTGTCGCTAACTTATCCATTGATAAACAAATTAAAGAATGAAAAAATTAATAATTAAAGAAGCCCGGGAGAGATTCTTCGCCTACAAAGATAAGAGGAATAACTGAGAAATTCCTTTTTTTTGTGTACATTTGCACAAATTGTAACGGACAAGAATATCCCAAATCATGGAAAACTATATCGTATCGGCACGAAAATACCGCCCTACCACCTTTGAGTCGGTAGTGGGACAACGTGCCCTGACCACTACGCTGAAGAATGCCATTGCCACCGGCAAACTGGCACATGCTTACCTGTTCTGCGGTCCGCGCGGCGTGGGAAAAACCACTTGCGCCCGTATTTTCGCCAAAACCATCAACTGCATGACTCCTACGGCTGATGGAGAAGCGTGTAACCAATGCGAATCATGTACGGCATTCAACGAACAGCGTTCATACAATATTCATGAACTGGATGCCGCGTCCAACAACTCCGTAGACGATATTCGCCAGCTGGTAGAGCAGGTACGCATTCCGCCCCAGATAGGTAAATATAAGGTATATATCATCGATGAGGTACACATGTTGTCTGCCTCGGCTTTCAATGCTTTCCTGAAAACACTGGAAGAACCGCCACGCCACGCCATCTTCATTCTGGCTACTACGGAGAAGCATAAGATTTTGCCAACCATCCTTTCCCGCTGCCAAATCTATGATTTTAACCGTATCGGTGTGGAAGACACCGTTGCTCATCTGGCATACGTAGCTTCAAAGGAAGGAATTACCGCCGAACCGGAAGCACTGAATGTGATTGCCCTGAAAGCTGACGGTGGTATGCGTGATGCCTTGTCTATCTTCGACCAAGTGGTCAGCTTTACCGGCGGACACATCAGCTATAAGAGCGTAATCGAGAACTTGAATGTACTGGACTACGAATATTATTTCCGACTGACAGATCATTTTCTGGCAAACCAGGTCAGCGATGCTTTGCTGCTCCTGAATGATGTGCTGAATAAAGGATTCGATGCCAGTCATTTTGTAACAGGACTATCTTCTCACTTCCGCGACCTGTTAGTAAGCAAAGACCCCGCCACATTGGCATTACTTGAAGTAGGTGCCAGTATTCGCGAACGTTACCAGTCTCAGGCACAGAAGTGTCCGTTGCCCTTCCTTTACCGGGCTATGAAGCTCTGCAACGATTGTGATCTGAATTACCGTGCTAGCAAAAATAAGCGCTTGCTGGTGGAACTGACTCTGATTCAGGTAGCCCAGCTTACCGCCGAGGGGGACGATGCAGGCGATGGGCGTGGCCCTAAACAATCTATCAAACCCATATTCTCGCAGCCTGCCGCCGCTCAGCAGCCAAAGGCCGCAAATGCTATGCCCCAACAGCAGGCTACAACCGCTGCTCCGGCACGGCCCCGACCTGTACAACAAGCCCCCGCAGCCCAGGCTGCCTCTCTCTCGCCGGAAGTTCAGCAAGCTTTTAGCTCGCAGACGACCATGCGTCCCACTCCTACTGCTGTATTGATGGCACAAGGAAAAGAGGAAAAGAAAATACCAGTCATGAAAATGTCCGGTCTGGGTGTTTCCATCAAGCATCCGCGAGTAGACGAAGAGCAACAGAAACGTACTGTTTCCACCGTTCAGCAGAATGCACAACCTGAGGAAGATTTCATCTTCAACGAAAAGGACGTGAACTACTATTGGCAGGAATATGCCGGCCGCTTACCACAGGAGCAGACTGCTCTTGCCAAACGTATGCAAGTAATCCGCCTGACCATGCTGGATGCGACCACTTTCGAAGTTGTTGTAGAAAATGACATTGCAGCCAAGGAGTTTACCGATCTGATTCCTACCTTGCAAGGTTACTTACGTAAACGCCTAAAAAACAGTAAAGCCACCATGACCGTCCGTGTCAGTGCCCCCACCGAAAAGGTACGTGCTTACAGTCGTGTAGAGAAATTTCAACTGATGGCCCAAAAGAACAATGCACTGCTACAACTGAAAGATGAGTTCGGTTTGGAACTATATTGATAATTATAAGTAAAAGATTGCATTATTTATTCAGCAAATAATTTTGTTTTTTTAGTTTTATCACTACATTTGCGAATAATCTAAATAAAATATCTTCTACTTTGAGAAAGATTGCTATTATATCGGCAGTGGCTACTATTTTGCTCTTTTCCTTTGCGACGAGAACATACGCTACTCGTACAGACAATGAACACTTGTCTGCATTGCAATCACTTATCAGCAGAGAAATTCCTTACGATGCCAACACACCGATAGACAGCATTATCTCCTGGACAAATCAACTGGCACCTACTCTGAAATTTCCCCGGACAGAAGAATCCTATTTCACCTTACTGTTATGGCAAGTTAGTGCATATATCATGCGAGGCGACCTCAGTCTGGCAGTAGACCGGGCACGGTATATGTACGAAAGTGCCAAAGATATGAACTCCAACTTCGGTATTGCTCTTGCCAATCAAGCCATCGGTCAGGCATATACTGCCTCTTACATACAGGACAAGGCGTTAAGTTCCTATCTGGATGCCTTGCACCACTTATCCCCGAATAATCCGCAAACTTATCGACTCCTGGTGAAAATCTCCACTCTATTGCAACAGATGAACCGATTGGAAGAGGCCATGACGTATGTAAATCCCCTGAACCAACTTCTGGAACAGCAGCCCGAACATCCGCTCGCCATTCCCATACTCATAGAAAATGCTACTTACTATATTTCCTCGGGAGATCAGCAAACTGCGCTCCAGTATCTGCAAAAGGCAGATTCCATATACCAAAACCATACTCACGAACCGGCTCATGGGTTCTCCATCGACTATTATACAGCAGCCTGCTACCGTGCATTGGCAGCAGATGATCATGACAAGCAAAAAGCAGACGAAGCACTTGCCCTTTACAATAAACTGCTCGAACTGGTTTCCGGCAACAAACGTTCCCTGGAG
This sequence comes from Bacteroides sp. 14(A), assembly GCF_000526555.1. NCBI lineage: Bacteria > Pseudomonadati > Bacteroidota > Bacteroidia > Bacteroidales > Bacteroidaceae > Bacteroides > Bacteroides sp. 14(A). The sequence continues at coordinate 450,946 of NZ_JAGH01000001.1, read as the reverse complement.
TATCGCTCGATTTCTGCCGAAAAGATATATTTGTATAAATTACTGGGGCGCTTTGATGAGGCTTGCCGAATATATCAGGAGTTATATACCGTTACTGACACCCTCGCTTCGAAAAGTTACATCCGCCAGATAAATGCATTGAAAGCAACCTATCAGATAGATGAACTGGAACTGGGGAATAAAGCACAGGAAAACAGAATTGTACTTGCATCCATCTTCATCGGACTTGGATTATTGGCTTTCATCTCCATGTTAGCCGTATGGCAAAGAAAACAGAAAAAGAAAGTGGCACTATCCAAGAAAAATCTGGAACAGTCCCGGTGGAACGCAGAGAGTGCAACGCGCGCAAAAAGTGTATTCTTGTCGAATATGAGCCATGAGATACGTACTCCCCTCAATGCTTTATCCGGTTTTTCTGCACTGCTGACCGAAGAAGGGTTGGATGACGCCACCCGACTACAATGTACTGAGATTATTCAACAGAACTCTGAACTTCTATTGAAGCTAATAAATGATGTGATTGACCTGTCGAGCCTGGAATTCGGTAAGATGCAGTTCTCCATTGGAGAACATGATGCAGTAGCTACCTGTAGAAATGTTACTGACACAGTGGGCAAAGTAAAACAAACACAGGCGGAACTGCTGTTTGTAACCTCACTGGAAGAATTGAAAATAGAAACAGATGATTCTCGGTTACAGCAAGTATTGATAAACCTGCTGATAAATGCAACTAAGTTCACAGCAGAAGGTGCCATCACACTGAAACTGGAAAAAGAATCGGATGACATGGCTCTATTCTCCGTTACAGACACCGGTTGTGGTATCCCGAAAGAAAAACAAGCTCATATATTTCAACGTTTCGAAAAGTTGGATGAGAACGCACAAGGAAGCGGACTCGGATTGTCTATCTGCCAGCTAATTATAGAGCATATAGGAGGCAGGATATGGATTGATCCGGACTATGACGAAGGTTCCCGTTTCTTATTTACACACCCCATACGCCAGACAAAAGGTACACAAAAAAAGGAGGGTCGCGCATGATAAAGCGTCTGATTATAGCACTGGCATTAGGCACTGGAATTTTATTCACCGCCAATGCCCAAAATAGCGCCGTTAAAGACAGCCTATTGCGCATTTACGTCACTGCGCCGCACGACTCTATGCGCCTGGATGTACTGCATGACATCGCCCGCCTGGACCAGCAGACACCGGTATTCCTCTATTATGAGAATAAATTGCTGAAAGAGGCTACGGAGCAAAACAACCTCCGTTATCAGAGTCTTGCTACCTATGAGCATATCATCTACTTTTTCAATAAACTGGATCTGAAACGCGTAACGCAGTGGATGAACAGAATGGAAGTTCTGGCAGAGAAGCATAATTATTACAATGATTACTTCAAAGCCAAGAAGTTACAGATTGAAATGTATACAATCAACCAACAGATAGAACTTGCCATCCATGAAGCGAACATCATGTATGATAAAGCTAAAAAACTGAATGACAGCAATGGTATGCGGGAAGCCTGTCTATGCCTCATGACCAGCTACATTGCCACACTACGTTACGAAGATGGAGCAAAGGCCTTGGAAGAAGCATTCCATCTAATGAGTCCGCAAGACAGACCTATGGATAAAATAAATCTGTTGTCGAAGGCTGTGCTGGCTTATTCATTCCTGCATAATAATGAAAAAATGTATGCTTCGCTGGAACAGATGAAAGTAGCGATACAAGACTTAATAACCGCCACACCGGCACTCAAGAATGCATACTCAGCCCTATATATGGGAATGGAAACTCAATACGCCCTTTACTACGTCCGCACGGGAAACCCCAAGAAAGCCTGGGAACACCTGCAAAAAGCAGATGAATATGATACCCCTAACACCTTCCTGCCGTACAGAGTATCCCGTCTGCAAGCTTATGCAGAATATTATCGTGCCCGAAAAGAATACGAAAAAGCCTTGGAGTCATTGGATAATGCCATTACCCTAACACTTCAGATGTCTTTCCCGGATGCCATACTATATATGGCTATGAAAGCAGATATTCTAGTGGATATGGGGCATCCGGAGGTTGCTATCAACATCTACAGGAAAGTAATGCGTGATAAGGACTCTCTATACCGAGGGTTGTCGAACGCGCAAATGGAGCAAATACAGAGCTTGTACAATATGGATAAACTGGTGCTGAAACGAGAACAGCAACAAGAAAAGATACATTATTTTGTATTGATCGTTATTGGGATTGCCCTGCTGGCACTGATCGCTTTCGTTATCCACATGTACTTCAGCAGAAAAAGATTGCAGAAAGACGAGAAAGAAGTGGCCCGTCTGAGTGAAATAGCTGAGGAAGCGAATGAAGTAAAGAGCCGCTTCCTTGCAAACATGAGTTACAATATCCGTATTCCACTGAATAATGTGGTCGGTTTTTCACAGTTGCTCTCTACTGATATGGGATTGGATGATAAAGAAAAACTGGAGTATTCTGAAATTATTCAGGCAAATTCTACAGATTTGATTCAATTGGTGAACGACGTACTCGACCTCTCACGCCTGGAAGCTAAAATGATGAAATTCCAGATACAGGATTGCGAAATGCGGGAAATATGCAACGACCTTATATATATGGCCCGGAGAGACAGTAACGGACATATACATGCCGAACTGGAAAGTGATGTGGAACACCAGATGCTTAGAATGGACGCCAACCGCTTCAACCAAGCTGTATTGAGTATGCTGATTTATCCTGTACCCAACGATACCGATCGTGAAGTGAAGATGCAACTGAGCAAAGACGAAGAAAATCAGTTACTGATATTCCGTATCATAAACAGCCCGTTAGTTGATCCTGCATTTGCCTCCCAGCAAGTTTCCATACGGCTAAAAATCAATCAATTGTTATTTGAACATTTTGGTGGTAGCTTTATGGTAAGTGAAAGTGCCGAGGATGGCTATCCCATCACTTTTAGTATTGCTACTCTGTGATGAATCTTATTCAAAATAAAAAGTGAGTACAATCATTCGGGAAGTAATTTTGTCGACTGACTGCGTGAACTTCAATAATGATTGATCCGTAAGATCTTTACGGTCTTTCTTAATAAGATTTGCCAGTCCGAAACAGAACTTCAGTTCCGGGATTAACTTGAAATAAGGCAGATAAAAATCACACCCCAACCCTACTTCTACATAACAATCGAAAGGCTTTACCAATAAGGCCCCCTGCTTCTTCACACTGAAATCATACGTAGGAGCAATACCTGCCACCAGATAAGGACGGTAATTATTAAAACGTTCAGCAGAAAACTTCAAATCTACCGGTACAGAAAGATAGGCGGATTTCATCGACTGCGAATGTTCTTCACCACTGGCTTGCTCGCGAAATACTACTTTCTTATCCCCGAAATGTAATGTCGGGACGAGACGCAAGGAAAGAAACTGATTCAAATAAAGCTCGCCCAATACTCCGACCGTAAATCCGGGAGAATATTCAGGCACATCGGCAAACCAGCTCTGACCATCTTCCGTCACATATCCGGTATTCACCAATTTATAGTCCTGCACATGGATACCTGCCAAAAAACCATAGTGCCACCTCCGTTGATCGATATACGGACGGTTCTGCACCTTCCGCTTCTGTGCCGAAGCACCAAAAGCAAGGAGTAAGGTAAGGATTATCAGACAAATGCGCTTCACATCCTTAAAACGCTGAAAGTGACATTTTATTGCATTTTCCTTCGGTTTTCTCCCCACTATTATTTAGACAAGGTACAAATTAAGGGAATTTAAACAGGTTTGATAACAACTAATCAAGAAAACCATTATTTTTGCCGAACTAATTAGTACTAATAATTTAAAATCTAAAGAAAATGGCTTACGTAATTAATGACAGTTGTGTTGCTTGTGGTACTTGTATTGACGAATGTCCGGTAGGAGCTATCTCAGAAGGTGATATCTACGCTATCGACCCTGAAACTTGCACAGATTGTGGTACTTGTGCTGATGTTTGTCCGTCTGAAGCAATTCACCCGGCAGAATAATAACAACACTCAAAAAAAGAAAAGCCCGGTTTCAATTATGAAACCGGGCTTTCTCATTTTTATATACTATCATTTATTTCAGTTCAGCCAATGCTTCCTTAATACGGCGGATAGCCTCCACAATATTCTCATCGCTGGTCGCATAACTCATACGGATACATTCAGGTGCACCGAATGAAGCACCACCCACACAAGCTACATGAGCTACTTCCAACAAATACATTGCCAAATCATCCGAATCTTCAATCTTACGGTCACCGGCAGATTTTCCAAAGAAAGAATCACATTTCGGGAACAGGTAGAAAGCACCCTGCGGCACGTTTACTTCAAATCCCGGAACTTCTTTTGCCAACTTCACAATTAAATCGCGACGACGTTCGAAAGCTTTACGCATTTCTTCAACAGGAGCCTGTGTTCCAGTGTAAGCAGCTTCAGCAGCCTTTTGAGATACAGAACAAGGGCCTGAAGTATATTGACCTTGCAGCTTATTACAAGCTTTTACAAGCCATTCCGGCCCGGCAATGAAGCCAATACGCCACCCAGTCATGGCATATGCTTTAGATACACCATTTACGATTACCGTACGATCTTTCATTTCGGGGAACTGAGCAATGCTCTGGTGCTTGCCAATATAATTGATATGCTCGTAAATTTCGTCAGCAATAACAATAACTTGCGGGTGTTTTGCCAACACGTCAGCCAAACCTTTCAATTCCTCCTGAGAGTAAACTGAACCGGTCGGATTAGAAGGTGAGCAAAGAATCAATGCTTTAGTCTTCGGAGTGATAGCTGCTTCCAACTGTGCAGGAGTAATCTTGAAATCCTGTTCGATACCTGCGGTAACAATCACCGGAGTACCCTCAGCCAACTTCACCATTTCCGGATAACTTACCCAGTAAGGAGCAGGCACAATCACTTCATCACCTGGGTTCACCAACACCAATACTGCATTACAAACTGATTGTTTAGCACCATTGGCACATGAAATTTGTGCGGCTGTATATTCCAGACCGTTTTCCTTTTTCAGTTTCTCCACGATTGCATTACGCAAAGCCGGATATCCCGGAACAGGAGAATAGCGAGAGAAGTTGTCGTCTATCGCTTTTTTCGCAGCCTCTTTGATGTGGTCAGGAGTATTAAAGTCAGGCTCTCCCACACTCAGGTTAATTACGTCAACGCCTTGTGCCTTCAACTCGGCGCTCTTTTGCGACATAGCCAGCGTCGCCGAGGGCGACAAACTGTTCAAACGATCTGATAATTGATTCATTTTTCTATCTATTTTATGGTTGTTGCATAAATTTGGCTGCAAATTAAGCTATTTTCTTTGATATTAGAAAACAAAACAGCAAATTACTTATTAAAATGTAATGTATGCCCCATGCGTTCCTTCTTTGTACGCAGGTAACGTTCATTGTACTGATTCGGGGTTGTTTCAATAGGAACAATCTCTGTAATCTCCAATCCATAAGCCTCCAGCCCCACACGCTTCACAGGATTATTTGTCATCAATCTCATTTTGTGTACGCCCAATTCACGCAGAATCTGAGCACCTACACCATAATCACGCTCATCAGCCAGGTGTCCCAGACAGATGTTGGCATCCACCGTATCCAGTCCGTCTTCCTGCAACTTATACGCTTTCATCTTCTCCATCAAACCAATACCACGCCCTTCCTGGTTCAGATAAACAACTACTCCTTTACCGGCTTTATTAATCATTTCCATAGCCTTATGCAGTTGTTCGCCGCAGTCGCAACGCTTGGAGCCAAATATATCTCCTGTGGCACAAGAGGAATGCACACGTACCAGAATCGGTTCATCTTGCTCCCACGTACCTCTGAACAGAGCCACGTGCTCCAGACCGTTAGATTTCTGACGGAAAGGGATCAATCGGAAATGTCCGTGTTCGGTAGGCATATCTACTTCTACCCCTTCTTCCACAATGGATTCTTGTTTCAGACGATAGGCAATCATGTCACGAATAGAAATCAACTTCAGGTTAAATTCGTCAGCCATCTTACGCAATTCAGGCAGACGAGCCATTGATCCATCTTCATTCATGATTTCCATAAGTGCACCCGCAGGATAAAGACCTGCCATACGGGCCATATCAATCGTAGCTTCTGTATGCCCGGCACGACGTAATACGCCTTTTTCCTGAGCATACAAGGGGTTGATGTGTCCCGGACGTCCGAAGGTTGCCGGAGTAGAAGCCGGATCAGCAAGCGCCTGAATGGTAGCGGCACGGTCGGCAGCAGAAACGCCGGTAGTGCAACCTTCCAGTTTATCGATAGTCACCGTAAAAGGGGTGCCCAATACGGAAGTATTGTCACTGACCTGATGAGGCAAATCTAATTCTTTACAGCGTGACACAGTAACCGGCGCACAAAGCACACCACGTGCATGCTTCAGCATAAAGTTTACCTTCTCAGGAGTTATTTTCTCCGCAGCGATAATCAAGTCGCCCTCGTTTTCACGGTCTTCATCATCCACCACAATCACAAAGTTACCGGCCTTGAAGTCTTCAATCGCCTCTTCTATTGTATTTAATTTCACTTTTTCCATTCTGTATTCTCCTTTATTTATTTAGGTTATTTCAGATTAGTTTCTATTATCTTTTGAATGTCTTCATTAGTCTTGATAATCCGCTCCATATCCTTATTCAACCGGATACGGAATGCCCAGATGCGAAAGTAGAAGAACAATCCTATCGGCACCAACAATCCACAGGCCATATTCAACCAATAATTACGGAAAGGACGCAGGTGAGCGTGAACCGGGATAATAGGATAATTATTCAATGCATTCAACAAATGAACAGATTTAGTATTGGACATCTCTTCTACTAATTTCTCAAGACGCTCATTTATATCTTCTATTTCTTCATCGATTGAGTCTGCCATCCACAACTTGAAATAGTTGGGAGCACGCTTCAACGCTTTCCTTTCAGCATACGCACGACAATCAGCAGACAGTGCCTGCAAATCGGCAGGCAAATGAGTATAATCAGGATCGTGTATAATCACCTCTTTACGGAATAGATGGCGCACACTGCGTATACCGACGATCTTCTTAAACCAACTCACATAGGCATCGGCATTCAATACCACGGAGTCATTATTGGACTTATAAGTAAGGAATGCACCCAATGGAGCCAAGATAGCTGTACTGGTCCACATACCCATCCAGACAACCCACTGTCCATCACGTGCCATTTTATAGCCCGTATTATTAATAATGTAGTAAATAATAAAAATAAGAACGGATACCACAACCGGCATACCTAAACCGCCTTTACGGATAATTCCACCCAACGGAGCACCGATAAAAAAGAAAATAAGGCATGCCACCGAAAGTGTTAATTTCTCATGCCAGGACGTCATGTGACGACGAAGGCTGGTATCTGTCTGTGACATACTATAACTCTTGACACTCCAATCGCTCCCTGCACTCTCTGCACGGTTCACGGCAGTAGAAATGATCTTCTGCTTCTGTGACAAGGTAGCCACATTGAAAAGACTGTCCACATTGTATTCTCCCAAATGTGCCTGCTCTATCTTCAGCGTATCAGCTTTCTTCAAGTCAGCAGAAATCTTGTAAGTGCCATTCATCGCTTCCTTGAAATAGACACGTCCTACACTGTCATTCTGCACCCTCATGGAGTCAATGCCCGCTTGCAGCATCGCCATATCCTTGCTGTTAGACTGATTGCTCATGATGCCGGCATCCACCATATTAAAATCGGAATTGAACTCAATAATAGCATGCTTCTCCCGAAATGCTTCCCGACGATAAGGCACATTCTTCTGATTCATATTCTGTGATTTCAGATTTTCAAACTGCTCACCACTATAAAGATGCAAATACAAATGCTGTTTATCAGCCGTCATTTCCAGTCTTCCGGAATCTGACTTGATAATCTGCGCATTCTCAAACCCTTTTTCAAAATTATAAATCAGCACATCGTAAAGCATACCTGTTTTACGGTTCTTATGTTTTACATAAAGGTTATAGCCATCAATCTCGTCATAGAAAACTCCTTCCGGTATATCCAATTCCGGAGATTTCTGCTTCATGGAAATTAGCAATGTCCAGAGCTTAGTCTGTGCCTTCGGTCCTATTACATTTTGGAAATAAAAAGAAACGCCACAGATGAAAATGATAAACACAATCAACGGGCGCATAATCTTAAGTAGTGAGATACCTGCCGCCTTCATGGCCAGCAGCTCAAAACGTTCACCAAAATTACCAAAAGTAATAAGTGCCGCCAACAGAATAGCCAACGGTAATGAAGCCGGCACCAATGTAAGGGCGGAATAAAAGAAAAATTGTGCAAGGACACTCATTTCTAATCCTTTTCCCACCATTTCATCAACGTACTTCCAGAGGAACTGCATCATGAAAATGAAAAGGCAAATGAAAAAAGTGCCCATAAAGAGCGTGCAGAAGCTCTTCAATATAAATATATCTAACTTTTTTATGCGCAGCATTTTACTCGTTTCATGCAATGAAGACACAAAATTAGCATAAAAAAGGGAGTGTGGAAAATTTTTATATCAAAGTTAACTAAAAACCGCACGTTCTCCGCAGAGTATCTACCTGAGAGTCCCATAACTCGCACAAATCTTTCACTTCATCCACCACAGCGAAATCTGTAACTTCTAGCACGAAGTCGTTTGTCAGTTCATTGTTTGTCATCTTTAATTCAAAATATTCCCGCTCATATTCATCATCCAGCCAACGGAAGCGAATAAAAGAGAAAGCCCGCACAGCGATAATCTCTGCGTCACGATGTTCCGTCTTTCCCCAGAAGAAGGTGACAATCTTATCGTCCGACTGTACCCTGTCTGCAAACCAGCCCTCCAAACCGGTGGGGGTACTTATCGCGGACCAAAGAATGCTTTTAGAAGTTGCATTCAAGAGGTATTCCCGATGAATCTTTTGTCTTTCCATAGTTCATATTTGCTTTTTATTGCGGCGGCAAGATAGAGACTTTTTTCTAATTACGGAATATATTTCTCCAATTTTATTCATCCGGCTTTTCCTTTTACCACATAACTCCCTGATACTGTTCTTAAAAGAGGCATATAGAAAGGTTATTTTTCTTTGTATCGTTTCTATTCAATAAATTATTTTGCAGAAAATTTTCACAAATGTTTTGGCGATTTAAAGAAAAGCTATATCTTTGCACCCGCAAACAAGAAATAATGGCGGGATAGCTCAGCTGGTTAGAGCGCATGATTCATAATCATGAGGTCCCCGGTTCAATCCCGGGTCCCGCTACAAGATTAAGATTTAGACTGTTAGGAGGCTTCCACTCTTGGCGGTCTTTTTTGTTTTTTCATCAATTGGTAGCAGGTGACGCTATAGGTGACGCTAATTAACGACTTCCTAATTACCTGTTCTGATTTGACATTAAGTTATCATCACAAAGATACGAATAATCTATTTCTTAATGTATAGAAAACAATAAAAAAGACAGCAAATGAATTGCTTCAAATGCTGTCTTTATTATGATATTATACAAATGTTACTTAATACGTTTAAGAATTAAGTATTCACCTTCATAATTAACATATGTCCATTTCATTAGTTTGTTGTCTGTAATTTCTAAATACATTTCTTCATAGCCATCCCCATCTTCATAGTCAATAGACAAAATGGTATTATCAGAGTTTAATTTATAATTATAGGTATAAAAGTCGTTCTCCCATTCATTTAGGACTGTTCCATTTGAATAGAATGTATAGATTTCACCAATAGCATTGTGCTCTTCATCACTGTCACTATCCCCTGTTACCTCCCATGTACCTATAATAGTATTAGACTGCTTATCATCTTCATCATCATCGTCACTGCAAGCCATAAAATTCACACTCATAATTACGGCAATTACTGCCATTCCAATAAATCTTAATGTTTTCATCTTTATAAATAGTTTATGCCTCCATGTTCCCTATAGATGCTGTTAATAAGTAAGTTCTGAATAAGTGTGAGGAACACAGCGATAGCTGCACACTGTTTTAATAGTTTGCTACATTAGAGAATAGAATATCTGTTTCTTGACTTGTATGTATTATAGTCAGTGTTCCCTACTGACTGTTATACAAAAAAAGAAGCGTGGGAACTACTGATGTTATCTAATCTGAGGCTCTCGACTGCCCTTCTCCAAATAACAAACAATAGCCCACGCCCTATGAAATTATATAGTCTTCCCATAAGCATGAGAAGCATATAACAACATACAAGCGTGAGCGTTCTTGCCTATTATTCTTGGAGAATGAAATTGTCGAGATTTCAGATTAAGAATAATATATCAAACGCTCTTCGTTAACTAATAAGTCCTTTCAGTGCTAACTCATTAGACCTCTGAAATTGCTGCAAAGTTACGAAAAGTGTTTATAATGGCAAGAACTATTGTTTATTAAAAGTTCATGTTCTGATAAATTGATTCTTAATTCTCTGAACTGTAGAAATACCAATACCTTGTAGTTTGGCTATGTTTCTGATTGAATACCCTTTCTTTAGTAAAGCTATAGTATCTCTGTATTCTTCCAATTTCTTTTCTTCTGTCTTCATACTGCCTTTCTTTCTTCCCAACTTTCCACCTTTGGCGATATAGTTAGCCCTTCCACTATTTAAGCGGTATTGTATGTTTGACCGTTCTATGTTTCCCATTTCTGCCAACATAGTAGTCAATACTGAAACAATGGGATTGACCTTGCCATCAGCTTGTAATGTGTAAAGTCCCAAGTTCTGTATATAAACAGATACCTTTGCCTCATGCAGCATTTCTAAAGAGCGAAGAACCTGTAATGTACTTCTTCCAAGTCTCGAAAGCTCTGATAATAACAGATAGTTGACTGAATGAGTAGTGCAATAATTCAAGCAATCTGTAAGAACTTGCCTTTCCTCATTCTTCTTTGCACCGCTTATATGTTCCTGGAATACGTTCACGATTTCTATATTCTGAGAAACGGCATACTTCCTTAAATCCTCTATTTGCCTTGTTGTGTCCTGTCTGTCATTTGACGAACTGACACGGGCATATATCACTGCTTTTGTTTTCATATTATTCAAAGATTAAATTGATAACAGAAAGAAGCGTGTTCAAACCACCTATGCAGACTTATTTGAACACATTCATTTTTTGATTTCATTCTCATACCGTTCATATCTCCTTTTCACTGGTCTACTGTTATTCATCCACTTTACAGGTGGCTTTTCTGCTTCTTGCTTTATAAAGCTTGGAATACATAGAATTATCAAAATAAGCGGTAGACAACCAGTGAACAATGCGATTATCAGCCAAAATAGCCAAATGAATAGTTTCTTATAAAACATGATTTTCAATTTTAAGTAGTTAATAAAAAGGGGAATACCCGTATTTCAGAATATTCCCCGTTTCAATCAATCAATAAACCATCTATATTTATCGTCTCCATGCAGAGCGGCATTTATGCCTATTGCCATCTCAGTAGCATTATAAGCTCTATCCAAGAAACTGTCTATATAGCTGTTTTTATTTGCACCTGTCAGTAAATTGTAGAATTTCCACATTGATAAGTCACTTCCCAAGCTGCCAAAGTTCTCATCTTGGATATAAGACTTTGCCACATTATTAATCTGACTGTCAGTTAGTAACATTCTTGGTATGGCTTTCTGTTGGCTCTGTGGTAATGATTGATAAAGTCTCATTCTTCCAAGTAATTGGCAAAACTGGTGTTCCGTTAAGTAAGTATTGCCTAAAGTCTGCATCAAATGTATGTGCTTGGCTGGATCATAACGGTTGAACAATTCCAAGATGGCACGATATAACTCATTTGTATTAGTGACTTCCAAACATGAAAGATACCCGTCAGTTGATACACACAAGTTCGTACACACCTTACAGGTAAAACCTATGAATACTTTAAATCGTTCTGCGGTCTTCTTACTGTATAAGTTCGTATGGTTATACGCACGAACTCCACCAATAGTAAGAGTCAACCTGTTACCGTTTACTGTCTCATAGATAGTAGGTATTTCAATCACAAAAGCACACCTTTCGTAATAGATAGTCTTATCACTTTCCAGTAATTGATTGGCAGGCTTATGAATTGCTTCGGGTATTCTGCCTTTAATAACATGAGAGACACGAATATCAGGCAATTCTATTTGTTCACCTTGAAAGAATGTCCTTGCAGCGTCTTGCACAGTTTCAATGAAAGCCACATGTGATAAGGTAGCCTCATTATCCTTTGCGAATACAGGGATAATGCAGTCACTCTTTAGATGATCCAAAGTAGCTTCCATAGTATTGGCTTCTATGAATAACGGTCTCTTTTCCTTTGTGGGTTGTTCTTCCATTACTAAAGTAGCGTCTTCTGCATACTCACCTAAATTTAAACTTCTTCTGCTCTGTGGCAAATTGCCAATAACTAAATTTCTCATAATGAATTAATTTTAAATGGTTTATAAATTGATAGGATGAAGCAATGAATATTTTCATTTATCTTCAACTATCCTCGGGGGGTGTTAGAGGTTACTGTGAATTCGTGCTTATAACTAACTCTACACGCTCTTTCTTGTCACTTTTCAGTTCATAAACCTATGAGAAATAACTCTATATATATTTCAGCTTTAGCAATGATGGGGAGGGGTATCTTTATATAAGTACCCGTACTTTATCATGCGCATAAATGTATAATTTCATAGGGGTGGAAGTAGTCACGACCACTACAGAAAGTGGTATCAACATAGTGGCAATGTTTCAAGAATATGCACCGTTCGTTTTTTTACCTGATTTCTTATTTGTAAATTTGTAGTACACAAGAAAGAAAAATATACATGTTCCTGAATAGCTCATATCTCCTAATTATGCTCATTCTCAGGAATTATAATCTTTCGCCTTTCAATCTTCCATAGATAAAATTCAGCTAAATAGATTTAATGGTAGTCCTCTATAAGCATTGTATTTAGAGCGACTTTTTCATTTTGTAGGATAGTGGCAAAAAAACGGGGTATTCGGCGTCTACTCCGTCGCTTGCCACTTTTCATTTTTTATATTTATCCCATCTATGCCAACAATATACACTTATCAGGATTTACGTGAATTAGCCTTGAAGAATAACATCAGAGATAACAAAGTCCATATTGGCGTATGGATACAGACACAGGGCTATCGCAAACAAAGAAGACAGATTAATCATATTAGAAAGACATTTTATTTAAAAACACAATGACCACTATCAGAATACCAATCGTACCCAATGCCATTACTACCTTTACGGATGAAACAGAAGAGCACTGCATCCGTTATAAGACAACAATTCAGATAGATAAAGCACCATTGAAGATTTCACCTGAATTGCTTGCCCGATTGATAAAAGCCGCTTCAGAACTTGACCTTACTCCCAAAAGACGGCTTGTAAAAAGGTATAAATACAACCATACATCAAAGTGATTCATTAGTGATTCATCCCTATACAGAAAAAGCCGCAAGCGAGCACATATACAAATGTGTCCACTGGCGGCTTATTTATATCCACTTGATAAAGTACTACTTCACACCTGTTAAAGTCTCTACAGTCGTCTCATTTTATCTTATTGGGCATCTCTTACTACCGTATTCCCCAAATGGAGGTTTACCATAAGTAACTCTTAATCTTTAAAAATGAAAATGATTAACCTGTCATCCAAAGATATGAGTTTTATTTGCATCTAAAGCGTATAATCTTTAGTGATAGGGGAAAATGTGTGTTATATTATATAATTAATAAAGATAAGATTTTCCCCACTACCAAGCCTTTATAAAGTTAAGATATATCTCTGATTCTTTAATAGCTGTTTCTCCAAACTTTATAATGGATAAAACAATTTTATTGCACTCTTTACTTATAAACAAGTAGGTACAGGGGAAAAAGTTAGTTATATTATATATATAATAAAGAGAACATTTTCCCCATTACTTGGCATTTTCAGACTTTATATCAACATTAAGCATATCCTTTTTGAGTAGTCTACTTTTTGATAATATTTTCTGCATACTAAAGTTATTCTTTAATAAAATGCTATCAGTATGTAATACCAATACCTTACCATCTGTAACTAAGCCTGCAACTATTAAAGCGGATAGGTATTTATCATAGGTCTTCTTATCTATATTTAAAGCTGATATGATGCTCTTCTTCTCTAAGATTATATCACTAAACAGAGATAGTAAAATAAGCTGGATAAAAAAGCCTTTTACTGCCACTGGTTGTTCATAGCTGAGTAGGTCTCTCGATATTGTGATACACTTCTCTTCCATTGCAGGAATATGATAGATATTGCGTTTTGATTTATGAATGAAACCACATTCAATATAATAAGGTTTTATATCCAAATACTCTCTGAAATCATTATTGAATTTACTGAGGCTTTTGTCACCTGTCAACTTCTTAATATCGTCCAAAGTAACTCTCACATTGTACCATTCATCCCTGCAAAGCGAAAGGCAGAAAAATCTGTAAATGTTGGCAGGTTTGAACTTGCCAAGTATTGAGTAATTAATAGTTGCCGTTCTTTGGTAATTTACTGATATAATTTTCATTACTAGCTGATTGAATATCGTTTATAAATAATAAGAAGTAAAAAATAGAGCCTGCCTGTCACACAGGCTCTTTGATATTTGGATTTACGCAGCTTGATTAATTTCATTGCGATTCTTTAAGCATTGTGTCAGTAATTCATTCTGGATTGAATTAACTTTATCCATAGAGCAACTTTCTATAATGGCTATGTTTTCCTTATTTAAAGATTTGATAGTGCTGATTACTTCTTCAATACCAATTTTTTCTTTTCCTTGTGGAGCATAATTTGCCAGTAAGGTAATTGCGTCAATCATATAGCGTTCTTTTATTGTTTTGGCTTTAAATTTCATCTCTTGTAAAGTTGTTATGATTTTATCACCTATAGTTAAATCGTAAGAGAAGCTTTCTTCTACCATACCAAGCGTTGCATTATTCCAAACTTTCAAGTTTAATGTTTTACCTTGATTATAATATTTCGTGATAACGCTGATATTTGCCTTTAACTCTCTGGCTTTCGAGAATATTCTTTGATAGAATTCATGTTGAGTTGCCAAAGCTGCATTTCCCGCTTTTTCTAAACCATTAAATCCTCTGCTCAGAACATTGTTTACTCCTCTGTATTGAGCAAATTCTTGCAATGAAGCGAACTTCTTAATTTTCACATTCTCAATAATTAGTTGTTTTTCTTCCTTTACAATTGCATTAATGTTGGATTCATGGTAGGTCTTCCACTGCCAATAGCCATTAGCGCTATCAACGGGTACATAAACATTTGGAGTATCTTTAGGTACAACGTTTCCATTAAGGTCTTTCAATACAATATCTGTTTCATAGAATAATTTAGCATCAGTTACAAATAAAGGTGCTTTTTCAAAATTCTTATTATTTATCAGCTTCTTGCCCAATTCTATGTTTACCTTATTCACAGCCATACTGTAATCAGAAGTAGCGATAATTATTTCTGCCTTCTTTTTAGTGATTATTTCAAGCTCTTCTGTAGATTCTTTCACATCCCAGAATTCAACAGTAGTACAGGGTAACTCAACGGCTTGCAATGCGGCTATGTAATTGTTTTCTGCTTTAGCAATGTTAACCTTGGCTATCTTGATTACATTTTCATCTGCATTGCTATTATCAGCAAGCCATTGCTTCTTTTCTACTAAGATGTCACGGGCTGCTTCTACAGTTGCTTGTTTACTAACTTCTGTTGTTTGGGATGCACTTTTAGTTTCCATGTTGTTGTTTAATGATTTTACTTCGCTTTGATTGTTCTCTACTACTTTTACATCTTTTGTTTCCATGCCATTTACATTTATTGATTCAACATTTGAAATACTTTCTTTAACCATCTCTACCTTTACACTATTTACTGTTTCCATGATCTTTTACGCTTAACCTGTTCAGCATTAGGTTTTAATTTTTAATTTTTATTTGAGTGTAATCATCGACTCAGTATCTTATCGTTTTTGATTACGGTGCAAAGATATATGGAGGGATAAGCCTATGAAAAGAAGAAAAAAACATAAAGAATTCCCTTTTTTTATGTTTAATTCTTTATGTGGGAAATAAAGACATAATACCTTGTTTATTAGCTATATATAGATACAAAAAAATAGCCTCACAAATTAATGTAAGGCTATTTTCTTTTTTTATTTTATGTGTTTTACCAATAGGATTTCAGATGTTCAACTGGATTATTGGGAGACGTTTTACACATGGGAATTCTCCACCAGTTGGGGCGAACTTCATATTTCTGTAGATTCCTGATTGTGGCACGTAGATTCAGTATGTCATTTTTAGAACTGTCCTCGTCAATCAATCGAAGGTACACAAGAAGCGATAGTATGAACTTCCCTTCATTATCTGTAAGCCCTTTGCCTTTAGCTGCGAAAGAAGAATGACGCAACAGATTATATATACTCAGGGTTACTGTATCAAGAATTACATTTTCACGTTTCCTGCCTCTTTTACCTGTAGTGGGGTAATCCTTATTAAGCTCCGCTTCTGCTTCCTCCAAAGAAGGTATGCCTAAATATTTATCAAGATAAGGAGTTATCATATTGAGAAACCAGTTGTCATCATTGGTTAGCTCTATCTTCTGTTTGTTATACTCAATCGTAATCGTGTTATTCTTCGTCTTTTTCTTCTCATGGAACATCTTGTATAAGTTCAGCATATCAGGGCGGACGGAGTATGTGTATTGTATCTGTTCAGGGGCTGCAACGTAGTCTCCAAAGTCGAAATAGCCATTTGTCTGCGTATATTTATAATAGATGGCTACAATAAGAAGGATGCCATTAAATACGTCTTGGTCTTGGTCTTCACAAGCTGAGTCTTCGTTTGTGTCGTACAAGTTCCACAGATTCAAAATATAGTCAGCTTCGAAATCGCCACTTTCGAGAACGAGATTCTTTCCAACGGTCAGACTGAATTTATATTTGTCTTCGTCTGTTCCCCTGTTTGGATATGGGATGTCCTGCTCTTCTTTTTTTATTGATAGGTACAGGTCTTGTATTTCTACAGGGAATTGCTTGCCAAGAAGATATACATCTGAAATGTAATCCAATTCATTATGGAGCATTGAAAGGCTGAAACCTGTTTCGTCAGTCAGCCATGATTCTATTCTTTTTAATGAAGAGATAGGTATTATCTGATATTCCATGTTTTATTTTTGAGTGTAAAGATAAAGAAATGCCACCTTACCGTAAAAATAAAGTGGCATTTTTTTTAGAGAAGGTTCTTCATAGCTGCATCTACTTGCTCATTTTCAAAACTATCAAGATAGAATTGTGTCGTAGATAAACTTGTATGTCCCATTGCCTCACTTATTAACGCAATATTTACACCAGAACGTTTTAGTACAGTTGCAAATGAATGCCTTGCAACGTAAGTTGTTAACGGTATGCTAATATCCAAATGTGTACCTATTTTTTTTAAAGACTTATTCATTCCTTTTATAACTTTTCTTATTCTGTCATATTGTTGCTGCTCTGTATGATGAAAATTACGGTCTAATATAGGGAAAATATAATCACTTTGTTGTACTTTATCTCTACGATATTTTTCAATTATTTGCATGGCTTGAGGAAGCAACTGAAAAGTTATTGGCTGCTTTGTCTTATGCCGTATAAAACAAATTCTACCATTAATTATATCTGAATATTTCAGATATGCTATATCAATCATATTCATACCACAGCAAAGATATGAGAATGTAAATAAGTCTTTACTCAAGTGAAGTAAAGGACTATAATATGTTGTAATTTCCGATAAATCGATATTAATGATTTTATTGATTTCCGATTTTGTTATAGCACGCTTACACTTGCCTTTACGATAATGAGATATTCTAAATTTAGCAAATGGATAATACTTTTCATTTACAACATTATCCTCAATAGCTTTATTATAAACAGCTCGCAGTTCTCTCATTCTTATACCTATTGTATTATCAGCATTGCCACGCTTACGAAGATACAATTCATATCTTTTTAACCAGTTCACATCAATATCAGTAAAAGGAATATCCAAATTCCCCGTAAACTTTAATAATGAATTATAGCACCCGATATATGCTTTAGCGTTGCCTAACCGTTTTTCCGCAGTCATATATTGTACTATATGTTGTATATAAGTACCAACATTTTGTTTGTTAGCACTTCTTTCCACACTCTCTGCTAAAGATTGTGGCGTAAAATCCTTACCAAGCATTTTTAATTCAAACATCATATTGACATATTTTTGTCTCGTCAAATTCAGAATATTTAGTAACTGCTCACGATTAGGATAGTTTCTTTTGGGTTCTTCTTTATCAAAATTCCACAAACTAGATTTAATAGAGATTCCCAAAGATTTGAAATAACGTAACTTGCCTTGACTTATTCTAAGCATTAATGGGTGTTCTCCGTTAGCCAAAACTTTTGATTTAAAACAAACAATACTTATATTCGCATCCATAATGTAATTTTTTATTATCACATTTTGGTTTACGCTATGGTTTACTCCAATAGACTATTTCAAGGTTTTTTGTACAAAAGAGAGCGATTTATGAGAAGTTACACAAACCTTAACAGTCTTATAATCAGAGCTCTGCTGGTAACTTTCAAATGCGTTAGCCTTTGAAAGACGCAGGTTCATAATCATGAGGTCCCCGGTTCAATCCCGGGTCCCGCTACAAGATTAAGATTTAGACTGTTAGGAGGCTTCCACTCTTGGCGGTCTTTTTTGTTTTTTACCCTCGGTTTGCGCTATGGTTTACAAGGATCAACGTAAAAACGGATGGATCCATGTAAAAGCCAGCCTCAAATTTAATGTAGCAAGGTTCAACAGATTACCCTTCCACACCTCTGCATCCCTCTATTCATCGGCCTTATCGGGTGGAAAGGTATAATCTACGTATTTTCCACAACATAACAGATAAGCATTTTCCTATTACAATACATCATATACTACGCCAATTATAGAATACATTATATTGTTTTGCATAAGGCTTGACATTGCTTTACATAAAGCATGTCAATCGTTTGACTATAGTCAGTAAGTTGTTTGATTATAATCCGCAAGCTTACTGACTATAGTCAGCAGACTTACTGAAGGTAGTCAACATCAAATAATTACTATAGCAAAACGAATGAATACTATATCCACATATTCCTTCACCGCACCCGTTTTTACCCCTTCCATCCGTTAAGGCCGATGAATAGAGGGATGCAGGACAGCCGTTCATTCGAAAAGTTCATAGCTATTGCTGGAAAATTAAAGGTTACATACTGAAAAAGCACCTCCATTTTTGATGCCATAAAGCTTTTTACCTATCTTTGCAATGATCGAAAAAGAAACCAAACTCGTTCAACACGTCATATATAAAGCCTTTAAAGGCAAGACAAGAATACAAACTTTTTTCTATATGCAATAGAGTTATGCGCGAGGGATTATTTGTTATCAGCCGTGGCATCGGCCAAGTGATGTTCCAAAACAATGCATTTTCAGGTATATTAATGCTATCAGGAATTCTGTACAGTTCCTGGCAATTGGCTTTATTAGCTATTATTGGCAATATAATAAGTACTGCAACTGCCTGGATTTGCAGCTACAGCCGTGAGGATATAAAAAATGGACTATACGGATTCAATGGTACTTTAGTAGGTATCGCCATCGGAGTATTTATAGAGATAACATGGCTATCAATGTTGCTTCTGCTAATAACTTCCGCCCTATCCACCTGGATCACTTATCTCTTCAGCCTTCAGCATCGTTTATCCGGATATACGGCTCCCTTTATTTTATCTGTATGGATATTACTGGTTGGATGTCACTGGATATTTCCTTCATTATTATTATCCACCACACCTGTTGGGGCAGAGCCATCCTCTGATTTCCTCCGCGCTTTCTGTTTGAATATAGGTCAAGTAATGTTTCAGGGGAATAGTATATCAGGATTATTCTTTCTGATTGCCATTGCAGTTAATTCCCGCATCAATGCTTTCTATACTGCTTTAGGTTCCATCCTTCCAATAGTTGTGGCTGTGCTAAGCGGTATGGATCATGCCATACTAAATGCTGGATTGATCGGTTATAACGGTGTATTGTGCGCCATTGCTTTGGGTGATAAAACAATACGTTCCGGAGCATGGTGTGTATGTTCCATCCTTATATCCATTTTATTACAATGGCTGGGCATGCATTGGGGAATTACAACCCTGACTGCCCCTTTTGTCATTTCCGTATGGATAACCATTATATTAAAGAGAAGCCTGGAGAAAACTGTATAGTATATCTTAAAAAAGGAAGAAGGACACCAAAGTTAATGGTATCCTTCCTTCTATCAATCAATCATAGTCATACAAAAACTATTTCAACTTTAAATTACTTCTTACAGCCGCAGCAGCGGGCTCACTCGGTGCAACGGATTTCCGGGTGCAATAATCAAATTCGGCTGATTTATCACCGCTGAATGACTTCCATTTCAGTTTCAACTTAACAGTTTTACCCTCCGTATCAGGCAATTCATCCAACTTAAAGGCAACCAAGCCATCATCCGTTTTTCCATACGTATCACCGTACGCATTATGCCGGAACTCCACTTCATAAGGATTATCCGGATTTTGTCCTAACAATAAGTTTACAAAATGTTTCTGCGAACCTCCCCATACAGTTCTGAAACGGAGTGTCAGATAGCCATCTTCTGCAAGAGTCACCCAGTCATTTACTATTTCCACAGGATCTGTACCATATATTTTATCATTTTCTTCTCCCAGATCCGGAGCGATAGGCTTTGTCAAGATACTGTCTATCCAGTTGATGTGCACTGCTTTCGTGTATTCACCACTGGCTTCGTCCACTTCACTGTAATTCATCAATGCTCTGACCTCTTTATCTCCAAAAGGAGAGGTTTTCACATTGGTCGGTAATAAGGTCGTCTTATCATCCAACTGCAAGAAAAATGCTCCATCGGCAGCTTCCTTCACTGTCACAAGGGCATTAGGATACCTCAGGTAATAAGCGTTATTGTCGTCGTCGTCCAGGCAGGACTGAAAACCTATAGAAGTGGCTACTACTGTTGCCACGGCAAGTGCTTTACTAAATACTGAATTAATTTTCATAATGTACTTCCTCTAATTAAATATTCAAAATAACTTCTTTGTATTAGAGAAATAACAAATTAGAAAAAAGACTGCATAGCATATTGTTAATTAACAATAATGTCTATTATTTCCAAATCATCCGGCACGTGTACCACACCGGAAAATCCCTGAGCAGCTTCTTCCGTATAACACGCTTTACGCGTATTCAGCGTCTTATCTTCCGTATGATATAACAACAGATTCTTCACTTTCAGTTCTTCCGCCAGCTTCCCGGCATCCAGTGCCGTACTATGGTGTTTCTCATAAGGTTTGAATATATCACGGTCTTTATACAAACAGAAAGCCTCGCACAACAACCAGTCAGCCCCTTCCACATAGGGACGATTCTTCTCATTATAAGGTTCATCTCCAAGACAAACCAGCGATTGGCCATTCGGCAATGTGGTACGAAAACCATATTGTTTCTCTTTGGTCGATCCTATATCAAAAGATTGTAGTTTTAACTCCCCTGCTTTAAATCTCTCTCCGTCCTTAACCTCACAAAGTTCAATGCCATTTCCCAAATACTGTACAATTTTCTTAGGTAACGTCATCCGGCAGATCCAATCCAGAACTTGTAATACTTTATCATGTCCATATACCCGGAAGCCTCCTGCATATTTCCCACTTTGCATCTGTTGTGCTACCATCCGAATTACCCATACCGCACCCAATATATGATCCGTATGAGCATGTGTCACAAACATATCATGAATACGTTCAATGGCGATACCGGCTTTCTCCAACTGAACCAATATTCCATTTCCTCCACCGGCATCCACAAGCAGCACATTTTCAGCTGTCCGGATTGCGAAACAAGTATTATAGCATCTGGTAACGCCTGCATTACCTGTACCTAACATAATAATCTGAGTATCCTTCATCCTCTTAATTCTATAATTACGAAATCTGAGCCACAAAGATAAACAGAATATGCCATTCTATAAGGAAAGATCAAAACTCTCCTTATAGAATGGCATATTTATAACAGTATAGTAAAGTATATAATTACTTACTGAAATCTCTTGGAGCCGGAACAGGCGGTAATGGTTTACGGTTCTGCAGCTCCTTCATTACTTCTTCTATAGCCTTATTGAGCTGTTCGTCTTCACCGTTCCATTCCTTCACCGGATCGTTATCAATCAAGATATCCGGATCGACACCATGATTTTCAATAATCCACTGACCTGTTTTCGCATCATAACTGGTGAAGAAAGGAACACGGATATCCGTACCGTCCATATAAGGCAACGGTCCGCTGATACCTACAATACCACCCCAGGTGCGGGTACCGATTAGTTTACCAAGCCCCAATGCACGGAAACCCCATGGAAAGAGGTCACCATCGGAAGCAGAATATTTGTTAATCAAACAAACCTTCGGCCCCACTTGCACAGCATCGGGTATAGTGCCGACACGCTTCGTACCACGTCCCATCGTCAAGCGGTAAGGTTCGCGAGACAAGCGTTCCAGAATCATAGGAGATACATTACCGCCACCATTAGCACGGTCGTCTATAATCAGACCTTCCTTGTCGAGCTGCGGATAGAAATAACGGGAGAACTCGTTCAGACCCTCCGGACCCATATCAGGAATATAGATATAACCAATACGTCCATTGGATGCCTTTTCCACCTTCTTCAGGTTATCCTGTACCCAATTATACTGATAAAGAGGATACTCATTTTCCAGCGGACTGATGACAATCTTTCTTGCACCTGCCAATTGCGGTTTGCTGTTCAGCGAGATTTCTGTCGGTACATCAGCCTTTCCTACCAGTAAAGCATAGATATTCTTCACCGTATTCGTCGGTATACCGTCAATGGCAACAATGTATTCCCCGGCCTTAGCCTCAATACCCGGTTCAGTAAGCGGAGAGCGCAGTTCCTTACTCCAGGAAGCACCGGGAAGTATCTTATCCAAACGGAAGAAACCACTCTTATCTGCCGATACCTCAGCACCCAGCAAACCAGTCTTGATACGTGCCGGTTTATCCGTTTCACCCGGATTGACGTATGCGTGCCCGCAGTTAAGCTCACCAATCATCTCTCCAATGATATAGTTCAGGTCGAGACGCGTCTTTGCATAAGGCAGCAGAACAGAATATTTCTGTTTGATTGCTTTCCAATCCACACCATGCATATTCTCCAGATAAAAACCATCACGATAAGCACGCCAGGCCTCATCAAAGATTTGCGCCCACTCCTTGGGATAATCTATCGTAATGGACATATTATCCATATTGACAGGTGTACTCAGATTAGCCGCTCCTTCCGGTATAGCGGTTACATAAAGCTTGTTGTCCTTGTAGAACAAAGCCTTTTGACTACCCGGAGTAACCGTCATCATAGCACCATCGGCAACCGTTTCTTCTTTCTGACCTTCAAGATCGAAGAACTTCGTTCCGCCATTGCCCCAGTAATATACTTTCTTTCCGTTTGAATAGAAATTAGTATAATAAGAAGCCGACAATGGAAGCTTGATGATACGGTCAGTGATACCTTCCGGATCAAACTTGACGAGTGACGCAGAAGCAGTTTCCTGTTTCGCGTCTTTCTTTCCGGCAGTCTTTTCAGTAGCCTTCGGGGCCTCACTCTCACTGTCGTTCTTCATTCCGGCATCTTTCTGTATAAAAGGTGACGGGGTATCTTTCGAGAGCAAAGCAAGATAAACTCCATACATATTATTATAGACATGGTTCCATTCCAACCAGCCGTATGTAGGGTTGAAATCGCGGGCAGATGAGAAAATCAGATACTTACCATCCGTACTGAATACCGGTGAAGAAGAATTATACCACTTGTCCGTCACCGGATATTCCTTCTTTCCGGCAATATCATAGACATATACAACAGTTATTTCATTATCTGCATCACGGGTATAGGTCAGCCATTTGCTATCCGGTGAAAAAGTCACATCCTGCGGTTCCCCCATCGGGTCTTGTAATAACATAGTCACCTGTCGTGAAGCTACATCCAGCAGATTGATACGATTTTGACGGTCGGTATAAACAATCTTCTTACTGTCCGGACTCCATTCGAAAGAGCGGATATACGTATCATTATTCTTGGTCAGCTGCACCGGATTACCTTCTACTGCATCCTGAAGATAAAGTTCTGTCTCTCCGGTAGCATCCGAGATATAAGCAATGCATTTTCCATCAGGAGACCATTGTGCATCACGTTCGTGGGCACCCGGAGTGCGGGTTATATTTTTCGTCACACCCTTGGTCGAGGGCAGATTAAAGACCTCTCCGCGAGCAGTCACCACCACCCGTTCTCCGTCGGGAGATGCACTGACGGCTGTCAGATATTTAGCTCCATTCTTTATGGCGCTGCGTGCATAGATATTATCCGAAGCAAGACTGATATTGACTTTCTCGGGCTGACAGGTGGCAGCATCCATCTTATAGATATATCCGCCATTCTCAAACACAATGGTATTGCCGGAAGCACTCGGGAACTTTACATCATATTCGGTAAAGTTAGTAACCTTCGACGTCTGTTTGGTCTTCGTATTATAAACAAAGATATTCATGGTGCGGTCACGGTCGGAAAGGAAAAATATATCATCGCCGATCCACATGGGGAAGATATCCTGAGCAACATTATTCGTTATATTTTCCACTGATTTCTTTGCCGGATCGTATATCCAGACATCATCCGCCATACCGCCTTTATAATACTTCCAAGTACGGAATTCACGCATGGTACGGTTGTAAGCCAGTCGCTTGCCATCGGGAGAATAACTACAGAATCCACCCTCGGGCAAAGGGATAATTTCGGGCATACCACCCTCTTGATTGACAGAATAAAGCTTACCGGCAAAACCGTCACTGATACGGTTACGATAAATGATCTGTTTACCATCCGGTGTCCAGGTCATCACAATATTGTTAGGTCCCATACGATCGCCCAGGTCATCACGGGAATTCGTTGCAGTATACGTCAGGCGTTGCGGTTCTCCACCAGCTGCCGGGATGGTGTATACTTCCGTATTTCCATCATACTGACCGGTAAAAGCAATCGTTTTGCCATCGGGTGAAAAACGAGGGAACATTTCGTAACCCACATGCGAAGTCAGGCGCTGCGCTTCTCCTCCAGTGACAGGCACTCTATACAAATCGCCTGCATACGAGAAAACAATCTCGTTCCCGTTCGTTGCCGGAAAGCGCAATAAACGCGCTTCATCTGCTGCCGAAAGACAGACAGATACACCTACAAGGGCAAATAAGGATAAAAGTAATTTCTTATTCATACTCTTAAAAATTAATTGACTTACAAAAGTATGAAAAGAAAAAGATAGTACAAATTTATAGAACGAATTTGTTGACAGAATTACTCTTTTCCATTAACAAATTCTCCGGGTTTGATACCGAATTGCTTTTGGAAACATTTGGCAAAATAAGATGGATTATTAAAACCTACCATATAGCAAATCTCATTGATCCGGTATTTATTCTCTGAAAGCAAGGCAGCAGCTTTCTTTAACCTCACAATCTGAATCAGTTCATTCGGAGTAACATTAGCCAGCGTTTTTATCTTAGCAAATAATCCGGAACGACTGATGCAAAGTTCTTCTGCCAGAAAATCAACAGACAGTTCCGAATTTGAGAAGTTTTGCTCTATAATCTCATTGATACGGGTAAGAAATTTATTATCCATAGAGTTATTGGCAATACTGTTCAACGGTACCAATGGCATTTTAGAGAATTTCTGACGCAACAAATTACGCAGATCAAGCAGATTCTTAATACATGCTTCCAGATACTGCACCGAGAAAGGCTTTTCAATATAAGCATCCGCCCCGCAGTCCATACCTTCTATCTTTGAATTCATATCCGTTTTGGCTGTCAGCAAAATAAACGGTATATGACTGATGGCCTGATCAGCACGCAAAGCCTTGCAAAGTTCCACTCCATCCATGCGCGGCATCATCCAGTCACTCACAATCAGGGTCACATCATTCTCTTTCAACTTTTCCAAAGCCTCTATCCCATCTTCAGCCGTAAGAATAGAGTATTGATTAGAGAAATTACCGGAAAGGAAGTTCAGCATTTCTTCGTTATCATCCACAATCAGCATGACCGGTTTATCCTTAGAGACCGCCGCCGGTAAGCTTTCCGACAAAATATCCTCGGGAATTGCCGGATTCAGTCCATTCGTTTCCCCTTCCTGAATTGCCTCCTGACTTTGTTCGATGGGCAATGTTACTATAAAGGACGATCCTTTATTGACTTCAGACTCCACTTCTATGCAGCCATTATGAGACTCCACAATGCTTTTCACAATACTCAGTCCAATACCTGTACCGGGTTTATTGTCCATGGCCTGATAGAAAGGTTTGAAAATCTTCTTCTGATCCTCCTTACTTATACCGATTCCATTATCCGTTACCCTGATTACAAATGTATGCTGTTCCGGTTGCACCACACACGAAAGGATAACTTCATCTTTTGTATACTTACTTGCATTCGTCAGCAAATTACTGATAAGCTTTGTAACTGCCTCGCTATCCACCATAGCCGTAAAATTCGCATCGGGATACTCCACCGTAAGATGGGCACCATGTTGGGTAATGAAAGGATTAAACCGTTCACAAACAGCCTCCAGCAATTGACGAATATTCTGTGAGGTGTATTTCATGGTCATCCCCTCCTGTTCCACTTTGCGGAAGTCCAACAACTGATTTACCAGGAACAATAATCTCTGACTATTACGGTCTATAATATTAAGGTCATCACGCAGCATCGCCGGCATAGGTATGGATGATCTCATAATCTTTTCCAACGGACCAATGATAAGCGAAACCGGAGTACGGATTTCATGAGCTATCATTGTGAAAAACTTAATCTTAGCCTCATGCACCTCTTTCTCTTTATTCACATTCAGTTGCTTAATTTCTGCTGTATGTTTCTTTTCACTCCTTTTCAGCAGAAAGCGGATGAAGAAAGTCAATGCCACACACAACAACAGGAAATAAAGCAATTTGGCCGGTAGACTCCAATAAAAAGGCGGATGAATAACTATTTTCAGGCTTGCTTCCTGCTCGCTCCAGATACCATCGTTGTTAGTAGCTTTCACCTTAAAAGTATAGGTTCCGGCAGGCAGATTGGTATAAGTAGCCTTATTTTGAGAACCTACATAATTCCATTCTTTATCAAAACCCTCCAGTTTATAGGCATACTGATTCTTTTCGGGCGTACAATAGCTCAATGAAGCATAAAGCAAGCTGAAGACATGATCTTTATAAGATAATTCCAACTGTTCCATATGGTTCAGAGCCTTCGGCAACAACTTATCACCTATCCGGATCTCTTTATTGAATACTTCCAGTCCCGTAATAATTACCGGAGGGAGTACCTTGTTCGTTTTAATCTGATAAGGATAGAAAGCATTAAACCCATTTACAGAACCAATGTAGATTTTCCCATCGGAAGCTTTCAAAGCAGCATTCACCAGAAACTGCTCACTTTGCAATCCGTCACTTCGTGTAAAGACCTGGCAACTTTCTCCGGGAGCATATCGCACCAGCCCTTTTGTAGTAGTCAGCCAAAAGACACGCTGATCTTCAATAATAGCACAAATATTACTGCTGGGAATATCCAATGGAATTAATTCAAATTGGTCTTCCTTTGCATTGTATTTGCAAAGTCCGTTCATCGTTCCAATCCACATTTCCCCATTACCATCTATCAATACACAATTCACCTGATCATTAATCAATGCACCGGGGGCACTGCTATGTACATAATTCGTCCATTCCTGCTTATCCGGATCATACTTGAACAGCCCGTTTCCCTGAGAAGAGAACCAGATATTTCCATCGGCATCCTGATCTATGTCCATGATCCAGGAACCAAGATCTCTTATTCGGGTAAAGTTATCCTCTTCCCTGTTATACAAGTTTACTCCCGACATGGAAGTTACCCAAATACGTGTTTCACGGTCCTTAAAGATAGCATAAGAACTGCTTCTATCAAGGGTAGTGGGATCTCCCGCTTTAGTTGTATAAACCCTGAATATCCCTGTCTTTGTATTCAACACATTAACTCCCCCCGTATAAGTACCAATCCATAAATCATCACCATCCATACAAAGTGCATGTACGTTATGATAAGAAAGACTATTTCCGTGCTCATCGGGTAGATAATGAGTAAAGTGTTTATCTTTAGGTGAAAAGCAACTCAAACCACCATCATCAGAGGCAATCCAAATATGCCCGTAAGTGTCTTCACAAAAGCGTCCGATAACAGTTCCATTGACAGAATTGGAAAAACGAAAATGAGCAAAGCACTCAAACTGCCCGGTATTGGGTGACAGATAATTCACACCTCCATAGAAAGTTCCTATCCAGATTCCACCTTCACGGTCTTTTACAATAGGATAAACAAAACGATTGGACAAAGAATAAGGATTCGTTTCATCTTCTGTAAATAATTGGTGTTCGCATGTAAGGGTATTAAACAGTAAAAGCCCGTCATCCGAACCTATCAGTAGTTGATGGGGAGCATATTCCATCAAAGAGTGAATATGCGTTGCCCCTTTACCATCCGACGGGTGCAAGTAAGTAGTTGCCTTACCGGTATACCGGTCTATCTTTTGCAAACCGCACTCCCAGGTTCCCAACCAGAGTGCATGTTCAGAATCTTCCAGCATAACCAAAGAGTTGGAATCATACCCACCCGTGTCGTAGGTAATATGGAAAGGCTCAAATTTATTCTCCGCTTTATTCAACTTAGAAACGGTCGGGTTTCCCCAATTAGTAACAGCCCATATTTGATTTTCACTATCAATCAACACGCTGGCCATCAATCCATCAGCATCTTTAAACTCATAACGCTCCAGATAATGTTTGGATATATTATATTTGAAGATTCCCTGACCTACGGTTGAAAACCACAAATTACCATCTCTGTCTTCAGCAATATGATTCACATTGGTTTTAATGCTATCTCCTTTGGCAGTCAGAAGTTTAAACGGCTCGAAGTTCTCTGTTTCATAATCATAAATATAAACTCCGTCCCCTGTTCCTATCCAAATCCTATCTGTAGTATCGTATAAAAATGAAATATAATCATTAACTCCTTCCGGATTCAATCTGTATATTTTAATAGTGGTACCGTCATAACGGTTTAGACCATCATCCGTACCTAACCACATAAAGCCATATTTATCCTGCATAATAGCACGTACAGCGCTGGAGGATAATCCATCTTCTACTGAAAAATGACGAAACCAAAAATCAGTAGAACCGGCAGAAAGCATCAGCGGAACCATAACAGCTACCATCGCAAGGATAATCTTTTTCATTTCTTTACCAGATATTGGTTGAACATAATTCCCAGTACAATCAATATGAGGCCGATATACGTTGTAAACACAATTTGTTCACCCAATATGATTGCAATAAAGAACAAAGACAAGAAGGGAGACAGGTAGCAAAGCTGATTGACCAGTGCCGGATTCGTAGTTTTCCGCATGGCAAGGCTGAAAAAGATGAAAGGGATACCCATCTCAAATCCGCCGACATACATTCCTGACAAGATACCGGGCAAAGTATTCAAGTGAACACCCACTATCATTGCGCCAACCAGTAAATATGCCGTACCAAACAAAAAGCTCATAAACAGTGCAACGCTACCATCTGTCCGATCCTTAAATTTATTATTTATCATCCAGTACATAGCCCACAACAAGGCACTCAATGCTGCCAACAACAACCCATGAACAGGTATATCCATGCCACCCGACTGCCCAGTTCCTACAGAAATAAGTACTACTCCACCCAGAGAAATAAACATACCGATATATTTCTTCGGAGGTATGGGCTGACGGGCAAATAGGGCCAGCAAAATTAATAGCACAATAGGCCATGCATAATTGATAGGTTGAGTCACTTGTGCAGGCAACAAATCATAAGCTTTAAACAACACCAGATAATAAGCCACTGGATTCAGTAAGCCTAATAATGCAAAATATCCCCATTGCCGGGCAGGCAATGCAGACAGTAGTTTCCACTTCTTCTGGAAGGTCAGCAAAAGGGCAAATATAAGTAATGAAGTACAACTGGCTATCAACAACATCTCAAAATGAGTAAGATGCGTCAAAGCAATTTTAAAAGCGGTGGCAACAGTAGACCAACTAAGCACCGCAATACAGGCATAAATGATAGCCCTCGTATTGTTACGACTATTTACATAAGTTGCCCTTGCAAGCATAGCATTTTGTTTATAAAGGTTTACTTCCTGTAACTTTGATGCGATATGGCCATTGGGCATCTTTTTCCTCCGGATTGGGATTCATCCAATGTTCAGTAGGGGCACCCATCACAACCAGCCACAAATGAGTCAAATTATTTACTTTTGGAGCTGTAAAAATAATACTTTTTCCGCTATTATCACTCACATCCCCATAAATAGATTTACCATCCTCCGTTATAGCTACAAAACCATAACGCCAATCGGCTTTATCCGTATGAATTGCATTATATCCTTCCTTTCCTGCTTCTCCACAGAACTCTACTTTCACTTTCTTCCCACGTTCAGGTAAAGCTAACGGAATAGCATTAAATCCATAGTTTTCGGGGCAGTTGTCCGGTACGATTCCATACCATCCGTCCGATAGAGTGGTTAAACTGGTAGTATATTTATTGGCATACGGTCGAGTTTCTTTCCATACACGAGGAAAATCCCAATTGATAAAATGACGATAAGCATCAAACATTTCATCACAGAACTGCTTCTGATCTAATCCGGTCATCCGCTTGTAAGTTATCACCGGATCTTCTCCCCGCTTACCTTGACGATAGAGTTCGGCAATAAAAGGCAATCCTCGTTTCATACCCCAATATTCCAGCACATAGGGAGAATGATAGATATTTTCCAGATGGAGATAAGCTTTATGAGTCAGCTTCATGAAAGCATCCCAATGATATTTTTCATCAGTGATCCATTCGGGGTTTACTTGCCATAACATCCACTGCGAGGTCATTTCAAAGAAACCGCATCCTCCCCAAGCCTCTCCTTCTCCATCACAACTGATCTGAGCCTGAAAGCTATGTCCCAATTCATGGGCAATGCAATTCAGTTTCTTATCCTGCACACGATTGGGAGCAATCCATAATGCACCGATTTCTCCATCATAATCACCACCATAGGCAGTTCCTTCCAAAGAGTAGTTTAGCATGACCATCATACGATACTTATCACACTTTGAACCCGGTTTGGAAAACTTCAAGGTATCTCGGAAGAAATGATAGAAACTTTCCAATTTTTCCGTTAAGTTCAACAAATCCACTTTCATATCATGCCCTTCCAATTGAGGAGGATTAGACAGATCATTTCCAAAACCTTTTTCCCAGAAGATGACGAAATTATCAGTATATGCCATGCGGTGATAACTCCATTTACTATCAGGATTTTGAAGATCCATACCCTGCAAATCTTTAGGGATATAAATTTCTTTACCGGAAGGCATAACTACCTCCTGCTTTTTAGCTTCTAGTCTATAGCTCACAGCCAGAATAACCAATAAAATGAAAATACACTTCCTCATATTATTCAATTGTTATGTTAAAGACAAAAGTTGCTTGTACTTTCTGTCCTGTTTCATATCCATAAACAAGGCATTGCCTTATGGTATATTTTTCTCCAGTTCTGCAATGTCCTGGATATTGTCCTACCTTAAAAATAAAATTATCTTTATCGAGCTCAGAATAAATCTGTGCTCTCTCTCCCCAAACGCAAATATTTCCATCCATATCAAACCAATGCCCCGGCTCATTAGCTGTAGAATTCGTATTCAGCGAGCCATCCTTGTTTACACCAGCAAAAATAATTTCTTTTCCCCATTTATCACTGATCTGCCCAGGAGTCAATGAAAAGGATTGACAAAGCCTCTGAAGTTCTATTTGAACATTAGAGCCCGTATAATCCGTACTGCTCAAAGATACAGGTACATCATAAATCAAGGTTATATCTTCAGGAGTCTTATCCGGATCAACATCAATCTGACCATACAAGTTTGTTCCGCTAAATCTAACTTTATAAGGCCACTGTTCATCATTCATATCATTATCATCCCAAGCATGGCGCCAATGTTGAGTAGGTGCTCCACTCACTACAAAATATAATTTCCTACAGAAATTGGGACATTCAAAAATAGCCTCGCCCTCTTTCTCTGAGAAAATATCACTATACACACAAGATCCGTTTTCCAAATAAGCCACGAATCCATATCTCCATCCAGCCTTGTCCACATTCTTCTTACGGTATCCGTCAGCTCCTGCCATACCTACAAAATCCGCACTAACCTTTACTCCAGCGGAAGGAACATTCAAAACAATCACATTATAGCCATAATTCTCAGGACATTCTGCCGGATCTATAGCATAATACCCATCTTTTGAAGCAATTAACTTACACTGCCTTCGTCCTACATAATTCCTGCCATATTCCTTTATCCCATCAATGTCCCAGTTCACAAAACGACGGGCTGCATCAAACATTTCATCATTGAAAGTTTCCTGATTGACACCTGTGATACGTTGATAAGCCTCAATAGGATCTTCCGGCCTTCGAGCCTCACGCCACAGTTTACCAATAAATTCGATGCCATGCTTCATACACCAATAATCCTGAATAAAATAATTGGCGTAACGAGGAGCCTCATGCAACGGATGTTTATAACATGACAACAAATACTCATCAAAATTATAATTATTGAACCGTTCTTCATGATATATCTGGTAAGCTTGCCATTGAGCACATTGCTCCCAAAAACAATTTCCACCTTCTTCATTCTCTCCAAAACCATAACGCCAACCGCAGCCACTTGTCGGATTATCACAATAAGTCTGATACTGGAAACTATGTCCTACCTCATGTGCTATTGTAGAACCAACAGGCTGGCATGTACTGGGATTGACCCATAACGCACCAATAATATCATCATAACCGGAACCTGTTGCAAGCCATTCTGATTGATATTTCAGGAAAATCATCATACGATATTTATCTGTATTTGATTTTCCCGTCTCAACAAACTTCAATTTATTAACGTTCACATCATAAAAAAGCTCTGCTTTTTCCAACAAGTCTTTAATATCTACCCTCAAAGCTTGATCTGTCACTGTAAAAGGGTTGCTGCCGAAACCTTTCTCCCAGAAAACGATAAAATTATCCGAATAATCCATACGATAATAGCTCCACTGACTTTCCTCCTTCGTAAAATCATTGCTCTGTAACTCATCAGGAATATATATCAATTTTCCTGTCGGCAAAGTGTATTTTGGCACAGGAGTAGGATTGGGGATGGGTTCAGGCAGTAGTGCCTCTCCTTTTCCATCAGAACATGCAAACATATTCACACAAAAACCGACAAACAACACAATATAGACTAACTTATTTTTCATTGAAGTATTCTACTATTTAAAGAAAAAGGAACGTTTTTTCCATACGCTCCTTTTTCATGAATTCAAATTATCATTTAAATTACCAGCCGTAATTTTGTACCAGATTCAAATTTTTATTAATATCACCCTGCGGAATAGGGAACAGGTACATCTTATCAGAAAATACACAATTCACATCAACCGTACGTTTATAATATATTTGTAATCCGACATCTCTCGAATTCCAAACCCGATCCCACCAATAATCGGGATTATTGGCATTATCCGTCATAGACGTATAGCCCAGTTCATTGGCTTTTGCCATAATCTCCGCTTCTGTCGGTTGTGCATTCATCCGATAGTTAGGAATTCCAAAACACTTATCACCAATCTTCCAACGACGTACATCCCAAAAACGATGCCCTTCAAAGAAAAGTTCCACACGCCGTTCATTACGAATACGTTTACGCATGCCAATTTTTGTATTATCTTCCGAAACAATAGGAAGATCAGGCATTTCTACACGAGAACGAACTTCATTAATGGCATCATATACATCTTGATTGGGACTTTCATAATATTCATTCAGAGCTTCAGCTTTAATAAGATAAAGTTCAGCTAAACGGAACAATGGATAATTAGAACTTGTACCGATCCAATTCTTAATATCTGCTACCGGATTCATGAACTTACGTAAACCGTATCCAGTTTCGTTATTCGTATTGACGTTAGGATAACCGTCTACCCACCAATATGTATAATATTCCAGATTTCTCCAATAAGCAAAATGATAGCAACGTTCCAGCCCCTCAGTAGCATTTCTGAATTTCGCTCCCTGAAAAGTTAATGAAGCATAGAAACGAGGATCACGATTCACATACATATTGTATAAATCATATTTTCCCATATCATTGACCACCGCTCCATTTAAATCCTTATAGACATTGGTACAAGGTTGCCAACTTGTTCCATCCCACAACTCATCAACATGTGTAAAACCGGATTCTGAATAATTAGATTCTGGATTAACCGTAGGCTGTCCATTTGAATCATAAATAATACAACCGTCATCATCCATCAAGAAGGGTAAATGACCATCAGCGGTTTCATAAGCATCTACTTGATTTTGCATGATAGAGAATCGTCCCCAACCACCTTTGTCTTCAGAGTGTGAATTACAACTCACGTCTTCATAAATACCATAAGTTTGAATACTTGCCAAAATGAATTCCGGATTAGAAGTATTACTATAAAACATCTTCTCATATTTATTAATAGAGTTTTCTCCCGACAAAGACATTTGGATGCCAGCTCCTAAACAGCAGTTTATTGCAGCATCAGCTGCATCCGCCGCTCTCTTCCACAATTCTTTATCATAAGTTTGCGGGAAAAGCTGAGTACCATCAAGATTCTTGACATCTTTATACATCGTATTTCCATTGTAAAGCGGGCTAGCAGCATAGAGTAAGGTACGTGCTTTCAGCGCCAAACATGCCGCTTTAGATATACGTCCATAGTTGGTATCATCCGACCATGTATCAGGCAATACTGAAGCCGCCTCATCTAATTCACTACAAATAAAATCTACTATTTTATTAACTGGGTCACGAGGAACCTGTGCTCCGGAAATATCAGCAATATCTTGAACCTCAGTAATCAAAGGGACAGCACCGTATTGGCGAAGCAAATCAAAATACATATACGCACGCAAAAAACGGGCCTCCTGCTTAAACTGTTTAACTTTCGTACCATAAGTTTGTTGTTGGCTCTGTGTCAGAGGTACACCCTCTATTTTATTAATAAAGTTAGTAGCCTTACGAACAAGTGCATAGTTCCAACTCCAGTCTCCTAACGGATTATAACCAGTAGTCAGACCACCCAATTTAAAATAGGTAGTAGGAGCAGTTGTTCCCCAATGGTCAATTGATTCATCACCAGCACACCCGGTCCAAGTGAACGGACCATCTCGAAGAAGACGGTCATCGCTATTTAATGCTGTCCATTTTATAATATCATGATACATAGAGCCCAAATCTTGTTGTGCAAGAGTTATATCTTGGAAAATTTTATCTTCCGTCATGATTTCAGCCGGAGCAATATCCAGATAATCACAAGAACCTAAAACAGAGCCAGCTAATAATAAAAGCGCAAAAGCTTTCAGTTTATAATTTTTCAACATAATCTTTTTCTTTTAGAATGAAACATGAACACCAAAATTAAATACCTTCATCTGCGGATAATTAACGGCACCATTCGGAGATTCCGGATCGAAAATTTTCATATGGTCCCAAGTAATCAGATTCACCGCATTGGCATAAAAGCGAAGCTCTTCAACTCCAAGAAACTTGTTAACCGATTTTGGCAGGCGATAACCAATTTCCACATTCTTTAGACGAAGATAGTCACTGGACTTCAACCAATAGGTTGACTCTATATAATTATTATCACTATGGTCAGAAGATAAACGAGGATAAAATACATTTGCATTCTGTTCTGCGGTATTATTTGTAGACCAATAGTTATTCAATACATCTTGTGATACAGATGCTTTAGATTCGAAAGGCCAAATAGCAGAACCTGTAAACCACGTATTACCACCCAATGCAGCCTGAAATAACACACTGAAATCAAAATTCTTCCAGTTACCGGACAAAGCTAAACCTACAATCTTATCAGGTGTTGAATTCTTACCAAGATACCCACGATCATCATCATTAATCACACCATCACCATTTAAATCTTTATAGCGAATATCACCCGGTTGTAAATTAGAAGCTGTTGTTTTCGCAATATCAGGATCATTTATTTCATCCCAAGTTTGGAACAGCCCTTCTGCTATATAACCATACATCTCGTCAATACTAGTTCCGGCACGGCGTTGCCAAGGTTTATCAACATTATCAGGTTCGTCCGCTGATATAATTTTATTCTTTGCATATGAAAAGTTACCTTTAACAGAATATCCCCAATTACGGAAATTCTTGCGATGCTCCAATTCTATTTCAAAACCCTTATTAGTAACAATACCTGCATTGATAGAAGGTAAAGAAGTAACACCGATAGTACTCGGTATCGTACCCGGAGTACAAAGAATATCAGTACGTCTTTCATGAAATACGTCTACGGTCAGATGAATAGCACTCTTCCACAAATCCAAATCCAAACCAATATTCAATTTCTTTGCTTTTTCCCAAGTGACACTTTCATTGCCTGTTGAATAAACTCCAGCTCCCCTAAATTCAATCCATTACCTGTATGACCAAATGTATAAGTCTTCCAACCTGTAGTCCACTGACTTTGATACAAAAAACGCGAACCATTGTCATCATTACCAACTAAACCATAAGAGAAACGGAATTTCAATAAATCAAGCCATGAAGTATTCTTTAAAAAATTCTCTTCAGATAGTACGTAACTCAAAGATACAGCTGGGAAAAAGCCCATACGATGCCCTTGTATAAAATTTTCAGAACCATTATACCCCATATTAAACTCACCGAAATACTTACCGGCATAATTATAGGTTACACGTCCCACAATACCTTGTTTACGAAAAGGAAGTCCTTTGATTGCATCTGTAGCATCTATTAATTTACTACTTTGATTATACATCAACAACCCTGTCACATTATGCTCGCCAAAACTACGAGAATAGTTCAACATGGCTTCCAGCAGAGTGTAACGTGTACCGTTAGCTGTGACTCCATACCCCAAAGCTTCACTACCAGTTCTCACATTTGCATAAGTACCTTTTGACAAGTCTGTTTCAGTCTCAGCAATAGAAAATTTATAAGCATTATATCCTCTACTACGACTAACATTACGATAGTTATCCGCATCAAAAGATAAACGTGCCGTCAAACTTAATCCTTGAGTGATAAGCCTGCTCATATCCCACGTCACGCCTGCCGTAGCATTCAATGTAGTACTTTTATTAGCTGCATATCCTGTTTTTGTCAGCATTGCGTAAGGATTACCCTCAGAATTAGCATATTCTGCAATAGATCCGTCAGGATTGGTCATCGGATAATAATAAGGCAAACGAGTTTTGATAGCATAGAACAAATCACTGGCACTGGTTCCCGGAAAGTTTAAATCTTGAATAATACCTCCCAAATTCAACATCAACTTCACATCTTTACGAATATCAACATCAATATTGGTACGAAAGTTATATCGTTCCATTTTTGCATTAGTATTGTACTCTGACATATCAGAATATTTATAAATACCATCCTGATTCATATAGCCTACTGATACAAAATAGCGGAATAAAGAGCCACCACCCGAAACATTCACGTTTGCTTGCATCTGCCCAGTATTATCTTTCAGTAATTCTTCTGTCCAGTCAACATTAGGATATAAATATTGATAAGTAGGATTGCTACGGTCGCGATACTTGGCAATGGTCTCCGGAGTATATTGACTAGACTTTCCGTCATTTGAAAGCCCTTCTTCAAACAATGTCAACACATCATAAGAATCGCAATATTTAGTCAAACGAGTTGGAGTTTGGACACCGTAAGAATAGGTCAAGGAGACTTTTGGTGCCCCCACTTCACCTCGTTTAGTAGTGACCAATACAACACCGTTCGCACCACGTACACCATATACCGCTGTGGCCGAAGCATCTTTCAATATAGAAACGCTTTCGATTTCATTAGCATCAATATCGCCAAACGAACGTTCCACACCATCTACCAGAATCAAAGGATTTGTACTTCCCGTAAAAGTCGCTTTACCGCGAACAAATATAGTAGCACCATCATAGCCCGGTTCACCGGATTGCTGAATGGCTGTAAGCCCCGTCACTTTACCCACCAAAGCATTCGTAATATTGGCTACAGGAGTTTGTTTTAAAACTTTCTGATTAACAGAAGTAATCGCGCCTGTGACACTCTCCTTTTTCTGAGTGCCATACCCCACAACTACAACTTCTTCCAGAGTTTGTTCGCTTGTTTTTAAAACAATATCCACTATCGTCTTCCCTTGAACGCTCACAGTCTGATCCTCATATCCTACATAAGAGACTGACAATTGAGCATTTTTCTTAGATACTTTAATGGTGTATTTACCATTGAAGTCCGTAATAGTACCATTGTTGTTATCCCCTACCTCACGGATAGTGGCTCCAATCAATGTTTCTCCCGTTTGATCCATTACTGTACCAGATACCTGGTATTGTGCCCTGGCATATACACCGATAAAGCAGAGCAACAGTGTTAATAGGCATTTTTGCATACTACATTGTTTTTTACTTAATTATTAGATTTTGATTAACTATTAGATTTTGATTAACTATTAGTTTACTTTCCATTCAATAACCCCACCCGATGCACCTTTCTGCAATTGGGCAGCTATTTTCAGTCCTGTCGTTTTCACCGGTTTGAAATCAAGGCTGTTGTAGCAGTCTTTCTTTACCGTATATTCATTCAAAGCTTCTACTTCTTTCCAGCTTTTACCATCTTTATAGTAGAGTTTCCAACTTTCCGGCACCCGGAAATCCCCGTCATAATGATCGAAATCCAACCAGTACACTTCTACGTTTGAAATCGTATAAGGTTGATCAAATTGATAAGCCAAAGTTTCCTGTGTTCCATTTCTCAACCACCAGTAGTGATAAGGTTTGGAAATATCCGATGAGCGCTTTGGTTCCCACTGGTCATTCACACCCCATGCCCAAGTTTCAACCGAAGCAGATTCAGGAGCATCTTTCTGGATAGGTGCTTGTATCATCAGTGTAT
Source organism: Bacteroides sp. 14(A) (assembly GCF_000526555.1). Lineage (NCBI taxonomy): Bacteria > Pseudomonadati > Bacteroidota > Bacteroidia > Bacteroidales > Bacteroidaceae > Bacteroides > Bacteroides sp. 14(A). Next base: position 411,594 of record NZ_JAGH01000001.1, on the reverse strand, counting down.
GTGCCTTGCTGGCGATTGTTGGCTCTGGAGTAGGACGGGCATACTCTGCAGCTTCAGGAATCCATATCGCCATCTGGTCTGCACCACGATTGTTCCAAGTGGAATAAGGAATGGCTTTGAAAGGAACCTCTTTCACACTACCATCTTTTTCTATTTCCTTAGCTGTACCAGTCAACACCATGACACCGTTTAATAAATCAGCATCGTAAGTTGCCTCCATTGAAGTTCCGTCAGGAATAAACTTATTAAAGACAATGCTGTCAACCTGATCTTTACCTTCCAGGCAGAACATAATTGGGCCACGCTCAATAGCAAGCTTACCACGGTCATCTTCTACATTATCATTCGCTTTCACACGGCGGACATCCATCGGGAAATTAATTTCCACAACATCTCCAGTCTTCCAGTCATGGAGAATCGTAGCATAACCATCCAGTTGCGTGGCATTTACTTTCTTGCCATTAATAGAGATAGTGTAAGCCTTTGCCTTATCAGTAAACGAATAAAGGTCCGTAGGTACAGGAGCATCCTGTGCCCATCCCGGAATACGAACGCGCAAAGCAAACTCCTGTTCCTTTTCGGGATTAACAGAAATGCTGACTTTGCCATCCCACGGATAGGTTGTGATCTGTTCCAATTTTACATTGTTAGTTTCCGTATTCAATTCGGCTTTACTCTGGATATAAAGATTGACATAAATATCATTGCCCTGAGTAGCATACATGTAAAAAGGTACGGAAGCCATGAAACGCGTTACATTACCCGGACAGCAAGCGCAACCAAACCATTGCTGGCGTTCATGTTGCCCCATAGACTCAAGCGGATTATCATAGAAAAATTTATCGCCACTGAGTGAAACACCCGAAATAACTCCATTATAAAGAGCACGCTCCAGTACATCGGCATACTTGGCATTACCCGTAGCTAGGAACATACGGTGATTCCAATATACATTGGCAATGGCAGCACAAGTCTCACAGTATGCGGTATGGTTATTCAATTCATAGTTAGGACCAAATCCTTCACCTTGCGGACGTGAGCCGATACCACCGGTGATGAAGAGCTTCTTACTTGCCATATTTTCCCAGATACGACTTAAAGCATTGAAATAAGCAGTATCCTGAGTTAATGAAGCTACATCGGCAACACCGGAATAAAGATATCCTGCACGTACGGCATGACCTACTATTTCATCTTGTTGCAGAATAGGTTTGTGATCCTGGCTGTATTCGCTGAGACGATGTCCGTCTGTTCCGCGACCGGTTTCCTCTACAAAGTATTTAGCCATTTTCAAATACTTTTCATCACCTGTCACCTTATATAATTTAGCAAGGGCCATTTCAGCGATAGGATGCCCGGAAGGAACATGCTTCTGTCCTTCATTCGGACCAAAGACCTCACATACCAAGTCGGCATTCTTGATAGCCACATCAAGGAGATTACGCTTCCCTGTTGCACGATAATGAGCAACGGCAGCTTCATACAAATGACCGCTATTATAAAGTTCATGACTATTAATCTTTTCCCAACGACTCTTTCCCCACCAACCGGAAAGGCGATAGCATTTATTAGTAACACAAGTGGTAAGATAGCCATCCGGTTCCTGAGCAGTAGCAATCAAGGTAATAACGCTATCCAAATAAGCATCCAGCGCTTTATCATATTTCACAGCCAGCGAATAAGAGGCTCCTTCTATAATCTTATAAGGATCAGTATCATCAAAAGAAAAGTCACCGCGATGTTCTCCCTTCATCAGACCACCAGCTATGGCGAAGTTATCAAAGCGTCCATTCTTCTCACATTCCTTAAATGCTGAAGGTATGGAAACAGTACGATTGGTTTCAATGCGTGGAGTCCAGAAGTTATCATCCAAGTGGACTTGAGTAAAGGGAACTTCTTTTATCGGTGCATCGGGCTGAACATACGAGTTGTTACAAGCACTCATACTAAAAAGGGCAACACTACCGAAAAAGTATTTAGTTATTCTATTCATAATATGTAATAAAGATATGGATTTCATAATTCTTCTTGCAATTAGCGTATTACAAAGTAATGGATTTCTTTTTTAACAGGATAAAACAATAATCTATATGAATGCTAAAATAGTCGAGTCACAAAGCCTCAGAAGGGGATTTAGACAATCATTTCATATATTGGATTATTTTTTCATACCTGTAGGTACTATGCACAATAAGCCCATAAATGACAAACGAAAAGGGAACGGAACACCAATTATTAACTGAATCTGTAATATTTTACAGGAAGTGCTTCTCATATTCATCACATATAATGATCATTCAAAAACTACACCCAACCAGACAGATATCCGGAATGCACCTACTCCTTACTTACTCCCTATCTACTCTTTCTTATTATACAAGGAGAAAGAAGCGTTCGGCCCGGCGAATATCAGAAACAGATAAAAGAGAAGAAAGTACCCATCCATCTTAATTAAGCAGCAAAGCACCCGATTATTTCAGGTAACTTTGTTCAAATCATAGGGGGTAATTAGTCAATTTAGAGTTGATTAATTCCCCCCTATGATTTGATTTATAAGCATTAACAGCTTTGCCCTTATTTGTTTTCCTTTGCTGCTGAAAGATGGATGAGCTCACCTCTATCGAAAGAAAAAGAAACCTTTAATTTTAAATTCAAATTCATGAAGAACTATCATTTTAAAGATACAAAGAAGCTACGCCCTAAATACGAGATAAATAAGAATCAGATAAGTACATGCAAATGAATGAAAAAATAGTCCAATCGAATACAAGAATACTACAAACAGCCATTCAGAAGGCCACAGAAAGGTATCTTTTGGACTATTCTTTTATTTCATTATATTATTCAGTCTTTCCGTTCGCTCTTTTTTCTTTTACTTTGCAAACAGACAAATAAGAATTAACCGAATTATGAAAAACAACCTCTCTTTCAAATTAGTCATTATTTCCCTATTTCTGTATTGCGGAAATAATTCACTCGAAGCAGCATCCGGAAAGAAATACGCACTGACATCTCCCGACGGAAAACTGAAAGTAGAAATCAGTACCGGAGACAAATTATCTTATCAGATAATGCACGAAAAGGATACAATTCTCTCTCTTTCTAACATAGGCTTGGTTCTGGCTGACGGAACCGAAATAGGAAACAACTCTCAGGTAACTGGTATAAAAAGGAAAAAGATCAGGGATAATGTAGAATCCCCTTTCTACCGCTTCAAGGAGTCCGTTGCTGCATGCAATGAACTCGACTTGAAGTTGATAGATGGTTTTGGAGTTACTTTCCGCGCTTATGATGATGGAGTAGCCTACCGTTTCTATACTACACGTACAGCAGATATTACAGTCAAAAATGAAATAGCCAATTTCAACTTTAATCAAGATTATACAGCTTATCTTCCTTATACGACGAATGACAAAAAGCCGATGGCAATGGCTTTTCAAAATATATACGATGTTACCCCACTATCGAAGGCACAACCGAAAGTAGCTTTCCTACCCGTTACAGTGGACTGCGGTAAAACCAAATTAACTCTACTGGAATCTGATCTTGAAGCATATCCGGGAATGTTTGTAGAATCTCAGAAAGATGGATATGGGCTAAAAGGTGTTTTTGCTTCCTACCCTACCCAAACAGATTTCTATCCTTGGCGTATGCAGGAGTATGTAACAGAAACCAGTGATTTCATAGCACGCAGTAGTGGTGCACGTACTTATCCCTGGCGCGTACTGGCTGTTACTGAAAAGGATACGGATATGCCTGTTAATAATCTGGTGTATGCACTGGCATCTCCCAATCGCATAGGTGACACATCATGGATAAAGACCGGAAAAGTAGCCTGGGATTGGTGGAATGACTGGAATCTGAAAGGTGTCCCCTTTAAGGCAGGTATCAATATGGATACCTATAAATATTACATAGACTTCGCCAGCAGGAATGATATAGAGTTTATAGTGCTCGACGAGGGTTGGTATAACCCGAAAAGCGGTGATATGCTGACTGTCATTCCGGAACTGGACCTTCCGGAACTGATTGCCTACGGAAAACAGAAAGGAGTTGATATCATTCTTTGGACAGTATTCAATGTACTCGACAAACAACTGGAAACCGCCTGCAAGAAGTACTCCGAAATGGGTATCAAAGGCTTCAAAGTAGACTTTCTGGATCGTGACGATCAGACTGCCGTTGAAATGGTATATCGTATCGCTGATGCTACGGCAAAACATAAGTTGACACTCGACCTTCATGGCATTTACAAACCTACAGGTATCAATCGCACTTATCCGAATATCATCAACTTTGAGAGCCTGTTCGGTATGGAAGAGGTGAAGTGGACGGATATCAAGAATAACATGCCTCTTTACGATGTGACCTTCCCTTATATCCGTATGATGGCAGGTCCGGTAGATTATACTCCGGGTGCCATGCGCAATGCAACGAAAGCCGACTGGCGTGCCGTCTATTACTCACCGATGAGTATGGGAACCCGTTGTCATCAGTTGGCCGCTTATATTGTACACGATTCTCCGCTCACCATGCTGTGCGATGCTCCGACGAATTATCTGAATGAACAGGAATGTGTGGACTTCATCACTTCAATTCCTGTGGAGACGGATTCTACCTTTATCGCCGCAGGTAAAATGGGAGAATATATCGTCAGTGTACGAAAGAAAGATATCAACTGGTACATTGGCGGGATGACAAACTGGGATGAACGTGATGTAGAACTTGACTTTTCGTTCCTGCCTTCCAATGTTCGCTATACAGCCACACTCTTTGCTGATGGTATTAATGCGAACAAGCAAGCGGAAGATTATCGTACAGAGAAACTGATTATAGACAAAAACAGCCGGATAAAGATACATTTAGCTTCGGGCGGGGGATTCGCGATGAAGCTTGAGTTATATCCGGTGCGGGGTGAAGTAACGTCCATACCCGAGAGAAAGAATATTCCTTCTTTTTATAAGAAATACATTGAAACTGAGGGATTGTATGTCACTTCCTCCGAAAAGGTAAGTGATGAAGCGTTGCTAAAAGCATGTGATATCATCAGTCTGATGCTATCAAAACGTCCGGATGTAAAAGCGCATATGGTGAAAAAAGGTTGTCACGTGATGGTTATCGGTAAAGACGAAGATACTTGTGATTTACCAGAGTTTGCACATATCTGCAATTCGCCGGACAGCATTGCATACTGGAACTGGCGTGCCCGTGGTTTCGGTGGGGCACCGGAAGATGAGTTCTCCGCCAGTTGCGGAGAAGAGAATCTGTTGGCTTTACCACAAGATAAATATACAGGCGAAAATATTTTGATTCATGAATTTGCCCATCTGATACATATGGTAGGAATTGCAGGTGTGGAACCGGATTTCAACGACCGACTGGAAGTATTGTGGAAAAGTGCTGGAGAAAAAGGACTATGGGCCGGTACTTATGCATTAAGTAACAAAGAAGAGTATTTTGCTGAATGTGTACAGTCTTTCTTTAACTGTAACCGTTACGCTGATCCTGCCAATGGCATACACAATTCTATGAATCGTCGCGTAAAGCTGAAAGCTTACGATCCGGAAATGTACAAGCTGTTGAAAGAATATTTTTATGAAATAGAGATACCGATTAATAATGAAATACATAAATGACCAGCGTAGCGCTGGAGCAAAGTTTGCTGCGCGGTGCAAGTAATTTTTCTAACAATAAAGTAACAATATGAATAGAACCATCCTTTTAATCACTTCCTTTTTAATAGGAGTTGTCTCTGCCTTTGCACAGGCCGCTTTCAATGCTCCGGGAACGGGTAATCCCGTGATTCCCGGATATTTCGCCGACCCTACTATCAAAAAGTTTGGTGATACTTATTATATGTATGCCACTACCGATGGCAATGGTGCAGGCTTTGGCCCCGCACAAGTATGGACCAGCAAGGACTTTGTAAACTGGACCTTGATGCCCATGAACTGGCCCGACAGTCACTGGATATGGGCACCCGATGTGATGCAGCACTCTGATGGGAAGTACTACTACTTTTACTGCCAGCCCTGTATCATCCATTGCGGAGTCAGTGAAACTCCCCGTGGTCCGTGGAAGAATATCCTAGGCGATAGCGAAGCGGTCCTTATCCCTGACCGCTTCGTAACAAATGCCATCACTCTGGATGGACAAACATTTGTGGACGATGACGGTTCAGTCTATATGTACTGGGGAACCTGGGGCATTTACAAAGGTTTCGGTTGCGGTGCCGGAAAATTAGCTCCCGATCTGAAGAGTTTTACCGAAACCCGCCTCATCCCCAATACCGAAGCCACCGATTTCTTCGAAGCACCTTTTGTAATCAAACGCAATGGAACCTACTACTTTATGTATTCCTCCGGTTCCTGCCACGACCACACATACCGTGTGCAATACGCCACTTCAGACAAGCCTCTGGGTCCTTACACCTATGGTGGCTGTATCCTCGAAACCAATGCTGACGGAACCATTCACGGTCCCGGGCACCACAGTATCCTTCAGGAAGGCAATGATTACTATATCGTTTATCACCGCCACGATAATCCACACTCCAACCGTGGTTTCCACCGCCAGCTTTCCATCGACCGCATGACATTCAATGCAGACGGGACGATTCAGAAAATCATCCCTACTCATGACGGCGTAGGTGCACTGGCCCCCTCCGTTGTTAAATCAAACAACCTCGCCTTTGGTAAAAGCGTGCGTGCCTCTTCCTCTTATGATGACAACTTCCGTCCTGAATATGCCGTAGATGATAACAACGGAACTTTATGGCGTCCGCGCGGCATGGGACAGGAATGGCTTGAAATAGACCTGGGACGCCCCCAACAGATACAAACGATCTGGACACAATTTGAATATGGCACTCAGTTCTATCAATACCTGATTGAAACTTCAACAGATGGTAAACGCTGGACTATCTTTGCCGACAAGCGGAACAATCATCTGGCAGGCAGCCCAATGGTAGATTTCGGAAAAGCCAAAGCCCGCTTCGTGCGCCTCACCTATACCGGCGGACAGAAGAATGGCTTCGGTGGTGCTATCTGGAACCTCAAGGTATTTTCCGGTATCGAAGACTCCGCTCCCCAACAATGGCTCGGACTGACAGCCGCCGACTGGAATGGCCGCGAATGGCAGAATAATGAAGGAATGTTAGGAGGTGCTTTTATCCTGAAAGTAGGATCAGTTCGCACCGAGCGCATTGACGGACGCGACGCACTGGTTCTCGAACCGGGCACTACGCTAGAATACCGTCATCCGTTACTTTCTCCCTCCAAAGAGCATACAATTAGTGGGTTAGTTCATAGGTTAGGTAGATGGCAAAGCTACGAAGCGGAACCTGCCCTTTCATCCGGTGTGATTTCGCTTCAAAGCAGAGCCGAACCCTTAATCATCACTAATCTGCGCTACTATAACTGGAAACAGGCACCTGCCGAACAGGAATATGATACCACTACGGATATCATCCGCTTACCGGCTGCTGATCAGCGAAAGCGTGGCCTAGTAGTAAGCATCACCGCTGATGACTTCGCCGCAGGCGACACCGTACATTATCTTTCCAATCATGGAATAGAAGGATACTTCGAAGCCCACAAAGCCCCCTCCATCATTAAGGAAGTGGAAGGAAAGAAAAGTTTCAGCTTTGATGGTCATCAGGTATTCCAGTCCAGCTTCTCCCTGCCTGCAACCTTGCTGGACAATGCCCCCTATACATTGGAAGCCTGGATACTGAATGATTCTATTGCCGAAAACGAATGTGTAGCCGACTTCACGACTTCGCATGACGAATTGGAAAAGATTATGCTCGTCAATGGCACGGAGCCCCGATGCGGTGTCATCAACCACTACGGCTGGTACGAAGATGCCGGATACAAGGACATGAAAGAGCTGACCGGCAAATGGCAGCATATCTATATTTGTTTCGACGGCCGCATAGAACAAGTATATATCAATGGTAAATTAATTAGCGAAAAAGATATTCAATTGCTAATAAAACCATCACAATACGTAACTTTGGGGCGGAATGCAGAACACAACTGGCCGTTCACGGGCTACCTGCATTCACTGAAACTATGGGACGAATATATTCCAATCAAGAAATAATACCATAAAACGAATAATAACCATGAGAAAAGTATTAGTTACCACCCTGCTGGTTGCCGCCACCGTAGGCAGTCAGGCGCAAGTGAAAAACCAATCGCACGGGTATCCCATCGATCCCGTACCTTTCACCTCGGTGAAAGTAACCGACTCCTTCTGGGGACAACGTCTCAACGCGAGCCGAGAGGTAACCATCCCCTTCGCATTCAGCAAATGCGAGGAAACCGGAAGATACCAGAACTTCGTCAACGCAGCCCACCCTAGTGATACCATTAAAGTAGGCGGACTGGCTTTCGACGATACGGACGTATACAAAACCATCGAAGGTGCCAGCTACCTGTTGCAGACGTATCCCGATAAGAAACTGGCCAAATACATTGACAGCGTGCTCGTCATTGTAGCCGCCGCACAGGAACCGGACGGATACCTTTATACCAGCCGAACCATGAATCCGAAACATCCCCATGAATGGGCGGGAAGCAAACGCTGGGAAAAGGTAGAAGACCTGAGCCACGAGTTCTACAACCTAGGGCACATGGTGGAAGGCGCCATCGCCCACTACCAGGCCACCGGAAAGAAGAACTTCCTCAATATCGCCATCCGATATGCCGACTGTGTATGCCGTGAAATCGGTACAGGCGAAGGACAGCAAATCCGTGTCCCCGGACATCAGATTGCCGAAATGGCACTTGCCAAACTTTATCTGGTTACCGGAGACCAGAAATACCTCGACCAGGCCAAGTTCTTCCTCGACCAGCGTGGATATACCAGTCGTACCGATGAATACAGCCAGGCACATAAGCCGGTGGTTCAACAGGATGAAGCTGTGGGACACGCCGTTCGCGCCGCATATATGTATGCAGGTATGGCCGACGTAGCCGCCCTGACGGGAGACACCGCCTACATTCATGCCATCGACCGCATCTGGGACAATATCGTTGGCAAGAAATATTACATCACCGGCGGTATCGGAGCTACAGCAGCCGGAGAGGCTTTCGGCAAGAACTACGAATTGCCCAACATGTCAGCCTATTGCGAGACTTGTGCTGCCATCGGCAACGTGTACGTCAACTACCGTCTTTTCCTCCTGCACGGTGAATCCAAATACTACGATGTACTGGAACGCACTTTATACAATGGTCTGATTTCAGGCGTATCCCTGGACGGTGGCGGTTTCTTCTACCCCAACCCGCTGGAAAGTATGGGACAGCATCAACGCCAGCCCTGGTTCGGTTGTGCCTGCTGCCCGTCCAACATCTGCCGTTTCATCCCGTCCCTGCCGGGATATATCTACGCTGTGAAGGATAAGGACGTTTACGTCAACCTCTTCATGTCCAACACTTCCGACCTGAAAGTGGGTGGCAAAGCTGTTTCTATCGAGCAAACCACCAAATACCCGTGGAACGGTGACATTACCATCGGCATCAACAAGAATAACGCCGGACAGTTCAACCTGAAAGTCCGTATTCCCGGATGGGTTCGGGGTCAGGTAGTCCCCAGTGACCTGTATACCTATAGTGACGGCAAGCGTCTGAAATACACAGTGAAAGTAAACGGAGAAGCCGTACAGAATGAACTGAAAGATGGTTATTTCTGCATCGACCGCCGTTGGAAAAAGGGTGATAAGGTGGAAGTACACTTCGACATGGAACCGCGCACCGTAAAAGCCAACAATAAGGTGGAAGCCGACCGTGGACGCATTGCCGTAGAACGCGGACCGATTGTATACTGTGCAGAATTCCCGGATAACAACTTCGACATCTTCAGCGTATTCATGAACCGTAACCCGAAGTTTGAAGTGGTGGAAAAGCCCGATCTACTGTATGGCATCAACCAATTGAAGACCGGCGCACAGACACTTGGCTATGACGATCAGGGTCGCCTGACCACTACCGATGTGAACCTGACACTGATACCTTACTACGCATGGGCCCACCGTGGTTCGGGAGCTATGGAAGTATGGTTGCCACAAGAGCTGAGCGCATCCCGCCCCGCCATGCCTGCCACACTGGCTTCGGAAAGTAAAATAGACGCATCCCACCGCGCAAGCTCCATTTCAGCCATCAACGACCGCCTGGTTCCGAAAGATGAGAACGACCGTTCCCTGCCCTACTACCATTGGTGGCCCAAACAGGGAACTACGGAATGGATCACGTATGAGTTCCCGGCAGAAGCTACCGTATCAAGCTCCACCGTATATTGGTTCGACGATGCTCCCTGGGGCGGTTGTCGTGTACCGAAAAGCTGGAAGATATATTATAAAGATGCACAAGGCCAGTGGCAACCCGTCACAGGTGTCGACAAATATGGCGTTGTAAAAGGTGCGGGAAACACCGTAAACTTTGATCCCGTGAAGACCAAATCAGTAAAACTGGAAATCACCCTGCCGGACAAAAATGCAGCAGGTGTTTATGAATGGGAAGTACAATAAAGGTTAGTTAGATATGAATGTTTGTAAGTTAGGTTTGTCGATAGCCATGCTCCTTAGCGGGGGCATGGCTTTCGCACAAGGCACAGTGGACGATTATAACCGTGCCTACGCATTGAGAGAGAAATTCAGTGCCAACAAAGTTTTCTACTCCAGCGTCACGCCGCAGTGGATAGAAGGCACACATCAGTTCTGGTATGTACGCAATACGCCCGAAGGCCGTATCTACGTATCGGTGAACGCAGACAAGAAAAACAGAAAGGAGTTGTTCGACCACAAGCGTCTGGCAAGCGCACTGAGCAACGCATCCGGCAAAGAAGTAAAGCCCGAAGCAATCCAACTGGAACGGCTACGAGTGAACCCGAGCTTAGATACGCTTCGTTTTGTTTTTGGTAATCAGCGCTGGATGTACGCCACCCGCAAAAATCAGTTGGTAAATGAAGGTGCCCTGCCCGACCGCAATGCACCACAAAAACACTGGATGGAACGGGATGACGAAAAAGAAGCCGCTCCCGTAACTTCACCCGATGGAAAGTATACCGCCTATATCAAAAATCAGAATGTATATGTGAAGGAACTTGCCACGGGAAAAGAGAAGCAGTTGAGCCTTGACGGTACACTCAGCAACTATTACTCAGTTTATATCCGCTGGTCTCCGGACAGCAAAAAAGTGGCATCCTGCAAAATCCGCCCAGTAGAGAAACGCTATGTGTACTATGTAGAGTCTTCTCCGGCAGATCAGCTCCAACCGAAACTGCACAAGCAGGAATATGCCAAACCGGGAGACGAACTTCCTTTCAAGATACCTTGCATTTATGAAGTTGAAACAGGACGAGGCATCATCCCCAGCACCGACCTCTTCGACCGGCAGTATGAAATATACGGTCCCGAATGGAACCCGGACAGCCGTTCCGTTACCTTCGAGTACAACCAGCGCGGACATCAGGCATATCGTGTACTTGAACTCTCTGCCGAGACAGGCACCGTACGTCCTCTGATAGAAGAAACCAGCGACAAATACGTGAATTATACCCGCCGTTTCCGCCACGACCTAAGGGATAACAAGCACATCATCTGGATGAGCGAACGGGATAACTGGAACCACCTGTACATGTACGACCGCTCTACCGCACAACCCGTCCATCAGATAACCCGCGGCAAATGGTATGTGCGCGAAGTGCTCCGCGTAGACGAGGACAACCGGCAGATTTATTTCTCCGCAAATGGTGTACAACCCGGTGAGGATCCTTATCTCATCCGCTATTACCGCATTGGTTTTGACGGGAAAGACTTGGTTTGCCTTACTCCGGAAGAAGGAATGCACCGTGCCTGGTTCTCGGGAGATATGAATTATCTGGTAGACGTTTACTCTATGGTAAACAAAGCTCCTGTTACCGTATTGCGCAGTGCCGAAGATGGCAAGGTGGTGATGCCGCTGGAGACAGCCGATATCAGTCGTCTGGAAGCAGAAGGCTGGAAAGCACCGGAAGTATTTACCGCCAAGGGGCGTGACGGCAAAACGGATATGTGGGGACTGATTGTTCGTCCCACTAACTTCGACCCGAACCGGAAGTATCCGGTTATCGAATACATTTACCAAGGTCCCGGCGACCAGTATGTACCCAAGACTTTCATCCCGTACAACTGGTACATGACTTCCCTTGCCGAACTCGGTTTTATCGTCGTCATGGTAGACGGAATGGGAACTTCTTTCCGTTCACGTGAATTTGAGAATGTATGTTATAAGAATCTGAAAGATGCAGGACTTCCCGATCACATCGCCTGGATTAAAGCTGCCGGAGAGAAGTATCCGTATATGGATATGGATCGCGTAGGCATCTACGGCTGTTCCGCCGGTGGCCAAGAATCCACCACTGCCGTGCTGCTACATCCCGAATTCTATAAAGCCGCTTATTCCGCCTGTGGCTGCCACGACAACCGCATGGATAAAATCTGGTGGAACGAACTCTGGCTGGGATATCCCGTAGGAGATCAATATAAGGAAGGATCGAATGTAGAGAATGCCCATTTGCTGAGCCGTCCCCTGATGCTGGTGGTAGGCGAACTGGACGATAATGTAGATCCTGCCTCAACCATGCAGGTGGTGAACGCACTGATAAAAGCCAACAAAGATTTTGAATTGGTAGTGATTCCCGGTGCACACCACACGATGGGAGAAGATTTCGGGGAACATAAACGCTATGATTTCTTTGTACGCCATTTACAAGGAGGAACTCCACCGGAATGGAATGCAATAACATATCGCTAGGATTTATATAATGTATACCTCAAAAGTAGAGCCGGATTTAGGTCTGACTCTACTTTTTATTGTATTAACTATCAATTAAATAATTTTTCATTCATTACAGGTAATAAGATTTCTGAGTTTTTATTCATATCTTTGTGTATCGATATATAAAAGATACTATGATAAAAGCCATCTCAAATATGATTATCAGACAAAAAGTCTACCTGATGCAGCTCTTGTGTCTTTTAATATTCAGCCCCTTGCTGCATGCTCAGGATATCGTGGTCAGAGAAATACCTTCCTTAGATAAACTTCCGGTGAATGCCATCCATCGTATATTTCAGGACAGCGATGGCTACATGTGGTACGGCACTTTCAACGGTCTCTGCCGAAACGACGGATACAATATCCGCGTTTTCCGCTCCGATCTGTATCACCCGGGACTCTTATCGGATAATTATATTACTTATATCTCCGAAGACCACGACAAAAAAATCTGGTTCGGAACCATGAAGGGAGGCTATATACTGGATAAGGCTACCTGCCGGATCACTCCCATGGATTTGCAGGAGTGCTCCGACAAGAATGTATTCACTATAAACGTAACCCGGGACGGGAGTATATGGGTAAGCATGCATGGCGTATTATTCCGGTTCAAGGCTGACGGCACTCTGATAAAGCGGTATAAAACCGAATACAACCACTCTCCTGAATTTGTGTACATCGTCTACGAAGATAAGAACGGGGATTTAATAATCTCCCTCACCCGAGGCGGAATGTATAAACTCAATAAAGATACGGACAACTTTGAAGCCTACTTCCACCACAGGGACTATATGGACATTGAACGGATCATCTGGGACGAAACAAACGGATATTACTGGCTCGGCACCTGGGGAAAAGGAATCGTACGCTTCGACCCGAACAGTAAATCTCCGGAAACGCAATATATTCCCCAGCCTCTCCCTGTAGATATTACAGGAAATGCTACGGGAGCTATCTACCACATGGTGCAGGATGATGTATTCCACTATATATGGGTCACTTCCTGGAAAGACTTGTTTGCTTTCCGCATCACAAAGGAGGGACACTTAGAACAAGTGGACACTTCCTCTTTCCTTACCCCCGGCAACAAAATACTTTATGAAATATATAAGGATAAAGACGGGAAGCTATGGGTATCGGCTTTCGATGTAGAAAGCTTTATTATCGATATCCGCGATTACATTGTCCAGAAGTATCCCCTGCCGGATTTAAGAAACCAGTTAAAGGCGAATCCCGCCATAAACTCACTGTGCAAAGATGAAGACGGTATCTTCTGGTTTTCGCAAGACCGATACGGCCTATGCATTTATGATAGCCGGAAAGAAAAGCTCAAACACTATTCACAATGTCAAGGAACCCGGAATTTACCATTTGGAGATGTCACCAACATAGCCAGATCATATAACCACAACTGGATATGGGCTACTTCGTATGGCCCCACCGTCTTCGGCCTAAGCCAGCAGAATATGGAAATGAAAGAAGATGTACGGATAGAACTTGGCAACGTCACAAATAATCCGGGACTGATTACCTCACTATTCGAAGACCCTCAGAATAATCTATGGATAGGTACTACGACAGGATTGTTCGTATACCGGATTATGAGTGCAACTCTTGAAAGCATTCCGGAAGTATCGGGTCCGGTTGCCGGCATCACCCAAACAGCCGACAGCCGGATATGGACTGTCATCCGAAACAAAGGCATCTACCGGATTGAGCAGGATAAAGGTATCGAATCTTATCCCTTCGATAAAGACTTTGTATGCATAGATGCCACGAGTGACGGAAACCTCTGGATGGGTACTACCGAAGGGGAAGTCTTACTGTTCGACCCGAGACAAAAGGAGAAACTGAAAGACTACAGTTTCAGTTGCGGCATGAAGGGGGATATCATCAATAATATCACTGTAGACGTCTATAATCATGTATGGATCACTACCAATCAGATGATTAAAGAGTTCAACCCGCGCAATGGCGCTTACCGGAGTTACAGCACCAGGGATAAGAATTTCCTCCTTACCCGTCTGCTATCCAAAGCCGTCTACTACGACCGGAAAGGAGAAATCTATTTCGGCGGAATCTCAGGCATTGTGTCCATCTCACCAACCCAGCAACTGGAAAGCATACCCGAACAGGTAACCACCCATATCAGTGACATCAAGATCATGGGAAAGAGCATTTGGGACGACCAGTTGAAGCAAGACCCTATAAATACACCTATCCGCCTGTCACCCAATGATCAGAATCTGGAAATCGAATTCTCTTCATTAGATTTTCATAACTTAGACCAGATACGTTATGCATACCGGATGGTGGGTATAGACAACGACTGGATCTACCTAAATGACCGGAAGAATTCCGCCTTCTACAACAGATTGGACAAGGGAAAATATACATTCCAGGTGAAAGCTACCGATAAAAACGGGTTATGGAGTAATGAAGTGACGGAGATAACAATCCACCGCCTACCTGCCTGGTACGAAACCTGGTGGGCTTATCTCTTTTATACCCTGCTAGTTATGGGCATCATAGGATATAGCATTTATGCCTATCTGAAACGGATGAAACGCAAGAACGACGAGAAATGGGCGGACAGTGCCGAGTTGGTGAAAATGCATCAATACCTGGATACCAAAGACAGCATTTCCACCTCTGAATTTGCCGAGATAGATAAGTTACTTCTGGATCGGGCGACCAAAGCGGTAGAAGAACATCTGAATGAACCGGAATTCAATGTGGTATCACTGGCAGAGGCTATGAATATGTCCCGTTCCACACTTTCTCGGAAGATAAAAGTAATCACTGGCAAAACTCCGTTGGATTTTATAAAGGATATAAAGATGCAACATGCCTGCCGGATGTTGGAAAATAAAACAGCAACTGTGGCAGATGTTATCACAGCATTGGGCTACAGTGATTATAAGAATTTCACCCAGTCGTTTAAAGAAGCGTTCGGTGTGTCGCCCGGTGAATATCAGAAACAGATAAAAGAGAAGAAAGAAGAAAGTACTCATCCATCTTAATTAAGCAGCAAAGCACCCGATTATTTCAGGTAATTTTGCTCAGATCATAGGGGGTAATTAGTCAATTTAGAGTTGATTAATTACCCCCTATGATTTGATTTATAAGCATTAACAGCTTTACTCTTATTTGTTTTCCTTTGCTTCCGAAAGATGGATGAGCTCACCTCTATCGAAAGAAAAAGAAACCTTTAATTTTAAATTCAAATTCATGAAGAACTATCATTTTAAAAGATCATCAAAGAAAACTCTCCTCTCCGTGATGATGGTATCCGCTCTCTATGCGGGCTACCCACAGGATGCTTTTGCAACGGTAAATGAAGTACAAGCAGTCATGCAATCCAACCCTGTAAAGGGACAGGTAGTAGATGAAAACGGAGACCCCATCATCGGAGCTACCGTAATGATGAAAGGTACATCCAAAGGAGCTATTACAGACCTTAACGGTAACTTCACGCTGGAAAATGCAGCTAAAGGTACATTGGTAATTTCTTATATAGGTTACATTACAGAAGAAGTGCAGACAAACGGACAAGCATCTGTAAAAGTGGTATTAAAAGAAGATGCCAAGCGGCTGGATGAAGTAGTGGTAATAGGATATGGCACACAACGCAAGGAGGAACTGACAAGCTCGGTGATGAGTGTGAAAGCCAGTGAGTTTGTACAAGCAACAAAACCGGATGTAGCAGGGCTAATCAGGGGTAAGGTTGCAGGCTTAGCTGTAGTTTCGCCTGATGCCAATCCATTGTCCACTTCACAAGTTTCGTTGCGTGGTGTTGCTACGCTCAATTCAGGCACCTTTCCTTTGGTCATCATTGATGGTGTCCAGGGAGATCTCAACAGCGTTTCTCCGAATGATATTGCACAAATCGATGTATTGAAAGATGGTTCGGCCGCAGCCATCTACGGAACCAGAGGAACTAATGGTGTAATACTGATAACCACCAAAAGTGGTAAAACCGAAATGAAACCCTCAATCGAAGTCAACAGTTATATTTCGTTTCAGAAAATAAATAAGAAACTTCCTATGATGAATGCCAATCAATACCTTGAAAAGGTTCAGCAAGGAATTCCCGGTGCAATGGATGGTGGAGCCAAAGTCGACTGGATGGACGAAATACTACAAACTCCGTTTAATCAGACATACAGTATTAACCTCAGGGGAGGATCGGCAAATACCAGCTATATCGCCAGTTTCGATTATACCTCGAATGAGGGAATTGTAAAACGCTCAAAAGTAGATATGATTTATCCTCGTATTAACATCGTTCACCGTATGTTCGACAACAAACTTAAAGTAGAGGCAAATCTGAATGGTTATCAAAGGAAGTACGACATCGGATACAGTAATGATGTATATCAGAGTGCTTTGATTTTTAATCCGACAAGTCCTATTAAAGATGAAAATGGTAACTGGACCGAAATAGCACGTGATATGATTTTTAATCCAGTTGCCCTTTTAAACGAAACAAAAGGGGAAAATAAAACAACTAACTTAAGGGCGTATTCCTCAATCACTTTTATCCCAATCGAAGGTCTGGACATTAAGTATCTGATCTCAAACGAAACCAACAACAACTTTTCCGGATATTATGAGACAAAGAAGCATAAATCAACCACTATAAGCAAAAAGAACGGATATGCCTCACGTTCAACAGCCCGCAGCGAAAATACCATGATGGAATTAACTGCCCAATATAACAAACTGTTCAGCAATTCTCACAATCTAAATGCATTAGTCGGATATAGTTGGAATAAATGGAACTATCAATCCGCTTCTATGGATAATTATGACTTTCCGTCCGACGACTATTCATACAATAATATGGGATTGGGCAATGCTTTGAAAGAAGGGAAAGCTAATCAAGCTTCTTATCAAAACGAGAATAAGCTCATAGGATTTTTTGCAAGAGTGAATTACAATTACAAAGGCAGGTATTTTGTCTCCGCCAGCATAAGGCATGAAGGTTCTTCCCAATTCGGTGAAGATCACAAATGGGGTAACTTCCCGGCAATATCCTTGGCGTGGAATATAAAAGGGGAACAGTTCCTTCATAATATCCAAGCGATTAGCACTCTCAAGCTAAGAGCCGGTTTTGGTATAACGGGCACTGAACCGGGTACTCCCTATCTCTCCTTAAATAAACTGAACATGGGAGGTTACGGTTATTACAATGGTAAATGGACGAATCTGTTGCGACCGGATGGAAATCCTAATCCTGATTTACGATGGGAGAAAAAAGAAGAATTGAATATCGGTCTTGATTTTGGTTTCCTTAGCGACAGGATATCCGGAAGTATTGATTTCTATAACCGGGAAACAAAAGACCTGATTGGAGATTATCAAGTCCCCGTGCCGCCTTATTTTAGTCCATGGATTAAAGCGAATGCCGGTTCGATACGGAACACAGGTCTTGAAGTTTCTCTCAATATAGTTCCTGTCCAAAACAAGAATTTCACTTGGGATTCAGGCATCAACTTCTCAACTAATAAAAACAAACTCCTATCATTATCCAGTGACAAGTATTTCTCCGACTCCCATCAAAATAAAGGAAACACGCTTGCCCCCATTCAGCAGCCGACTCACAGAATACAAGAAGGAGAACCCGTTGGAAACTTTTATGGTTATAAAACTATCGATATAGACGAAAACGGACACTGGATAATAGAAGGCGCAGATGGCAAGCCCAAACCGATTTCAGAGCAACAGGAGTCCGACAAGAAAGTTCTGGGTAATGGTCTTCCCAAATTTTACCTGAATTGGAATAATACAATCAGATATAAACAGGTTGATTTCTCTGTCACTATGCGAGGAGCATTCGGCTTTCAGATATTAAATATGGCAGAGATGCATTACGCAGCTCCTATTTCATTATTAGGAGGAGATAATGTTATGGAAAAAGCATTTGATAATGTATACGGCAAACGACCATTGGCTTACGACCAGTCCTTGCAGTACGTAAGCTACTTCGTTCAGGATGGTGATTATTGGAAAATTGACAATATCACAATCGGATACACTCCGAAGATTGGAAAGAATAAATGGGTAAAAAGTTTCAGAATTTACGGTAGTATATCAAATCTTGCCACAATAACCGGATATAGCGGGATTGACCCGGAAGTCGGAGTTACAGGCCTGACTCCCGGTATAGATGACAGATACAGATACCCCTCTGCCCGCACATTCTCTTTAGGCATAAATTTGAATTTCTAATCTATTAAAACGAATTATTATGAAAAAAAGAACTTTCACTAAATATATATCTTTGTTTTTATTGACGATAGGTACTATCAATTGCACCAACCTGGATGAGAAAGTATTTTCATCTGTTACAGAAGAAACCTATAATTATACTCTTGCAGATTTCGGACCTAATATCGCAGGAGCTTATGCAGCGTTAAATTATGGTTATGTGGGCACGTATTGGCAAACTCAGGAATTAACGGGATGTTGTATATCAACCCCTGCTAATGCAAGCGGTTGGGATGACGGGGGGATCTATAAACGCTTGCAATTCCACAATTGGAATTCTGAACTGGGACAGATTTCAGACTTGTGGAACAACTATTTCACCGGTGTAATATTGTGCAACAGCGCCATTAATAAACTTGAACGCGACTTGATACCTTCTCCATCGGTTACAGAAAAGCAAACGGGTCTGGCTGAATTAAGGGCATTGAGAGCTTATTATTATTGGATTCTCTTTGATAATTTTGGTGATATCCCATTGGTAACGACCATGTCTCAGGATCTTCCGGAGAAAACGCCAAGAGCAGAGGTTTACGATTTCGTTGTAAGGGAACTAAGTGAAGTGATACCTTCCCTGAACGAAGAACAAGGGGGTAATATGTATGGACGCATTAATAAATGGGCAGGAAAAGCTATATTAGCCAATGTATATCTGAATGCAGAAGTCTATACGGGTACCGCCCGCTGGAATGAATGTCTGTCACAATGCAACGATATCATTAATAGCGGAAAATGCGATCTGTCACCAGAGTTTAAAGACTCCTTCAGGGCTCAAGGTGTGGAATCTTCAAAGGAGGTGTTGTTTACAATCCCTTATGATTACAATAGGGGAGTAGTAGGAAACTACCTTTTCATGAATTCATGGCATAGTGAGCTGCAAAAGAAATTCCTTTTGAACGCAGTACCCAATGCAGCCGGTGGGCCGAAAGGTACAACACAATTCATTGACACCTATCAGGAAGGTGATTCCAGGCTTGAAGACACCTGGTTGATGGGCCAGCAATTTGATGCAGAAGGAAATCCATTATACGGTGTTTATGACAAGAAAGGAGAACTATTAATATTCTCCAAAGAACTTCCTGACGGAAATTATACAAACGAAATGGAAGGATACAGGTATAATAAACAAGAAGTTCCTGCCGGTTCAGAATGGAGTTGTAGCACAGATATTCCACTTTTACGTTATTCGGAAGTACTATTGATGAAAGCCGAATGCTTGTTAAGGACAAATCAGCCCGGAGCCGGTGAATTAGTAACTGAAGTAAGAAAAAGAGCTTTTAAAGCAAACCCATCAAAAGCAATTGTAACAGACGATGAATTGAAAGAGAATTCCAGTTACAAATGGGGAGTGGTTGAAAAATATCAGATCACAGATCCCGGCAACCAAGATCCAATAGAATTCGGACGCCTGTTTGATGAAAGATGTTGGGAGTTCGTATGGGAGGGATATACCCGGAGAGACATGATACGCTTTGGCATATTCTGTAAGAAAAGCTGGTTGTCACATAAACCGCAGGGCGATCATCGTATTGTGTTCCCAATACCTCAGAGAGCCGTAGATGCCAATCCGAAATTAACACAGAATCCTGCCTACGCAAATTAAAAGATTTAATTCATTATATGACAAAAGCAATGATAAAGAGATGTACCGGGACACTTGTAGCCCTGTGTATCTACTCAATATCAGGATTGAACGCCCAAAATATAACAGTGAAAAACGATTGTTTTCGGACTGATTTTTCAGAAGATGGCGTGTCTGTTTTTCAGGTTGACAGAGATTCTGTCAACCTGATAGCAGACAATCAGATGTGGGGAGATATTTTGATACGATATCGTGTCAACCAAGAAGACTGGAATATGCTTGAAACGGGATTGACCAGACGTACTTGTATAAATAAAAATACATATGTATATACTGATTCGTTGTGCTATATGCCTTTATGTATGAAGCGATATTACACTCTCGCTGAAGATGGTCTGCATTTGAAAATCGAGATTTCAAATATTACCAACCGCTCTGTAGAATTAGGTGATATAGCTTTCCCCTTTAAGTGGAGAGAAGGATTCAATGCCGCTCCAAGCACAATCTTTGAGAGCAACTTTACACATAAGCACAATATAGCTCTGAATTCTTCATTTCAGATACTTTCCAAACCATCAGGTGTGGGTCCCTTTTATATCATGATGACCGGTGAGGGCACTCCACTGGAATACTTTGATACTACTAATAATGTATATACAGCATATCTTCATTCCGGATGTACTGGTCCCAAAACTGAAGGCAGCTGGCGTATTCCTCATACAACAAGAGTATTGACACCTGGAGAAAAAGTAAACTATAGTTTTTTACTCACTTCCGTTTCCCGATATGAGGACATACGTAACGCCATTTATACAAATGGATTACTGGATGTTCGTACCGCCCCCGGATATACTATTCCCAGTGATTTATCTGTAAGAGTTGCCATTCGTCTCAAAGGAACAATTCAATCTCTTGTAGCAGAACATCCGCAACAAACAGAAATTAAACAGCTTGGAAGAAGTCCCGATGGCAGGTACTTGTATGACATACGTTTTCACAAACTTGGAGAGAATATTATTTGGGTCAATTATAACCATGGTGAAAAGTCTTTCCTAGAATTCTTTTCTACGGAACCTCTGGATGTTCTTATCAAAAAAAGGAGCTCTTTCATTGTCAACAAACAGCAACATAAAGCTCCGGGCAAATGGTGGGATGGCTTGTATTCTGTATATGATATGAAATATGGGAAACTACGAGGGCCGGAAGATACCGACGGATTTAATGGTTGGTGGGAATACGTCTGGGGATGTGATGATCCGATATTGAGTAAGGCACCTTTTGTTGCCGCTAAAAATGTAGTGTATCCTGATTCTACGGAAATAGCTTCCTTAGAATACTACCTGAAGAATTTTGTATGGGGAAAACTCCAACGAACAGATCAAGAAACTCCTTATCCATTCGCTATCTACGGGGTACCCAACTGGCATGTAGCCCGTGATTCAGCCTTACAAAAGCTATACAAATATGATGCAAAAGATCGGATAAAAGTCTGGAGAGCATATGATTATCCACATATTTTCAAGCTTTATTATCACATGTCACAAATAGCGGAAATGATTCCCGAATGGACACATTACCTGACTGCCGATGAGTATTTCGACCGAGCTGTACAGACTGCTATGGCTTACTTTAAGTATCCGTATGAAATTTGGTCTTGGCTGGATATCTATAAATGGGGTATGTATAACGAATGGGTAGTTCTTGAACTTATAAAAGGATTGGAACAAAGAGGCAGGAACGATGAAGCTGCATACTTGAGAGGCGAATGGGAGAAAAAAGCCAAGTATTTTATTTATGACGATAAATATCCTTATCGTTCGGAACATAGTTTTGACCGCACAGCTTTTGAATCATCGTATGCCCTGGCTAAATATGCGATAGAACATCCGATGAAACCGGATAAAGACTTATGGTATGACAAAAATAAAAGAACGTGGCATTCACACCCGAAGGTGACAGTAGAAGATGCTGAAAGATTTATGAAGCAACAGCATTATGCAGGCTTGTCCGTACGCGGGTGGATAGCTCCCAAATATTACCTGTCCGGCACAGATTGCGCATTCAAGCAACATACGGGCGACATGTCTTATATGGCCATGATGGGAGGTTGGTCTATACTGGATTATGGTCTGCTTTACTCGAAGAACCCTGATTGGATCGAATTAGGATATAACTCTTTCCTTAGCTCATGGTCGTTAATGAATACAGGAAACGAGACATCCAACTATGGCTATTGGTATCCGGGAAAAGAAAAAGACGGAGCCACCGGATGGTGTTTTGTAGGTACAAAGAATGGATATACATGGTTGCATAGAAATGAAAAGCGTGGCCCTTGGCGTTATGATGGAGAGATAGACCTAGGATATGGCGCGGCCTTTCATACTGCCCGCACAATTGTAATACAGGATTCAATCTTTGGACTCCATGCCTATGGTGGGGTATTGAGCAAAGAGGAAACTTCCCTGTCTGTTATTCCGCGTGACGGGGTAAGACAGCAATTCAGTTTTATAACTTCTGAATTTCGCTATCATCTCACTTTGTCAAGAGACGGATTTCTACCAGAAGCACCAATAAAGATTGAAAGAAAGGGGAAACAATCGCATTTTATGCTGGAAAATAAAATTAATACTGCTATGGGTACTAAGCCATCTAAATCTGAGCATTCAACATTATTACAAATCAGAGCAGACAAAATTGTTCCTTACAAAGTACAAGTGGGTAAGAAAGTTTGTACGATACAGAAATGTACTGTCGGATGGGAAGTGAGATTACCAGTAAGTGAAATCACCGAAGAAGTTACAATATGGTGGAAATAATGCATATAAACCATTAAAAACAATTCATTATTAACATATCAAAGTATGAAAACAAAGATTATTGCAATTTTAGTATTTGCCAGTTTGATGACGAAGCTTAATGCTCAGAATCACGATAAAGTAGGATTACTGGAAAAGCCGGTACCTGTTTCTTCTGTAAGAAATATAACCGGATTCTTCGGACATCGTATGGAAGTTAACCGGAATGCCTACCTGAAACACTTTCCAATAGATAAATATGTGGACTTTGTTGTAAACAGGCAACATTCGGCTTGGGACTGGACACAGGCAGAACAGCATGGAAAGTGGATAGAATCAGCTTATCTGTCGGCAGTTCAGGGTGATGACAAGGAATTACTAATTAAAGCTGAAAGCGTACTGAATCGCATCATTGACTCACAGGAAGCAAACGGTTATGTAGGAGCCACAGCCAAGAGTTTCCGGTCTCCCGAAAGACCAGTCAGAGGAATGGACGCTTACGAATTATATTTTGTTTTCCATGCCTTTATCACAGTATATGAAGAAACAGGAGATAAAAAAGCACTAACTGCCGCAGAGAAATTAGCAGACTATTTCTTGCAATATTTCGGACCGGGTAAACTGGAATTCTGGCCCTCTGATCTGAGAGCACCTGAAAACAACCAAAAACATCTGGACGGACACTCAGACTTTGCAGGGCATAGTGTACACTATTCTTGGGAAGGTACTTTACTTTGTGACCCCATAACAAGACTATATGAACTGACAGGAAAGAAGAAGTATCTGGAATGGAGCCAATGGGTAGTCAGCAACATCGACAAATGGAGTGGATGGGATGCATTCTCCCGTTTGGATTCCGTTGCGGACGGTACTTTAGGGGTGGATAAACTTCAACCTTATGTACATTCGCATACTTTCCACATGAACTTTATGGGCTTCTTGCGACTGTATCGTATCACCGGTGATAAAACGTTGCTGCGTAAAGTGTCCGGAGCATGGGACGACATTCATGAACGCCAGATGTACATCACCGGTGGTGTAAGTGTTGCCGAACATTATGAACACGACTATGTGAAACCACTTTCAGGTAATATCGTGGAAACCTGTGCCACAATGTCATGGATGCAACTCACACAACAGTTGTTGGAATTAACCGGAGAATCCAAATATGCGGATGCCATGGAACGCCTGATGATTAACCATGTATTTGCCGCCCAGGATTGTGAAAGCGGAGTTTGTCGATATCATACAGCTCCGAATGGAAGTAAGCCTGACGGTTATTTCCATGGGCCGGATTGCTGCACAGCAAGCGGACACCGGATTATCTCAATGTTACCCACCTTCATTTACGCAGAAAAAGGAAAAGAGTTTTATATCAATCAATACATCCCCTCGCAATATACCGGAAAGGATTTCGCATTTGAAATCACCGGAAACTATCCGGAATCCGAAAATATGCAGCTGACCATTGTTTCAGAGAAAGCAAAAAACAAAACATTAAACCTACGTATCCCCTCCTGGTGTGAACATCCGGAAATAAAGGTGAACGGTGAAAACATCGCAGATGTAAAGCCCGGTGCTTACCTGAAATTATCACGCAAGTGGACAAAAGGGGATAAAGTAAGTATCACTTTCCCTATGGAAGAGAAATGGGTATCACGTAGTCATCATAGCAAATATGTTTCCTATAAACTAGCAGGTGGGGAAATCATGTATAAGGAAGAACCGACTGATAGAATTCCTTATGCCTTTGTACGCGGTCCGATTGTTTACTCACTGGACATGGTATGGAATAAGCAGCTTTGCAACGATGATGTGAATATGGATCAGGATATACGGATGAATACAACGATGAAACCTACACTGATCAATAAGCCTGATAACAATATGTTAGGGCCGGTTTATCAAACGAAAGCCTTATATAAAGGTAGTGAGGTAGATGTGATTCTCACTCCGTTCGCAAACATAGGGCAATGGTTCCGCCCGGATGGAATAAAGCCACAGAAATATGCTAACGCTTTCACGTATGGAATCTGGCTGTATAACATAGGTACAAAGTAAATAAGAATAAATTAGCCCCTGCAAACAATCATGAAATGCTCCCATGATAGTTGTAGGGGCTTATTCGTTTATGCTTTCAGTCGCATAATGAACTTACTTCCTTTCCCCAATTCGCTTTCCACCGTCAGTGTTCCCCCATGTGCCTCCACAAAATCTTTTGAAATGGAAAGTCCCAGTCCACTGCCTTGCACCTTTGTGCCGGGCACACGGAAATAACGGTCGAAAATGCTCTGATGATAACGGGGATCGATACCTTTGCCGAAATCCTGCACATACAGTTCAACAAACTCCTTCTCACGCTTGGCACCAATAACGACACGCCCGTTTTCTTTTGAATAACGGACTGCATTGCTCAGAAGGTTCGTCAATACCCAAGCTATCTTCTCACTATCCACAAACAGTTTCGGCATTTTTTCCTCCGGATACTCTACTTCTATCTGGATACCGAACTTATCCGCCTGAACCTGATTGGCTTTAATGGCATATTCTATAAGTTCGATAGGCTTGGTTATCTTCGGCATCATCTGGAGCTTGCCAGCTTCTACTTGTGTCATATTCAGAAGTTCACCAGTGATACCCAGCAGGCGGTCGGCATTTTCTTTAATGCTTTTCGATAATTGTTCCTGCTCATCATTCAAAGCTCCTACCCTCTTATCCTCCAGCAACTGCAAACTCATAAGAATAGCTGAGATAGGCGTTTTCAGTTCATGAGAGATGGTGGAGATAAAGGTTGTTTTGGCAGAATCCAACTCTTTAAATTCGGTGATATTTTTCAGCAGGATCACATCACCCAAGTTCTGCGGTTCATCCGTATCGGCATCCGTATTTATAATGGTGATGTAAGAAGCCTGAAAATAGCTTTCCTTATTATCCGCATAGATTTTCAAGGGTTCTTTCTTCTCACCCGGAGTAATCAGTTCCCGAACCAGACGACGAAGGAGATCATTCTTTAAGGACAGTTCCTCGGCAGAGTGACGGATTACATCTTCACGTTTCAGATTCAATACGGTGAGTGCTTCTTTATTGATAAAGAGTATTTCATGCTCACAATTCAGACCGATAATAGGTTCATGAATACTGTTCACAACGGCTTCAAGAAACTTCTTTGCAGAAAGAATATCGTTCAGCGTACTGGCACGATATTCAGTCAGGCGCTCAGCCATACTGTTGAAGCTATCGGCCACCTGGCGGAATTCCTCGTGTCCGCTCATATTCAAACGTTTCTCATAGTTATGATTAGCGATTTCAAGGATACCACGCGTCAGTTCCTGGATAGGCTTGTTGATGGAACGGGGAAGCCAGACCAGCAACACGATACTGGCAAGAATGCAAATAGCACCTGTAACGGAAATCCACAGCAAAGCACGTTCCAGTCCGGGCATAGCAGCAGGACTGTCCGGTTCGGTGGCTGTCAGTATCTGAAGATTCACTACGGAGAGAGCAACCAGCAGAATGATCATACCAGCCAGAATGCCTACACTGAGTATTAATTTAGTACGAATATTCATAATGCACTGATGAATTAAATTTTATGCAAGTATAATCAAATCTACGTTTGCCTGAGCTAAATCATTCACAAATTTTCTGTATTTCAACACCATAAACAAAGATTGAGGTAAACGGAAAGAAGGACTGCCCATACAAACAGAAGTGATCTGTCTCTCTTTACAAGTACGGATGATGGCATCCAATACATCTTTGGATTGTACCTGAACCACTTCACCATCCAACTCAGTGACCAACTTAAAGTGATTCAACAGATAGCGCTGACTTGCCAGGTCGATACGGTCAGCACTCTCGCGGGGTGTTTGTACATATAGGGCTATAAAAGAAGTATTGTAACGGGTTGCCAGACGTGCCGCCTTACGAATGATGCGTCGAGGCGTCTTCTCCTTACTGCTGATGCATGCCAGAAACTTCTCATGCCGGACTCCTACACTGGAAACGACCACTTCATTCTCCACTTTCTTCTCCACACGCAACGCTACTTCCTTCAAAGCCAATTCACGCAATTGAAGGATATTCTCGGTTTTGAAGAAGTTATTCAACGCCATGGGTACTTTCTCCGGTTTATAGATTTTACCGGCTTTCAGGCGGGTGATGAGTTCTTCGGCAGTGAGGTCGATGTTCACCACTTCATCCGCTTCCTGCAATACACTGTCAGGGATACGCTCTTTGACTTCGATGCCGGAGATGCCCTGAACTTCTTCGTTGACGCTTTCAATGTGCTGGATGTTGACAGCGGAAATCACATTGATACCTTCGTCCAGCAAATCCATCACGTCTTGCCAGCGTTTCTCGTTTCGGCTGCCCTCTACATTGGTATGCGCCAGTTCGTCTACAATGACAATATCGGGATGGATACGGATAATACCCTCCAAATCCATCTCTTCCAGTTCCTTGCCTTTATAAAATATCCGGCGGCGGGGGACAACGGGGAGCCCTTCTAATAATACTTCCGTCCCGGCACGTCCGTGGGTTTCGATGTAGCCGATTTGCACGTCTACACCGTTGTCCAGCAACTCATGGGCTTCCTGGAGCATCCGATACGACTTACCTACACCGGCAATCATGCCGATGTAGATCTTGAACTTGCCACGACGGGATTTCTTTATGAGGTCGAGGAAGTGCTGTACGCTTTGTTCTCTGTCCATACTTTCATTTTTAGGCGCGGATTACGCAGATTACACGAATTTCTTACTGTGTGCAGTTATTAATCCGTGTAATCCGCGTAATCCGTGCCTAATCTTTAGTTATCACGGTTTCAACGTTATACCAAATACCAAATGAGCATCCTCCAAACATGGATTCCAGATAGCTTGCGCAAAGATAGGCAATGAAAACGAATCTGTTATCCTGATAGCCGTGGTAGCTTTCAACGCTACATTGGTAAAAGCAAAACCGGAATTTCCATATCCTACTGTATAAGTTTTATAAGGAACGAATCCTACGGTTGCATTCAAATCTACCGACTTCACACTGAACGGATAGTTCAGCTCGCAATAGGAAGAATAATTTTGCTTACCTTCCTCATTCTTATCGGCACCGGCAAACATCAGATACCATGCCATAGACAAAGGAAGTTTCTCACAAGGCAACGTATAAGCCAAACCTGCTTCAAAGAAGTGAGCAGTTTCATGGCTCTTGAAGTTGAAGTACTTCCCGGCTCCCTGACCTGCCCACCATAGACTTGCTACGGACAGTGTGGGCCCTGATTCACCTAAAGTATAAGCAGCCGTCAGATCTATCTCCTTGCTTGCCAGTCCTTCTGAAGATTTATTACCATCGAAGTCTGTCGAGCCCCAGGCTGTCACAGAAAAATCACCTATGCTGAATCCTAAAGTCGGCTGGAAACTTGCTCCGGTCTGATAAACACCACGCCAGACGTAAGAGCTGACTAAATCACCCTGCACAGTAAATTCCTGAGCCTTTGCACTTGTAGTTCCTAAAATACAGGCAACAGCAACTGCTACTGTCGCAAAAATATTGTTTCTTAATCTTTTCATAATTCATTCAATCTTTTTAAAAGTAAGGTTGTCTTTAAAAAAGAGAGGCAGCGTTCCATTCACCCTGTTTTAGACATCACCATGGCAAAATATGAATGGAATCTGTCCGCCTCTCTACCAACCTAAAGTTATTTCTTATTTGCTTCTTCCAGTGCGATATTCAGTTTCAGAACATTCACCTTCTCCGTACCGAAAAGGCCGAGAAGCGGTTTCTGTACTGCATTGTCTACGAGAGTCTTTACTTGTGCCTCGTCCATGCCACGTGCCTGGGCCACGCGTTTCACCTGTACATAAGCACTGGCGGGAGTGATATCCGGATCAAGACCGGAAGCACTGGCGGTTACCATTTCTGCAGGAACGTCTTTACGGTTCAGATAAGGATGGTGTACGAGGAAAGTATCGATACGGGCTTCTACTTCCGAAAGATATTCTTCGTTGGTAGGGCCTTTGTTGCTACCGGAAGAACTGGTAGCATCGTAACCGTCACCGGCATGGGAAGGACGTCCCCAGAAGTAGATGTCTTTTGTGAACATCTGTCCTACATTAGCGGCACCGACAACTTTACCATCCAGAGTCGCTACTTCCGCATTACCCTTATTGGGACCTGCCACCTGGGCAAATATCCACAGTATAAGGATATAGAATACAGAGAAGAACACGCAAAATGCAAGTGTTATTTTAAGGGATTTGAATAATGTTTTCATTACTGTTTTTATTTATTGAAAGAATAAACTGACAATCATATCTATTAATTTAATTCCGATAAAGGGTGCAATGACACCGCCTAAGCCATAAATCAGCAAGTTGCGGCGAAGCAATGCACTGGCACCAATCGGTTTATACTGTACTCCTTTCAGTGCCAACGGAATCAATATAGGAATAATGATAGCGTTAAAAATTATAGCTGAAAGGATGGCTGACTCAGGACTATGCAGCCCCATGATATTCAGCGGTGCCAACTGAGGGATGGCTACCATAAACAAAGCGGGAATAATCGCAAAGTATTTAGCCACGTCATTTGCTATAGAGAACGTGGTCAACGTACCGCGCGTCATCAACAACTGTTTACCGATTTCCACAATTTCAATCAGCTTCGTAGGATCATTATCCAAGTCCACCATATTACCGGCTTCCTTTGCAGCCTGCGTACCGCTATTCATAGCAACGCCCACATTTGCCTGTGCCAATGCCGGAGCATCATTTGTACCGTCTCCCATCATTGCCACCAGTTTACCGGACTGCTGCTCTTTCTTGATATACTCCATCTTGTCTTCCGGCTTAGCCTCAGCTATAAAATCATCCACACCAGCCTTTTCTGCGATATACTTTGCTGTCAGCGGATTATCTCCAGTCACCATCACCGTCTTCACTCCCATCTTGCGAAGGCGTTCGAAACGTTCCTGAATACCTGGTTTGATGATGTCCTGCAACTCAATAACGCCGGCCACCTGCCGGTTGACACACACTACCAACGGTGTACCGCCGTTACTTGAAATTGCAGCAATCACATCTTCCACCTCTTTCGGGAAACTGTTTCCGGCACTCGCTGCAATCTTACGGATAGCATCGAAAGCACCTTTACGTATCTGAGTACCATTTTGCAAATCCACGCCTGAACACTTTGTTTCAGCAGTGAACTTAATCATTCGGGCACCCGTAGTATTCAGGTCACGCATACGGCGACCTGTTTCCCGTCCCAGTTCTATAATTGATTTACCCTCCGGCGTTTCATCGGAGATGGAAGACAGCAGGCAAGCCTCAATAAAATCACGTTCGTCCACACCGGGAGCTGCATAGAACTTCGTAGCTTTACGGTTACCGATTGTAATAGTTCCCGTTTTATCCAGCAGCAACGTATCAATATCACCGGCCGTTTCCACTGCCTTACCCGATTTCGTTATCACATTGGCACGAAGCGCACGGTCCATACCTGCAATGCCGATAGCAGAAAGCAGGCCACCGATCGTGGTCGGTATCAGGCAAACAAACAGGGAAAGAATAGCTGCAATCGAGATATACGTTCCCGGATGCTCTATATTTGTATAATCCGCCATTGGAATCAGCGTGACGCAAACAATCACGAATACCAGTGTGAAACCTGCCAGCAGGATAGTCAGCGCTATTTCATTCGGTGTTTTCTTCCGGGTAGCACCTTCCACTAATGCAATCATCTTATCCAGGAAGCTCTCACCCTGTTGTTGGGTTACCAGTACCTTTATCTTATCAGAAAGCACCTTCGTACCACCGGTTACAGAACTCTTATCTCCACCCGCCTCACGGATTACCGGGGCAGACTCGCCTGTGATGGCACTTTCATCAATGGAAGCCAGTCCTTCTACAATCTCACCGTCAGCCGGAATCGTATCACCGGCTTCGCAAATAAAGTAATCACCTTTCTTCAGGCGTGCACTACTGATATTGCAGACTTTGCCATCAATCAGAATTTTAGCGGGAGTCTCCTCACGCGTTTTGCGTAGGCTGTCGGCCTGAGCCTTACCACGAGCCTCGGCAATAGCCTCAGCAAAGTTAGCGAACAACAGAGTAACAAAGAGAACGACGAACACCAGAAAGTTGTACCCGAATGTTCCATATTCCGTAGTTCCCAGCGAGAGGATGCAGACTACCAGCATCACCAGCGTCACAAGCTCCACCGTAAACATAATCGGATTCTTAATCATCACCCGTGGATCCAACTTCACGAATGATTGCTTCAAGCTTTCCATTACTTGCTCCTTTTGAAACAAAGAAGCTGATTTCTTATCTTTCATTTTATGAAATTACTAATTACTAATTATGAATTACAAACTAAAATGTTCGGCAATCGTACTCAACGCATGCACCGGGAAGAATGACAGGGCAGCCACAATGAAGATAACCGCAAAAGTCATCACTGCAAATGTCACCGTATCCGTCTTCAGTGTACCGGCACTTTCCGGGATAAATTTCTTCTGCGCCAGCAAACCGGCAATGGCCACCTGCCCTACAATCGGGATAAAACGGCTCAGAATAAGTACCCAACCACACGAATAATTCCAGAAATAAGTATTATCTCCCAGTCCCTCGAAACCGGACCCATTATTAGCTGCACACGAAGTAAACTCATATAATTGCTCACTCAGCCCGTGGAAACCCGGATTATTCAGCCATCCGCCCTCACTCGCCACGAAATCGGGATGATGGGCAAACAGATACGTAGACAGAGCCGTTCCTACCAGGATCACAAACGGATGAAGTAATGCCACAACGGTCGCAATCTTCATTTCGCGTGCCTCCACCTTCTTTCCGAGGAATTCCGGTGTACGTCCTACCATCAGTCCGCTGATAAACACGGCTATAATTATAAATGTATAGTAGTTCATCCAACCTACCCCGACACCACCGAACCAGGTATTAATCTGCATATTCAGCATCTCCATCATACCACTGAGCGGCATCGTAGAGTCGTGCATACCATTCACCGAACCATTGGAAGTGACGGTGGTCGTAATGCTCCATAAGGCTGTTGCAGCAGAACCAAGCCGTACCTCTTTTCCCTCCATCGCTCCGCCATCCTGTGCAATGCCCAAGTCGTCAATGCGCGGATTACCGTTCATCTCCTGATAGACATTGATGCCGACACCCGCCAGATAGGCAAAGAGCATCACACCGAATATACTAAAAGCCAGTTTCTTACGGTTAGAGTAGAAACCGAGTGCGAAAACCATTGCCATCGGTATGATCAGGATAGACCAACATTCCACCATATTGGACAGATACGTAGGATTCTCCAACGGATGCGAAGAGTTTACACCGAAATAACCGCCACCATTGGTACCCAATTGTTTAATAGGCACAATGGCTGCCGCAGGTCCCTGCGAAACCAGTTGTTCCTGTCCTTCCAGCGTGGTCACCTCCATCTTGCCATCGAATCCCATTGGAGTGCCCTGAAGAATCAGGATAAAGCCCACAATCAAGGAAAGAGGCAACAGGATACGTGTACTGCTCAATACAAGGAAGTTCCAGAAGTTACCTATTGTCTTCGTTGTCTTTGCACTGATGGACTTCATGATACCTGCCATAGCCGCCATACCCGTTGCCGCCGTAATAAACTGGAACAGCATGATGACGAACAATTGCGTAAAGTAAGTCAATCCGCTTTCACCGGAATAATGCTGTAAGTTACAGTTCACCATAAAACTGATGCAGGTATTGAATGCCTGGTCCGGACTCTGCGGCCCGTTACCGTCAGGGTTCAGAGGCAGCCAGTGTTGAGTAACCAGCAGTACCATGCCCCACACAAACCAGAAAGCATTCAATATCAACAATGCTTTCAAGAACTGTTTCCAGTTCATCTCCTCCTGTGGCTTGATACCGGAAACTTTGAATATCAATCTCTCGACCGGCTTCATGAAGTCCGACCATGTTTTTTGTCCTTTATAGACTTTTGCAATATACTTTCCTAATGGATAAGCCAATACCACCATCAGGATAACTTGCAACGCTACGCCTAAAATTTCTGTGTTCATTTTCTTTCTACTTTAAAACTTCTCCGGTCTCACAAGTACATAAATCAAATACCCGAAAACCGCAATACCCAATACAAATAATGCTGTATACATAATTCTCTCTCCTTCTTAAATCTTTTCAAACCAGTCCACACATTTCCAAAACAGCCAGAAAGCGAACAAGCCACTCAGCAGGCAGAAAATAAATGAAATCGTTAGTCCCATGTTTTTTACCTTTATTGAATTAATACTATTTATTTTATCGGAAGGTTATGTGCCAATAGCGTGCCAGAAGGATGGACAAACTCATAAGCGTCTAATAAACAGCCTTATGCAACAAGCGAATCAGGATACTCCCTTAAAGAGCACCCTTTCAAAATGAAAAGGTATTATCTATTTTGAAAAGAATTGAGGGAAAGAATAAGGAAAAGAAACAATACTATTGGGCGATTTCTGTCTGATTCCGGATTACCCAATACCCCCGTTGCATGCGTCGAACTTTTCTATCGGACTTTGTGCAACTTAATCAAAATGTCAAAATGTAAATCGTGATATCTGAGATTTCTTTCTTTCGCACCAATACTTGTTGTGCTGCAAAAAAACGCAAGTATTTCCTGTTAGAAAAATCCAATATGACTTAAAACCGAGAAAGAAAGTATATTTTAGAAACCGATTTCGTCATATTTAGTTCTTATTAATTGCATATATAATATATTCCCACAAAATCGATTATTAGATTCCGTTGCTTATCTTCTTTGAAATAGAGAAATATCGACCGCTTTTTGACAAGGCTACACCCTTTTTGGAAGATGGTGTAACCTTTTAGTGATGATGGTGTAGCCTTATGAAGCAAAAGGTGTAGCCCTTTTGCGAATCACATCATCCATTTGAGTGAAATTGATGATCTGTTTGATTAAAACAGATGATATATATGGGCTGAATAGATCATCTGTGGGCTGCCAATAGATGATATAATCCTTATAAACTAATGTTATATTCTTCCAGAAGCAGCTTTCCAGCAGGAACGCTTGTTATTAATAACGATGAATGTTCAACATATAGCAGCAAAACTTCCCATTTTGGTATCTTATTGTCATATCAGATCTGATTGTGAATACAAGCTATATCCTATACTCCTCAATCTTCCTGTACAGCGTAGTCAAACCAATTTTCAGTAAACGGGCGGCCTCCGTCTTATTCCCCTTCGTGTACTCCAATACGCGCGCAATGTGACGACGCTCCATAGCCGAAAGTTCGAAGCTGCCAGGCGTCTCTTCATCCGACTGTTCGTAGTGGGCATTCTGGATGTCAAGTGGCAGATCGGCAATAGTCAGCTGTTCGCCTTCGCAAACAATAAGACTGCGTTCTATCACATTACGGAGTTCGCGGATATTTCCTTTCCACGGTTGTAACTCCAAAGTAGCGAGGAAGTCAGGGGTTATTTCAGTTACCGGGCGGGAAAGTTGTGCGGAAAAGTTCTTCACGAAAGCCTTTGCCAACAGACGGATATCTCCTGCGCGCTCACGCAATGGCGGCAGATGCACCTGGAATACAGAAAGACGATAAAATAGGTCTTCCCGGAAACGTCCTTTGGCTATTTCTTCCGGCAAATTACGATTCGTTGCGGCTATGATACGCACATTGACGCGTGTCGGCTTGGTGTCTCCTATCTTTATATATTCTCCCGTTTCGAGTATCCGCAATAGTTTGGCTTGCAATTCAAAGGCCATTTCACCTATTTCATCCAGGAAGATCGTTCCATTGTTCGCTTCCTCAAAAAGTCCTTTCTTATCTTTCAACGCCCCTGTAAAGGAACCTGCTTTGTGACCAAACATCTCACTTTCCAACAACTCCTTGCTAAACGAAGAACAGTTTACAGCCACAAAATTCTGCCGTGCACGCTTGCTGCTATAATGGATGGCCTGCGCAAACACTTCCTTGCCTGTTCCCGTTTCTCCGGTCAGCAATACAGGTACATCAGTCACCGACACTTTCTGCGCCAATAAAACAGCATCTTTCAAAGATTTGGACTCTCCCAGGATAGAATCAAAAGAGTACGCCTGCCCTACCTTCTTCTCAAGCTTTTCAAGACGGGCATTCATTGCGGCTTTCTCTACCGCACGACTGATAAGGGGAATAATCTTGTTATTGTCATCTCCTTTGGTGATATAGTCGAAAGCTCCGTTCTTGATGGCTTGTACGCCATCGGGAATATTGCCATGAGCTGTCAAGAGAATAACTTCCACATTGGGTGCAGCTTTCTTGATAGCCAACACCAAGTCTACCCCATTTCCATCGGGCAGAAAAACATCACACAAAGCGACATCGGGACTTTGCAGTTCCAACTGTTTCAGGGCAGCCCTGCAATCACCAGCCTGACATACTTCATATCCCTCCAACTCCATCATCCGTGCCAGCAGGGTACGGATTTGCACCTCGTCATCAACGATTAAAATCTTGCTCATATTTTTCGGATAAGTTTTAAACTGATAAATGCTAAAAACAGGGTGTGCAAATATAAAGCTTTTCCCTAATACGAACGGCACATCTTTTGAACTTTTATAGTAGAAAGCTTGAAAACCCCGAAACTGATTTTAGAGCTTAACTCCATTCGTACAAGGAGATAAGAGCAGAAAAGAGCAAACAGGCAGCGGGGAGTTTCCCTTCCATTTTGATAAAATCATTCTGAAATGGCAAGGGAGCTTCACAAAAAGATTTGATTAATAACTAAAAAAAAGAAGAATATGAGAATCTACAAATTCGATGGAAATGCAACCGCATCCGTAAGAGGTATGCAACATGTGGCAAAACTGATTCAAGACAATACGTCTAAAATAGTCGTACTATCCGCTCCCAAAGATGTTACCAAACATTTGGGCGAGGTAGCTGCCAGCTTCTTCAACCGAAACATAGAGGAAGCACACGACAAAATAACCCGACTGGAATTCCAGTTCATTGACTTTGCCAATGAACTACTTACGAACGACACTATCAAGCACGAAGCCATCCGGGGCATTCTCGACTGTTTCCAGGCAATATGGAAATACAGTATGGAACCTTTCTACTCTACCGATGAAAAGGAAATTCTGGCACAAGGAGAGTTACTGACATCCACCTTGCTGGGATTCTACTTACAGGAGCAGGGAATGGACAACAGCGTGATTTGTGCTTTCGACTTCATACGCACCGGTATGAACGGGGAAGCGGATGAGGAATATATCAGCCAAAAGGTGAAAGAGATATGTAAAGCATACCCCAATACACATCTGTTTCTCACACAGGGAAGCATTTGCAGGAATGCCTTTGGTGAGACCGATTACCTGAAACAAGGTGGAAGTGACTACACCGCTGCCCTAATAGGGACAGCTATACAGGCAGAGGAAATACGGATATGGACAGATGTCGATATACACAGCAATGATACACTGGTAGTGAAAGATGCCGACACCATAAGAAACCTGAGTTTCAGTGAAGCTGAACGGCTCATCTACTTTAATCCCCAAATCCTGCACCCGCTTTGTCTGGCTACAGCATGGAAAGAGAATATTCCCATCCGTCTGCTCAACCCGATGAATCCGACATCAGAAGGGACTTATATATCCGCCAACAGATTGAACGGAAACATGGTAAAGGCAGTCGCTACCAAAGATTCTATCACATACATCCGGTTCGAATCGAACCATACACTCCGGCCTTATATGTTCATCAGCAAGATTTTCGATATCTTCGCCAAATATAAGACGATGCCCTGTCTGCTGACTTCATCCAACGATAACATATCCGTAGCCACAGATGACAGGAACTTTCTTTCTCTCATCCTGCGGGAACTGAACAAGTATGCCCGGATATGGGTGGAAGATAAGATGAGTATCATTTCTGTGGTAGGAAACATGAAATCATCGTGCATCGAAACCGAAGCACGGATTATGGATGCATTGAGGAATATTCCGCTGAAGATGATTTCTTACGGAAGTGATGAGAATGATGTGTCGCTGGTGGTCAAAGTAACGGACAAGGCGGAAGCACTCCGGTTGCTTGACGAAAAGTTGCTTAAGAAGGCGTCTTGAAAAGATTCTCTATATCACCTGTTGGCGGAATTAATTCATAATGGGAAAGAAAGGAATAAAAGTGATAAGTGTTTGGTGGTAAGTGATTAGCGCCATTCAGCATATTATTTTTTAGACGCGGATGACACGGATAACGCGGATTTAAAAGGCTGCGCTATAAAAGTGAATAAAAAAAAGATCCGCGTCATCCGTGTCATCCGCGTCTAAAAGATTATTTATCATTTAATTCATAACCCTACAGAAAGAAATCAACCTGCACCTAAAAGAAATTATTCCGTATTTCTTTCGCAATATAACGCCCCATCAACTCCTGCCCTTCTTTATCGGGATGTAAGCCATCGCGCAGATAGCGTCCCCTGCCCGAAGGCTGTTCGAATTTCTCGGTTATACCACTATTGGAGTAACAATCTATCAGTTGTACAGAAAGAGCACGGCAGATTTCACGCAGAATGGCAATCTTCTCCAGATTACGTTCATTGCGGGTTACATCACCGGTCTGAATAGGGGTACAAACAAAAACACGACATTTGGGATAATGTTCCAGAATGGTCTGTATAGCCCAACGGGCACCACCTGCCATAGTGGTAACGTCCACTTCAGCAAGAGTCTTACCTTTCAAGGACTCTTCGGCAGAACCAAGGTTCTTGTCATTTGTCCCCATAGAGAAGACAAAGACATCAGGAACGGGATATTGTCCGTTTTCCACTTCAGCAATGAATTTCTGGATGTGAACCTTAGAAACATTATTATGCCGCATCTGCAATTCATGGCTGTCTTCTGTGGGACGCCAACCACCGGATATCCCTGCAAAACCTGTACTTCCATAATCCTGTGTATCGGAATGACAGGCCCAGGTTGCAGAACCTACCGCTACATTATGATGGGTGGCAAATCCAAGCAGATCGACCACCGTCTTCGACCATTGTTCACCCGCCGTGATGCTATTTCCATCACAGCCGAAATTCATCTTACTGAAATCAGGATAAAGGGACTGCGCTTGTAACGCAATCCCTATCCACAACACAACACAAAATCCAATCGATCTTCTCATTCTAACCTCTAAACCATTTTATGAAAAACGTTCCATTATCTCCATACACATACGTCCGTTATGATACGGGCATTTCCAAAATCCGGCCTTGTCATCTTCAATATTCACCATGCCATCAGCACGCACACTCCAATGCCACTCACCATTCCCGTAATCCACCAAATGCTTCTTGATGAAGTCCCAGCAACGGAATGCTTTCTGCAATGCTACTTCATCTTCAAAATATTGGTAAAGATTGACATGTCCCACCACATTTTCTGCCTGTACCCACCAATGACGGTCGGTATCAGTCTTCTGCTTACCCAGAAAAGTTTCATAAATCATGGCACCGTCAGGTGTCAGTCCTTCATCAGCTGCGGCGGCAATAAACTCAACTAAAGGTTCTACCTTTTCCAGTAAAGTTTTATCATCCAGAATCAAAGCGGCTTCATGTATCAGCCAGGAAGCTTCTATATCATGTCCGTAAGAAACAATGCGATACTTACTCCGCCAATTGTCATCGAAAAACAATTCCAGATGTCCTGTCTTAGGATTAAGAATCTTATCCGTGAATAATTCTATCAAATTGCGAAGTTGCCTCTTGAGGCGCTCATCTTTCCATACACGGTACAAATTGGTATAGGGCTCCAAGATATGCAAATGGGTGTTCATTGTCTTACGTTCGTTCTCGTCTTTATCGCTAAGACGCATATCGGCAATCTCTCCCCATTCTCGGGTAAGAGCCTCGCAATAGCCATTCTTCACAGAATCAAAGCTATACTTCTCGATATCCTCAAACAGACGAACGGCATATTCCAAAGCCTCGGTATCACCCGTGGCACGATGATATTCGCTCAGACCATAGATGGCAAAGCCGATAGCATAGATTTGTTTCTTTGTATCCAATGGGTGACCTTTATAATCGAGCGACCAGTAAATGCCGCCGAACTCCCTGTCATAGAAATGATCTATCACATAGCGTTTGGCACGCATTGCCGCAGACAGGTATTCTTCTTTCTTCAGCAAACGGTAAGCTGCCGAGAAAGTCCAGAGAATACGGGCATTCAATACAGCACCTTTTTCTGTTTCCGGCATCAAGATTCCGGTTCCCGAGATACGGCCATAAAAGCCACCGTTCGCCTTGTCTGTCATCTTGTTCAGCCAAAAAGGAAGAATGTTGCCTACTAACTCTTCTTCCATCTCTTTTCGCAGATTCGTGATGTTCATAAGATTTTGTTTTTAGTTTAACTTCTGGCGGGATTCATTTCTGTAGGGTTATGAGTTAAATGATAAATAATCTTTTAGACGCGGATGACACGGATAACGCGGATCTTTTTTTATCCACTTTTATAGCGCAGCCTTTTAAATCCGCGTTATCCGTGTCATCCGCGTCTAAAAAATAATATACCGAATGGCGCCAATCACTTATCACCAAACACTAATCACTTTTGTTCTTTTCTTTCCCGGTATGAATGAATTTCGCCAATGAGTTTTTTAGTTAGCTTATACTCCAAGTATTTTGCAGACCGACACATAGGTATTTGGTGGACCACCACATACGTATTTGGCAGATCGCTGCATACGTATTTGGCGGATCGGTAAATACGTATCGTATAATCCTCAGTCTGATGCTCGCACTTTCTTCAGTCCTTTGTTAATTTCCTCCACACGCTTCTTTGTCAACGGATAGAAGTACACGACTATCATTGCCACCACAGCCACAGCGGCAGGTATCCAGCTCATTAGCAGGTTCAGTCCCGTCAATGCTTCCGCTGTCTGCACGGCACCTTCCGCCGTATTGTAGCCGAATGACGCCAGTATCCACATCACAGCCGCACCGCCAAACGCACCGCCAAACTTCTGTGCCATAGATGAAGATGAGAATATAAGTCCTGTCGAAGCCGTTCCGTCCTTCAGTTCGGCATAGTCCGAAACATCGGCATACATACTCCATATCAATGGTGAAACGATACCCGTACAAATAGATATAATGATTTGCATTATCAGCATCAACCAGAAACCAAACGGTGTGCAAGGCAGGTAAAAGAACAGGATACTCAATACCGCCAATGCCGCCATCGTGAAAATATAGGTAGACTTCTTACCCAACCCACGCGAAAGGGGAACAGCCAGTACTACCCCTATCATATTAGAAACTTCACCCACTCCGAGGAATAACCCCGCATAGAACAAAATCGTGAAGTCACCCAAGTTTAAAAAGATACTGTCACCTATATAATCTTTAAAGAAATAAGCAGCCGTAGCACCACGCACCGTATTAAACAAGTTAGAACACAATGCCGCACCTATCAGCAACCACCAGGGAACATTGGACAACAACGACTTGAAGTCCTTCCCGATAGAAACTGTAGAGACACTCTTTACATATTCCCTCGTCATACTGAAGCAAAGCAAGAACACAACAAAGCACAATGCAGCAATCACAATCATGGAATATTGCCAACTGACGGTCACTGAACCAGTCATCTCCCTGAACCATGTACAAAGCGGTTCCCAAGCAAACAAGGCTATAAAACTACCACCATAGGCAAAAAACATCCGGTAAGAAGAGAACACGGTTTTCGTATCCGAATCGTCCGTCATCACTCCCAGCATAGCCCCATAAGGAACATTGATAGCTGTATAAACCGTCATCATCAGAATGTAAGTAACGTAGGCCCAGACGAGTTTCCCCGTAGGTCCAAAATCGGGCGTGGTAAACATCAATATACCGCAAACAGCAAACGGAAGAGAAATCCACAGCAGATAAGGACGGTATTTTCCCCATCGCGTATGTGTTCGGTCGGCAATGATTCCCATCATCGGATCGGATACCGCATCCCAAATGCGCGTTACTAACAGTAGGACACCTGTGTCCGCCAGGCTCAGCCCGTATATATTAGAATAGAATATAGGCAGATAATAGGAGAATATCTTCCAGAACATAGAGGAAGACATATCACCAAAGCCATAACCAATTTTCTCTTTAAGTGTTGCCATAGGTATGAAATATGAGGTATTAAGTATCAGGTATTAAAAAAAGAGCATAAAAGTACAAAAATAGCGCTTCATACCTAATATTTAATGTTTAATTTCAGGTTCTTGTCGATAAGCTTCTTCAAAGTCTCTACGGAAGCGGAAGAAGACAAACCATCGACCGGAGTATTCATGCAATAATCTACCAATTTATCTACAGTAGAGGTAGCCACATGCATCCGCGTATCCGAAGACGCATAGTAGATGAATACCTTACCATCTTCATCGGCAATCCAGCCATTGGTAAAGAGTACATTGCTCACATCACCAATCCGTTCTTCTCCTTCGGGAGCCATGAAATAGCCACCGGGAGTAGCAATCAGTTTCGTAGGATCATCCAGAGCCGTCATATACATATAGAGCACATAACGCAGTCCGGCAGCACAGGCCCGTACCCCATGCGCCAGGTGAAGCCAACCTTTTGGAGTCTTTATGGGGTGAGGTCCTTCACCGTTCTTCACCTCTTTAATAGTATGGTAATAACGGTAGTCTATGATCTTCTCTTCTTTTACCTCGGCATGAGTCATATCATCTACCAATGCCCAGCCGATGCCTCCACCACTTCCGGCATCAATAAACCCATCTTGCGGACGGGTATAGAGCGCGTATTTACCATCTACAAATTCAGGATGAAGGACTACGTTGCGTTGCTGGCTCTTAGTTTTCAGATCCGGCAAACGTTCCCATGTCTTCAAATCCTTGGTACGGGCGATACCTGCCGTAGCCGTAGCCGAAGATAGATCTCCCACGGGTGCATTATCATCATGGCGTTCGGCACAGAATATACCGTATATCCAACCATCTTCGTGTGCTGTAAGACGCATATCATATATATTAGTAGCCGGAATCACATCCTCGGGCATAGTGACCGGATAATCCCAAAAACGGAAGTTATCCACACCGTTGGGGCTCTCTGCCACGGCAAAGAATGATTTACGGTCAGCCCCCTCCATGCGCAGCACCATCAGGTATTTGCCATTCCACTTGATGGCACCGGAGTTGAGTGCGGCATTCATGCCGATACGCTCCATCAGATAAGGGTTGGTCTGTTCATTCAGGTCATAGCGCCAGAATACCGGTGTGTGCGCTGCCGTCACTACAGGATATTTATAGCGCGTAAATATGCCGTTTCCTTCCTCTATCGGCTCGTTCGTTCTTGTTATCAGTGCCTCATGCTTCTGAAAGAGTCTTGTTACCTTCTCATTAAAAGTTTCCATATTGATTGTTTTTTCTTATTTATACAAAGAGTTTATGTCTGCCGCAAAAAGTGTCTTAGGATTATTATAGAATGTCATGAAATCCTCTGCTGAGGTCTGTCCGGGATAGGGAGCATAAAAGTGAGTGATACGCTCACGGGCATTACGCCACACCAGAACGTAAGCTATCGGATAATTTCCAATGCCCGGCAACAGGGTCTCCGTCCACCACTTCGGATCAGGGATGCCTTCATATCCGGTTTCGGTAATGGCAATTACTTTATTGTGCGCTTTACCGATGCTGTCCACAATGGCAAGTGATTTTTCAAGATTGGCGAGATACGTATCACGCTCGAATTGATAAGTGTCGAAGCCAATCAGATCAATAAGTTCATCACCGGGATAACGTTTCAGATATTGTGCGGTATCCTGAGGTTCTGAACCAGGCGAGTAAGCATAAAGTGCATTATCCACACCATCGTTACGAAGGATATCCACCGTCATATGCCAAAGCGCCTTGTATTCTTCGGGAGTACAAAGTTTTTCGCCCCACCAGAACCAACTGCCTGTATGTTCGTGCCACGGACGGAATAGTACCGGAACCTTTACCCCCTCTTCTGTTTGTAGAGAATTGATAAAAGCTGATACTTTACTTACCCAACCGGTAAACTTCTCATGATTGGCTCCACCGGGTAAGATAGATTTCACCACCGTCGTATCCGATACATCCCAGGAGTCTCCCCCCGTCAGCGGATTGCGCAGATGCCAGCTTAAAGATGACATTCCGCCCCTCTTATACTGATTCAATATCTCCTTTCTTATTTTAGTAAACGGAACTTTATCCAGACTCATAGTATCACCCAGTTCTATATGTCCCAAGTCGAAACTTATAACTGCGGGATAATCTCCACAAACGCTCTTCACATCAGAACGTCCTTCGTCGCCTTCCCAACCTATACCGTAGTTGGTATCATCATGATGCCCGAACATAAAGCCCCGGGATGATACTTTTTTAAGATTGGCAAGCAGGTTCTCAGTTTCAGAGGTACGTACTGAACTTCTTTCCTCCTTTTGTGATTTCTGAACCGGTCCACACGAGACAAGACTTCCTATAAGCAAAGTCATTGTTAATAATCTAATGTTTCTCATAATTACGTTTATCATGCTTCTATCCTTTTAGTTCTGCGAAGATAGCAGATAATTTACAGACATATTGATACTATTTTATCTCTTTCCAACCTTATTCAATCAGGGAAAAAAGCGGCTTCACCTGCTTGTGATAAAGCCGCTTCCGATCCCTGATTATGGTCCTCTATCAACCAACTACTTCATGTCAGGTAAGTCCTCACGGGATATCACGAAATTTTGTTCCATAGCATCTTTCCACCAAGCCTGATCAGCATGTGGCGTTTCCGCGTCTTCCGCGTCATACCAAGGCATAAACCAAGACCAGCGTGCACCGGCTGCCCATTGCTCGGAAATCTTGCCTACCGTGCCACACTCGCTTAATGCAACCATCTTATTGCCATAAGCTACTACTATAGAACTATAATCTGAAGCACAAGTGCTTGCATCTTTCGTATAAATATCACGTCCCACAATATCCACATAAGCATCACCCGG
This sequence comes from Bacteroides sp. 14(A), assembly GCF_000526555.1. Taxonomy (NCBI): domain Bacteria; kingdom Pseudomonadati; phylum Bacteroidota; class Bacteroidia; order Bacteroidales; family Bacteroidaceae; genus Bacteroides; species Bacteroides sp. 14(A). Next base: position 367,120 of record NZ_JAGH01000001.1, on the reverse strand, counting down.
ATACCAATCGTCATCACCGGTTTCAGTAGTCCATACCCAGATCAGGTTATTCAACCCTTCTGCCTTAAAGTAGTTGAACATGGCAATCCACATATTCTTGAAGCTTGTGGCATTCTTACCCCACCAGAACCAGCCACCGGCAGCCTCATGGAATGGACGCCAAATTACAGGAATGCCTTCATCTTGCAACAGTTTTAAATTAGCCGCAACTTTAGCCAAATCTTCAGTAAAGACTTTATTCTCCCAAGTTCCCTCAGTCAAAGCATTGTCTGCATCAAAATCCGTATCTTCCCTATAGAATGCATATTTAGTATCACTTGCCGAACCACCTTCCAAATAAACGCCAGTAACCGTATAGTCGTGACCACCGATAATCAAACCACCATCTTTCAGAGATGTCAGAACAGCTTCGGTAATCTCCAATTCAAAGTCACCTGTAATATCAAAATAATCCATACCTGGAGCGATTTCAAGCCAGCTACTATTTTTAAAAGAGCCTTGTGCACCCGCAGCTATATCTTTTACAGTTACTCTTACTTTATTCCCCACTTGTGCCTCAGCAAAAGCAGCTTTTGCTGCATCATCCGTCAACTGAACATTTCCACTCCAATCACCGGGCATAGCCTGTTCGCCCGTCCATAGCCCCTCAGAGAAAACATCAGGTGCCTTTGTCGGCACATTCCAATGCCACATAGCAGACACTAAACCACCGGCATTCCACCAATCTTTCACAGGAGTAATATCACTATAGTTAATCCAGTTTGCACCAGAAGCATACAGATGCACATAGTCAAAACAATTGATAGCAGGATACTTACCTGTCCACTGATATACCTGTTCCGACTTTTCCGTATTCCAATTCACATTGGCCATCATAGCCGAAATAGTCTTGCTCTCAAAGTTTTCTAACAAGTATGCATAAACTTTCTGTGCAGCAGGAGTAGCAGAAGCATTTACCAACGATTTATCCAAAGCAACGGTAGTAAACTGAAGAGATACAGCCGGAGCAGGCATCTTATTCGGCCCCAGCACTACACCTTCGGGAATAGAGAGAGAACACACAGTTTCGCGTGTGGGTACTTCTACAGTCAGTGTCAGTACATTACTGGACCCATATACATCAGCACTAATCAGCGTGCCACCCGTAAACGAAATTTGCTTCAAGTCTTCCGTAGCAAAGAACACGTTTTTGTCATACTTCACCTCAATGGTGATTTCGCCTCTCTTCACCTTGGCAGCATTCGCCTCCGGAGTGGTGGACACCAGTACAGGTGCCTCCACTTCGGGAATGGTATATTGTGCATCAGTATCAGTGCAGGATACAAATCCAAAGGCTGTTGCCACAAACAGGGCAGCCCATATCTTATTCATTTTCATAATATTCAATCTTTAAACATTAGGGTAATATGGTTATCTTACTAATGGTCATTCCATCTCCCTGAATCAGCAACCCTGTGGAACTCCAACCGTCCCCTCTCACGCCTTTCAGGCAATCAACCATCTCTTGAGTAAGCAGTAATTCCATAACACGGGCAGATGCATCGCTCCATTCGGCAATCGTTGTGAGTGCTGTCCAGTTCGCATCATTGATTTGGAACTGACCTGTTCCGCTTACATAAAAATGAATAGCAGATTTTCCTGCAACAAGTTTCATGTCCTTAATGGAAGGTTCCTTATCAATCAAAATACGAAAACGACCTGCGTCATCCCAAGTCACAGCAATTGGGAAAGGCATCAAAACAGATTGATCATCCTGTCTCACTACACAGTTTTTCAAATCCTGTTCAAGCGAGATTTCCCATTCCAGCGTCACGCTACTGAATGTCAATTTGTCCCCTTGGATAATAATACCCGCATCGTTGATGCCTTCGCACTCTTTCTGTTTGGCCTGAATGTTATTCAATATTTCTTGTGTCAACACCAAAGGCGTAGAACGATTGGCAAATGTCCAGCCATAAATATCGGTAGGGACTAACATTCCATTAACCTTAAATTCACCCTCTGTAAAGTTGATGCCGGAGAAATCACCATAATTGATTTGAGCCTGTCCCCAATCGTCTACCTTCTGCGCATAATGCAACACCATGCGGGCACCGGCAGGCACATCCTTGAAGGCAGAAGCCGGGATGATGACACGGCCTCCCTCATTCCAAGTTATGTCGACCAAACCTTTCCAAACTTCATTCTTGATGTTGGTGGCAGGAACAAATGCGATGGCGTATTCTATCGATCCATTGGCCGATATCAACTTCACCTTTGTATTGGCATTGGCTGTCTGCGGAACAGCTATGACAAGTGTATTGCCATTGATAATAAACTGGACAACTTTTCCGTCCACTTCCACACCGGTCAGTTTGTCGCCATTTTCCACAGCAATGGTAAATATCTCTCCACCCTTCAGTTCTTCATCTTCGCCCGGCAATACAGGAATGTAGCAAAATTCGGGTGCATTGATAGTAAGAATCGTTGTTTCAACGCTCTCCCCATTGCTCATTACCAAGGTTAATACACCCGATTCAGTACCCATTGTAGGCATAGCGATGGTCAACTCCGTAGTAGAGGTTGGAGTAACTTCCACTTCGGCTCCACCGGTATAAACGACCTTAGCTATTAAATCTAGATTTTTACCCTGAATAGTTACATCACCGCCCAAAGAAACGGCATCATTGACAAATGCTATGAATTCAGGTTTTAGAGTGGTAATAGCCACCGGTACAGAAGTACCACTTGCCGTATTCAATAACAATTCACCACTGATAGCTGCGACAGGCATCACCACTTCCACCTCGGTAGCACTCTTCGCAGCAGGTTCCACAGCCTCTTCCACACCTGGGAATGTAACGGTAGTCACCAGTTCCATGTTGATACCCGTCAATGTAATCATGTCACCACCACGCAGTCCGCTAGCCGGAGTTGCTACTACTTTTTCGGGCAGTGCCATGCCAATGTTGGCAATAGCTACTTCCACACCCGAAGCGGGAATCATCACAACAGCGCCATTCGTTGCATTCTCTGGTAATATAAATGTGATAGTTTCTTCACCTTCCCCTGATTTGGCATAATCAAATTCCACTTCTTCCCCATTCGGCATCTTCACAATATTCACCAAATCAAGGTCTTTACCCTTCACTACAATCTCATCACCCGGTTTCTTTGCTGTCAGATCAAGCGGTGCTTCTACAGAAGGCAAAATAACAACAAGTCCCTTCACATGGATTAAATTACGCAAAGCATCGGAATCCTCGGAAGAAGCATCGGCCAAAGTCACGTCACCGGTTCTTGCTTCCATTGGAACTTTCACCTGGATTTCCTTGCGTGAGTGAGCTATGAAGTCGTCCTCACCCACTGGCAACTCTTCAAAGAAGATTACCTCTTTGATAAGATTCAGATATTCACCCTTGATGACAAGTACTTCGCCTGGTTTCACCGGATTAGGTGTAATCGTCTCTACGCCTATAGGCTCGGTATAAGTAATCTTAGTCTTTGTAGTAATCTCTCCCGTAGGTGTTTTCAGAGTAACATATCCCACTTCAGCCGTTTGAGGAACGGTTACACGTATCTCATTCGCACTGATTACTTCTATATCAGTAATCTCCCCGCATCCGGGAATAGATATAGATTGTATCTTGTCCATTCCGCTACCCAGGAAGCGGAGTTCACCGCCACGGGCTACAGGACTGGGACCAAACACATTCAAACTGATACCACCTTTATATTGGTTAGTATCTTCTTCATCTCCATCATCGCAGGCCGAAAATGACAAGCAACCCAAGAGTATGAGGCACATCATCCAAAGTGCCGAAAGTTTATATGTCTTGTTCATATCTATAGTATCTTTAAAGGTTATTTATTGGGAACCGCACGGATATTATCAAGCTTGATAATCGGCGTACACTCTGTACCATTCACTCCTCCGCCTACAACAAAGAATGTCAGGCTGGCAAAATCTCCCGGTGAACTGGGAACCTCTGTCGCCATAGCTCCTTGTCTGGTATAATTAAAATTTTTCAATGGAATGGTCACTGTTATCCAGCTGTCACCGGTATCGAAAGAACCGTTTGTGGTCCAAGGACGATACAAGGCACGACCATAATCGCCCAAGCCATCTTCACCATTGAAAGCTTTGGCATTGGGACCGGCTATGGTGCCGTTGTAACCTTCAATGGCATATCCTGAAATAGTAACTTTATCATAACCCTCGAAACAAATCTGCATAGCTCCGGCACTCCACGGATTAGTAGATGGAACATACATCTCAAATTTCAGCGACATATCAACATAATCAGTAAAATCGACTAAATTATGAAGCGCTATGCCATCACCCGAAGTCACGTTTTGTGGAGTATCCCAAGAACCGCACCAATATTCGAACGCGAAGTGTGTGTCGTCCCATGCACCATCTTCTGTCATAGCAGAAGTACCATCACCCAGCTGAACGAATTTACCGGAAATAGATGTAGCGTCAGAAATTATATCTCGGGCATGCCAGCCATGATTTCCCAGCCCCGTAACACCATCAAAATCAAACAGCATTCCACGGGTATCAAGATAATGGAACGTGGAAGTCGTAGTACCATAGATTGTTGTAACATCTATCGTACCTTCTTCCGAGCATTCGGGCATTACAAAACTGATAGAGCTCTGAGAGATGCTAGTAAAATCTTTAACTTCCACATTACCCGGCAACGTAACCAACAATGGCACATTAGGATCATCCACAAAATAGTTACCGATAATGCTCACTTCGCTACCTACAGGAGCATATTCGCAAGACATGGCGGTAAGCGTCGGAGCAGGCACTGTAACTTCAAAGTCATAAGTTACAGTATCTTTGCTTTGTGTCACCATATATATTTTGTTAGATACTAGTGTAGGAATAGTTTGTGGTACATCAACAATCATTGTATGATCGGTCATAAAACTATTGTTGAGAACAGCCTTTTTGTCATTGAAATACAATTCGTAGATACTGCGCAGATTATCACCCACAAGGCAAATAGAGCTGCCAGTAGTCGCAGCAACAATCAGCGAATCAGAAGCAGAAGCCTTTGGTGAACGAATGTAACGAACTGTTGGAACACCGCCTGCCACCTCATATTTATCAGGTTCATCTTCACAGGAAATCATTGCAAATCCCGCCGCAGCTATAACTGCTAAAACGAGACTTTTCCTTATATATTTATTCATTAATTTCATTTTGTCACAAGTTTAAGATTAATAACTGTACTCGCTACGAACATCCACATGAACAGGATCTTCCATCAAATGAGGATTGAAAACCACATCTTCCGTCGGAAAGGGAAGAGTGAAACTGGACACTGTCACATTCGGTGCGGAAGTGGTGGTATCATAACTCATAGAAGCGGTATCAACCGACCAACTTCCTGTTTCACTATAACCTTTATAAAGATCGTTCAAGCCATTGAAATAATTACGTTTCTGACTGGTCAATTCATTAATACAGAATTGTGAATTATAATATGATACACGAACATAATCAAACCAACGATCACCTTCCATAGCCAGTTCCAAACGACGTTCTTTCCATACATCTTCCCAAGTAATAGACGATGGACGCTCATAAGTAGCATTGGCACGATGACGAACAGTATAAAAAGCATCTATCGCATCAGCGTCTGTAGTTGTTTTGGCTGTTCCCATCTTTGCTTCTGCATAAATCAAATAGACATCAGACAAACGCAACAAGTGAGTCGCCAAACTACTATACATATAGGCAGCAGAAACGCCCGTACCATTCACATGATCCTGTGCATTACCATAGAGGTGTTTCACAGAGTTAGACCCAGTAGAAGATTGTAAAGAACCTGTTGCCGCCGCATTAAAATCTGTATCATAGATAAATTTAATATAATCAAATCCACCTTTATCAGCCCAGAAATAACTGTATTTATCACCCGCCAACATCATTGTTGCCTTACGTCGGGAATCCGGTCCATTCACCCAGGCATCGGGAGTTTGCTCCAGCAATTTCACACCAAAAGCTTCCTGAAGATCAACAGACATACCAGCCCAACCGCCCCAACAGTCACCAAATTCATCAAAGCCTTCAATAGCCAAATCAGATTGTAACGTATTTTGTGCAGTCCAAACATTGCCACTGGCAGTCCAACGCCAAGCTATCAAACTTTCTTGACTCTTGTTGTTGGCCAAGCGGAACACATCACTATAGTTATTTAATAAGCTACGACCTGAATTATCAATCACATCTTTCGCATAATCAGCTGCTTTAGCCAGGTCCGCAGCATCCAAAGAACCAGAGACACCAGCCTTAGTCAGATAAACTTTAGCTAACAAACCTTCCGCACAATAGTAATCGATACGTCCCTCTGAACGTGATTTGGGCAAAAGTTCCATTGCCTTCTCCAAGGTCATTATGATATATTCATAAACATCCGCTTTCTGAATCTTGTATTTTTCATTATAGCTGCCAGATACCAGATCGGCCGTATTATCATGTACGATAGGTACATCACCAAAAGAGCGCACCAAATAAAAATAGGCCATAGCTTTCCATGTCAAACATTCACCCATACACTGATTCTTCACGGACGCTGATGCAGGAGACCCCTGAATACTGTTATATACGGTATTGGCATGACCGATAACAGCCCATAAAGAATAAGACATATTCACCAAATCTTCATCCGTACCATTCACTGTAAAAGTAAGATAAGGACTGCTACCCCAATAATAGTTACCAGAAAGCACCTCACCCACTTTAATAAAACCACGTTGAAAATCATACCACGGTGAGTTATACAAATAATTCACACCTGCAATGCACTGATCATCTGTTTGATAATAGTTATCCGTATTATAACTATCTTCGGTAGGTCTGTCAAGAAAGTCTTCGCAAGAGGTTATTCCTAAAGCCAATATAGCCGCAAACATACCATATTTAATATTACTGAATTTCATATTCCTTCAAGATTTAAAAGTTAAAAAGTGATATTCAAGCCAAACGAGTAAACTGTAGGAGATGGATAACGTCCATTATCCAAACCCATCACATTGGCTGCCGCTGTGCTAACACCAATCTCCGGATCGTAACCGTCATACCCGGTAATCGTTAACAGGTTCTGAATGTTGGCATAAAGGCGCAAATTCTCAATACCCCACTTTTTAATCATCCCCTTCGGAAAAGTATATCCTAAAGTGATATTCTTTAAACGTACATAAGAACCATCTTCCACATAGCGGTCGCTAACACGATCATTGTCATTCGGGTCATTAACTGATGCCCGGGGAATAGTAGCATTAGGATTAGTAACATACACGTTGGTAACATCATCATACCAATGATAGACCGTCACACCATTTACAGAGACTCCACTTGAGTAGTCTTTTGTAGCATCAATAGGAGCAAGTTGCGCACGACCACCGACAGTCGTTAATTGATTTGTCCAGGTTGAATTCATGTGAGTCAGTTTCATACTCAAATAGTTATATACCTTATTGCCTACAGAACCATTGATGAACAGAGAAAGATCGAAATTCTTATAACGGAATGTATTTGTCCAACCAAAAGTGAATTTAGGCATCGGAGAACCGATATTAGTACGATCATTCTCATCAATCACACCATCACCATTCAAATCTTTATATTTAACATCACCTACCCAAACTGTATTGTTTTTATTAAAGACACCATTTGCCGGATACTTGGCCGGTTTTGCGGAAGTCTGCAAATCTTCCAGATCCTTATAAACCCCATCGCACACATAACCGTAGAAGTTATATAGAGATTCACCTACATTGGTCACACTAACAACATCGGTCCACTGACCATAACCCACAATCTGGGCAGCACTTGTACCCGACAAAGCAATTAGCTTATTGCGATTGAAGGAAATCTGAAAGTCAGAATCCCACTGAAAAGTACCAATCAACGGATGAGTATTCAATGTGATTTCCCAACCTGTATTCCGAATATGACCGTAGTTACCCCAAGGTGCCGCCAGTGCAGAAGATGCATTACCACTTGTACCCATATAGGAAGGCAATTGCATTTGCATCAACATATCCTTAGATTCTTTCTTATACCAATCTACTGTCAGATTAACGCGATCATCGAAGAAACCTAAATCCAAACCGACATTAATTTGCTCTTGGGATTCCCACTTTATACCCGTATTAGCAATATTAGCAGGACGATAACTCTTGCCAAGGTCCGTATTCATGATAGAAAGAGCAGATCCCCACTTATAACCACCAATACCTTGGTTACCTGTTTGCCCCCATCCAAGACGCAACTTACCGTTGCTAATGATATTTCTTATCGGTTCGAAGAACTTTTCATTAGAGAAACGCCAAGAAGCAGCTACAGAATGAAAACCTGCCCAACGATTTTCAGAACCAAAATTTGAAGAACCATCATAGCGGTAAGTATACGTAGCCAAATAACGATCTGCATAATTATAAGACCAACGAGTAAAGAATGAAGCCATCGCCGAACTACCGAAACCATATCCGATAGAGGGTGTACCATCACCTAAAGCCGGATTATGTACATTATCAGACGGTAAGTCTGTATTGGCAACACTTGAATAATCATAACTGGATTCCCAACACTCTTGTCCAAGCATTACCGAAAAACTATGTTTATCAATGTTCCCGTTATAAGTAATATAATTCTTCAGCTGCCAAAACTTTGAACTATTCTTTTGAATACTGCTGGAATTTGAAGCACGCTTCCAAGTACCCAGATCAATCATTGGTTTATAACGTTCAGCTTTACTAGAACTAATATCATAGCCTAATTCAGAATGCCAAGTCAAATTTTTAACAGGAGTAATCTCTAAAAATATGTTACCCGTCAGTTTCTGACGTGCTAATAGAACATCATCCTCCATAGCCATAGCCACCGGATTAGGATTAGTGTAACCTTCTTGGGAAACAGAAGAATAGCTACCATCTACATTATATATAGGAATGCTCGGTATAGTAGTCAGAGAGTAATTAATCAATCCTTCATCACTATCTGCCAGTTTAAGGCTTTCATCCGTATTTGAATAGGTAGCACTCAATCCCAACTTCAACCATTTCTTCAGTTGGGCATCCAAATTGGTACGTACACTGAAACGCTCAAAACTACTTCCAATAATAGTACCATCTTGATCCATATAAGATCCTGAAACGTAATACTGAACTTTTTCAGAACCACCTTGTGCACTAACCTGATGCTGATGCTGCAAAGCTGTCTGGAAAATAGCATCTTGCCAATTAGTACCTTTTCCCAGCAAAGACGGGTCTGAAAGATAGTTACTTTCTGTCGCTTCACCTACATTGACAAAATCATTATAGAAACCTGCATATTCACGCAAGTTCATAGTCTCAAGACGCTTGGTCTGACGCTGAACAGCAAACATACCATCATAAGAAAATTTGGCCTCACCACTCTTACCACGCTTCGTAGTAATCAATATAACCCCATTGGCTCCTTGTGCACCGTAAATTGCAGTAGCAGAAGCATCTTTCAATATCTCCATAGAGACGATATCAGCGGGATTAATGGTTGATAATGGAGAAATAGTAGATACTGAACCATTACCCAAAGCATCTCCCAAACCAAAATCAGCGCCACTTTGTCCACCACCTTGTACAATCACACCATCAATTACATACAGAGGCTCTGCACTAGCATTGATAGTAGCCTGACCACGCACGCGAATGGAAGAGGAAGAGCCTGGTGCACCAGAAGTGGTTACCGCCGTCACACCAGCGGCACGTCCCTGCAAAGATTGATCGAGGTTGGTAATAATCGAGCCTTTAATTTTATCTTCGCCCATAGAGACCGAGGCGCCTGAAAGGTCACTCTTTTTCATTGTACCATAGCCTACAACGACCACTTCATCCAGAAGTTCAGAGTCCTCCTTCATTACCACATTCACAACTTTTTGTCCCGCCTTCAAGGTAATTTCCTGCTGTTTATATCCGATACAGGAAATTACCAGAACATCTTTACCGGTCGGAACACTCACACTAAATTTCCCATTTACGTCCGCTATAGAACCGGTACCGGTTCCTTTTACCAGGACATTGGCGCCAATCAGAGGGGAACCATCCGTACCGTCAGTAATTGTACCGGTAACTGTGGTCTGTTGGGCCATCACATGACAGCTCAGGAAGAGCGTCATCAGAAACAACATAAAGTTCTTCATACTATAATTATTAGATTTAATATGTCACAAATCTTTCACGACAAAGGTAGATGATATCAGTGGCGCAAACAAGTACAATTTTATCTGGAACTAATACTATATTTACAAAATAACAGTATCAGTTCCATACCCTTGCTTTAATGTCTGAATTGATTATATGATTCTATTTTTTCTGTAGTTCATCGCGTACTATCTGCCCCCATTCCTTCATATCCTGATCAGCCCAATTGCCGTCAGAAGAAGCTGAGGGGAGAAGCATTGAGCAAGTCTCATTCTTATCCGAAACAGACCACGCTACCCAACTTATGGAACGTTGCTGCATCCAGTCCAGCCAGTTTTGCCACTCTTCTTTATTTACCGCACCGTCGCCACTGGCCTCCATACCGGCACATTCAGATATAAATACCGGAAGCCCTTTGCTCAAAGCATAGTCTGTACGGTCACGCAACCATTGTCCGTGAGTATTAGCATAAAAGTGAACAGTATACATTATATTATTATAACCGGTAATAGGATCATCTGCCGCCAGGTGAATATCCTGATCCCAATGCGGACAACCTACCAGAATAACAGCCTCTGGTTCTATGGCACGGATGGTTTTGATAATTTCGACAGAATAAGCCTTCACTTGTTCCCAACTATCTTCCACCGGTTCATTAAACACTTCATAAATCACATTAGGGACACCCTTATAACGGGTTGCCATTTGTGCAAAGAATTCCTTGGCTTCTTCCTGACGCAGATTATGGCTATGCCAGTCAATGATTGCATAAACATTATTTTCAATAGCCGCATCCACTACTGTCGTGACACACTTAATGCCAAACTCCGGCTTGTACACATAGCAGGCACTATCCAAGTCCACTCCCATAGAAGCTCGAAGCACCTCCGCACCCCAATCTCCAGAAAGATAAGCTACGGTAGAAGCATTATAGAAACGAGGCCAAAACTGATGCCACCCATAACTGACACCTTTCAGAACAACCGTATCGCCCTGTTCATTCATCAATTGCGTACCAGTCACACACAGACGGGGCAACTGCTTTGCAGCACCTTCCTTATTTGCTTTTTTAGACGCACTCGCCCCACATCCAAACATTGCGGTCAGCAGGCAAACGGCCAACAAACTTTTCCAGATATTCATCATATTATTTCAATTTTGCATTTTCAGTTTTTATAATCTCAACAGTAGTATCCGTTGCAAAAACAGAATTCAATCCCTGCTCTTCCTGAGCCGGATCTCCGGTGTAATCATCTCCTTTTTCCCAATAGATATGGTCGGAATTCTGTTCAGCAAAACCACCCCATGCCCAAAAGTTACATCCGGCAAAAAGTCCGCCGTTCTCCCGGTCCTGACGAATCAAATCAAATACACATTGATAATATTCATCACGAACTTCTGTCGAAGTACTTTTAGAAAAACGAAAACCGTCACGAGGGAAGCCAAATTCTTCAAGTACCACAGGCTTCTTATATTTCTGCGCAACCACCATGTGATCATTAATATATTTCTTCGTATTCTCCTTAGCTCGCGGAAGAAGTTCTTTCAAACTATCAGCTTTTACCCATCCCCAATTATAAGGCCAAATATGGATATTCAGATAGTCAATATTCGGATCTGCATGCACTCTTTCATATAATGCAATATCCCCCTCACATCCCGCAGCACCTTCACTTCCCGAAGAAACCATATGATTGGAATCAAGTGACTTAATAAGAGCGGCAACATCTGCCATCCATTGAGCGAAAGGCTCCTTGTTTTCATCGGAAAAAGCGCGAGGCTCATTGCCTATCTGCCAGGACATAAGCGTTGGATCATCCACATATTTTATCTGATTATACCTATTTGTTCTTGTGACGATGTCTTTGACATAATTGGCAAACAACACCTTCGCGCTATCCGATTGCTGAAATTGTTTCACATACTCCATATAGGCAGGCCAACCGTCTATTGCAGGCACTACAGCCTTACCGTGTCCCGACCATTGCAGATATACAGAATAACCACCACTCCACTCCCAAGAGTTATTCAAATAAAGTACGGCAGTCATATCCCGTTTGCGCAACTCATTCATGAAGTAATCCAATCCGGCTAAAATAGTATCATTATACACACCGGGAGCTACTTGCAGAGAAGGTTGTACACGGGTTTTCACACCATTTTCACCGTCCGCACCTACCAATACACGCAAATTATTAATACCGATACTTTTCAGAAAATCCAATTCTTTATGCAGACGTTCACGATTGCCTCCTTCACCTTCAGAACCAAGAATGGCACCATACCAGAAATTGGTACCTACATAATAATAGGGTTTTCCATTACGGATGAACTGTCCGTTCGCATTCACATGAACGAATGAGTTTTCAACAGGTTTAGGAGTACATGCACCCAAAAAGGATAAAAGAAGAGTCAATAAGAATAAGTGTCTCATATTATCAGGTTTTAGTAACAATTTTATCATTTCCCTATTCCCATCTGTTTCCACAGCCATGCCAGCCATTCGTCCCATTGTTCCTGATACCAATAATGACCAGTTTCAAGATATGGATGAAGTTCTTTGGGAGAAGTCACCGCATTATAAGCGGCATACATGGAAGTCGGCGGACAAACATCATCATTATATCCCCAACTGAACCAGCCGGGTACTGTAAGACAACGGGCAAAGTTCGCCGTATCATAATAACGCACCACTTCCAGTTCTTTAGCATCGGGAGCACCATAATAATAGAAATAATGCGGCCAGCCACAAGCACGTTTCTTCATAAAGGCTTCATGATCGCACAGTGCCGGATGAACGGCAGCAAAGAAAGTGACGCGCGGATCAAGGGCCGCCGTCATCACAGAAAGTGCCCCACCCTGGCTGGAGCCTGTCACACCAAGTGCCTGCCCGTTATATTGCGGCAAATCACAGATGAAATCTACTGCACGCAAAGCACCGATAATCACCCGGTGATAATAGAAATTCCTCAAATCATTCCGGCAGAAAGTCCAATAACCATTCAATGCACCATTCATCAGGTTATCATAAAAAGATTGCTCCATAGTAACGGGAATACCATGGATGCCAACCTCCAATGTGATTGCACCTTGTTCCGCTGTATAAACATCGCCGGCATACGGACGAATACCTGCACCGGGCACACGCAACAGAGCCGGATACTTACCTTCTTTTTTCGGTACACAGAGGACACCATAGAAACGGGAACCCCAACGATCTGTCTGAAAGCTTACATGATAAACATTGACTGTCGCAGTGCATCGTTCGGGAAGCAGAGTCATCAAGGGTTGAAGCGATGTCCGACGGGCACCTTCCAGCTCTTTCACCCAAAATTCACGAAAATCCGCAGGAAACTCCGTAATAGGCTGCAATTGTTCGGGAGCATAAGCAGCGGTCGCCAATCCTTCGTATTTACGGTCACCTACATGTGCCGTCACTTTGCAACGCAGGAATCCGGGTGTCTTCATCGTCCCTTGCAACTTTAATTCACCATTCTTCAGTAATACGCCTTTCTTGACTTCGGTAGGATACATCTCCGGCCCCAGCTCATAATCCACCGTCACGTTCTGCAAAAGATTCTGAGCCTTCAGCACCCTCACGGTAAATGTACATTTGTCATTCAAACGATAATTCCAATCGGTATGATCAGGAGAAACCATTACACGGATTTCATTACCGCGTATCTGCGCTGTTGCAGCAAGCATACACAACAGACATCCAAAAAGAAGTGATATTTTTCTCATGGTAGAAAACTAAGATTTGTTCGTTGTTGCAAATGTACGTGGTTTCGAAGAAGAATAATGATACAATATTATCATATCACAATCTTCTTCTTTCTATAGTTTTCCCTGAATTCCTTTGGTGAACAATCTTTTTTACGTTTAAACATCCGGTTGAAGTTGGACAGATTATTAAAGCCGCAATCATAGCAGATTTCGGCAATGGTATGCGCCGAGTCCACCAGCAAGCGTGTAGCAAACCCCAAACGAATATCTATAATATAGTCGGAAAGCGTCTTCCCTGTACGCAAACGGAAGAAACGGCTGAACGAAACCGGTGTCATACCCACCATATCCGCCAGAGTATTCAAACGGATGTCTTCCTGATAATGATCGGCAATATATTTCTGTACCTTCTGCACCCGGCGGCTGTCAGAGAATGTCTCGATCTTAGCAAAGGAAGAACTGGACAGCACCTTTGCATCATCATACAAAGACAACTCATAAAGGATGCGCAGAAAATGCATCACCGCATAGAATCCCTGTTCTTCGGAAGCCAGCTTATCCAGCCAGTTATACACTTTCATGATGGCTTGCATGGGGAAACTAATGCCGCATTGCGCCTTTTCCAACATACGCCGGATGCTGTCGAACTGGTTTTTATTCATGAAGTTCTTGAAAAACAGGTCGGATGAGAACTGAATCGTGATTTCCCGTATCTCCTTCGAAGTACATTCGTGTTGCTCCCACACATGCTCCAGCTCTTTGCCGGTAATCAGTACCAGATCATAGTCACTGATCACCTCGGCAGAGTCTCCCACTACCCGGCGGACACCGGCTGCGTGTTCCGTAAAGTTTAGTTCGAATTCGGCATGACAGTGGATAGGATAAGTAAACTCCGTCTTGCGACGGTCGGCGATATAAAAACAATCGCGGTCGGACAAGGGAGTAATCTCCCTCATAATGTAGTTTGAGTTTTCCATATTGATTGGTTAAAATAGTATCATGTCACAAAAATAACCATTCTTTTTAATCCTGAATGGTAGAATTTGTTTTATTATGGGGTAAGATTTGTTATAAAAGAAAGAAAGGTTATACCTAACCATCGGAAAGGTATAACCTTAAAAGAAAAAAGCAATAACTGTATTTTATTTCACAAAGAAAGAATCTTTCAGCAGATCTTTATCATCAGAAGATGCACCCACCATCACAATGAACTCACCCGGTTCTACAATCTTCTTCATCTTTTTATCATAGAAAGCCAGTTTATCGGGAGTAATCTTAAAGTTCACGACCTGACTTTCGCCGGCTTTCAACGGTACGCGGGCAAAGTCTTTCAGTTCCTTCACCGGACGGGTGACGCTACTGAATTTATCGCGGATATACAGTTGCACGATTTCCACTCCATCACGGTCGCCCGTATTCGTAACTTTTACACTCACATCCACCGTACCGTCCTTAGTGATTTCTTTCTGTGCCAATTTTAGGTCATCATATTTGTAAGTAGTATAAGAAAGGCCGTGGCCGAACGGATAGAGCGGAGTGCTTGGCTTACCTACCGCATAAGGATGGAAGTATTGTGACGGCTTATGGTTGTATATCATCTGCAACTGACCTACGCTATGAGGAATCGTAACAGCCAATTTGGCGGACGGATTCACCTGACCATACAGAATTTCGGCTACTGCCTGACCACCGTACATCCCCGGTGCCCATGCTTCTACGATAGCGGGAAGATTTTCGGCCGCCCACTGCACACCGAGAGGACGTCCGTTCACCAAAATAAGAATAGTCGGTTTACCGGATGCAGCCACTTTCTCTATCAACTCGTTCTGCAAACCTACGAGGTCGATATCTGAACGGTCGGTATCTTCACCGTCCGTACGGTCGTTCCAACGGAAGCGCATCATATATTCGCCTGCCACTACAATATTGAGATCAGCACTCTTGGCACGCGCGGTAGCTTCAGCCACTTTCTTCGGATCCATGTTGCGCGGGTCCCAACCCTGGTCTACAAAATCAAACTGAGTATCGGGAGCAATCATTTTCAGACCTTCCAGGATGGTAGTTACGTTTTCATCTTTCTCAGGAGCACTCCAGTCACCCAGGATATTCTGGTCGTCGGCATTGATACCGGTCACCATGATCTTCTTATATCTGGAAGCGTCCAGAGGGAGCACACCGTCATTCTTCAACAATACAATGCCATTGCGGGCAGACTCAAGAGCCGTTGCACGATGCTCATCGCAAAGGCGCACTTTCATGGTTTCGGCCTCATCGGCATAAGGTTGTTCGAAAAGGCCGAGACGGAATTTGATATCCAGTATGCGGCGTACAGACTCGTCAATACGAGATTCTGAGATACGCCCCTCCCTCACTAATTCCACTACCATTTCGTTCCAGTGGATACCATGCATGTGCATGTCCATACCTCCCATAATAGACTGATAAAAAGCTTCCTTCAGATTTTCGGCAGTAGCATGCAGGTCATGGATATGTTCAATGTCCATCCAGTCGCTGACTACGAATCCGGGGAAGTTCCATTCGCCACGCAGGATGTCTTGCATCAACCACTCATTGCTATGACAAGGAATACCGTTCAGCTCATTGTGGGCAGTCATCAGAGACATGGCTCCCGCCTTCACTCCTGCCTCAAAGGGAGGGAAGAAAACTTCACGAAGTGTACGCTCTGACAAATCAGTGGGAGAACCGTTCGTTCCGTTGATGGGTTCACTGCCACCGACGAAATGCTTGATACAAGCCAATACATCTTCGTTGCCATTCAAATCGCCTTGATAACCTTTCACTGACTGTACGCCCAGCAAAGTGACCAGATAAGGATCTTCACCATACGTTTCGCCAACACGTCCCCAACGGGCATCGCGGGCAACTTCCACATTCGGATTAAACGTCCAGTGCATGTTCATGGCACGCATTTCCTTCGCTGTCTGCCGGGCTATCTTATAGGCCATCAGCGTATCAAAGGAACAGGCAAGATTGATGTTGGTGGGATATACCGTATTATCCGGCGCATTGGCATTGCCATGGATGGCATCGATACCGAATATAATAGGTATCTGCAAGCGGCTCTTCATAGCGAGAGATTGCAGATAGTTGGCTTCTTCAATGGTCAACACATGCAGAAAAGAACCGATCAAGCCTTCTTCCGTCCACTTCTCTATATCTTTCTCCGTAAAGCCGGGATAGAAAGCATTTGCCGTATTATTCTTCAATTCTTCTTCGGTCATCACGGCACTGTTTGCCTTGATATGTTCCACACCGACGAACTGATTCATCTGACCTACTTTCTCCTCCAGAGTCATTCTTTTCAAGAGATCTTCTACCCTGTCCTTTACGGGTGCGGTAGAGTCTTTATACACTTCCTTCTGGCTTCCGCCGCAGGAACACAAACAAGCTCCGATTGCCATAGTTGCGATTATTTTCTTCATTATTATTAGGGTTTTGAGGGAAAGTTGACAAGGGGACGAGTTGACAAGGGGACAAGGTTCCATGCGGCATAGGAGCATTGCGCAGCCCCTTGTTCCCTTGTCAACTCGTCAACTGGTTTCCTTCCTTTCTTTCCCGTTACCCCCGCAAAGATAGCGCTCTCCGGAAACTTCCGATAACATTTTCTTATCCAATTATAGTATAATTTGTTTCCAGTCGGGGCATCTGTTGTAATCCGCTCACTTTTAGACAAAGAAAAACGGTCTTTTCCGGAGAAATTACCTATTTTTGTTTCCTGATAAAAGTACATTTCTCACTTAAACTGAATGATATGATAAACCCCATTTACTCTCCCGATTCCAAGCGGTATGACAACGGCATGAAATATCGTCGTTGCGGGCGAAGCGGCATATTGCTGCCCGAAGTTTCTTTAGGTTTGTGGCACAACTTCGGAGATGTAAACACCTTCTCCAATTCGCAGGCAATGGCACATTACGCCTTCGATCAGGGTATCACGCATTTCGATCTCGCCAATAACTATGGCCCGTCCTACGGTTCGGCGGAAGAAACTTTCGGCATGATTATGAAGAAGTCATTCATGCCCTACCGGAACGAACTGTTTATCTCAACCAAAGCCGGACATGATATGTGGCCCGGTCCTTACGGTGAATGGGGTTCCAGGAAATATCTGATGAACAGTCTTAATCAGAGCCTGAAACGGATGAATCTGGATTATGTAGACATCTTCTATTCGCACCGTTACGATCCGGAAACTCCACTCGAAGAAACATTGCAGGCGCTTGTGGACATCGTGCGCCAAGGCAAGGCCCTGTATGTGGGTATTTCCAAATACCCGAAAGAAGCAGCCGAATTCGCATACCGCTATCTGGCAGAGAGGGATGTGCACTGCCTGCTCTATCAGGGAAGATACAATATGTTCAACCGGGAACCGGAAGAAGAAGGTATTCTGCAACAGGCACGCGAAAACGGTACCGGTTTCATTGCCTTTTCACCGCTGGCACAAGGCCTGCTGACCAACCGTTATCTGAATGGTATCCCCGAAGATTCGCGGATTGCCAAAGGTGGATTCCTGAAGAAAGAAGCGCTGACAAAAGAAGTGCTCAATAGAATAAAGGCACTGAATGAAGTGGCTGCCCACCGCGGACAGACTCTTGCCGAAATGGCGTTGGCATGGGTGCTGAAAGATGAAATGGTCACTTCGGTCATTATAGGTGCAAGTTCCGTAGCCCAACTGGCAGATAATCTGAAAGCCATAGAAAATACAAAGTTCACAGCGGAAGAGCTGGAAACGATTCAACGGATACTGGACTAAAAAGTATTAGAAAGGAATAAAGGTGATTAGGATTTAGTGATAAGTGATTAGCACCATTCAGTATATTATTTTTTAGACACGGATAACACGGATGACGCGGATCTTTTTTTATAGCGCAGCCTTTTAAATCCGCGTTATCCGCGTCATCCGCGTCTAAAAGATTATTTATCATTTTGTTCATAACCCGATAAAAAAGAATAAAAGGTTACCGAAGGATATTCTGTTACTCTATTGATAATCAGCAAATAGTATTTACCAATAGTTTACTGAAATATGTAAAAGCATTTACCACTGTATGTAACGACACTTCCCCCTTATTGTAACGACATTTACCTCGATATGTAACGAGCTTTACCTCGGTGTGTAAATAGAGTCACCGTGTAGAGTCAACACAGTTACCATTTGGGGTAAACTGAATTTTCATGAAAGGAAACAGCTGTGGACTTATAGCCTGTAAAATACCGTCTATGCACCTATTCCCCCAATTCAGAGCGCCCCGTTTTTCTGCAAAAGATTAAAATTTAACATACCCCCTTCTGAACCTTTTATTTTTTATCTTGTTCATGTACCAAAAGCCTGAGGTACCAGGGCAGGATTTTTATATTTAACCTAAACATTATAAAAGTATGAAGAAATTAATTCCCCTATTATTGGTGGTCTTGACTTTCGCAGCCTGCGAAAAAGACCCTGACACGGATAAGCTGGACAACAAGTATCTGGTTTATACCAACTATGACACGAAAGCTGATTTCAAAGCTTTCCAAACGTACTACATGCCGGACAGTATCCTTATCATCGGTGATAAGAAAGAAGCTGAATACTGGAAAGACGAGAGCGCTCAGGAAATTCTGCAAGCCTATGCTACCAATATGAACAATCGCGGTTTTGTCCGTGTAGACGATCGTGAAGAAGCCAACCTCGGTTTGCAGGTCAGCTACATCAAGAGCACTTACTACTTTAATGACTACGGACGTCCCGAATGGTGGTGGAACTACCCGGGCTACTGGGATGCACCTTACTGGGGTAACTGGGGCGGATGGTACTACCCGTATGCTGTGACTTATACATATAGCACCGGTTCATTCATCACCGAGCTTCTCAACCTAGAAGCCACTCAAGGCGAAAAGGAAAAATTGCCCATACTCTGGACAAGCTACATGAGCGGATTGCTTAGCGGTTCTACAGCTGTAAACACCAAATTGGCCATTGAAGGTGTGAACCAAGCCTACACTCAATCTTCTTACCTTACTAATAAGTAATTGTTAGTAGTAAATAGTTAAGTAGAGAGGTACAGCCTGAAGTATCTCATAACTAAAAACAATAACAAGTATGAAAACAATAAAATATCTTTCTATAAGAGTACTGGCAATCACTGCCCTGGCTCTCGTCTTCGCCATGCCGGCAAAGGCACAATTAACCGATAACGGTTATGCCAACATCGATTGGCAATTCAACTTCCCCCTGAGCAACCACTTCGCTGATAAAGCCAGCGGATGGGGTATGAGTTTTGAAGGTGGTTACTATGTGACTCCGAACATTGCTCTTGGTGCCTTCCTGGCCTACCACAGCAACCACGAATACTTCGGTCGCCAGACACTTCCCGTAGGTGAAGGCGGTAGCATCAATACTGACCAACAGCACACTTTGTTCCAGTTGCCTTTCGGCCTTGCCGGACGTTATACTTTCGACCGCGGTAGCGCTTTCCAACCTTACGTTGGATTGAAAGTAGGTCCTCAATATGCCGAAATCAAATCTACTTTCAATGTGTACGAAGCTAACAAGAGCACCTGGGGCTTCTACGTATCACCGGAAATTGGTATCAACATCTACCCATGGGCCTATGGTCCGGGTCTGCACGTTGCCGCTTACTATAGCTACGGCACGAACAAGGGTGACTTGTTCACATACAGTGTAGATGGCTTGAGCAACTTCGGTCTACGCCTGGGTATTGCATTCTAACATAATTTGCATTGCAACACAATAAGTTTGACTGGTATTAATTGATTGTTTCAAGACGTGAAAAAGGGAATAACCGGCCGCGTGAGCGGGGGGCTATTCCCTTTTGTAGTTACGAACTACAAGATACAAGCTACAAGTTGCTGCGCTATGTTTACGAACAATTATGCCGCATGGCACTTGTAGCTCGTAGCTTGTAACTCGTAATTATTTCACCGCCTGATACATCACTTCCTGTATCCGTGTACGAATATCCATCTTCATCAGTTTCGTATTCCATACATTGGGATAAATGCGATTACACAGGAAGACATAAACAAGGCCGTTCGTCGGGTCTACCCAGGCACAAGTACCCGTAAAGCCGGTATGACCATAGACGGTAGAAGGGGTAGCGGCAGCGCATGGGCTCTTTGCCGGATTCTGACGGTCGGGCTTATCAAATCCCAGACCACGACGGCTGATGCGTGAAACCGTAGTAGTAAATACACGGCAAGTCTCCGGACTCAGATAGCGCTTGCCATCCAGTTCACCACCATTCAGCAACATCTGATAAATTCGCGCTACTTCCGTTGCATTAGAGAATAACCCGGCATTACCCGATACACCACCCTGGAAGGCTGCCGACTCATCATGTACAAAGCCCTGAAGAACAGTCTTCCGCAAGAAAGGATCAAAGGAAGAAGGTATAATTTCGGCTTTCGACAGAGGAGCATGGCTACCGGAAACAATGCCGGCATAAGCCGTTCCCGCGGTAGCTGCACCTCGCAGCGGCAAGTATCCGGTACGTTTCAGTCCCATCGGAGCATAGAACTCCTGCTCCAGAAAAGCATCCATCGACATTCCTGTACGCGCTTCCACCAACTGCTGCAACAGGATGAAGCCGACACAACTATACCGATAGCGCCGGTCGCGCAACGGAGTTTCTATAATCTTCTGTCGGTATGCCTCCTTGAAGGAGCGATTCAGCCACAAGCTATCAGAAACCTGCAATGTATGCTCTGCCGTGCGTACTTTGGATGTCAGCCCCTTCTGGAATTTGAACTTCGGGTTTGCCCAAGTACGTACACCGATCTGTGCAGAATGTGCGGCATCGGGTTTTGCCTTGAAAAGAGTTCCTTCATAACTTTCCTTATCGATAGCTTCCAGATAGAACAACAACGTGGAAGGCAATCCGGACTCATGCAACAGTAATTGCCGGACAGTAATATCCTTTTTATCCGTATCCTGAAGCCAAGGCAGATAGTCCGACACACGGTCAGTAAGATTCAGACGTCCTTTATCATACAGCTTCATGACGGCAAGCAACGTTGCCGTAGTCTTTGTCAGCGAAGCAAGATCGTAAACATCCGTCGGGGATACCGGCAAAGTAGCACCCGGAATAACGGATGCAGAAAGCCTATTGGCAGAAGCGCCCGGCCAGGTATGCGTTCCGAATGCCTTATTATACATTTCCTTTCCATCTTTCAATATCACGATCTGGCAACCGGGATAGGCACCTTCCTTAATTCCTTCTTTCGCAATCTCATCGATACGAGTCAGCAGACGAGAGTTCACTCCATACTCATCGGGCACAAAGTGAAGTGGTGTCTTCGGAGTAATAACCTGCCCCGTACCTGTGGCAAACAAATTGCTGATACTTGCCGAGAGACATCCGTCGGCTGTTGCATCTCCATAAAGTATTTTGGCTGTCCGGCACTGCACATCATCTATCGAAGAATGTGCCAATACTACGGCGTCCGCAGCAGACACTGCCCAGCGTATCTGCAACATCTGCTTACCGGGAATAAAAAGCAGATAAACCGCCGGCACATCGTGAGTAAACTCGGCAAAGAATGGTTGGTAGGGTGCCAGACGATGTTCCGTGACGCAAACAAGAATACGTTTATATTGCGACAATGAATCACGCAACAGTTTGCGTGCAGCAGGCTGCAAGTCTTTCTTCAGCTGAAAGACGGTGGGACTTCCTTTCGTCCCGGCTGAATTTATATATCCGGAGAGTTCTTTCAGGAACGGCTGTACCTCTTTCGCATCCCCCACATTGAGCACTGCCACTTCACGAGTATCCGCATCCAGCGGAAGTACATTGTTCTTATTTCTCAGCACAGTGATCGCTTCCTCGTTCAGACGCCGTATCAGATCACGCGTATGTGCCGTATTGATACGGTTTCCCAAACCGGAAAGACGGACAAAAGGTTTCTTCGACAATCCGAGAGCATATTTATAGGTAAGCACTTTCCGACACTTCGTTTCGATCTCCGCTTCTGTCAACTCACCGCTCTTCACGGCATCCAGTATAGCTTCCACCTCTTCCTTTATCCGCCGGGGAACGAGCAACAGGTCGTGCCCCGCCTGCAATGCCTGCAAGCAAATACTCGTGTTATTGGCAGATACTCCCTTCATGGCAAGTGCATCCGTAAACACCAACCCTTTGAACTGCATCTCCTGTGTCAGCAAATCATGCACCACTTTGCGCGAAAGCGAGGAAGGTACTCCTCGTTTCGGCTCAAGCACCGGCACTTCCAAATGTCCCACCATCATACCGGACAGTCCGGCCTGAATCGCCTTTCTGAACGGATAAAGCTCCACGCTGTCCAGACGTGCACGCGAAAACGACAGCTTCGGCAATGAATGATGCGAATCCACATCCGTATCTCCATGACCGGGAAAATGCTTGCTTACGGAAAGTACACCGCCATCTTCCAGTCCACGTGCATAAGCTATCACTTTATCCGCCACATTTACCGGACTTTCTCCAAAAGAGCGGGTATTGATAACGGGATTCTTCGGATTGATATTCACATCCGCCACGGGAGCAAAGTTGACTTGCACGCCAAGCTCACGGCACTGCCGGGCCATCTCGCGCCCGTACTCATAGAGCAGGCTGTCGTTTTGTATACAGCCCAGAACCATATTTCGCGGAAACACCGGTGTACCCCGCAAACGCATGGAAAGTCCCCACTCACCGTCGAAGGTAATCATCAACGGAATATCCGCCATTTTCTGCGCTTCATTAGTCAGTGCCACCTGGTTTTCCATTAAACCACCGGAAAAAAGCAGGCCACCCACTTTGTAGTCGTCCACTACTTTGCGCAACAGGTCGCGGTTTGCTTTATCCTGTTGGGGGGCAATGGTATAAATGAATAGCTGTCCGATACGTTCTTTCAGACTCATCTTGTTGAGCACTGAGTCCACCCACTGCCGGCAGCGGGCATCATTGGTAAAGGGACGCATCAGGATAGGTTCAACAGGCGTAACAGGGGATTGCGGTGCCGGTAAGCGATGTGTCTGAGCATCAAAACGGGCACAACAACTGAATAGTATCAAGAGGAATAGGAATAGTTTCTTCATTATTATCTATACATTAAGGCTACCAAAGTTATAGTATTTCAAACACAAAGACACGGAAAACACAGAGTTTTTTCGACTAATTAGTAAAAAACGCTGTATTTCCCGTGTCTCCCGTATTTCTATGTTCCGGCTATTTCAGACTTTTATAAATCGCCTCCTGTATATCAGTGCGAATATTCATTTCACCCAATTTCGTATTCCACACATTGGGACACAGGCGGTTACTGAGGAAGACGTACACCGTCCCGTGTTCCGGATCCACCCAGGCGCAAGTCCCCGTGAAACCGGTATGCCCATAAACGGCAGCGGTAGCAGAGGCAGCACAAGGACTATTCTTCAAATCCTTCAGATTAGGTTTGTCGAAGCCCAATCCCCGGCGGCTGATAGCGGAAGTTTCCGTAGTGAACAGGCGGCAGGTCGCTTCGCTCAGATAGCGTTTACCGTTCCATTCGCCACCGTTCAATATCATCTGATAGATTTTAGCCACTTCGGAGGCGGTGGAGAAGAGACCGGCATTACCGGATATGCCACCCATGCAGGCAGCAGCCTCATCATGCACATAGCCACACAAGTCCTGACGACGCAGGAAGTCGTTTGCAGCCGTAGGCATTATCTCTTCTTTGGAGTATTTCTGCAAAGGCAGGTACATGGTACGCTGCAAGCCCATAGGCGCATAGAACTCTTTAGCCAGATAGAGGTCCATCGGCAACTTGACAATTGACTCTACCACCTGTTGCAGCAGGATAAAGCCGAGATCACTGTACACATACCGCTTACTGTCCATTTCGCAACGGGCAATCTTTTGCAGGATGGTATTCTTAAAGCTCTTATTCAACCACATCTTATCAGCTACATGCAAGTTGTAAACCGATGATTCTTTCTCCGACACCAGTCCTTTCTTGAACTTGAAATCCGAACAATAATAGCTATGTTCGCTTACCCGCGTGCGATGCCATTCATCCACCCAACTTTGAGCATACGGTCCATGCACGGAGTTCGGGTCGATAGCCTCCAGATAGAAACGAATATAAGGCGGCAGGCCAGACTCGTGAAGAAGCAAGTCCTTGATCGTAATATTCTTCTTATTCGTACTTCGCAGGAAAGGTAAGTATTGGGAAACCTTATCCGTCAGTTTTAATTTACCACCATCATAAAGTTTCATCACAGCAAGCAGCGTTGCAGTAGTCTTTGTCAGAGAAGCCAGGTCGAACAGATCCGTAGGACGTACAGCAGTGGTATCCTTATCGGAATGTATACCGAAACATTTATCATACACTGTCTGACCGTCTTTCAGCACCAGCACCTGGCAACCGGGATAAGCTCCGGCAGCCAATCCTGCCCGCACGATAGCATCAATGCGATGTAACTCATTGGACTTCATCCCCAAATCCTCGGGAATAATACTTCCCGGCTTCATCCCCGGAGTGATCACACTTCCCTCACCGGCCTGATAAAGACTTCCGATACTCATGGAAAGTTTGCCTTGGGCAGGCACTTTGGCAAAGATGACACCTGCCACATATTGTTGGATATCCGCTTCAGAAGAATGTCCCAGCACTACGGCGCTGGCTTGGTTCAAAGCAGGCTCTAACGGTTGCATTCCACGATAAGACGTAAAAAAAGCATATACCAGCGGCACGGACAAGTCCAATCCCGCCAGGAAATCGGCATAAGCAACCACATCGGCATCTTTTCCCGATACGCTGACCACTATACGCCGATAGTCCGCCAACTTACGCGCCAGTTCACGGCGGCCATCTTCCGACATTTCTCTTGTCAAACGAAAACACTCCATAGGAACAGGAGATAATTTCTTCATCTCATCCACAAAAACACTGTCTTTGCCTTCGCCTATACTCAGAAGAGCAATAGGAGCACCACCGACCGGTGTCAAAGGCAATATCCCGAAATGATTGCCAAGCACCGTAATGGAGGCTTGGCGCAACCTGGTTACCAGAGCCTTCGCCTCATCCGTATGGATACGATAGCTCATTCCGCTAACTTGTAACTGCGGGCGTGGCTGGCGCAAGCCTAACAAATATTTATAAGTAAGTATCTTACGGCATTTCGCTTCCACTTCTTTCTCAGAGAGAACGCCCTCTTTCACAGCACTCAGCACTTCCTGCACAGCGTTTGCGGTGTTGTACTGCACCAATACCATATCATTTCCGGCAAGTAAGGCTTTTGTAGTAAGCTGGGGCACAGACGAGACACCTTTCATATCCAGCGCATCCGTAAACACCAAGCCCTGAAAACCCATTTCATCTTTCAACAATCCCGTTACTACATTTCTGGAAAGTGAAGATGCCGTTTTGGCGTCCGGTTCCAAAGCAGGCACCTGCAAATGACCTACCATCACACCGCCCAATCCGGCACGCACCATTTCGCGGAACGGATACAGCTCGACGCTATCCAAACGTTCACGATTATAGTAGAGCACCGGCAGTCCCTTATGCGAGTCCACGTCCGTATCTCCATGACCGGGAAAGTGTTTGCTTACGGACAGCACGCCACCACTTTCCAACCCACGACTGTAAGCCAGCACCTTTTCGGCTACTTTCTTCGGATCTTCACCGAACGAACGAACATGAATCACCGGATTCAAAGGATTGGTATTCACATCCGCATCAGGTGCAAAATTGACATGCACACCCAATTCACGAAATTCCCGTGCCACCTCACGTCCGTATTCATAAATCAACTGATTGTCTTCAATGCAGCCCAGAGCCGCATTCTTTGGGAAATAGGGCGTACCTTCCAGACGCATGGAGAGCCCCCACTCACCGTCAAAAGTGATCATAACGGGAACTTTGGAGTTCTTCTGCGCAATATTCGTCAGTATTGCCTGTTCTTCCGGCGTACCTTCGGCAAAGAGCAGACCTCCGATCTTATACTTCTTCACAAGATCACGTATCTGCTTCTTTTTCTGCTTATCCGCCTTGGCCGGGAAAGTGGTGACAATCAATTGCCCTACTTTCTCTTGCAGGTTCAAACCGGAAAATACGGAATCTACCCACTGTTTGCAACGTGCATCTGCCGCTGAAGGTAGAAAAGGGGCTTCTGCCTGGGCATGAAGCAAGGATGTGCCACCCCATAAAAGGATAGCCAACAACAAGAGAATTATTCTTTTCATTTCTTTGTAGTTCGTTGGCGGTATTTATTCATTTCTTACGGGTTATGAGTTAAATGATAAATAATCTTTTAGACGCGGATGACACGGATGACGCGGATCTTTTTTTAATACTTCTTATAGCGCAGCCTTTTAAATCCGCGTTATCCGCGTCATCCGCGTCTAATCTATTATCAGCATTTAGTTCATTACCATCCTAATACAAATAAATCCTCCCCCAACTAATTATGTATTATCTATAATGATGGTTGGGCTTCTTCTTCTGTAAGTGTCAGTTTCAACATTCCCACATAAATTCCACTTTTTCCTGTATGCATCACAGGTACATTCTTACCGTCTTTATTCAAATAAATAGCAGGCTCTTTCATGAAAGTATGGGTATGTCCGCCCAATATGGCATCAATATTATTTGTTTTCTGTGCCAGTTCTTCGTCACAAGGAGCACCTTTAAGCTGATAACCCAGATGCGATAAGCAAATAACGACATCACAACCTTCCTGGTTCTTCAGCAGATCCGTCGTCTTCTGTGCCACTTCTATCGGATCATTATAAACCACACCTTCACATTTATCGGCCTGCACCAATCCTTCCATCTTCGGAGCAAGACCAAAGACACCGATCTTCAATCCATTGCGGCTGAAAGTAGTATAAGGTTTCACCAGTCCTTCCAACACCGTACCTGTTACGTCATAGTTGGCACATACCACCGGGAAGTTTGCCATACGGAACAGACGTGCCATATTTTCCAGACCGAAATCAAACTCATGATTACCAATCGTCATGGCATCGTAACCCATAAGGTTCATCATCTTGACTTCTACTTCTCCCTGGAACAGATTATAGTAAGGAGTTCCCTGAGAGATATCTCCACAGTCGAACAGCAACAGATCAGGGTTCACCTTGCGTGCCTCTTTAATAAAGGTGGCCCGGCGCACGGTTCCGCCCATACCGGCATAGCGGTCGGCAGCATTTACGGCAATGGGCTCAATGCGGCTATGTGTATCACTTGTTTGCAGAATCACCAATTGCTTGGTTTTCTGTGCAGAGTCGGGAGCCAGCAGACAAAGGGGTTCCTTGGAGATTTCCCGGATAGATTGTTGTGCTGATGCCGGAAGAAGGCAGCAGACTGCCAACATTAAAAGAATATATCGTTTCATGATTTCTGATTTATGAATTATGATTTATTTTCTCGGTGAGCAGGATTACTCATCTTTCACAGTTACTCTACCTTCCAGACGCGAAGTGATCTTCTTTCCGGCAGCAGTTTGACGTTCCACATAGTCCATGAACAGGCCGCGCAAAGTGGCTCCGTCCGGACATTCCCGTTTCTCTGCCTGAGGCAAAGCAGTCATCCCGTCGTTTCCGTCAGCCAGATAGTCGATTGTAGCAATCGTATAGAGTTGATCGTCTTCTATCGGACGCCCGCCAACCGTACCTTGCAGCAATTTCCCGTCTTTCGTAATCAGGAGCTGTACTCCACTGATACCTTCACCATGACGCACAGCGATATTATTAAACAGTTCTTTCAGATAGACTCCCTTCATTGTTAATACACAAAGGGAATTTTCGAAAGGTAATATCTCATAGATATTTTCGGTAGTGATAGGGCCTTCTGTCAGTACATTACGCAAACCACCCATATTTATCAGCCCCATATCGGCAGGCTTGCCCAGCACTTGTGCGGCAGCATTGCGCAATACATCCGCTACCAGATTGGAAAGCAAACTCTCCGGAGCTCCTTTATCCATACTCATTTCCGCAGTACCCACCACACGATACATGATACTGTCAACTTTTGCCTTATAAGGAGCAAGCAGTGCCACCGCTTCAGCATCCGGGTTCACATCCCAAGTAGAGTCAATCGCCACCATGGTTCCCTCTGACTTCGTCACCTTATATGCAGAAGTACAAGAACTTAGCAGGAATATAACTGCCAGAAATACACCGGGAATAAATTTCAAAGTTATTCTTTTCATTTTGTTCGGGTTTTTAAATTGCTACAAATATAACGAATAGTCTTTCTTATCCTGTCCTGACGGAAAGAAAAAAGATGAACTTTTTCGTTTTCAGACACATTTTTTTAAGTTTCAGGATATTTCGACATTAAACGGCTTACACAACTTCTGACTGTACCCGAGATGCACTTGCTCCGTACCAAGTCCGGGATTTCTTCGGTCAGAGGTGCTTCTGAGCGAAGAAGGTACGGAGCAAGTACGGTTGAGACACAGTTATGGCGGGGCATGAACAACACAATGATTCATTCACTATGCTAAACCGAGGGTACTTCCCACTACGACTGAAGATATCTCCCACTACGACTGAAGGTACCTCCCACTAGGACTGAACTCGTGTTTCACTACGACTGATCATGATGGAACACCAAGTTTCTTGTCACACAGGTGGTTACGGGACATATGAACTTTGGTTTGCTCTTCTCTGTAGGGTTATGAGTTAAATGATAAATAATCTTTTAGACGCGGATGACACGGATGACGCGGATCTTTTTTTTATCCACTTTTATAGCGCAGCCTTTTAAATCCGCGTTATCCGTGTCATCCGCGTCTAAAAAATAATATACCGAATGGCGCTTATCACTTATCACTAAACACTAATCACTTTTGTTCTTTTCTATTCCGTTATGAATCAGCTACCGACTACAAGCTACAAGTGCCTTTCGGAACATAGCGCAGCTACTTGTAGCTTGTAGCCGGTAGCTCGTAACTTTTCCGATATGATCCCAATTCAACTCCTGATGATTCGCATAAATAATAAACCACCTAAACTCACGTTATTTAAATTATACGTAAGTTCCGCATATAGCCTTTCAGGCTGACATATATGCAAAACTTTAAAAATATACCTATATTTGAATTCCGAAAGTAATATAAAAGACAGGCAGATACATGGAAATAAGTGTGGCAACCGATCAGGAATGGCATATAATCCGCTACTCAGCAGGAGATAAAGAGCGCTGGGACCGCTTCGTGCGCCGCTCCAAAAACGGTACGTTCCTCATGCAGCGCGACTATATGGATTATCATGCCGACCGTTTCCAGGATTGTTCCCTAATGATCTTCTGTAACCGGAAGTTAACAGCCCTGCTTCCCGGTAATCTTTCCGGCAGTTGTTTCTATTCCCATCAAGGACTGACGTATGGCGGAATGCTCCTTTCTCCTTCCATCACCCTGCAACAAGTAGAAAGCGTATTTCATGCCGCACTCGATTATCTGCAGAAGGAATGCAGTGTGCAGTCGATAGTCTATCGTGCTATTCCACATATCTATCACCGCTATCCTGCAGAAGAAGACCTTTATGTCCTCACCCGGCTGGGTGCAACCCTTGTGGCACGAAGCATCTCATCCGTCATTCCACTGGACGACCGTCTGCCTTTCCGTACTCTCCGCCGTCGCCAACTGAAGAAAGCCCTGGCATCCTCACTGACGATTGCAGAAGATGAAGACTTTGCTTCTTTCTGGCCGATACTGGAAGAAAACCTGCACGAACGATACGGTGTCTCTCCCGTACATTCGCTAGAGGAGATTACCCGTCTGCACAGCAATTTCCCCCGCCAGATTTCCCTTTTCCGTGTATGCGATGGAGCCGAAACATTGGGTGGATGCATTGTGTATGAGACTGACGAAGTAGCCCACGTGCAATACATCGCAGCTTCCCCACGCGGAAAGAAATGCGGTGCGCTCGACCTGCTTTTCCACCAATTAATATACGACCGTTATGCGCAGAAGCGATACTTCGACTTTGGCATATCTACCGAACACGGCGGACAAATATTGAATGAGGGATTACTCTTCCAAAAAGAAGGTTTCGGCGCAAGAGCAATTA
The DNA here is from genome assembly GCF_000526555.1 of Bacteroides sp. 14(A). Taxonomy (NCBI): domain Bacteria; kingdom Pseudomonadati; phylum Bacteroidota; class Bacteroidia; order Bacteroidales; family Bacteroidaceae; genus Bacteroides; species Bacteroides sp. 14(A). The sequence continues at coordinate 336,164 of NZ_JAGH01000001.1, read as the reverse complement.
TGTATGACGTTTACGAATTACACTTATGATAAAGTATTTAGACCTGCAAAAGATCAATGCCTCCTTCGAACCCGAACTGTCGGATGCTCTGTTGCGTGTTTCCCATTCCGGATGGTATCTGCACGGGGAAGCTACAGCCCGTTTTGAAGAGGAGTTCGCTGCTTATTGCGGTACTTCTTATTGCGTTGGCACCGGAAATGGTTTGGATGCTCTTACTTTGATATTTCTGGCTTACCGGGAACTGGGAGTGATGAATGCAGGAGATGAAGTTATTGTTCCCGCCAATACATACATTGCCACCCTACTTTCCATTCTTCGTGCCGGCCTGAAGCCAATGCTTTGTGAACCTTCTTTCGAAACATGCAATATAGATGCTGCCTATGCCGAGACACTGATTACCTCCCGCACGCGTGCCATATTGCCCGTCCACCTGTATGGCCGTTTAGCTGACATGAAAGAGATATGCAAGTTAGCCAACCGCTACGGACTGAAAGTCATAGAAGACGCTGCACAAGCACATGGAGCTGTCTGGAACAAAGGTTTACCGGGGAAAGGGAATCATCCTCTGCGTGCTGGTAATCTGGGAGATGCCGCTGCTTTCAGTTTTTATCCAGCCAAGAATTTAGGGGCATTAGGAGATGGCGGCGCTATAACCACTCACGATGCAAGGCTTGCCGCTACAGTGCGTTCCATTGCCAATTATGGCTCCACGGAGAAATATGTACATCGGTATCAAGGTATAAACAGCCGTCTGGACGAGTTGCAAGCGGCAGTCCTTTCCGTGAAACTCTCTCGTTTGGATCAGGATAATATCCGTAGAAGGGAAATAGCGCAATTATATAAAGAAGGGATTGACTGGCAGCGTCTGGAATTACAGAGTACTGTCCATACGGATGATATCAATGAAGCCAATGTTTTTCATATCTTCCCCGTCTTTTCTTCCCGCAGAGATGAATGGCAACGTTATCTCAATAGTCACGGCATTTGTACTCAAATTCATTACCCTATCCCTCCCCATCGCCAGGAAGCGTTGAAAAAAGAATATGGAATGCAACAACTCCCCATTACGGAACGCATCCATAATGAGGAGTTAAGCCTCCCTATATATCCATTACTGACGAATGAAGATATAGAGCGGATTATTAACTGTGCAAATACCTTTATTTAGAAATTCAACACTTTATAATACGACGATTTCGGCAGTAAGTTTTCGTCAAACAGAAGCGGATAGTTACGCTGACGGTTACCACGGCGGCGATCCAGCCATGAATCACCATCATATACATTCCAGAAAGTAACATTGCTAACCACATTCTTGTATTCGCGCATCACCCGGAACAGCATATCATACTGGGCTACCTGCGCCGCATCCGCTTCAGGAGTCAATTCCAACGTCCTGTTATCCTGGTTCACACTCAACTGTCCTCCCTGCTCTCTCGTATTGATACGAACGTCCAGTTCAGTGATATGGATATTATCAACCACCTGCGAATAAAGCTCGATAGCTTTTCTGAACTCATCCTCCGTAGGAGAAAGGGTATTATAATGTCCCTGCATTCCGATTCCGGAGATGGGTATTCCCTCAGCCTTCATGCTTTTAACCATATTATAAATGCGGTCACGCTTCGCCGGGTTGGTCTCATTATAATCATTGTAGAAAAGCAATGCTTTGGGATCTGCCTCATGAGCATATTCAAAAGCCTTCTTTATAAACTCGTCCCCCGCAATCTTATAATAGAGAGACTGACGATAAGGAACTTCTGCTTTCGGATCATCCGTCATCGCTTCGTTCACTACGTCCCAAGCATAGACAACATCCTTATATCTATTTACAATCGTATGGATATGCTTTCTCATTCTCTCAAACAGTACCTCCTTGGAAACCAAATTTCCCTTTTCATCATGGAACATCCAGTCCGGAGTTTGGGCATGCCAGACAAGGCAATGACCGCGAAGTCCTATTTTATTAGCACGGGCAAAGTTGGCTATCTTATCAGCGCTCTCCCAGTTCCACTGTCCTTCCACAGGCTCCGTAGGTTGAGGTTTCATATCGTTCTCTGCAGTGATACTGTTAAAGTTGGAAGTAATCAATGCCATCTGTTGAGGTGAATTCAGATTTGCCATATTTATGGCACACCCCACAGTGAAATAATCAGCATACGCATCTTTCAGGTTGTTCACAACAATATCATTCGCAGAAGTAGCGTACAAGCCTATCAGACAACCGGTAAAACCACCTGCCACGTTCGTTGAAAGAATATCACCGGGCACGGTATTTCCTAACTGTACGAAGTCAGTTCCATCCGTTGAATAATAAAAGCCATAGCCATCTCCTTCACCCTTTACTCGCAATTGAATGGGATTCTTCACATCTACTTTTGCACTTGCAACAAGTCCGGATTTACCTCTTGCCGTTCTTTCCAGCACCATGTAGAAATCTTTGTCCTTTTTTGTCAAGCCAAAGACATAATTGAATTTTTCACTCTGTACGCAAGTGATGCCTGCCAGATCTTTCTCTGTCTTCGGAACATACTGCAATGTGGTAGTAAACGAGAAGTTATTATGTTGCTGTCTGTAGAAGAGGGTTGAAGTAGGCTTCACCTCTTTTATGTTCACCGGGAAAGGAGTAATCCGCAATCCTCCGTCTTTCAGTACTGAGATGAACTCTTCACGAGGGCCTCTCAAACCAATCCAGCGGTAATCCAATTGCGGAGATGTGAAGTTTTCAGTGAACGTAAAATTGCCATTGGGGAAGTAACCGTCTTTTCCGGTTTTATTCTCCACTCCTTTAGGTGTTTTCAACTTCGGCTCCATCGGAATCAATCCGTTTTCAAAGACAGGGAATTCTCCCGACCAGTCAACCGGCAGGATAAACGTTTCACGGCCAATGTTCACTCTGCCCTTCTCATTCGGACGGATAGCCAGGAACACACCATAATATTTGCCGTCAGGACCTTCCACTAAATCGGCATGTCCGGCCCAATCCACCATATTCTTCCGGTTCTGATTCAGGTATCTCTGGCTCAGGATAGGATTATTGGGAGCCGGAATAAAGGGACCTTTCGGGCTGTCACTCACAAAGATTACTTCACTATGCCAATCTCCGGTACCGCCTTCGGCACACATCAGATAGTAGCGTCCATTCTTCTTATAGATATGCGGAGCTTCAATCCAGATAGGTTTCTTGGACAAATCCACACCACCATTCACAATAACCTGATCCGAACCGGGAATCACCTGATCGTTTTCCACATCATACTCCCAGATTTTAATCACACGGTGTCCGTTATAGAGTTCTTCACCACGCTTCGGTCCGTCATTATGAACCACATACGCCTTGCCGTTATCATCAAAGAAGATAGAGGGGTCGATACCGTCAAAATTCAACTTGATAGGATCACTCCATCCTTTGAAAGGATCTTTCGACTTTACAATGATATTCCCGAATCCCCCCGCAAACTGGGTGGTGATCATATAGAAAGTATCATTATTGGGGTTATACTTGATGGCCGGAGCATACACGCCGGCACTGATACCCGTATCATGTACTTTCAGCTGTGAGGTACGGTCCAGTACATGGCCTATCTGCGTCCAGTTCACTAAATCCTTTGAATGGAAGATAGGCACACCGGGGAACATGGCGAACGATGAACACACCAGGAAGTAGTCATCCCCTTTGCGGGTTATGGACGGATCGGGGTAACAACCTTGCAAAATGGGATTATAAAACTCACCGGCCTGCAACGGATTCTCGTTGTACACCTGATCATTCCCCTGATAAACCGCCTGCAAGAATACCGGAGCACCCTTCACCTTTTTACCTTTAGCCCCTTGGCTAAAACCTGCCACTGAAAACATTGTCATACAAAGTGACAACAAAATGATGCGCTTACCCACGGAAAGCGTCGATTTCACCTTTTTCATGTCTAATATCAATTATGATTTATAATTACTCGTTATCTCATTTACTGTCACTTATACGGAAATAATCAAAGTCCACATACCCTCCGGGAGTCTTAGTAGCATAATTGAATAGTCCGAAACGGTATCCCATAAAATGCGGGAGAGTATAAGCCATCTTGAGCTGGCTTCCTATTTTTGTCCACTTCTTACCATCCAGGCTATAGTAGAAATCCGCTATATCTTTCTTATCTGTAAAGTCACATTCGGCTTTCAGGAATACTGTATTTTGGTTCAGTGGCAGACTTTCCACCTCTTCCGGTTTGTCAGTCTGCGCACTTACCATTACAATCTTCTTTACCCCGTTTTCATATTTCACACCAATCCATCCATATTTTTTCTGAAGAAGTGCAAGCCCTGCAAAATCGCCTTCTCTCATATCAGACACATCCATAGAAGTAGTTCCTGAACATACCGGACCAATCGTCCGCTGTGTCAACGTGTTTCTTGCAGACAGGAAATCAGTATCTATCCGTCCGGTTTTGAGTCGCAGATATCCCTTCCGTTCACTAACTGACCAGAGAGAATTATCCGGATTATGATTCCACTGCCAAACCAACGGCAAAGCCGCATCTTTCTTTTTGCGTGTAAACTCATCCGAGGCAACAATACCCGGTATCAAGCCTTTACTTGCCGGCAGATCCAATGTTTCCGGAACCTTTCCATTTATTCCGAGAACCGGCCATCCATCTTCCCATTTCACCGGAACAAGATAAGGGATACGGCCTACAGAACCATTGTCACGGAAAAGATAAGCAAACCATCTGCCATCAGGCGTATCTATCAAGCCACCTTGGGCAACACCTTTATCCTGCAAAGCTACTCTACCTTCCCAAGGACCATTTATATTATCAGCGCGGTGAATAACCACTGTACGCATTCCTCCTTTCGGCCAAGTAATATTGAATAAATAATACTTCCCATTTACTTTAAATAACTGTGAACCCTCGGCAGGTAATCCGACATTATCTCCTGACGGAGCACTGGCATTCTCTATAAAGACACGTTCGGTACCTTCTTTTATCCCGGATAAATCGGGCTTCAGTTCCGCTATATGCAGTTTACCACCTCCCCAGATGATATAAATACGATCGTCATCGTCAAAGAAAACAGAATGATCATGATAAGAAGGATTAAAGGATATTGCTTTCCAAGGACCTTTCTCTATATCTTTCGTAGTATATATATAGGTCTTCCCGGTGGTGCCGGCAAATGTTGTCACATAATACATATTATTATGATAGCGAATGCAGCTTGCCCATGTACCACTGCCATAAGCATTCTTACCATTGTTCAAGTTCAGTGCATCCACATCGGCCAGTATATCGTAACAGTAACTCACCAACTCCCAGTTCACTAGATCTTTAGATTTCATAATGGGTACTCCCGGAGCCATGTGCATGGTGGTACTACTCATGTAATAAGTATCTCCCACCCGGATCATTGACATATCGGGTACATCGGCATGAACCACCGGATTTTTGGCAGAAGCGTTTTGCGCAAGAGTCGCATAACTGTAGAAAATAGATGCCAACAGAAAAAGACAAAAATGTTTTCGCATAGTTATATCCTTTTTTATTATTGTTTTTGAAAAGGCAAAATTTACCGACAGCAAATATACAGTATCGAATCCAAGAGATACCTATAATCATTTTACACATTCTTTCGCTGATATTACATCTTTACCGATGTATGTTTCATAATCTTTCACTCACGTTACATCGGGCATCTATAAGTACTTAGAAGACATAATACGAGTTACCTTGGCAAAGGGAAAATGATTACTTTGCCTAATAAAATTTAGCCCTTACAATACTTAGTTATTGCAAGGGCAAAATACAAGAAGAAATGATTAATGTTTTTCCCAGAAGTCCAGATATTGGCGGGCCACCTTCACATGATCGTGATACTTGGCTACATATTCAATACTTTGCGCCGATAATTCCGGAATACGCTCTTTATGAAGCACTATATCTTCCAGCTTTTGATAAATATCTTGCTCGTCGGGCAGGACATTGATAATGGGACGAAGTTCTGTTTCATTCAATATCTCATAGTTCTCCGGCTCACCGCCTCCCACTACCGTTACTCCTTTTGCCATAGCCAATAGTGAATTCATGGAAGGGGTATACGAATACAACTGATCTAACTGGACATCAGCATCATCCATCAACTGCTGATAGCGGGCATAAGGCACATCATGCACTTCAGTGATGCGGCAAAGCTCAGAATACTTGCGCTGCACTTCTTGCAAAACGGGCAGCATAACATCAGTCCCCTTCAAATTACTACGGGCAGACTGAATACCGATGAAGAAATTCAGTTTCTCCGGCACACCGCGAACGCGGGATGTTACCTCACGCAAATCGATAGGTAAAGGAATGAAAGCTGTCTTATCTGAAAAGTAAGGTTGATAGGAAGCGTAATACTCCCACAAACAGGCGATAATGCCATTACAAGTTTCGGCTATAGCCCGAGTGGCACGAGCTGCCCCACCATAATACCAATCCTGAAGAGTAATCTGATTAAAAGCCGTATCACGATACCGGTCTCCGATCTTAAAATCCGAATAGTGAAAAGTGCTTGTTTCCATACAAGCACGAATATAATAATAGTCGGTCCCGAAAGCTCCCAAAAAGACCTTGCCATTGTGCCGTTGCAAATAACGGTAAACAGGCAAAGTACGTTCACTGCGTAAACGCAAAAAATAAGGACTGATAATCTGCACAACATCATATCCCCGAAAACCCGGCAAATGACGCAATATACGGAGAAGGCAACAGATACCATCACGCAAACTATCCGTCGGCCGGTCAAGAGCTATATCACGCGGATAGTTCCTCCAACCACAACCATCAGAAGCAACACAGACATCGTGCCCCAATGCCCGAAGTCCTTCCGCAAGATTCCAATGCAGCCCGCTAAACTCTCCAAGTAACAATATCTTCATATAACAAAACGAATATAAACATTAATGGCAGGACAAACCAAACGATACTTCCAAGAATACTTTTTATAGGGCAAAGGTACTAATCCCGCTTGTTTCAGGATAGCTAATTGCCGGTTCATCTCATTTATACTACATTTATTCCGCCACATCTGACGGATATAGTCGATAACAAGAAAATGGATTCGTCTATTCAATGCCTCCAAACGCTCGACAGAGGCGTCAGACTGACAAGCCTGACTAAACGCTTTCAACCGAAAAAGCATTTCTTTAAAATCAGATACCCTCCTCCGGCATTCATCTTCAGTAATCATTCTCGTTAAAGAAGAAGATGAACAGTAATAACCATACACTTTATAAGAAGTCACCAACATTTTTCGGGCGAAGAAGTAAGCTTTGGCAACAAACTCTTCATCTTCAAAAAGGCTCGTCTTACTGAAATAAAGAGAAGACGTCTCCAATAAACTTCGACGGAAGAAATGCGCCCAAACAACTCCCGTAAAATTATTCAATGCCATGAAGTGGGCACCGGATGAGTATTCTACATAAGACGGCACTTGATTGGTCGGATTCTGCTTCTCCAACGAAGAGGCACTGGTAAACTCCTTAAAACCAAACCTCAGAATATCAGGAGAGTATAGTTTCAACAAAGGTAAACAAGAACGAAGTGTATTCGGTACTAAAATATCATCAGCATCTACAAAAAAAAGATATTCACCATGCGCTTGTTGCATTCCACGATTACGTGCTCCCCCCGTAGTCTGACTCTCATCGTCTGCTACAATGATTTCATAACTCCCCTCTTCCATTCCCTGTTCACGGATAGAAGTAATACAGCGTTGCAGCAATACCGGGTCTGCTGTACCATAAAAAGGAATAATTATACTGATAAAAGGAGTCATGTGGCAAATATACAGAAAATCCTCCCCCAGCCTCGCAGCCAAAGAAGGATTTTCAAGAGAAAGACACTAAAAAAGTTATTCAATCGGTATTCCTTTATAGAAGTCCAATATCTTTGTACGGAACAGATATTCATATTTGGCCTGCAACTCATCAGACTGGGCTTTCATCAAATTCTGTTTCGCTTCATTATACTCTACGGCATTAGCTTTGCCATTATCATACTTCTCACTCATCAGCTTGAAAGATTCCATACTGGCATTGGCTGCCGTACTACTACTGGTATACTTGCTTTCGGAAGCCAGTGCAGTGTACCAGGCTTGCTGAATTTCTTTATAGAGCGTTTTCTTGGTATTATCCAGTTGCAGAGAATAATTCTCCTGCTGTAAACGCGCTGTGCGCACACGGTTACGAGTAGTAAAGCGATTAAAGAGAGGAACACTCAGACTAAATCCTACATACTTACTGAAATTATCCCGCATCTGATCACCAAAATTACGGTCAATGGTAGAATAGTAATTAGTTCCAAGACTACCACTAAAACTCAATTGCGGATAGAAAGCACTCTGAGCAATACGGATGTTGTGTTTGCTACCCTCCAGACGATATTGTGCAGCCTGAATGGCAGCTTTAGTCGACAAAGCTGTCTGATAGACCTCATCCGGAGGAGTAAGGGGTTCCAAGTCAAGCTTCACTACAGGAGCGGCCAAACTGAATCCTTCCGGAGTTTCCAACTCAATAAGCTGACTAAGATCAAGCAATGCTAACTGAAAATTATTATCAGTCTGCACAGCACTCATCTCATCCTGGGCAACACGGGCTTTCGCCTCAGCAACCTCCGCAGGAGACGCTTTACCCAATTCCGCAAGACGAGATATACGGGCATATTGCTCTTTGCTCAACTCTACCTGGCCAAGAGAAACCTGATGTAACTCTTGATTGAACAGTACCTGCAAATAAGCAGAAGCAATATTTATAGAAATATCTTCTTTAGCTTTTTCCAAATCCGCCATAGCAGCTTTAAGGTTCAGTTTGGCCAAAGCATACTGATTAGGAATCTGTAAACCGGTGAATATAGGAACATTGGTAGACAAAGACATATTAGTACTGTGGCTACTCACACTAATGTACTTTTGCTCATCTCCTATACGCACATCCGTACGTCCCCAGTTCCAACTTTGCCCTGCACTACCGTTCAGGTTCGGCAGACGCGCCCATTTGGCCGTATTTACGCTTACGGCACTTTGTTCTGCCTCATTAGCACTCTGACGGATACTGATATTATGTTCTATAGCGTAGTCGATGCATTGGCGCAATGTCCAGCCCTCCTGTGCCTGCACCGAGACAGCAAAAACAGCCATACATCCTATTATTAAGTTCTTCTTCATAATCTGTTATTATTGAATTATACAAGGTTACTTCACCGGCATTTATTTATCCTTCTTCTCTGCACCGCGCACTTTGGCTTTGCCGTCCACACCGTCTTTGATAACAATCTTGATACCGTCACTCATACCCACTTTCACCTCTTTACGCTCGAACTTCTGGGCAGGCACACTATCCGTCATCACATATACAAATGTGCTGTCTCCACTGAACTCAATAGTACTTTCAGGTAAAGTAAGTGCCTTTTGTGCACGTTCCAGTACAATTTCCGCATTAGCAGAATACCCCGAACGAATCATCACCGTATCGGGCACCTGTATAGCTGCCTTTATCTCAAATTGATTGGCACCGTTTTCTTCTACCCCCTTCGGAGAGATATATTCCAGTATAGCGTCAAATGAAAGATTCTGCAAAGCACCAATTGTCAACTTCACAGGCATACCTTCATGAACACGACCGACTTCCGTTTCATCAATTTTACCTCTGAAAATCAAATCATTCATATTGGCAACCGTAGCGATTGTCGTACCATCATTGAACGTGTTACTCATGATCACCGAGTTACCGGCTTTTACCGGTACATCCAGTATCAAACCATCAATTGTGGAACGGATCAACGTACTTGAGAAAGAAGCACTGCTCTTTGTAATACCTTCCTTCACAATTTCCAGGTTATCCTTAGCAGTCTGCAACTCTTCACGCACCTGCTTTACACTTACCTCGGCTTTTTCATATTCTTCACGACTGATCAGCTTGTCTTCAAACAACTTCTCTATGCGGGCAAAGTCCGTTTCGCCCTGTTTCGCATTAAGTTCCGCCAGACGCACACGACTCTCGGCAGAGTTCAACGTACCTAGTTCGGGAATCACTTTCACCTTAGCAATCACTTCTCCCTTGCGTATAGTCTGTCCCGCTTCTTTATACAACTCGTCAATGATACCCGATATCTGGGGTTTAATGAGAATCTCGTCCCTTGGTTCTACCTTTCCGGTTGCCACAGTCGTTTTTTCCAGGTCGGCCACTGTCGGAGTTACTGTATCATACACCGTAATCTTGGGTTTAGACTTCTGGTAAAGGAATACAAACGTGAAGATGAAAATGGCAGCTACAACTACCAATAACGCGATTTTCAGATACTTTTTCATACTATTATTATATTATTGTTTCTTTATTTTTATATTAGGAAATTAAGGAGTTATCGCTCCTCTTATCATTCATCCCTGATAGCCTCAATAGGTTTAATTGCCATGGCACGATAGGCCGGAGCCAAACCTGCAAGCACTCCTAAAGCAATCAACAGCGCACAGGTACCGATAGCCAGGCCAAATGAAACCTGATAATGAGTAGTGATATGCCCCGGATCATTGGCGGCAGCCTCCAATACCTGCAATACCAATACAGCAAAAGAGATACCTGCCATACCCGCAATAGTAGTCAACACCATACTTTCAGAAAGAATCTGCTGCAAGATATCCCTCGGACGTGCTCCGATGGCGCGGCGAATGCCAATTTCCGTGGTACGCTCACGCACTGTCACCATCATAATGTTCGATACGCCAATAGCTCCGGCAAACAAGGTACCCAAACCTACCATCCAGATCAATATTCGGACTCCCGTCATCAGATTATCCACCATAGAGAACATGGCCTCCGCATTCAGCATCATCACTGCCTGCTTATCATCCGGAGAGATGTAATGAGCCGCCTTTACTATGTGCTCCACCTTATCCTGAATATCCGTCACTTTGACACCGGGCTTCACGGTGAAACATGCCACATGTATCCGGTTGCCCAGATTATAGGCTTGTTTCATGGTTGTGTAAGGCAATGTTATTGCTTCCGAAGCCTGTCCCTGAATATTCATGTTGCCCTCGGACGAGCACATACCCACCACCTGATAGTAAATACCGTCTACCCGGATATACTTTCCACAAGGGTCTTCTCCCGGGTGAAACAAACTTTCATACACACGTTTACCTATTGTGCAGACTTTACGTGCTTCCTTAATATCCACATCGTTGATGAAGCGTCCATACGCCATTTCCTGGTGCTCTATATGCTCATATTCGGGATACAATCCCTTTACGCTACATTCATATTTCTTATCTCCATGCACTGCCGTTCTTCCCCAATAGGCGATAGAAGGAGTGATGATATCAATTTCCGCCACCCCATTGCGCAGACGCTCAATATCAGAGAGTTCCAGATTCCACCAACGTCCTTTCCGGAAACCTTTATACGCCTCTCCCGTCTTCTGCGAAACCAGGAAAGCCGAATTCGTGGCAAAGCCTTCGAACTGGGAACTCATAGCCTGCTGCATCCCCTGCCCGCCACCGATAAGCGCCACCAGCATGAAGATACCCCAGAATACACCGAATGCCGTCAGCAAGCTTCGCGTCTTGTTTCTTGTAATCGTGATGAGGATTTCCTCACAAGAGTCTATATCTATTCTCATGTTAATAGTGATTAATGTTTAGTGATTAGTGATTCATACTATAGCCACTAATCCGCTCTCAATGCTTCTATCGGACTGATGCTTACAGCCTTCTTTGCCGGGAAGAAACCGGCCAGCGTTCCCGCTATAATCAAGGTCAGCGTAGCCTGAATGGCGACACTCAAATCTACAGTCGGATTCGAGAACATGGTTTGCTGGAACATACCCGCATCCATAGTCTGATTACCGAAAGCCGAGTTCATCCATTCCGTAACGGCAATGCCGGCCACCATCCCTATATACCCGAACAAAGTAGTGATAGCAACGCTCTCCACAATAATCAGCCAAAGGATAGATAATGGTTTCGCCCCAAGAGCCTTACGGATACCGAATTCACGCGTACGCTCTTTCACCGTAATCAACATGATGTTTGAAACACCTACAATTCCACTCAGCAAGGTGAAAATACCAATCACCCAGATAGCTGTACGAAGCATCCCCATGGCGTTTTGTGTCCGCATATAATCAGTAAAGCGGTTCCATATCCAGATGGCACTGTTGTCCTGAGGATCAAAACGACGACTGGCACCAATTACCCTGCGATAGTTGGCCTCAAAGATCTCGTTACTTTCTATTGTTTCCAGATTTTTAGTAGTGAAAATAATATTATTCAGCTGTTCGCCTTTATTATAGATGGTCTGCAAAGTAGAAAAAGGAATATAGGCCTCACTGGCTTCGCGGTCTCCCTGGTCATTATAAATACCTACCACCTGATATGCTACTCCACTTGCATTGACAAACTGCCCGATAGGTTCGGTATGAGTTTTGCCAAATAGAATATCGGCAGTCTTTTTATGTATAACGATCACCTTGCGGCGTTCTTTCAAATCATTCTGATTAACAAAACGCCCGTCAGCAGTTTTCACCGTCTCTACCTCCGTATAGTTGGGGTGTACTCCCATCAGGGAGATATTCACATACTCCTGCCCAAAACTGACGTTTACATTGCTCTGCCGCACGGTAGCACCGGCACTGATTACATAATCCGGAAAATACTTTTCAGTAGCCTCCAGGTCATTATTCTCCAAACGGACACGACGTCCCTCCTTCAATCCTGCATAAGGCTTGGAAGTCCATCCCGGAAAAATGCGGATAGAGTTCAATGCACGTTCTGAGGACGATTGCTCGAAGGCGTGGATGATACCATTTCCGGCACCCAACAACACGATAAGCATAAAGATGCCCCATGCCACGGCAAACCCTGTAAGGAACGTACGCAACTTATTCCGCTTAATGGTTCCGTATATTTCTTGCCAAATATCAAACATATATTCATTTACTATTTGACAATTTACAATTTACAATTTGCCTTCCGGAATGTTGGCGAAGCTTCAATTGTACGTTGTAAATTGTACATTGTACATTCTTTTATTTCATAAATCCGTCTTTTCCGAATGGAGAAGCATCATGATCACGATTCTCTTCGATGCTGCCGATAATACCATCCTTGATATGGATTATCTTATCTGTCTGATTGGCTACACCACTTTCGTGGGTAACCACTATGATAGTCATCCCCGTACTGTGCAAATCTTTAAGAATCTGCATTACTTCCACGGAAGTCTTACTATCAAGAGCACCGGTAGGTTCATCGGCCAGGATAATCTGAGGCTGAGTGATAAGGGCACGGGCGATAGCAACACGCTGTTTCTGTCCACCGGACATTTCATTCGGCATGTGGTGCGCCCAATCCTTCAATCCCAAGCGATCCAGATATTCCAGTGCCATGGCGTTGCGCTTGCGGCGACTTACTCCCTGATAGAAAAGCGGAAGCGCCACATTCTCTACTGCATTTTTAAAGGAAATCAAGTTAAACGACTGAAAGATGAACCCGATCATACGGTTCCGGTATTCAGCCGCTTTAGTCTCACTGAGGTTTTTGATCAGTGTACCATTCAGATAATACTCACCGGTATCATAGTTATCCAAAATACCCAATATATTAAGTAAGGTGGATTTACCGGAACCCGAAGCTCCCATGATGGAAACAAACTCACCCCGCTTGATATCGAGGTTGATGCCTTTGAGCACATGCAAGGGTGCTCCGTTGTTGTAGGTCTTGTTAATGTCTTTCAGTTGTATCACGTATACCTCTGTTTTAGTCTGTTTTCTTATTAATTTTCACTATTAGACGCAGCTATGTTACGAAAAGTTGCAAAGAGGGTGAACTTTTTTTCAAAAAGATTTTGAAGTGTCGTTTTTCTTTGTGTAATTTGTAACCATAATACTAATTAACTAACCCTTTAAACAAAACATTAATATCATGAATTCAAGCATGGAAAAACCCTACGTAGTAGGTATTGACATAGGCGGAACAAACACCGTCTTTGGTATTGTGGATGCACGCGGAACTATTATTGCAAGCGGTTCCATCAAAACCGGCGCTCACGATCAAGCAGATGATTATGTAGATGCAGTCTGCAAAAATCTGTTGCCTTTGATTATCGCTAATGGCGGTGTAGATAAAATCAAAGGTATCGGTATCGGTGCTCCCAATGGTAACTACTACAGCGGTACTATCGAATTTGCCCCCAACTTGCCTTGGAAAGGTGTAATACCTTTGGCAGCTATGTTCGAGGAGCGCTTGGGTATACCTACTGCATTGACTAACGACGCTAACGCCGCAGCTATCGGTGAAATGACTTATGGTGCTGCACGTGGTATGAAAGATTTTATCATGATTACTCTGGGTACAGGTGTAGGTAGCGGTATCGTTATCAACGGTCAGATGGTTTATGGCCACGACGGTTTTGCCGGAGAATTGGGTCACGTTATCATACGCCGCGAAAATGGTCGTCTTTGCGGATGCGGACGTCACGGCTGTCTGGAAACTTACTGCTCGGCTACCGGTGTAGCACGTACAGCCCGCGAATTCCTGACTGCACGTACCGAACCAAGTTTGCTTCGCTCTATCCCTGCTGAGAATATCACTTCAAAGGACGTATACGATGCAGCGGTTCAAGGTGACAAACTGGCACAAGATATTTTCGACTTCACAGGCAACATTCTGGGTGAAGCTATTGCTGATGCTATCGCTTTCTCAAGCCCCGAAGCTATTATCCTGTTTGGCGGATTGGCCAAATCCGGAGATTATATCTTCAAACCCATCCAGAAAGCTATCGATGACAATGTGCTGAACATCTATAAAGGTAAAGCCAAATTGTTGATGTCTGAGTTGAAGGACTCTGATGCAGCTGTTTTAGGTGCCAGTGCACTGGGCTGGGAACTGAGAGACTTGAAATAAAAAGTCCATCATAATTTTAAGTGAAATCCTCCTTTTACCGGTAAAACGGGGAAGGGGGATTTTTTATTTCAAAAATATATTTTGAATGAGCAACTGACGTACGCTCCTAAAATACCAAAACCGTATCGCGCTTTTGCAATTCCAATTCCAGCGCCTGCCCAAATGTAGCAGATACTTGCTCCGTACCATCTCCACTCACAGGTACCTCTGACCGAAGAAAGTACGGCCTTGATACGGAGCAAGTGCATTCCGGGTGTAACGGAGACAGGTCATAATACAATGAAGAAGATCAAAGAGTTAACTACGCAAAATGACGCAAATGAACGCAAAAATCACAGGAAGCGGGTTGAAGAGATTTATTTTCCATATATTTGCGCAGTGACAGAAACAAGTAATTAAAAACACGATATCATGGGAATCATCAACCAGGGCATTCTCGGAGGTTTCTCCGGTAAAGTGGGACCGATAGTAGGGTTCCGCTGGAAATCAAACTACTATATACGCGCACGGGCTGCCAAAGTCAGCAATCCGCGTACACCGAAGCAACAGGAACAACGTGGCAAATTCGCCACGGCATTCAGCTTCCTGAAAGCTATAAAACCTTTCATACGTATTGGTTACAAGGAATTTACACAAGATAAGTCCGCCTTCAACGCCGCTATGTCCTACACATTGAAAAGAGCCGTGACTGGCAGTGGAAAAGAAATCAGGATTGACTTTGACCGGGCATTGGTTTCTATGGGAACCCTAATGCCGATATTTGAAGGTACAGCTACGCAAAACGGAAATAAGATGTACTTCAACTGGCAGGACAATAGCGGTATGGGGAATGCAGAAGATACAGATATTGCTATGTTACTGGTATACAACAAAAACAAAGAAACGGCCGTTTATGATACGAAAACTGCACTGCGCTCTTCCCAACACGCTGAACTACAACTTCCTTCCGACTGGCAAGACGATGAGCTAATAGCTTATCTCAGTTTTTGCAGTGCCGATGGAAATACTATAGCCAATAGCATTCGACTGTCGGTTTCTGTAATTGACACACCGGAAAATGAGATAGAAATACTAACAGAACCAACTCCTAAAAACTATAAAAATCCTACCTCCATCAAGAAAAAAGGGACTCAGATTCAGATAAAACAAAATTCATCATACGCTCCCCCCAAGGACATTCGGACATGGAAGTTCAAGCCACCACAATAGACCGATATTTCACCCCAGGCTCCGCTGCCCTTAACTCCCTGTACACTAAGAGCCAATATCCTGTCAACAAAAAGTTAACTCCTTGCCGACAAGGTATTAACTTCCTGTTGATAGTTTTTACAGTTTACAAGACCCCCGCGTCAGTATCGCTATTCTGCATTTTTTTATTATTACTCTTGTAATCGCGTCCGAAGTTGATGTTCCATGACAACGTAACACAAATCATGCGGGCAACATCATCGATGTGATACTGATAGCTGTATCCTGCATATTTGTTCCAGTCCTCCTCATTGCGTTTGTAATCCTTCTGGAAAGGATTGAACATACGCAGTCCGACATTCAACCGTTTCCAACGATATTGAAGGTCAATTGCATGTGCCTCTTCACCGGTAGCCAGAACTTCGCCAAAGAAATAATCACTATTATGCTGGAATTCAACAGAAGCTGTGAAGTTTTTATACATAAAGGTAGCAGCTACATCCCAACCGATGCTGTGCTGTGTATGGCGAAAATCAATACCGTTACTCCAATATTTACGACTTTCGATGCTTCCACTCAGTTGCAACACATTCCAAAGCATACCTACACGTCCATCCAGACCGACAGTCCAGTCCTGGAAACTGGAATGATTAGCATAACTATGGACAAATCTATCATCCTCACGATAAATATGAGGCATGATGGCCTTATCACGGTAGTTATACTGGTTGCGCAATCCGATATCCCATTTGCCCTTACTGTAATTCAAACGGAAAGTAGAACGGTAATAAGAATAAGGTTTCAGGTTCGGGTTACCACGTTCCGACTGCAAAGAATCGGTCAGCTGCTCTACAGCACTTAACTGCGAGAGCGAAGGATTCATTGTATTGACATTTCCATTCAGTGAAATGCTCCACTGATCGTTGAAGGCATACGTCAGGTTCAGACGCGGGTTCAAAGAATAGGTTTCATAATCTTCCTGCCCTATCTGCTGAAACCATGAGCGGGTGACACCCATTCCGAGACGATAACCCAGTTTACCCCATTTACCATTATACTGTGCGTAAGCATAAGTATCAGCCTGTTTCATCTGCGAACTGTATTGCAGCGTACCATTATAATCATTATCCGTATATCCCTGAGTATGACGTACGCCTGCACTCAATTTTCCTCCATCTTTAAAAGCTTTCTCATAGATACCTTCACCGATCAACGAATATTTTTTACCGCGTATCCCCGAATAGTAATCTACTACCGGCTCTCCGGACAACAATTCGGTATAGCTGCTACGATTCTTGGTATTAATATATGTACCTACGACATTGAGAGCCAGGAATTGCTTATGCTTCAGGTTTTTCTGAAAATAAAGATCCAGATAAGGACTGAGGTTGCGGTCATGATTCCACTCTTCACGATCGGTTACGGAATTGGGAAATTCTTCGGTATACAGTTTGCCTTTCATTCGTAAATCAGGATCATTATAGTGAGAAAAGCCCACGGTAGCGTTCAGCATATACTTGTCAGTCTCTTGCAGATTATAGGTTACAGCACCCCATTGTTGCAAATTCTTCTTTTTGTTTGCCTCAGCATACTGGCTGCGATGGTACTGACTACCATCTTCAAAAGTGAACGTTTCATTCTTATCGAACCATATCTCGTTGAAATATTGCAGGCGGTTACCGTAGTAAAAGCTAATCTCCGATTGCTTGAAATTTACTTTTCCCGTCAAATTATGATTGCCAAAGCCACTCTTCAGGCTTTGCATACCATTGTAACCGAAAGAGCCTCCCACTTCATAACGGCGAACGATGTAATTTACCACCGCACCTGCATCGCCATAGCGCAGACCTGGATCTTCTTGAAACTCAACACGTATAACCTCTTCAGGCAACAGGGCAGTGACTTCTTCTTTTGTAGCTTTTCGTCCATTGATACAGAGTTGTACACTGCTACCATCGGTCATGCCTACACTGCCATCCATACTATTGACACGAAGCCGGGGCAACATCAGATGGCGCAACATGTCCACACCATTGTTTGATGCACTAATTTGTTTTTTACTGGGAAATATCAATTTCTGATCTGCCCGACTCACTCTGCTGGAAGCGGTAACAGTTACTTCACCCAACTCTTGCGAAGCGTCTGCCAAAGTTAGCGTACCTACATCAGCAGTACGTTCAAAGCCTTGGAGAGAAAGATACAACGATTGATAACCAATGCTGGAAATCGCCAGCCGATAGTCTCCGGCAACGATTTTCTGAAGTTTGAATTCACCCTTTTCACCAGTAGTAGTTCCGGTTACAAAGGCAGAATCTACGGTTTGCAACACTACGTTAGCATAAGGAAGCGGTTGCTGCGCTTCATCCACCAGTTTTCCACTGATATTTTGTGCCATAAGGCTGATGCATGCAGTTAAGCAAAGCATTGACAAGATAATCCTTTTCATTTTTAATATGTAATATGTAGTAGTTTCATCATGAATCGTTTACTTAAATCAAATAAAAAGAGGAAACTCCATTGAAGTTTCCTCTTTTTATCTCGAAATTAGAGTATAGCTGATTAGCCATTAACTCTTTTTTCTTTAATTCTTGCTTTCTTACCGGTAAGAGCACGCAGATAGTACAATTTAGCGCGACGAACCTTACCTACCTTGTTCACTTCGATGCTGTCGATAGCCGGTGATTCGATTGGGAAAATACGTTCTACACCTACGGTACCAGACATTTTGCGTACAGTGAAACGCTTTTTGTCTCCATGACCGGAAATCTTGATAACAACACCACGATACAGCTGTACACGTTCTTTGTTACCTTCGATGATACGATATGCTACTGTAACAGTGTCACCTGCTTTGAAGCTCGGGTGTTGTTTACCGGTAGCAAATGCTTCTTCTGCAATTTTAATTAAATCCATTGTTATTATTCTTAAATTGTTTGATCGTTACAACGCAACATACCAGGCTTCTCTCGTAGGTCCTGACAGCGATTGCGCGAAAGCGGTGCAAAGGAACGAATTATTCGGCAGATACACAAATAATTCGCTCGTTTTTTGCTTAGCGACGACCACCTGAAGAACGGCTGGAACTACCGGAGCTGCTGCTTCTTGTTGAAGAAGAACCACTGCTGCGTGTACTGCTTCCGGAAGAACTCCGTACACTAGAAGAACTGCTTTCCTTACGTCCGGTACTCGGTGTAGTACTGCTGCTACGGCGGGAAGAGCTTGTATTGCTCTTCGTTTCACTACTGCTATTGGTACGCGTACTGCCACTGTTAGTACGAGAGCTGCCACTATTACGTGAACTACTATTATTGGTACGCGAGCTATTATTAGTGTCAGTAGCACTACTCTTCGTACTACTGTTGGTACGACGTGAACTGCTGCTGGTATTAGTAGCTGCATTACTGTTCGTACTTTCCCTGCGGGTAGTGCTTGGAGTGGTAGTGCGATTGCTACTTGAACTACTGCGACGGGTAGTGTACACATCATCTCTCGACGGCGCACGGTCAGAGCCGGGACGTACAGTTACAGAGCCAAAATCCGAACGGCGGTGTGTTGTATAGGATTTTGTATCACGAATTCGATACGAACCATTATAGTATGGATGTTTGTAACGTCCGCGATAATAGCTCACATTATTATGATGCGTGCGATAGTGCCCTCCTACATACGTGCGGTAGTGATACGGACGGGGGAAATAGAAATGATTGTGGTTGGTATACGTGATATAAACACGGAAGTACCAACGGTTTCCACTGGTATAGATGGGGCGGTAAAAATACTCCGCCTGCATAAAGCGGGCATACTGTCGGCTACTAAGCACCCAGCGGAGATCGTCATTACGTACATCCAGATAGTCATAATATCGGTTGAGTGCCCACTCATTACCATATAGCACATCGTCCATTACATAGCGTACACCGGAAATGAAGTCATAATTGATTTCATATACATCATTGTATTGTTCGGTGCTCAGGTTCAGCTCGTAAGCCATTTTATCTGTGAGGAAACGAGTCTCCTTACGTACTTTGCTATTACTCATAGCATTCGTGCCTGCGCTGCAAACAGCAGTACTCAAAGTGGCAAGCAGGATAAATAATATTCGTTTCATGATAGCGTTTTTTACTTAGTTTATGAATTGTCTATTCTTTGTTGGAAACAAAAATAGGGGAAGATTATCCCCTATCCATTTGTTTCTCTCTATTCTTATATAGGGATTTCCCTAATCTGTTTAGGACTTCGGGGATTTTGCCAATATGATGCCATCCTCTTTCAAAATGATGAGATGTTTCTTATAGAGGTCGCCTACACCTTTCTTGAAAGTTTTCTTGCTAACGCCAAAAGTGGCATAAATGTCATCTGCCGGACTTTTATCATTCAGAGATATCTGTCCGCCATTATCCTTTATATATTGCAACAGGGTTTTCGAGAAGTCATCCACTTTTTCAAAGCCCGGCTTCTGAAGTATCAAGTCTATCTTACCATCCTCACGTACTTGCTTGATGAAAGCTTTCACCTGATCACCGGTATGCAAGGATTGGAATATCTCGCTATCATACAACAAGCCACCATACTTATTCTCAATGATCGCCTTGAAGCCTAAATCCGTTTTTTGCCAGATGAGGATATTCACCTCATCTCCGCCTTCATAAGGCGCTGCCTCTTTAGAAAGATAGCGGTCTACTTTGGCTGAAGCTACGATACGGTAGCTTTCATCATCCAGATGAGCATGGATAACGTATTTCTTTCCTACCTGCATCTTCATCTTCTGTTCACGGAAAGGCACGAAAAGGTCTTTCATCAATCCCCAGTTCAAGAATGCTCCATACTCATTTACCCATGCTACTTCCAAACAGGCAAACTCACCTACCTGCACCAACGGTGTCAATGTTGTGGCTACAAGGCGTTCCTCGTTATCCAGATATATAAATACATTCAATTCGTCTCCCGGCTGGCAACCTTCGGGCACATAACGCAGAGGAAGCAGGATTTCTCCATCTTCACCACCATCCAGATACATACCGAACTCCACTTCCTTGACTACCTGCAAGATATTGAATTTACCTAATTCGATGCTCATAATTTCTTTCGTTTGGGGCAAAGATAATGTAAACCGAAGGCAGTACAAAATAAGCTTGATTATTTTTAATGCTAAGATGCAGCTTATCTTCGCTTTTAAGCAAAGATTAAGCATAAGGCATAACTTTTCAATCTAATCCATAACTTTTTTCTATGAACAAATCTCTTGGAAAACAGTTATTTTTGTATCGGGAAACTAAAGATAAGAAAAATTATATTCACCTTTTAAATACATAAAAGTTATGGAATTTCTAACAAACGAAAAACTTACGATTGTAGGAGCCGCCGGAATGATTGGTTCTAACATGGCACAGACTGCCATTATGATGCATTTGACACCCAATATTTGCCTGTACGATCCGTATGGACCGGGACTGGAAGGTGTAGCAGAAGAGATGCTTCACTGTGGTTTCGAAGGACTGAACCTTACGTATACTTCCGACATCAAAGAAGCGTTGACCGGAGCCAAATACATTGTATCTTCAGGGGGTGCCGCCCGCAAAGCCGGCATGACACGTGAAGACCTGCTGAAAGGTAATGCTGCCATTGCCGAAGAGTTCGGTAAAAATGTAAAAGCTTACTGCCCGGACGTGAAACATGTAGTAGTTATCTTCAATCCCGCCGACATAACCGGATTGATCACTCTGTTGTATTCCGGTCTGAAACCTTCACAGGTAACTACTCTCGCAGCTCTCGACAGTACCCGTTTGCGTAGTGAACTCGCCAAGCATTTCCACATTTCTCCTGATAAGGTAGAAAATTGCCGTACGTATGGCGGTCACGGAGAACAGATGGCTGTTTATGCTTCAACTGCTAAAGTAGATGGTAAACCTCTGTTGGAAATCATCGGCACACCTGCCCTTACTGCTGAACAATGGGCTGAAATCCAAAGCAAGGTAACCAAAGGTGGCGCTAACATCATCAATCTTCGCGGACGCTCTTCTTTCCAAAGCCCGGCATACGTTTCCATAGAAATGATTGCTGCCGCCATGGGTGGTAAACCATTCCGTTGGCCTGCAGGTACGTATGTACACAGTCATGGCTTCGACCACATCATGATGGCAATGGAAACTGAAATCACCAAAGACGGTGTACACTACAAAGAGTTGAAAGGCACT
Organism: Bacteroides sp. 14(A); assembly: GCF_000526555.1. Lineage (NCBI taxonomy): Bacteria > Pseudomonadati > Bacteroidota > Bacteroidia > Bacteroidales > Bacteroidaceae > Bacteroides > Bacteroides sp. 14(A). The sequence goes on along the minus strand of NZ_JAGH01000001.1, from coordinate 313,851 downwards.
CCGGAAGAGGAAGCCAAGCTGAAAGAAAGTTATGCTCACCTCTGTAAATTGCGTGACGAAGTGATTGGAATGGGAGTACTTCCGGCTATTAAGGATTGGAAAAGCATCAACCCGAACATTGACTAAATTATATATAAGGGAATATCCCCGAGAACTCCTGTTTAGACTTTCCCTCTTGCGCTCACACAAACCGGGCGCAGGGGGAATTTTCTTTTATTTTTTCAGAAATCCTTTGGCTGTATTAAAAAAACTATTTATCTTTGCACCCGCAAACGAAGAAGGTGCCATAGCTCAGTTGGTAGAGCAAAGGACTGAAAATCCTTGTGTCCCCGGTTCGATTCCTGGTGGCACCACTCGTAAGCAAAGTATCGGAATGTAGCGCAGTTGGTAGCGCACTACGTTCGGGACGTAGGGGTCGGGCGTTCGAGTCGCCTCATTCCGACACAAAAAAGGTCTGATTCTCAAAAGGAGTTAGACCTTTTTTGTTACATTATCAGTCCCCCAAACAACATTATTCTAATCCGATTCTATTATGCTTGACATCATACTGATCATATTAGGAAGTCTATGCCTCATAGTAGGCTTATTGGGATGTATCCTCCCTATAATTCCCGGACCGCCCATTTCATACGCCGGTTTGTTATTACTCCATATTACAGATAAGGCGCAATTTTCTACATCGCAATTACTGATTTGGTTATTTCTGGTAGTGATAGTGCAAGTATTGGACTACTTCACTCCCATGATTGGAAGCAAATACAGCGGAGGAAGTAAATGGGGCAGTTGGGGCTGCCTGATAGGTTCAATCGTCGGAATCATCTTTCTCGGCCCGTGGGGAATTGTTATCGGTCCTTTTGGAGGAGCTTTCATCGGAGAACTCTTGGGAGACAGAAGTGCAAGGGATGCCCTAAAATCAGGTATTGGAGCACTGATTGGTTTTCTGGTAGGGACAGTGTTTAAGGTAGTAGTTTGTGGATACTTCGTGTGGTGTTTCGTAAAGGCATTGATATAATTTCACCACAGAGTGACACAGAGTCCCCCAGAGTTTAATTTGAAATCAGAACTCTGTGGGACTCTGTGTCACTCTGTGGTGATTATACTATTATCGTTGTAATGTAATTCCCATCAACCCAATCACCACATCATTAGAAAGAGTTTCAAGAACGAGGTGGGAAAGTTTCTTATCAGGATTCAAGGGCATTTCAAGCAATATGGCAGCACCACCATCCAATTCACGGGAGGCACCTGGAAAGCCTAATTCTTCTCCAAAGTTATTGCTGATCTCGCCCGTTTTAAGACGCAAGCGATAAAGCGCCGGAACATGTCGGTTGAAAGCCAGACCATCTTCAAAGAAAATATGCTCAATGGGCGCCCAGTTATCGGGATTACGCAAAGCCATCTTATCGCAAGTACCATCTTTATAATAAACACGGATCAGCCCATTGTCAATATGGCACTGCATGTGATTGGTGCTACCTGCCATAAGTAAATAGGCACGGGATGCCTTTCCTTTGAGAGAGACCGTCAAACTATCCGGATAATTATCCCACAAGGATGTGAAAGCTATATTTTGGCCCTCAGCAGGAGTGCGGAAAGGAACTCCCAGCTTAGTATTCAACACTCCCTTCTGAACGGAAGAGCGAAGTCCGGAATCATCAATATCCACCGTATGCAAAGGATGGCACCATTCACCGATACCTTGCTTGGGTATCTGCAAAGTGGTATATGGAGACCGAGGTGAAAGATACTCATTACGGAATATATCTGTAACGGCAGAATTGAATTGTTCATCCATCACAACCGGTTCACACTTAGAAGAATTGACTTTAGCGAAGGCGGAGAACTGAATAGAATCATCCTTATCTGCGGACAGCGGATTATCTACAGGAACCCACCATTTCATATCCCCTTGTTGCATCGGAACAAAACATACAGGAGCTTCAGCTGAAACAGCTTCTATCTGAGACTTTGTCGGACTACCAAGCACTTCCCCGCCCCATTCAATGTTAATTTCCACTTTTTCATCCGAGGAAGCAGGGATAACGACGGAAAGTACCGGACGGCTGATGGAGTTCTCTACCAATGTCCATGTTGCAGGCTTTCCATTGACTGTAAGCTTCGCCACTTCCGAGCGCTGAGCCGGAAACTGAAGTTCCAATGTACGTACCGCAGGTAATCGGTGGATAATTGCATAGGATGTTGCAGTTTCATTAGTATGCTTAAAGTCAAAATCAATATCCGGAGTATGCAGAGATGCAAAAGGCCAGGAGGAGGGTAAGCCAGGTTTCACCAGCAGGCGTCCGTTCATGGCATCAGGAAGGATACCATAGAGTCCTTGTATCAATACACGGGAAGCTACACCTATAGGATCCCCGAAATCACGGTAACACTCTCCACGAGCAGCATCATAAAAACTGATTTGCCCGAAGTTACCGGGGCTTTCACCCAGATACATACCATCGAGGACAGAGCTCTTGAGCAGATGAAAACCTGCATCCGCACGTCCTGCCTGGAAATAAGCAAGAGCAGTATGCATCACTTCGGCAAAAGCAACATTGTTGATACTCCAGGAATAAGGCAACCAGTTCGTAGTGGAGATAGTAGCATAACCTTCATCTTTCAAACCATCACCATGAACGGGGATATGCGGTATTTCGCGATCCACATAACTGGTGGCAAGATAAGCTTGGAAAGGATCAGCGATATCGCTATCCAATGCATGATAAATAGTCCATACACCGGGACTGGTATGCAGACGTTTATGCCCCATGAAATCCTGAAACTCAGCCCAATGTCCACGTTCGGGTATCCAAAGGCGGGCATTCAGAGCTTTCAGTATTCTGTCAGCTTCTTCACGATAGGGTGCAGGGTCTTCTCCAATCTTCTCGGCAATCATAGCTGCGAGGCGATTGGAACGATAGTTATAGGCAGAAGAATGAGTGACCGCACCACTATTATAATAAAGAGCATCACTTGCCCAGATGCAGGCATAGGCATCATAAAGTCCGTCATTATCGGGATCATAGTTTCGTTTTTCCCAGGCAAGGTGACGGGTCAGGACAGGCCACATACGGCGGGCGTATTCCAAATCACCGGTCCAGTTGAAATGCCACAAGAGTTCATCAATATAACAAAGATTCATGTCATAATGATGCATCTGATCGTTCCGACGGGGGTTACGGCAGATATAACCGTTACTATATTGGGGTGTTCCCCACTTCTTTTCGGAACGTGCCAAAGCAAGAGTTGAATCCTGTGCAGGGTGTGGAATCGTGTTCGGCACTTCTGTCACCTGACTGGCGGCATAAGCATTGAAGTGCGTACGGGCACGGTCGTGCCAACCTAAGGCATCACCGGTATAAGCAGCACGCCAGCCACTGAGAGGCATACGCCAGCCAATAGCACCATGCAACCAGACTTCACCATCCCAGATGCCATCGGCAGCTACGGCAAGGGCACCACCCAGAGTATTAAAGTATGGATCGGGAGTTATGATCCTGATACGTGAGGCAAGATCGGCACGGGCTTGTTCAGACTTATTATAAAGGGCAATGCCTTCCTCCTGTGAAGGTACTACTAAAGAATAGTCACGTACAAGTACATAAACATCCTGCCGGTCGAAAAGGGAGATACCCAATGATTGTAATTGTTGAGGTTGCTCGGGTGCATCAAAACAACCGGGAGGATCGGCCCCCATATCACCGTTACGACTCAATCTGTTCAGGCGGATTTCACTCAACATAGGGCGCAAAACCGCGCCTACAGGCATATTTACGGGGGTAATCTTCCAAATGGCAGCATCCTCATCCGGCAAAGCAAGAGCAGAGATTTGCAGCTCAGCATCTGTTCCCCAGGAGGGGTGCTTCAGATGATAGGAACGCCGTCCGGGAGTGTAACGAGACTCACACCAAGCGGTTTCTTCCAATGGAGTCACTGAACTATCAGCCAGTACGAGATGGAAATGTATATTCTTACTGTTGCGCTTTTCGTAGACAGCAAAAATAGGACGGTCACTCGTTTCCAGACGGAAAGCGGTATGGCTGCCATAAAGGGCACGAGTATAGCGATTCTTTCCATTGACACTTACAAAATCTTCACCGTCCGGGCGATATTGCAGGGTACGGGCAGCACCCCGCTTATGATCATTGTAAGAGGTGGATTCGATGCGGTCGCCGGCACTTTGCGGTTTATTACCGGTGGTATATTGCGCATAGGCGAAAGCAGGCAACAAAGAGATGAGGATATAAAAAAATAGTTGTTTCATTACTTTTCGGTTATGAATATAATTTTAGGCGCGGATTACGCGGATTACACGGATTCTTTTCCTGTAATATAGTGCGATAGCGCAGCCATTAATCCGTGTAATCCGCGTAATCCGCGCCTAAATCATTATCAGCATTTAGTTCATTACTATACCGTTACGGCATCGGTTTCAAACCTTCCCAACGGACATCCCATGTTCCATCCTGCGGGAAGCCCGGGTTCTTCACCTGGCAGCCATCCCAACCGGCACACATTAATGCTACGGCAGTCAGCAAGCCTCCATTACCGGGCAGGTAACAGCGCAGACGACCATCCTGGTAGTTATGCCCGTTCTGCAAATACGTATTCGTGCGCTTATCCATCAGCAAGGCACCGACAGCTTTTTCCGGCTCGCCCAGACGAGTGGCATTCATGGCAGTCATCGGATAATCCCATCCCCAGGTCTTACCCCAGTTCCAGTTGTCCCACACCCAGTGCAGGGTATTCTTCATGTAGTCGTCACGAATGAGTTTATTCATCGGAAGGATACCTACAGACCCCAATACAGCCATGTGATCGCTGGTAAAACGAATATCTTTGTATGTATCAACAGCATCTTCAGAAGCAAGGTAAAGATGATCCTCATTATAGGCAAGCGGAGAAAGTTTATCAATCATCTCATCCCACTCCAGATTACGCTTCTCTCCGGCACGCTCGCGCCACTTCTGCGCGGTCTGCATGGCAAAGTGCCAGTAAGACAATTCGAAAGGCGGGTTGATGGTAGTAGCTGCACGCAACGTCTCTTGTGCAGGGATAGCTCCCTTCAGAATGAAACGTCCGTGAAACTCATCATAAGTTGCAAAAGCATACATGAACTCGGCAGTTTCCTGCACCAGACGATTGTATTTCTTAATCACTTCATCCGAAGGATTGGCACGGTAGACAAGTTCTGCCAGATAGATAAAGTGCGGTTGTTGCCAGATCAGGAAAGAACCTACATTCGAGGGAGCTTCCGTACCGCTGGGATCGGTCATTTTCATCCAGCGTACGCCGGGGAACCCTTGACGACGTGCTATTTCACGAGCAACAGGCTCTACTGTTTCGTACCAACCCAGTGTACGGTCCAGCAGATTGGCATGTCCCCAAAGAGGTTGCCATGCCTGATGCCACCAGATCATTTCGAGATGGAATTTACCAAACCAGGAGTTATAAGTCAAACCTGTTTCCTGCGGAGGTACACTTCCAGCCGACTGGATAGCAAGCAGATATTGACTCAACAACACGCGACGTTCCAATTCTTTGGCACGCGGATCCGTGCAATGAGAGAAGTCAACGGCAGCACCATTCTTCCAGAAATCCGTCCAGTATGTAGCACTGGCGGCAGCGGTTTCGGTGAAAGCGGGCAATGCTTTGTCATCGGCATAGACAGCAGGTTCACTTTCGAATACGGTTCCCTGAAAATTCGGTGTAAACAGGCAGGAAAAGGCCAGCATATCTTCTTCAGGAGTCAGTACGAAATAGTTCTTCGACTTCTCAGCCAGATTCGCCTTGCCTTCCCAACGTAGGGTTACGTAATAAGTTGTTTCGTCAAGTACACGCTTCAACAAAGCACTTTGAGCATCCTGACGAACGATAGTTGTGGAATGTTTGTCGTTCGCATTCCAATTGCAGGCATCATCGGCATGTCCGCCTGTAGGATAAGGAAAACGCAGATTAACCCCCACATGCGCACGACTGGTAACACAAGCAGAAATCATATCCTGGTTAGGATGGCAGACTGTCTGCACATCGAAAGCATTGCCATTCAACATGAAGTGGCTGGTGATTTCACCTTTCCACATATTCAGTGTCTGCTGAATCTCAGTAATATCAGAAGCTTTCACTCCCTCGCCCAGTTCGAGGCCTATAATGCCCAGATGCAGGCGATGCGGATTCACACGAAACCAATCGGAAGATTCTTTCTGACGGCCCGGTTCCTTGAACTGGCAGGCATAGAGTTCTTCGTGACCACGACCGAAGTCAAATGATTTCAGTGTTTCCTCATGCTTATATCCTTTAGGATTGGCAAATGAATGCCAGCCCCATTGGCTCTGTGTGCCCAAGGGTACACCTTTACTATACATGGCCGGAAATGTCTGCAAACCGGTAGCATCTACCGTGAACGCAAATTCACCGTTGCCGACACTAAGCGAAGCCAACGAATCGAATGAGGATACTTGGGGATTGTTACGGGCCACCAATGCTTCACGGTCTATCGGAGCTTGTTTCTCCGAACCACAAGCCGTCAGCACGAAAGCGGCGAGAAGGGAATGAAATACTTTTTTCATGGTATTCTTTATAACAGATAGTTAGATTAATAGCTGGGACAAAAATAGCAGTTCCTGGTAAAGCAGGCGGTGCAGGGTTTGACGGAAATGATAAGGAAAATGATAATTTAGCGGCGAGGGAATGGGTACGCGGACTACGCGGATAAGGCGGACGAACGCGGACTTTAATCTTTTAGACGCGGATGACACGGATGACGCGGATTTTTAAAGCTGCGCTATACATACCGGCATATCACACCGAAGGAAAAAAGAATCCGCGTCATCCGTGTCATCCGCGTCTGAAAGATTACTTGCACGCCGAAGGAGAACCTTGCTCCAGCGCTACGCTGGTAAATTATCATTTATCTGAAATCAAACATCAAATTCAATCTCAATCCCTCATCCCCCTTCTTGATACGGATTATTCCCGGTTGGCTCTGTGGTCCGTGCTGACTAATAGGTTTGAAGCAACGGATAGCAGGAATATCGAGCAGGAAGGAAACATCTCCGGCAGGGAAGTCGGGCATGGTGTTCAGGCCATCCTGACGTCCGTGAGGTTCTTCGGGGGTAAATACTCGCAGGAATATCCCGTCACTCGCCGCATAAACCGTAAATGGAGCGGTAGAACTTTGCAAAGTTGCCCAGTAAAGATTAGCATGATAGCCCTTGAACTCCGGATAAACCAGACGTTCGGTACTTTCACCGGTGATTGTATTATTATAATCTTTCTGCCAAACACCATAATTTGCCCCCGGAATACGATTCTTCCATACACGATATGGACCGCGTCCCATCCAACGCATACCGGAACACTCGGACTCAGGATAAGAGAAAGTAAGGCCAAGATTCAGCACTTCCGTGTCCGTGAAAGCATCGTCGAAGCCACCACCACCGGAAGCTCGGTTCAGCAACACAGCATCCATCGAGAGCAATCCGTCCGGCGCCAGACGCCAAACAATAGAGTCCGCCGCACCACGATAACGGGCACAAAGAACCGCATCTCCATTTTCCGTACGAGCCGACAGATCAGCCAGCACCATCTTCATCCCAACAGCAACAGGGCCATCTTTCAGCGGAATGATTCGTCCGTCAACATTCCTCGTCACAGAAGTGATAGTGGCATCACTCTTTCGGAAAGAGACAGTGACGGCAGAAGAACGCAACGTAATCAGAGTATCTGTTTCCTCAACACGGCAATTACTTGCAGCCGCACTTTGCGAACCGGACGGATGAGCATCTGCCCTCTTCGGCTGTAACTCACCTTTCAGATAGTCTTTCGCGTAATGTATCGGGAATGTACGTGTACAGACACTCTCGCCATCTGCTCCATAAGCTTCAAGTTCCAGAATATCTCCGTTGAAGAAATTATCCGGCAGATTCATGCGTGCAAACCCCGTTTCTCCGGGAACCAATGACGGTAACTGCACCATTCCACTGTCCAGCACCTGACGCCATGCCCGTGCACCTCCGTCAGCTACTGTCACAACTTCCCCTTCTCCATCACCATTCAGTGGTGACGTGCAATAAAGCACGCGCCAGCACATGGAGCATGCACCCAGGTTTGTAAACAGATATCTGTTCGATACCCGGAAATCCCCACGGAACGAAGGAGTAATCATCAACGGTTCTATATGTATTGGCGACCAGACTTCACGAACTGAATAATAACTGCCCTCTTTTTCCCGGAAAGGCCCCAGAATACCATCCGGTGCATTATAATCTTCACTGTCCAGTGCCCCGCCGCGATCCGAACGACGCACCGCCTCATCACTATATGCCCACATGAAACCTCCGGCAAAGAGCGGATGAGCGGTGTAGCGTGCCCAGAAATCTTCCAGTCCGGCACCATGTCCCTGGTCGTACTGGCCGTGCATGAACTCGGCAGGCATAAAGACTTTATAGCCATTGGTGAAACGGGCCACTCCTGTGAGATAAGCGGGATAGTGATGGGTATCCAGTTCGTCAAAGTCCGCCCAGGGATGGATGACATGACGTTTCTGGGGATCGTATGTACGGAACAGGCTGTCGACGGCAGTATTCCATCCGCCTTCGTTGCCATTGCTCCACAACACGATACACGGATGGTTTACATCGCGCGTCAGCATTTCGCGAACAAGCCGGGTACCCGTCGGGGTATCGTAAGCATCCTGCCAGCCTGCCAGTTCATCAATATAAAGCAAGCCCAACGAGTCGCAGGCATCCAGGAAATGCTCATCAGGCGGATAATGGGAACGGACAGCGTTCATATTCATTTCTTTGATGAGCTTCACGTCCTGTATGCTAAGTTCTTTATTCGTGGTTCGTCCACCATCGGGATGGAAAGAGTGGCGATTGATTCCCTTCATAACCAGCTTCGTACCGTTCAGGTAGAGCCCGTCGCGGGGACGGAAATCAATGGTGCGGAAACCGATGCGGGTATCCACAAAGTGACGTGGATTCGTATTCTTATCACACAAATACACTCTAAGTTGATAAAGGTTGGGAGATTCCGGAGTCCACGGGCAAATATCTTCCCAACGGCTTGTGGAGTGCAACGTAGATGCGCCTTCCTTAAATTGAACAAATACGACTGTCGTTTCTTCGAACAATGTATCCTTTTTCTGCAAAGGTTCTACCTCTATTCCCAGGTACCCTTCCTCAGTAACCCCTTTCAAATACACATCCAGTTTCAGTGTGCCATCCGCCTGCGCGTCCACAGCCAGACGCTCTATATGTGTTGCCGGTTTTGCTTCCAGCCATACCGGGCGGTATATTCCACCGAACAGCCACCAGTCCGCTTTACGTTCGGCGGCATTCACTGTACGGTTGTCGGAATGTTTCTTCACCCGTACTTCTATTTGGTTGGAACTTCCGTATTTCAGCAATTCCGTTACGTCATAAGAGAAGCGATAGAAACCGCCCTGATGCACCGGTCCCGCCGATTGCCCGTTGACTAAAACCTCGGTATCGGTCATTACACCGTCAAACCAGAGACGTATGTTCTGTCCCTGCCAGTTGCGGGGTACGCGGAAAGAACGTTTGTATGTGCCTTCTTCCATCGAAGGGTTCTTCACGCCCGGCTTTTTATACCAGCGGCCGTAGGTGTATTCGCCGAAGCCTTGCAATTCCCATTGCGAGGGGACTTCTATTTTACTCCAGCGTCCACTGTTCCGGCCTTCGGAGACGCGGAATTGCCAGGTCACCGTGTTGCCCAGCCCGGTGCCGGAAAGATATTGGCGTTCTGTTTCCTGGGCTTGTACAACCCAAGTGGTCAATAAGAAAAGGAGGATTCCGAGAAAGTGCTTTCTGCTCATAGTATTTGGCTTTATTATTCGATTTTACAAAGAAAGACATTCTCAGGCAAACAGGAAATAAACAGAATGATTTTCTATCTGTACAAAATGACAGGAAGAGAACGACTAACCATTTAGACTCTTGTGCCCACCAATAAAAGATATAACTTAGTTTTTTCCCTACGTCCTTACTTCATCCACTTTAGCAGTACTTGAATTACTCTTATTGTAAAGTATAACCAAGTTATATGAGGGTATGTCACACTGATAAGTATAACCACTCTCGTTGAATGTTTTAGTAGTGGTATAATAATTCGTCTGTGCATGCAAATATGACACATAGAATAAGATACAAATAGAAACAATTAAAGTTCTTATTAGCAAATTCATACGCACAGACGATTATTAATTAAATGACTTACTATTTAGGTTCTTGCGCCCACCAATAAAAGATATAATTCAATTTCTTTCCCACGGTAGTCGGAGTATACCAAATATTTTTTTTGATTTCGGTTTCAATCTTGCGATAAACAGAAACAGGAATGGTGGCAAAAGGATCGGATTTGTGAAATTCAAAGCTTACTTCATCCACTTTACCAGTACTTGAATTTATGTACATAATTATATTGAAATCATGTCCTTTTATCCTTTGCTTCTCACTGGCTGAAAATGCGGAATTAACAATAGAAAAACGTTTTGAACGTGTCCAAGTGTCGCTTTCAAGTAATTTAATACCATCACCAGCCTCATCTTGCACAAAATTTTTGCCTGTATCCTTATAAATAGAATGAACATAGATCCATTTATTACTCTTATTGTAAAGTGTAACCAAGTTATATGGGGGTATGTCACACTGATAAGTATAGCCACTCTCGTTGAATGTTTTAGTAGTGGTATAATAATTCGTCTGTGCATGCAAATATGCCACATAGAATAAAATACAGATAGAAACAATTAAAGTTTTCATAAGCAAATTTATATGTACAGACGAATTATTTAAACTAACCACTACTTAGGCTCTTGCGCCCACCAATAAAAGATATAATTCAATTTCTTTCCCACGGTAGTCGGAGTGTACCAGATATTTTCCTTTATTTCGGTTTCAATCCTACGATAAACAGAAACGGGAATAGTGGCGTAAGGTCTAAAATTTGGAAACTCAAAGCTTACTTCATCAACTTTACCAGTACCTGAATTTATATACATTATTATAGTAAAGTCATGCCCCTTTATTCTCTGTTTCTCACTAGCAGAGAATGCGGAATTGACAATAGAAAAACGTTTAGAACGTGTCCAAGTGTCACTTTCAAGCAGCTTAATGCCATCACCGGCTTCATCTTGCACAAAGCTTTTACCTGTATCTTTATAGACCGGATAAATATTTATCCATTTATTGCTCTTATTATAAAGCGAAACAAATCTAGAAGCAGCTACATCGCACTGATAAGTGTAACCGTTCTCATTAAATGTCTTGGTAGTGGTATAATAATTCGTCTGTGCATGCAAATATGTTACACAAAACAACATGCTAATAATAATAGTTTTCACCTAATTATCGTATATTTACAAGAGTTTCAAAGCACTTAATTTTTCCTACCACTGAAGCATCTCCCTCTTTAATTATCCTAATAGATAATTTAGTTGTTACAACTATACTTTTTGCATTCAACCACTTTTCTTTATTCTTTAGAGTAATGCCAAAACATTTTTCTTCATTTGGATTCATCCAACTCATAGAACGATATTTCTTTAAAGTATCTGCTTTTTCATCATATTCCCACATCAAAAACATCGCGTCATCAGAAAAAGGACTTTGCGGGCTTTCCCTAATGTAAATAATACTACCATCAAACTCATTCGTGCCAATACGACCATTAAATAGTCCAAATGATTTGCTGCTACTTTCGTTTTTTACTTTTATAAGTAAAAACTGTTTCTCTTTTAAATAAGACACATCCACCTTTAATTCATTTTGAGATAAACACAAAGTAGAAAATGTGAACGAAATTAATATGCAAATAATATATTTCATAATCTATAATTTATTTATATTCTTCTATTGCTATTTTATATTTTTGTTGATGTAACCACAACCCATACTCTCTTTCAATGCTATATGAATCCGTAACATTTTTAACTGTTTCAATTTCATTTGTATAGGCATTAATATCATTTAAATAATACTCCGGAGGCAAAGTAGTAGCAACCATAAGTTCTGTATATTTAATATATTCATCCAAACTCGTTCCACTAGAGTGTGAGGAGTTGTATTCTTCTATATGTAATGCTCTTAAATAATTCATCAAATTATCAGGAGGAGTATCAAAATATCTTATACTATTTAAATTTTGCAACTTAGAATCCCAATCTGTTTCACTATTTACATCGTTGCGTATATGATAGATTTCATGATAGATGTTAGAGCAAATATTATTATCATCCCAAAACATGTATTTTTCATATTCTGATTTCATTTATTTTGTCGGAACAAAGGTAGAACATTATTTACAGACAAATATGCCCTTACAAAATTGAGACGCAAGCATCAAATTCACAACCACCTATCTATCAACCAATTAATGTTTTACAAACAGAAATAAATACTCTTTTTATAATAATTATTACTCTAAATTCTATAGTTCAGCATCACTTTTGTAAAACCATAAGAAAACACGACTCTTATTAGCATACAGCTATTCGGTCGTTTTTTCACTTGCAAGCTACACTAAATGCGGAATCGGACTTGCCTGAAATTACATTGCTTGTTGTAGATAAGAACAAGCAATGTAATCATTCATTGCATTGCTTATTCTGGATCATAACACCGCTTGTTTTCAGATGTTATTCAATAAGTATTTTTTCTTCCTGCAGTCTTTCAGTTTTTTCCAAACGCCCTGTTCATCGGCATTTCAGCTGAAAGATACCTGAAACTACTATAAGGCGGGAAGTTTCAGCCGTAACGTCGATGAACAGGGGATTCCGTGAGGCCTGAAAGAACGGAAAGAACTTTTTACGGAAAAATAGTGGATGCAGAGTGATAGTTCATAACAGGTACAGAAATGAGTCAAATGGTCAAGTAATGCTATCTTAATTCTCCTCCAGTTGGAGGAGGGGAATTGAGATACTCTATTTACTTAATATTGGAATTATCATTTAGCTCATAACCGAAAAGAAATACCAAAAACTATCCGATATATATCGCTGGAAAAACAACTATACTTCGCTAAAAAGAGAGGATACACGGGAGTTAAGCTGCCGAACCGGCACTTTTATCTCTTTCCTTTACGACTGTTAGGGAAAAATGTAGTATCTATTTATTCTTTCCACCGTGGTGGAAAGAATAAACCTTTGCAGAAAAATACGCTAATCTTCCGCAGAAAGGAACTTAGGAGATGCCGGTCTCCGTTTTATCTTCTTACGTATCCACAGGTAATATCCGGTTAGCGGAAGACTTGCGCCTATCAATGCTGCAACGAAAGTCAGTATCCGCGTCAGCATACCGCCCCAACTGCCCACATGCACGGAGTAAATCCAGCCACGGATTTTGCCGGAGTTATCCAGGTCCTTATAGAGAGTAGTTTCGGTAATCTCGCCATTACGGGGATTGAACTTATAACGGTCTGTTCCCCGTTGGTTACCGAAACGGGGGACAGCAACACTGGCAGAACCGTCGGAAACACTAATCTGCTTGTAGTCTGGATTTGCCTCGGCCAACTGTTCATATACCTGTTGCCAATTAGTATAAGGAGAATACCTGTGTGCGCCACGGCCTTCCCTACCCTCCGGTTTACCGTCCCGCTTACCGCCTTTGGCGGTCGCATTGGCTGCCGCGTTGCCGTGTCCCATACTGGGCTGCACTTCCACGCCAAAGGTTTTATAAAATCCTGTCCTGTACCACTGGAAAGACCACGTCAATCCTGTAAGAGCCATAGCCAGCAAGAATACAAGTGCATACATTCCGCCCGCTACATGCAAGTCGTACCAAAAGCGACGCCAACCTTTATTCGCTACAATCTTCAGACTGTTCTTCAATGCCTTGCGCGTACGCGGCCACCAGACGACTACACCTGATATCAGTACAAACACGAACATCAACGTACTGGTGCCGACAATCATCTTCCCCCAGAAGATGCCGCCATCCTGCTTCATGCTGTCCAGCAACCAACGGTGCATCCGGAACATAAAGTTGAAAAAGGGCGCCCGTTCATACTTCCCCGTAATCTCACCCGTATACTGATCCACATACATAGATGCACGACGAGGTTTGGAAAGCGTGACTTGGTAAGCCCGTTCAGGATCAGACGAAATATTAACGCCGGTCACTGACACGCTATCGGGCAAGGTTGCCGCCACTTTAGTCATCAATTGCTCCATGGGTAGCGGAGCAGCCTCAACCTTTTTCACAAAGTAGAGCTCACGATGGCAAAGTTCCATCACCTCTTTCTCGAATACCAGTGCTGCACCCGAAAAGCAGATCAACGTAATCAGTATCCCGAAAGGAACGGAAAGCCACAAGTGTATATTACGGAATATCTTTCTCATTATGTCAATTTATGAAGTTCGTAAAAAAGAGCCTGGCCGGCACATACCAGCAGGCTCTTTATCCCTAATTATAATCAATGAATGGTTTTGCACTTATTTAGTAGGTGTCAACCGACCCACACCGCTGATCTGAGTAGCTTCAATGGTAACTCCCTTCGTTGCAGTGGCGCTCGACGGATTGATCTTGTAGATGGCAGGATAACCCTCGGTTGTCGTTACAGTCAGATAAACATTGCCATTTTCGGTATAAGGCGCGTTGCCGAAACCGGAAATCAAATTAGTCTCAGGCAAGCCGGTTACATAAGTCAGCCTCTTGTCACCTGCCTTGAAGATGGCCAGTTGATTCGCAGTAAAATCTTCTTCAGTCAAAGGACGGTCATACATCAACATCAGGAAGTAGTCACCCGTAATGTGCCAGCAACGGAGGAAAGATTTTCCGCCACTTTGAGCTTCCAGATCACAATAGTAATCATCAAAGTCTTCCGTGCCGTTAGGAATACGTACTACACCGGCAGGCAAAGTAGTCTGTTGGCGCACATCATCCATCGTCTTTGCAAAACTGGGAGAGAAAACGTAGATATCACCGTTGTCTGCTTCCCAGATTGTCTGGTAATACTGAGATTTATTGCGTCCGCAAGCATAGCTGATTTTATCTGTACTGATCAGTTTCTTGCTGGTAAGAGTCTCATCATCGAAGATAGCTACCCAACATTCATTCGGATATTGCGTCCATTGCAACTCTCCTTTTTTATAGCTGCTGCTGTTTGAGCCACCGTCTTCCTTTTTTATCAGGTCTTGATTACCCGGTAACACCCATTCGCCATTATTATACGCTGCGCCATACTGGCTCAGCCCCATCGGAACAGCTGCGCTATAAATCTTGCTGCCGTGTTGCAAAATACCAGCCAGCGTCACAAACTCACCATTTCCCAGGAAATTCTCTGAGAGATAGGCCTTATTTTGAGTGTCATTGGTCTTATAAGTTTCGGCCTCTACATCCAGATAAGAAAGCAGGAATGTTTTAGGTAAGTAACCGTTATCATCGGCATACCCCGTATATCCGTCACCTGTAGAAGAAGTGATGATATATCCCTCGTAAATACCATAGCTGGTGAACCGCTTCACTGCATACTCGCCCGACCGTGCCACCATTTCATAATTTGAATTCATGACGAATGAACGGGTAGTACCGGCATTACCTTGATTGTAGGTCAAACCATACAGATATTGATCTTTATAAAATATCCACTGTGACGCACCGTCATTCACAAGGCCATTGTTTATGGCGGAAACCGTTCCTTTATCCAATGTTTCGGAAGTCAGCAGAACGTTCGTAGTATTTCCCGAAGCTGTCACTGAGGATGCTATCACATACTCACCTCTACCTTCGGTGCCACCACCAAGGCTCGGCTCATTGTCAGTACATGCTGTCAGCACCAGTCCGGTTATTGCTGTTGCAAAAAATCCAGTCAAAAAGTTATTCTTCTTCATCTTACTTTTACCTTTAATTTTAATCTAAACTATATAATCTATGAATCTTTAGTTACCAAAATACACACGCACTTTCCCGTAGAATGCCCGCCCGGGCTTCTGAAGACTGAAATTGTCATACAGTTTCTCGTTCGTAAAATTGCGGCACTCAAACGACAAATTATACCGTCCGTTGCGCAGACTATAAGAAAGCGCCAGATTGTGCGAGAACTGATTAGGCACCACATAATCGTTCTTATTCGATCCGATATTAGATGAATAATAAGTAAAACTATGCAGATACTGGTTGTCATAGGAAACCGTCAGCGTATTACCTTTCTTCCAAAGGTTGCGCCAATAGAACGTCACATCCGAATCGGCAAACATATACGGCAGATTGGGCATACGCTCTTTATAGGCAAGATTGGCCGCACTGCTGGAGATCGAGGTCTTCATGTTGTCACGCACGTTCATCTGCGTAAAGTTTCCTCCAACACTCAGCCATCTTCCGAAACCATATCGGGCGGAAACATTAAAGCCTTTCGTCAACACCTTACCATAATTTATATAGGTAGCAGCTGATTTACCTCCACTCAGGTCGGCAATGTTACGCTGAATATAGTCTTTTGTATTACGGTATATCAAGCCTCCTTCCACATATACGGAGTGTTTCCCGAATGTCCGGGTATAGCTGAGGTTAAGGTTCAGGTTGTCGCTATTCTCAGGCTTGATGCCGATATCTCCCATTTCCAGGTCTTCATCACCGAACATTTCTTCAATAGTAGGCAGTCGATAGGCTTTCTCATAGGACAATTTGGCCTGAAGGCCGGGCAATATGAAATAGGTTCCGGCTGCACCATAACCCATGGAACTCACATCGCGAGTAGTGCGCACATACTCACTCTGATTACTGGATGTAGCTATCGGCCCTCCTACAAACTGGTGGTAATATTTGCCGAATACGGAGAAGTTCCAGTTTTCAGACGGCATCAGGCGATAGGACAGGCCGGAAATATTCTTGCGAGTTTCCTTGGCAATAGCCTCTTTTTGCTCTTCCTTGGCAAGCAGCGAGGTGTTAGAACGGTGGAAAGCATTCAATACATGATTGAAAGTCAGCATCTGTACCCTATTGATGCGGTAGTTCACAGTCAGCGTACCATTCCAATTGTTATTGTCCGCCCGTGAATATTGATAAGACTGTTCACCGGGAGAGTTCATCAGCGCCTTCTGCCCATACCAATTGTACTTGTATGAGGCAGTATCCACATTAGTGGTTTCATTCTTATTGTAATTGACGGTCAGTGCCACATCCAGACCTTTGGTGAGCAGGTCACGCTTGCTATATTCCAATGAAGGCATCAGTGAATGACCTTTACGATGCTTCTGACCGTATACGATTTCCTGACGGACACCGGTCTGTATATCCTTATACATGTGCGAATAGGTGAAACCCAGCAACAGACGATCCGCCCATTCCTTATCTACAAAACCAATCTTTCCGATAATGGCTTCGTTATGGTACGTATCGTTGAAGCGCTTTACGCGCACCTTCTTATCCCTGTCAATTCTGCCGGTTTCGAAATCTTCTACCGGTGCCTCTACATGATAGTCGTTATCCGAATAATTCTGGAAAGCATTGATTTCATAAGTAAAACCATTCTTGAAGGTTTGTCCGAAGTTGACGTATGATTTATGTGTATTAAATGAGCCATAAGAATAGGAGGCATCCAGAAACCAGCGGCGACGTTTCTTGTTAGTTACAATATTGATGACCCCACCGATAGCATCGGTACCGAATCCCACAGGTACCACTCCTTTATAGACCTCAATCCGATCGGCAAAGTTCACAGGAATATTGTTCAGTCCGAAAGAATTTCCTACGCCTTCCTGCGGTACACCGTCAATGAATACTTTGACGTGCTTTCCACTGAATCCATCCAGCATGAGTTGCATATCCGAACCCACACCACCCGATTCACGAAGTTTCATACCTGGTGCCTTGGTTAAGGCGTCACTCAGATTCTTAGTAGTGTTCTGTAACTCTTTCGTATCGACAGCCACTGCATTAAAGGCTGATCTCTTCAAACGGGTCACCCCTGTAGAAACAATGGTCACTTCGTCCAACTGCTGTGTCTCGGGAGTAATCGTGAGGTTCTGTTTCACCCGCTCCCCTGCAATCAGCTTCACTTGTTTCTCCACTGTCTTATAGCCGATGGCAGACACGACCAATGTATAGTTACCGGCGGGTGCTTTTATATGGTAAATACCTTCCTGATTGGTAGTTCCACCATAACTGGTACCCTTCAGGTAGACAGTCGCAAAATCAACGATTTCCTTCTCAGTAGACAGTATCTTACCGGAGATCATTGCTTTGTCTTGTGAAAAGACAGATAATGAGGGAATTAACAAGACAACGAGAACGGAGAGTTTTATTATATTTGCTTTCAATTTACAAAGAGTTTTATACGATTAATAAATCGCTGCAAAGGTCTTTATAAAAGGGAGGCAAAACAATCGCTATATGCAGGTAAATTTCCAATCGGAATATCAGATAGGAGTATACGCCGCAATCGCTATTAATAGGTATATTGCATTAACACAAAAGAATCCAATCATAGTTCTTTACAAAAAAAGAGGCGGCATACTCATAATGAGCATCCACCTCTTCATCCACTAACTAACCTTATTACCCCTATTTATTTTTCTTTCCAAATCTTATTCCAACTATTCTCCCATGTTCCCCGGTCTTTCTTATCTACAAAAGGTTGTTCTTTCGCTGGATAAACCAGACCATCAGAAGTAAAGTCAGCACGGATAAATCCGATTTTCTCCCGGAAATGAGATTGGCTGTCATTGCCGAAATAGCTGCACCACCAATTACCTTCTTTATCTTTAAAGAATCCGGTGCCACCACCGCAAGGTATCGATTCATGGCGTTTTTGATAGGGTCCGTAAACATTATCAGAAATTGCCAAACAAGTAGAATATCTTCCTTCATAATTGTCAGCCGCTCCCAGATAGTATTTCCCATTCCGCTTGAACAATACCGCGCCCTCATGTCCCAGATCATTCATACCACGACCTACACACTTCTTAGCATGATGGTCCGGATTATGATCCGGTTCAGTCAGGACAACCTTACGAAAGGGTTCAGCCAGGCCACTCATATCATCTTTCAACAGAGCAATCTCAGTTGCCTTCCCGTATGTGAAATAGACTTTACCATCCTCATCCTCGAATAAAGTGGCGTCAATTCCCTCAACAATGGGACGATCAATAGTAAAAGCGTTTACGTAAGGCCCTTCCGGCTTGCCTGTACTACTTTTCAATATTCCAATCCCATCCGGGCACATGCTGAAACAGATGAAATAATTGCCTTTGATGTAATGAATTTCAGGTGCCCAAACAGCACGAACTGCACGTTTCGGGTGCTTACGCCATGCTTTCACCCAATCGTCCGCTTCCTTATCAATATCCCAAACCAGACCTAAATACTCCCAATTATGCAAATCCGCAGATTTCCACAGTTCTATACCCTCAGCCCAAGCCCAAATATTATCACCGGAGGAACCTGTAAGATAGTAATTTCCATCGCCACCCAAAGTTACAACTCCATCACGCAAATGTAGTTCCCACGCAGGCTTAATGGGAGGTACCAATCCTTTTTCCACAGCTGAACCCGTACACATCCGGAGATTTCCTTCCTGATATTCCGGACGGGGATGATTACCATAGTATACAACTCCTTCAGTACCACTTCTCCAGCCTCCACGACCATCTCCCTCTACAGGCATTCCCGGTCCGCTAACGCCAGAGAACTGTTTAGCCCACTCTATTTGTTCTTGCGGTGCAATATATGTATCTTCCTGAGCAAATGCCCAACAGGAAAACAAACAATTTACCACAAGAAGGAGACTCTTTCCAAAGCTTGAATTAAAAGAAAACATTCTCTGATTCACTCTCATGTTTTTCTATATATAAAATTAATCTACTTTTACACAACGCACGGAGAAGGCATTGGCACGGCTATTCTTCCCTGCCGTATCTACCTTATCCTTGCCCACGTTCATGTAACTTGCATCTGCCCCATTGGATGCGGAGGCTGTACTTTGCCAATAGTAACCGGATTTCTCCGCATCCTGAAGTTTCCCTGTTTTACGATTACGTAAGCCACCAAGCGGATACCACAACTCCTGTCCATTATAATTTAAAGAGTAACCTAAATTCTCCGCATCCCAATTAGAGGTAGAGAGAAAAACACTCGCCTCAATGCCGGATGTAGAAGAAGATGAATTCAACCATGTATCACGTGGTGCAACCATATAACCTTCAGGACAAGGATCGTATACAGATTTCTGAATAGAAGCAACTGACGGATAATCATATCCTTCGGGATTTCCCCAGAGAGCATTATCACCCCAATAGAGCCAGTCATATGAATAATAGTAAGGTGGGGTGGAAACATTACTCTTGGAACGTGAATACTTAATATACGTAGCCGGATTCCGGACAGAATAGGCCACCGTACCTCTTTCTTCACTACCACTTTCTATTTTCAGGCTAACTACCCCACTCTGGTCATACATCTCAGCTTCAGTATTCTTTCCTATTTCACAGGTTGTTACAAACGGGTCCTTACGCCCCCATTGATAAAGTAACCCTATGGCTCCCGCATCACCCGGAGTAACAGAAACAGCACCCAGATTACGATCCATAACTGTATAACTATTGCCTTTGCTATTTACTCCGAAAGGCTGATCTGCAACATCAGTTACCCAAATATGATAAGACCAGAGAATAGTAGCATCTTCTGCATCAGGATCTTCCATGTCATAAATAGCGACAACCGCATTACCCGGTTGCCCATTCAAAGTAGCTGTAAAAGATTTACGGTCGGAAGATAATGACACATTGCTTATAAAATCGGTAGAAACATCATTCCAAAGTAATTTGGCAGAACGAGCTAATCGGCTATCGTCCGAAGCATGATTCTCGTAAGTGTACTTCAGACTGGTAGTATAGTAAGGAGTACAATCAACAGTTACTGAAGTTGTACCGGGAGCCACTATGATTGAATTGGCCTTACCATAATAATTGGTCACCGATACCCATTCAATGCTCTCTAAAGCAACAGAAAGTACTTTACCGCGTTCAATGCTCTTTCCGTTCAAGTCTACAGAGCAAGTCCCCATTCCTTTAGGAGAAACAAGTGTTATATCCAACGTACTGCTCAATGCCATCGGCGGAAGGGCAAGATACAGTTCCTGACCTTCGGATATGTTTATATCGCCTTTCAACATAAGTGTTTTAGATGTATTCTCCAGGAAAGTAACCTGTCCCGTCGTTGCATCTACACGTACATCTCCCGCAAGCATATCGTTCTTGGACTCAAAAGTAACGGAGGTAAGAGAAGCAAAATCTTCATTAGCCGGAACTATCAGTTTCAATCCTCCACAGGCTGCATTCATTTTCATATTATTCAAACCGTCATTATCCGTTAGGCAATAAAGCGGACAAGCGGACTGGTCTATCGCACCTTGTGTATAAGTCTGAACCGTCGGTAAAGAATAATCCAGATTATTACCCGAAAGTTGGGCATTAGCAGGATAATAAATCAGATATTGATTGGCAACAGGAACATCGTACATACTAACGCATGCATTCGACAATACAGAGTATTCCGTTCCATTGATGCCTATTTTTTCTCCGGTCTGGATTTCTACCTTCAATTCATCTTCCTGATTAAGGGTTAAAGTAAACGAATTGGGCTGTTCATAAATTAATTGTTCGGTATCGTCACAACTAACCATAATTACCACTAATGCAGCAACGAGATATTTTATCAGTGTTTTCATACTGTTCCTTCTCCTTATGTTTAAGAGTTAATTATTAAGTTTAGCATCAAGTGTAAAGATATAGTTTTCGATATTCGTATAACCGTTGTTTGCTATCTTTGCAGCATCAGAGGGGTCATTCTTATCCAAGCCATATTTGTCTTCAAATTCATCAGGCATACCGTCATTGTCGCTATCCAAAGGTTTCTCCCCGTTTTGAATAGTACCTACACCTCCCAATGAAAACTGCTGTACATCTTGTTCATTCTGAATAATCGTTCCCTTTTTACCCAGTGAAGTCAGCTCATCAATCAGATATTGGTCCACTTCGTCACGAACCGGAAGACTGGCACCTACATTCTTTACAATCCAGTTATAGGCTTCTGTTGCAGATGTTTGCTGGCTAATAGCAGGATGTTTATCCGAAGGCGCACTCAGGAAAGTAGGTTCCCCTTTGCAATATTCGGCCCAGTTGGCTTGCGTCAGTTCAAAACCATTGAGCGAACCATCCTTATCATTATCATAATAATTTCCTTTATAATAAGCTCTAAAGTCGGCATTACCTCCCAGAAACGGCGGAGTAGGACCCATCGGAACTTTTTCCACCTTAATAGAGTTATCTTCTTGTCTTACATTCTGCCAGTTGTCCACAGGCCCTACAATGAAGTAGTTATCCTCAATAGTTGTTTCCGACTGACCGGACGAATCACCGCCCATATTATAAGCGGCACCACTTCCCCAGTTATAAACCACATTGTTTACAAACTGATTCAGACCTTTCACTTTCGGATTACGTGTTTTATTATCAGTATAAAGATTACGGAAAAGGGTAATGCCTGATTCTGTATCTGTTTGAATCAAACCACCGCAAGAATGATTTTGTAATCCCTGACCAAGAATTGAATTCTGAATGGTAATATTGCGTGGAAGTGTTCCTTTACTATCCCAGTTGATGGAGAAGTTTTCATCACGTCCCCAAGTAACAGATAAATGATCGAAAATCATATTTTCACCATTTGCTATTCCGGCAGCGTCTTTTCCATCAGGCCCATTCGTTCCCATACGGATACGCAAGTAACGACAAATCAGATTACTGGCTCCAGTAAACGAAACGCGGTTACCATAAAGGACTACACCATCTCCAGGAGCTGTTTGAGCTGCAATAGTCAGATTCTTGGAAAATACAAGTGCCTCTTTCAGGTTGATAATACCTGCAACATCGAATACAATTATCCGGTCGGGTTTACTTACTGCAGCACGCAATGAGCCTTCTTCTCCGTTGTCTTCCAAAGTAGTAACATGGTAAACGTCACCACCACGACCTCCTGTTGCCCCGGCTCCATAACCTTCAGCACCGGGAAAGGCCAAAACTTTACCATAATCAGGGAAAGGACCGTCGCTGCCTTTCTTTATAATAACTTCAATATCATTATCACTGCAACTCATTCCTAATGTTGCAATAAGGAGTAAAACCCCGGCATTCTTAAAGAAATTAAATAGAGTAGTTTTCATTTTTAGGTTGATTTATACAGGTAAACATTTTGTTGTTCGTTAAAAGCAATAAAGATTGCTGCCTCTGTCCGGAAGGACAAAAGCCAATCTTTTAATAGTTGAAATAAATTACGAGAAAGATTGAAAAGATATAGCCTTAAATTCGTAAAGTCGATTACCTATTGCAGGATAAACACCTCTGCGAATTTAAGGCTATAGACATTAAAAGTATGTCAAAGAGTGGTTATTCACCGCTTTGTAAGTAGCCTGGATGTTGTGTCAGGTTAGGATTGTCAATCATCGGATGTCCGGAAGACTTAGCAGCAAAAGGTAATAATTCACATTTGTTTTTCTCAAAACCATAATACAAGCCGTCACTACCATCTGCAGCCTCAATCCAGTTCGGATAAGTACCACCATTTTCCGCAGAACCGGTCGGTTTCGTATAGATAATATTACCTATCTGCAAAGCATTATAACCATTGGTAAATCCTACTGCCTTACGTGCGTTACCATTATAAGTACTTGTATAGGCTTCGAACATATTGACGGGATACCATTTATCTCCATCGGCCATAGTTATACCGTGTGCTTTCACAATGTCTGCCAATGTTTCCTGGAAAGCATCATACTCAGCAGAATTAGTAGGCACAGCTTTAACCAAAGCTATTTCATTAGCATCTGTCAGATCAATATAATCTAAGGCCAGGAATTTATCACCATAAGCCTGAGCATCTACCTGGAACTTATACAAACGATATACCGACACATCCGCATACTCATTTCTGCGATCAGAAAGATCTTTCATCGCCTGTTTACAAGTAGCCAACTCATCAGCCAGCCTGTTCATACGAGTTAAATCGCTACGTAATGTAAACTCACCAGCAAATTCCCACTTACGTTCCTGAACAATAGCGTCCTCAAATTCCTGTTGTCCAGTAGGTATTTCCATAGAGCCAATACCGGCACGTTCGCGAACTTCTTTCAAAGCATCTTTAGCGGCTTGAGTCGGTCCATTATTCAAATAGTTCTGAGTTTCAGCATACATAAGCAATACATCTGCATAGCGCATAACAGGAATATTCAAGTTACGTTGTGATGCTCCTGCCGGTTCTACACACCATGAAATACGGAACTTACCCGGCATGATACAAGAGTAAGTAGTACCGACATCTACCCATGTGTCGCCAGCGGCACCTTTATTCAGAAAATAAACACTATAAGATGTACAAGAAACATCACGGCGGGTATCGTTCTCATCAAATGACAAATAGTAGGTAGGCAACATGAACTGCATGGCCTTACGCGAACCATACGTACCACCTCTTGAACCCGGATGTGCATATACACCAAAATTAGAGTTAGTGGTAGTACCATATTGGGCAAGTTCCCAAATCATTTCACCACTGGTTGCGGAGAAATTACGTTGACAATAATTATACCATAGGTACTGAAAACCAGTCATATTATTTTGTGCTTTAACCAGAGAGTGTTCGCTACGATTGATAATTGCCTTACATGCATCATCAGCAATCTGATAAAACTCCTTTACCTTAGCATCATCACTACGCCGAGCCATCTGGAGAGTACTCGGATCATTGGTTTCGAAATTCCAACGCAATGAATATCCTCCTGCATAAAGAGCTACGCGAGCCAGCAATGCATAAGCACCTTGTTTGGATAAACGTTCAGGAGTACCATAACCACTTTCACTGTACCAAGGCAAGTATTCTA
Source organism: Bacteroides sp. 14(A) (assembly GCF_000526555.1). Taxonomy (NCBI): domain Bacteria; kingdom Pseudomonadati; phylum Bacteroidota; class Bacteroidia; order Bacteroidales; family Bacteroidaceae; genus Bacteroides; species Bacteroides sp. 14(A). The sequence goes on along the minus strand of NZ_JAGH01000001.1, from coordinate 288,960 downwards.
CTGCCTGCTGAAGGTCAGCTACAATTTTATCGTAGATTCCATCCCGAGGTGAACGTTTAGGATAAAAGGTGTTTTCATCCGACGGATCCATCTCTTCCAAGGGTTGAAATATGGAAGGTACATCACCATATATACGGATAAGATTATGATAACAAAACGCACGAATAGCAAGCAATTCACCCATTAAAGCATTGCGTTTGCTCGTTTCCGGCATATTACTCAGTTGACTGATACCGATATTTGTAGATTCGATGATACGATATTGTTCCTTAAAAATAGTAGTGACCGTAGCCGGCATGGTCGGATCATACTTATAGTTACAAATCATATATTTCGAGTTATTTGTAGTACCATCTTCACTGGCATGCATCACTGTTTCTCCCATGCCCAATTGGTAAAACATTTCTGAGTGAATCAAGCCACGATAGCAACCTTGTACAAACATGTCAGCTTTATACTCGTTTTCAAAAACGAAGTCTGAATCTTCTGCCGTTAAATCTGGCATTTCAAGCCAGTCCTGGCAAGAAGATATTCCGAAAGAGAAAGATACTATGGCCAAAGCAATAAATGTCTTTTGTATGCCAGCCAATATGATTGATATTTTTTTCATGATAAATCTTTATTTAGAATGTTAAGTTAAGACCAACAACATAACTTCTTGAACGAGGATAAGTAGAACTATCATAGCCCGGTGTACAAACCACGTTATCATTAGCTGACGATACTTCAGGGTCATAACCCGAATAACCGGTAATAGTAGCCAGATTGTTAGCGGTAAAATAGACGCGTGCATTAGATATCATTATCTTTTGCAACCACTTCTTAGGGAATGTATAGCCCAATGTCAGCTGTGCAATACGCAAATAAGAACCATCCTCTACATAATAAGAAGAAGGATAAGTAATATAACTTGAGTTGGTTGTATTCAAACTCCATTTACGCAGTGATTCATTAGGATTCAACTCTTTAAGACGTGCCAGCGTAGTGGCTTTCTTTCCTGTTGCAGGATCAACCAAACGATAATAATTATTGCCAAATTCAGCCGGAACATTCTGATAGAGAGCATAAGGACTCATACTGTGCTTTGTTGCATTATACACATCATTTCCAATAGAGAATTTCATGAATACACTCAAGTCAAAACCATAGAAAGAGAAAGTATTGTTGAAACCTCCAATGCAATCAGGAGTACCGTTACCTATTTTCACATATTGTCTCGTAAACTGATCGCCAGCTTCATTGTCAGCTGCAAACTTTATATCACCAGGCTGGGGTGTTCCATCAAAAGGTTTCACAACACCATCACGCAAAATGAAAGAACCATCTTCTCCCTGAGTAAAATCATCAGTAGTATAAATGCCGTCATATACGTATCCATACATATCACCCAATGCTTCACCTACCACAGCATAATAGGTTAACGTACCCGAACGGTTACTACCAGCTGCAAACGTCTTATGATCTTCTACTCCTTCTAGAGCCAAAACTTTAGAACTGTTGAAAGCAAGATTCAGGTCAGTAGTCCAACGGAAGTTCTTCGTGTTGATGTTCACCGTATTAAGAGTGATTTCCCATCCACGGTTACGCATTTCACCAACATTCTGATACTGACTTGAGTAACCCGTTGAAGACGGAATAACACAATTCATCAACAAGTCACTGATTTGGTTATTATACCATTCAGCAGTCAAATTCACGCGACTGTTAAACAACGATATATCCAGACCAATATTCGTTGCATGTAAAGTCTCCCATTTCAAATCCTTATTACCCAATGTAGTACCTACAACATAAGCTGAATTATTCTCATTATTACCCATAGGGTAAGTGGTTTGTGAATAGTTAGTGGTATATTTACTACTACCAATAGCATTATTACCAGTCACACCATAACCAACACGAAGCTTTAAACTATTAACTACATTCATCAATTTACTGTTCTTCCAGAAATTTTCTTCTGAAATACGCCATGCACCAGATACGGAAGGGAATACTCCCCACTTGTTTCCTTTGGCAAAATTAGTTGCTCCATCACCGCGAACTGTAGCTGTTAATAAATAACGTTCGTCAAATGTATAATTAAAACGTGCAAAAGCCGAAACAATACCACTGTTTTTATGGCTCGTTGATTGTTCCTTAACTGTTGCATCAGTAATATTATCCAGTCCATGATTTGGATAAGGGAACTTGATAAGTGTCATCTTATCACTCTCACTTTCTGAATAAGTAACTTCATGACCCATAAGAACATTTACCTTGTGTTTCTTGGCAAAAGTCTGGCTGTAATTCAAGGTATTGGTTACTTGCCATTTATATGACTCTGAATTACTGATACTACCGTTTATACCAGTATTACTGGGATCCATTATATAGGAAGTAGAATTCTCATCGGCAAAAGAAGTAGATTTACTATGCGACCATGTATAACTACCTGCTGTTCTCCAAGTAAAATGTTTCAGGAAGTCAAATTCCAGACCTGCATTTACCGTATATAATTTGGAACGTTTATTCGAAGTAGAAGCATCATTCTGTACAATCGGATTAGCAGTATCAAAAGAAGCATCAAGTCCCGAGAAGTCCGGATAAGTCTGCGTATAGAGCAAATCATCACGGGTAAACATGCTTCCTCCATTAATAGGCTGAAGAAGTACATTCTTCATTCCGGAATAAGCGCCACCACCATCTGTCGAATTGCCTGAAAACATTGTGTTAAGATCAAAACGAACCCCTTTATAAAGTTCCGTATTAACCTTCGCACGGATTGAATTCTTCTTTATACCATGATTAGCAAGCAAACCTTCCTGATCACTATAATTATAACTCAACATCACCTGGGTCTTTTCAGTTCCAGTAGAAACATTGACATTATGATTTTGTGTCAGGGCTGAACCTCCAAATACTTCATCTTGCCAGTCGATGCCATAAGCATCTCCATATTGGCTATTGATACGTCCATAAACTCCTGAATAAAAATCACTGGCATCAATACCTTTTCCATTATCAAATACATTACTCCACACTGCTGTTTTACCTTGCAGTTCTGCCATCTCATATTGATACTTCACAAAATCCTCAGCATTAGACATCATATCCAGTTTTTTGGAAAGTTTGTCAAAAGAGAAGTAAGTATTATAAGTTATCTGTGTCTTTCCTTTCTTACCGGACTTTGTCGTAATTAACACAATACCGTTAGAACCACGTGAACCATAGATAGCAGTGGCCGATGCATCTTTCAAAATATCAATGCTTTCAATATCATTCACATCAATATTGGTCAAAGCATCACTCATTTCAAAACCATCTACAATATAAAGAGGTTCCGTGCTCTGAGTAATAGAAGTACCACCACGGACAGTGATATTAATACCAGCACCAGGTGCACCACTTTTTGTGACGATGTTCACACCTGCCGCCTTACCCTGCAAAGCCTGAGCAGCTGTTATTGCCGGAACAGCTGCTAACTCACTGCTTGAAACAGAAGAGGTAGACCCCGTCAAATCTTTGCGCTTCACCTTTGCATAACCAATAGCAACAACTTCTTCCAACATCACACTGGATTCTTTCAATGTAATGTCAAAATGCGTTTTGTTACCGATTATCACCGTATGGTTGTCATAACCGATAAAAGAGACTATCAACTCCTTGGCAGAAGCTGGCACAGAGAGTTTAAAGTTACCATCCATATCAGTAATTGTACCGACAGAACTATTACCTTTCACCGTAACAGAAGCACCGATTACCACGTCAATTGCATCCCTGACGGTACCGGTAATCGTTTTGTTCTGAGCTAAAATGCTTAGAGGACAGCTTATTAATATGAGCATTAATAAGCACAGATTTTTGTGTAAGATTCTCATAGATTATTAATATAATTGATTAATAAATAAATTCAAGCCTAACAAATTACACCATGACCGTTATCGGACACAGAACTTGTGTCAGCAAAAATAGAAACTCTTACGTCTATATAAAATGCGAATTTTGACCGAAACACTTTTGCTTTTGATTTTATTCATGAAAAGAAAAGCACTTCAGAAGCTAAATCAACAGATTCACAAAGGATTAATAATGATTTTGATCTAAGACTAAACGTTTTGATTTTACAATAAGTCCTCTTCTTCTACATTGGTTTCACGCCCAAAAGATCTATATTCCAAGGGGGTAAATCCAGTACGTTTTTTGAAAAGAGAGAAGAAATGCTCAGTGGATTTATAATCGAGCATAAAAGATATTTCCTTGACAGACTGGGATGTACCTACTAACAACTGCTTTGCTTTACGGAGTTTCAATTCCTGAAAATATTTGGCAGGTGCATATCCCGTATAATCCTTAAAAACCTTGCGAAACCAGGAATAGCTAATATTCAGTTTCATAGCCAATTCTTCCGGATCAATATCTTTGAACACATTTTCATTCATAATGATTTTCGCTTGTTCAATCTTTTGATCAACATCACCGACCTCAAAAATCTTATTCTTAGAAATGGAAAGGATCATTCCTATCATATGCAACACAATACCAGAAAGATATTGCTGAGAAGAAATCTTATCAGCTTCAGCAATTTCCAATGCACGCGAGAAAAGAGTAACTAATTCCTCATTCAATCCTACCTCTAATACTTGATTATCTTTAGAAAGGAAACCACCTTTCAACATATCATCTATGACCGGTCCTTCAAAACCAATGTAGTATTCATTCCATCCTGTCTGCTGGTATGGGTGGTATGTGTGCCACTGTCCGGGAAACAGCACCATGAGCCTTCCCTTACAAACTTGCTTCTCAGGAGTGGTCTCAGAGGTAAATAATCCTCGACCTTTAGTTATGTAAACCAGCTGATACTCACGTAAAACACGTCCTTTTTGAGCATTGAAGAAGTAACCAGAAGGATGATCCTTCAAGGGATAGGGAGAATTCGGCTGGATAGACTGAAAGCCTACAGTATTTACCCACAGACCGAATTTCTGGTCCATGTCATTTACAATCAAGTACTTAAATTCAACCCCTAAATCATTATAGTTCTTAGTCATAATACGTGTTTTTACAGGATAGGATAGGTAAGGGCAAAAATAGAAATTATTTGCGAATAAAAAAATGTCCGCTCCGGGTTAATTCTAAAAATATACCGGAGCGGACTAATAAATACGAATAAAGAGAAAGAGTCTATTTCTTTACGACAATCTTATCATATTGTTGTTCGGCCTTGATTTCTGTATACTTAGGTGCATCTATCATCTCGATAAGTGCACGGAGTACAGGGCCTTCACCCATAGGATCGTTCTCCTGGGTAGGACGGTTGTAATAGTATGCCACAGAAGGCATAATGCCGGTTCCTACACAAATAGAAGTTACATCACCATCATCTGAGATTTTTTTCATCATACCCTTCAAACCTTGTTCAGCCACATAGATAAAGTCCGGATGCAACCAACCCTCCTTCACACCACGGGCAATACCGAACACAAACATAGCGGTACCAGTGATTTCTTCATAAGAATCTTCCTTATCCAGCAATTGATGCCAAAGTCCGTTCTTACCTTGATAGCGTGCTACACCACTGGCTTGCTGGCGGAAATTTTCAATAACCGCTTCACGCATCGGATGATCTTTCGGCATCATACTGAGCAAATCAGCTTGTGCCATAAACACCCAGCCGTTGGCACGGCTCCAGTGAGCTACTCCATGTTCCTTATTGTCTGTATGATAACAGTGATAATAAATCTGCTTTTCAGGACACCAGAGATAGCGATTATAATTCAATACCTGATTAGCGGCATCATTGAAATACTTCTCATCACCGGTCAACTTACCCATACGTGCCAAAAAAGAAATTGCCATGAACGCATCGTCCGCCCAGATAGTATTAACGTGTGGCCAGATGCGGGCAATGGTACCATCAACCAGACGAGGTTCACCATAATTCAGATGTTCGGCAGTCTCATTAATGTAACCCAGAAATGAATCATTAGGATACTTCAACTGCAACTCTATCAAACTGGCTCCCATCGGTCCATTATCGTCCAGACGTTTGCCACGGAAGATCATGTGCCAACTCAATTTGCGGACAGCATTCCAACCATCCCGCTTAAAAGCTTCATCATATTGTTTACGGAAGAAATCAAGGTTACCTTCGTTGAATACGAAGTTCATATTCTTCAAAACATATTTCTCATACTTCTTATCACCGAGCTTATCACCCAGTTCCATCAAAGCCATGTTTGTTACCCCATTGGTATAGTGCCAGTTATTATACTTGCAAGCAACCTTTACATCCATATCAAGAGGTAACTTCTTGACGGACTTATATATCTCACCAGTCTTCGTATTCTTGAACTCGTATGTAGTGCTGGCAAGAATGCGGTCTGCAATCTTTACGGCAGCTTCTCTTGCCGTCATCTTAGTTTGGGCGGTAAGGGTTGCCACTGCCAACAGCAGGGCGAGGGAAAAGAATGTTCGTTTCATGATATTTGTTTAAGTACTTGATTATCATTTAGGAAGATTAAATGCGCGAGTCATTTCCTGCATTTGCTCCTGACTCATACCATCAGGCTCAAAGCCCATGTTTTTGGCAGCAATATAAATCAAGGCAGATTTATTCAATACATCTACCTGATCGAAAGCAGACATAACATCCACATCTACAGCAAAAACACCATGCTTTTCCCACATAGCCACGTCATAATCTTCAAGTTGTTCAATAGTTGCTTCCGCCAGTTTCACGGAGCTTGGCAGTTCGTAAGGAATGATGCCTAAACCACGCGGACAGAAAGCCTTTGTTTCAGGAATCATACTCCAAAGTAAATTGGTAGCCACATCTTTCTCCAGGAATTTCTTGCAATGCGTCATAGCAATCAGTTCGATAGGATGGGTATGCAATGAAGCTTTATAGGGAGATCCTTTCTCAATCAAGCGATTGTGCACACTAAGATGGGCAGGAAGTTCGGAAGTAGGCATCACCGGATGATCGGCAATGATGACATAGCTGGCACAGTCATCCAGAATACGAATTACAGAACCGTGCTCCATCGGCCAACGGGCCAGATCGCGCATCCGTTTATTGGTGCCCTTGCAATAGAAATAGCAATCTTTCAGATACGGAAGAGTAGCACCGATTTGTTTCACTTCGCTGATGGCAGGCAATGCTTTTATTTCATCGTCTACAAATTCAGTAATATTCAGGGTGATATTACCGCCATTACGTTCGGCCCACCCTTTTTGCCAGAGATATCCGGCAACCTCTGCCACTTGATTGACTGCATAAGTCAATGCCGGACGGTTTTCGAGAATTGATTTCATTATAATAAATTAAGTTACGGGTTACGAACTACAAGCTACGAGTTGCTGCGCTATCATACCGAAAGGCACTTGTAACTCGTAACTCGTAGCTATATATACTATTACACTTGTGCCATTGCCACCACAATAATAGAAGATATCAGAACTACCAACCCCAGAATAAGAACCGCAATCGTAGTATTGCTGACACCTTTCCATTCCTTCAACAGAATTCCCCAGACATTGCTGAACGTTACGTTCAATGACATCAGGATACTCCAGGAGAAAGCAAGTAGTACAGGACTGTCTGTCAGGAAGCTCTTACCCATTTCAAGGCCGAAGAACTGGGAATACCACAATACGCCTGCAAGCGCACAGAACAACAGATTATTCGTCAGTACCGAACCTTTCACAGAAAGATATTCCTTACCCGTCTTATTCTTGATATTCTGCCAAATACAGTAAGCGGCATTCGTACAGAAACCTCCAAGAGTTACCAGGAAAATTACAGGTAATCCGGCATAGAGCGCTTCTACTCCACCAGCCAAAGCAGCCTCTTTTATCGGTGTTCCCGCATCCAGACCGAGAGCGAAACAAGCGCTCATCACACCTGCCAACAGAGCCACAAGCAGCCCCTTTGTCAGAGCAAAATCCTTAACGGCAGCGCGTTTCTCCTCTTCCGTCATATTCTTGGAACGAAGACTACCGGCATATCCGATAATAGCAATACCTGCCAACGTGATACATACGCCGATGAGCAACATCAGTCCTTCACCATGAAGCAAGTCTTTTCCGACAAACAAAGCTGGGAAAAGTGTTCCGAAACCGGCGCACGTACCGAGGGCAATACTCTGTCCGAGTGCTACACCCAGATAGCGCATACTCAAACCGAATGTCAGTCCACCCACGCCCCACAGAACGCCGTAAACCATTGCAGGCAAAGCGCCTCCGGCCCCCCAAAGTTCAATCAGCGAACTTCCCGCCGGAATGGCAAGCAACGCACCTAACAATGGGAAAACAAGCCATGCAAAGATTCCCTGTACAAGCCAGAAACTCTCCCACGACCAGTTTTTCACCTTGTTAATGGGTACATACGAACTACTCTGTCCGAAGCTCCCGATAGCTATAATCAACAATCCTATCAGTGTATTCATGATAATAACGTTTAGTGATAAATGATGAGTGTTTAACACAAAGAACCGTACAAAGATACAGCTTTCTCCGCTAAACACTCGTCACTAACCATTAATCCCTCAATTACGTTTCGACGTAACGTCTGCTTCGTATTTCTGTATCTCAGTAATGAATTCCTCACCTACAGGTACACCGTTCTTCAGACAGAACATATCCCAAACAGCATTCCAAGGCAGAGATTTTCCTTCTTCGAGCAGAGCAAGGCGTTCAAACAGCTGATCGTTCGCCTCGTATTTACGCAATGTATCCAGCGGTTCCAACAGAGCTTGCAACACACACTTCTGTGTAGCACGGCTACCTACTACATACGCACCGATACGATTGATAGAAGCATCAAAATAGTCCAAACCGATATGCACGCGATCTAACGCATTACAACGTACGATTTCTTTGCAAAGATCCATCGTCTCATCATTCATTATCGTTACATGGTCAGAATCCCAACGTACCGGACGGCTCACATGCAACATGATTTCCGGAATAAACAGTAACAATGAAGACAACTTGTCGGCAACGCTTTCTGTCGGATGGAAGTGACCTGTATCCAACGTAACAATCTTATTACGGCTCACACCATAACCGATATAGAAATCGTTGGAACCTACCGTATAACTCTCCAGACCAATACCGAATACTTTAGATTCCACACAGTCCTTCATATTCTTGTATTCCACCTCGAAGATACGATCCAAAGAATCCTTCAGTAACTCGCGATATAACATACGGTTTACAGTAATATCCTTACTTCCATCATGCACCCACAGGTTCATGATACAAGGATCGCCCTGGCGTTTACCCATTTCCTCGGCAATAGCACGGCAACGTTTTGTGTGCTCTACCCAGAAATCACGGATTCCTTTATCAGGATTAGCAAGTGAAAGATTACCACTCTTCGGATGAGAGAAGGAGGTAGAGTTGAAGTCCAGCTTCATATTGTTTTCGGCCGCCCATTGTATCCAGCTTTCAAAATGAGCCGGCTCCACCTGGTCGCGGTCAACGAACTTACCGCCGAAGTCACCATAGATTTCATGCAGATTCAAACGATGAGTTCCAGGAATATAGCTGGCTGCCTTCAAGACGTCTTGTCTCAATTCTTCCATATTGCGAGCTTTGCCGGGATAGTTTCCGGTAGCCTGGATACCTCCTGTCAGCGCACCCTGCGCTTCAAATCCGGCTACATCATCTGCCTGCCAACAGTGCAGGGAGAGGGAAATCTTTTGCAAAGCATCCATTGCTTTTTCTACATCTACGCCAATAGCCGCATAACGTTCTTTTGCCAATTCATAGGCTCTCTGGATTAATTCTTCTTTCATGATGGTACTAGTTTTAATTATAAAGTTTTAAGTATTAAGTATTTTCTATTCAGGCGGTAAGGTAAATCAGGCTAACTGCAAGAAGTGCAGATAAGCAGCATTCCATACTTCCACATTTTCCGGGGTGAAGGTTTTCAACGGAATGGAACGGTTGATGAGCTGACGCATGGAAACAACGTCACTCGCCGCACCCGCTGTAAGGGCTTGTATCATGACATTACCGATTGCTGTCGCTTCTGACGGACCGGCCACTACTGGTATACCTACTGCATTGGCTGTCCACTGATTTAATAAATCATTACGGCTGCCTCCTCCGATAACATGCAGGGCCTCTACCGGACGGGGAGAAAGACCGCGCAGGTTCTCCAGCACCTGACGATAGCGCAGTGCCAGACTTTCGAAGATACACCGTACCACTTGCCCTCGGGTCTCCGGTATCGGCTGATGATGGTCAGCACAATAAGTACGGATTGCCTGTTCCATATTCATCGGATTGGCAAACAGAGCATCATCCGGATTTATCAGGCTACGGAACGGTTCACTGGCTTCCGCTTCGGCGATCAGTTCGGGATAAGAGATTTCTTCCCAATCGCAACGGCAGCGTTCCAGTAACCACATTCCACAAATATTCTTGAGTAAACGAATGGTTCCGGCAACACCGCCCTCATTCGTAAAATTTAAAGCTTCGGTTTCTTCATTAATAACCGGTGCATCCGTCTCTACCCCCATCAATGACCATGTGCCGCTACTCAGATAAGCAAAGTTACGATCCAATGCCGGCACAGCCGCCACAGCCGAAGCCGTATCATGCCCGGCAACAGCAATCACCGGAATTGCCCCCAACCCAGTGATCGTTTGTATTTCTTTAGTCAATACACCTACCTTTTCGCCCGGATAAACAAAACGGCCGAAATGCTCTTCCGTCAAACCGATTTCTTTTAACAATGCCGGTTCCAAACGACGCGTTTCAGCATTCACCAGTTGCGCAGTGGTGGCAATGGTATATTCTGTCACCATCTCCCCCGTCAATAAGTAACTAAGGGCGTCCGGCATGAAAAGTATTTTATCAGCTGCTTCCAGTGCACTATCTTTATTACGGCGTAAGGTATCTAATTGAAAAAGTGAATTGAAATTCATGACCTGAATACCTGTCCATCCATAAACTTGCTTACGGGGAACACGGGCGAAGAATGTCTCAGGAGCACCCATGGTATGCGGATCACGATAAGAATAGGGCTGGCGAAGCAATCCACCGTCTTTACCTACGCACACAAAATCCACTCCCCAAGTATCAATTCCGATAGAAGTTATCTGTACATCATCCATGTGGGCAGCTAGTTTCAAGCCTTCCAAAATGTGACGATACAATTCGTAAATATCCCAGTAGTAATGTCCACCGACTTCGATCAGATAGTTAGGAAAGCGGTTTACATCCTGCAATTCCAATCCCTGCGGAGTAAATGTTCCCAATATGGTACGGCCGCTGGTAGCTCCCAAATCAACCGCAAAAAAGCAATGTTTCATGATATTAAATATAATTTGACGATACAAAAATAGGGGAAACCTCCCCTATACTTTGTATTAGTTTTGATTGAAAAGGTGCTGTTTCTGATATTCTTACCAGAGAGTGCACAGAGATCAAATTACTCCTCCACTCCTTCACAATAACGGGTCACTATCTTTTCTCCTTCCGTATTACGAATATTCACATTCTTCATACTGATATTCTTACTATATATAAATTCAGCCCCCAATTTAGAAGTAATATCTATATCTTCCAACACAATACCATCAATCGGCATTTCAGGAATACCATTGAAGAATAAAGCACGGCGGGCTCCGGCGCAAACCAGGTTCTTCACATGAATATTACGGAAACAAGGTGTAGTTTCATCCACTGGCAACGGTTCTACTTTAGCAGGTACCTTCTCACCACTTTCCAACACTTCAACAGCCGATTTGCCACCATAATAAAGATTGAATGTAATCGGCTCCGTCGGGATATCCATCATGGCAATATTACGTATCCAGATATTCTCAACAACTCCTCCGCGCCCACGCTTGCTCTTAAAACGCAAACCGACATCCGTCCCCAGGAACTGACAATTGCTGACAGAGACATTGCGTACACCACCACTCATTTCACTACCAACCACAAAACCACCGTGGCCTTTGAATACTGTACAACCATCTACCACCACATTCTCACAAACACGTCCCCGGCGGCGACCGTCTTCGTCTTTGCCACTCTTCAGACAAATACCATCATCGCCCACATCAAATGTAGAGTTCACAATCAGTGCATTCTTGCAAGATTCCAGATCCAGACCATCACCATTCTGCGCATAACTCGGATTACGAACCTGTACTTCTTCTATCAACACATTCTCACACATCAACGGATGCAGGTTCCATGCCGGTGAATTCTGGAAAATCACACCCTGCAACCATACATTCTTACACTCTATCAGGCTCACCATCACCGGACGAAGAAAATGACGCACACTCTGCCATTCTTCCTCGGTTTTCAGATTCTGAGGAACGTTCATATTACTGATAGTATCCCCTTTCAACGTCTGCGGATAAGGGAACCAGTAGGTGGGACGTTTATATACCCCACCCCGGGCGATAGTCTGTTTCCATACACCTTCTGTTACTTTCTCCCGTTTCAGAGGACGCCAATAATGTCCGTTACCATCAATGGCACCTTCTCCCGTTATCGCTACATTTTCCAGATTACGTCCGGAGACAGGCGATTGGCAACGGCGGGTATCCAATCCTTCAAATACAGTCTCTACCAATGGATAGAGGTCTACATCAGGTGAAAAGAGGATAACAGCACCCTTTTCCAAGTGCAGGTCAATATTACTTTTCAGGACAATAGGACCTGTAAACCAAACACCGGCAGGAACAATCAAATGTCCGCCCCCCTTTTCCGCCAAGGCATCAATAGCCTTGGCAAAAGCCGCCGTACAAAGTTCTTCGCCATTACCCACTGCACCAAAGTCAGCAAGGTTCACCTTGCGATCGGGGAATTTCGGTGCTTCTACCCTTGGCATATCAAAAGGCAGGTCTTTATATACTGCTTCATACTTATACGTTGAAGATTGGCAAGCACTGAGCAACCACAGACACACGGCTGCAATCACATACAATTGTTTCGTCATTCTTAGTTTTTTTTTATTTATAATCAGATATTTATTTCTATTCTCCCAGATAGAAGGAAGGTACGGGCGCCTGCGGATATCCCATGCTGCGATGCGCCACATAGCTACGATAAAGCGGATCTTGCATCAGCGTTACGCGGCGGTCGCGAGCCGGAATATTGGTATGATAGATACGCAACTCTCCCGGCAAAGCAGTAATCAGTTCTTCACGCCAATCACCTTCCAAGTCAGCTATCATCAAGATATCACCTTCGATTCCTTCAGTCAACACTTCTCCCTGCCATTTCCAGATGCTTTGTTTGCGCCCACCTGAAGATGAAGAAGCTCCCCAGCGGTTATCATCTCCTTTAAAAGTCTCACGCAGCAGATCCGCATCCCACCATATCCAATTACGGCAACCGGGTACTTCCGCATTTGTAGTGTTTATTTTCTTGCCATCGGCAGTGAGCAGGTATTTATCCGTGCTGCCACCTTTACGGTCTTCACTGGCAAAACATTCCATACCGGGATGTGAAGAATCAAAATCGGCCACCATACCGTCACCTACATGATAGGTGGTCTGCCCGATTTTCCAGATCAATTTGCCGGTAGCTGCATCCACCACGGAAACACCGCGACCATCCTCTTTCTTCGGCTCACTCACCATAAACACCTGCATACCTTCCATATCAGGATGAAGTTTGCAGAGATAAGCCTTGTCACTATGCCCCAAGCCGGAAGACCAAAGTAACGTACCATTATCATCGAGCATACACGAGCCTAACAGAATCTCATCCCGTCCGTCACCGTCCACATCAGCCGTCACCATGCTGTGCGCACCCATACTGCGCACAATGGGATTTTCTTCATCCCCATCCCAGCGCCAGGCACGTTGCAGTTTTCCGTCTTTCAGCATCCAGGCATCTACCACCATCAGTTTGTAAGTGCCGCGGGCAGCCAATATATAAGGTGTCTTTCCATCCAGATAAGCAACCCCCATTTGGTTACGGTTCTGGCGAATCAGATTTCCATAGCGGTCGTTCCGTTCAGGCCAGTCCACGCGATCTATCTCTTTACCGGTCATGCCATCCAGCACGGAGAGGTATTCACTGCCACCACAAACACGACCTTTTTCATTCTTTACATAGTCATCAGCAGCAGTCTTGATAGCAACTTCAGCTTTCCCATCTCCATTGAAATCGTATACTATGAAAGGAGAATACCAGATTCCCGGTTCGATACCCGGTCCCATATCATAGGTCCAGAGGTAGCTTCCGTCACTCAGGTAAGCTGATATTTTATATGTCTTTCCGGTTGTATCTCCGGGCATACCGGGGTCAACATTCGTTTCGGGAGTACGGATGATATAGTCATAAATACCGTCACCGTTCAAATCCGCTAAAGCGATCTTCCCGGCTTTCACACCCTCTTTCAATGGAATAGAAGTATAAGGCTTCAATTCGGAAAGAATCACTTCCCGTTTCTCCGATAAGGCAGATTTCTTTCCTTTCACCAGAGCTTCCACCCAATAAGACGCCTTTTCGGCAGGAGTGACATCCATAAAGTCACAAGTCTGTGTAAGCGGCTTTTTAGTTAGGCGACGCGCTTTACCGTCAGCTTCCCGATAGACATGAAATGCAGTACCGGGAGCATCCGATGCCAATAACCGCCAACTGAGATAAATACCTTTGCCATCGCGGGCAGGGATTACTGTCAATCCACGGTTCAGATTCTCAGTCACCCGTTCCCGGGCAAAACCTTCCACTAAGGGTTTCGGTTCATGCCTCGGATCAAGTATTTCATAGTAGTAATGCCTCTCGCGAGGGTCCTGGGCATTCAGAGTACTCGCCAACCCAAGCAGGCAGAGCATAATTAGATTCGATTTCATTGATTATCGCTTTAGTTTGAGGATGTACCGGAATCACCACAGATTACACAGATTTACACAGATATAAATATGATTATTAATGATAAAAAAATAATCTGTGATAATCTGTGTAATCTGTGGTGCTTTCCTGTCTCCGAATTATAAAGTTCTCATTTCAAAGTCTGCATAGGAATCAAGTGTACAGGTCCCAGCAAACCGCTTGGAACCGGCTCCCATTTGCCATAATTATCCTTTTTATAATGGATATTCACAATATTGGCATCCTTATAAATACGCCAGGGAACGTCGCGCCGATCCATATCAGCAATACGGTTAGCGGGCAGATTGGTTACTTCCACCTCCAATGTATTCACGCCCGGACGAAGATACTTACCTACCAGACAACGATAAGGAACTGCAATAAGCGTAGCTACCGCCTGTCCGTTGATGCGTACACGGGCACTCTCACGAACATCCCCGAGGTCGAGCATCCACTCTTCGACATCGGCAGGACTCTTCAGTGTAAACGTAGTGGTATAGCAAGCAGCTCCCATCACATTCTTTGCACCTTCGGCAGGAATTTCCGTCCATGAGCCAAGAGATACACTGTCCGGAGTGGCAGCAACCGCAGGGCTTGCCTCTACAAAGCGGAATCCCCATTTATCGGTAAAAGAATAAGTTACCGGAGACGTCTTCTTCACATCGTTCTGCACCACAGGCGTCCAGTATCCATATTCGGGTGCAGAAACGTCCTGGTCCGCGAACGTCTTCAGGATAACAGATTCACCGGATGCCAATTGCAGGAACACTTCCGTCCTGCCATTATTTTGGCGCAACCGTGCCTTACCGGAGGTTCCGTTCATTGGATTATAAAGCATTGCCGAACGTGCCTGCACAGCCAAAGGTATCCAGTTTTCGGTATCTTCTGTTTTCAAAGCAGAGATGAAATAGTGGTGTCCTTCAGGATGCGAGCGGCGAATGCTGCTTAATCCGAAAGTTGTTTTCATCTCTTCGGGAACAGCATCAGTGGCGGCCAGTGTACGAGCATAATCTGTTCCAAAGAGAATATGTCCCTTTCCTTCCCGCTCCTTTATCTGTGCCAGCGCCTTATTGAACTCAGTACGGCGTCCTTCCAAAGTATTCAACCCCGGCACATCTTCCGGATATTGCTCCAGAAAGACAATCGTAGCACCTTCATCTGCCAGACGAAGCAGTTTCTCCAGTACATCGGCAGGCATCAGGCGGGCACCGGGAACTACCAGCGCTTTATAAGAGACACCACCGGAAGTCAATATCTTGCCGTCCTGACACATGGCATTACGGATGAAGTTATCAGAAATATAGTCCATATCATATCCCGCACTATAAATACGATGCACCGCCTCTATAAAACGGGGAGCACGCTTTGCCATCTTATGAATATCGAAAAGCAACAGACGCCCGTCCTGTTCATCCCACATATCGTATACAGGCAGATAAACCAGGAAGTCATTATCCGGTTGTCCCATTTGCAGGAAACTCTGGCAACGGGTGACATAATCGAAAAATGCAGGGGCATCCCGCCAAATATTATTCGTAGGACTCATATCAATGGAAGCATAGAACTTCCAACCCGGCCAGGCAGCCTCAGCGGGCGAGTAAGTGGTTCCATGAAAATACATGTGATTCACACCCGAGATAAACATCAGGTCCATATCGGGTTTGCACTGCGAAAGTGAAGTGCGGAAGTGCTCTGTCAGCCAAGTGAATGTTTCTGAAGTAGTGAACGGTTTTCCGGCAATATGCGCTGCCGAAGAAGCATATTTCAGCATGGAAAGATCAGAGTCGTTGGGACGCGTCAGCGAATCCTTACGCAATCCTCGGATACCGAAGTCGGACAGTCCGAACCCCTCACATTCGGGCACGTCGACCGTCGCATAAAGATCTATCAGATTACCGGGAGAACCGTGTGCCTGGTTACGGGTACGTGAACCATGTTTGTGCGCCCAGTCCGTCCACTGGCGGGTGAAGTTCTCCTGAAGCAGTTCGGCAAGAGTTTCGCGGTAATCGGAGATAATGCGACGGGTAGTCTCTGTCCGGTCTTTCGAAAGGAAATCCGGAAGAAAGTGTTCCAGTTTATAGCCACGACGGCGGGCAAACTGTTCAAAAAGGTCGTCCGTCCAGTCGGCACCGTAAACTTCATAAGAGTCATTGAAAAAATTATGCGGATACTCTGTTGGAGTTCCGGCAGAACCATCAGTCGCCTTTCCGGCAAAAGCCCGTTCAAACCGGTTCAGATAATTGGATACTGCTTTTGCCGAAAAATGGTTCATCACATATCCTTCACCACCGGGAGCTGCACGCTTCACTTTCTGAAATGTTTTACCTACGAAAGCGGCAATCAGCCGCCACTCCCCTTTCGGAGCCTTCCATACCAGCTTTCCGTTCTCTATCTTCGAAGTCAGGTCATAGCAACGCACAGCCTTTTGTTCTTTCGAAGTAGCAGCGTCAGTCAGCACTCTGAAAGCCATCAGCTTACACAGTTTGGCATACGGACGTTGTTTTTCATCCGTCACTTCTATCTTTGCTTTCAGGCGTTCACCACCCTTCAGTGTATATTCTTCAATCAGCAATTTACAGGCAGCATCTTCTATACCCACTTCCGGGCCACCGAAAGGCCAGCCCGTACCTGTGTTCATATCAATCTTCATACCCAGGCGTGCAGCTTCACTTTCCGTATGGCGTAACATTTGCATCCACCCGGGAGTCAGGAACTGAATTTCGTTTGCATCATTACCCTGCACCCCATAGATAGGAGTAACTTCCATCGTGCCCATCCCGGCTTTGGAATATGCTTCCAGATTGCGGGTCAGGTTAGCCGCATCTACCGCACTCCCCATCCACCACCAGCGAGCCCCCGGTTTAGCTTCCGTAGTTACTTCAGGCCACGCTATATTTTGTGCGGAAAGGGTCCCGGCACAGAAAGAAGCAAAGATTATTGCCAATAAATTCTTTTTCATGATATATACTATTTATTCAGCTCCAGACAGCCCATAATGAACGGTCCTGTTGCTTTTGCATCATTATCCCGCATCTTCTCACCGATATAATATTCGAAGCTGCCATCGCGATACGGATGTCCGCCCAAGCCGCCCACCTGGCAGCAACGTGTCAGTGTCAGCGTACCATCCTGGCGTTCTACCATCAGTTTACTTTTCAATCCCTTGAAAGCCTTCTCAGCCACAGCACGATATTTCGGGTCAATATACCCTTTATTCACAGCTTTTGCATAAGCATACATGAATTGCGTGGTCACAGATGCTTCCGGGAAGTTTCCTTTCCGTTTCGGCTGGTCGAGTACCTGATACCACAAACCATTTTTGTCCTGATAAGCGGGCAACACTTCAGCCAGTCCCTGTATCCAGCCAATCATCCGGGCACGTCCTTCGTGGTTCTCGGGAATGAAATCCAACGCATCCACCATCGCCATAAACCACCATCCGATACTCCGTCCCCAGAAGTTAGGCGAATGTCCTGTTTCCGGATCTGCCCAACGCTGGCTCTTGCTTTCATCCCAGGCATGATGATAAAGCCCGGTTTTGGCATCATACGTATGTTTCTGGCAAAGCGTAAACTGCTTTACCGCCTCATCAATCCATTCGGGTTTGTTGAACTCCGCACCATATTGTGCGAGGAAAGGAGATGCCATATATAAGCCATCCAGCCAAATCTGATGCTGATAGATCAGCTTATGCCAGTACGCGCCTTCCAGCGTGCGCGGATGGTTTTTCAGTTGCTTAACCAGGGCATCCATTGCTGTTTTATATTTCTCTTTGCCTGTTTCACGGTACAGGTCGAACAAAACCTTACCTGAATTTATATAATCGAGGTTGTATGTTTCCACATGATACAAATGGATTTCTCCTTTATCATTAATCAGCGAATCCGCCCATTGCTCCACATAGTCGAAATAACGGCGCTCTCCTGTCTTCTTCCACATCCGCAACATCGCACAGCAGCCTACACCCTGCGCATATCCAAAGAACAGACGCTTCCCATGATCCAACTGATAGGCTTTCGGAAAACGTACCATTTCCGAATCGGCAAACCAACGGGCATACGAATCCGGCTCCCACGTATCTGTACGGAAAGGAGTAGCCGGGAATCCGGCTTTATTATAAAGATTCACGCGGAAGAAATTGCAATATGCATAACGCACAGCTACCGGCACGGAAACCTGCGGAGCGGAAACTTCCAGTTTGTCTCCCCTGATTAGGGCCGTAGCGGGATAAAAGCGGCGATCTTCACCGGCAACGATAAAACCTTTCACCGGTTCATTGTCCGGAGTCATCAGTCCGTCGTCAGCATAGTCAAAGCTCAATACAGCTTTATTCCCTTCCACCTTCATTGTCTTGAACAACGGGCCGGAATAAGTCACGTCCTTACCATATTGCTTTGCCAATGCCCAGGCAGCCAGACGTTCACCCGTCACTGTTTTATTGCGGGGATGGATATCGAGCGAGTCGCCCGCATCAGTGATAACTGCCATACCCACATTCTTGAGTCCGCTTTGCCAGGTCCGGAGTTGGGCTTCGCGGATAGTAGCCGGCTGTCCGTAGTGCGGAGCTATCTGCACAAAGTAGAATGGCATATCCGGCTGTTTCCATTCCTTACGCCAACTGTTTATCATATTGGTGAATACCTGCTGGTATTTATCGGCACGGATAGAGTTTGACTCTCCCTGATACCAGATATTTCCTTTTATCGTATATCCCAGAATGGGATGTATCATACCATTCCACAATGTTGCGGGTACTTTACAATAGTTTTTCTGTTGCTTCACGCCTTCCAATGCAAAGTCTTTCAGCACATCGGCATAAAGCGGATTTTTCTTCATTACATCCAGCTTTGTCCATGACTCCGCATGTGTTCCGCCCCAGGTAGACTGAATCAACCCTACGGGCATCTTCAGCTCTTTATATAACTTACGTCCGAAGACAAAGCCCACAGCCGAAAAGTCATACAGGTTCTTCGGATTGCAAACCAACCATTCCCCCTCACAGTCGTCCAACTCACCCTCGTGCGCCAATTGGTGTTTCACATGGAACAGGCGGATTTCCGGATAATCAGCATCCTTCAGTTCTTCCGCTTCATTCAGCATTCCGGTATTCCACTTCACATCCGGATGACGCGATACGGGGAACTCCATATTACTCTGTCCCGTACAAAGCCAAACTTCACCTATTAATACATTATTAATGGTAATCTCATTTTCACCGCTCACCGTAACGGACTGGTTGGTTGTTGCCTTCGGTGTCTTCAGTTTCACGGTCCATTTACCATTGGCCGCAGCCTTGGCAGTCACAGGTTTATCCAGCCATGATGCTTTAACCGTTACTTTTTCTCCGGGCGCAGCTTTCCCCCACACATTCACCTGTGTGTTTTGCTGCAATACCATGTTGTCTGAAAAAATAGCAGGAAGTGTTACCTTTGCTTCTGCCGTGAGAGAAGCAATCAAAACGAATACAAGAAAAATAGAAAATCCAAGAAGCTTTTTCATGTGCCTTTAATAGTTTATAGATTCACATAGATTATTTTATAGAACATGCCAATACCTGACGGCACAAAAATAGGGGTTTCCACCGAAACCCCTTCTTTATATTTTGATAGTTTTCTTATTGCTTTTGTCGTTTCCATAAAAACAGAATTGGCATTATCTATCCCTTTATCTTCAGCCAGCCCCAAATCGTTTTCTTTCGGGAGATGCTAAGTAAAGCAGCCCCCATCAAGCAACAGGCACAGCGTAACTCTTTATTGGAAAGTTTATTAAGATTATCAACAATACCGGGTAAAGGGTAGTTCTCTTTAAAAAAGGAAAATACATCGGCTGAGTTTTCTAAGTCGGTTTTCATTTGGCAAGTGCAAGTAAAAGGTTCATCCATCGTGTTATAAGTTTTAAAGGTTGATGTCGCCCCTATACCTCTATAATAGAAGTGGCGTAAGAGCTATTAACATATTATTTAATTCAAAGGCTCTGGTAAACCCGCAAGCAAATAATAAGCAATAGCTCCACGCCAGAATGTATATAACAAAGTTATATGCAACTCAGACGTGGAGACCTTCACTTATTATCCGTGCTTTTAAAAATTTACCAGACTTTTTGAATTACGAATAATAAAATGATCTCCAAATCATAAACATATCCCTTCACCACTGAAGAAATATGCAACAAAGATACACAAAATATCGGAATAGATATCATAGGATACGGCAATTATCATTTAGCGCATTATGATAGAGAAAACGACTCCACCAACGTTTTAGAAATAATGTTCCCGACCGGAATAACGCAATCTAAGTATTGTAGAACGGTATGTTAAAGATACAAATGCCTATTTATCCCATACAAAAACAACGCAAACAATAAATTTCTTCTATTGGAAAAATAGTTCTCTATTTCCTACATCCTACACCGGAGACTTTTTTCATTTGATTATCAGACAAATAGATGCGTGGAGAATGATGTAGAATGGTGTAGGCAAATTTCATCCTACACCCCAAAAACAGGCTTTCAAAGCACTTTTTCTATTACAACCAGCTAATAATCAGACTCTCAACACGTTTTTTCACATACCTTACGCACATCCCCGTAAACACCTCTCTTTTACAAGAAAACAGAGGATATCTCTGCATTATTCTTCAAAAAACCTTCCTGATTCCTTTCATATCATAATATTAGGCGACGAAAAGAACTTGAAAATCCTGTTGCGAGATCGACAAATCCCACAATAGAATACTTAGGAACAATAAGAAAAATGGAAAGAAGGTCCTATGAAAACCCAACTTAGCCTTATTGTTTTTGTTCCTTTGCCCGTAACAAAACTTCGTTTCACAGTTGAGGGCTCTACGTTTTACAGTTGAGGGCTATCGGTCCCACAACTGCGGGCTGCACAGCCTTCAATTGAAAAACGAGATTTTGCTTATAGCATAATAACATTAACATTAAGGCTTTAGGAGAAAAAGGAAGGAGCATATCAAGTTTTTCCTCTATCATTCAGCTTTCTATATAACGAGATAATGAAGTCTAACTCCTGCAAAGCGCTCTTTCTTATTTGCTTTACGGTGCAGGATTCATCTCCGTGAAACTCTGTGTTACTCCGTGGCGAATTAATTCATAACTCAATAGATATTTATTATCTTTGCTACAGAATTTCTAAACAACGAATGCTCCTTTAATGAAAAAGTTCCAAATGATATTACAAGAAAGAGTCAAACTGCTGCTGTTTGTCTTGCTTTCTATTAGTTTGAACTCTTTCTCTACCAATACCAAATTCTACAACATCAGTGACACCTATGGCATTACATCAGGAGAAGCATTTTCCATCTGTAAAGACCAGTATGGTTTTATCTGGACCTCCACCAAAACCGGCATTTTAAGAGTGACTGAAGGCGACTGCCGCAATTATGAACTTCCCTGCCGAACCACAGATTTTGTATTCGTAAAGCTGACTTATAGCAATTCACAACTATTCTCCTACACCAATAACGGCCAGATATTCCATTATGACGAACCTACAGACCAGTTCTTCTTCCTGACAGACTTGCGGGAAGAAACCGATAATAGCCACATTACAATAGGAACCATCGTTGCCGATACAAGCAATGTACTTTGGATTGCTTCCTCGATCGGACTCTTTAAATATGAGAATAACATACTTACAAAAATCCCACAAACGGAAGAGGACATAAAGCATCTCACTTTTTATGACGGCAATCATTTATTCTATATTACATCGGCAGGCATTTCACTACTGAATATTTCGACATCAGAAAGCCGGCTTCTTTACTCAAACATTACGGAAGATTTCTTTCAGGTACCCAGCCTGTACTATGACGACCAGCTAAAACGTCTATGGATTGGAACCGGATCGGCCGGGCTTTTCTACTATGACATCATCCGGAAATCTTTATCAGATATCCCTATCAGAAACTTTCCGAAGCAACCCATTCTTGCTATCAGAAAGGATGCCAAAAACACCCTTCTGATTGGTATTGACGGACAAGGTATCTGGAACATCAGCGAAAAAGGAGATACAATTCTCCATATATATAAGGAGGACCTGAACAATCCTTTTTCACTCCGGGGTGACGGAGTATATGATATTCTTTGCGACGGTTCAAAAAACTGGATAGCCACATTCACCGGAAAGCTGTCTTTCTTTGAAAACAACAACTCCCAGATCACACCGGTCACTTACCAGATAAACAACCCAAACTCCTTAGGAAACAATTACGTCAACCAGATCATTGAAGATCACGAAGGGCATATATGGTTTGCTACAAACAATGGTGTAAGCCGCTGGGATGCAGCATCCAACAAGTGGAAGCATTATTACCAGAATAAATCGGAACAGGCAAAGGTATTCTTATCTCTATGTGAAGATAACCAGGGACATATCTGGGCAGGAAGTTATTCTTCCGGCATCTATCTATTGGATCGTGAAACCGGAAAAACGCTGAAACATTACTCCTCCAAGACCAACACTCCCGGCTTTACTGGCGATTTCATCTTTGACTTTTTCGTGGATAAAGAAGGAGACGTGTGGATAGGCGGCAACCAAAAGCTATCCTGTTATCTGGTAAAAGAAGATCGTTTCCGTGAATATCCGGTCCAGCCCGTCAGCGCGTTTGCCGAACTTTCTCCGGGGAAACTGTTGCTTACAACCTCACGTGGTTTGTTGTTGCTGGATAAAAATCAGGGAACGGTGGAAACGTTAGTTGAAGGCAGTCTGACTCAGGACGTAGTAGTAACCGGCAATACAATATGGGTTGCCACTTGCAGAGACGGCCTGATAAGATATGACTATGACAAACAACAAACAGAGAGATTTACAACGGAATCCGGCCTGACGTCCAACTATGTGAACAGTATCTTATTTGACAGCGGTTTCTTATGGATTGGTACAGAACGAGGCTTGTGCCGGCTCAACATCTTAGATAATACAATCCAACCCTACACATCGGTCTATTCCCTTTCAACCACGACTTTCTGCGTCAACTCCTGTACGCGGCTGAAGAATGGCAAGCTGATCTGGGGAACAAGCAACGGTGCAATCATGTTTGCGCCGGAACTGATTCAGGAAACCCCTCCACGAGGAAATATCTTTTTCCAGAATATCACCGTAGCAGGCCGCTCCATACGCACAATTCCCGGTTTATTAAACAATACTCCCGTCAATCAACAGAAGAATCTTTCCTTAAACTACACTCAGAACAATTTCATGTTAGAGCTGCTTCCAATAGGGAATTCTTCAGGAAACATGAAATTCTCGTGGCTATTAGAGGGATTGGACGCAAACTGGAGCCGCCCTTCGGAACTTCACTTTATTAATTATACCAATCTTCCGGGTGGAAACTTCAAATTACACATCAGGATGTACGACAGTTCTCTATCACAAATGATTGATGAACGCAGCCTGAACATACACGTCACGCCTCCTTTCTGGAAAACCTGGTGGTTTGCAGCTATCATCAGTCTATGCACCATCTGCTATATCATTTATGCTTTCAAAAGTTATTCGAACCGCTTGAAGCGGAAGAGTACCAATGACAGGCTTATTGCCGATACTGTCCAGGCACTCATGCAAGAAAGAATGGCACAGGCAGAACCGGGCATCCGGGAAGAGCTGCCTGTGCCCCAGAGTAAGCCAAGTGATCCGTTCGTAAGCCGGGCAATTAGCATCATCAACGAAAACATTTCCAATAACGAATTTGGAAAGGAAGAATTTGCCGCAGCCATGAATGTGAGTTCTTCACTTCTATATAAGAAAATTAAAACATTGACGGATCAATCGCCGTCTGACTTTATCAAGACCGTACGGATGAATCATGCTCTCAAACTTCTGCAATCCGGTCAATATACTGTAACCGAAGTTAGCGAACTTTCCGGTTTTTCAAGCCTTAGCATTTTCAGCCGCGCCTTCAAAAGCTATTTCGGCAAAACACCTACCGAAATCTAAGAAAAGCCTCAAAAATAAGGCCGGAGACCATTATGCAGGCCTTTTTTATCTGAAATGCAAAATGAAATATCTAAAATGAAAAGTCCTTTCCCTATCTCCTCCCCTAACTTTGCAGGCAGAACTTTTAAAATATCAGAATAATGAAAAACATGTATCATACCAATCATTCCAAAGTATTATTTCTGCTACTCTCCCTATTATCCATTCTATTGGCAGCATGTAGGGAAAAAGAGAATAAGGTCAAAACAATTTGTAATCCGGTAAACCTAAGTTATCGTTTTTCACTCGACTCTCCGTCCTGGCGTGAGGCAGCAGACCCCAGTATGATAAAATACAAAGGAGAATATTATCTTTTCCTTTCTAAATCCGGCGGTTATTTCCATTCAACAGATCTTGTTCATTGGGATTTAATAACCACTGACAGTCTTCCCATCGAGAAGTATGCTCCCACCGTTATGGAAATGGACGGAGAGATCTACTTCACGGCCTCCGTAGCCACCAACAAAATCTATAAAAGCGCTGATCCCAAATCAGGCAAATGGGAGTTGGTAACCGATCAGTTTCCTTATATCCTGGCAGACCCGATGTTGTTTTACGATTCAGATACTGACAAAGTATATCTATACTATGGTTCCGGTGCAGCCACTCCCATGATGGGAATGGAATTGGATAAAAAAACATTTATGCCCAAAGGGGAAGCCATTCCCTTATTTTACAGCAATGCTGAAAAATACGGTTGGGAAGTATCCGGAGACTATAATACCAATTACAAGCACACTTGCTGGCTTGAAGGCGCATGGATGAACCAATACAAAGGGAAGTATTACCTGCAATATGCAGTACCCGGTACCGAATTCAAAAGTTACAGCAACGGAGTTTACGTATCGGAAAATCCATTGGGCCCATTCACTTTACTCAAACATAATCCTTTCTCTTATAAACCCGAAGGTTTTGTCAACGGAACCGGACATGGCAGCACATTTCAGGATTTATATGGGAACTACTGGAATATCGGTACTTCCACAATCTCACGAAGGCACATGTTCGAAAGAAGGATTTCCCTATATCCAACCTTCTTTGACAAAGATGGGGATGTTTATGCATACACAGCATGGGGGGACTATCCTATGATTGTTCCTGATAAAAAAATATCTTCTCCACAAGATTTATTCCCGGGATGGATGCTCCTGTCTTATAAAAAGAAGGTAGAAGCGTCATCTACATTGGAAGGATATCCTACAGAGAATGCCGTGAATGAAGATATCAGAACATGGTGGAGCGCAAAAACCGCAGACAAAGGAGAGTTTATGACTGTTGATTTAGACCGGAACTCTAAAGTCTATGCCATTCAGGTCAACTTTGCCGACCAGGATGCTACCGCATTGGGAAAATCGGATTCCATATATTACCAATACCGGATAGAAGAATCCCAAGATGGGATTACATGGAATCTGTTAGTTGACAAATCAGAGAACAAAGTTGATGCTCCCAATGACTACATCCAATTGGACAAACCGGCAGACACCAGGTATATCCGTATCACCAATATCTATTTCCCTTCCGGCAAGTTTTCCATCTCCGGCTTAAGAGTGTTCGGGAAAGTGGATAAACCGGTTCCGGCAACTGCCCAATTCACGGAATTAACCAGAAACAACGATAACCGCAGAACCGTAAATCTGAGTTGGAGTAAAGTCAACGATGCTACCGGATACAATATCCGGTTCGGTACACAGAAAAACAAATTATACCATAATTATCTGGTATATGAAGACAACAAGGTATCCATTAACATATTGAACACTGACCAGACTTATTATTTCGCAATAGACAGTTTCAATGAAGCGGGTGTCACTATCGGAAAAGAAATCAAAACCATTCAATAAAATTCATACATTAATATCCACAATAAATATTTGTATTAAAAACAACTATCAACAATAACGATTATGATGAAAAACAAGATTTTAGCCCTATATCTGGGGTTCCTTCCACTTTTGGCAACGGCTCAAAATCCGATTATTCAAACCAAATATACAGCCGATCCTGCTCCAATGGTGCATAACGATACATTATTCCTTTATGTGGGATGCGATGAAAAGGATGCTCCTTCCAACGCATACCTGATGAGAGAATACCGCCTGTATACCACTACCGACATGGTGAATTGGACGGACTGTGGAGCACCGCTGAAAACAAGTGATTTCAAATGGTCAGCCGGAGATGCCAGCGCTGCACAATGCATAGAGCGGGATGGCAAGTTTTATTGGTATATATCCTCACAAAACAGATTCAGTCCGGGTTCATCCATCGGTGTAGCCGTTGCAGATACTCCTTATGGTCCCTTCGGAGATGCATTGGGCCAGGCATTAGTAACCAACGACATGACTACAGCCGCCAAACACTCCTGGGATGACCTTGACCCTACGGTCTTTATCGACAGTAATAAACAAGCATATCTCTATTGGGGAAACGGGGCTTGTTATCAGACCAAACTGAATAAAGATATGATATCCCTGGACGGCTCAATCACAGCACTCGACATCAAAGACCAGACCGCCTTTGTGGGAAGGTTCACAGAGGCGCCCTGGGTATATAAGCGTAACAACCTGTATTATATGATTTATGCCGCCGAATTCCCGGAATCCATACATTATTCAACCGCCCGGACCGCAGAAGGTCCCTGGAAAGCCCGAGGAGTCGTAATGCCATTGGAAAAAGGAAGTAATACCAACCATCCCGGAATAATTGATTTTAAAGGTAACTCCTACTTCTTCTATCATAATGATGCGCTGCCCGGTGGGCACAGTTATTGCAGATCGGTATGTGTGGAACAGTTCACATACAACCCCGACGGAACCATACCGCAAATGCACATGACTAATGAAGGTATAAAGAAAGGAACAGGTACACTCAATCCATACAAACGAACTGAAGCGGAAACTATAGCATGGGCACAAGGCGTTACATCTGCCACCGATAAAGAAAAAGGTGTATATATAACCGCTATTCATAATACCGATTACATCAAGGTGCGTGATGTGAACTTCGGACAGAAAGGTGCTTCGCAATTCACCGCTTCCGCATCCAGCAGATATCATGGAGGAGAAATAGAACTAAGAATCGACTCACCCGAAGGTGAAGTGATCGGCACCTTAAACATTCCCTATACCGGAGAATGGGATAATTGGGAACAACACTCTACCCATGTGAAGCCGGTCAAAGGAGTTCATGACCTATACCTTATATTTAAAGGTAAAACTCCCCACGAGCTTTTCAACTTCGATTATTGGATGTTCTCCGAAAAGTCCTCAAATTAATTAATTTATTCTATTTATTATGACCATGAAGCATATATTCTCTATCATCCTCGGCCTGATGGCATTCTGCCAGTTACAAGCCCAGTCGTGGACAGCCGACAACGGTAACGGTACTTTTACCAATCCTCTGTTTTACGATGAATTTACCGATCCTGACCTGATACGTGTAGGAACAGATTATTACATGGTTGCCAGTTCCATGCATGCCATGCCCGGACTACCGCTACTACGTTCCAAAGATCTGGTAAACTGGGAGTTCGTAACATATATCTTTGACAAACTCGATTTAGGACCTGATTTTCATCTGGAAGGCGATAAAGGCATTTATGGAAACGGAATATGGGCACCTGCCATCCGTTATCACAAAGGCACTTTCTATGTATTCGTCAACGTAAATGACCATGGCTTACAAGTTTTCTCTGCCAAAGATCCCGCCGGCCCCTGGACACACAAGAATATGGGTGGCAGAATTTACGACCTGGGCATATTGTTTGATGACGACGACAAGATATATGCAGTACATGGTTACGACGAAGTACATCTGATTCAACTCAAACCTGACTTCAGCGGCTATGTGGAAGGCAGTGAAAAAGTAATCATCCCTAAAGGTAATGCCATGGGAGAAGGGCATCATTTCTATAAAATAGACGGAAAATATTATATCATCAGTGCAGACTATGCACCCGTAGGCCGTATGCAATGTGCCCGCGCCGACAAACTGGAAGGTCCTTACGAAACCGTGGTTATCAGTAATCGTGAAACCATGGGTACACAACGTGGCTGGTGGACCAAAGGATATGGCTTCTGGTCGAACATCCCCAATGAAGGAGAAGCAATGGAATTTGAGCGCCCTTCTGAAAATGGTTTCGGTGCAGTAACCCTTCATCAGGGAGGCATCGTCGATCTGCCTAATGGTGAATGGTGGGGATTCTCAATGATGGACGTAAAATCCGCAGGCCGCCTGACTTTCCTTTCACCCGTGACCTGGAAAGATGGTTGGCCCTACTTCGGATTGGAAGGAAACCTGGGACGCTCACCACGCACCTGGTTCAAACCGGATACCGGAACGGATATAGCTCCTCTGACAACTTATCAGCGTGATGATGATTTCTCGTCTGCCAAACTAAAACCGATCTGGCAATGGAACCATATTCCGGTAGATAAGAAATGGTCGCTCACTGAGAAAAAAGGTGTACTGCGTCTGCACACTCTCCCTGCCAAAAACTTCATGTATGCGAAAAATACACTTACTCAACGCGCTATCGGTCCGGAGTCCAGCGCCACCGTCGAATTAAATGCCAAATCCTTAAAGAAAGGTGACGTAGCCGGACTTGGGTTATTGAATGTTCCCTATTATTGGATCGGTGTAGTGCGTACTGACGAGGGATTCATCCTGAGATTTTACGACTTAGTAAAGAACCAGTCTACAGACGAACCATTATCCGGCCCACAAGTGTACCTGCGTGCCAGTGGTGATTACAATAGAGACCTGGCAACACTCAGCTTCAGTACAGACGGTAAAACATTTAAAGAAGTCGGCGGCGAACTGCGTCTGGGGTATCAAATGAAGACTTTCCAGGGAGTACGGTATGCCTTATTTGCTTTCAATACGAATGGAAAAGCGGGAGGTTATGCCGACTTCGACAATTTCAAGGTAAAAGAACCACTGGCAGATCGCTCTAAAAATCGTCCTCTCGGCAAAGTGATAACACTAACCAATCTCGCAAACGGTGAGCAAGTCTGGGCTAATCCCCACGGTATGCTGAATCGTTCCTATCCGGGAAGTAATACGTTCAACGGTACCGGATGCCAGTTCCGTGTACACGACCGCGGACAAGGACGTATAGCTCTTGAAGCATTAGACGGATCAGGCTTTGTCACCGTCACCGGAGCCGGCCTCTCAGCAGATGTTCGACTCATGCAGAAAGAAACGGAAGGCAGCCTCTTCATGTGGCAGGATATGCTATGGGGACAGTGTATGCTACTATCCCTAAAGACCAATCGCTTCATTGGTTTAGATCCGCGTACAGACGAACCTTATTCTGCCGACTGGCCCGGGACTATACCCAACCGTAAAGACGGGACTGTGTTTTCCTGGCAGGAAATAAAATAATTGCATATATTCTCCGATTTATGCATAAAGCACAGCATTCATAGTATAAAAAGTATAAAAATTCCCTCTTTAATGCATATTCTTTCCAAAATTATCGCTACTTTTGCACCATTCTTAGAATAATTATACAGAACAATGAAGAAAAAAGCCAATCGGTTAGACGCTATCAAGATGATTATCTCAAGCAAGGACGTCAGTTCTCAGGAAGAACTGCTGCAAGCTCTGAGCAAAGAAGGCTTTGAACTGACACAAGCCACTCTCTCCCGCGACTTGAAACAACTGAAAGTTGCCAAGGCGGCAAACATGAACGGGAAATACGTATATGTATTACCCAACAACATCATGTACAAACGTTCCAATGACCAGAGTGCCAGCGAAATGCTGATGACCAGCGGATTCGTGTCCCTGCAATTCTCCGGTAACATTGCCGTTATCCGTACACGACCGGGATATGCCAGCAGTATGGCCTACGACATCGACAACCGCGAATGTCCCGCCATTCTGGGCACTATTGCCGGAGACGACACCATCATGTTGGTAGTGCATGAAGCTGCTTCACATGGCGAAGTACGCGAATTTCTGTCGCAAATCATTCCGAACATTAAATAAATAAAGAACGAATCAATAAGAAATGGATACCAAAAAAGTGGACGTGATGGTGGCTGACGCCTCTCACGAAGTTTATGTGGATAAGATTTTGGATACCATCAGAGAAGCGGCCAAAGTACGTGGAACGGGCATCGCAGAACGCACACACGAATATGTGGCGACAAAAATGAAAGAAGGAAAAGCCATCATCGCCTTATGCGGAGACGTGTTTGCAGGCTTCAGCTACATCGAGAGTTGGGGAAACAAACAATATGTTGCGACTTCCGGTTTGATTGTGCATCCCGACTTTCGCGGTATTGGATTGGCTAAGCGTATCAAAATGGCATCTTTCCGCCTGGCACGCTTGCGATGGCCCAACGCCAAAGTATTCAGTCTCACCAGCGGAGCCGCCGTCATGAAAATGAATACGGAACTGGGATACGTTCCCGTCACTTTCAATGAACTGACTGATGACGAATCCTTCTGGAAAGGCTGCGAAGGCTGCATCAACCATGATATATTAGTAGCCAAGAACCGCAAATTCTGCATCTGCACAGCAATGCTCTACGACCCGGCTCTGCATGAAGATGATAAAATTTAAAAAACAAAGGATATGGAAGAAAAGAAAAAAGTAGTAGTCGCATTCAGCGGCGGTCTTGATACTTCATTTACGGTAATGTACCTTGCCAAGGAAAAAGGGTATGAAGTGTATGCAGCTTGTGCAAACACCGGTGGTTTCAGCCCCGAACAACTGAAAACAAACGAAGAAAATGCCTATAAACTGGGCGCAAAAGAATATGTCACTATCGACGTGACGCAGGAATATTACGAAAAGAGCTTGAAATACATGGTATTTGGCAACGTGCTGCGTAATGGTACCTATCCTATTTCCGTAAGTTCCGAACGTATCTTCCAGGCACTTGCCATCGCACGCTATGCCAACGAGATCGGTGCAGATGCTATCGCTCACGGTTCTACCGGTGCAGGCAACGACCAGATTCGTTTTGACATGACATTCCTTGTATTGGCTCCGGGCGTGGAAATCATCACACTAACTCGTGATATGGCATTGAGCCGCCAGGAAGAAATCGATTATCTGAACAAACATGGTTTCTCAGCAGACTTCACCAAACTGAAATACTCTTACAATGTAGGTTTGTGGGGTACCTCTATCTGCGGTGGTGAGATTCTGGATTCCGCACAAGGATTACCCGAAAGCGCTTATCTGAAACACTGTGTAAAGGAAGGCAGCGAACAACTCCGTCTTACTTTCGAAAAAGGTGAGTTGAAAGCTGTGAACGATGAGAAATTTGATGATCCCATCAAAGCCATTCAGAAAGTAGAAGAAATCGGTGCTGCTTACGGTATTGGTCGTGATATGCATGTGGGTGATACAATTATCGGTATCAAAGGCCGCGTAGGTTTCGAAGCTGCTGCTCCGATGCTGATTATCGGTGCACATAAATTCCTGGAAAAATATACACTGAGTAAATGGCAGCAATACTGGAAAGACCAGGTTGCCAATTGGTACGGTATGTTCCTGCACGAAAGCCAATATCTGGAACCGGTAATGCGCGATATCGAAGCCATGCTACAGGAAAGCCAGCGTAACGTAAACGGTACGGCTATTCTGGAACTTCGCCCATTATCTTTCTCGACGGTAGGTGTAGAATCAGAAGACGACCTTGTGAAAACGAAGTTCGGCGAATATGGCGAAATGCAAAAAGGCTGGACAGCAGAAGATGCGAAAGGTTTCATCAAGGTTACTTCTACTCCACTGAGAGTATATTATAACAATCATAAAGACGAAGAAATCTAAAAAGCCTATCCCCTAACCCATCTCTCATAGAGAACGGTTAGGGGATAGAACAATTATACGAACAGATATGGATAATAATAACAAAAAACTAACTCGCTCACGCAGCGACAGAATGCTTGCCGGCGTCTGCGGAGGATTGGCCGCTTATTTCGGACTCGACCCTTCACTCGTACGTATCGGCTATGCGTTATTGACGTTTTTTACCGTATTTGCCGGTATCCCCGTGTACCTTATAATGTGGCTTATTGTTCCCGAGGAAAAGAACTTGTATAACAGATAAAAGAATAATAGTATAAACTAACATGATTAAAGTAGGAATCATCGGCGGAGCCGGATATACGGCAGGTGAATTAATTCGTTTGCTGATCAATCATCCGGAAGCGGAAATCGTATTCATCAACAGCTCAAGTAACGCCGGAAACAAAATTACCGACGTACATGAAGGATTGTACGGCGAAACGGACCTTGTCTTCACCGACGAGTTACCTTTGGACAAAATTGACGTGTTATTCTTCTGTACCGCCCATGGCGACACGAAGAAGTTCATGGAGAGTCACAACCTTCCCGAGGAATTGAAAATTATCGACCTTTCTATGGACTACCGCATCGCTTCTCCGGAACATGACTTTATTTACGGTTTGCCGGAATTGAACCGTCGCGCTACCTGCAAAGCAAAGCATGTGGCTAATCCGGGTTGCTTTGCCACTTGTATCCAATTGGGATTGCTCCCCCTTGCCAAACATCTGATGCTGAACAATGACATCATGGTGAATGCCATTACCGGTTCCACCGGGGCTGGTGTAAAACCGGGATCAACCAGTCACTTCAGTTGGCGCAACAACAACATGAGTGTTTACAAGGCATTCGAGCACCAGCATGTACCCGAAATCAAGCAATCTCTGAAGCAATTGCAGAACAGTTTTGATGCGGATATTGACTTTATCCCTTACCGCGGTGATTTCGCACGTGGTATTTTTGCTACCATCGTAGTAAAAACTAAAGTTGCACTGGATGAAATAGTCCGTATGTACGAAGAATATTACGCCAAAGACTCTTTCGTGCATATCGTAGAAAAGAACATTGACCTGAAACAAGTAGTGAACACCAACAAATGTCTTCTGCATTTGGAAAAGCACGGTGATAAGCTGCTTATCATCTCCTGCATCGACAACCTGTTGAAAGGTGCCAGTGGTCAGGCGGTGCACAACATGAATCTGATGTTCAATTTAGAAGAAACCGTCGGCTTGCGATTGAAACCCAGCGCCTTCTAAGTAATTTGTATTTTGTAATTTAGAATTAAAGAAATGAACTTATTCGACGTATATCCCCTTTTTGACATCAACATTGTCAAGGGAAAAGGCTGCCACGTGTGGGACGAGAACGGTACTGAGTACCTCGATCTCTACGGCGGACATGCTGTTATCTCCATCGGTCATGCACATCCGCATTACGTGGAGATGATCAGCAACCAGGTTGCCACGTTGGGATTTTATTCCAACTCTGTGATTAACAAGCTACAGGAACAGGTTGCTGAACGTCTGGGAAAAGTTTGTGGTTATGATGACTACTCCTTATTCCTGATTAACAGCGGTGCAGAAGCCAACGAAAATGCTTTGAAACTCGCCTCGTTCTACAACGGACGTACACGTGTGGTTTCCTTCAACAAGGCATTCCACGGACGTACTTCACTTGCCGTGGAAGTGACTAATAATCCCAAAATCATAGCTCCTATTAATGACTGCGGACATGTCACTTACCTTCCGCTGAACGATATTGAAGCTATGAAAAACGAACTGGCAAAAGGTGATGTTTGCGCAGTGATTATCGAAGGTATTCAAGGTGTGGGTGGTATTCAATTGCCGACAGATGAATTCATGCAGGCTTTGCGTGAAGCTTGTACAGCTCATAATACGATATTGGTTCTGGACGAAATTCAAAGCGGTTATGGCCGCAGCGGTAAGTTCTTCGCTCATCAATATAATGGTATCAAAGCAGATATTATCACGGTAGCCAAAGGCATCGGTAACGGTTTCCCAATGGCCGGTGTACTTATCAGTCCGATGTTCACTCCGGTTTACGGACAGTTGGGCACTACTTTCGGCGGTAATCACCTGGCATGCAGCGCAGCGCTTGCTGTCTTGGACGTAATAGGTCAGGAGAATCTGGTTGAAAATGCAGCCAAGGTAGGTGAGTATCTGATGACGGAGTTAAAAAAGTTCCCGCAGATCAAAGAAGTTCGCGGACGTGGTCTGATGATCGGTCTTGAATTTGAAGAACCAATAAAGGAACTTCGTCTGAAACTGTTGAAAGAACAACATGTATTTACCGGTGTCAGCGGTACAAATGTACTCCGCCTGCTTCCACCCCTCTGCCTCAGCATGGAAGAAGCCAATCTCTTCCTCGAACGTTTCAGAAAAGTACTTTAAAGTATATTTGATAACATAATCAGCAATAAACAGGCAGCCTTCAAGCGTTTCAGCGTTTCTTAAGGCTGCCTGTTGTTTTAAATACACAAGCACTTTTTTTACATCAATTAGGTTAGAAAGGTAGAAAAAATATCTACCTTTGCCCATCGACAACCCTTTTAATAACAGAATGATATGAGAACAGCAATTATCGGAGCAGGAAACATGGGCGGCTCTATAGCCCGTGGATTGGCAAAGGGAAGTATTATCCCCGCCTCGGATATCATAGTTTCTAATCCCTCACAAGGAAAGTTGGATGAACTACAAGCAGAGTTTCCTGCTTTACAAATCACCCATGACAATCAGGAAGCCATCATCGGCGCCGAATTCATCATACTCGCTGTGAAACCGTGGCTTATCAAAGGTGTGCTGCGCGAGCTGAAACTGAAAAGCAAACAAATTATCATTTCTGTTGCTGCAGGCATCAACTTTGAAGAGCTGGCTCACTACGTACCCGAACCGGAAATGACCATGTTCCGCATTATTCCTAACACCGCCATCAGCGAAATGGAAAGTATGACACTGATTGCCAGTCGTAATGCGACCAAAGAACAAGAACAACTGATGCTGGATATTTTCAATCAGATGGGACTTGCCATGCTGATCCCCGAAGAAAAATTCGCAGCCTGCACTTCCATGGCTTCCTGCGGAATCGCTTATGTGTTGAAATACATCCAGGCTGCCATGCAAGCCGGTATAGAAATGGGGGTTTATCCCAAAGATGCTATGAGAATGGTGGCTCAATCGGTAAAGGGAGCAGCCGAACTGATACTGAATAATGATACGCATCCCAGCGTAGAAATCGATAAAGTATGTACCCCCGGCGGTATTACCATCAAAGGTATCAATGAACTGGAACATGACGGTTATACATCCGCCATCATCAATGCTATCAAAGCAAGTAAGCAATAAGACTAACAATTAATTCATTAAATAAACAACCACATGGACGAACAAATTAAGCAAATAGCAGAACGCCTTCGCGGGCTTCGTGATGTACTGGAGCTGACCGCTGAAGACATTGCCCGTGAATGTGACATCTCTCCTTACGACTACCGTCTTGCCGAAACGGGAGATTTTGATATCTCCGTAAGTATGTTGCAAAAGATTGCACGCAGATACGGAGTTTCATTGGACGCACTGATGTTTGGTGAAGAACCTAAAATGAGCAGCTACTTCCTGACTCGTGCCGGAAAAGGTGTCAGCATCGAACGTACCAAGGCCTACAAATATCAAGCCCTCGCTTCCGGTTTCATGAACCGTAGCGTAGATCCGTTCATTGTAACCGTTGAACCTAAACCGGACGATGAACCGATACATTACAACAGCCACGCCGGACAAGAATTCAGTCTTGTGCTCGAAGGGCGCATGATGGTCAACATCGATGGCAAAGAGCTTATACTAAACGAAGGAGACAGCCTGTACTTCAATTCAAAATTGCCGCATGGCATGAAAGCACTGGATGGAAAAACGGTACGATTCCTGGCAATTATCATGTAACAACTAAATGGAGAATGAAGGGAATCTCTCATTCTTAATTCCTATAATTATGGTAGAAAGATTTTTATCACAAACCTCTTTCACTACACAAGAGGACTTTATCAAAAACTTTAAAATAAACGTACCGGAAAACTTCAACTTCGGATACGATGTAGTAGACGCCTGGGCTGCCGAACAACCTGACAAACCTGCATTGTTATGGACTAATGATAAGGGTGAACACCGGCAATTTACGTTTGCCGACATGAAACGTTATACGGACATGACCGCCTCGTATTTCCAAAGCCTCGGCATCGGCCATGGTGATATGGTAATGTTGATATTGAAACGCCGCTTTGAATTCTGGTACAGCACCATAGCTTTACATAAACTCGGTGCCGTCGTCATTCCCGCCACTCACTTGCTGACAAAGAAAGATATCGTGTACCGCTGTAACGCTGCGGACATCAAGATGATTGTTTGTGCAGGAGAATCGGTTATCACAGATCATATTGTAGCTGCCATGCCGGATTCCCCCAGCGTGAAGAAACTCGTCAGTGTAGGTCCCCAAGTAGCCGAAGGATTCGATGATTTCCACAAAGGGATCGAAAATGCCGCACCTTTCGTGAAGCCGGAACATCCGAATACGAACGAAGATATCTCACTGATGTACTTCACCAGCGGAACCACCGGTGAACCGAAAATGGTCGCCCATGACTTTACATATCCGTTGGGGCATATCGTTACCGGTAGTTTCTGGCATAACCTGACGGAAAACAGCCTGCATCTCACCATCGCCGATACCGGTTGGGGGAAAGCTGTATGGGGCAAACTTTACGGACAATGGATTGCCGGAGCAAATATATTTGTGTATGACCACGAGAAATTTACCCCTGCCGCCATCCTGGAGAAGATACAGGATTATCACGTAACTTCTCTCTGTGCACCTCCCACCATCTTCCGTTTCCTCATTCACGAAGATCTGACAAAGTACGATCTCTCATCACTGCAATATTGTACCATCGCTGGCGAAGCTCTGAACCCAGCCGTATTTGAGACCTTCAAGAAACTAACAGGCATCAAACTGATGGAAGGATTCGGACAGACAGAAACCACGCTGACCATTGCTACCATGCCTTGGATGGAACCGAAACCGGGAAGTATGGGATTGCCTAATCCACAATACGATGTAGACCTGATAGACAATGACGGCCGTTCCGTAGAAGCCGGTGAACAGGGACAAATCGTAATCCGTACAGACAAGGGTAAGCCACTGGGATTGTTCAAAGAGTATTACCGCGATCCGGAACGTACACACGAAGCCTGGAACAATAATATCTACTATACGGGAGACGTTGCCTGGAAAGATGAGGACGGCTATCTCTGGTTTGTAGGCCGTGCCGACGATGTGATCAAGAGTTCCGGTTACCGTATCGGCCCCTTCGAAGTGGAAAGTGCTCTGATGACACACCCAGCTGTAATAGAATGTGCCATCACAGGCGTACCTGATGAAATCCGCGGTCAGGTAGTGAAAGCTACCATCGTACTGGCTAAAGAATATAAAGGGAAAGAGGGAGAAGCACTTATCAAGGAATTGCAAAATCATGTAAAGAAAGTGACAGCCCCTTACAAATATCCGCGTGTGATTGAATTTGTAGACGAACTGCCGAAAACCATCAGTGGAAAGATCCGTCGTGTGGAAATCCGGAAGAACGATACGAAATAAGAAAAAAATATGAGGAATAAGCTACTTCTAAATCGTTTGCACCTTTTATGTTACTTTTTGATCGATTTGAGCTATTCGGTTTCCCGCAAACCACTTACATTTGCGACCGGAAAGTACAACTAAAAAGTTTAAAGCACATGATTACAAGTAGAAAGATTTCTCAGATTAACGTTTTCGCAGGTAGCCCCTGGGAAGTGGAAAGTGTGAAGCAATTGCTGAAGTCAGCTTACATCACCGCTTCAACAGAGGACAAAGGTAATGGCATTCACGTGTCTGTGCCTTGTCAGCAGTACACTGCCGCCATGCGAGTTATCAGTAACCGAAAGGCTTTATAAGACTGAAAAGAAAACGAAGTGAAAAAGGACTGCCCCTTGGAAGAAATTTCCGAAGGGGCAGTTTTTTATTCATTAGTATACCGCTTCTCCATGATAATTCTCCCTTCACCGCCTTCCTTGTGTAAAGGAACAGAAAATCAAGTCATTCCCCGTCAACAAGAAGTTAGGAGTTTGTCAACAGGAAGTTAACTTCTTGTCGACAAACTCCTAACTTCTTGTCAACAAAAAAGCAACAATTTGTAACCGCCAGGAAAACAGCGATATAGCATCTCTTTATAGAAGATTAAATTGTGTACTAATATTACAGTCGTGTCTTCGCAAAGTGAAGTTCATTAGCTTGAGCTCAAGTTGCAAATACGTAGCAAAGTGAAACAAACAGGAGAAAGCATTCCATTATTATATAGAAAAGATGTATTTACATTCTTCTTGTATCTGAAATGAATAAAATAAAGTAATATTGATCATTTCATTTTTGTACACTTCTTTTCTTTAATACACTGACATATATAATATTACCCAAAAGAAGTGTACAAAAATAAAAGGGCCAAAAATGGCATTTAGACACTTAAGACCGCAACACAGATTTGTATACAGCAATTTGATATGAGCACTACGGCAAGAGGGTGTATAGACGCTCTTTATCTGCCTTTCACTCTCCCACTATACATACAAAACGTCCAGTCCGGAGACAAGTCACTCCACATAATTCATTAATTAACAGCACATTACTCTAAGGTTTGAATTTGAGTAAAAAAAAAAAATTAAATCAGTAAAACGTATTATTTTAATACGCATAGATTTGCGACGTTAATTTTAATTTAAACATTATGAAAGATGTAAAAACATTAATGAGAGATTGGAACAAACATCAATGCTTGATGTTTTTCCTATGCTTTTTCTTTTTATCTGCAGGATTGTCGCAAAGGGTATATGCCGTCCAGAGTATCGCAATGGGCATTGACCAGCAACTGCAAATTACCGGTGTTGTAAAAGACACCAACGGTGAACCTATGATTGGAGTGACAGTAATGGTAAAAGGAACGGGGACCGGTACCATCACAGACATTGACGGCAAGTATAGCGTATCCGTGCCTGGAAACAAGAGCGTACTGACATTCTCTTTCGTAGGATATACTACTAAAGAAGTGACCGTTGGTAATCAGAAGAGTATAAATGTCACTCTATCCGAAGACTCCAAGATGATAGACGAAGTAGTAGTCATCGGTTTCCAATCACAGAAAAAAGGGAATTTGACAGCTTCTGTAGCTTCCGTTGGAGCAGAAGCATTGGAAAACAGGCCGGTTGCCAATATCGGACAAGCCTTGCAAGGCATGGTTCCGGGCTTAAACATCAGTATCGAAGGTGGCGACCCAAACAAAGTTCCTTCATTGAATATCCGTGGTGCCACTACTTTTCGCCAGAGAGGCACATCTAATGATGACAAGAACAAGTTCGATGTGAAATCCGGCTCTCCGCTGATCCTGTTGGATGGTGTGGAAATCACTGCTGAAGACTTGAATCAGTTGAATCCGAATGACATAGACAACATGTCGTTCCTGAAAGATGCTTCCGCCGCCGCTATTTATGGAACAAGAGCCACCTTCGGCGTGATACTGGTAACTACCAAAGGAGGTAATTACAATCAGAAAGCGAAAATCGACTACTCTTACAATTTAGCTTTCGATCAGCCTTATGAATTGCCTGACATTTTGGATTCATACTATATTTATAAAGCGTTAAGGGACAAAGAAGTTTGGACTGGTACTATCGCTGAGTATTCCCAACACGACAGAGACATGTTGGATCACATGATGGCCTACATGAAAGATCCTGTGAACAACAAGCCTTATTTTATGGAGGGGGATGCCATACAATGGGTAGGCAACACGAATCCTTACAAAGAGTTAGTGAAAAGCTGGACTCCGACTCAAAAGCATAACCTCTCTATCAGTGGTGGTGGTGACAGAATCAGTTATTATATCTCTCTGGGTATGCAAGACCAAAAAGGTATGTATGAAATTAAAACCGACAGATTAAAAAGATACAATGCCATGCTCAGCATTAACGCCAAAGTTACGAAGTGGTTCAATGTAGCTGCCAAAGCCTCATACAATGTGTTCGATTATGAAGGTCCTACGCAACAAACAGATGGTATGAACCTTTGGAGTTATGCCAAATCCTACTATCCGGAGAACTTTATTTATCAACCTGTATTGACAGGACCAGACGATTTTCTACCGAATCACCCGACAGAAAATCCCGTAAGCTATTTGTATGCGGGCGGACGTAATATCAGTTCCAGACGAAAAACAATTCTTTCCATCAGTCCCGAGTTCACAATCATCCCCAAGATATTGAAAATCAAGGCGGATCTATCTGTGGCTCCCACTACTTACCAAAAAGAAAAGACTCATCCGAAACAGGCGCGTGTAAACAATTCATGGACCGCTCTCGAAACTCGCTGGGCAACCGAAAATACGGGTGAAGTCACACGTTCTACCACGGATAGATATGCTATCAACGTGTATGCGGATTATAACCAAACTTTCAAGGAAAAGCACAATGTTTCCGTGTTATTAGGCCTTAACCAAGAAGAAGAATCTTATGCCGGTTCTACTCTTTACCTGAAAAGCATGCTCGATCCGTACATCCTGAATCCCGAGCTGGTGCAAGATGTTACGGCAAACACCTCTGCCAATTCTCATCATGAAATTGCTTCACGCGCATTGTTCGGCCGTATCATGTACAACTACATGAGCAGATATTTGATAGAACTGGA
Organism: Bacteroides sp. 14(A); assembly: GCF_000526555.1. Taxonomy (NCBI): domain Bacteria; kingdom Pseudomonadati; phylum Bacteroidota; class Bacteroidia; order Bacteroidales; family Bacteroidaceae; genus Bacteroides; species Bacteroides sp. 14(A). The sequence goes on along the minus strand of NZ_JAGH01000001.1, from coordinate 247,549 downwards.
TGCCCGTTATGACGGTAGTTCCAAGTTCCCGAAAGATTCCCGCTTCCAGTTCTTCCCCACCGTATCATTGGGATGGAGAGTATCAGAAGAGAAATTCATGGAATGGTCGAAGGACTGGCTGGACAACTTCAAGATCAGGGCCTCATGGGGACGTTTGGGCAGCCAGCCCGATTCGGAATACCCATATCAATCCGTTTTCAGTACTTCAGAGGGATATTTCTTGTTTGATGGAACACGTTACCCTACTGGTATCAATACTCCTTCATTAATCAATCCTAATTTGACTTGGGAAAAATCGACTACCAAGAACCTTGGCTTCGACTTTACTTTCTTGCAGAGCCGATTGACATTCACCGCCGACATATTCGAAAGAAAAGTGACCGACATCCTGATACCGGGTGGAAAGGATTACCCGGCATTGATCGGTGACGATGACTTGCCCTTCGAGAATGCAGGTATCTTGAAAACCACCGGATTTGAACTCCAGGCAAAATGGTCTGACAAACTGGCTAACGGATTCCGTTATAGCGTAGGCGTAGCACTCTCAGATGATAAGGCCAAAGTGGTGAGCTACCCTTCCAACCCTACGAATAAGATTGGTGACGGTGTATTGTATAAGGGATATACCGTAGGAGATATCTGGGGATACGTAACCGGAGGTATCCTTCAGGAAGGTGACTTCGACGGTGTAGGCGCAAATGGGAAACCGCTGTATCATGGCCCCTATTTCAAAGGCGGACAGGCTTATCCCGGCTACATTTGGTATCAAGATTTGGATCACGACGGCGTCATCACTACCGGCTTGAATACCGTAGACGATCCGGGTGACAGAAAAGTGATTGGCAACAATGCACCACGCTATCGCTACAACATCACCGCCAACTTCCAGTACAAAGGATTCGATCTCGATCTGATGTTCCAAGGTGTGGGCAAACGAGACTATTGGTTGTCGTCTACTTCCAGTTATTGGGGCAACGGAGCCGGTTCATGGGAAGTATACAACAACTCCTGGACTCCCGAAAGAACAGATGCCAAATTCCCGATGTATGGTTCCGGTACAGGTAGTTACCCCCAAACAGGTTATTTGCTTGATGCTTCCTATATCAAATTGAAACAAGTGATTCTGGGATATACATTCCCGAGAGCTTTAATCAACAAAATCGGTTTGGAGAAATTGAGATTGAATTTAGCCGCCTATAATCTGTTTACTATTTCGGATATGCCCAAGTATTATGATGCTGACTATCTCTCCGATGCGTATCCTCCGAAACGGACATTCAGCGTAGGTATTCAAGTAGGTTTTTAACGTTTTAAATCAATAGAGATTATGAAGAAATATTCAATTATAGCTTTACTTGTGACCTTGGTGGCATCTTTGTCGTCTTGTAATGACGACTTCATGCAACGAGATCCGATAGATGACATGGCTGACGGTACATTCTTTACAAAAGAAGCCGACTTACAGCTGTACTTGGACGGAATTTACAGATATTATGTATACGGACATGGAGTGAGTGGAACCAACAATACCTCGCACGATAAAGGTTTCTTGGCGGTAAAGGCAGGCAGCCAGATTATTTTTGGAGATGCATTCAGCGACAATACTGTATATGCGGGTAATATCGATGCTAAATTAGGCGGTACTTATGACACTCCGAACACAGCATCAAAGAATTTTGATGCGCCCTGGCAGTGGGAAAAACTTCGCAAGGTGAACTACTTCCTGAATCATTATGCGGAAGTAGGGGATCCGGAAACATTGAAGAAATATGCAGCTCAGGCCTATTTCTTCAAGGCATGGGACTATTACATCAAACTGGTGGCTCTGGGTGAAGTGCCTTGGTTGGATAAGGAACTGGATACAAGTTCACCGGAACTCTACGGCTCCCGCATGCCACGCACGGAATTGGTTACCAATATCCTGAAGTGTTTTGACCTTGCCATTGAAAATTTGGAGGATAACGACAATTCCTGTGGATATATCAACAAAGATATGGCATTATTCTTAAAAGCCCGCTTCTGTTTGTTCGAAGGAACCTTCCGGAAATATCATACAGAATTGAATCTGCAATCTACAGCCAACGAATTATTGGGTATGAGTCGTGATGCTGCCTGGACGATTATCGAGAAGAACAGATACTCCCTTTTCAAACATCCTACAGCAAAAGATTCTTATTGGCAACTGTTCGTACAAAAAGGTTCTCCCGAAACTGAGGGTAACAACGAAACCATCCTGTCACGTGTATACGACGGTGTTAAACTGGGACATGACAATCCGCGTTATTGGGGAATGAACAACCACACACGCTATTGCATGGGTGCTCCCGTAACTATGCTCGAAGACTATCTGTGCGAAGACGGACGTCCCATCTATATAGGAGGTGTAGAAGGCAGCTACGAGGTAAACCCGCTGTTCAAAGGATATGACGGAATGTGGGAGGAGTTGGACAACCGTGATCCCCGCTTGACGCAAACTGTTTGCAGACCGGGTGAATATGCGTCCATCTTTGATGCGGACGATAATACATATTCTTTGGAAGAATCCGGTATCATCTATCCAATGATTACGTATGATACAGGTGGCGGTTCTCCAATGAAGAAGTACAATTCAACGGTAACCGGCTATCGATTCATCAAACACTGGATGCCCGATTACGCTGAATGGGAAGCTAACCCAAAAGGTGTGCAAACAGCCCACATGTTCCGCTATGGAGAGTTGTTGCTGATTTACGCCGAAGCCAGAGCGGAATTAGGTGAAATTACCAACGACGATTTGGAGATCACCGTCAATGCCTTAAGAGAAAGAGCCGGATTTGATTTTGCCAAATACCCCAATGCCAAGCTGACTCTAACCAACATACCTGCTGACCCACGTCTGGACGCCATCTATGCAAAGTATCTGGATTATTCCGTTACTCCGATAATTCGCGAAATCAGACGTGAACGCCGTGTGGAAACAATGATGGAAGGCATGCGCTACGAAGATTTGATGAGATGGAAAGCCGGTAAGCTGTTCACGGTCCCCGTAAGAGGAATGAAGATGACGCAGGAGAAAATAGAATTGTACAGCAAAAACCGCAACGATGAAGTATATAAGGATTATCCCTACAAAGTAACAGTTCCTATAGGAGAGGTAGGTAATAAGGTGATTGTAGACGATGACGGTTTCATCATTCCTTATCCTACCTCAACCACTGTTATCAAAGGCGTGCGACCTTGGGATGACAAACGTTACTATTATCCGATCCCTTTAAACGAGATGCTTATGAATCCGCTGCTGACGCAGAATCCAGGTTGGAAAGACATTAATAGATAACCGATAAATATAGCGTAAGATCATGAAAAAAAATATATATTTCTTAGCAGGAATGCTTTCGTTCGGGGCACTGTTTACGGGATGCGACGACGATGACTTTGGTAAAGCGGTGACCATTACCGTTGAAAATGCAACAAACCTTGAAAGCGATGTTTTCGGGGTCGACGTGACGGAAGGACAGCCCGTGCAACTGAAACCGTTCATCATGCCCGAAAGTGCGAGAGAAAATGCCGTCAGCTACCACTTTGCCGGAGAGCCTTCGGGTGCCATCGACTTAAGCGCGGACGGCTTGATTACCCCTAAACTGACCACACCTGCCGAAGGAAACATTCCATTTCCGTTGGGTACGGATACCATTATTGTAAGAGTTGACGACGGTTCGGGCACATTTGTCAGATACCCGATCAGAGTAATCAGTAAGATAGTACTTGTTTCGAGTATCACGATTCAGTCTGCCGGACAGAGTGTGGAAGTGGAAAATGGAAAGACCTTCAATTTGGCCCAGTATGTAACCATTAATCCAAACAATGCTACCGACAAGAGCGTCACTTATTCTTCTGCAGATGAAACTGTGGCTACAGTAGACCAAGACGGTTTGATAACCGTAATAGGAGAAGTGGGACAAACCACCGATATTTATATAACCGCCAACGACAGAGGGAAACAAACGGCTACTTGCAGAGTAAAGGTTGCCGCAGAAGCTCCTATGTATGTAGGCTTCCCCTTCTCGGACAACTGGAATTACTCATCCAATCTGGGAACCAAGGAAGGCGACATGAAAAACCTGTTCGATGATAAGAATTCAACATTCTGGGCACCCGAGATCATCACTCGTCCCATTTATGATCCGGTGTGCTACTTGGATCTCAATCTGGGGCAAATCATCAAATTCGGTCAATTAGGTTACAGGCACCGTAATCTGAATTATTCTCATCTGCAATGTCACACTTTCAAATTAGAAGCCAAAAAGGTGGAAAGTGACGCATGGACAGATCTAGGCGAATATGTAACAGAAGCCTTGAAGGTGGATGATTACCAGTTGTTCCAAGTTGAACCTACGGAAGCCCAATACATTAGAATAACCTTTATCAAAGGGCATCTGAGAAGCGGCTATACAGACTGGGATTACTCAGAAACCGGAAACGTTTCCGTGGGAGACTTACAGGTATTCATTTACAACAGATAATTACTTTTGTTAAAGTGTCGAGGGAAATCTTATTATGAGATTTCCCTCTTTCTTCAACGATAATAATTTCTTATAAAATATTTCCGTTTTCTTTCTTGCACATTCAAGGTTTTCTTGATAACTTGCCATTATATTTTTCAGAATCCGCCGAATAATCTTTATTCCGATAGTTTATGTATGAAAAGCAAATACCTATTACTCTTTCTGGTCTTCATTTATCAAGCATCAGCTTCCTTTGCCACTGAAAAGTATAAGTTCAGAACCATGTCGCCCGATGGAGGGTTCTACTATGATGGAATAAAGGCGATAGAGCAAGACATAGAAGGTTTTATCTGGGTAATGATGGACTACGAGCTCTACCGTTTTGACGGCTATCACTATAAAAAGTACTATCCTTATTTTGCCTCGATTGCCCCAACAAAAAGATGGATATTCAACAATATAGCATCCGACGCCTCCGGTCATCTATATGTAAATACAAACAACGGACTATACCGTTATAAGCGCATCTCGGATAGGTTTGAGAAAATATATGATGCGGTTTCTCAAGTGAAGGTCGACAAAGCCGACAATGTCTGGATCAGATCTAAAAACAAATGGAGCATATTGGATTCCAATACAGGAGAAGTCAATACGCCTTACTATGACGAGAAAATTCCTGTTTATAGTAATCCAGTTTTCTGCCTCCACAACCAGGACCTATATACATTCATTTATCGGGAAATTTACCGTTACAATTATGCGGAGAGTAGGTTTGTTCTCTGTTTCACGCTCCCCAATACGGGCAGTGGTTATATTCGCTTTGCCCAGACGCATATGGGAAAGTTATGGGTATTTATTGATAAAGATGGATTATATAAGATTGACTTGTCATCTTTCAAGATTGAAGACCATTATAAACCTCTCCCTGAATATGACGACAGCTCATTGCGAGCATTTCATGTGGACAAGAAAGGGAATATTTGGTTAGGAACCATAAACGGATTGTACATACTCAATCCGTCAAGCAGAGAACTATCACTTTATAAACATTCCGGAACAGACCCCTTCAGTCTACCGAACAATTCCATTTGGGAAATCTATGAAGACAGGCAGGACAATGTTTGGATAGGCACCTATTCGGGCACTTTATCTTATGTAAACGTAAATGAAAACCATGCGTTCAGAACTTATCACACCCAGAACAGCGGTCTGAATTATGCTCCGGTAAGCGCGTTCGCCGAGGAGCAGGACTATATCTGGATAGGTACGGAAGGTGGAGGCATTAACCGGATGGATAAAGTCAACGGAGAAATAAGTGGCTTTACACTCCCGAACAACGTTACATCCAAGAATGTAAAATCGCTGGTGATTGACGCCGGACGCAATCTATGGATTTCGACATTCAGGGGCGGACTGGATCTTTATGATTCCAGACAGAATAAGGCAATCAATTACAAACATTCCAAAAAGGATTCCTGTTCCTTGCTGGTAGATGATATCCGAAAGACTGTTCTTGAAGGAGACTCGGGTATGTGGATATCGTATCAGTATCACAAGCCTGAAATATCCTATTTTTCTTTCCACAGCAAGTCGTTCACCCATTTCAGCCTCGATAGCATACACGATTACGCCTACTTGTTCGACATCCTGAGGCAAGGAGAGAAGACACTATGGGCTATCAGCAATGAGGCCCTCTATCAGATGGACACGCACACACGTGCCGTGGAAAAGATCATTCCCAATGATTCCACATACCTAGGACTGTTTACTTTCTGCCTGGACGATTCCGGCAATATCTGGATCGGCACCATCGGCAATGGGCTTATTAAGTTCGACACCAACACCTCGCACTTCATCTCGCTGAAAAATGTATTGCAGCAGGACATCTACTCCATCTACAGCATTTGCTATGACAACGGGAATGTGTGGATGGGAACTGACAACGGTCTGTTTTGCTATAACATAGCCGACAACCAGCTGATGAGATTCGACAAAAGGGAAAATACGCAGGGACAAGTTTACTACCCACTGGCATCCATGAAGGGAAGAGACGGATTATTGTATTTCGGAGGAACAAATGGCTTTACCGTCATCAATCCGAAAAACATCTCGTACAACAGTTACAAGCCCAAAGCCATTATATCAGATTTCTTTATTGACCACCAAGCGGTTCATCCCAACTATACACTCAACGATACACTTAATTGTATTATCCTTGATTATGACCAGGTAAACTTCGGTTTTCAATTTTCTTCCGACAATTATCATATCCCTGAAAAAAACCGCTTCAAATACCGGCTGAAAGGATATAGTGATTCTTGGATCACTACAAATGCACAACAGCGCACAGTCATGTACTCGAAAGTACCTGCCGGTACGTATTACTTTGAAGTCTACGCTGCCAACAATGACGGTATCTGGAGTGACAAGCCCGCGGTGATAAAAGTGATAAGAAAAGTAGCCCCGTGGGTTAGTCTGCCAGCATACTTCCTTTATGTGCTGACGGTAATAGGAATCACTTACCTGATGTATCATCACTATGCCGAGAAGAAAAAACTGGAGATGCTGCTCTACCAAGAAAATATAGAAAAAGACCAAAAGGAGCAAATACATCAGGCACAGCTACGATTCTTTACCAACATATCACATGACTTCCGAACTCCACTATCTCTTATCCTTGCTGCACTGGACAAACTGAGACGTGAAGGATTGAAAGAATATTATTATCGTATATTGAACGGCAACGTGCAACGTTTACTGAATTTGGTAAACGAACTGATGGATTTTAGAACAGTAGAAAACGGTATGATGAAACTGGAATTGCAGCCACTGGACATCAACCGTTTCATAAAAGAAATCGCCAATGACTTCATCGACTATGCACGGCAACGAAATATCGACTTCCAGATACTATGCGACGAAAGCATGCCCACTGACGTTTATATAGACAAAAACATAGTGGAAAAAATTGTCATGAACTTGTTAAACAATGCTTTCAAATATACGCCTGACAGGGGAAGCATTATTTTAGAAACACGCTGCAGGAAAGCTTTTACATCCTTGTATAAGAACAGCTACACCGTAGGCGAAAGCACGAACGATGTCTTTTCTATCATCGTCAGTGATACGGGAGTAGGCATATCCCGAGAGTCCATAAGCAGTGTTTTCGAACGTTTTTATAAGGTAAATACAGTAAACGCCGACTCCCACCTGGGTACGGGAATAGGCCTGGCACTTGTAAAGAGCTTGGTATTGTTACAGAAAGGAACTATCTCCATCCACAGTGAGCGGGAAAAGGGCACGGACATGATTGTATACTTACCGCTTGACAGCAGTATCTTCAACGAAACTGATTTCATGAAACAGAAGGAAACGACACAAGAAACTATCATGGAAATTACAGACAAAGAAGCCCTGCCTGTCGATATTAAAGATATGGGAAGCGAATTCATGCCCGCAAACAAGAAAAAAATATTGATTACCGAAGATAATGATGACTTGAGGGTATTAATCGCCGAATCCCTATCCGATGAATTTCAGGTGATGCAGGCAAGAGATGGTGTTGAAGCGCTGAAGTTGATAGAGGATGTAGATTTTGATTTGGTTATAAGCGATATCATGATGCCTCACAAAGACGGGGTATCTTTGTGCAATGACATCAAGAAAGACATGAATACATCACATATTCCGGTCATTTTACTGACAGCCAAAACTAGTCTTGAAAGCAAGATCGAAGGAGTGGATTCGGGTGCCGACCTTTATTTCGAAAAGCCTATCGATTTGACCTATCTAAAATTGTCCATCCAAAACATATTCAGAAACCAGCAGCAGTTGAAGGAACATTATGCCAAGAATTATTATGCGGACAGCAGCGAGCTCTCTTCCAACGAGCAGGACGGTAAATTTCTAAAACACCTGATTACTTTTATCGAGGCTAATATGGACCAGTCTCAAATGGATGTCAATCAGATTGCCGAGGAATTGTTGATAAGCAGAAGCAAACTTTACACAAAGGTTAAGAGCCTGACCGGAAAGTCTGTTGTAGAATTTGTATTGAATTGTCGGTTACGCAAAGCTGCCAGATTGATTATTGAGGAAAATCTGACCATGAGGGAAGTGATGATGCAAATAGGTATAGAAAGTCAAGCCTATTTTACCAATTCATTTAAGAAAGTATTTGGTGAAACACCTACATCCTTCGCCGCAAAGCACAAAAAGTTGTCCAAAGGCGATTTAGATAAAACAAATGGCAAATAGAGTAAAACAAGGAAAGAAGAATTGCCTTCCTTTGCAAAAACTTATAAATTTAATAACATGAAAAAGATTTTGCAGGTAACCATTTTGTTTTCCTTATTGACTGTCGGTTCGTTTGCTCAAAAGCAACAACAAATATTACCGGCCGATCAGGAAATTCCTTTAAAATACGGTGCCGATCGTTTAGGTAAACGTTCAGATGCAGCTATGAAAAAATTCCGTGACAACAGATTGGGAGCTTTCATACATTGGGGGCTTTACGCCATTCCCGGAGGAGAATGGAACGGAAAAATGTACAATGGAGCAGCCGAGTGGTTGAAGTCGTGGGCCAAAGTTCCTGCAGATGAGTGGTTGAGGCTGATGGACCAATGGAATCCAGAAAAGTTCAATGCCAAAGTTTGGGCAAAGATGGCTCGAAAGATGGGAGTGAAATACGTGAAAATCACAACCAAGCATCATGAAGGTTTCTGTCTGTGGCCAAGTAAGTACAGTAATTATACAGTGGCTCAAACCCCTTATAAGAAAGATATTTTAGGCGAATTGGTAAAGGCCTACAATGATGAAGGTATTGACGTTCATTTCTACTTCTCGGTGATGGACTGGAGTCATCCAGACTACCGATATGACATCAAATCGAAAGATGATGAAGTTGCTTTTGCGCGTTTCCTTGAATTTACGGACAACCAGCTGAAAGAGCTTGCTACCCGTTATCCTACCGTAAAAGACTTCTGGTTTGACGGCACATGGGATGCCAGCATCAAGAAAAATGGCTGGTGGACAGCTCATGCCGAACAAATGTTGAAAGACCTGTTACCGGGCGTAACTATCAACAGTCGACTACGTGCCGATGATTACGGCAAGCGACACTTCGACAGTAACGGACACTTGATGGGAGATTATGAGTCAGGGTATGAGCGCCGCCTACCCGATCCAGTGAAAGACTTGAAAGTAACCCGCTGGGATTGGGAAGCATGTATGACCTTGCCCGAAAATCAATGGGGATATCACAAAGATTGGTCGTTGAGCTATGTGAAAACTCCCTTGGAAGTACTGGAACGCATAGTGCATGCCGTTTCAATGGGAGGAAACATGGTTGTGAACTTCGGACCGCAAGCCGACGGTGACTTCCGCCGGGAAGAAAAAGAAATGGCTGATACCATTGGCAAATGGATGCAACAATATGGCGAATGCATCTACGGATGTGATTACGCCGGTTGGGACAAACAACCCTGGGGATACTATACCCACAAGGGAAAAGAGGTATATATGATTGTCTTCAATCCTCCTTATTCCAAACACTTGGTGGTTAAAACCCCAAAGGGTACAAAAATTCTGAAAGCAACTGTGACAAACGGGAAAGAGGTGGCAGTGACAGAAACCGCCCGCAATGAATACAATGTGGATATGCCCGCAAAAGCCCCCGAAGGTCCCTTTGTCATCAAACTACAGATAGAGGAAAACGTAAGTTCCGCTGATAAATACCGTGATGCTTTGACTTGATTCTTATTTAATCTGATTATGTTATGAAAAGGCTTTCTCTTTTTATTTATTTCTTCCTGATAACGGTCCTGCAAGCTGCCGCACAGCAAAGCTTTGACAAGACTGCCGTAAAATCTGTCATGAAACGCGTGGCTGACTGGCAGATTGCCAATCCCAACAAAGGAGCAGAGCACGATGATTTAGACTGGACGCATGCAGCCCTGTACATGGGTATGTTGGACTGGGCAGAGCTAACAGAAAAAGAAGACAGCGACGATTCTTATTATCAGTGGTTGCTCCGTATCGGACAACGTAATCACTTCCAGATAGGTAAATGGATGTATCATGCTGATTTTATTGCCGTCGGACAGCCCTTTATCGACCTTTACTTGAAATATGGCAATAAGAAGATGATCGCTCCCGTCATGGCACGAGCCAACTGGGTAGTAGAAAATCCGGCTGAAACTACTTTGGAACTGGATTACGGCAAACTCGAAACTCTGGACCGATGGTCCTGGTGCGACGCATTGTTTATGGCTCCCCCCGTATATGCCAAACTATATGCGTTGACCAAGGACAAAAGGTATCTGGATTTCCTGAACAAGGAATACAAGGCCACTTATAATTATTTGTATGATAAAGAAGAGCATTTATTCTACCGTGACCATCGATATTTTGCCAAACGCGAAGCTAATGGTAAGAAAGTGTTTTGGGGACGTGGCAACGGTTGGGTGTTAGGAGGACTGGTCGAAATCCTTCAAGCTCTTCCTAAAGATGAATCCTCACGCACGTTTTATCAGGACTTATTTGTGGCATTGGCCACCCGTGTAGCCAGCCTGCAGAGTGCTGATGGATATTGGCATGCCAGCCTGCTCGATCCAGCGTCTTACCCATCGCCCGAAACAAGTGCAACCGGTTTTATCGTTTATGCACTTGCCTATGGCGTAAACGAAGGGGTGCTGGACAAAGCCACTTTTATGCCAACCATCGAAAAGGGATGGAAAGCCTTATTAGATGCGGTCGAACCAGATGGTAAGTTAGGCTACGTACAACCCATCGGAGCTGATCCGCGTAAAGTGACGCGGGACATGACCGAAGTATATGGGACAGGGGCATTCCTGCTGTCCGGGTGTCAGATTTATAAGATGAAGTAAAATAAGTTAGATCTATCATGAAGAATTATACATTGTTTTTGTGGATTGCTTTGCTAATGTTAGGTATATCCGGTACGATAGGTGCACGTGAGGTAGCATCCTTCAACGACGGTTGGGAATTCAAGAAAGGTCCGTTTTCCAAAGAAGCGTTGCAGGCTGTACAGAAATGGAATTCAGACTGGCAGGAGGTATCCATCCCACATACTTGGAATGCGGACGACATGCAAAAGCAAGCCTCCGCTTTCTATGAAGGTGTAGGCTACTACCGCAAAAAGTTCACTTTCCCCGAAAATATGGAAGGCAAGCGCATCTTTCTACGCTTCGAGGGTGTAGGTTCTTATGCCGAAGTATATATCAATGGCTATCTGGCAGGAACACACAAAGGAGCTTACTCTGCTTTTGCATGCGAGATCAGCTCGCAAGTGAAGTTCGGCAAGGAAAACGAAATTATAGTAAAGGCAGACAACTCTTCACGTCCCGATGTTATCCCCACGAACCACATTTTGTTCGGTGTTTATGGAGGTATTTACCGCCCCGTATGGCTGGTTGTTACGGAAACTTGCAGCATCATTGCAAACGACTGTGCCTCTCCGGGAGTGTATATTACCCAGAAAAATGTTTCAAAGAAGTCAGCCGAAGTGACTGTAAAAGTAAAGGTGGACAATGCAACCTTAGCTCCCGTCCCACTGGAACTAGAGAATGCAATATACGACAGGAACGGCAAATTGGTAAAGAAACATAGTCAGAACTTCGAACTTACTCCACAAGGAGTGCAGAACTATTCCTCACACTTCCGACTGAACAATCCCCATTTATGGCAAGGACGTGAAGACCCATATCTGTATAAAGTCGTTTCACGTCTCATGCAGAATGGACGCGTGATAGACGAAGTTATTCAGCCCCTGGGGATTCGCAAGTATGAAATCGTGGCAGGCAAAGGATTCTTCCTCAATGGAAAGAAGTACCCCATGCTGGGGGTAACCCGCCATCAAGACTGGTGGGGACTGGGTAGCGCCCTCACCAATAAAGAGCACGACTTCGACTTGGAACAAATTATGGATATCGGTGCAACCACCGTCCGCTTTGCACATTACCAGCAGTCTGACTACATCTATTCACGCTGCGACACGCTGGGATTGGTAATCTGGGCAGAGATCCCCTTCGTGAACCGAGTCAGCGGCCAAGAGTGGGACAATGCCCACCAACAGATGCGCGAACTTATCCGTCAAAGCTTTAATCATCCCTCCATCTATGTATGGGGAATCCATAATGAAGTGTATCATCCGCATGGTTATACCGCCGCACTTACCCAATCCATTCACGACCTCTGCAAACTGGAGGATCCAGACCGCTACACGGTTGCGGTAAATGGTTACGGTCATGCCGATCACCCCGTCAACCAAAATGCGGATATACAGGGCATGAACCGTTACTTCGGTTGGTACGAACGGAAGATACAAGACATCAAGCCATGGATAGAGAAAATGGAAAAAGAATATCCTTGGCAACGCCTGATGCTGACAGAATATGGTGCAGACGCCAATATAGAACATCAGACGGAAATATTGGGCGATGCACTGAATTGGACAAGCCCTTTCTATCCGGAAACATTTCAAACTAAAACCCACGAATACCAATGGAGCATCATTGCCCAGCATCCTTACATCATTGCTTCTTACCTGTGGAATATGTTCGACTTTGCAGTGCCAACATCAAAAAGAGGCAGTGTAGACGCCCGCAACATGAAAGGCATGATGACTTTCGATCGTAGAATCAAGAAAGATTCTTATTTCTGGTATAAGGCGAACTGGAGCAAGGAACCGGTTCTTTACCTGACACAGCGCCGGAATGCAGTGCGCGAGAAAAAAGAGACTTCCATTACAGTGTATTCCAATATCGGTACCCCCAAGGTGTATCTGAACGGGAAAGAATTGACCGGAGTGCGGAAAGGTTATACTGATGTACATTATATATTCGACAAGGTAGTGCTGGACGATGGCAAGAATGTACTGAAAGCATCCCTTCTCCATCAAGGAAAAGAATATACAGACGAAATAGAATGGAATTATAACGGAGAGTGCAACCGGGAAGCTGATTTCCTGGAGCATAAGAAAGAGCATGGTAGTTGGTAATTCCATAAAGAAAGAAATTATTATTATTACTGATAACATTAAATTAGGATTGAAGTATGAAGACTTTTAAGACCTTGCTGTTGGGACTTTGCATCGTGATGTGTGCATGCTCGACACAAACTCCCCGGCAAACCAATGAGTACGGCACTAATTGGCAGTGGGAAAACGGGACCATCGTAATAGAAACTCCCGAGCGTCCCGCCGGCCAAAAAAGCGTGTTGGGACTGACTGTCCCGAAGATGGAAGTAGTACGCGTAGGATTCGTAGGACTGGGCATGCGCGGTCCCGGTGCGGTGGAACGTTTCACGCATATACCGGGTACACAAGTCGTGGCACTTTGTGATTATGAGCAGTCGCGCGCAGAGAGATGTCAGAAATACCTAAAGAAAGCATCCATGCCCAAAGCTGCCATCTATTCGGGAGAGAAAGGGTACGAAGAACTTTGTAAACGAGACGATATAGACTTGGTTTATATCGCTGCCGATTGGCTACATCACTTTCCCGTAGCCAAATACGCTTTGGAAAATGGCAAACATGTAGCGATCGAAGTACCTTCAGCAATGAATCTCCAGCAATGTTGGGACTTGATTAATATGAGCGAAAAGTATCGTAAGCACTGCATGATTCTAGAAAACTGCTGTTATGACTGGTTTGAAATGAACACGCTGAACATGGCACAGCAAGGGGTATTCGGTGAAGTAATTCGCGCACAAGGTGCCTACATTCACAACCTAAGCCCATTTTGGAATCATTATTGGAAGAACGGTGAGAATGACAAGCTGGGTTGGCGCTTGGACTACAACATGAGACATCGCGGGGATGTATATGCCACTCACGGTCTGGGTCCAGTAGCACAAGCGCTCGACATTCACCGTGGAGATCGCATGAAGACACTAGTGGCTATGGATACCAAGTCAGCCATAGGTAAAGCACTGGTAGAAGAAAGAGCTGATTCCACTTGTAATAACTTCCGCAATGGCGACCATACTACCACTCTGATTCGTACCGAAAACGGTAAAGTTATAGAAATCCAACATAATGTAATGACTCCGCAACCTTACAATCGCTTGTATCAACTTACGGGTACTAAAGGCTTTGCCAATAAATATCCGATCAGCGGTTATGCTCTTGATGCTAAACAGTTGACAGCTTCCGGAGTACAGCCCAAGATTGATGATTTAAATTCACATAGTTTCTTGCCTAAGAGTGAGATGGAAACTCTTGTAGCCAAGTACCAGCATCCGATATTGAAGAAATATGGTGAAATGGCTAAGGAAGTAGGGGGACATGGTGGCATGGATTTCATTATGGACTGCCGTCTAGTTTATTGCTTACAAAATGGTTTGCCATTGGATATGGATGTATACGATCTAGCAGAGTGGTGTTGTCTTGCCGAACTCGGAACACTCTCTATGGATAACAACTGTGCCGCCGTAGCATTTCCTGACTTTACCCGTGGAGAGTGGAATGTTGTAAAAGGTTACAAACACGCTTATGCAAGTCCTGAAGAAGAAAAAGCCGTAGCCGAGAAAGCAGCAGCTTTCACAGCCAAACTGAAGGAACAAGGAGAAAAAGAATGGGGAGAAACTGAGAATCAAGAAGCAAAATAGCAATATAGCTGAGAAAACGAAGTGAAAAGATATCGCCCCTTCTATTTCCGAAGGGGCGTTTTTTTATTCATCTTAATATACCGCTTCACCTCCTTCGGGCTTCTCACGATATTTTATATCAAAACGTCCTTCCTTGATACTTCCACCACTGAATGTACCACTAATAATGGTTCCATCCATACGGGTAATATAAGCTTCGCCATCGCCTAAATCTCCTTCATCAAGAACGGCATCTGTATAAGTACAAGTAGTACCCTGACGAGGATTCACAAGTACCAAATGCAAACTACTGAAGACACCGACTGCGGCATCAATCTCAACATAATGATTCTCTTCATCGTCAGAAAGACGAACTGAGGGTGTCCCATACCGTCCACTGGCATATACCCAGCCGTCAATCAGACAGCCTAACGTATTTGCACCCGTAGTCGTAGCCTCCGGCATCAGTGTCGGATCAACAGTTTTGTCTTCATCACAAGCACAACAACAAACCAACAGGAATAGAAATAACAGTTTTTTCATAACGCCTAAAAATGATAGTTTAAACCGAAAAGTAAGGATAACTGTCCGAAATAACCGCTACCGGCTCTCGGACTCTCCACATCCCACTCCACATTATGATACTTCACCGAATAAGACTCGGAACTGGATGCCAGCCAGTTCACCCTGGCAGAAGCTCCCCAATGACTTGACAGAAAATACTCACCCGAGAGAGACAAGTTACCTGCAAACTTACTCATGGTAACTTTTCGAGGTTTATCATATACTGTACTCTTATCACGATAAAGTTGATATCCGATTCCACCGGAGAATTGAAGTTGATAATGCTTTTGCACCATAGTCAAGGCTACCTGAGGAGCCATATAATGCATATATATCTTATCTGCCCCAGTATCATGTGTGTTCTTATACGCACTTCCCTGATACAGGAATCCCAGCCCGAACTTCAGTTCCCTACCCGTAATCTGTCCAAGGTAGTTGACATCCCAGGCTACACCTTTTCGTAAGTCACTGCGATAGGTATCTGCCCTATCAGTAATTCCCACAAAGCGCCCCAGGTACCATGACGGTCCGGCATGAACGGAAAATGATGATCTTTTATCACCTGCACTTTGAGCGTATAAAGAGGCGCTTAATAACACCCCGACAAAGAAAGAAAGCAAGTATCTCATAATGATTTGTATAGCGTCTTTTCCTTATAAATACTCAAAAATCGAAAGTACTGCATTCGGATAATAACTATTTTTAATCAAAGTTATAAATCCGCATCTTCTTCAGCTACCTTTTCCGCTCTATATCCTGTGTACGAAAGAATGCCTCCGAATACCGGGCTCCCCAAAGTTCATAGCGTTCAAATTGCATTTCTACTTTACGGGTAAAGTTTATCCAGTCTTTCTTCTCTAACGGCGACCATACATTCTCAGCCAGTGCCGACATCCGCGGGAAGATGGCAAACTCAGCCTTCCAGGTTGTAGGAATATATTCCGTCCAAAGGCACCCTTGTGCACCCCATACAAGTTCTTGTTGCTCCGTAGTCAACGAATCGGGCACAATCTGAAATTCATAGACCTTCTCCAATGACAACGGGCCACGAGGACCTATTTCCGACTGGATACGACTTTCCTTCAGATTGAAATACGACCAGGCAGAACAGGTAAATATAGTACGATGATTGGTCCGCACTGCCTTTTTTCCAAATTCAGGCCGACGCCAGTTCATTACAATACAATCTTCAGAAATACCTCCTTCAAGGATCTCATCCCAACCAATCAACGTTTTACCTTTCGCGTTTACCACCTTCTGCACATAATGGATGAAATAGCTTTGCAATGCCTTTTCGTCTTTCAACTCATGTTCACGCATAAACTGTTGCGTCTCTTCGGATTCCTGCCACCAGCGCTTGGCACACTCGTCGCCACCCACATGAATATATTGACCGGGAAAGAGGTCGCATAATTCAGAAAACACATCTTTCAGGAAGTCAAAGACTTCAGGTTTTGGTGCCAGTACATTATTGAATTTATTGAAGATCCCCCACGTCAATGCTGCCTTTTTAGGTTCATTCGGCGTAGTACTGAACTGTGGATAAGTGGCAAGTACTGCCATACAATGCCCGGGAATATCTATCTCAGGAATCACTGTGATATGACGTTCAGCAGCATAACGTACAATTTCGTGTACATCTTCATGGGTATAATAACCGCCGTAAGGTAACGGTTGATACTTTCCAGGATAAAGTCCGAAAATCTCTCCCTTGCGGATAGAACCTTTCTCCGTCAGTTCCGGGCGGCATTTCATCTCAACACGCCAAGCCTGATCATCTGTCAGATGCCAATGAAAATAGTTGAGTTTATGAAGCGCAAGGTAATCAATATACTTTTTGATGAAATCTACGGGAAAGAAATGACGTACCACATCCAAATGCATACCACGATAAGGGAAACGCGGATAATCGATAATTTTCAGAGTCGGAAGGATAGGCAACACACCCGCACGGGTGGGCAATAATTGTATAAGCGTCTGAACACCATAGAAGACACCCGCCTCATCATTTCCTTCAATACGTACACCACCTACAGGGGTAATCTCCAACTGATAACCTCCTGGAATTTCTCCATTCTTTTGATTTTTCAGAATGATACAAGGTTGGTCACCCGGCTTCGAAAGTATTGTTTCTACAGCAGACGAAAGTTTCTTTCGGGATTTACCTGATTTTGGGAGCTCCACTTGCAAGGGGATACCGAGATAGCGCTCCATATAATCAGCCAGATAGGTAGCCGAAGGTGCCAACGTTGGTTCTGACATACGAATGACCGTATTACGTTGAATCAAATACTCTCCCTGTCCGGTTACAGTTATCTCCACCGGTTCGGGAATAATGCTAAAAGTTTTCTCCTGTGCCTGCCCGGCAAGCGCAGTTGCAGCGAAGGTTGCAGCCATAATTTTCTTTAAGTACATAGATGATGATGTATATTATATTGCAAATATAACCCTTTTGCAGAAAGATGTTTAAGATTTCCAATCTCTTTTTGACGAAAAAAGAAAGTACAACATTGAACACATACCACACAAGTGTTTAATGTATACCATACAAGTATTTCATATCTGTAACACAAGTGACTTATTTGTAGGATACAAGTATTACATAAGTACCTTAATTAATAAGCCTTCCGTCCATATAGCAAGGTGATAAATCAATATTGAAAGAGTATAATTTAATATTATAGAGGCAAACAACTCATTTGCATCGTGAAAATAAAACTGAAAGAATAGCATCCTTCATTTTTCTCACTACACCCTTCCACCCGCTAAGGCCGATGAATAAGGAAGTGTAGAAGTGTGGAAGGGAATTAAGTTTTCATTGTTTTAAGTCAATAAATTAAAGAAGTACTAAAACTTATGCACTATAACCTCACCTACTCCTAGGATCTCATATAAAAGTACTATTGAGTTTTTGACTTGTAACACAACACATTAATAGTAGCTTTCATACATTTTCCAGTTTAACTCTTGGTTTACACGAACCGCATAATTCGTAGGAAATGTGACTTAATTTAATGCTAAAGGAAAGTTTTTACGTTGATCCGAAAGTTCTTCTTTAGAAAATGAGGAAAACAAAAAGCTCCATAAATCATTGATTTATGGAGCTTTAATCAGTACTCGAAGCGGGACTTGAACCCGCACAGCCGCAATGGCCAAAGGATTTTAAGTCCTTCGTGTCTACCATTCCACCATTCGAGCATCCTATAAAGGAGAGCGGAAAACGAGACTCGAACTCGCGACCCTAACCTTGGCAAGGTTATGCTCTACCAACTGAGCTATTTCCGCAGGTCTTTTTTGTAGAACGGGTGCAAAGATAAGGAGTTTCCCCGTTACAGCCAAATTTTTTACATGGAAAATGTTACAGTTTTATTAGTTCCTCACTTGCAAAGAAGTGCCGGACACGGTGACTTTATAATGTTTCAGATACTCTGTACCTTCCCCCGTAGGAAATCCGCCACTACTCAAATTATATTGGGTATGGCATTTAGGACATTCTGCCGTCCCCAATCCATCTTCCCTGACCTCCACCGAAACATTACGACTAGCCTCCACCGGACAAGCTGCATCATAAGCAACATAAGTATTCCCCTCTGAGAAAACACTCTGCCCGATAATCAATCCCGCATAGCCCACCGGCAGTCCATTTACATTCTTCTCTATCTTCAGAAACTGACCGGGAGTCGTAATCTTATAATAAGGAGACTGTGAAAGACTACATGAAAAATTAAAGGTAACGGAAGGAATGCTCGATTCGTAGGAATCACCACAACTGGTGACACACAACCAAAGCATTCCTATGACTATACAGAGTTTCCGCATACAATATCGTATTTATCGACCAAGCAAAGCTTTTTCAGCTACTTCCATTCCATGAAAATTGAAACCATCTACCACTTCCTGCATCAGCGCCGAGATTTCATCGTTACAGAGATTACCGATACTTCCCTCATGTGTGTGATGCACTTGCTTGCTGTGTGAGAAGTTTCCGGCTTCAATGTCCAATCCCACTTTCTTATAAGCATCCCGGAAAGGCATACCTTCACGTGCCAAGCGGTTCACTTCTTCCACACTGAAAATAAGCAGGTATTTGTCATCGTCGAGGATATGTTCGTTCACCTTTATTTCATTCATGATATAGGTAGTCATCTGCAAACAGTCTTTCAATTCTTGGAAAGCAGGCAAAAAGACTTCCTTAATAATCTGCAAATCCCGGAAATAGCCGGACGGCAAATTATTGGCAATCATCATAATCTGTTGTGGCAATGATTGCAGTTTATTGCACTTGGCACGCGTCAATTCAAAGACATCCGGGTTCTTCTTATGGGGCATAATGCTGGAACCTGTCGTGCAATCATCAGGCAGCTTCACGAAACCGAAGTTCTGACTGTTGAACATACAAGCATCAAAAGCCAGTTTGGAGATAGTTCCGGCAATACTCGCCAAAGCAAAAGCTACATTACGTTCCATCTTGCCACGCCCCATCTGGGCATAAACAACATTATAGTTTAAAGAGTCAAAGCCCAACAAACGTGTTGTCATCGTACGATTCAATGGGAATGAAGAACCATACCCGGCAGCCGAACCCAAAGGATTACGATTACACATCTTGAATGCTGCCTGCAAAAAGAGCATATCATCCACCAGACTCTCGGCATAAGCGCCAAACCACAATCCGAAAGAAGACGGCATAGCTATCTGCAAATGAGTATAACCCGGCATCAGCACATCTTTAAAACGCTCACTCTGGCGTATCAGCACATGAAACAGTTGTTCTACGGCTCCAGCAATCTCCTTAATCTGCGCACGCGTGAAAAGTTTCAGATCGAGCAACACCTGATCGTTACGCGAACGACCACTATGTATCTTCTTACCTATATCACCCAATTTACGCGTCAGCATCAATTCCACCTGCGAGTGTACATCTTCCACTCCTTCTTCTATCACAAACTCCCCTTTCTCGGCAGCCGCATAGATATTTTTCAGTTCTTCAAGCAAAAGAGCCAGCTCTTCCTTCGTCAGCAGACCAATACTTTCGAGCATGGTGATGTGAGCCATAGAACCTACCACATCATGTTTAGCCAGATAAAGGTCCATCTCGCGATCACGTCCCACCGTGAAGCGTTCTATATCCTTATTTACTTGAACGGATTTCTCCCAAAGTTTCTGAGCCATTTATTTAGTGATTAACAGTTAGTGATTAATAAGGTATTATCGACAGCATATCCGCCATCTTTTCCAACCCTTCTTGCAAAGGTTTCTGAACCATACCTTTCATGAAAGGATTCAGTTCCAAGCCAATGGTCAATTTCAGTTTACATTCTGTTTCTGTTACCGGAACAATCTGTATCCACAAATTGAAGGGCAGTGGTGAAGTAGTTGTGGCAAACTTAATACACTTGCATGGTTCTTTTTCTACTATGCTCAGCGCTATTTTACCCACAGGAGCTACTTCTATCATCATACTCTCCGAGTCAAAGCTCAAATTCTTAACTTTATCCTCCGGCAAGCTGTCTTTAAACTTCTCCAGATTATTCAAATCAGAAAGTTTCTCATAAACAGCCTCCTGTGAGGCAGGTATAGTTTTTACACTACTTTCAAATTTTGTCATATTTTGATTCTCTTTAAAAGACAAAAAAAGAACTATCCGGACAGAAACTATCCGAATGGCCCTTTTATCATATTAATTATTTTATAGTATAAACCGCCGTTACTTTCCAGCATCCCAATGTGCAGGGTCCTTACGCCATTCGTTCAGCGTTGCAATATCATCTTCTTCGATGTAACCCGTACGAAGTGCAACATCCAGAACCGCTTCATAATTCGTCAGCGTCACCAAAGGAACTTTGGCATCCTTGAATGCTTTTTCTGCAACCGGGAAACCATAGGTATAAGCTGCAACCATACCGATTACTTCACATCCGTCGCGACGAATAGCTTCTACGGCCTTCAAGCTACTTCCACCTGTAGAAATCAAATCTTCAACCACCACAACTTTCATACCCGGGCGAAGCTCTCCTTCGATCAGGTTTTCCAATCCATGGTCTTTCGGGGTAGAACGTACATACACAAACGGCAAATTCAGCGCATCGGCAACCAAAGCTCCCTGAGGGATAGCGCCTGTTGCTACGCCGGCAATTGCATCCACCTGCCCGAAACGTTCCAATATCAAACGGGTAATCTCAATCTTTACAAAATTACGCAAAGAAGGATAAGAAAGTGTTTTGCGGTTATCACAGTAAAAGGGAGATTTCCATCCGGAAGCCCATGTAAAGGGATTTGCCGGTTGTAGTTTAATCGCTTTTATCTTCAGCAACTTCTCTGCGAATAGTTTTTCTAAAGTTCTCATAACTAAATTAGCTATTTATAGTAAATATGGCACAAAAATACAGAAACAGAACGAGAATAAAAAAAAGAATAAAGAGATTTTTCACTCAAAGTCGTCATTTTCGTCAGAAAGTTGTATACAATGACGAATATCTTTCATTTCAAAACCCCGACTCAGGGCAAAACGCATCAATTTTCCATTCAGTTCATACTCATTCTCCGCATGTATACTTTTCCTTTTTGCAGTCAGCAAACTATCTAAAATAGACAAGTATTCTTCTTCATCTATTTCATTCAAAAACTGCCGGCATGTATTATAAGAAATTTTCTTCAGTTGCAGTGCTTGGGCAATTTTCACTTTCCCCCATTTAGCAAAGCGATATTTATCATTCACAAAGGCACGACAGAAGCGCTCTTCATCAATATATTTTTCATCTACCAGCCGCTTGAGAATGCGGTCAATGACATCATAGGGCAATCCCCAACGCTGTAGTTTTTCAGAAATCTCAGCACGGCAATGTTCCGCTGTAGAGCAATAGGCAGCTACTTTATTCAGCGCCTCTGTTTCAGTAATATTCGTCATTTTTCGGCTATTACAAATCGATCATTATGAGATATGTCCTTTTGGAGTCTGACCGCGCGATATCCTGTTTCACACAACATCGCTACAGTATCCTTTCCAAAAGCACGGTTAATTTCAAAATAAAGTTTTCCACCGGACGTAAGCATCTCAAGTCCCAGCACGGCTATGCGACGATAAAAACGCAAAGGATCTGTATCGGGCACAAACAATGCCAACGAAGGCTCCCAGTCCAGCACATTGTGTTCCATCTCCTGTTTCTCAGCTTCAGTAACATAAGGCGGATTGCTCACAATTACATCATAACAGTCCGCCACACAAGGTTCATAAGTTAACACATCGCGCTGTTCGAACCGTA
Source organism: Bacteroides sp. 14(A) (assembly GCF_000526555.1). Taxonomy (NCBI): domain Bacteria; kingdom Pseudomonadati; phylum Bacteroidota; class Bacteroidia; order Bacteroidales; family Bacteroidaceae; genus Bacteroides; species Bacteroides sp. 14(A). The sequence goes on along the minus strand of NZ_JAGH01000001.1, from coordinate 224,631 downwards.
CAGATGCCTGCAAAGCCTTACTATTAGCAGCAGCAATAGATAAAGCTTCTCCCGATACATCCCAAGCGGTGACTTGCGACTCCGGTAATTCTTTCGCCAAAGAAATGGCGATACAACCGCTACCTGTCCCAACGTCTAAAACACGAGAAACGGGAGAAAGTTCTTTCAACATCATCTCTACCAGTTCCTCGGTTTCCGGACGGGGAATAAGCACACCCGGAGTCACGCGAAAAGTTCTTCCCAAGAAGCGGGCTTCCCCTAAAATATATTGTATCGGTTCAAAATTATGTAAACGGGCAAGAATGCTTTCCAATTCCTGTTCCTCTTTTACAGATAAAATTATATCTTTGCCCAGATAATAATCCACAGTTTGCTGCCCCAATATCTCGCAACAGATAATCCGGGACAGGTTTCCGGCTTCGCGGGGATCATAACGGCCCTGCAATTTCCGGCGAATGTAAGAGGCGGTAATGTTCATAATGGATATTTAGCGGATTCTTCACCTGTTCGGCTTCCCGGTCAGACCGATCTCCGTCCGTATCCTACTGCGAAGAATCCATTTTGGGGTGCAAAAGTAAGAATTATCATAGAAAAATGGCACACATAGAAGAAGAAAAATACATGCGCCGCTGTATACAATTGGCGCAAAACGGACTTTGCAACACCGCTCCCAACCCGATGGTAGGTGCGGTAATCGTATGCGACGGGAAAATCATCGGTGAGGGCTATCATGTACGTTGCGGAAAAGCACACGCTGAAGTCAATGCTATTCGTTCCGTAAAAGAGACCTCATTACTAAAGCGTTCCACCATCTATGTAAGTCTGGAGCCCTGCTCTCATCACGGGAAAACTCCCCCCTGTGCAGATTTGATTATTGAAAAACAAATCCCCCGTATCGTCATCGGCTGCCAGGACCCTTTTTCCAAGGTTGCCGGACGGGGCATACAGAAGCTGAGAGATGCCGGACGAGAAGTAATCGTAGGAGTACTGGAAGACGAATGTCGACACCTAATCAAAAGATTCATAACCTTTCACACCTTGCACCGCCCATATATCACACTGAAATGGGCAGAATCCGCAGACGGGTTTATTGACTTATGCCGGACCGAGGGTAATCCTGTGATTCTATCCACTCCCTTAACCTCCATGCTGGTACATAAAAAGAGAGCGGAACATTCTGCCATTCTTGTAGGCACACGTACTGCTAAACTGGACAATCCATCTTTAAATGTACGCAACTGGTATGGGCGCCCTCCCATACGTCTCGTCATCGACCGGAAACAGAGTCTGTCTCCTACCCTTCATTTGTTTGACGGAAGTGTACTGACACTCGTCTTTACCGAACACTTTCATGACGCTCTGCCCAACGTGGAATATCTCCCGATAGATTTCCAACAGGACATATTGCCTCAGATCATGCAGATATTGTATGAGCGTGGTATTCAATCTCTGTTGGTGGAGGGCGGAAGCACCTTACTACAATCTTTCATCGATGCGGGGCTTTGGGATGAAGCATATGTTGAAGAAAGCCCCAGATCACTGATATCCGGTGTTAAAGCTCCTGAAATGAACGATAAAATTAGTTATGCCAGTGAGCAATCTTTCGGCAGAAGTATACGGCATTATACAGCAACGAAATAGTCCGAATTACCTCATTTTGATGCTTTTTTATCGAGAAAAACAGGGGTATTATCTATAATTTTATATAAAACTTCCCCGGGATGCTGATTATAGAAAAAAATGTTCCTATTTTTGCAACTTGTAAATAAACACTATCTTTAGAAAATGAGAATAAAGTTTTTATCCGTAATACTGAGTTTTCTTCTTATGTCAATTGCCATAAGTTCGTGTCTTGACTCAGATGAAAATTATGAATATAGTTCCGACGCGACGATACGTGCCTTTGGTATTGATAGTATAACAAAAGGCGTATATTATAAGTTTACAATTGACCAGTTGAAAAGAGAAATTTATAATGTAGACTCGCTTCCTATGGGTGCTGATTCCATCATAAAACGTATCTTAATCGACACACTGACGGTAACAGGATGGGTAACTTCTGGTCTGAATGACACTGTATTCAACATGAACGACTCAGTTGACCTGAGAGAACCGATCAAACTAAAAGTACATGCAGCCGACGGAATCACTACCCGCGAATATACTATCAAGGTAAATGTTCACACACAGGATCCGGACTCACTGATTTGGAGAGAAATGCCTTCACTTCCGGCTTCTCCGGCTTCCGGTAAGCAAAGATCTGTCGTTTTGAATGAAGATTTATTAGTCTACACCTCTACGACAACAGCATATCGCACTTCCGTATCAAATCCAGCAAGCATACAGTGGGGAAACCTGATTACAATCAGCGGTCTTCCTTCAGATGCCGAATTGACCTCTATCATTAATTTCGATAACCAATTATACACCACTGTAGGGGGAAAAGCATTCTACTCCGATAATGGTATAAATTGGAAAGAAATGGATACGCAGGGAATGTACATGGTAACATTCTTAGCAGGTATTCCTGCAGATGAGGTAACAGGAAGTGAAAATATGCTTACCGGTATCTTTGCAAAAGATGGAAAGAATTTCTTCTGTGCAAAAAGCGCCGGAGAAACAACTTGGAAAGAAGGCGAAGAAGTTCCCTCTGATTTCCCTTTAAAAGAAATATATTCTACTGTATTCACGAATGCAAGTGGTATCAAACAAACAGTAGTAGTAGGCAATGTTGAAGAAACGGTTGAAGCTACAATACCTTGGTTTTCAAAGGACGGACTTGTTTGGGCCGATATGAGTACCCCGACAGACTTTTCTTGCCCAGCTATGAAGAATCCAGCAATCATGTATTATGGAAGCCAATTCCACATGATGGGTGGAGAGTTTAAAACCATCTATTCTTCCCTTGCAGGCATTGCATGGAATGAATCTGCTGATAAATTCAGATATGCATCAGAAAAAGTTATCATTAAGGGAGACGAAGACGAGGAAGAAACAATTGAATATGAGAGCTTATTCGAAGGTAAGGGAGATTATTCTCTGGCTATTGATAAGAACCATTATATTTGGATTGTATGGAATCAAGACGGTTCTGTTTGGCGTGGACGTCTAAACAAACTGGGATTCAAGCAACAATAATAAAATAGTCAAATTTCCGTTTCCTTATATAGTTAAGGAGTAACAAGAAAACGGTATGACTATTACAAGAAATATAAAGATAGTATTTTGCCTGCTCATGTTCCCATTCTGTTGTGCCATGGCACAGGAAGAATATACTTGGGAGATGGGAGGAGTCATTGGAGGAAGTTTTTATATGGGAGATGCAAATAGCAGCACCCCATTTAAAGACACAGGTATAGCGGGAGGTTTTATAGCCCGGTATTTACTGAATCCACACATGGCAATAAAAGGCAATCTGACAGCCGGCAGGATTTCCGGTGACACGAGAGATTTCAAAAATGTGTATCCGAATGGAGAGTATGCCACTTTCAAACGGACTATAATCGATTTGGGAGCACAGTTTGAATATAACTTTTTGGGATATGGTATCGGTAATACGTACCGGGGTGACCGTCGATTTACACCTTATATATTAGGTGGATTGGGTTTTACGTTTGCACCAAAGCCTGTAAAAACGGTCTTTACGATGAACATCCCCATAGGAGTGGGAATAAAATTCAAAGCAACCCCACGCATCAATATAGGATGCGAGTTTACGATGCGGTTCAGCCTTAGCGACCAGTTGGATGTTACTCAACGGGAAGGTTTGCAACTGGAAGACCCATACCAGATAAAAGGAAAAGGTTGGAAGAATAAAGACAGTTATGCATTTACCGTCTTTTTCGTCACCTACGACCTCTTCCCAAGATGTAAGGAATGTAACAACTAAAAAAGATGCAATATAAAGAACAAATTGATTTGAGCCGGATACCCCAGCATGTGGCGATTATCATGGATGGCAACGGACGATGGGCGAAGCAGCGCGGACACGAGCGCAGCTACGGACATCAGGTCGGTGCAGAAACCGTCCATGTAATAGCCGAAGAGGCAGCCAGACTGGGCATCAGATATCTGACCCTATATACGTTCTCAACCGAAAACTGGAATCGCCCGACAGATGAAGTGGCAGCCTTGATGAGCCTTCTTTTCGACTCCATCGAAGAGGACACGTTCATGAAGAATAACATCAGTTTCCGGATCATCGGAGATATAGAAAAGTTACCCGCAAATGTACAGACACGTTTATACAATTGCGTAGAAAATACTTCTAAGAATACAGGTATGTGCCTGGTACTTGCACTCAGCTACTCTTCACGTTGGGAAATCACAGAAGCCAGCCGGCAAATTGCCGCTTTGGTGCAGAAAGGAGAATTGACGCCCGAACAGATCGACTGCGATTTAATGTCAAAGCACCTGACTACCCACTTCATGCCTGACCCCGACTTGCTGATACGCACCGGTGGAGAAATCCGTCTGAGTAATTACCTTCTTTGGCAATGCGCGTATTCGGAACTTTATTTTTGTGAAACCTATTGGCCCGATTTTCGGGAAGAGGAACTTTGCAAAGCCATTTGCGACTACCAGAGACGGGAACGCAGATTCGGCAAAACCAGTGAACAAATCAGTTAAACTCAAACATATTTAATCAAAAACATAAATGCACTATCGTATTTTCTCTATACTCACAGCGTTTATCTGCCTCTTCGGTTGTGTACTGACAAGTGCGGCTCAAGATGCCAATGGCACCGATAATGATGCAGCAAAACCGGTTATTCTCTATTCGGGAACACCCAAGAAGTATGAAATTGCAGAAATTAAAGTAGAAGGAGTTAAGAACTATGAGGACTATGTACTGATCGGACTATCCGGTTTGTCTGTAGGACAAACGATTACCATACCGGGTGACGAAGTCACTCAGGCTTGTAAGCGTTACTGGAAGCATGGTCTGTTCTCCAATGTTCAAATCACCGCAGATAAGATAGAAGGCGATAAGGTCTGGCTTACGATTCATCTGACTCAGCGTCCGCGTGTATCCGATATCCGCTATCACGGCGTGAAGAAGTCAGAGCGCGAGGATATAGAAAGCCGGATCGGTATGATTAAGGGCGGACAGGTGACCCCGAATGTCATTGACCGCGCCAAAACTTTGATTAAGCGCTACTTTGATGATAAAGGCTTTAAGAATGCAGAAGTTATCATCTCGCAGAAAGACGATGTATCCAACGATAACCAGGTGATCGTGGATATCGACATCGACAAAAAGGAGAAGGTAAAAGTACACGAAATCACCATCGTTGGCAATGAAGCGATTGCAACTAAGAAGTTGAAACGCATCATGAAGAAGACCAACGAAAAGAATAAATTGCTCAATCTGTTCCGTACCAAGAAGTTCGTGGAAGAAAACTTCGAGGCAGACAAGCAGTTGATCATCGATAAGTACAACGAATTAGGCTATCGCGATGCTATGATCGTAGAAGATAGCATCAAACCGTACGATGACCGCACCGTAGACATCTTCATGAAGATTGATGAAGGAGAAAAATATTATCTGCGTAATGTAACGTGGGTAGGTAACACCTTGTATCCTTCCGAACAGTTGAACTTTATGCTTCGCATGAAGAAAGGTGATGTATACAACCAGAAATTACTGGAAGAACGTACCATGTCAGACGAAGATGCTATCGGTAACCTCTACTATAACAACGGCTATTTGTTCTACAGCCTCGAACCCGTAGAAGTAAATATCGTAGGAGACTCCATCGACCTGGAAATGCGTATTTACGAAGGCCGTCAGGCTACCATTAATAAGATCAGCATCAATGGTAACGACCGTTTGTACGAAAACGTAGTACGCCGTGAACTCCGTACCCGTCCGGGTGACCTGTTCAGCCGTGAAGACCTGATGCGTTCTATGCGTGAAATCCAGCAGATGGGACACTTTGACCCGGAACAAATCAAACCGGATATTCAGCCAAGACCAGAAGACGGAACTGTAGATATAGGTTACGATCTGGTATCCAAAGCTAACGACCAGGTGGAATTCTCTGCCGGGTGGGGACAAACCGGTATCATCGGTAAGTTGAGTTTGAAGTTCACTAACTTCTCGCTGGCCAACTTGTTGCATCCGGGTGAAAACTACCGTGGTATCCTGCCGCAGGGTGATGGCCAGACCTTGACCGTCAGCGGACAGACTAATGCCAAGTATTACCAATCCTATAGCATTTCATTCTATGACCCGTGGTTCGGTGGTAAACGTCCGAACGCATTCTCTCTGTCGGCCTTCTATTCCGTACAGACAGATATCAGTAGCCGCTACTACAACTCGGCATATATGAATAGCTACTACAACAGTATGTATAGTGGTATGTACGGTTATGGTATGTATAACTACGGTAACTACAACAGCTATGAGAACTATTACGACCCCGACAAGTCTATCAAGATGTTCGGTGTAGCAGCTATGTTCGGTAAACGTTTGAAATGGCCGGATGACTACTTCCAGTTTACCGCTGAGTTATCTTACCAACGCTATATCCTGAGCGACTGGCAGTACTTCCCCGTTACAAACGGTAAGTGTAACAACCTTAGTATCAACCTGACATTGTCTCGTAGTTCTATTGACAATCCGATCTATCCCCGTTCCGGTTCAGAGTTCTCATTGTCAGTACAGTTAACTCCGCCGTACTCACTGTTTGATGGAACTGACTACAGCAAGTACAGTACTACCAGCCAGGACGACATGAACAAGATGCACAAATGGATTGAATATCACAAATGGAAATTCAAATCCAAGGTGTACATCCCGTTGATGGACCCGGTAGCAGTTAAACGTACTCCGGTATTGATGGGCCGTGTTGAATTCGGTTTGCTGGGACACTACAACAAGTATAAGAAGTCTCCGTTCGAAACATTCGATGTAGGTGGTGACGGTATGACCGGTTACTCCAGCTACGCAACGGAAAGCATTGCCCTTCGTGGTTATGAAAACAGTTCATTGACTCCTTACGGTTACGAAGGTTATGCTTATACCCGTCTCGGACTTGAGTTAAGATATCCGCTGATGCTGGAAACAAGTACCAGTATTTATGCGTTAGGTTTTGTAGAAGCCGGTAATGCATGGCATGATGTGAAGAATTTCAATCCATTCGAATTGAAACGTTCCGCAGGTGTCGGTGTCCGTATCTTCCTGCCGATGATCGGTATGATGGGTATTGACTGGGCTTATGGTTTCGATAAAATACGTGGTTCCTCAGATTACGGTGGCAGTCAATTCCACTTTATCTTAGGACAAGAATTCTAATTGTATCACAAAAACCAAACGTTATGAGAAAGTCTGTTTTATTAATGATCTTGCTGTTTGCCGTAGGTATGACAGCCAGCGCACAAAAGTTTGCCTTGATCGATATGGAGTATATCCTGAAGAACATTCCGGCTTACGAACGTGCTAACGAACAGTTGAACCAGGTTTCCAAGAAATGGCAGAGTGAAGTAGAGAAAGTTGCCGAGGAAGCCAAAACCTTATACAAGAACTATCAATCGGAAGCCGTCTTTCTTTCAGAAGAACAAAAGGGAAAGAAAGAGGAAGCGATTGTCGCTAAGGAGAAAGAAGCCGCTGAACTGCGCCGCACTTATTTTGGTCCTGAAGGAGAATTATTCAAGAAACGTGAAAGTCTGATGCAACCTATTCAGGATGAAATTTATAATGCGGTTAAAGAAATATCGGAGCAGAAAGGATATTCGGTAGTTGTAGACCGTGCATCCGCAACAAGCATTATTTTTGCTTCTCCGCGTATTGATATCAGCAATGAAGTGCTTGCTAAGTTAGGATATTCAAATTAATTTCATACATTTGCTTCGCGAATATAGCCGCACTTCAGCATTAAAAATAAGCAAGCTTATTTTGTTTTGCGTTCAGTTTGCACTATATTTGCATTTATTCAACGACTAATTATTAAAATAAACAATAAACATTATGCTTAAAAAAATCGCACTACTCGTGGTACTGTTCGCTCTTCCTTTGGGAGCGATGGCACAAAAATTTGCTCACATGAACTCTCAGGAGGTTATTGTTGTTATGCCGGAATATACTAAGGCACAAGCTGATCTGGAAGCTATGTCAAAGAAGTATACTCAAGAAATGGAACGCACTCAATCAGAATTCAACAAGAAAGTGCAAGAATTCCAACAGCAAGCTGACTCTCTGCCGAGAAATATAGCAGAAAGACGCCAGAAAGAATTGCAAGAGATGGCTCAAAGACAAGAAGAATTCCAACAGGAAGCATATCAAAGCATGCAGAAAGCACAGCAAGATGCATTGGCTCCCATCTATAAAAAATTGGATGACGCCATCCAGGCTGTAGGCAAAGCAGAAGGCGCAATCTATATCTTTGATTTAGCTCGCACACCAATACCTTATGTAGGTGCAGAGAGTGTAGATGTTACTTCTAAAGTTAAAACCCAACTGGGAATTAAGTAAAGACATATCTTATTTAAAGATAGAAAAAGGCGTGGACTGCAAACAGTTCACGCCTTTTTCTATCTTTAAATAAGATAAGCGGTACCTCAGCATAACTTTTTTCATGCAAGCATGAAAGTTCTGCATTCGATTTGCATTATCTTTGCATTGTGTACAAAGTATTTCTGTTATGAAGCAAAAATTACCCACTATCCCCGGCCCTATCGGTGTATTCGACTCCGGATATGGCGGACTGACTATCCTGAGCAAGATACGGGAAGCCCTGCCCCAGTACGATTACATCTATTTGGGAGACAATGCACGTTCACCCTATGGTACACGTTCTTTCGAAATCGTGTATGAGTTCACATTGCAAGCTGTCACCCGATTGTTCGAAATGGGATGCCATCTCGTTATCCTGGCATGCAATACGGCGTCCGCCAAGGCATTACGCAGCATACAAATGAACGATCTTCCCGAAATGGATCCTGCACGTCGCGTACTGGGCGTCATCCGTCCTACTGTGGAATGTATCGGTAATATTACCCATAGTCGCCATGTAGGAATTCTGGCTACTGCGGGAACCATAAAGTCGGAATCCTATCCGCTGGAAATACATAAACTTTTTCCGGATATCCAGGTGGAGGGTGAAGCCTGTCCGTTATGGGTATCCCTCGTAGAAAACAATGAGGCGGAAGGAGACGGAACTGATTATTTTGTACGCAAATATATCAACGAACTTCTGTCAAAAGATGAACAAATCGATACGGTCATTCTCGGATGTACCCATTATCCAATACTGCTACCTAAAATAGAGAAGCATATGCCCAAGGGCATTACCACCGTAGCACAAGGGGAATTAGTAGCAACTAGTCTGAAAGATTATTTACAGCGTCACCCGGAAATGGACGCCAAATGTACAAAAGGCGGAAATTGCACCTACTACACTACGGAAGCAGAAGAGAAGTTCACCGAATCGGCATCTACCTTTCTGAATGAAGCGGTAACTGTGCAGCGAATAGAGTTATAATTGCCAAACATTTAAGGATAAAACAAATCTTTTCTCCGAAATACTTGTTATATTTGTAATATATAAATCTATTAATTCTTACCATTATGAAATCAACAGACTATAGCCGCACAGTTGAAGTGTTCAAAGGATCACCGTGGGAAGCAGAACTTGTTAAGGGTTTACTCGAAAACAATGGTATAGCAACTATTATCAAAGATGGACTTATGAGCACCATCGCACCTTATATAGCACCGGATGTAACCATTCTCGTCAGCGAGGAAACATATGAAGATGCCATGGAGATAATCCGTGAACGTGATAAAGGAAAAGACGAAGAATAATCCTTTCACTTTCCTCCAGAAACCACATAAGAACGATATACAACACATGGAACAACAATTTTCGAGAATAGCTGTAAAGGTAGGCAGCAATGTCCTGACACGCCGTGACGGTACTCTGGACGTAACACGCATGTCCGCTTTGGTCGATCAGATAGCTGAACTGCATAAGACAGGAGTAGAAGTCATACTTGTGTCGTCCGGAGCCGTAGCTTCCGGACGTAGCGAAGTGCACTCCGCCAAGAAGTTGGACAGTGTAGATCAGCGCCAGCTTTTCTCTGCCGTAGGCCAAGCCAAACTAATCAACCGTTATTACGAACTCTTTCGCGAACATGGTATTCCTGTTGGTCAAGTGCTGACTATGAAAGAGAACTTTGCCACCCGCAGACACTATCTCAATCAAAAGAACTGCATGACGGTGATGTTAGAGAATGGAGTGATTCCCATCGTCAATGAAAACGATACGATTTCTGTAAGCGAACTGATGTTTACGGATAATGATGAGTTGTCCGGCCTGATAGCCTCCATGATGGATGCACAGGCTTTGATTATTCTCAGTAATATTGACGGAATTTACAACGGTTCTCCTGCTGATCCAGCTTCTGAAGTGATCCGTGAAATCGGTCAGGGAAAAGACCTTTCTTCATACATTCAGACCTCCAAGTCCAGCTTCGGCCGTGGCGGAATGCTAACTAAAACCAATATTGCCCGTAAAGTAGCTGATGAAGGTATCACAGTTATCATTGCCAATGGTAAGCGGGACAACATCCTTGTCGATTTGATTCAACACCCTGAAAGTACGCTATGTACCCGCTTCACTCCTTCTCCCGAACCTGTATCCAGTGTAAAGAAATGGATTGCACACAGCGAGGGGTTTGCCAAAGGCGAGTTACACATCAATTACTGTGCTACCGAATTGCTTTTTTCGGATAAGGCAGTCAGCATTCTACCTGTAGGCATCATCGACGTCATCGGCGAATTTGAAAAGGATGACATTGTGCGGATTGTAGACTTCGGAGGTAAGCCCATCGGTGTGGGTAAGGCAAACTGTGATTCCACACAGGCCAGGGAAGCAATGGGAAAGCATGGCAAGAAACCAGTAGTACACTACGATTATCTCTACATAGAATAATAAAGAAAAGGAAAGAAGGTGCATCAGGATTACTCTTAATGCACCTTCTTTTTATTTCATGCCGTGAAACTGTCAGTTTCATTACTTGAAACCGTTTGTTTCATGCCGTGAAACTCTCAGTTTCATTGCTTGAAACTGTTTGTTTCATGCCGCGAAACTCTCAGTTTCAAGCTGAGATACCAGTACTGCCACTATAACTTCCAACTTACAGTATGGAATGAGTGGGGAGGCAACGTAAGCGTTACCCTCTGTTCCCTCACTTTTACACACATTGTTTCCTCATGATCAGTCACATTTGCAACGATGGCAGTGATTGTACCATCCGGATTAACGAAAGCAAGCATATTCTTATCCGACGGTGTTTCCAGCCTATAAGCGCCTGTCTGTACAAAATGCCCTAAATGCTTCATCAGATAAAATTCCGGATTATACTTTACGGTTTGTTGCTTTTTGTCAATGGACACCATAGAATTCTGATTCCATCCCCAAGGACTAATGCCCGGAGTAGGAAGAATCATATTCCAATAGTGATAGGAATTGATACCATTACTGAAATAATGCTTCATCAGGTTCCACGTATATTCAGCATAATCCCATGAGTTTGCTCCGTTGCCACATTCAGTCTCAGTTTGCATCAGGTTCAGATTAGGATATTCACGATGGATAGTTGGGATAGCCTTCTTACCATCCCACTGGAAACCAACACCCTTAATGTACTTAGCTGCCTGTTCATCCCGCAAAGCAGTGCGCACATAATCCGGATTGGATGTATTGATAGTTCCAAAATAAATATCAGTTTTGATATTCTCCCGCTCGAAAGTCGGCCCCAGATAATGCCCCAGGAAGAAAGTCAGATCTTCCGTGCGCCATTTACAACTGGGAAAAACCTGGTTGGAACAAGGCTCATTCTGAACATGGATACATTCCAGCGGTAATCCTTCGGCTTCATAAGCTTTAATAAAACGCGCAAAGTAATCGGCATACGTTTTCAGATACCCCTCTTCCATCCGGAAACCGGTACTGAATTCTGCTATAGCTTCACGCGGTAGCAATCCATTCACGTCTTTCTCTCCGGACGGACGAACCGCAGAAGCATAATGATTATTCGTCTTCATCCAAGGCGGAGGACACCAGGGAGAAGCCCAAATGCGCAAGTCAGGATTTATCTGACGGGCAGCTTTAATATAAGGAATCAGAATATACCTGTCACGGTCGATATTGAAATTCACCAGATTAAAGTCTCCTGCAACATCCGCCGAAGAGTAAAAACTCATGGCAAAATCATTAGCTCCCATCGGAAGACGACAATAGTCGAAGCAAGCTCCATCTTTGCCAAAGATAGCTTGAAGAACAGCTTCACGATCTTCAGCCGACAAAGCATTCAGCGCATCCCAACCCATTTCATTGAAGCATCCACCTATACCCGTAATCAATTGTAAGCGTTGAGCCGGGTCAAGCACAATCTCTGCTCCGGTAGTTGTACGTTCCGGCTTTACCTTCTGTTTCACCCACGGAGAAGTCTGAGTGGTAGTATACCACTCGACCTTTTGCGCTGAAACAGTTCCACTTAGCAGGAACAGTAAAATCAGACTTATTAACCTCATAAGCTATCTTATTTTCTTTGTTTCACCATCTGGATAGTTCCGTCTTCATTGTAGTAAAGTTTGTCTACACAAATAGAGCGCAACCAGTCATGATTAGATAAAGCACTGTTGTGGTAGAATGCAAACCACTGACCTTTATATTCTACGATAGAACCGTGATTGGTATAGCTGTCTGTAGGCTCCATATAGATACCCATAGATTTCCAGGGACCGAGCGGGTTATCACTGATAGCATAGCGCATACGGTTGTCACCTTTCACACCGTCATTCCAGTTTTCATCGTGATTATCGGAATAAGAGAGATAGTATTTTCCATTATATTTATGAATCCATGTAGCTTCGTGGAAGTCTTCCAGACCTTCCATTTCCTTCATTTCTCCATCCAGTTCCACCATATTATCTTTCAGTTTACCGCCTTTACAAATCTGGCCGCCACCGTTATAGATATAAGCCTGACCGTCATCATCCACAAATACACAAGGGTCGATCAACGGGTCCATTCCTTCGATATACCCCTGCACAGTAAAATTAGCAGCCGGTTCTTTGCTGGTAGCTACACCGATCTTCCAACTATCATTCCACTTCGTATCACTGGGATGCGGGAAGTAGAAATAGTACGTACCATCCTTGTAAGCACAGTCGGGAGCCCACATAAATCCACCTTCTTTGCGTCCCCAGGGCACTTGTGACGAATTCAGAATTTCACCATGATCTGTCCAATTCACCATATCATCCGTAGAGAACACATGATAACGATCCATCAAATCGCAACCACGCGGAGGATCTATATCATGCGAAGCATATACATACAAACGTCCGTCCGCCCATACATGTGCCGAAGGATCGGCGGTGTACATGTGCGTGATAAATGGATTGGGAGCCATACTGTCAATTCCCGCCGCTTCTTCTTTCGTCGAATTGCTTTTAGGCGACTGACAAGAGAACATAACTCCCACCAGGAATAATGCAAAAATAGGATAAAAATGCTTTTTCATAAGTAATGTGTTTTATATTAGTAATTAATAGCACTGTTTCTGTCATTTCTGCAATACCGAAACCACTTTCTGTAAACGAATATCAGCAGAAGAAGCACCTACCATGATCGTATAATCACCGGAAGGACAGACAAACTTATCTTTCGCCTCATCCCAATAACGCAACAGATCTTTACGCAGTTTCAAAGTCACCTTCTTGTTTTCACCACTCTTCAATGTGACACGCTCAAAACCTTTCAGCTCTTTGATAGGCATTATTTCATCCCGTTCAGGCAACTTCACGTATACTTGAGCAACCTCATCACCTGCATATTTACCTGAATTCTTCAGTTGGAAAGAAACATTTATCTCCTCTTCACCATCTGCCACTTGCAGGTTGGAATACTTAAACGTGGTATAACTTAAACCATAACCGAAAGGATACAAAACATCCCCTTTGAAGTATTTATAAGTACGTCCCTTAGTTATATCATAATCATCAAACGGAGGGAGTTCATCCAGACTTCTGTAATAGGTCAACGGCAGACGACCACCCGGATTATAATCACCAAACAAGACTTCCGCTACAGCTTTACCTCCGCTTTCACCGGGATACCAAGCATTCACGATAGCCGGAATATGCTCATCCATCCAGTTGATAGCCAATGAGCTACCTGCTACCAATACAACTACGATATTCGGATTTACTTTGTAGATTTCCTGCAAGAACTCTTGTTGGTCCGCCGGAAGCTGAATATCATATCTGTCTTGCCCTTCACGTTCTATTGACTTATTAATACCCAATACGGCAACCACTGTCTCACACTCACGCACCGCCTTTCCGGCTTCGCCGTACAAATCCAGTCGCGTCACTTTTCCTACCTGTGGAACACGCCATTGCAGTTTGGCAATAGCATAGTCACGGTTATCATAATATTCAGCCTTCAACTGATAATCTTTTCCGGCTTCCAGATAAATAGTAGCGGTATCAGTCCGGACAGCATGTCCCGGCCACGCATCAATCAGCATCTTACCGTCAATGCTCAGGCGACAACCGTCATCCGATGTGAAACTAAGTGTATATTGTCCGGTAACCGTAGGACGCAATTTTCCGGTCCAACGGACAGACAAAGGAGATTTAGGCAAGAAGGGATCCGGCGCCTGGTTGGCAGGCTCAAAGTTGATCCATTCTTCTTTACGCACTTTCGGAGTTCCCTGCAACTTGGTATTGTCAAAATACTCGGCCTTCAATCCTTCCGGAAAACTGGCACCCTGTATAAGTTCCATTCCGTCTACAGCAGACTTCCATGGGGCGTATACCACTTTTACATCATCGCCTACCCTGTCTTTAATACCTTGCAATACAGAGATCGGAGCGATTACCGGCAATCCGCTATAATCACCAAACTCACTGCTACCCGCATTGATGCCTACCACTGCTATGGATTTTACCTTCCTGGCGTTAAGCGGCAACATTTTCTTTTGATTCTTGAGTAATACAATACACTCACGTGCAGCATTCAAAGCCACTTCCTGATGTTCTGCCGATCCTATCACAGCAGGAGATATTTTCGTATAAGGATTCTGTTCTCCACTATCGAACAATCCTAATTCCATACGCGCTCTCAACACCCGATAGGCTGCGGAGTCGATGTCCGCATCCGTAACCATATATTGACGGTATGCACTCAGCAAAGGCTGGTCATATACATCATCTCCACATTCCAGATCCAAACCTGCTTTTATGGATAAAGCAGCGGCTGCTTCTTTAGTCTTTACATATTTATGCGCATTCACTAACAAAGAAGGTCCACCGCAATCGGAAACCACATATCCTTTAAATCCCCAGTCCTTACGAAGTACTTTCGTCAATAACCAGGCGTTCAAGGTACAAGGCACATCATTCAGCGCATTGTATGCTGACATGATGGAAGCTGATTTACCATCCTTCACGCACGCTTCAAAAGCCGGAAGGTAATATTCACGTAACTGTTTTTCTGAAATCTGCGGATTACATACAAAACGATTGTGTTCTTCATTATTAGCCGCAAAATGCTTGGGAGTCGATACAATCTTCAGATAACGGTCATCATCGCCTTGCAGACCTTTCACAAAAGCAGTACCCATGATACCACTTAAATAGGGGTCTTCTCCGTAAGTTTCTGGCGTACGTCCCCAACGTGGGTCACGCGCCATATTCACTGTGGGAGACCAGAAGGTCAGCAAGTCACTGAACTGGCTTTTCTGCTCCCGTCCCTGATCCAATTCATTCCAACGGGCACGGGCCTCATCAGAAATAACCGTAGCTACCTGCAATTGCAGCTCCGGATTCCAGGTTGCCGCCAGTCCGATAGCTTGCGGGAAAACGGTAAAGCGTCCCGGTCGAACCACTCCGTGAAGCGCCTCGTTACCGTGGTAATACTTAGGAATATCCAGACGGGAAATTCCCGGAGAGGTGGCACGCAACAGGCTGATTTTTTCTTCAACCGTCAAGCGTGATAATAAATCCATGATGCGCTCATGCATCGGTGCTTTCTCATCCTTATATAGCTCTTGAGCCTGTGCCACTCCGGCACAGGCTATTAGAGCTAATAATCCTGTAAATACAATCTTTTTAAGTGTTTTCATGGTTTTTTCCTATTGACTTATACCTTATTGTTTTTCTGCGGATGGGGGCACTGCATCACCTGTGCTACCCCATGCCTTATTGGGTCTGCTACCCATCACCAATACCAATTTCCCACCTTCTTTTATGTCGTCATGACTAAACCAAGGCTTATTCCATTCTTTTCCGTTCAATGTTGCAGATTGGATGTATTTATTTTCATCCGACGCACCTTGTGCTTCTATTTCAAATACCTTTCCGTTGCTCAACATCACCTTAGCCTTAGCAAACAAAGGACTACCGATATTATAAGCCGGGAATCCCGGTGTAACCGGATAGAAACCTAAAGAAGAGAATACAACAAATGCCGACATACCGCCACCGTCTTCATCTCCCGGTACCCCCATCAGGTCGTTACGGAACCAAGTCTTCAGCAACTGACGGATACGTTTCTGTGTCTTCCAAGGCTGACCTGCATAGTTATACAGATAAGGAATATGCAAAGAAGGTTCATTGGCCATCGAGAATTGTCCCACATTTCCCGTATGATCCGGTATCTGTGCATAGAAAGCATATTTGCCACGTCCCAGCGGTTCACGGAAAGTCTGATCCAGATTTGCTATAAACTGTTGGTTACCACCCATCAAATCAATCAGATCGGCTACATTGTGAGGAACGTCCCAACGATAAATCCAACCATTATTCTCACCATAATATTCACGGGCACCCATACCTCCGGAGAAACGATAATCGAATGGTTCGATCCACTTACCATTCTTATCCTTCGGATGGAAGAAAGCTGTTTCTGCATTATACACGTTGCGATAATTATGAGCACATTGCAGATAGTGAGCAGCATCTTCTTTCTTTCCCAACATATCGGCTATACGCGACAAGCACCATTGGTCGTATGCTGTTCCCAGTGTAACTGCAATCGGCTGACGCTTTTCGAAATGATGTACATTCGGGTCTGTTTCTTTTTCTCCTTCCTGAAGTGCAGGGATATATCCGTTCTTCTTATAGAAATCATCAATCCAACCGGCGGCAGCCCCCGACCACGGAGCCAGTGTTTTTTCTTCAATTCCTTTACGGCAAGCTTCATAGGCCTTAGCCAAATCGAATTGTAAGCCTTTAGCAGCCGCATCAGCTACTGTTGCTACGGCATGATTGGAATTCATACGGCGGGAGTCACCTGTAATTTCAGGGAAGGTAGGCATCCACATATTACCCATTTGTTCAGCCATACGCAGATAAGAGTCAATCACATTCTTTTCCGTACCTTCGTCAATCAGGAGACGCAGGGGATGAGCTGCGCGATAGGTATCCCAAATCCAGTCGTCCGTATAGAAAGGTTCGCCATTATCCTCGTGCACTTTTCCGTCAAATGCACTGAAATAACGACCGCCCTCACTGATACAAACGGGGCGTTCGAATATGCGATAGAGTGACGTATAAAGAATTTGCTTATCTGTATCACTGCCACCTTCTACTTGAATATCGCTCAATGCTTTATCCCAGATTTGGCGTCCTTTTTCTGCCAAAGCCTGTAGATTATAGTCCGGCAATTCACGTTGCAGATTCTCTTTAGCCTGTTCCTCGCTTATAAACGAAATACCATAACGCAGATTTACCGTTTTCGTTCCGTCGGCAAAGTGCAAAACAGCACAGGCATTGCGACCTTCAGCTTCCTTCGTGCCTGCATCTATTTTACCATCAGCCAAGATACCCGTTTCTATAGGAGCAATATCCGATTCTATATACAAGTACACACGCGTATTATTCTCCAATTGCTGGTAACCGCTCACAAATCCGTCACCTGCTTTGATGGCACCGTTTCGTGAATTAATCATCATGTATACAGGTTTATCCTGCTGGCTATAATCTATCTGATAAAGAGCCGACTGATGAGAGGGTGCATACTTCACTTTAATTTCCTCGTCATCGAGAATCACCTCATAATAATAAGGTTTCAACTTTTCATCATCATAGCTATAAGCTACAACCGGACGAAGATTCTCTCCCTGATACGGACTCAGGTTGAAAGCTGAACTTCCACGATGGCTGGTTACAATCAAAGGAAGACCGTTCAACTGATCTGTTGTATAGTCCGCCCGTTCGGGATAAACACGAAGCATACTATTCGGCAGATGAATAGTCGGGAAAGTAGGCACCAGCAAGTGACTGATATTTCCCATGTAAGGATTTACATAGTCAACCGGACCTTTCACGGCAGTTACTTGATTTTGTACTCCACTACAAGCGCCCAACATGGAAACTAAAGCTACAGAAGCCAGGCAATGTGTAATTTTCATAATATAACAGTTTTAGTTTATATTTATTCGTGAAGGCAAATGTAAGACCTAAAGCTTTCCCTTTCGATTAAAAAAGACTTAATAGCCGATTAAAATTGAATAAATAGCTAAATAAGTCTCTTTTTAATAATTATTTCTGTCCTCGTGTCTGTTTTACCACCTGTATTGTTCCATCCGAGTTATAATACAGCTTGTCTACACAGACCGAACGTAGGTTTCCCTGTCCTGAAATAGAACAGTTATGATAGAAAGCATACCATTCACCTTTATATTCAGCTATAGATCCATGGCTTGTATCGCAACCTGTCGGTTCCAGATAAATGCCCTGATATTTCCACGGCCCCATCGGAGAGTCACTTGTTGCATAATTCAAGCGGTTGGCACCTTTTCCATTATCCGAGTGATTGTCAGCATACGACATATAGTAAACACCGTCTTTCTTATGCACCCAGGTAGCTTCATGAAAATCTTTCAGTCCTTCCATGTCTCTCAAAGGTTCAGCTATTTCCATCATATTATCTTTCAGTTTGGCTGCCGCACAACGACCGCCACCGCCATAATAGAAGTAAGCCTGCCCGTCATCATCTACAAACACACAAGGGTCAATCATTGCAAAAGCATTACCCAATCCTTCAATATATCCCTGCACTTCAAAGTCTTTGGCGGGATACTTGCTGGTAGCTACACCGACTTTCCAGGTATTATTCCAGTCATCACCACTCGGATGCGGAAAATAGAAGTAATAAGTACCGTTCTTATATGCACAATCGGGCGCCCACATGAATCCACCGTCTTTACGTCCCCAAGGCACCTGTGAAGAGTTCAGAATTTCACCATGATCTGTCCAATTTACCATATCATCCGTAGAGAATACATGATAGCGGTCCATCAAATCGCACCCACGTGGCGGATCAATGTCATGCGAAGCGTACACATACAAGCGTCCGTCCTCCCATACATGGGCCGAAGGGTCGGCAGTATACATGTGAGTAATAAAAGGATTCGGCCCTAAAGTAACCGTTTTTTGCTTTTGGCTGTTACAACTCATCAATGTGAGCGACAAGGCAGCCAAGGTGATAAAAAAAGTTTTCATACGTATATTTCCTGTTTAAGTGTTTAATATGATCAAAAATAAAACTACACTATTAAAAAATATTATTTTTTTTTTGTTAAAGCTGCACTATTTGTTCGCATCTCGCCGAGGCATTTCGAAACTCAGCGGTTTTTCATGACGAAGCATTTTTGCAGCCTCCCCTGTGAGCCACAAGTAATGGTCAGAAGGCATTCCATCCATCCCCACAAACTTGACTTCTTTCCCAACAGGAGGATTATCTGTACATTTAAAGATTGCAGTACCTTCGTTTACCTCATCAAACATAGCTACATACAGCATCGTAGCTCCTGCATTGATCGCTGTAGAAATCTGTTGCCAATAGAAACGTCCACCCTGACGGGGAATCGAACCGGAAGGTTTCACATCATCCTTAAATGCATGGCGACTCAGATTGTACCAGCTGAATCCCGGAGTTACACAAGGCACATAGCCGATATTATTCTCTTTACACCAAGCAATATCATCAAGAATGACATCTCGATAACGGTCCATATCATTGTGAAGCAATGGAGTAAAACGCTGGACCATCCATGGCAAAATAATATCTGCCTGTTTGATCAGTTCGTGTAAGTAGGGGTCGTGTACACAGTCAGCATTCAAGTCTCTCCAGAAAGTGGGTACCCCCAACATCACGCTACAACCACCATATTCCGGATCATTCTTCAAGAAATCCATGAAACGCTCCAGACCAATATTACGGATATCATATGGACGGTCTGGAAAACCAACTCCCCAAATGGTAACCAACGGCTTGCCATTATAAAAAACATACGTTTGTTCACCCTCTTGATTAGTCACACGCAACGAATCAACCAAATATTTCCAGTCGTCTATCAGCATGGAGCAATCTTCACCTTTAGCTCCCAAACCGGATAAATCATACATAACCCCGATAGCACGTCTATACTTGGATGCCGCTTTCATGGCATGTTGTAAAACGAAACTCCTTTTACGTGCTTCCGGACG
This sequence comes from Bacteroides sp. 14(A), assembly GCF_000526555.1. Classification (NCBI taxonomy): domain Bacteria; kingdom Pseudomonadati; phylum Bacteroidota; class Bacteroidia; order Bacteroidales; family Bacteroidaceae; genus Bacteroides; species Bacteroides sp. 14(A). Next base: position 204,119 of record NZ_JAGH01000001.1, on the reverse strand, counting down.
AGCTGCTCCAAAGAAACGCTGCATGAACACTCCGTCCAATCCATACTCTTGCATCCACTTGAAATGTAGGTCTACTGTACTTTCATCGGTAGAAGAAAAGAAACGGGCAGTAGAACCATCAGCAAGTTTTTGGCCTGTCGGATATGTTTTTTCATATTCACTGACATCCGGCCACATATCAATACGGACACTATTCTCGTCAGGATACATCACTCCTTTGCCTGGCTGATGAAACCAGCCCTGATACCCCGCCATAACAAGACCCTTATATGATGGATATTTGGTATTTTTTGAATGCCTGGGTGCTGCACTCAAGCTTCCGAACAGGAAAAGAAAAAATAATAATAAAAAGCAGTTTCTCATAATTACAATAATTTAAGTAGTAGATATTAATTCTGGACTGTTATTGTCCATTCCAAAGTTTCTTGATAGGAATAACCGAAAGAAGGGGTAGTACTATTCATAATTAGCCATAATTACTTTTTGTCTGATTGGAATAGGTATAAGTCAGTAAAATCCGGCTCCTTATAGCATTAGTAACGAACTACCGTGCTGGCCAAGTATTCTTCAACGGCACCTCACCACGAAGCATCTTACGTGCCTGTCCGGTAAGCCAGAGATAATGATCAGTAGGCAGATCATCTTCAATACCCTGGAATACAATGTTCAATTCACTTGCCTTCTTACACCAGCCTCCGCCAAGTGTACTTTCATCCACCGAAGCAGCACCACGCCCATAACTACCAGTATTCTTATTATACCACACATAGTAATCCTTTTCAGGTACATTACTCGGAACATCCTTCTTGTTCAAGCACTTAAAAATAGCAGTACCTTCGTCTATTTCATCAAACATCGCAACATAGATCATCTCTGCTCCTAACTTGATGCCGCCATAAAGCTGTTCCCAAAAAAACTTTCCCCCCAAGCGATCTACCACACTATTATTCGGATGCATATTCAAATCAGCTCCACCTGGGAAGCAGTGAGGAGCATAATGCACACCGTTCTCTTTGCACCATTTAATGTCCGCATCAATTATCGGTTTACGTTTACTATTATAGTCAGCGATTGTACCATATCGACCTACAAACCAAGGAAAAATGACATTAGCACTTTTCACCACCTCTTGATACTTGGCACGTGGCCATTTAGTGGAGTTATGCGTACGCCAATCATCGTTCACGCCCAACATTATACTCCAACCTTGATCTTTTAACGCAGTTATCAAACTAATTATGTCTTCTGCATTGAAAGGCTTCTCATCAAAACCCACTCCCCAAAGAGCAAGAAGTGGCTTGTCATCCTCATATAGGTAGAACTTCTGTTGACTACGATCTTTTAACTGATACAAATCCATAATTGCCTGTGCATCCGCCAGCACTGCACTCTCATCGCGGCTACCTTCCATAAAACCTCCTAAATCATACATTATACTGATAGCACGTTGGTATTGGTTACTTCCCTTCATTGCATGTTTCAATACCATATCAAAGTGATCTTTTCCATCGGGATTATTGATGACCTCACCCACGAAACGTTGCATAAAAGCACCATCAATACCGTATTCCTTCATCCATTTGAAATGGAGTAGTACACTCGATTCGTCATAAGCACTATATACTTGCGCTACCTCACCGCTGGGCAGAATAAATTTGGAGGAACGATTAGTAGGACCATCCACACCTGGCGTATATTTCTTTGTATATTCAGACATATCAGGCCACATATCAATGGAATTTTGTAAGACACCTGGTTTAAACACATCATTTTCCCGATAATGATACCAAGCGGTATTATCCGCATTGCTATGACTACATCCATCACCTGGTGCTCCGAACCATCCCTGATAACCAGTCATCATCAATCCACGATAGGTATCAAACGGCTGGCCTTCTTCATGAAGGGTAAACGTTGGCTTATTATACTCTTCCTCAGTTGGAACAGTAGGTTTGTCAGGATCTTCCGGTTGAATAGCAGGCGGAATTTCCACCTTGTCATCACCACACGAAGTTACAAAACAACTTGACAACAAGCCACAACATATAATAAAGCATAATCTATTTAATTTCATTTTCATTTTCTCGTTTTTATATTAAAAGTCGGAAAAAGGCTTCGGAAACCTTTTTCCGACCTGTTATCCAAATTCAATCCTGTTTATAATTTTAAATAGCCACTATAATTTATTGAGGAACTTCAATCTTCACTATATCCGAGTAATTATACATTTGGAAGGTATCATCCACTCGGGCACCCATACGAACAAAAAAAGTGTAACCCGGCTTAGCCCATACAGCAAACTTATAGGTATCCTTACTATGAGTCAGTCCGTCACTGCCTTCCACACCATCAGAAATGTTACTCCATGCCTTACGCACGTTGATCACCGTTTTCTTCACTTTGTTCACTTCCAAATTGTAATAAGCATCCAAATGATTGGCATTACCACAGAACTGAATGGAACTAATAAAACAACGCACATCCATTATTTGTGGCATCACATCGCCACGATCTGCATTATAGCTTGGAATGGGCGGAGCAGCTAATCTTCCCTCTACGCGAAGAGTATCACCATCCAATATGGCAGAAAAGTCCGTAATTTTCAAATAAGGTGTCACCTCAAAGTTCCGTGTCACTTTGCCTCCTACAGGAACATTACGAAGTGTATCTACTGGCCACCAGGGACCTTCCGCAGCTACATCATACGTACCGGCAAATAATTTAGTATTGTTATACGTACCATCCTGCTTCACCGGAATATCCTGTGGAGAGGGATTGAGACTGTAACTCTTCTCCCAAATACGCACACGGGCTTCTGCCTGATCAGCAAGAATGTTCTGTCCTGTAGTAACATCAATAATGCTACCCGTCAAGCATTCTGACGGAGCATCGAAATTATCTACTTCCATGCAAGAGGCGACCCCAAAAGTCAATGTACCGCCTAACAACAAATTATATAAAAAATTCTTCATATTCATCACATTTATTAGATTTACCATTAATAACCGTCATTACGTATCAGCAGATCATTCTTACCTATTTCTCCACCCGGAATCTGTTCATAATACCATCTCTTGTAGAAATTTTGCTTGCGGTTCTCTACCGGTTCTTCACTCAAGAAAATCCATTTATCCTCGTCCACCACGTAGTAAGCAGAAAGTGTATGTACCTTCACACCATCCTGGAACATGACATCGGCCACGCGCCAGCGGCGCAAGTCAAACAAACGATGGTTCTCGTAACAAAGCTCACGAGCCCGCTCATCACGAATAAACTGGAGATTCTCATCAATGGGGAAACCATATACCTCCGTACCTAGATCGGCAGGACTACTTACCATTGTATAAAGACGAGCACCTGCACGGTCACGTAGTTCATTCACAATAGCAATAGCTTCTTGCTTCAACGCTTCGTCACCAAATTCCAAGCCCAATTCATATGCAGCTTCCGCCCAGTTACAAAGCACCTCACCGTAACGGAAAATCTTCCATGGCTGCTGGCATGAGAAGAAGACACGAGTAGTATTAATACCTTGATAGTCCACGTACTTACGAATGAAGGCCCCCATATAGCCACGGCCTTCGTCACCACCACTCACCGTCATACCATGCGCACCGGAAATCTTAACCATCTTGCCATTAATTTCCTGTGATTCGCCACGATTTGAAGCAGCATCAGTACGAATGCGAATACCTGCATTATACTCATTATCCGTACCATTTTCAGCACTAGTTACCATCGAAGCAGTCAGTCCGGCAAACGTCTTGTAGACACCAGCCTGAATATCAATCATTGTACCCGAATTCGGTTCCTTCATACCAGAGAAGAAAAACGTTGCCTGACAGCGTGCTTCCATTTCACCATTATTCCAGAAGTCGGTGATATCATTAAAACGAATCGGTTGGTCATTCTCGTCAATTGTTGTCGGAACTTGATACATAGAAATCATCTCCCATGTAGGCTGCAAAGCACAACCCAAGTCAGCGGATAGGCCATCGCCTAACGGTAATATCGCAGTATCCCACATGTGAAACAAACTGGTTCCGGCAGGCAGTTCAGAGTTAGAACCATATTCTTTTACAAAAATATCTTCGTCTTCTTTATTTATCTTTCCAAATACGTCAAGAAAGTTCTGCACCTTATCAGCCCCCGTATGTAACTTGAAACCTGCTTCTTTCAAAAACTTGCAAGCGTCATAAGATGCCTGAAAGAACTCGGTAGCTTTATCGGCAGACATACCCATCAATCCAGCTTGTACTGCCGGACCGGTGGTACTGATGTATCCACCATACTTAGCAATAGTACCTGCATAAAGCATAGCACGTGACATCAGAGCAGCTGCTCCATAACGGTTCATACGCTCCACCTTGCTTCTATCTGAAGCACCGTTCTCCATAGCAAATTCCAAGTCTTCCTGAATGAACTTCCAGCAATCATACTCCGTATCACGCGGCTGTTTCAACTCCTCAACAGGTGCCAAAGGATCAAGTACGGTACGCACGATGGGGACACCACCGTAACGCTTCACCATACCGAAATAATAGAAAGCACGCAAAGCACGAGCTTCCGCCAAATGCTCATTCAGTTCAGTACTACCCTCCTCATAATATTGCGGTAATTTCTCAATCAATGTATTAATATCGCGAATACGGTCATAGGGCCAATATCCCCAACCATCACCATACTCTGAACAGCGTCCAGTAGCCTCCAAACAGGCAGAAGCAGGACTACTTTTCTGTGCTTGCCATTGGTTACCCACGTGCCAACCATTATTGTTCACCGTAGCATACCCTTTTTGATCACCATTCTGACCATAATTAAAGTCTTCAACCGGCAGATCCTGATAAACCAATGCCAAATATTTTTGGATACCATTGTCCGAACTCATCAACACATTATCATAGAGCAAACCTTTGGGTTCCAAGTCCATATCGGCACACGAAATAACTGTCAACCCCAATGCGGCTGCTACAAATACATATTTAAATATCTTCATTTTCAATTCTCCTTATCATATTAGAATTTAAGCGTTGCGCCAATATTGAATGTGCGGTTCACCGGATAGTTATAGAACAAAATACCCTCATCACGATTGTTATTAGCTCCACCCTGACGGCCCGGACGTTCAGGATCAATATTATCCAGCCCCGTAAAAGTCAACAGGTTGTAAGCATTAACATATATACGTAGGTTTTTGATACCCGCTTTGACAAGCCAAGTCTTGGGTAACGTATAGCCCAATTCCAGTGTCTTCAGACGAATATACGATGTATTCTTGATGCCAGTAGAACCCGTACTGAAACTGTGACCAGTAGCTGGATAGAGCCCTGACACCCACTGCGTGTTGGGATTCCAAGGGTCGTCCGTTGCATTAACTGTATGCCAACGGTCAGTATAGATGTCCAACACAGCACCACCATTGAAGGGGCCTACCTCAGTGAATACTTCATCATACGAATTATACACACCTGCTGCGCCTTGCCAGTTCATGGAGAGATCAATCCCCTTCCATTCGGCCCCCATCGTTATACCATAGTTGAAAACAGGCAGATTATAGGTAGCCATCGGATGTCTATCATTATCATTTACAACACCGTCACCGTTCCAATCTTTATACCAGTAATCACCAGGCAGAGTTGACTGACCGAAATTAGCCCCCGTAGTATTGTGGTAACGAATCTGATCATAGTTAGTAAAACGACCACCTTCTTCATACGTAAACCATATGTCCTTGTTACGCCCTGAAACATCATTACGATACCAGTTTTCCATAGAGTTACCTGCCTGACCGTCCAAGTGATAGTCCCAACGGTTCTTGGTAGCAGATATCTGCCCATTCACCCAATAGGACACACCTGCTATGTTATTACGGTGTCCCAAGCTGATTTCCCAACCGTAAGTTTGGTCACTTTCAAGATTCTCCTGAGGTAATGAAGCACCTACTGTACCGGGAATAACGGCTGAAGAAGTAGCTAGCAATCCTTTACGTTTACGCTTGTATACTTCCAATGTACCACTTAATTTTCCGTTCCACAAGTCAAAGTCAATACCAGCATTGTATGTGTCGGATGTGTACCACGTCAAATTAGGATTAGGAATTGCTGTGGCCGATACACCGGTAATAAATGTACCGTTATAAATATAACCAATCTTACCATCCGTATCCAACTGATAGGCAATAGCCGTTTGCGGATAAGTACTGGCGCCGCCATCATCTCCCATGCGACCATAAGAGGCACGAATTTTCAAATTGCTCATAAAAGGCACCAGATTCTTTATAAATGTCTCTTCGCTGGCACGCCAACCTACAGAAACAGCCGGAAAAAGTCCCCAACGAGAATCTCTAGGAAAACTGGAAGATCCATCATAACGCAATGAAAAGTCTACCATATATCGTCCCTTATAATCATAGTTCATACGACCTACGAAAGCGCGACGTGTTTTGTCTCCTGCACCGTCCATCTTACCAATCTGACCTTCGTTTTCGCCATAGAGCAGGTATTCACCATCCAGCAACATAGAACGCTGAGCATAAAAATTCTCCCACTGATTATACTGTTCTTCAAACAAGGCCAGAACATTGATATTATGATCACCAAACTTTTTGTCATAGTTCAAAGAAAGTTGCATCACAGTACCATAAGAGGGATCCGTTTGGCGCTTCAAATAGGCATCAGCATGACGATCGTAAGTAGTCATTGTACCATCGGCATTCTTACTATACAGCTTGTACGCACGATTATAATACGTATTGTTTGTGGTATAGTAATCGTAACTATAAAAAGCCTTTGCCTGTAAGCCTTTCACACCGGGGATATCGTAAGTCAGTGCTAACGAACCATTGAAGTTATTACGCTTCTCACGACGAAAACCAGAAAGGCTGCTATTGATAGCGGCTACCGGATTTTCCGGCTCCAACATCTCAGAGTCATAAGCGGGAAGACTGTGATCACCATCAATATAAGCATCAGAGGTAGGACGATAAGTCCACGCTTTCTTATATACTGACCATATATCAGTAAACGGTTGATTCTTCTCATCCATGTAACCGCTTAATTGTACAGACGCCTTCAAACGGTTGGTGATTTTCGCATCTACATTGCTGCGGAAGTTCCAACGGTCATAATTCAGTGAATTGAATTTATAAGCACCCTCCTGCTTCAAATAACCAAGATTAAAGAAATATTTCACCTTCTCCGAACCACCGTTCACACTGACATTGTACTGCTGCTGTGGCACATTGTCGTTGAAGAGTTCCTTTGTCCAGTTAGTACCCTTGCGTCCGTTACGGCTATACTCAAAGATACGGTCGTAACTGTACGTGGGAGCCTGACGAAGGAAGAAGTTTTGCGTCTGCGTAGTATTGTATGTCTTCTCGTTAATTAGCAACATGTGCGTCACAGCATCTGCCGTCTCGGGTACATAAAGGAACTGCTGCCAGCCATAGTTGGCAGAAAAAGTAATGTCAAACTTACCATCAGCGGTTTCACCGCGCTTGGTTGTAACCAATATGACACCATTGGCAGCACGTACACCGTAAATGGCGGCAGAGGCATCTTTCAAGACAGATACAGATTCGATTTCGTTAGCATCCATACGCGAGAAATAATCTTTATCACGAGGAATACCGTCTACCACAATCAACGGCTCACCCATACCACGAATATCAATAGCATTGTCAAACTCACCAGGTTGCGAACTACGTTGAGAGATACGCACACCAGGAATTTTACCGGAAAGCATGTTTACCACATTTTCATTCTTGGTTACGGCTATTTCCTTGCTATTAACGGCAGAGACAGCACCGGTCAGCGTAGCCTTCTTCTGCGTACCATAACCTACCACCACCACTTCTTCGAGCATTTCGTTGTCATCTTTCAACGTAATGTTCAGTTTATTGGTAGAAGCTACTACCACGGCATCTTTATAACCAATAAAAGAAATGATTAATTTTTCTTTTGGGGCAGCTTCTATTTTAAAATTACCGTCAATATCGGTAATAGTGCCTCGTGTGCGATCTCCTTCCACCCGAATATTAGCTCCGATAACCGCCTCACCTGTACCATCGACTACCGTACCAGTAACAGTGCGAAGTTGTGCCGAGACAGGCAATGCAATTAGAAGGCACAGAAATGCAAACATCATCATTTTAAATGATGACGTGGAGTCACTTCTCCTCCTTTTATTATTTTGAATGTACTGTTTCATAAGTTAGATTTTTCTGTTATACGAAAATCTTAATTGGTCTGGAATTTCAGCAAAAGGAGCAGACATAGTGCCCTCTTGCTGAAAATTTCTCCCTTGACTATTTTTTAGAGGGCATTTTGGCATTTTCAGCAGCCGTACGGCGATTAATAAAAAGCATCCCCAACTGGTCGGCACCTTTACCACAAAGACTCTTCACACCATAAGCATATTCAAAGCCGGCTGCAAAAGCAATACGAACACCCCAACCTTCATAATCGGCCGGAGTAGTCAGCACACCGGTCTTCTCATTCATCTTCCAACCGAAAGAAGCAACAGTTCTAAATTCATCACCTGGACGGAAATCATAGAAGTTAGAATTGTTCACGTAATCAGCCGGATTACCCGATCCCCATGTATCGTAGCCATAGTTTTCACCACCATTATAGGTACCTGTTTCATCAACGTATTTGCCATCGGTCGCCAATGTTTCGGGAACAACGAGCATGAAGCCACGATAGTACCAGAATACACCGCGAGCACCACCCAAATACTTTTTGGCAAAATCACCCAATACCAGTTGGCCACTACCATCATTGTAAACCAATGAACCTGTCGCATCAGTAGAAACATTGTAGTTAGCATAAGCCACAAAAAAAGCATCACCAGAATGGCGAATAGGAATCTCTGTTTCATAAGCAGCAAGTGTAGCCGGAACATCTAATTCGTTCACACCTGGAGCAAAGAAGCGACCGTCACGTCCATAAAGTTCACCCTCAAAATTACCTTCTACACCACAGAGTTCCTGAAAATCAATATCAGCCAATGGATCGATGACTTTAATATACACTTTAGCGCGTGTCACATCATCTGCATCCTTGAGCAAAATCAAGATACCTTCTTCACCACCCGTCGTACCTGGACGCTTCACGCAATTCCATGTACCATCGGCAGAAAGATTAGCAGAAAGATTATTGTAGTTGTTACGTACAGATTCATTCTGCTGATCGGCTGGAGCTAATGTGTAAAACAAATTGTCAACACCAGGGATGGTAATCATCTCTTGGAACTTGACAGTACCTAAGAAAGCAGGAACATCACCTGTTCCATCAGGTAAGGTAGCCGTCCAAGAGCCATCTTCATTTAGGGAAGCGCCATTGAGTCCTTTCAGTTCAGGAGCTATAGAAAGATCTTCGGTAACAACCTCCACATCAGCATCTACCGATACATAGAAGTAATTAGAGCTAATCGTAGCACCTGGTACTGATAAATGTACAGCCACAGTATAAATCTTACCTGGAGTGGCATCCCATACCTTCATCGTTGCTTGGATAAGATCGCCATCAGCTTTCAAGTCTTTCAGCTTGAAGAAACTGGTGTTAGCACGCGTTTGTACCTCCCGAGCGTCAGCAATAGTAATCTTGGCCTTACTAAGGGCATCTGCACTGAGAGCAGGTGTTGCAAGGAAGCGTAACATTACACCATTCTGGTTGGTAACCTGATCAATGTAAACAATGGGGTCAGTTGATTCCGGGCAGAAAACCAATGAATTGATAGCAGTAGCCAGTGGTAAAGCGTAATCGACACCATCAATAGAAATAATAATCACTCCATCTCCCAAGGCAATGTTAGAAGCTTCACCACCACTACTAAGCGAACCAAGATCAATCTGTGTTCCATTATTCAACGTGATAATACGTTTTTCAGCATCCCAGTTGGTAACTGTGGCACCTATTGTAATTGCCTTACTAAGTTGAGACTTAATGTCGTCAATTAGACCTTCGAGAACTGATACGCGATTCTCCAAATCGGAATTGTCGTCATCACTACATGAAACAAAGAATGTTCCACATGAAAAAAACAGCATACCACACAAAAGCGCGTTTAGAAATCGTTTGTTCATAATAATTAAATTAAAAGTTGATAAATATATAAATTAAGTCATTTTTAAAATCTCATCTTTTTATAATCCCAAGAACCCCTATTCGGGAGGAGGGTATTTTACGTATACTTGTGCATTTTTCATATCTATTAATTTGATAATTAAAATTATATAAGGACAAAATTATAAGGAGAACGTTAATATTATCCTTAAAAAGACATTAATCAAAGCATTTTTTTCACTATTAAATAGGGTCCTAACTGCATTTTAACAGATACCACTTAAAAAATAATATATAAATAGATTAATCGAAGGAAACAGAAGGTGTCAAGTGAAGTTTAAACGATATTCAGGTAATATTTAAACTACCGATATGTGACTATTCAATCATTGCGTAGCAGCGAAACAGCTATTTATAGATAGATAAAAAACTACTATATAGGTATTACATGAAAAATTATAATTCTTTCATTTAAATAAATCTGTAAATAAAACACATCCACTAATAATCAACAGTAAGGAGTCTTTTCCGAAAAGGTAGCCTATGTGTGTTCTACTTCATAAAATTGAATATAGTACAAAAACAAGACTTGCAGCTTTATAACCCAAATAGATTACAAAACTGCAAGTCCAGTTAATAAATTCTCATTCAGCGAACTATTCTCCTACACCATTTTCATTAAAAGCAATGATAGAAAAATAATATTCTGAATCCCTATTGAAATAGCGGGCCTCGTATTGATTGTCGTAAACCACCATTGAATGGGTAAGTTTTTCTTTCTGTGTTCCCCAACGTAAAATGTATCCTGTTACATTTTCTTGAGAATCCCATACAAAACGGTAGATACGTTTGTCATTCTCATCACGCGTAGCCTGGAAACTTGTTACGGCAACGGGTACTTTACCATCACCTTGTCCGAAGATACGCAAATCAAATAAGGAGAAAGAGCCTTCCATATCTTTTGAATTGCAGATTTTCAGGTATTGCATTTTCGCTGGTGTAGCCAGAGTATGTAATTTGTGAGGAGTATCTTGCTGATTCTTTTCTTCATCTACCAGACGAGTCCATTTATTTCCATCTACCGATCCTTCAATATAATATTGATATACCACCGGTCCATGGGGAGCATGGATATTGAAATTATGATCTGCAAAATTAACCTGAATAGCCTTCACATCCATAGGCTCGCCAAGATCAATTTGTAACCATTCACCTTTGTTACCAGTCTGTGCAGCCCACCAGGTCTCAACTTGTTCATCATTAGCCAATTCCGGTTCGTAACCTTCAAGAGAAGAAGATGCAGTTACTTTCTTCTTATACGAAAGTAGGTTCCACCCCATGTTGATATCTTCTTTTTCGAAGTCTACTTTCCTGTCGGGAATACAGAAGGGATAATCTGCAAAAGTAGTAAGCGCATACATACCGTATTTATCAGAAACAACTACCGGGAATAATCCCAAACGACGTTCGAACCAGTGACGAACAGAGATAGTCATGGAAGCTACATGCCAGTAATTTCCATATTTATCCTTGAAGGTATGTCCATGTCCGGCACCACCAATAAAACCACCGGGTTTGAAAGAGAAAGGATTATCTTCTACATACTCAAAAGGCCCTAACGGATTATCGCCCACATAGTTACCATCACCATAAATACGGTATTGAGTACCGGGAGCGGCATACTGTAAGTAATACCGTCCATTATGCTTCAGCACACACGGACCTTCATTCCAGCCTTGGCGCGGTTCTTCATTATTCTTACCGGGAACTTCCCAACCATATTTATCACAATTATGATGTATCAAAGCTTTAGGTTCACCGATAGCGCGGAAACCATCTTTGGGATCCACTTCTACTCCCATTATCGGATCTACATCCGAACATCCCCAATAAAGATAAACTCTTCCATCATCATCTTTAAAGAATGCCGGATCATGTTGAGGATACTCAAATTTTGTATCTACTTCTTCCCAAGTATCTTTTTCCGGATGGGCATTCTTATAAATTCGGGTATTTCCACTGGAAGCGGTAAAGTAAAGTGTATCACCATAAACAAGAATTGTAGGCGCATAATCCTCCATAGTCGGAATAGTTGTACAAGGAATATATTCCCACTTTGCCAAGTCTTCGGAGCGCCAGTAACCACCGGACTTGGAAGCAAACATATAATAATATCCTTTGAAATATTCCAGTACCGGATCGGCAGCTTCACGCCGTGACTCTTCATTCGGTTGGAAACGATAATTCAAATCAATAGGATTTGTCACAATCCGATCACTATTAACCGTAGTCCGTTGCTCCGAAGCACAACTGGCCAACAAGCCTGACAGCAAGGCTATACTAACTAATTCCGTAATGCTTTTCATGGTAGTTTTATATTAAGTTTCTTTCCTTTATACTCCACATTCACAGTATACGATTCATTATCCAATCCCAATCCTTTCAGATTATCTACAACAACGATACGAAAGTTACGATTTTGCAACATGCCATCATAGCTACCCTGACGAGGATGGATAGTTAACTGCCTATCCTTGTCACTCCACGTCATACGGACAGTGGTATATTTACCTTTTTCGTAATTATAGTTATCATCCTCGTCTTCATATAAGGTAAATTCCCCATCGGCACCCGGATAGATGCGAACCTGTAGATCATCCCATGACTTCTCGGTTGCAAACTGAACGGAAGGCCCGGCAGGAATGATGGAACCTGCTTTCACATATAATGGGATAATATCAATGGGAGCTTCACGACTAATCTCCTGCCCGCCCTTTTGCTTTTCACCTGTCCAAAAATCAATCCATTGCGTACCCTCAGGCAGATACAGGGAGCGTCTCTTTACTTCACTTATTACCGGAGCTACCAATATGGACTTTCCAAACATATACTCATCGCCTATATCTGTAACCTTTTTATCTTCCGGAAAGTCAGAGAACAAAGCACGCATCAGACTTCCACCATTAGAAGTAACCTCCCATGAGGTTGAATAAATATAAGGTAATAATCGATAGCGAAGATTAATCATTTTCTCTTGCGCATCGAAAGCCCAGTATCCACGTTCACCAAACATAAATATTTCACGGGGAGTGTTTGTGCCATGCGAACGCATCATTCCCGTAAAAGCTGCAAACTGCATCCAACGCACATACAATTCATGGAATGCCGGATCTTTCACACCTTCCGGAAACTTTCTGCCAGAAAAGAAACCACCAATATCAGAATTCCAATAAGGAATACCTGTCAATGAGATATTCAAGGCTGCCGGAATCTGATTACGCAACACATCCCAATCAGAAACAACATCACCGGACCATGCCTGGGCGGCATAACGTTGCTGACCTGCAAAAGCAGAACGAGTCAGAATAAAAACGCGTTTATCGGAAGTCTCCTGTCTTTGATGATCATAAACGCCGCCCACGCTTACAAGTGGGAAAGCATTACGCACTTTACGGAAAGAGCCCAGATAAGTTTGAAAATCCAAGTCTCCTTCTTTCGCCGGACTATGTTCCGGTTCGGTTGCATCCAGCCACCAACCATCCATTCCGATGCTGAACATATTTTTATTCATATATTTCCAATAGATATCTCTCGCTATGGGATCATAAGTATCATATACCTTCACACCATTATCCTGCGGAAAAGTTTCATGTATCATCAACTTGTTCAGAGCTTTCAAATCAGCATAGATTCCGGTAGCGGGTCCAAAAGAAGGCCACACTGAAATAATGGCATGGGCATTCAGATGGTGCACCTCTTCCATCATTTTCTTTGGATCGGGAAATTTCGGATTACGAAATTCTACCGCATTCCAATCTTTATGGTCTTCTCCCCAATAACGCCAATCCTGAATAATGCCATCCAGAGGCACCTTCAGGTCACGATATTTCGCAACAACGCCAACCAGTTCATCCTGGCTGACATATCGCTCTCTTGATTGCCAAAAACCGAATGTCCAAAGTGGAAACATGGGAGCCTGTCCTGTTAATTCACGCAATCCAGCCACTACTTTATCTGCTCCACCGCCATAAACAAAGTAATAATCGCACAAATCACCAACCTCCGAATCAAAAGTCATTCCTTGTGCATTGTCTGTAAAAGTGGTAGGAGAATAGTTATCCCAAAACAACGCATAGCCTTTGATGGAATGGACCAAAGGAATACATATTTCCGTATTCGCCTGTTGCAAGAAAAGAGTTTGATTACGCTGATTCATCTTTCCCTGCTGGTGCTGTCCCAAACCATAAATAGCCTCATCACTATCCAACAAGAAAGTTTGGCGAATCCGATATGTAGAATTACCTGCATCATTGAAAGAAGTGAAACCTGTGGAGGAAGGTTTTTCTGCCAACAATTCCTTCCCGTCTTTAGTCGCAAAGCGAACCTGGTTCTGAATGATATCCAGCAAAACGGTCAGTTCGGAAGTAGTAAGTATTACCTGATTATTTGCTTCCTGTATCTTATACTTCACCTTTTTTGGTTGCATCGTAACAGATAACGACTGTTTTTCCGGCGCTTGCCCAAGAGGATACTTCTTCACACGAATAATGGAAGAAGAGAAGCACTCCAGTTCCACACAGGCAGCTTTTGTCTCTACTTTTACTCCATGTGAAGTACGCAATACAGATTGTCCCATTATGGGGACAATCTGTATACACAGGCATATAAATGCTAACAGTTTCTTCATTATATCAAGTTTATATAGACAACACTTTATATTTAGTGGTGAACAGCACATCTCCGTCATTATTCTTATCCACACTGAAAGGTATCAGTTTCTCTTCTCCCGGAGCCAGTTCATAATGCACATTCTCTCCTGTCTTCTTACCTCCAACGTACATTTCTATCTTACCAGTATCCATCAGAGTACCATTGTTCTTAACAGATACCCAGATTGTCTTCTGATTTTTCAGCAAGTTCTCTTCAACTTTGAACAATGACAAACCGAAATCTGCGGCAAATTCATGAGTATATTCAAGCATACCGGACAATCCTTTCTTTGCATCCGCATAACCTACACTATCTTTTATACGGTCTTTTGCCACATACTGAGGGCTAACTCCGCCGACTAATATCTTAAACTCTCCTTTCTCTACTACTCTGTCCATACGATCATTGAGTAATGAGAGTTCATAAGGTGTCAGTTCAAAAGAAACTATCTTTGACTCACCCGGTTGCAGATGAACACGAGTGAAATCTTTCAGCTCTGTAATACGCGTTTTCACGCTGGCATACATATCAGTTATATACAACTGAACAACTTCGTCTCCGGCACGTTGCCCCACATTCTTCACAGTTGCCTGTATTGCAACATTACCATTATCCTTTTCCTGTATCTTCAAACCGGAATATTCAAAAGAAGTGTAGCTTAAACCATATCCAAAATAATAAAGAGGATAAAATTCCATGTCTGAATACTCATAACGACGACCGGAAGTCTTAAAGTTATAATACAGAGGAAGCTGACCTACATGACGCGGGAACGTCATCGGCAAACGACCGGCAGGATTATAATCACCGAACAGCACATCAGCCGTAGCCGGACCACCTTCTTGTCCCGGTAGCCAGTTAACAAGAATAGCTTTACACAGTTCTGACGCCTTAGACAAGTTGTAAGGACGGCCTGCCTGAAGAATTAAGATTACAGGTTTGCCGGTTGCACAAACGGCTTCCAATAACTCCTGTTGCTTACCCGGTAAAATAAGAGTGGCATAATCATGATTTTCTCCGGAAGTCTTGTAAACATCTGTCGTTGATTCACTGGTAGAGCAATCTCCCAAAACCAACACTACTACATCCGACTGAGAAGCTGCTTTCACTGCCTTGGGAATATCCGTTCCATTCGGACTTGTAAAATCACAACCTTGTTCATAAACCACCTTTGTCTGCTTACCCACCGCTTGTTTGATACCTGTCAATACAGATTTCAACTGACCGGGTAAAAGTTTGGGAGTATAGTCACCCGGCTGGAGATCATCCGCTCCGGGACCTACTACAGCAATCGTACGCATATCTTTAGCCAAAGGCAATATGTTATCTTTATTTTCCAGCATTACAATAGATTCGCGTGCTGCCTGACGTGCCATTTCTTTATGGCTGTCTGAGTTCCATCCCGGATATATCTTATTCCAGTCCAAAGGTTTATTCGGTGTCTTCTCAAACAGTTCGTTACGGAACATCATACGCAGCATGGTGCGACAAACCTCATCCAGGTTTTCCATATTGATACGTCCGTCTTTTGCAGCTTGTATCACCTCTTTGTCATTGTAAGTATCACCACAATTGGTAGCGATACCTGCCGCCAGAGCCTGATTAGCGGCTTCTATCTTATCTTTTGCTGTATAATGTTTACGGGCAGTCAGATTACCAATAGCACCGCAGTCACTCACAATAAAGCCGTCAAATCCCCATTCCTCACGCAGAATACCATGCAATAACTCTCTGCTTTTAGCAACCGGCACACCCAGATAATCAGAATAAGCCATCATTACAGATTGGCAGTCATAGTTGCGAATCACATGACGGAACGGAACCAGATGCACCTCACGCATTTCACGTTCGGACAAACCGATATCATGGGAATCACGTCCGCCCAAGGGGGCGCCATGCCCACCAAAATGTTTCGGAGTAGTAAACAAGCCTTTAGATTGATATCCTTTAATCCAGGCTCCACCAATTTGTGATACCAGCACAGGGTCTTCACCAAATGTCTCCTCACAACGTCCCCAACGTGCATCCTGTGCCACATCGAGTACCGGAGACCATGCCTGCATAGTACCTGCTGCAAGAGTTTCGTCACCAACAGCCATAGCAACATCTTCTGTCAGTTTCTTATTCCAGGTGGCTCCCATTGCCAATGCTTGCGGAAAAATAGTAGCACCGCTACCGTATGAGAACCCATGCACCGCTTCTACTTTTGTAATGGGCGGTACATATAAATGAGGAATCCCCGGGATCCCCCATCCCTCACGAATCAATTCCATCTTGTCTTCCGGAGTCATTACACTCAGCAGACTTTCCACACGTTCTTCCACCGGAAGCGTCGGATCCATATAACGAAGAGATGTTTTCTCTCCTTTTCGGTCTTTCAGCACTTTATCTGCCAAAAGCACCGCTACCTCTTTCACCGAAAAAGGTTTCACACGGCTATCGCCTTTAAATGCCAGTCGAACGTGGGCACCGTATTTAGGTGAAAACGTGACCTGCATTTCTTTCGCACTACCCTTCACCTGATAGTCTACCGGAACTCCCAGATTCATCGGATCATAAGTAACAAATACACTCATCAGTTGCTTCAGTTCTTCCTTTGATACACCCTGCATCTGAAGGTTAAGTTCACACACATCACCAGGAGTCTGTATGGTAAACATCAGCCACTGGTCCGCCTTCAGATCCTGACCATTCACTTCCCACATCGTTTTCGGATCTTTATCAAAAGCCAGCGAGGCTTTCTCCAGTTTGGTTGATGCCGACACTGATAAGATATCACTTGGCTGTTGAGCCATTATAAAAGAGCAGGACAATATACCTGCAAAAAGAAACAAGTGCTTTTTAAAATTCATACTATCAGATATTAATTTTACTCTGTTTGATGTTGCAAAGTAAACGGTAACCTATTAATAAAACAGTGAAACTATAATTAATGAAACATTAAAATCCGCTTAATGAGGCCCTTTAAGTGAAAAAGAGAAGTCCTCTCCGAAGAATTGTATAATTTAGTAATTGCTTTTCACCGAAAAATATTACTTTTGTCCAAGCTAATACTTCATAAAGGAACTTCAGAATGAAAAAGACACTATCTATATTCTTCCTTTTATCTATATGCTTGAACTCAATAGCCCAGCTTCCTGAATATGGCCTGCATATCCAGTCCTACCCACTTCAGAACTCCGAGTTCACCAGTATGGCATTAGAAGATGGAAAGCCCATAGATACCAAAGGAGAAAAAGTCACCCTGAACTTTAACCTTTGGATCAGACCGGATAATGTATTCGGAACCGTGTTCCGAATTATTACAAATGACAATAAAAATATAGATTTAATGTACAGCGTGGGTGAGAATGACAGGCGTTTCCCCATTCTGGTCACCGGAGATGCCGTACATCCCATCCAAAAAGAAGCAAGACGTGAAACCTGGGTTTCAGTCAGCCTGACTTTTGACCCCAAAGACGGGAATATAACAGTACTTTACGACAGCACACAAATTAATGTCAACTATCCGGCATTAATAGGTGCACAAGAAATACGCATTGCTTTCGGTTATTGTCCTTTCGAAGATTTCGTGTTAGATGATGTAGCTTCCGTTAACCTGAAAGATATCAGTCTGAAACGCGGGAACCAGGAAATCCGTCTATGGAAAATGGCGCGTCATAATGGAGACATTTGTTATGATGAAACATCTCATAAGCCCGCTTCCGGCAAGAATACACAGTGGATTATCGACCAATACATTACTTGGAAGAAAATCTATTCACAACATTTTGCCACCTCTCCTTCCATTGCGTTCGATCCCACTGTCGCCACGTTCTATATAGCCAACGATAATAAGAGACTATACGTTTTTCACGCAGATGAAAAAGTGACAGATTCCATACGGGTGAAAGGTGGAGAATTCGTAGCAAACTATCCGAACCAGCTTATCTACATCCCCCAACGCCATCAGTTACTATCCTACAATCTGAATGAAAATCTTTATTCGGCATTCGATTCTAATGCCCAAAGTTGGAAAGGAACGCAGGCCCCCGTCGCGGAACATGACTATTGGAACAATACGCTCGTCTACAATCCCTCCAACTCCTCACTAATCAGCTTTGGCGGATATGGACATTATCACTATAACAATAGACTACTAATCAGTTACCCGTATGAAAACACACCGCAACGGTATATCAATCTGACTAATATCCATCCCCGGTATTCCTCCAGTTCCGCTCTTGTGGACAGTACACTTTATATCTTCGGCGGTCGTGGTTGTCCGTCCGGACGCCAGGAATTATCTCCCCGGAATTATTATGATCTTTATTCGGTCAACTTACTCACCCAACAGGTCAACAAGCTATGGGAAGCCCCTCAAAATCCGGATGATGGTGACTTCCAACCTGGCGAGAATATGATTTATGACTCGGAAAAAGACTGTTTCTATTTCTTCTGTACACAATTAGGTGGTATCCTGATGAAAATCGATACAAAAACGCCACACTTCGAGCCCATGTCATTGCCCATGGGGCTGAAATTCCCTGGACAATATCTATACAGTAATCTATATTATTCCCCAAAACAGAAGAAACTATATCTGGCTGTACACCAGGCCGAAGTCAGCGGAAAAGCAGATATAGACATCTATGAACTGAATTTTCCTCCTATTCCCGTTTCATCATTCAAACAGTCCGAAGTGTCTAAAGCCCAGACTGCCGGTAGCAATAAGCTCTATGTTTGGCTATGCATTATCGGAGGTTTGCTTGCTATCGGAATAGGAACTCTTTATTACAGAAAGAAGCGCACCATACTCTCCCGGAATGAGGAAAGTAAATCTCAGAAGACAAATGTGACCGACAAGGCTCCCAATACTCTCCAGAGACAAGAGAAGCCGGAAATCAAGATTGATATGCCTATCAACATGTCCGTCCCCACATTTCATAACTATGACTTCTCCAGGAAATGTATTTGTTTCTTTGGTGGCTTCCGTGTCATTGACAAGGAAGGGAATGACATTACATTTTCCTTTACCCCTACCCTCAAATACTTATTGATATTATTAATTCTTTATACGGGAAAAGATTCCAAAGGTATCATTGGAAACAAGTTGATTCAGTTGTTGTGGTATGATAAAACGGAAGAATCCGCTAAAAACAATCGTAATGTATATATGAGTAAGCTTCGCAGTCTGCTGGACAAAGTGGGTGACATCAAGATATTGAACCAGAATGGCTTCTGGAGCATACAATTTGAGAATGGCACCATTTGCGACTACCTGGAGGCTCTCCACTTATACAACAAGAACAATAGTCAGGATCTGGAAAAGCTATTGGAGCTGTTATTGCGCGGTATGATGCTTCCTAACATTGAGACTGATTGGATCGATACATTCAAGAATGATTTCTCCAATGACACCATCGACTTGTTATGCCGATTATTAAAGCAGGAGGATCTTTCGGACACGCTGAAATTGCAGATAGCGGACACCCTATTCCAGCATGACTACATCAATGAGGAAGCCCTCTGTATAAAGTGCCGCATTCTTTGCCAACAGGGAAAGAAAGGACTCGCCAAAACCGTTTACGATGCTTTCTGTAAAGAATATGCAGCTTCATTGGGAACTACATACAAATATTCCCTAATGGAAATCATTGATGAACAGAACAAGAACTAACGTACCGGTTGCTTCATCTCCAACGGTATTTCCTTACGCAACATTTTACCGGCCTGGCCCACCAGCCACAAATAATGATCACTACCAATGCCTTCCTCAATGGGCACAAATGTACTGGCACCTACGGGAACCTTTTTAGCACATTTAAAGATAGCCGTACCTTCATCTATCTCATCAAACATAGCTACATAAAGCATTTCCGCACCTTCCTTCAAAGCTCCGGCCAACTGCTTCCAAAGGAACGAACCTTTGTTACGCGGTATCTGCACACTGTTCTCATGCCCCTTCATATTACGCCAGGAGAATCCTGGGAAAGCCAAAGGTACATAATCCACTTTATTCTTTTTCGCCCACTCGATGTCACCTTTAATCAGTTTCTGATAACGAGGATACGAGTCTTCATTATACCGTCCTACAAACCAGGGCATCACAACATCACACCGTTTTATCAACTCATGCAGACGAGGGTCCGATTCGGTATCTCCACTCAATTCGCGCCAGTGTGTAGGCACTCCCAACATCACACTAAAGCCCTGTGCCTTCAAACCATTGATAATCTTTTCGGCTTCATCCAGACCGTAACGGCGGTGATCATTGAAACCTACCCCCCAGACCGTAACCAGCGGTTTTCCATTATGATACAGATAGGAGGGATTCTTGGCATGATCTTTCAGAGAATGACGTTTAGCCACATCGGTAATATCTTTCAGCAAAACATCCTCATCACCGGGACGCATACCACTTAAATCATACATGACACAAATGGCACGCTCGTATTTATTGGCGGCTTTCATGGCAGAGTTCAAAACAGTATTGAAATGCTTCAAACCACTCTCACCACGGATTTCCCCGACAAAACGCTGCATAAACACACCATCCAATCCATATTCTTTCATCCATCTGAAATGAGTATCTACCGTAGACTCATCGTGCGAAGAGAAAGTATAAGCGGGCGTTCCGTCTGCAAACTTGAACTCCGTCTTATACAGTTTTTTATACTCCGACACTTCCGGCCAGAAGTCAATCGTACAAGAACCGGGGCGAAAGCCATCGTGTCCGGTATAGTGGTACCACCCCCGATTAGCGCCATCATCAGGGGCATTAAACCACCCCTGATAACCGGCCATCACCAATCCTTTGTACGAATTGTACTGTTTACCGGCAGCCTGCGCCGTAATACCTATTGAAAACAACAAGCATACAATAAACCAATTTAATCTTTTTACCATAACCTATTTCTATTTCTTATTCGTAATATCGATTGTCAGAATGCTCTGTGCAATGTGTACTTTTCTCCCGGTTGTGTCTGTATATCATACTCATAAATCTTATACAAGAGAGGATATTGCGCCCTTAATCCGGCAGCGACCAGCGGTTCCTTAATAGCTCCGCGCTTCATCAACGGATTCGGATTATCACCCTTCGCTTCCTTAAGACCTGTACCTTCCAACGGCACATACGAACGTATACGCAGATTGCCGCCAATGCGTGAAGTTACGGTAGCCGTAGTCAATTCACCGCCATCCCAATCCATGTCCACTTCAAAAGCACCGCGGGCTACCAGACCTTTTACGCTACCCTTATTCCAATCCTGAGGCAAGGCGGGCAATAAATGTAAAGCCTCGTCATGACTTTGAAGTAACATCTCGGCTACACCGGCAGTGAAACCGAAGTTTCCATCAATCTGGAAAGGCGGGTGTGCGTCAAACATGTTCGGATAAGTACGTCCGTCAGGATTATCCTTTTCCACCAGTTTCAACATATTCTTGATAATCTTATAAGCATGATCACCGTCGAGCAGACGTGCCCACAGATTGATTTTCCAACCGATAGACCACCCCGTAGCCATGTCACCCCGATAGAGAAGTGAGCGTTTAGCTGCCTAGAAAAGCTGCGGATGCGCATAGGGGGAAATCTGGTTACTGGGATAAAGCCCGTACAAGTGGGAAACATGACGATGGTCATTATTCGGATCATCCACATCCGCCAGCCACTCCTGCAACTGGTTATGCTTGCCTATCTGCATAGGCGGCAAACGCTTAATCATGCTTTGCAGACTATCCCGATAGGAGGTATTAGCGGGATACAACAGTTGGGTAGCCGACAGTACGGAAGTCAATGCATCCAGCACAATCTGGGTGTCCATCGTACATCCGGCAGTAATCATTGTACCGGTTCCCGGAGGGCCCTGTTCAGGAGACATAGAAGGTGCACAGACCATCCAGCCATATTTAGGATGTTCCACCAGGAAATCCAGGAAGAAATCGGCTGCCCCCTTCAAAGCCGGATATGCTGTTTTCAGGAATGCCTGATCGCCTGTATAAAGATAATGTTGCCACAGATGTTGGCTCAGCCAAGCACCACCCAACGGCCAGACATACGAAGCACCATCCACAGGTCCGGCCATACGCCACAGATCCGTGTTATGATGTACGGTCCATCCACGGCATTCGTACAAGGTGCGTGCTGTGCCTTGTGCCGACTCTGACAATTCTTTCACCATCTGGAACAGCGGTTCATGCATTTCCGGGAGATTTGTCACTTCTGCCGGCCAATAGTTCATCTCCGTATTGATATTGATGGTGTACTTTCCATCCCACGGAGCCAATAGTTCATGATTCCAGATGCCTTGCAGTCCGGCAGGCTGTCCGCCGGGTTGCGAAGAGGATATAAGCAGGTAACGCCCGAACTGGAACATCAACGCCACCAAACCCAAATCTTTCCTTTCATTGAAATGCTTGATACGGTAAGATGTCTCCTCTTGACTGGAGGGGCCGATGTTCAGAGAGACACGTCCGAAAAGCTTTTGATAGGCTTCTTCATGAGCAGTAAGCGCCTGGGCATAAGGACGCTTCATGGCTTTTGCCAGAAACTCCGTTGCCCGACGGGTTTCATTGGCACTTACATCTTTATAATTGACAAAGTTGGTTGCAGCCGTCACATAAATCACAGCAGCATCTGCACCTTTCACTTCAATGCAATTATTGGTGACATTGACTTTACCCTTCTCCGCCTTTATCTGTGTGCGGGTTTCAAAACGAATAGCTCCAGGAATGCCTTCGTGCGCAGAACCATGTCCGGACAACAGGAGGCTTTTGCCATTCTTCTTTATCTCGTACTCTTTATACGGGGTACTATATCTGGTTGTAAAATTGACTGCACCGGGTTTATCCGCCTCGATACGGATGATCAAAGCATTATCTACCAAAGAAGTGAATATGGTACGGGTATAATTCACTTCGCCTATCTTGTACTGCACAGATGCGACTGCCCGTTCCAAATCTAAATCTCTGCGATAATTGGAGTAATCGGCATGTCCGTCAAATTCCAGCATCAAACTGCCAATCGTCTGGAAAGGCATGCCATGCTGCCCGGTAAAGAAGTTATCAGCCATAACCTTTTCGGCTTCCTTCTCACGTCCGGCAAAAATAAGTTCCCTGACTTTGGGCAATACACCGAATGCCTTCGGACTATCGTTGCGATGAGGACCACCGCCCCAGACAGTCTCCTCATTCAACTGTATCTGTTCGTTAACCACTCCGCCATAGACCATGGCGCCCAAACGTGAATTACCCAAAGGTAATGCTTCGGTCCATACTTTGGCAGGTTGCTGATACCAGAGTTTTAAGTCATCAGCTTTAGCCATCAAGCAGCAAGCACATACAATGCACAGACCTATCAAACGGTTTTTCATGATTCTTTAAGTTTATGTTTTCCGAATGCAAAGAAAAGTGCGACCCATTAATAATATCAATGAAAAGACATTAATATCGACTTAAAATAGAATTAATAAGGATTAATGTCGAAAATAATTCATTTTTTTCGGTTATGAGTTAAATGATAAATAATCTTTTAGACGCGGATGACGCGGATAACGCGGATTTTTTTATACTTCTTATAGCGCAGCCTTTTAAATCCGTGTTATCCGCGTCATCCGCGTCTAAAAAATAATATACCGAATAGCGCTAATCCCTTATCACTAAACACTAATCACTTTTGTTCTTTCCTTTCCGTTATAAGCAAAACGATAATCTTGTATGATAAGTGCCCCATATACAGATGACCAATATTTACACAATAAGATATTTGTGAGATCAGTATGATACTGAGACCACCTCATCAGTCGTATGCTGAAATACGTTCATTATAACACCCTGATAATAAACCATTTATAAAAGGTATCTTCATCATTAATAAATTCAGACAAATGAACAGTTTAAAATGATAAATTATTTTCTCTCTTTTCTGTTATGGATCAAACAATAGTCGATATACACTACGCCTTATACCAAAGTCACAATGGCACACGACTCTTTCTTCTGTTATCATTCTTTTTCAAAGGGATAAAGCAAGCATTCCCGATATAATTGCTACATTTGCAGGGTAATCGATAAAAGAAGTACAAGAAAATGGACTTAAACAAAGTATTTGCCACCGTGCAGGAAGCCAGCCGGGAATTGTTATCACTGAGCGATAGAGAAATCAATCAGATACTATTGGCTGTAGCGGACGCTGCCTTGGCAAAATCGGACTTCATCCTCGCTGAGAACAAGAAGGACCTGGAAAGAATGGATCCAAATGATCCGAAATACGACCGGCTAAAACTGACCGTAGAACGCCTGCAAGGCATCGCTGCCGATACACGCAATGTAGCAACCCTTCCCTCACCAGTGGGACGTACGCTGAAAGAGCACACACATCCCCAGGGGATGAGGCTCAGAAAGGTAAGTGTCCCGTTTGGCGTCATCGGCATTATATACGAAGCACGCCCCAACGTGAGTTTCGATGTATTTTCTCTCTGCCTGAAAAGCGGAAATGCCTGCATACTGAAAGGCGGTAGTGATGCCGACTCCTCCAACCGAGCCATTATCAGCGTGATACACGAGGTACTGGAACATTTCAACATCAACCCGCACATCGTAGAATTACTGCCCGCCGACCGGGAAGCTACAGCCGAGTTGCTGAATGCCCGGGGGTATGTAGACTTACTTATTCCGCGTGGCAGCAGTAGCCTCATCAACTTTGTGCGTCAAAATGCCACCATACCCGTCATTGAAACAGGCGCAGGTATCTGCCATACTTTCTTCGACCGCTACGGTGATGTAGAGAAAGGTGCAGCTATTATCAACAATGCCAAAACGCGCCGCGTCAGCGTATGCAATGCTCTGGACTGTCTGTTGATTGACGGTGACCGCCTCAACGATCTGCCGGCACTTTGCACACCGTTGCAAAAAAGCAATGTGATAATCTATGCGGATATGTACGCATACAACGTACTGAAGGGAAGCTATCCTGCGGAGTTACTGAAGGAGGCCACGGAAGAAGACTTCGGTACGGAATTCCTGGACTACAAGATGTCCATTAAAACCGTTCAGTCCATTCGTGAAGCTATAGCACATATTCAGGAATACGGTTCCAAACACAGCGAATGTATTGTAACCGAAGACAAGACCCGTGCCGAGTGGTTCTGTCGTGATGTGGACGCCGCCTGCGTATACGTCAACGTACCGACTTCCTTTACAGACGGAGCGCAGTTCGGTCTGGGTGCCGAAATCGGTATCAGCACACAGAAGCTGCATGCCCGCGGTCCCATGGCTCTGGAAGAACTGACCACGTACAAGTGGATTGTCGAAGGAGAAGGACAGGTAAGGAAACGATAACTTCTTTAGCTCCTTCTTTCCCCCCTCTTACTCCTAATTCATATTAATCATAAATATATAACATGAAGAAGTTTACTTGTGTGCAGGACATCGGAAATCTGAAAGCTGCACTGGATGAAGCATTTGAGATTAAGAAAGACCGTTTTAAATACGTAGAATTGGGACGGAACAAGACGTTGATGATGATTTTCTTCAACTCTAGCTTACGTACCCGTCTCAGCACGCAGAAAGCGGCTACGAATCTAGGTATGAATGTTATCGTGCTGGACATCAACCAAGGAGCATGGAAACTGGAGACGGAACGCGGCGTCATCATGGATGGAGACAAACCCGAACATCTACTGGAGGCTATTCCTGTGATGGGTTGCTACTGCGACATTATCGGTGTACGTTCGTTCGCCCGCTTTGAGAACAAAGAGGATGACTATAACGAGGTAATCATAAATCAATTCATCCAACATTCCGGTCGCCCGGTGTTCTCAATGGAAGCAGCTACCCGCCATCCGTTGCAAAGCTTTGCCGACCTCATCACAATTGAAGAATACAAGAAGACGGCACGCCCTAAAGTGGTAATGACCTGGGCGCCACATCCACGCCCATTGCCCCAAGCCGTGCCTAATTCATTCGCCGAATGGATGAACGCCACGGATTATGATTTCGTCATCACCCACCCCGAAGGCTACGAACTTGCTCCGCAATTCGTAGGGAATGCCCGTGTGGAATATGATCAGATGAAAGCGTTCGAAGGCGCCGACTTCGTCTATGCCAAGAACTGGGCGGCTTATGCCGGAGATAATTACGGACAAATTCTGAGCAAAGATCGTGAGTGGACCGTAAGCGACCGCCAGATGGCAGTAACCAACAATGCTTATTTCATGCACTGCCTGCCCGTGCGCCGCAATATGATTGTAACAGATGATGTCATCGAAAGTCCGCAATCTATTGTCATCCCCGAAGCGGCTAATCGTGAAATATCAGCTACCGTAGTATTAAAGAGACTGCTTGAGTCACTCTGAACAGAATAAGGAGCTATAGTGAGGAACTAAAGGAGTTATCAGCCCGCAAGCGGGCTTAGGAGTTAAAGCCGATAAAGTTGTGAATCATCAGCAGGAGTGTTGGCTTTAACTCCTTCTAACTTCTGTAACTCCCAAACGAAGCGAAAACGTCTTTCTCCTTTAAAAAAGCTCCTCAGCATCAAAAATAAGCAAGCATATTTTGTACTGCTTTCGGTTTGCATTATCTTTGTCCCCAAACAACGCCAAGGATTATGACTATAAAAGAGTTTTTTTCTTTCAAACAGAATAAGTTTTTCTGGATAAACCTGATCGCAATGGTCATTGTGGTTGCCCTTGTACTGTTTGGAGTGCTGAAGGGACTGGATATATACACCCGTCACGGTGAAGCGGTAGTAGTGCCCAACGTGAAAGGTATGGGAGTGGCAGAAGCTGAGAAAATGTTCCGCAACCAAGGACTTACCTGCATTGTTTCCGACTCCAGCTATGTAAAGAACTTACCAGCCGGATGCATCCTCGAACACAATCCTGCCGCCGGGCAGAAAGTGAAAGAAGGACGCACCATCTATCTGACCATAAACACCCTGAGTACCCCTTTGCTAGTCGTTCCCGATGTAGCGGACAACAGTTCCATGCGCCAAGCACAGGCACGCCTGCTGGCGGCCGGCTTCAAACTGTCCGAGAACGAACACATAGCCGGAGAAAAAGACTGGGTATACGGTGTGAAATATAAAAGCCGTACACTGACCAACGGTGAAAAAGTACCTGTAGGTGCCACACTTACACTAATTGTGGGAGACGGTGGAGAGCTGCCTCAGGAAGGGGATTCTACAGCAGTAGAAGCTACCACCCCTACCTCCTCTAAAGATTCCGCAGCAGACGAGTCCTGGTTTTAAACTCGATCATACGGGGAATAATAACAATAACACATAGAAAGAACAAGAATGATAGAAGATTTGCCGGACGACATAGTGACTGAGGATGATCTGGACGACATAGAACCTGTCGGTGATGAAGCCCAACTCTATGAACACTTCCGTGTGGTAGTGGATAGAGGACAGGAAATGATGCGCGTAGACAAATACCTGTTCGACCGCCTGACAAACGCTTCGCGCAACCGCATACAGAAATCAGCGGAAGCCGGTTTTGTAATGGCTAACAACAAACCGGTCAAGAGCAGCTACAAGGTGAAACCGATGGATGTCATCACCATCATGATGGATCGTCCGCGTTATGAAAACGAAGTCATTCCCGAAGATATTCCACTTAATATAGTCTACGAGGATAAATACCTCATGGTAGTGAATAAACCTGCCGGACTGGTGGTACACCCCGGACACGGAAACTACCAGGGGACTTTAGTGAACGCCATCGCCTGGCACATGAAAGATAATCCCGACTACGATGCCAACGACCCGCACGTCGGTCTGGTTCATCGCATCGATAAAGACACTTCCGGACTGCTCGTCATAGCCAAAACACCGGATGCCAAAACCAACCTTGGTATGCAGTTCTTCAACAAAACCACCAAACGACGCTACCGTGCTTTGGTGTGGGGAACCGTTGAACAGGACGAGGGAACCATCACCGGAAACATTGGCCGGAATCCCAGAGACCGCATGCAGATGACCGTTCTGCCCGATGATCAGGGAAAGCATGCCGTGACCCATTACCGGGTTCTGGAGCGTCTGGGCTATGTCACTCTTGTAGAATGCATTCTTGAAACGGGACGTACCCATCAGATACGTGTTCACATGAAACATATCGGCCATGTACTCTTCAATGATGAGCGCTACGGCGGTCACGAGATTCTGAAAGGTACCCATTTCAGTAAATACAAACAATTTGTAAATAACTGCTTCGATACTTGTCCACGGCAGGCATTACACGCCATGACACTGGGTTTTGTACATCCCGCCACCGGCGAAGAGATGTACTTCACCTCCGAAATGCCCGAAGACATGACCTTGCTGATAGACAAATGGAGAGGCTACATCAGTAACAGAGATTTAGAATGAAACGCACGATTGCTATTGTTTGCGGAGGTGATACCTCCGAATTTCAAGTTTCCCTGCGCAGCGCACAGGGTATCTACTCCTTTATCGATAAGGAAAAGTACACATTATATATTGTGGAGATGCACGGACTCGACTGGCACGTGCAACTGCCCGACGGCGGCAAAGCGCCCATTGACCGGAATGACTTCAGCTTTCAGATGAATGGCAGGAAGGTCACATTCGACTTTGCCTATATCACCATTCACGGCACTCCGGGAGAGGACGGACGCTTGCAAGGTTATTTCGATCTCCTTCACATCCCCTACTCATGTTGTGGTGTACTGGCAGCAGCACTTACGTATGACAAGTTTGCCTGCAACCAATATCTCAAAGTCTTTGGAGTACGCATAGCAGAATCCTTAGTGCTTCGCCAAGGACAATCCATTTCCGATGAAGATGTGATTGAAAAGATAGGTTTGCCCTGTTTCATCAAACCCAGTCTGGGAGGTTCCAGCTTTGGCGTAACGAAAGTTAAGACGAAAGAACAAATACAGCCTGCCATTGTTAAGGCATTCGATGAAGCGCAAGAAGTTCTGATAGAAGCCTACATGGAAGGCACCGAAGTGACCTGCGGTTGTTATAAGACTAAAGAGAAGTCAGTCGTATTCCCCATCACCGAAGTAGTGACCGAGAATGAATTCTTCGACTACGACGCCAAGTACAACGGGCAGGTTTCCGAAATCACTCCAGCCCGTCTCTCCGATGACCTGACACACCGGATACAGACACTGACTTCCGCCATTTACGATATCCTGGGCGCTTCAGGTATCATTCGTGTGGACTACATCATCACTGCCGGAGATAAAGTCAATCTGCTGGAAGTGAACACCACGCCCGGAATGACGGCTACCAGCTTCATACCCCAGCAGGTACGTGCCGCAGGATTAGACATTAAGGATGTAATGACTGATATAATTGAGAACCAGTTTTAGTGACTAAACTACTAATCGCTAATCACTAAACGTTAATCATTATGAATATGGAATTTGATGAAATCCGCCCTTATCATGACGAGGAGCTTCCTCAGATTTACGAGGAACTGATTACCGATCCGGCTTTCCAGCAGGTGGCGTCTGCTGTTTTCCCGGAAGTTCCCTTTGAGGCACTTGCGCAGAAAATGCGTACATGCAAGACGAAGTTGGAGTTTCAGAAAGCATTCTGTTACACAATCCTGAAAAGATTTGCCAAAGACACGACCCAGGGAGTAACTCTGGACCTTACGGCACAGACGGACAAGACATCCGCTTATACTTATATCTCTAACCACCGCGATATCATTCTCGACTCCGGTTTCCTGTCCGTAGAGTTGATAGACAAAGGTATGGATACAGTAGAAATTGCCATCGGCGATAACCTGCTGATCTATCCCTGGATTAAGAAGTTCGTGCGTGTCAACAAATCATTCATAGTACAACGTGCCCTGACCATGCGCCAAATGCTGGAATCTTCCGGACGCATGTCGCGCTATATGCACCACACTATTAAGGATAAGAACCAGTCTATCTGGATAGCACAACGTGAAGGGCGTGCCAAAGACTCCAACGACCGTACACAGGAAAGCGTTCTCAAGATGCTGGCTATGGGCGGTGAGGGTGACATTATCGACCGCCTGATTGAAATGAACATCCTTCCATTGGCCATTTCGTACGAATACGATCCTTGTGATTACCTGAAAGCACAGGAGTTCCAACTGAAACGCGATATACCGGACTACAAGAAGACGCAGGAGGACGACCTGAAGAATATGCAGACCGGCTTGTTCGGACCTAAAGGACGCGTGCACTTCCAGGTAGCGTCGTGCATCAATGAAGAGCTGGAAAAGCTGGACCGTTCTCTTTCCAAACCCGAACTGTTTTCACAGATCTCCGCCCTTATAGATCGGAGAATCCATGCAAACTATCGTATGTATCCCGGCAATTACATTGCTCACGATTATTTGTCGGGCACCCAAGCCTTCGCCGGTCATTATACCGCCGAAGAGAAAAAACACTTCACTGACTACATCGACCAGCAACTTGCACGCATTGAACTGCCCAATAAAGACATCCCGTTCCTGCGCGAAAAGATGTTGTTGATGTATGCCAATCCACTGACGAATTATTTGGCTACAAGAACTGATAATCCGAAATAGAGTAATATATGAAAGGTAAGCTACAATTTCCGGTTTCTTTATGCTGGTTTCTTCCCGTACTGGTATTCATGCTGGTTTCCTGCGGCGATGACGATGATTATCATTATCCGTCCGTAAAACTGGACTTCCTGACTGCACAGGCCGGTGCCGACGGCAGCCTGCAATCCGTGCTGACGGATGAAGGCGAAACACTTGCAATAGTGGAAGATGCGTCGAAAACACGTATAGACGCTAATGCCTCTGCCCGCATTGTCAGCAACTATGGCAAGGCGGAAGCTGCCGATGGGACATCCGGAGTGAAATTGTATGCAGTATTGAGTGCTATATCGCCTGTGCCGCAGTCTGCGGATAAATTTAAGGATGGAATCAAGCGTGATCCGGCAGATATACTGAGTATCTGGATGGGAATTGATTACCTGAACATAATGCTGGAAATCAAGTCGCAGAACGGAAAGCACTCGTTCCATTTCATTGAGGACGAAGTCACCACGGACAAAGAAGCAGGAACCCGGACGGTACGTCTGTCTCTCTATCATGATGATGGCGGAGATGTGCAGGCATACACGAAACGTGCGTATGCATCCGTTCCGTTACGGCAATATGCAGAGGATGGAATTGATAAAGTTACAATCTATTTCAGCTTAAACACGTATTCCGGCAAAGAAGTAACTTATGAATTTGAATATACCCCCCAATAAGATGAAAATAAATTCTTTGATTGCAGGCATCTGCCTATTCTTCTCCTCTCTTTTCTCCTGTCAGCAGAAAGGAGATTTCAAGTCTGTATCCGTGGAAGATTTCTCCACGCTGATAGCCAATCCTGAGATACAACGTCTGGATGTACGCACCGTAGCCGAATACTCGGAATCACACATTCCCAAAAGCATCAACATCAATGTACTTGATAAGACTTTTGCGGAAATAGCCGACTCCACTCTACAGAAAGATAAACCCGTTGCTTTGTATTGCCGTAGTGGTAAACGCAGTAAAAAGGCTGCCGCTATACTCAGCGAAAAGGGATACGTGGTTTACGACCTCGACAAAGGTTTCGAAGAATGGAAAAAAGCCGGAAAGGAAATAGAGGAATAATAAGGGAAAAACGTTGGTGTAACTAATACATTTCAGATTCATAACGTATTAGAAAAGAACAAAAGTGATTAGTGTTTAGTGATAAGTGATAAGCGCCATTCGGTATATTATTTTTTAGACGCGGATGACACGGATAACGCGGATTTAAAAGGCTGCGCTATAAAAGTGGATAAAAAAAAGATCCGCGTCATCCGTGTCATCCGCGTCTAAAAGATTATTTATCATTTAACTCATAACCCTACAGAAAGAAATTAATTCCGCTAAAGCTTTATCGTCACAATAAGAAAAGCCGCAAAGCACTGTTATCAGTCCTTTGCGGCTTTCTTATTCTTTATTACAAAGAGTTTACTTATGCTTTCACTCCGTTGTATTCGTCAGAAACAGTCAGTTTCTTGCGGCCTTTAGCACGACGTGCAGCTAATACTCTGCGACCGTTAGCGGAAGCCATTCTCTCACGGAAACCGTGTTTGTTTTTTCTCTTTCTGTTAGAGGGTTGAAATGTTCTTTTCATTACTGTATATTGTTTTATGTTATTATTTCACGTAATCGGGCTGCAAAAATAGGGACTTTTTTCAAAATAACCAAGAGTTAAGTCTTTTTCTCTCAAAACTTTTTGCGATTTTTACTGATTTCCATTACTTTTGCACCCGCAAAGCTCAGTGGAGACAATTATATAACATCTAAAATAAAAAATATTAGTATGATTAATGCCCAAGACATTAAAATCGGAACTTGCATCCGTATGGATGGCAAGCTGTACTTTTGTATTGACTTCCTGCATGTAAAGCCGGGAAAAGGTAATACCTTCATGCGTGTAAAACTGAAAGACGTAGTAAACGGTTATGTACTGGAACGTCGCTTTAACATCGGTGAAAAACTGGAAGATGTACGTGTAGAACGTCGTCCGTATCAGTTCTTATATAAAGAAGGTGAAGATTACATCTTCATGAACCAGGAAACTTTCGACCAACACCCCATTGCCCACGACCTGATCAATGGTGTTGACTTCCTGTTGGAAGGTGCTGTGCTGGAAGTAGTATCTGATGCTTCTACTGAAACAGTTCTTTATGCTGATATGCCTATAAAGGTTCAAATGAAGATTACTTATACCGAACCGGGTGTAAAGGGTGATACAGCTACAAACACGTTGAAACCTGCTACTGTAGAGTCTGGTGCAACTGTGCGCGTTCCGCTGTTCATCAATGAAGGTGAAACAATTGAAATCGACACTCGTGACGGTTCTTATGTAAGCCGTGTGAAGGCATAAGCCGGTCTCCGCCTACATAGTACGATTATACAAGCTGCCTGTCAGAAGAATTAAACACTTCTGGCAGGCAGTTTTTTTTTCTATAGGGAAGCAAAAGAATATACGATTGGGAAGATTATCGGAAAAGAATGATTTATCTTTGTAAGCAATAAGCAATAGAATTGCACCATGAGTAAACTGATAAAGACAGACAACGAATATAAAGAGTGGATAGGCGAACTGAAACAGCGTATCCGCCAGAGTCAGATTAAGGCAGCGGTAAAAGTAAATACGGAGTTATTGAAACTATACTGGAGTATAGGAGGTGATATAGTCCGGTTGAAAGCGGAAGCAAAATGGGGAGATGGCATCATTGAACAATTATCCCAAGATCTAAAGACGAATTTTCCAGATATGAGTGGCTTTTCTTCGCGCAACCTTTGGTATATGAAGAAATGGTATTCTTTTTATTCTCAGCCTGATACAAAACTGCCACAAGTTGGGGCGGAAAGTAAAAGTGAGAAACTGCCACAAGTTGTGGCAGAAATAGAAAAGCTCTTTTTCGCAGTTCCATGGGGACATCAACGCTGTATCATTGATAAAATAAAGAACATAAAAGAGGCTGTATTCTATATTAATAAAACTGTAGAAAATGGCTGGAGCCGAAATATGTTACTTAATATGATAGAAAGTAGTCTCTATTACAGAGAAGGTGCTTCTATTAACAATTTCTCATCATGCCTACCGGCATCACAAAGCAGCCTTGCACAGGAACTAACAAAGGACCCTTATAATTTCGACTTCCTCACCCTGCGTGATGGTTATCTTGAACGGGAGTTGGAAGATGCCCTAACTGACAATATCACCAAATTCCTCATTGAATTAGGAAATGGTTTTGCCTATGTAGGACGGCAAGTACGCCTTGAAGTCGGTGGTGATGAATTCTTTATCGATCTGCTATTTTATCATCTCAAACTACGCAGTTATGTAGTGATAGAGTTAAAAACGGGAGACTTCCAGCCCGAATATATTGGTAAGTTAGGTTTCTATGTCTCTGCCATCAATCATGAGATGAAACTGCCACAAGACAATCCAACTATAGGATTGCTAATTTGTAAAAGCAAGAACAACATAGTGGCACGATATACACTGGACACAGCCAACCTGCCCATCGGTATCTCTGAATATGAATTAAGTCAGCTTTACCCAAAAGATTTCAAGAGTACCCTGCCCAGCATTGAAGAAATAGAAAACGAACTAAAAGATTAATACCTATGAGATACTCCGTCATTATTCCTGTATACAACCGTCCCGACGAAGTAGACGAACTGTTGCAAAGTCTGACCGAACAGAGTTTCAAAGACTTTGAAGTCGTAATTGTGGAAGATGGTTCCTCCATTCCCTGCAAGGAGGTAGTGGACACATATCAGGATAAACTGGACATACACTATTACAACAAATCGAATTCCGGTCCCGGACAAACCCGTAACTATGGCGCCGAACGAAGCGCGGGGGAATACCTGATCATCCTCGATTCCGACTGCATCCTACCCGCAGGTTATCTCGCCGCCATTGAAAAAGAACTGCAAGCCAGTCCTGCCGATGCTTTCGGCGGACCGGACCGGGCTCACGAGTCTTTTACAGATATACAAAAGGCCATCAACTACTCCATGACCTCTTTCTTCACTACCGGAGGCATCCGGGGAGGAAAAAAGAAAATGGATAAGTTCTATCCGCGCAGTTTCAACATGGGTGTTAAGCGAGACCTATATGCTGCATTGGGCGGTTTTTCAAAGATGCGATTCGGAGAAGACATAGACTTCAGCATCCGGATATTTAAAGGCGGTTACCGCTGCCGGTTATTCCCCGATGCATGGGTATATCATAAACGCCGCACGGACTTAAAGAAATTCTTCAAGCAAGTGCATAATTCGGGAATTGCGCGCATCAATCTATATAAGAAATATCCGGAATCACTGAAAGTAGTCCACCTCCTGCCCGCAGCATTCACACTAGGAGTAGCGGTACTGCTGCTTGGTGCTCCTTTCTGCCTTTACAGTCTGACGCCCATTGCTTTGTACGCACTGCTGGTATGCATAGACTCTTCCATCCAGAACCGAAGCCTGCGCATCGGCATCTATTCCATTGCCGCCTCCTTTATCCAACTCATCGGATACGGCACAGGCTTTTGGAGAGCATGGTGGAATCGCTGCATACTCGGCCAAGATGAGTTTGAGGCTTTCAAAAAGAACTTTTATAAGTGATTAGCGATTAGTGATTAACATGGAGAAACTGACTATCAATCAGTGGGCGGAAGAAGACCGTCCGCGGGAAAAAATGATGCTGAAGGGAGCGGAAGCCTTGAGCGATGCTGAATTGCTTGCCATCCTTATCGGTTCGGGAAACACAGAAGAAAGCGCGGTATCACTTATGCAACGGGTACTTTCCACTTGCGGCAACGACCTCAATCAATTGGGTAAATGGGAAGTGCAGGACTTTTCCAGCTTCAAAGGCTTCGGTCCCGCCAAGAGCATCACCATCATGGCAGCATTGGAACTGGGTAAACGCCGCAAGCTACAGGAACGTCCGGAGCGTGCCACCATCCGCTCTTCCAAAGACATCTACGAAATCTTTCACCCGCTTCTTTGCGACCTGACACACGAAGAATTCTGGGTTTTACTCCTTAACCAGGCTTCCCGCGTCATCGACAAATCCCGCATCAGCCGCGGCGGCATCGACCAGACTACTGCCGACGTACGCAGCATCCTGCGCGAAGCCTTAATACAACGAGCCACGCAAATAGCTCTGATACACAACCATCCTTCCGGCAGCCCACGCCCCAGTACAGACGACCAACGCCTGACGCAACTTGTCCAAAAAGGCGCTCAGACAATGAACATCCGTCTCATCGACCACGTTATTGTAACAGACGGAAAGTATTATAGCTTTAACGATGAAGGAATGATTTAAGAGAAAGCATTAAAGGAAGTCACCCGGATCTTCCTTACCGCTCATGTAAAAGATGGCATCTTTTGCTACGAAAGGTGGCATCTTTCACATCAAAAGATGGCATGTTTTGCTACAAAAGATGGCATCTTTTGCATGGGTGGTAAGAAAGATACAGATGAAAGATAGTAATGTTTGATGTAAAAGGTAGTAATGTGCTTAATAAAAGGTCTTAATATTCGAGTTGCAGAGTGCCTGTGACAGGCTTTTTCAAAACCCGTTCCTTTGTAGTTTCAATTTATTTCTTTAGCTTTGCTTCACGAAGATGAGTTGCATTCAGCATAATGCAAATAAATTTGCTTCTGCTTCCGGTTTCAACTATCTTTGCCTAACTAAAATGAAACGAATATGACCAAGTTTGAAATAGAAGAAAAAATAGTAGCGATGCTCAAAACCGTATTCGACCCGGAAATCCCGGTAAATGTATACGATCTGGGACTTATCTACAAAATAGATGTCTCCGACAGCGGAGAAGTAAATATTGATATGACCTTGACAGCCCCCAACTGTCCGGCAGCCGACTTCATCATGGAAGACGTGCGCCAGAAAGTGGAATCAGTTGACGGTGTATCTGCCGCCACCATCAATCTGGTGTTCGAACCGGAATGGGACAAGGACATGATGAGCGAAGAAGCCAAACTGGAACTGGGATTCCTGTAATTTGTAATTAGTAATTTGTAACTCACCAGAATAGCACGGTTATGAAGAATGTATATTTCCTTTCGGACGCACACCTCGGCTCACGTGCCATCGAACACGGGCGTACACAAGAGCGACGCCTCGTTAATTTCCTCGACAGTATCAAGCACAAGGCTTCTGCCGTATACTTACTGGGAGATATGTTCGACTTTTGGTATGAATTCAAGACCGTTGTGCCGAAAGGATATACCCGTTTTCTGGGAAAGCTGTCCGAACTGACGGACATAGGAGTGGAAGTGCATTTCTTCACAGGTAACCATGATATTTGGTGCGGCGACTATCTGACCCGCGAGTGCGGCGTCATCATGCACCGCGAACCGCTCACCACGGAAATATACGGCAAAGAGTTCTACCTTGCCCACGGCGATGGTTTGGGCGACCCCGACAAGAAGTTCAAATTTCTGCGCTCCATGTTTCACAGCGAATTTCTGCAAACCCTTTTCTCCGCCATACACCCGCGTTGGAGTATGGAGCTAGGACTGAATTGGGCAAAACATAGCCGTCTGAAACGTGTGGACGGCAAGGAGCCCGACTATATGGGTGAAGACAAAGAATTCCTGGTGCTCTACACCAAGGAATACCTGAAAAGTCACCCGAATATCAATTACTTCATCTACGGACACCGCCACATCGAACTGGACCTGATGTTGAGCGCCACCGCCCGTGTCACCATATTGGGAGACTGGATTAATTATTTCTCCTACGCCGTATTCGACGGTGAGAATCTCTTCCTTGAGAACTTTATTGAAGGAGAAACCAAACTATAATCCATCCCGGAAGCCCCCCTTAAAGCGCCAACCAACCGCCCAATCCGATATGAACCTTTTAAGACTGAAACGCCTTTTCGCCGGATGTTTGCTTGCCGTAAGTATCCTTCCGGCATGGGGACAATCCGCCCCTACCCTTGCTATCCGCATCGACGACCTTGGAGCTTTCCACTCCGTCAACGAGGCTTGTATTCAAACTTATCAGTCGGGCATCGCCCGCTCGGTAGAAGTGATGCCTGTAGCCGCCTGGTATCCGG
This sequence comes from Bacteroides sp. 14(A), assembly GCF_000526555.1. Classification (NCBI taxonomy): domain Bacteria; kingdom Pseudomonadati; phylum Bacteroidota; class Bacteroidia; order Bacteroidales; family Bacteroidaceae; genus Bacteroides; species Bacteroides sp. 14(A). Next base: position 165,758 of record NZ_JAGH01000001.1, on the reverse strand, counting down.
AAGCCGTTCGTCTGCTGAAAGAAAATCCGGGATTGGATGCCGGACTACATTTAGTCATTACCAGCGAATGGGAAAATGTAAAATGGCGCCCCCTAACGCATTGTCCCAGCCTGACGGACGAGAACGGATATTTTTATCCGATGATGGGGGCTAATCCGGCCTATCCGGGACAGTCGGTTATGGAAAACAAATGGGATATCAAAGAGGTGGAGCAAGAATTCCGTGCGCAGATAGAAATGGCACTGAAGAACATTCCCCAACTCAGTCACATGACAGGGCACATGCTGTCCACCGGATTCACGAAAGAAGTGAACGAATTGGTGTTGCGACTGGCAAAGGAGTACAACCTCCCTTCCATCGACCGCATGGATTCACCCGAAGATTACCGGTTCACCTATATCGGATATGATGGCCCGAGCCGGACATCGGCTGAAAAAGAAGAGAGCTTCATCCGTTCCCTCAATAAACTGGAAGCCGGTAAACGGTATCTGTTCCTCGACCATCCGGCACTGGATAACGAAGAAATGAGAACCGTCTTTCATATCGGCTACGAACAAGTAGCACTCGACCGGCAGGGAGTGACAGACCTCCTCACCAGCCCGCGCGTAAAGCAAGTCATTGAAGATAAAGGCATCAAACTAATTTCCATCAACCAGTTGACAAAAGGACTTCCACGTAGCACTGCCTCTAAAAAACTGGAGAAAGCTATGGAAAAATACCTGGATGCAGTGCAGAAAGCTAACCAGGACCTGCACAGCATCATGATAGTGCAACATGGTAACGTGCTTGCCGAAAAGTGGATAGGTGAAGGGAAAGAAGATGAGCCGCACATTCTGAACTCTGTCAGTAAGACATTTACCGCCTCGGCTGTAGGACTCCTCATTTCAGAAGGAAGGCTAAATCTGACGGATAAAGTAATCTCTTTCTTCCCGGATAAGCTACCCGCAAACGTCAGTGAAAACCTAAAAGCCATGACTATCCGCGACTTACTGACTATGACTTGCGGACATGATACAGCCCCGAGCGTCAATACCCAGGCTACTGAAACTCCCGCCAAGGATTGGGTGGAGCAGTTCCTCGCTCATCCCGTAGAACATAAGCCGGGCACTTTCTTTGCTAATAACAGTCTCGGAACCTATATGCTTTCCGCCATTGTGCAGAAAGTGACCGGAGAAAAGCTAGTGGATTATTTATATCCACGACTGTTCCGTCCACTGGGCATCGTCAATGTGAAGTGGCAGGAAAGCCCGCAAGGAATCAATTGCGGCGGTTGGGGACTATACCTCAAAACCGAAGACCTTGCCAAGATGGGACAACTCTTCCTGCAAAAAGGGAAGTGGAATGGCCGGCAAGTACTGTCGGAAGAATGGATTGCCGAAACTTCCGCCCGTGCCAATGGGGCCAACGGACAATATATCCTCGTAATTCCTGAAAAAGACGCCGTTATTGCCGTTACAGCACATATCGAAGACATGCAGGTTGAACTGGATCTAATCTGGAAATACCTGCTCCCGGCACTGTAAACAGATGCTTCGTCTATTTAATCTTCTGTAAATGGCCACAAGAAAAGGGAAATGTACAAAACCTTTTTCACCGCAACCTTGTAGTATATCCATAAACCATTAAAAATATACAGTTATGGATGATTTGATTTACAGAAACAATGCGATTGCCGAAGAGAATATCGACCCGCATGGTCGTCCGGCAAAGGATGAATTTGAAGAATTCAGCGAGGAGGTTTCCGAACATACGGACCTTGGATACAAAGAACAGAAAGTAAAGTCCGCAAAGGACCGTAAGAAACGTCTCAAGGAAATGGACGAAATAGTCAAGGAAGAAATAAAGTAGCTACGAGATACAAGCTACGAGCTACAAGTGGCTGCGCAATTATACCGCATGGCACTTGTAGCTCGTCGCTCGTAACTGGTAGCTAGTAGTTTATTTGTATCCCGCAACTTTTGCTATACGTTTCGGGATTTCCGTATTATCATACTTACCGGCAAATTCCTTAGAACCTGCACCTACTGCATATACCGGCACATACTCTGCTGTGTGGCTGCCACTTGTCCAGCCTATCATGGCAATCTGGCTCATCACTTTTCTTGCGGTAGCAGCCAGCGGTTCAGTTTTCGAATAAAGAGTTTCTTCGAACACAACCTTATTCTTTACGAAGGATTGCTCAAATTCATCACGCAACATCTTCTCCTGTTCCCAAGTCAAAGGCAATTCTTTCCAGAAACCCATCTTTTCTACCAACAGAGCCTTGGCATCTTCCCAGGTTACATTATGACCTTTGGCTTTGCGCAAATCCGTGATAGTAGTAGAAAGTAAATCCTGAGACTGTTTCTGGTTCTTCAGAGCCTTCAAATGTAATTCATACTTGCCTGTACCCAATCCCAAGCCACCGGTTTCATGGTCGGCAGTTACTACAATCAGAGTTTCTTTCGGATGTTTTTTATAAAACTCATAAGCCACTTTAATGGCGTTGTCCATATCAATCACTTCTTCGAAAACTGTGGCAGGGTCGTTGCTATGGCAAGCCCAGTCGATCTTTCCACCTTCCACCATCAGGAAGAAGCCCTTGTTCTTGCCTTTGGTCAGGAAAGAAACAGCGCTTTCTGTGATTTCAGCGAGGGTCATATCGCCGTCTTTACGGTCAATGGAATAAGGCAGACAAGAAGGATTAGCACCGTCTTTCTGGATAAGAATCATCTTATCAGCCTGGGTGGACTTAACCTTAAAGTCATCAATACCTTTCGCAATGGTGTAACCGGCTTCCTCAATGATCGGGAAAATGCTCGGAGCTTCTTTCTTATCAGCGGTAGTAGTAGGCTTCAGAAAACCACCACCTGCATAGAAGTCAAAGTTAGCCTTCGGTAAGTCAAGGGCTATTTCATAATACATGCTGCGGTTAGGCTGATGAGCATAGAAAGCGGCAGGAGTAGCATGGTCTACACTGACACTGGTAGTTACACCGACTTTCTTCCCGGCCTTCTTCGCTTTTTCGGCAACTGATTGAATCACATTCTTCTGGTCATCCATACCGATGGCACCATTATACGTCTTCACTCCGGTAGCCAATGCAGTTCCGGCAGCGGAAGAGTCCGTAACCGAATTAGTGGCAGAGAAAGTAGTGGCAACACCTACAGCCGGAAACTGAGTGAACAGCAACGGCGTCACGCCAATGCGTCCTTCCTGTTCAGCCAGGTACATTTCCGTACCGTTCACTTGGTTTACTCCCATTCCATCACCGATGAAATAGAATACATACTTTGCCTGTTGCGCATACGTCGCGCCTGTTAACAGGACAAAGAGCAATACATACATGAATCGTTTCATAAGTTGGTATATTTAAAGTAGTTTGAATAAATGTCGCTTTCTCTTAAATGACAAACAAAGATAAGGAATTTACCCCAGTGACCGGAGCAGATATTGTTAAAAAAATAAAGCCGGAAGGCAATCCGCATTGCTTCCGGCATTATTGTTACATCGCGATTGCGACGCTATCTACTTTAAAAGGATTATTTCTTGTTCAGGATAGCCATTGTATCCGAAGCAATCATCAGTTCTTCATCAGTCGGGATTACTACAACTTTCACCTTAGAATCTTCAGCAGAAATCACTGCTTCTTCGCCACGAATCTTATTCTTCTCCAGATCCAGCTTCACGCCCATGTATTCCAAACCTTCGCATGCACCGGAACGACAAGAAGCCTGGTTCTCGCCTACACCACCGGTAAATACGATGATGTCTACGCCACCCAAAGCAGCAGCATAAGCACCAATATACTTTTTGATACGATAGAAATACATCTTTTCGGTCAGGTCGGCCATTTTATTGTTACCGGCAGCAACGGCAGCCTCCAATTCACGCATGTCACTGGATACGCCGAAGATACCCTTTACACCGCTCTTCTTATTCAGCAAGTCGGATACACCGGCAGCAGTCAGGTTCTCTTTTTCCATGATGAAAGTCACAGCACCGGCATCAATGTCACCACTACGGGTACCCATCATCAGACCTTCCAGCGGAGTCAATCCCATACTGGTATCTATGCTCTTACCATCCTTAACAGCAGTGATAGAACCACCGTTACCAATGTGGCAAGTGATAATCTTCTTTCCCTCTGGACTCACTCCCAGATACTCACACACGCGTTGTGAAACATAACGGTGAGAAGTTCCGTGGAAACCGTAACGACGCACACCATATTTCTTATACAATTCGTAAGGAATGGCATAGAGGTAAGCATAGTCCGGCATAGTTTGATGGAACGCTGTATCGAATACACCGATCTGCGGTACATTCGGCAATATGGCAGAGATGGCGTTTACGCCTTTCAGGTTAGCAGGATTGTGAAGCGGAGCCAGGTCGTTGCAAGCCGTGAAAGCATCCAGGACTTCCTGTGTCAGCAACACAGATTCGCTGAACTTCTCACCACCATGCACCATACGGTGACCTACTGCGTTGATTTCATTCAAAGATTTGATAGCGCCAAATTCAGGGCTGGTCAGTGTATCCAGAATAAACTCCACACCTACGGTATGTTCGGGAATATCTTTCTCCAGAACTTTCTTCTCACCGTTAGGCAAAGTAAACTTCAGGAAAGAGCCTTGAAGGCCTATTTTTTCAATACCACCCTGTGCGATCACTTCTTTATGATCCATATCAAACAACTTGTATTTGATGGACGAACTACCGCAGTTCAATACTAAGACTTTCATTTTATATATTCAGATTTAATGGTTATTTTTGATTCTTTGCTGCAATAGCCTGGTTGGCAGTAATTGCAATCATGCGATAAACATCTTCGATGGAGCAACCGCGTGACAGGTCGTTCACCGGACGGGCAATACCCTGCAAAATAGGACCTACCGCATCTGCATGCCCTAAACGCTGTACCAATTTATAAGAAATATTACCTACTTCAAGGCTCGGAACCACCAATACATTCGCATTTCCTGCAATTGCAGAACCCGGAGCTTTGCTGGCACCTACTTCCGGAACCAATGCAGCATCAGCCTGCAATTCACCGTCGAGAGCCAAGTCGGGATCCATCTCATGTGCAATCTTTACAGCCTCAATCACTTTATCCACAACTTCGTGCTTAGCAGAGCCTTTGGTTGAGAAGCTGAGCATTGCCACTTTCGGTTCCATGCCTACTACAGACTTAGCCGTGCGAGCTGTACAAACAGCAATCTGAGCCAACTGTTCTGCATCGGGCACCGGAGTCACAGCTACATCCCCCATTACCAAAATACCATTCTTTCCATATTCAGGAGCATGCGTCAACAACAACATTGCACCGGATACACAAGTAATGCCCGGAGTTGTCTTAATGATTTGCAATGCCGGACGAAGTACATCGCCTGTGGTGTTGCGTGCACCTGCCAACTGACCGTCAGCATCGCCATTCTTAATAATCAGACAGCCCAGATAGAGCGGATTAACTACCAACTTACGAGCTTCTTCGATAGTCATGCCTTTTTTCTTGCGAAGTTCACAAAGCAATTGCGCATACTCCTCTTTCTTCGGATGATTCTCCGGATCGATGATTGTAGCCTTGCTGATGTTTCCAAGTCCCCATTCTGTTGCACAAGCATTAATTTCATCCGGATTACCCAGAAGAATCAGGTCAGCAACTCCGTCTGTCAAAATTTGATTGGCAGCTTTCAAGGTGCGTTCTTCCGTTCCTTCAGGAAGAACAATACGTTGGCGGTCGGCTTTCGCACGCTCAACGATTTCATTAATTAATCTCTGCATATATATAAATTGTGTATAAAAATCCAGTAGACGTGTTATTCACGCCGCAAAAGTACACAATTTTGCAATATCAACATTGCAATTCGGGGCATAAAAATGCCCCGAATTGCAATTATTATAATATTTAACACTAACGGATGATTTCTGGAGCCACTTGTTTGTACTGGTCCATGCAGGCACCGATGGGTGCTCCGATATAGGTGGGATCGCAAATCAGATATTTACTGCCGTCATCCAGTACCACATAGTCTCCCGGAATGTCCTCGGTAAAGCGGACAGCCGAAGCAATATGGTTAGGATAATCCAGCAAGATAGTGTCCAGACCAAGCAAATCTCTCACTAAAGTAGAGTAAAGCATTGCGCGGTCTTCGCAGTCACAATAAGGATAATAGAATGTTTCGTCCGGGAAGTTTGGCTTTTCAAAGCCGAATTGTTCCCCGTCCGTCATGTACTCAAAAGCAGTCTGCACAAAGTTGAGCAGAATATTGGCAGCCTCTTTCTGCGATTTACCCGCAATAGCGGTTTTCAGTTGCGGATAAAGGGAAGCACGCAATTCCTCACTCATCGGTGTTTTGTAGTGAATCACGACATCACACTGGGGGTAATCGTAGTAAAAGTCTATCAGATTCTTATTCACTTGTGTCTGTACTTTCACAGCACCTGTAGAAGAAGTCAGACTCTTTTCAAATTCATTCATGGAGAAAGCGGGAACACCCTCTATATTCAAGCATACCAAATTCTTAGCATTGGCAAAGTCCTGACGATAGGTATAAATCCCCATCGAACTTCCCGGTGTCGGTTCAAACACATAATACTTATTACCGCTTATAGTAAGATAAGGTGTACCGTAAATAGTACCGGCAGGTGCAACCATCAACTTCAACTGGTCGTCAATCTTGGCAAGGCGTACCTTATACCCGGATTTATTCAGAAGAAACATCTGCAAGAATACAATATTATTCGTATTTCCGGCACCGTATAGTTGTGTTCCAATCTGTTTCGTAAACAACAGATAGGCCCAATCGCTCAAGTTCTTCTCCTTCTTGATGGTCATACAATCCTTCACCATCTGCTCGTAATCCCTCTTACAAATAGCTTTCCAGGCATCCGCCACATCGGACTCACGATTACCTTTCAGAGAAAGATCGTCCGCAGCTTCCAGAGCAACTTCAAAAGAAGTACCGTAAAATTCTACAGGAGTGCGATACACCGTACTCCCCGGTTTTACAGGAGGTACTTCAACCAACACAGGAGTATAAGGCTTACCCGGTACATATACGCCCGGAGCAGGTTTATCCTCAATGGCAGGCAGGTCAGGACGTTTCACATCCACCGGAACCTTCTCCCCCATACTGGGCACAGGAGCATCCGGCACCTTCGGAGCGGCAGGTTTAATATTCACCGGCGGCATCGTCGGCTTTGTCTTGTCAAACTCTACCGGTTTGGGTGGTTCGGGACGTTCAGGAGCCGGAATCGCAGCAAATGCTTCATACTTCTGCCACGTTTCCCGCAAAAAGGTTTCAAACTCCGCGTCCGCCTTATTCTTGAAATCTTCAAACTCTTGTTGTTGCTGCTTTGCGAAATCATCGAATTCTTTCTCAATGTCTTGCGCACACAAGTGTGTCGCCGACAAAAAGAAGGCAACTAAAGCAGCAGAAAAACACTTCATCTTATTCATCTGTACAATAGATTTAGAGAAGTTAAAATAAAAACATGTATTACTTGATAAGTATCATGTCGTAGAAGGCACAACGCTTGTCATTAGGAATGGAGTATACCCATTTCAACACATTCTGATAAGTCACCTCGTCCGTAAAAGGAATATTTTCCTTGGTAGCCACCATCATCATGTTGATTTTCTCACTCTCTTTTCCTTGCTTTTCCATGCGGTAGTCCACCGCATTGCTGAAAGGAATACTGTACTCCTTTTCGGCCTGCAACAAGGTGTTGGGCTCGTAAGTATTAGGGTAGAGCAATGCGCCGCCGGTACTATCAAACCAGAAAAACTTCAGATAGGAGTCCGTACCGTGCACTTTCAACGTACAGGTAAATACATCTCCTTCTTTATATAAATTCGCTACGCCCTTCACTTCCAGCGCATACGACTTATCCACTTTTTCTTCTTTCTGCACAACGGCATCGATAGTTACCACTTTATACAGGCTACGGGTATTCGTATCCCACACTTCCTCTACTTTCTTGTTGGTAACATTCACCATTCCCCCAATCGCAAGTACGTTCATCTGTGAATATGCCTCGTGAAACTCCGTGCCGCTCTCCTGGGAAATCTGTCCGAATACGGACCACACATTCTCCATGACACCGGCTTTGCGCAAGGCTTCTTTCTTCGCTTCCATAAAGGCGCGTTCTTCCGCTTCTTTCAGCGTGATCTCCTCACTCACTTGCCAGCGCCCCTGCGCACCCTTCACCTTTACAGAATTCTGGGCGTGCAGCGGAGCAGCTATTGTACATATCACAAGGAATATCCACCCAATCAGGTTGTTCCTATTCATTCACCATCTGTTTTTTTAAGAAAATGGAATTAATTAATAGCCCAGTTTATCCAACTGTTTTGCCAGTTCTTCTGACTTGGCAGCCAGTTCTTTACGGATAGCCTGAACAGCAGCCTGGTTAGCAGATTGCATGCTGTAACCAATGGTAACCATTACTTCCACGTTCTTATTAGGTAAAGTTTTGTATACTTCTACCAAAGGAATCGTACGACCTAGTGTAGCAGAAATTACACTCTTGCTGGAAGCAACTACGCTTGACAAACTGGCAGCTTCTTCCTGTCCCATGTCGTCATTAGCAACTTTCGCTTCGATCAATTGAGATACTTTGGTCTGAATCTGACCTGCCAAGTCTATTTTTGCAGCATTGGTAGCTTGCAAAGCAGCAGCCGACTGATTTCCACCTACCGCTCTGGAAGAAGCGATGTACCAATACGGATTACCTTCAGTATCCAATTCCGCTTGTTTTTCCCAAGCTGTTTCCAATTGCTTAGCCAGAGGCAGTTTTCCTACCGGAGTCTTAAAGCCTTCTTTTTCCAGTTTCTTGGCTTCTTTGCGAGCTTCTTTGATAGCTTTCTTCTGCAAATCCTTATCCAATACTTTTTCCTGCTTTTTCAGGTCTTTATAAGCCTTACCTGTAGCTTTTTCCTGTGCATTCACATTTACACAAAACATCATAACAAACGCTACTAAAGCGCTAATGAATAAACTCTTTTTCATATTCTTCCTGTTTAAAAGATTAATATTTCTCTTGAAACTTTATATACAATCGCTATCGCAAAAATAGGCAAATATTTCTAATAATATCCATATCACGTCTTTTTTTTTCATTGCCCTGAAACAAATGGAAATAAATATCACGGGAAACAGTGACAGCCAAACTACAAAATGCCTAACTTTGCAGCGTTTTCAGTAAACAATTCAGCTTCTGATTAGTTATTAGGAGAGTTTCAGCGAAGTGACAGTTCCTTTAATTCCTTTCAGCCAAAGGAAGTTGAGTTTAATAATAATAAATAGGTAATAGTAGTATGATTCGTCAATGCGCCATCCTTTTCGGATGCCTGGCTTTGGGTGAATTGGTTGTTTTTCTTACGGATATCAAGCTTCCGTCCAGCATCGTAGGTATGCTGTTGCTCACCCTTTTTCTGAAATTGGGTTGGATTAAACTGCAATGGGTGCAGGGATTGTCCGACTTCCTGGTTGCTAATTTGGGATTTTTCTTTGTTCCTCCCGGTGTAGCCCTCATGCTTTATTTTGACATTATCGCTGCTCAGTTCTGGCCGATAGTCATAGCTTCTTTAGTTAGCACCCTGCTGGTTTTAATCGTTACAGGGTGGGTTCATCAATTAGCACGCAAAATCAAATGAGTTACTTAGAGAACGAATTCTTCTTGTTAGCCGTCACCTTCGGCGTGTTTTTCTTTTCAAAACTGTTGCAAAAGAAAACTGGTATTTTATTACTTAATCCCATTTTACTCACTATCGCCATCCTGATTATCTTTCTGAAAATGGCGCATATCAGTTACGAAACCTATAACAAAGGCGGATATCTCATTGAATTCTGGCTGAAACCGGCAGTAGTAGCTCTTGGAGTACCTCTATATTTACAGTTGGAAGCCATAAAAAAGCAATTGGTCCCTATCCTGCTTTCACAACTGGCGGGTTGCATCATCGGAGTAGTTTCCGTAGTGGTGATTGCCAAACTGATGGGAGCACCACAAGAGATAATCTATTCATTGGCCCCAAAATCCGTCACTACTCCCATTGCTATGGAAGTGGCAGATACATTAGGGGGTATTCCGGCACTGACGGCTGCCGTAGTGGTTTGCGTTGGATTGCTGGGTAGTATCATCGGAATAAAGACCCTAAAACTAACGCGTATTAAGAGCCCCATTGCCCAAGGATTATCCCTGGGAGCTGCCGCCCATGCTGTGGGGACTTCCACAGCTATGGATATCAGCAGTAAATACGGGGCCTACGCCAGTCTCGGACTTACGCTGAATGGCATCTTCACCGCCCTGCTTACGCCAACAATTTTACGATTATTGGGGTTGCTATAACAATTTCTCTTTATCTTTGTTATTCTTTATATTGAAACTAACGAAAACGACGATATGATATCATTTAAAGACATTGAACTTAAAGACAAAGAACTCATTACATCTTATACACAGCAGAGTCCCCGACGTAACTGTGACCTTTCATTCTCTAACCTCTGTAGCTGGCGTTTCCTTTACGACACCCAGTTTGCCGTGCAGGACGGCTTCCTGATACTGAAATTCTGGGCAGGGGAGAAACTGGTATATATGATGCCCGTCGGAAGTGGAGATTTAAAGAAAGTACTGGAAGACATGATAGAAGATGCCAACCTGGAAGGTGAACGTTTCTGTATGCTCGGAGTATGTGCCGGCATGCGGGCGGACTTGGAAGCTATTATGCCTGACAAATTTCATTTCGAAGCGGACAGGGATTATGCCGACTACCTATATCTTCGGACCGACCTTGCCACATTGGCCGGTAAGAAATTCCAAGCTAAACGAAACCACCTCAATAAATTCCGTCGGACCTATACCAATTATGAATATGTTCCTCTCACTTCCGACCGTATACAGGAATGTCTCGATCTGGAAGCCGAATGGTGCAAAGTGAACAACTGCGACCAGCACGAAGGTACGGGTAACGAACGCCGTGCCCTTATCTATGCGCTGCATAACTTCGATGCCCTTGGTCTGACGGGAGGTATTCTTCATGTAGATGGTAAAATTGTAGCTTTCACTTTCGGTATGCCCATCAACCAAGATACTTTCGGCGTGCATGTAGAAAAAGCAGATACCACAATTGATGGTGCCTACACCATGATAAATTATGAATTTGCCAATCATATTCCCGAACAATATACTTATATCAACCGGGAAGAAGATTTGGGTATCGAAGGACTACGCAAAGCCAAACTGTCCTACCAGCCGGTGATTATTCTGGAAAAATATATGGCTTGCCTGAAAGATATCCCTGTAGATCCGGTGAAATGGTAAGATTCTTTAAAGCAGTTAATAGCAAGTAATAAATAGTTAATAAAGATAGTAAGCATTTGAATAGGAGATAGAAATAATGCGCGAAAAGGTAAAGAAGCTATGGAAGCTTTGTTTTAATGATAATGACGAGTTTGTGGATATGTACTTTAACCTTCGTTACAACAGCGAAGTGAATGTTGCCATCGAAAGTGGTGATGAAGTCATTGCCGCCTTACAAATGCTTCCCTATCCGATCACTTTTCATGGCAATAGCGTACCGACTGCATATATTTCGGGCGCATGCACTCACCCCGACTACCGTAGCCGGGGCGTTATGCGAGAATTGCTATCTCAGGCATTCGGACGTATGTATCGTAATAATATCGCATTTACTACCCTTATTCCTGCCGAACCTTGGCTATTTGGCTATTACGCACGTGTAGGTTACGCAACGGCCTTCCGTTACGGTAAACGCACATTTCATTTACCAACCAGTGAAACGGATACTTCTTCTCTCACTTCATCTGCCGAAACAGGCTGGTGTTTTCAGGCTTACACAGACTATGATGAAGATGTCTATCAATATATGAGTCGTAAAATGCAGGAACGCCCTTGCTGCCTGCAACATACAAAAGCTGACTTCCACGTCATACTGGCCGACCTCAACCTAAACCGTGGATGTATTTTCACTCTTTCGGATGAATTTGGAATCGCCGCTCTTGCCATTGTATATCCCGATAAAGAAGCTTCTAAACTGTTTATAAATGAATTATTTGCAGATACTCCCGAAGCAGAACGTTTGCTACTCACCCGCATTTGCCAAGACATGCAGACTGAAAGCCTCGACATCATCATGCCCCCTGTTAAAGATCAATCTGCTTTCGATCTGGGCATGATACGCATCATTCAAGCCAAACCTGTACTGCAACTTTATGCAGCCGCACATCCTGAAGAGGAAATGAACATTGACCTCATTGATAATGAACTTTCAGCCAATAACGGTTATTATTATCTGAATAAAGGGAAATGTATGTATAGCCACAGACGACTTCCGGGTGCACACGAGCGACTAACCATCGGGCAATTAACAGAAAAAATCTTTGCTTCGGAACGAGCATATATGAGTTTAATGCTAAACTAAGCAAATACCGGCCTAACTTAGTTCTATTTAGTTAGGCTGCCTGTATTCGTCAGGAGTACAACCACTTATTCTTTTAAATAACAAACTGAAATATCTGGAAGAAGAAAATCCCAGCCCATTTGCAATCTGAAGAATTGATTTATCAGTCTTTGTCAACCAGTTCTTCGCAATCTCTATACGTTTAAACTGCACATATTCATGAAAGGTCTTTCCTGTATCATGTTTCAGCAAATCCACGAAATAAGAAGAAGACATTTTAAGTTGTTCTGCACAATGGCTGGCTGTAGGTAGTCCTTTCAGCTGTACCCGTCCGGCAAAAAAAACAGCCATCCGTAATTTGTGTACAGACTATATCTCCCACCTTGCTCCCGGAGTTACAAGTCAAGGAAACTTAAATCACCAACCACTAAACCGGCATCTCTTAAGTTCCTGTCTGAGGAAGATTAGCGAGCTTTCCTGTATCTGTCTATTCTTTCCACGGTGGAAAGAATAAGCAGATGCACGACTTCTCCTTAACGGTAGTAGGGAAAAGAAATAAAAGTGGCGGCTTGGCAGCTTAACTCCTATTCCTTTCTTATTCTAAATTAATCCCACTAACCGGTAAAAACAGTAATTCAGTTACTTTTATCTGTAATCTGTATACAACGTTTACGGAGTATCTTCGGTAATTTTGCATTGTGAATGAAGCGAATATAAAATCCAATAAATATTGATTTAATAAAGAAGTAATATGAAAAAGCTATTCTTATTTCCAGTAATGTTATTGTTTGCCCTTACAATAACGGCATGCAGCAATTCTCCCAATGGTTTTGAAGAACCGGAAACTGAACAACCGAAAACTCCCGAAAATGATGGTGACGAAGATAATAAACCAGAAGACAATAGTATGAAGATTAAAATAACCGTAGGTAACCGTGAAGTTACCGCAACGATGAAAGATAATGTTACAGCTCGTGATTTCCTGTCACGTCTGCCTATAGAAGTTACTATGAATGACTATGCCGGAGCTGAAAAGATATTTTATCCGGAACCTGCATTCAACACAGAAGGTGCTCCCAAAGGACATACTCCATCCCGGGGAGATATTGATTTATATGCTCCCTGGGGAAACGTCGCTCTCTTTTATAAAAGTGGAAGTCATAGCAGCGAACTGATACATTTGGGACGCATCGACGGAAACGGAATAGAAGCTTTTGACGTAACAGGCAATGTAGTCGTGAAGATTGAAAGACAATAGAATCTACCATCATAAAAACAAGATATTATGAATTTGAAAAGAATAATCATTGCCATAACGGTTGTTTTAATCGGTACAGGCAATATAAACGCACAAGATATGAAAACAGAAGTTCCAAAAATCAGTGACTTCCCGGTAGGGGAAGAGAATACTGGCTACGCACAGTATTTCACAGGTAAATCCTGGCTGGCACCTTTGACTACCAGCAAAGAATTAAATGTACCGATGTCCAACGTTACGTTTGAGCCCGGTTGCCGCAATAACTGGCACAGCCACACAGGCGGACAACTACTGATTGCCGTAGGTGGTGTGGGCTATTATCAGGAACGTGGAAAGGCTGCACGCCGCCTGTTGCCCGGTGATGTAGTAGAAATCGCTCCCAACGTAGAACATTGGCACGGTGCCGCACCCGACAGTTGGTTCTCACACCTTGCCATAGCGTGCAATCCGCAAACGAATCAGAACACCTGGCTTGAGGTGGTGAATGATGAAGAATACGCGGAAGCTGTAAAAGACAGAAACAGTAAGAATGGAAAGGATGAGAATAGAATTGAATTATGCAAAGAGAACTACACCCAACTATTCGGTGGAGAAGCTTTGACCGGAGGAGGAACAGATCCGGAAATGATGGATATACTTCAGAAATATATCTTTGGAGAAGTGTTTCGCACAGGTGATCTGGATATAAAAACCCGTGAGATGATTACTTGCGTATCATTAGCCGCCATGCAGCAACTGCCACAGCTTAAAAGTCACGCCGGAGCTGCACTAAACACAGGGGTAACTCCTATAGAACTGCGCGAGGCTATCTATCAGTGCGCCCCCATTATCGGCTTCCCCAAAGTATTGAATGCATTGGGTGCAATAAACTCCACATTCACGGAAAGAGGTATCAAGTTACCTTTGGAAAAACAGGAGACAGTGACAGAAGAAGATCGCTTGGAGAAAGGTCTTGCTATTCAAAAACCGCTTTACGGAGAGGCTATGAAGGAATTACTGAAAGACGTTCCGGGCGGCATGGGAGCCGACGTAGCACGTTTCCTGACTGAAGTTCATTTCGGAGATTTCCAAACCCGAAGCGGACTGAATACCCAAACGCGTGAATTATTGACCTTCTGCGTACTGACTGTAATTGGTGCAGAACCCCAACTACAATCACATCTGCAAGCCAATCTGAAAGTAGGGAACAGTAAGGAAACACTGACTGCTGCCGTCATACAATGTATGCCTTATATCGGTTTTCCGGCTGCAATAAAGGTACTGGATATTATAAAAAAAGCATGACACTTTCTTCCATAAATCCTTTATTGACACAACCGTTTTAGCAAATCTTCATGATCCGGGTAAAGTTTCGATAAACGATTGAACGTACCCAACTCAAAATCATCGAAGGTAAAACCGGGAGCAACGGCACAACTGACCAATGCATATCCGAAATGCGAAGGCAATTCAGCTGCAAACCAACATCCGGGTTCAATGGCAACCTGCTGTTCGCCCGAAAAGTCAGCAGTCATCAAGTGAGTAACTAATCTACCATCGAGATGGATCACATGTAGCATCAGGGGATATCCCGCATGGTAGTACCATACTTCGGGAGAAGTCAGTCTATGGAAAGCTGATTTATCTTCATTTTCCAACAGGTAATAAATGGAAGTCATGGCTGATTTATCGTTATCAACCAGCTTTTCGGAACGAAATATTTCTTTGTAGTATCCACCCTCAGGATGGCGACTCATATTCAGATGGTTTATCCAGTCAATTGCTTTCATACCTATATTATTATTAATCAATCCCGCTCTTCCGTGATAAACATCATAGAAAAGCGGGATTTCTTTTATTTAGAATCTCTTAAAGTCCACTGAAGTCAACTCCTTCAAACACTAATGAAGGAACCAGCCAGCTACGATCCGTGCGAGCATCATTACCGATAGCCGCCAACGAATTCCATAGCGTCAGGAAGTTTCCGGTAACATTCATTTCATTGACAGGTTGCGTCAACTTACCGTTCTCTATAAGGAACCCTTCGATACCGTAAGAGAAATCACCTGTGTTGCTATTGCTATTACCACCATTCAAACCGGTAACAAGGATGCCATTCGCTACATCAGCAATTAAACCATTAAGATCTTTATCACCCGGAGTAAGTACCAGACGTGACGGACCGCTAATAGTAGGAGCTACACCCATCTTCTTGGCATTATAAGTATCAAAGAAGTAAGTCTTCAACACACCATTCTCAAAGATCGGACGATGTTCTGTTGCCACACCTTCGTTGTCGAAATAACGCGAACCGTTAGCCCCTATCACGTGCGGATCATCCATTACAGTCAACTTATCCGAGAATACTTTCTGATCTAGTTTATCAATCAGGAAAGAGTTCTTTTGCTGCAAAGAGGAGCCATAAAGAGCACTCAATACAGGACTCAGCATACGTCCCGAATTTATCGGATCAACCACCATTGTATATTTACCAGACTTAGCTTTCTTCTGTCCCAATTTACGCAATACACGTTCCAGTGCTACTGAACCGATATCTGTTTTAGGCAATTTATCATAGAACAGGGAGCTTCCATACCAATAATCAGACGGACGGGCTTCACCCTCACCTTTAATGGCTACACTGGCAGAAACTGAATACCAGGTTGATTTGGATTCACCTTCAAAACCATTACTCATTAGACGGTAAGAAGCATTCTCACCATCACTGTATGAAGTCTCTACTGAGATGATACGATCATTCTTACCCATAACTTCTCCAGCGGCAGCACGGGCCAAAGCTACTTTATCATCCGGATTGATACCAAAGATCTTATCATCGAACATCTGCAAATCGGGTTTGCCACCTGTATAATAGCGGGCGGGATCTGCCAATACACGGAATTCATCCGGAGCCAGATAACGGGTAGACTCGATACCATTCTTGATAAATGTTTCAAGTTCTTTCTTATCCAAACGGTTGGTAGAATAATTACCGTAACGCCCATCTACATATACATTAATTCCCATGCCACTCTCAGAAGCCTGTTGCAGACGATCCATCTTAGCATCACGCAATTCAAAAGAAGTGTTTGAATTGGCATACAATACAACTTTGGCTGCCTGGCAACCATTCTTCAAAGCGAAATCCATCGCCCATTGAGCCAGTTTTTTATTATTATCTGTTATCATCAGTTTTCTCCTCCTACAGTTAATTTACTTACTAAAGCCGAAGGCATACCGCAGGTCACCGGACAAGACTGTCCGTCCTTACCGCATGTCCACGTACCGTTATCGATCTGGTCATTGCTTGCCACCATCGTGATGTCTGCCAATGCTTTGGGTCCGTTACCGATAATATTGATATCTTTGATAGGTTGTGTCAGCTTACCGTCTTCAATCATATAACCGAATTTTACGAAGAATGTAAAGTCACCTGCACCAATCTGCACCTGTCCGTTGGTGAATTGTTGTGCATAAATACCATTCTTTACAGTAGAGATGATATCTTCCTCCTTCATATCTCCGGCTTCCATATACGTGGCACGCATACGAGGAATAGGTACATTACGGAAAGTATCGCGACGTCCGTTTCCGGTAGGAGTCACACCGTAATGTTTAGAACTGATACGGTCGTGCAGATAACTGGTCAATACCCCATCCTTCACGATATAAGTCTTCTGTCCTTCTATACCTTCATCATCGAAGTTTACAGAACCACGATTGAAAGGAATCGTACCGTCATCTACCACACTGATATGTTCATTACATACTTTCTTGTTCAACTGATCGGCAAAGATAGAAACATTTTTACGGTTGAAATCAGCTTCAAACGCATGTCCGATAGCTTCGTGCAACAAGATACCCGAACCACCGGATGCCATCACCACAGGGAGTTCACCACCTTTAGGTTTAATGGCTTTAAACATGATTGCTGTATTATCTACAACCTCGCGAGCTATCACTTCGATGATATCATCCGTCATAAACTCAAATCCTTTACGATAGGAACGAGTGGCGTAGTTATTTTCCATACGTCCGTTCTCTTCCATAATACAGAAAGCCATATAGGATACCATCGGACGGTAATCATAGTAAGTCACACCTTCTGAATTACAGAACAGCACATGTGTTGTGTTGTCGCTCAAAGAAGCCTGCACCTTACGTACACGATTGTCCAACGCAAAGACTTTATCATTCAGTTTTTGCAGATAAGGCATTTTCTCCTTCAGGCTCACTTCTTCCCAAGGAGTAACTACAGAATAACGGTCTCTATCAATCGTCTTCTCCTTAAATGCGACAGGCTTTCCAGCCTTACCGGAAGAAGCAATACGGGCAGCCGTACGTGCAGCACGCAACATTTCTTCCAACGTCACACCTTCCACATAAGCATAACCGCTTTGGTCACCGGCTAATACACGTACCCCCATACCGAAGTCAATATTTGAACTGCAATTGTTCACTTTACCGTCCATCAGGGCTACAGCATTATTAAAAGAGTGTTCAAAATAAAGGTCCGCATAATCCCCACCTTTTTCAAGTGCAGCAGTCAGCACCTTCTTCAGGTCTGCCTCCGTTACACCGAAATGCTTCATAGCCGCAGCTACAGCAGATTTGTTATCCGTGCCTCCCAAAGCTCCCCGTACCGTATCAGGTAAGGCAAGCGACGGAGCAGCCAGCGAACCTAATACCGCCAGACTACCCATCCGTAAGAAATTCCGTCTATCCATCTTTTTATTCTTTAAGATTGCTAATAATCAAGTTATATTCTTTGTATAAAATATGTTTTCAGTATATAAGACGCAATTTAATATCATTTTGTCACAACTGAAACTAATTTTCTTTCGTCAACAGGCTTTCTAATTCTTCCGCATTCAAGCGCAAATGGAATTGTCCCTTATAAGCTACGGAAATGGAACCGGTTTCTTCGGAAACGATAATAGCCAATGCATCAGATTCCTGAGAGATACCCATCGCCGCACGATGGCGCAATCCCAGTTCCTTAGGTATATCCAGATTATGTGATACCGGTAAAATACATCCTGCCGCCTTGATCCTTCCTTTGCTGATCACCATTGCACCGTCATGCAAAGGGCTATTCTTGAAAAAGATATTCTCTATCAAACGTTGGTTGATATCAGCATTGATAACTTCCCCCGTGCGTACCACATCGTCTAACGGGAAATTATGTTCAATTACAATCAAAGCTCCTACTTTCTGTTTACCCATGCTGATACATGCCATGACCACCGGCATGATTTCATCATGCTGCATATTCTCCTTCTTATTCCCGGTGAAGAAGCGTACCAATGCACTGGCATGCTGATGTGAACCAAGCGTCAGTAAAAAACGCCGTATCTCATCCTGAAAGAGGATGATAAGTGCTACCACACCCACGCTCACCAACTTGTCAAAGATGGAACCGAGCAACTTCATCTCCAATACCTGCGACACTACCAACCAGATCAATATGAATATCAGGATACCCGTAAACACATTGATGGAACCGGAAGCTTTCATCAGCTTATACGTATAGTAAAGCAGAAATGCAACCAGCAAAACATCGATAATATCTTTTACTCCAATATCAAAAAACACAATAGTTTAAGATTTATGATTTATAATTTATGATTTATGAGCCAAGTGGCCTTCCTCTATCACTTATCACTCCATCACCTTATCACCATTCCTTCTCATCACCTCCACAATCTTCACCGTTTCCACAGCTTCTCGTACATCATGCACCCGGAGAATATCAGCACCCTTCAGCAGACAAATCGTATCGAGTACTGTTGTTCCGTTCAATGCATCCTGCGGAGTACCTCCCAACAAACGATAAATCATCGACTTACGGGAGACACCTACCAATAAGGGCAACTCAAAGACACGAAACTCTTCGAGATGCGCCAGAAGTTCATAGTTATGTTCTACCGTCTTACCGAAACCGAAACCGGGATCAAGAATAATGTCCTTCATACCCAGATCACGTAATTGCTGCACCTTCTGTGCAAAATATAAGAAGACCTCTTTCAAAACATTGTCATAGTGCGGATGTTTCTGCATATTCTGTGGGGTTCCCTGCATATGCATCATAATATAAGGCACATTCAGTTCAGCCACTGTACGAAACATATCCGTATCCATCTCTCCGGCAGCAATATCATTGATGATTGCCACTCCATATTCTTCCACACACATCCGTGCCACATCTGCCCTGAAAGTATCAACAGAAATAACAGCTCCGGGGTGTGTCTTACGCAAGATTTCCAATCCCATACGCAAACGTTCCATTTCTTCATGAGGAGAAACATTCTCCGCATTCGGCCGGGAAGAATATGCACCGATATCTATAATTCCAGCACCTTCATCCAAGATCTGCTGTGCTCGCGCAGTTATCTCAGCCTCAGTCTGCATACGCGAACCGGCATAGAAAGAATCAGGAGTAATATTTAATATTCCCATGACACAGGGAACGGACAGGTCGAGCAAAGAACCGTTAACGTTAATATATTTAGAGGATAATGTTTCCATGGATAATCCTTTTTCGTTTATACTTTGCAAATGTAACCAAAAAAGATTATCGTAAATACATTAAATACAAAAAAACAAGTTAACTTTGCTCAGGATTAACAACCAATAGATAGAAGTAGTAAACTATGGAAGCATGCAGAACGACTGGACTGGTCTCTCTTTTTCTACTACTTTTCTGGTTGCTTATTCCCGGACATATCCACGGGCAACAGACAAGCGAACAAGAAAAGTATCATGTTGACAGTACATTATTTGTATATTATCAACATTGTAAGGCAGAAATAAAATCTCCTTCTGTCATGCAGATGCTCGATACGTTATTCCTTATGGCCAAAGAAAAAGGAGATTTGCGTATGCAGGCAGTCGCCATATCCAGCAAAACTGATCATTTCTATTTTGGTCCGTCCTTTGAAGGCCAAGAGGACAGCCTGATATTGTATACCAATGCCATCAAAGACTTTGCCCGGAAAACCAATCAACCTCAATATTATTATTTTGCCTGGGCCAGCCGCCTCATAACTTACTACACAAAACAGAAGAAATTAAACCTGGCCCTCTATGAGGCCAACAAGATGCAACAAGAGTCGGAAAGCCGGGAAGAAATCGATGGTATGCAGAATTGCTACCAAGCACTGTTGCGCATCTATCAGAGTAAAGAACTCTACAAACAAGCCACTTTATATGCGCAAAAACTGATAGACCTCATATTAAAATACAACCTGAATAAATATAATATGACAAATAAATATCTTGAATTAAGTAACTGCTACCTCCGCATCAACGAACCTGCAAAGGCTTGGAAGGCTCTTGAAGAAAGTAAATTGTATATAGGTAATGAACTAAACCAAGGAGCTTATCTATGCGGACTACTCCGTTATTACATCCACACCAAAGATATGGTCAAAGCCCGGGAAACACTAAAAGAAACCACACAACTTTTCAGCAAGAATACCGAACTGCGTATTAAGCGTGCTACTAATCTACTGGAAATTGAAACCAATTACTACATAGAAACCGGTGAATACGATAAAGCCCTGGGGATATTCCAACAAGCCTTTGAAAAGCTGAGCCAAAACGGATTTATCACCCCAACACTATACCGCACACGTGGGGCTATCTATACTGCTAAAAAGGACTATCAGAAAGCAATTGAGAGTTACGAAAAAGCTTTTGAACTCAGTGATTCACTGAATAGTGCCCAGGAAGACATAGCTGTAGGAGAGTTCGCAACCATTTTGGGAATGGAACATCTTAATTTAGAGAACAAGGAGTTAATACAGAAAAATCAGGAAATACAATTGGAAACACGCCGGCATATCATCATTCTATTATGTATCATAGTAGTAATTGTCGGTATTATGTTTTTTCGCGAAACCCGACTGAATAAAGTTCTGCGGCGTGCCAAAGATGCAGAACAGAGCGCCAGCCGCATGAAAACAGAATTCATACAGAATATGAGCCATGAGATACGTACCCCACTCAATTCCATAGTTGGTTTCTCGCAAATACTCAGTAGCAAGATTTCCGAAGAAGACGAAGAGTCGAAAGAGTATACAACTATCATCGAGCAAGGCAGTAATCATCTGCTTCAATTAGTAGACGACGTATTGGAATTATCCAGTCTTGATAGTGGCACTACCATCCCTATCGACACAAAGAGTGAGCTAAATGAGCTTTGTCTACAATGGATGGAACGCGCAAAACGCCTGGTTAAACCCGGAGTCGTTCTTTCTTATCAACCTGAACAGAACGAACTCTATCTGCATACAAACCCAGCACGTCTTGAACAGGTAGTATTACAATTACTGCACAACGCAGCAAAATTTACAGAAGAAGGTGGTATTACACTTAGCTGGCGCATTCTTCCCAAACAAAAGCAAATCATGATTTGCATCACTGACACCGGCATTGGCATTCCCCAAAACAAACAAGATTTTGTGTTCGAACGATTCGCTAAGTTAGATACATTTTCAAAAGGTACCGGATTAGGGCTTGCCCTCAGCCGTCTCATTATGGAAAGAATGGGTGGTAATCTTGTACTTGATACCCAATATACGGATGGGTGTCGCTTTATGCTGACTTTACCTATATAATAGTTTCCAGAAAGTTCCATAAAAACTTTTTATTCCAACAAAGAAAGGCTAAATTTGCAAAAAGAGTTTTACCACATTAGTAATGAACACAAAAAAGCCGTTTTTTCCTATTTTCATCATTTTGTATTGTCTCGGCACTTTATACAGTTCTCCAATGCAAGGACAGCAAAGAGACACACAAAAAGAATACAACGTAGATAGCACATTATATGCTTACTATATGCGTTGCAAAGCCGAAGTGAGTTCTCCTATCACCGTGCAAATGTCAGATACACTTTTCCTTATGGCCGAAGAAAAAGGAGACCAACGCATGCAGGCCGTGGCATTATGCAATAAACTGGATTTCTATTATTACCAAAATAGCCAACCAGACAGTATCAATCATTATGTAGAAGTAGTTAAAAACTTTGCGAAGAAAACCAATCAGCCTAAATATTACTATTTTGTTTGGAGTATGAGACTCATCAATTACTACATCAAGCAATACCAATATAACATAGCCTTATACGAGGCTAACAAAATGATGAAAGAGGCAGAACAAGAGAAATACATGAATGGCATAGCCAATGCCTACAATGTCTTAGGTTCTATCTATCACCTCAAAAGATTATTCAACCTGTCTATCGACAACAAAAAGAAGGAAATAGAAATCATTCTACAATACGATCTGGATAAGTACAATCTATCTACCTCCTACTCAGGATTAACAAACCTTTACTGCGAATTGGGGGAAGCAGATAAAGCGCTCGAGAATCTCAACAAAAGTGCCTCCTGTCTTTATAGTAGTACGCAAGAGTTCTACTATCATGTGCGTGCAGCCCAATATTACCTTTTTATTGAAGACTATTCCCAATCCTGGAAAAACCTGCAAAAAGCCAAAGAATTATTTCTCTCAAAGAAAGAGGTACAGAAAAACGTAGAAGAATATTATGAAGTCCTACAAAAATACTACACAGAAACAAAGCAATTCAAAAAAGCATTAGAAACCCTGGATTATATAATTGCTACATTCAACCCGAACGGAAGGTACAAAGTAGAAGCTATGCGTAGACGCGCATCTATATATTATGAAATGGGGGACAATTCCAAATCGGCACAATACTATCAGGAATATTACGCTTTAAATGATTCAATTCAGATAACAAATGAAGATATTGCCGCAGGAGAATTTGCCGCCATGCTGGGAGTAGAACGCCTGAATCTCGAAAAAAGCGAGCTGCAACAACAAATACAACAGCGCGATCTGGTAAACAAACAACGTATCATTATTTTCCTAATCGTCCTGTTGAGTCTTGGATTCATTATTTTCTATCGTGAGCATCTGCTCAACAGCCGATTACGCATCTCTCAGAAACAGCTTAGCGAAAAGAACAAAGAACTGATTCGTTCACAAGTAGAACTGAAACATGCTAAAGAACAAGCAGAAGAAGGTAGCCGCATGAAATCGGAATTCATACAAAATATGAGCCATGAGATACGTACGCCACTCAATTCCATTGTAGGTTTCTCACAAATACTTAGCAGCTACTACGGTGACAATGAGGACACCAAGGAGTACGCCCATATCATTGAACAAAACAGCACTAACCTGCTGCAACTGATCAATGATGTTCTCGACCTTTCTTTTCTGGATGGAGAACAAAACATTCCTGCGGAAACCATTGCAGACATTACAGGTGTTTGTCAAACTTGCATAGATCAGACATATTCCTATCTGAAACCTAATGTACAACTCATATTTACTCCCGAACGGGAAAATTTCTCCATGCAGACTAATCCCGAGCGCATTTCACAGGTTCTAATGAATCTTTTGCAAAATGCAGCAAAGTTCACAACACATGGCAGTATTTCCCTTTCCTATCACATTCGTGAAGAAGAAAAGATGATTCTTTTTAGCGTAACCGATACAGGTATAGGCATCCCGATAGAGAAACAAGAATCTGTCTTCGAACGTTTCAACAAACTGGATACGTTTATGCCCGGCACCGGATTAGGTTTATCCATTAGTCGCCTGATTGTAGAGAAGATGGGAGGTAGCCTCACCATTGATTCAACTTATACCACAGGTTCCCGTTTTATTCTGATTTTACCTTTGAAAGAATAAAAACATTTTCATTGTAAATGTATCACTGTAGCGGAGAATGCCTATCTTTGCAACGTTTTATACAACAGAAAATAACAACGTTTCAAAAAGGAGATAGTTATGGATATCACCGCCCTATACAAGATATTTCTGGAATGTACCAGTGTAACTACGGACAGCCGCAACTGCCCTGAAGGTTCTTTATTCATCGCACTAAAAGGTGACAATTTCAATGGAAATGCTTTTGCAGCCAAAGCGTTAGAATCGGGAAGTGCCTATGTTATAATAGATGAAGCCGAATATGCACTCGCCGGAGATTCACACTACATATTAGTTAACAACTGTCTGCATACCTTACAGGAACTAGCCAACTATCACCGCCGTCAAATAGGTACACGTATTATCGGCATCACGGGGACTAATGGAAAAACAACTACCAAAGAACTAATGGCCGCTGTTCTTTCTAAAAAATACAATGTACTTTATACACAAGGAAATCTGAATAATCATATCGGTGTTCCCCTTACTTTACTACGACTAAGAGCAGAGCACGATCTCGGCATCATAGAAATGGGAGCCAGCCACCCGGGTGACATCAAAGAATTAGTGGACATTACCGAACCGGAATACGGAATCATCACGAATGTAGGAAAAGCACATCTGGAAGGTTTCGGTTCTTTCGAAGGGGTCATCAAGACTAAAGGCGAACTGTATGACTATCTTCGCGAACGTAAAAACTCTACTATCTTCATCCACCACGATAATTTATATCTGAGGAATATGGCTCGGGGATTGAACCTGATTTCTTATGGAAGTGCGGATGAATTATACGTCAACGGACACGTTACGGGCAATTCTCCCTATCTGATTTTTGAATGGAGAGCAGGCAAAGACGGTGAATCTCATGAAGTAAAAACACAGCTAATCGGTGAATATAATTTTGCCAATGCACTTGCTGCCGTTACTATCGGTCACTTCTTTGAGGTAGCATCGGAGAAAATAGATGCAGCACTACGAGAATATACCCCGCAGAACAACCGTTCACAACTGAAGCAGACAGCAGACAATACACTGATTATCGATGCATACAATGCTAATCCAACCAGCATGCAAGCCTCAATCAGCAACTTCCGTAATATGGAAGTTGAAAATAAAATGCTGATATTGGGGGATATGAGGGAATTGGGAAAGGATGGTCCGAAAGAACATCAGAAAATTGCAGACTTCTTGGCAGAATGTGGTTTCAAGGATGTAATGCTGGTAGGAGAGCAATTCGCCGCCGCAAAGCATAACTTCCCGACTTACCCGGATGCCCCGGCAGTCATCGAAGTTTTACAGAAAAGCAAACCTCATGGAAAAACGATCCTAATCAAAGGGTCGAACGGGATTAAACTGAGTACGGTGATTGATTATTTATAGTCAATCACCATTATTGTTTCTTTGCCATTCGCGGACGTAATACAAAATATCCTATCAGCGAAGCAATCAGCGCTCCTGTTGTATTTGCAGCAAAGTCAAGCCAATCGCCTCCACGATAAGTAGTGCAGTATTCCTGTAACAATTCTACCATTCCACTAAATAATACCGGACAGACAAACGCTCCTACCCATGCATGCCACAATGGAGAATCTCCTTTTTGGTGCGCCCGCAGGAACTCCAGCCACAACATACCAGACATCCCTAAATACATACAAACATGTACGATTTTATCAATATTAGGAATATTGCTCAAATCGGTGGTAGGCGGTTTAAAGAACGACAAATAGATTACCGTCAGTATAATCAGTAATGATACCGGATATTTCTTAATATAGTATAGCATATCTCAATTTATGAACGATTTGTGCGCAAAAGTACAGAACATTTTCTATATTTGCATGTTCTAGTAGAGAATAATAACGAAATGAAAGAAAAATCTACTTTTTTATGACTAAAAATGACAGAGCCAATTTTGGGAGCAAATTAGGTGTCATACTTGCTTCGGCAGGTTCCGCGGTTGGTCTGGGTAATATCTGGCGATTTCCCTATGAGACAGGTAATCACGGCGGTGCTGCGTTTATTCTCATCTACTTAGCATGTGTACTTATATTGGGAATTCCTATCATGGTATCCGAGTTTCTTATCGGACGTCATTCACGCGCCAACACTGCCGGTGCTTATCAAAAACTGGCACCGGGTACGCACTGGCGTTGGGTAGGTCGTATGGGAGTATTGGCAGGTTTTCTGATCTTGAGCTACTATTCCGTAGTGGCTGGCTGGACACTGGAATTCATTGGTGAAGCTGTTACCGATAACTTTGCCGGAAAAACAGCAGCCGATTATATTAACACTTTTAATTCCTTCTCTTCTAATCCCTGGCGCCCCGTTATTTGGCTGGTACTCTTTCTTCTTTCCACCCACTTCATCATCGTGAAAGGGGTGGAAAAAGGTATTGAAAAGTCTGCCAAAATTATGATGCCGATGTTGTTTATTCTGTTAATCATACTGGCAGGTTGTTCCATTGCATTACCTGGCTCTGGTGCCGGTCTGGAATTTCTTCTAAAACCGGAATGGGATAAGGTAACTACCAACGTATTCCTAAGTGCCATGGGACAGGCCTTCTTCTCCCTGAGTCTAGGAATGGGATGCCTTTGCACCTATGCATCGTATTTCAAAAAAGACACGAATCTGACTAAAACTGCTTTCAGTGTCAGTATTATCGATACATTTGTAGCTATATTGGCAGGACTTATCATCTTTCCTGCTGCATTTTCGGTGGGTATTCAGCCGGATGCCGGTCCGAGTCTTATCTTCATTACACTACCCAATGTATTCCAACAGGCATTTAGCGGAGTACCTTTATTAGCTTATATATTTTCAGTCATGTTCTATATTCTTCTGGCAGTTGCAGCACTGACTTCCACCATCTCTATGCACGAAGTGGTGACGGCTTATCTGCACGAGGAATTCCACCTGAGCCGGAAACGCGCGGCAAGCTTCGTAACGGGCGGTTGTATATTTTTGGGAACCTTATGTTCTCTTTCATTGGGAGTAGGTAAAGGATATACTCTGTTCGGACTGAATTTATTCGACATGTTCGACTTTGTCACAGCTAAGATCATGTTACCGTTAGGTGGTCTGTGCATTTCCATCTTTACCGGCTGGTATCTGAATAAAAAGATTGTCTGGGAAGAAGTCAGCAATAACGGAACACTGAAAGTAACGTTCTACAAATTGCTGATTTTCATATTGAAGTTTATAGCTCCGATAGCAATTTCACTCATCTTTATTAAGGAATTGGGATTCTTGAAATTGTAGGAGATGCAGAATCTATTTAAAGATTTCTTTTACTTTTCCCGGGGAGAAAAGCGAGGTATCCTGATGCTCATAGCAACTATCTGTATCGTTTTTCTCGCCGGGTATCTTATATCCGCCTGGCAACGAAGAGATCAGATCTCTCTGGATGACAAGCTTATACAAGCTATCGCCCAACAGGAATATGAAGAATTCATAGCCTCACTGGAAGAAAAAGAGCAATCCGGTGAAAAGCAATATACGAGTTATAAGCCAAAGAAGGTAGAAAGCATTCCCGTCATCTTGGCTTCTTTCAATCCCAATACGGCAGACTCCATAACATTCCGACACTTAGGACTACCAGCATGGATGACAAAGAATATCCTGCACTATCGGGCAAAGGGTGGCAAATTCCGTAAAACGGAAGATTTTAAAAAGATATATGGAATGACAGAAGATCAATACTCTGTTCTGTCACCTTACATACATATCCCACCGGAAGACACAGTACGTCATACACCACAACTGTATATTACAGAAACTGTACCAGTGGAAAATATAAAATATAAAACCGGCACTATTCTTGATCTTAATCGCGCCGACACCACCGAATTAAAAAAGGTTCCGGGTATCGGAAGCGGCATTGCCCGCCTGATTGTGGGTTATCGGCAACACCTTGGCGGATTCTACCAAATAGAACAATTAAAGGATATCAATCTGGATACCCAACAACTGCAAGCCTGGTTTAGTATCGACCTGACAAATGTTCACCGCATAAACTTGAACCACACTGGCATAGACAGATTACGCTCCCACCCTTACATCAACTTCTATCAAGCCAAAGCCATTGTAGAATACCGCAAGAAAAAAGGCTCGTTAACGAGCCTTAAACCTTTCTCCCTTTACGAGGAATTTACAAAAGCTGATCTGGAAAGAATCAGCCACTATGTCTGCTTTGAGTGATAGCCTTAAAATTACTTCTCCAAAACTCCTGACCGGATAGCAGCATCACGTTCATTCTTCAAGTGTTCCTTCTCCTGTTTATATTGATTTTTAAGGGACCTCACCTTGTCTTTTTTGACATCTTTAGATAAAGAACTATTTTCAATAGCCTCTTTATCTTTTTCAAACTTCGCTTCCAATTGATCGAGTCTATTATCGTAATCATCTTTCATGATGCCGCGCAAGCCTTCACCATTATTCATACTTCCATAATGCGTTTCCCATGCTTTGATTTGATTTTCTGACAAGATAGCCCTAATGGCAGCTTTGTGTTCAAGAGCCAACGCCCTCTTCTTTTGCCCCTTTTCATATCCAGTAAGGTTACTCCGTCCAATAGCTCTAAACTTAGGTCCCACTTCTTTATTTAGCTTTTTGATTTTTGCAATTTGATCGGCTGACAGGTTCAACACCTTATCCGATTCGATTCGTTTAAAGGAATCGAAATTTACATCCTGCGCATAAGTGAATGACACAAATGCAGATGCAACTAAAGCAAGAATTACTTTTTTCATAATGCAATCTATATAAGTTATAAAAATCAGGGCTAAGATATAACAAAATGTTATAATTTCCATCCATCTTATATAGAAACAGATTTAAAAGGCGTTTGTTTTTCTAAATAAAAAATAGCAATTGATGCAACTTTACCAGACTCTACTTCGTCTAATCAATAGAAAACAATCTGAAACAGGACAGGCCAGTCTGAAATTAGAAATTAAAATAAAAAAATCACAATGAAAAGATTATTAATAGCCATACTAATAGTCAGTATGGTACAGGGAGTATTTGCTCAAAAAATAGAGATAAAAGGTACTATACGCAATGCAACAGACAATGAAGCCACAGAATTTGTAAACGTAGTACTACAAACCACCGACTCTGTCTTTGTAAATGGTGTGTCTACCAACAATAACGGAAGCTTCATCTTCAATAAAGTAGAAGCTGGAAATTACCGATTGGTTCTTTCTTGTGTTGGATACAACACACAATACATCACATTGAATGGAGTAAAACGTAATACAGATCTGGGAGATATTTTTCTGGAAGATGCCTCAGTAGCCTTGGAGGGTGTAATCATCAATGGTTCCAATCAAATCAACCGTCCCGACCGGAAACTGGTATTCCCTTCCGAACGCCAGATGAAAGTCTCCACCAATGGAGTCAATCTGTTACAAGAACTGATGCTCCCACGTATCCAGGTCAATCCGATGAATAACGAAATCGGAATATCCGGTGGGGGTGAACTACAAATACGTATCAACGGAGTCAAGGCAGATATCAATGAGATAAAAGCTCTGCGCCCCGCCGATATCATCCGTATAGAATATCATGACAATCCCGGCTTACGTTATGGCAATGCGGAAATCGTACTCGATTACATTGTTCGCCGCCCCGATACGGGAGGAAGCTTCGGCACCGATCTCAGTCAGGGAATCAATGCAATGTGGGGAAGCTACAACGTATTCGGTAAAGTCAATCATAAAAAATCAGAATTCGGTCTTTCTTACCACATGGGCCCCCGCGATTTCTACGGTATGTATCGGGATAATGAAGAAACATTCCGCTTAGCAGATGGAAATACCACTCAGCGCGTAGAAAAGGGAGAACCCAGCCATGCCATGTTGTTTATGCAAAATCTGAATGTCAGTTACAGCCTTCAGGCATCCAAGAATTCTCTCTTCAGTGCCACATTCCGCCTGCGTGGAAACAATCAACCCAATTGGGATTACCAAGGAGTGCTCTATAATGTGAATGATGAAACAGATATGGTAAATATGATAGACCGCACCAAGAATAGCTGGACTCGCCCCTCTTTAGACCTCTACTATCAGCAAAACCTAAAAAAGAAGCAGACGTTGGTATTCAATCTGGTAGGAACTTACAACCGGGAGAAGTCGCACCGTATCTATCAGGAAAGCCTACACAACGAAATGTTGACTGACATTAATAACAATGTATTGGGTGACAAATACTCCTTAATTGGAGAAGCCATTTACGAAAAGCAGTTCTCAAAAGGAAACGCATTGAGTTTTGGCTTAAAGCACACCCAGTCCTATTCTAACAACGAATACAGAAACGGCCATAATTATGATACCCGGATGAACCAGGGAAACAGTTACATATTCAGTGAATACCGTGGTAAGATAAACAAATTGGATTATAGATTAGGAATCAGTCTAACCCGTTTCTATTACAACCAAAGCGGGAATGATGATTCTTCTAAAAAGTACAATGTAAACCCGAAAGCTACATTGCATTACACTTTTTCCGAGAACTCATACCTCCGTTGGAAAGCCGAAGTATTCAATGCAACTCCTTCATTGAGTAACCTGAGTGCTATAGAACAAACTATAGACTCTTTCCAGATACGCCGTGGTAATCCAAACCTGAAATCGTATATGTGCTATCGCACGGAACTGACTTATGAATGGAAGAAAGGCATTTTCTACAGTAATCTATGGGGTGCATATGATTATCGTCCCAATGCCATTATGGATGAGAAGTTACAGGAAGACAATAAAATAGTACAAACGTGGGATAACCAGAAAGACTGGCAAAAGTTATCTGGACGTCTGATGCTCCGTGTAGGTCCACTATGGGATATGCTACAACTTTCATTTACAGGAGGAGTGAACCATTATATGAGTCATGGAAACAATTATTCTCATACTTATACCAACTGGTATTACGAAGGACAAGCTTCATTCAATTACAAACGATTCTCCCTGTTCTGGCAGATCAATACCAATTGGAACAACTTTTGGGGAGAAACCCTCTCAGGAGGAGAAAACATCCAGATATTAGGTCTATATTAATAATATAAAGATCTCCGTTTGGGCGTAGGTGCTTTCAACCCATTCACTGATAATTATAAAGTAGAGAATGAGAATTGGAATCAATTTGCCTCGTACAAGACTAAAAGCTATATTAAGGAAAGCTCACGTATGTTTCTAGTCAGCTTATCCTACAATTTTTCTTTTGGGCGTAAGTTCAAAGCAACACAAAGAAAAGTAAACAATAGCGATAATGAATCAGGAGTAATGAGTACGGGAAAATAAAATCAAACTATTTCCCCGTCAACCATGTGCACCGTACGGTCCGTAATCCGTGCCAGTCCTTCATCGTGAGTGACAATAACAAATGTTTGTCCGAAACGATTGCGAAGATCGAAGAAAAGCTGATGCAATTCTTCCTTATTATGAGTATCCAGGCTACCCGAAGGTTCGTCAGCCAGTATCACAGCCGGATGATTAATAAGAGCACGGGCTACGGCCACACGTTGTTTTTCCCCACCTGAAAGTTCATTGGGCTTATGCCCGGCACGGTCAGTCAGGCCCATAAACTCCAATAATTCCAGCGCAGATGCAGTAGCCTCTTTCTGCCCCACACCTGCAATAAATGCAGGTATCATCACGTTTTCCAATGCCGTGAATTCTGGTAAAAGCTGGTGAAACTGAAAGACAAACCCAATATGTTTGTTACGGAAAGCCGACAGTTCCTTCTCCTTCATACGGCTAACCAATGTACCGTCGATCGTTATCATTCCGCTATCAGGGGCATCCAAAGTTCCCATAATCTGAAGTAAAGTAGTCTTTCCCGCTCCACTCGGACCAACAATACTAACGATCTCGCCCTTATCTATGTTCAAATCGATTCCCCGCAGAACTTGCAGGCTACCGAAACTCTTGGTTATTCCTTGTAATTGTATCATACATACTTCATTTTTATCTAATGAATAATTACTTAAGTACTGATTCTTTGCCAATAAGATGGCAAAAGATGTGCTTGCTGATCATAATCTCTTCAACACATACTCCGCCAGATAACATCCGAATACCGCCGGCATATAGCTAACAGTTCCACATGTCGATTTCTTATTCATTTCATCCTCAGTCAGCAGTACCGCTTTCGGATCTGCCTGCTCCGTACTGAACACTACCGGCAGTTTACGCTTAATTCCCATTTTTTGGAGTCGTTTTCTGACTGCTTTGCTCAGCCCGCAATGATAAGTATCCCATATATCGGCAAAACAGACCTGAGTTATATCACTCTTTGCACCGGCTCCCATGCTGGAGACTATCTTAATATGTCGCTTCATGGCCTCTGCAATCAAATGACATTTTGGGGACAATGTATCAATAGCATCCACTACAAAATCATAGGAGGCCGCGTCCAGCAGTTCAGGAATATTTTCATCTTTCAGAAATACGGGCAATACGGTCAGTCCAATTTCCGGATTAATGTCCCGGAAGCGTTTCTCAAGAATTTCCGCCTTACTCATCCCCAGCGTAGAATGCAAAGCCGGAAGCTGACGGTTCAAATTCGTTGGTTGCACCATATCTGCATCCACAATCGTCATACGCCCTACTCCCGCGCGACAAATCATTTCCGCCGCATACGCTCCTACTCCACCCAGGCCTACTACAAGCACATGCGCCTGCCGTAGCCGTTCCATCTTTTCATCACCCAACAAGAGTTGTGTCCTTTGCCGCCAATCTTCCATCCTTACTAATCACTTATCACTTTTCCTAAACCATTTATAGAACCATTTACCCACCTTTTCATAATGCTGATCCTCATTATTGCCACGCGGGTTAGAAAATGACAACATATCTTGAGGCTCACCCAATTGATCCGGATACAGCACTATCAAACTATTATTGGCAAAATACTTTCCTAATTGCGCGGGAAGTCTCTCAAATGCAGGATCATAAGAGATAGAACCACGACGGGCACTGATAATCACGAGTAAATGATCATAATTCACCTGCCCGGTCAGCAACAACAAATCTCCCCAATCGTCCAAACGAGAAAAATCAGTCATGGTGGAACTAAATCTTTTCTTCACCAGAATTTGCAAAAGCGTGGTTGTTTCTTCGTTAGCGAAGAAATGCACCCGGCACCCCAATGTATTTCCCATACGGCAGAAATGTTCCACCCACTTCTGGAAACCAGCTTCATATTCCGCCTTGGGCGGAACGGCAATATTAATTCTCCGTAAAGTATTAATCGGCATCAGGAACTTAGCAATCATTACTTCCCGATGCAAGCCTTTCAGCAAATTCTCAGCCAGCATACCAAAGAAAGAATCCACGATATTCACCTTACGGTGCAGGCCAATCACTACATCCGTCACTCCATGTTCTTTAGCAGTATGGATAATACCCGAAGCAATATTCAGATCATAACGACTAATTTGTTTCAGTGATACATCCGCTGAAGCCGTTATCATTGCCGCTTTCTCCAGATAACGTTTTCCACGGAGTTCCAGAGCTTCCGACGCATTATTATCATTTATTACGTTCAGCGCTAACAGATTATCCCTCTGTTTAGGGTCACGTATCACCAATGACAGATTAACCAAGTCTTCAATCGTATCCGGATTTGCAACCGGTATCAAAATCTTCTCTAGTTCTGTCGGACGCTTTTCATCCTCCAAATGCGCCTCATCAATAGCTATTTTACGGGCAGCGCGCTCAGTAATAAACGAACTCACCACGCAAGTCACAAGGATAAGCAACACAGTACCGTTCAGCACATCATCATTCAGCAACCTTTCACCATTGGGCAAGATGATGTTATATCCGACCAAGACGGCAGCCAGTGTAGCAGCAGCCTGGGCATTACTTAAACCGTACATCAACTCCCGCTCAATGGCTCCCATCTTATAGATTTTCTGTGTCAACCAGCAAGCAATCCATTTACCGGTCAAAGCAACCGCTATCATTACTCCTGCCACCTTCAGAGCATCACCATGCCCAAAAATCACATGTATATCAATCATCATTCCCACACCAATCAGGAAGTAAGGAATGAAAAGCGCATTACCTACAAATTCCAAATGATTCATCAACGGAGAAACATGGGGTATCAACCGGTTCAACACCAGCCCCGCAAGGAATGCACCAAGGATACCCTCCATTCCTACAAATTCCATCAATCCTGCCCCTAAGAATACCATAGCAAGCACAAAGATGAACTGCATTACATTATCATCGTACCTACGGAAGAACCAACGACCGATACGGGGGAAAAAATACATGATCAATCCACCAAGGAAAACGACTTTAACCACCAGCCATACCCAAAACAGTCCACCGGATTCTCCCTTAAACATACCACCCACTACAGCCAGGACCAGCAACGTAAGTGTATCAGTCACCGCTGTACCTCCTACAGCAATACTGACACTTCGATGTCGGGATACACCATACCGGATAACAATGGGATATGCTACCAGAGTATGTGAAGCATACATACTTGCCAACAGGACTGAAGTGATCAAACTATACTTCAAGAAGGTCATATTCACCACCAAACCGATCATGATTGGAATAATAAAAGCTAATAATCCCAGCATTACGGCCTTCCCCCGATTCTGCTTGAA
The DNA here is from genome assembly GCF_000526555.1 of Bacteroides sp. 14(A). Taxonomy (NCBI): domain Bacteria; kingdom Pseudomonadati; phylum Bacteroidota; class Bacteroidia; order Bacteroidales; family Bacteroidaceae; genus Bacteroides; species Bacteroides sp. 14(A). The sequence goes on along the minus strand of NZ_JAGH01000001.1, from coordinate 130,751 downwards.
ATCCGCCATATTCATTTCCAGACCAGCCAAAAACATTATATAGTATAAACCAACTTTACCAAACAGTTCAAAACTACTATCCCGCGCCAAAATATTAAATCCATGCTCACCAATTACCAATCCCGCCAATATCATACCGATGATATGTGGAATACGCAATCTATTCAACAAAATGGGAGCAAACAATATGATAAGCAATACAAGGAGGAATATCCATGTAGGATCAGTAATCGGAAGTTTCAGACTGAAGTCAAATAAGTCCATGGGCTTCAAGTTTTAGGTTTTACGTTGCAAAATAACAAAAAAGTTTTCATTTTATACGTTGTCATACAGCAAATTGTTATAAATTTGCAGCCAATTCTATCGTTTTTAAGCATAGAAGAACATTTTTATAAACTTAATAAAAAACAAAAGAAAATGAAAGTAGCTATTGTTGGAGCAAGCGGAGCCGTGGGACAGGAGTTCCTGCGTGTGCTCGATGAAAGAAATTTCCCGTTGGATGAGTTAGTGTTGTTCGGTTCTAAACGCAGTGCCGGAACAAAATACACATTCCGCGGTAAACAGATCGAGGTAAAACTCTTGCAACACAACGATGACTTTAAAGGGGTTGATATCGCTTTCACTTCCGCAGGCGCTGGTACCTCTAAAGAGTATGCCGAGACCATCACCAAACATGGTGCCGTGATGATCGATAACTCCAGTGCTTTCCGTATGGATAATGACATACCTTTGGTAGTTCCCGAGGTAAATGCTGCCGACGCAAAAGATCGTCCACGCGGCATCATCGCCAACCCTAACTGTACCACTATACAGATGGTAGTGGCACTGAAAGCCATCGAACAGCTTTCTCACATAAAGACTGTACACGTTTCTACGTATCAGGCCGCCAGCGGTGCAGGTGCTGCCGCTATGGATGAATTGTACACACAATACCGCCAGGTGTTAGCAGGTGAATCTGTTACTGTTGAAAAGTTTGCATACCAGTTGGCATTCAACCTCATTCCTCAGATTGATGTATTCACTGATAATGGATACACCAAAGAAGAAATGAAGATGTTCCACGAAACCCGCAAGATTATGCATTCTGACATAAAAGTAAGCGCAACTTGCGTACGCGTTCCTGCTCTTCGTTCTCACTCTGAAAGTATTTGGGTAGAAACAGAACGTCCTATTTCAGTGGGAGAAGCTCGTGAAGCTTTTGCAAAAGGCGACGGTTTGGTATTGCAGGATAACCCTGCCGAAAAGGAATATCCAATGCCTTTGTTCCTTGCAGGTAAAGACCCCGTTTATGTAGGTCGTATCCGTAAGGATCTGGCTAATGAAAACGGCCTGACTTTCTGGATTGTGGGTGACCAGATCAAGAAAGGTGCTGCACTGAACGCAGTACAGATTGCAGAATATTTGGTAAAAGAGAATGCTCTCTAAGCATTACTGATAAAGACATATCCATTAAAGAAATGGTAATTAATGAAGAAGAGGCTGTCTCGAATGTGAGATAGCCTCTTCTTTCATATTACAATATAAAGAAAAATTCAACTTTCATGGAACAATACACATTCCTTTATAGCTTTTTCGATAAGTTTCTTCGCAGCAGGCCTGCACCCAGGGAAAAAAGATGTATCAAAAACCCCTTTCTTTGAAGTTTTACGCCAATTCCCGGTGATACGGCCTTGATGGAGAATTACAGATTGAAATATACCAAAATTATTATAAGCATACTTCGTATGCGCTTCCTTTATACAGTCTAAACGATTTTTGTAACTTACCAAGTATTCATCAAACGGTGGAAGGAACTGGAATACATTTCTTTCATCAATCTCCACCTCTCCTACAAGCCCGGGCGAAGAAGCATGTATCAGCATTTCACGGTCATTATACCGCTCTGTTATCATTTCAGTGCCAAGTGAAGCGATGGCATTACGCGCTTCGCCTATATTCAATGCAGACCACCAAACAAAATCTTCCAGTGTGGCCGGACCGTGGCTCCTGAAATATCGCCGTGTAAGTTCTGCAAGAGCCTCCTCATGGGAGAGCTCGATGGCATCCGGAATTCTTTCACAGGTCAGTGCGTAGGTATGCTTTCCGTTCTTCTCGATGCCGCTGCACACGGTACCGTCTGCCTCGCCAAAACTCAGATACATTTTCACGATGGGTTCATCGAGAGCAATGCCCTTTGAGTGGAGTTGTTCAAGAACTTCCTGGCTCGTCAGGTGTTGTCCGCTCAACACTTCTTCTATCTGGGGCTTACTGCGGAGGAAGTCTTCTTCAGTCAGACTGAAATGCTTGGCATAAAAACGAAATTTAGACAGCAGACCTTTAGTGGATAACCCCGTCATCCATTTGATGTCTCTACCGGGAATGTAATGCCACGTGGGACGCATCACATGAAGACGCAAAATCCGGCCCGTATCCAGCGCCTCTTGCACAGCCGTCAGCGAGGGACTTGCAATACGCAACCCTACAGCCCACTTCGCCGCCCTGATGTCCTGTGCCTGCATGGCACCCATCCATTCAACAACTTCCTCCGGCTTTTCAAACCGTGGTCCTGCAATACCCTGTGACAACATTCTTAGTTTAAGCATGGTTCAAATGATAAAATTATGATTTTAGTATCGGACAGCTTTTTACAAAGATAGAGAATATTTTGTGATATCCAACAACGCCCCTATATCCCAACAAGAAAGAGGCTGGACTCTAACAAATAGAATCCAACCTCTTTCAGTTACGCCATTAACAATCTCACCTTATTTCCAGAACGGATTCTGTTCCATATTCGAGTTCAGAGTCAGCTGAGTGGTAGGTATAGGATAGAAATAATGCTTAGCCTCGTAGGTACGCGGTTGGTTGATGGTATTGGAACCAATCATGTACCCATCACTATTAACATCCACTTCCGGATTTTCTACATTCTTCATGTTAGCCCCAAGATAGATCGTAGGATTCTTGGAAGAGTCAAGTAAATCAAGCTTATGCCAACGAATTAAATCCCAATAACGTGTCCAGTTATCGCACATCAACTCACAACGACGGCAACGGCGGATTTCCCAAAGCAAATTACTGACACCCATATTATTAGCCGGATCGGCTTCCGGACTGGTAGTCATAGCGGGCAGACCGGCACGTTCCTGCAATTTATTGATGGAATTATCAAGATCGGCTTGCGTCAATGTTCCAAGCTCTGCCTTGGCTTCAGCAAAGTTCAGATAGACAACAGACAACCAGAAAAGCGGGCAATCTGTATATTGCTTGCCAATACTGTTACGGTCACTTACTGACAATTCCGCCGTATTATCATATTTAGCTATGCCATAACCGGTAGTAGAAGTAAATGCAGCAACTCCGGCACGGCTATAAGCACTACCCTTAAAGCATAATACAGGATCGAGAGTAATCGCCAATCGCTTATCGCGAACAGCAAGCACAGACTCAAGGTTATACTTTCCATTTGCATCTTTTACTGCGGCATCATTGGTATCCATTGTAGTGGTTGCTTTGGGCTTACCATCAAGGAACAGATAACTGTCAAAAGCATTTTTAGTCATACCGCTGGTACCACTGGTATTTATAGTGTAGTCAATAGTAGAATGCATAAATGTATTCTGCGAATAAGGCTTATAGAATATCATTTCCGGATTGGAGCTGAGCGATATTGAATTATAATTTCCTTGGTAGCTCGGATTCAATGAATATCCCTTCCCCATCAAAGTTTCACAAGCAGACACACATTCACGCAAGTACTTCTCAGCACGAGCGTTGTCGGCAGCCTTACCAGCATTGTCATTTGCATTGCGATACTTACAGTAGGTACCTTCGTACAACGTGATGTCAGCTTTCATAGCCAGTGCCATGTCAGCACTGAAGCGTTGCTTGTTGGTTCCCGTAATTGTAGTCGTAGCATAGTTCAGATCTTCAAGGACATTGTCCATTACAATATCGCGATCCGTACGTGGTCCGTAAACCACATCTTTTTCTGCCGGGTCTACAACCGTAGTTATCCACTGTACGTCACCATACATGCGAACCAATTGATAATATTCCCATGCCCGGTTCAAACGTGCCAGACCTTCATAATTAGCTTTAACAGCGTCATCAAGAGAAGATGTTTTCAATCCTTCGATAATATAATTAGCACGACGGATTTCGGTGAAAGGGTCGGACCAATTTGTAGAAGTAGCCACTACACTTGTGTAAGTCCAGACTGTCGACTGATAGTCTACCTGATCATCACTCAATGTCTTAAAATAGTACCATCCGCTACCACTGCCGTTTCCATAACCTGAATAGTTGTTATAGAACGTATTGCATTGGTTGTCAAGATTACTCGTATTACTCCAATATGCAGGAGTATTGGTAAAGGCATCCAAAGGTGCTTTGTCGAGAAAGTCATTACAACTTGTCAAGGCCATCAGTGCCATTGTTCCGTATATGAATAGCTTTTTCATCATTCTTATTGTTTTAATCATTATTATAAGGTTACCTGAATACCGAACGAGAAAGTACGGGTAATAGGTGCCGTACGTCCCCAACCTGCTGAAGTAAGCCCGTCGCCTGTACTGATTTCCGGATCAACGGGGAGATCGCTACCCTTGTAAAGCAAGAAGAGGTTGCTACCGCTAAAGTAGATGCGCGCCTTTTCGATGAAAGCTTTGCGGGTCCATTCCTTCGGTAAAGTATAACCGACAGTTACGTTCTTTAAACGGAGATAAGACATATCAGTCAAGTAACGGCTTTGCGGATAGTAGTTGTTGGAACCGTTCGCAATACCCGATACAGTACCTTTGGCTTCATTTCCCGGATATAAACGAGGATAAGTATTGCCTTGGTTGATATCATAGCCGGTAATTGTTTTCCAGTCATCACTATAGAACACTCTGTTGTAACTTGATTGATGTTCGTAAACAGCTAAGTCGGCAGAACGCATCATCGGGAAATTCAGAGAAGCAATAGTCCAATCAGAACGTTTGCCTACGCCTTGGAAGAACAAATCCAGGTCAATGCCTTTCCAACTACCACCTAAGTGGAAGCTATATTCGTAACGAGGAAGTGAATTACCGATAACTTTCAAGTCACCATGATCATCAGCTGTTCCTTTTCCACCGTCAATCGCACCACTGCCATCCAAATCTTTGAACTTAATATCACCAGGACCATAGTGGAACGGAGCCCGTTCAAGTGCGGACTGGCTGGCAACGCCTGACTTATAGATCCATGAACCATCTGCATTCTGACCTGTAAAGTCTGATTCTTCAAAATAACGATCTGTTTCGAAGCCCCAAATGTCACCATAAGTCTTGCCCGAAAAATAAGAACTAAGCAACTTAGTATCATTATTCCACTTTGTTACTTTCGTTTTAGAATCGCTAAGATTGAAATTGGCATAAACATTAAATTCACCGAATTTATGATGCCAGTCGAGGTTCAACTCCCATCCACGAGTACGCAGTGTACCTGCGTTATCGTAAGGAGCAGTGGCACCTACACTGTTCGGCAAAACTTGAGCTGGAGCAAGCATATCACGGTTTTCACGTTGATACCAGTCAAAACCTACGGTCAGTTCATTATTCAGGAAACCTAAGTCCAAACCAATGTCAGTAGTGCGGATACGTTCCCAGGTAAGAGACTTCGATACCAGTTTAGGCATATTGTATTGAGTCAATCTGTTAGCATTGGCCCCATTGCCATCTACCCAATAAATATATCCCGTAGCCGATGTATTTTCACGTTGGCTGATCAATTCTTCAAACATATAGTTTCCGATAGCTTCATTTCCAATTTCACCATAGGATGCACGGAATTTAGCATTGCTGATAACTTTCTTCAACGGTGCAAAATAAGCTTCTTCCGAGAATCGATATCCTATAGAGGCAGAAGGGAAGAATGCCCATTTATCATTGTGCGGGAATCTGGAAGAACCGTCATAACGTCCATTCACTTCCAACAGATAGATACCCTTATAATCGTAGTTAATACGACCGAAATAACCGGCTGATGCACGGGAAGTATGTGACCAGTTTATTTGCTGTCCATCTTGGCTCGCCAAATTCAATTCGGGATATGCTTCATCATACAGTCCTTTGCGATATCCATATAAATAAGTGTAATCCACTTCTTCCGCATTGGCTCCAACCATTACATTCAAGTTATGACTCTTTGCAAAAGTCTTGGCATAGTTGGCATACGCATTCAGAGTCCAAGTATTCTGCTTGGAATTATCACGCCAAATAGCTGAATTACTTTTGGTAACGATATAGCTGGGAACAGGCATTCCTGACCAGTTGATACCATAGACCGAAAAGTCCTCAGAACCACTGTTCAAGTTCTGAATTGCATAAGTAAAATCGGCATTTAAAGTAAGCCCCTTGATAATTTCAGCTTTCAAGAATGCATTCATACGAGTAAGGTCTGTTATTTCCTTACGATCAGATGCTTGTTTACGCATAGCCATGAGGCGAGTATCATAACCATCAATGGTGCCTGATGGAATGAAGAAAGAACCCCAGCGCCAAAGGGTCTGATAAGTACTACTGTAAATATCAGGGCGTTGATAAGCCTTGCGGGAGTAATTGACACGTGCGCCTACTTGCAACCAATCATATAAATTCGTAGTCACATTTACTGAAACGTTGTACTTCTTCAACTCATCCGGACGCACCTTCATAATACCTTCTTTCTCATCATAGCCAAAAGAAAGGTAGTAGTTAGTTTTACCTGAACTTCCCTGAACGGATAAGTTGTGGCTCTGCGAAGGAGCAGCTTTGCTATAATAAATATCCTGAACATCCCAATCGGCATAGTAATAAGGAGTTCCGTCAATGATGGTATAATCACCGACATTGCTATCGCTCTGATACGGTCTCATTTCACCGTATTTCAGTTTTCTTCCTCCATTCTGTTGTGCCCACTTTTCAGCATAAGGCAACAACTTATCGAAATACATACCAAAAAGTTCGACTTCATATTGGTTGGCATTTGCCTTAGCCTCCAACGCAGAACGAAGTTGTGTGGGAACATCCGAGAAATTCGGAAGGTAGGTTGCTTGATCCCAAGCAAAGTTATTGCTATAATTTATAGTAACCTTTTCCGTCGGTTTAGCACTCTTTGTATTGATCAAAATAACACCAAAGGCAGCACGGGTACCATAAATAGAGGTAGAAGCGGCGTCTTTCAGTACAGAGATACTTTCAATATCCTGCGTATTCAAGAAAGAGATATCGTCCATCGGAACTCCATCCACCACAATCAGTGGATTACTCTTTTCAGAGTTGCTTAACGTACCGACACCACGAATACGCATTGAAGCATTCCCGTTGATATCACCATTTTCTGTAGTAATGCTCAAACCAGGAACCGCACCCTGCAATGCCTTGGATACATCTTGCTGAGGGCGTCCCGCCATAGTCTTATTCAAGTCTACAGTAGTTACCGCACCTGTTAGATTAGCTTTCTTCTGTACACCATAACCTACAACTACAACTTCATCCAGTAATTCCGTATCTTCCTTCAACACGATTTTCATAGTAGGTGTAGCTTTCACTTCCTGAGGCTGATAACCTACGAATGATATTTTTAATATAGCTCCAGTCTTTACACTCAAAATAAACTTACCATCGATATCAGTTACAATACCATTCGTCGTTCCCTTTTCTACCACACTGGCACCGATAATCGGCTCGCCCGTCGCATCTACGACCAAACCTGTAACATTAATAGATTGTAACTGCTCAGTTACTTCCAAGACATTATCCGAAGCAACTTGAGTAGCCATCACATTACCGCTACTTAAAAACAGTGCGCTCATTGCTACTACTGTGAGGAATTTGCTATGTGCTAATCCTCGTTTTTTGCGATCTTCATTCATAAAAAGATTGATGATTTTGTTATTAATTAAATAGTTCTCTCTAAAAAGTTGGGGTAAGGATAGTCAGTTAGAAATAGCTAAGGCTATTTCTCCTGTCAGATAAGTTTCTGTTTCATAGGCTCTTTCTCTATTTATAGGTTTAACTTATATTATATCTCTGTTACCATAATTATATATCAGCTAAGTTCCAAGAGAACATTGCCGAGTTTTTTATGGTAAAAAGAATATAATAACATCTGTTGGCAGAATTAATATCTTTCTTTCAGATAATGAATTAAATGGAGTATCATCTTATACCTAATTATTTAATCTGAAAATACTCTTTCAGGTCCTTCAGTTTTCCCCGAGCACCCTGTTCATCGGTGTTACAGCTGAAACTTTCAACCTTATGACTGTTTCAGGTATCTTTCAGCCGGAATGCCGATGAACAGGGCGTTCGGGGAAAACTGAAACCTGAAAGAAGAAAGATTGACCTGAAAGCAAGTAATGTTGTGATCTGGAACAAGTAATGTTGAGAATGATTACATTGCTTGTTCTTATTCACAACAAGCAATGTAATTTCAGGCAAGTCTGATTTCATCCTGTTCTTTTAGCGTCTATATATCGGTGACGTTGGATATATAGATACTGCGCATCCGATATATAGATGTGACGCGTCCGATATATAGATGCCGCATGTCCGATATACTTATCTTTTATGCCTTGTTTTTGTATTAAATAGAGGATTATTTAATTAAAGCCCATTTAATTAGCTAACGCCAAATTATTCTTTGTGTTTTTCTTATTAGAAATGTTATTTAGCTCTTTATTATTTGTTCATATTCCGATTTATGGTATATTTGCCAATAAACGGAACCTGTTTTGTGATATTTTGCCAATAATCGAAACATAAAAGTAGTTATTATGGAATTATATCGTAGTATAATCGAAGAATTGAAAACGTGGAAACGCAATCCAGAGAGAAAACCTCTTATTTTAAAAGGGGCTCGTCAAACTGGCAAGACATGGATTCTTGAGTATTTTGGACGAACAGAATTCAAATACACCGTCAAATTCAATTTTGATAAGGATCATTCTATCCATGAAATCTTTAAAATGACCAAAGAGCCTTCGCGGATTATCTCGCAATTGTCCTTACTGACCGATTACCCTATCTTACCGAATGAGACATTGCTCATTTTCGATGAAATTCAAGAATGTAATTCTGCCTTAAACTCATTAAAGTATTTTTACGAAGATTCACCCGAATATGTTGTAGTAGCTGCCGGTTCATTATTAGGCGTAGCTTTGACTAAAGGGGAGTCATTTCCGGTAGGCAAAGTTGATTTTCTCGATTTATATCCCCTCACATTCAAAGAGTTTCTGAAAACAGCCAATGAGAAACTATATAATTACGTGGAAGAATTGTCCGAGATATCAGCTTTACCTCAATTTATTACAGACCGCCTTAGCGAGTTGTACCAGCAGTATTTGGTAATAGGTGGCATGCCTGCTGTCATCAACAGTTTCCTTGAAAACAAAGGCATGGAAAAAGTCAAAAAGGAACAACAGGCAATACTTAACGCCTATATTTTAGATTTTTCAAAGCATGCTGAAAACAAGGATATTCCCCGTATTATCCATATATGGAATTCTATCCCAAGCCAGTTAGCCAAAGAGAACCAAAAGTTTGTTTACAAAATGGTCAAACCCGGCGCTCGTGCCCGTGATTATGAAGACGCTCTGCTTTGGTTGGAAAGCGCAGGTTTGATTTATCGGGTGTTTTGTACCACCAAGCCCTTTCTTCCTTTAAAAGCTTACGATGATTTGTCTGCATTTAAAGTTTATTTATCTGATGTCGGATTATTACGTGAATTGTCAGGTCTTCCGCCGGAAGCTATCTTTTTAGGAAATGAAACTTATACAGAATTTAAAGGTGCTGTTGCCGAAAACTACGTTTTGCAAAGTTTAGCGCCTCAATATGACATCCTTCCACGCTATTGGACTTCTTTAGGAAAAGCGGAAGTCGATTTTATCATTCAATCCGATAGTGACATTATCCCTGTTGAAGTAAAAGCTCAAACCCGTTTGGGAGGTAAAAGCTTATCTGTTTATGATGCAACCTATCATCCGGTATGCAAGTTGCGCTATTCATTAAACAATCTGAAGCAAGACGGGACACTGATTAATATCCCTTTATATTTAGCGGATTGGACAAAAAAGATTGTATCTTTCATCTCATAATCATCCGCTCATTATCCCTTGGTCTTTATCGTTGCATTATTAAATGGTCATTAATTTAATGACCATTTAATAATGTAACTTTAGTCGGTAATGTTATAAATAGACTCAGCGTGCATACACAAAATAGAGATTTGCTGTACATTATTGAAATCTACATTGTTTTCTTTGATAAACCTCTTTAGTTCTTCTTTCTGTTTAGGATATAGTTTCAAAAACTGATTGAAATTCTTGAAAGGCTTTTTCTTTCCTTTTTGCTCTATCCAATAAATGTTATATCGGCTCCCGAGTATTAACTTCTCCGGATCGAAATCATAACGTTCTCCGCGTCCTGCATACGTTCCTCCGTATGTTTTTACAGAAGTTGTTTCTGTAGGTTGGCCGAACGCACCTTTTGAGGCTTCTTTGCGCATATTCCCTTTGTATTGTACATACAGTACAGGATTCGTCGGCAAAATCTCGATACCATTATTCCCTTCCGTATAGAACACCCGGTTACCGAATTTTATAACCTGTATATCTTGCGGGTTACTTAATGCCTTCACCTTATTATCAACACGATCAACAAAATAAAATTTGTTTGCCAGTATGTTGTAATTCATTTTTTCGCGAAATTGCGAACCGTTCTTGAAATAGACAACCGCTTCTTGAAAATCATCAAAAAGAAAAGAAGAAGTATTCTTGTCTTGTGCATATAGCATACATACAGTGCATGCCCAATAGAATAAAAGCAAGCATTTTTTCATATTTACATTATATTATGAATGAATAAACAATAATGCCCGACTCATTTATGCTGAAAACACAAATGGGCGGGCATTATATTCTTAACCAGAATGATTCAGAAACTATTATACAAAGTTACCACCCTGTTGTCTGCGTCAGTTTGAAACCTTTCTCCGCATAAGCATTGATTTCTTGCTCTCCTACAGGAGAACAATAACTCCGGTCACTGAAAGTATTACGCGGCTGAACATTAGTAGGCATATAATAACCTACCATTTCGGAGGCATTGCTCCCATCGAAAGTAATGACTGTACCGTCTTCCTTCTTGACCTGTCTCTTGCCAATATACTGTTCATCCAAGTAAGCCGGAACTTCTTTTACCATATCTACCCAAGGGCCTATCATTGTATCCGGATACTTGTTGTTGTCCATATACTCCAATTTCTTCCAACGCTTGATGTCATGCAAACGGCAGTGCTCATAAAACAACTCCATGCGGCGTTCACGGCGGATTTCCCAAATCAATGGGGTGACATCCTTATCCCTAGCAGGATCAAAATTTTCTGTTATATCGGCTAATACCATATCGGCAGTGTTTTTCAGTCCTTTAGCCTGTGCAGTAGCATCCAGCGGACGGCGTCTTAACTGATTAATAGACGCGTTGATATCTTCTTGAGTTACCCCACCCAATTCAGCTTTAGCTTCAATCCAATTTAACAGCACTTCCGCGTAACGGATTACCGGAGCATCATTTGTATTGGTATTAGAATCATAAATAGGATTGTTCTTGGGATTATCCATCGTCAATGCTTCACGATCGATGAATTTGGAAGCATACAGCAGTGTGACAGAATTGATATTCACATGATCAATAAATGTTGCCTCAAAACGCGGATCGCGAGTTTTTGCCAAGTTTGCTACACTCAACAACTTTGCATTCTCAAGATCAGAATGCTGATAAACTTTACCATCCTGGCAAATGAAAGACTTTGCTAGCGCAAGATTGGGGGCTGGCGCCTGGCTTTCTACACCATTAGAATAAGATGCAATATGGTGTTTAAGCATTTCGAATGTATAATGACGATACATAATAGCCTCTTTATTACCTTTCAAGTCCTGCGAACCGAACACATCACGGAATGGAGTGTCGATAGCGTATTTACCGCTATTGATTACTATTTCGGCAGCTTCCTTTGCCAACTGCAAATATTTGTTTGCCGCAGTCTGGTCTCCGCCATGATACTTCTGCCATGTCCCCTCAAAAAGCATCCAGCGAGAGGCAAACGCTGCTGCAACATACCGGTTCAAAGTGTTATCGCCATCGTTAGTGCGTATATTGACCAACACTTCATTCTTTAACATATCATAAACTTTATCCATTACAAATACACGGCTGTCGCGGTCTTTATACATGGCTTCCAGGTCGCTATTGGCAAATGAGGTTTCATAGTAGGGTACGTCACCAAATACAGCTACCAACCGGGAGTAAGAGAAGCATTTAAAGAAAGCTGCTACAGCATGCCAGTGATTATACGCTTCTTCCGTTACATTCCCTTTCATATTAGCTTCCAGACGTTCCATAAAAACGTTCGCTTTACGAATCCAGGTAAAATTCCAAGTCGGACCAACGTACTGGGTCTGATAGGTAGCCAAATCACCTGTATTTGAACTGCCGAGGGTACTGGGAATCGAATTGCTAAACGATGACTGCTGACCTGTAGAAGCTAAATCATCCGAAAAGGAGTAACCACGCAAAGGAGCATAATTAGTTGTCCATCCATCAGCATAGCCTACAAAATAGTTCCTATAAAACCCGTTGGCATACAGACGGGCATCCATCTCGGTTTTCCAAAAGGTGCCATCAGTCGGAGTGTTTAGTTGCGGGCGGTCCAAAATGTCATCACAAGATGTAGTAGCTAGAACTACCGCAGAGAGTATGATTAATATATATTTTTTCATATTGATATATTTTTAGAAGTTTAACTGAATACCTACAGACATATTCTTCATGGTTGGCGTACCAACACCTGTACGGCCGGAGTTATAGTTTGTAGAGTTGAACATAGAGAAACCTGAGATTTCTTCCGCATCAATCGGCAAACCTCCCAGTTTGTCAAACGTAAAGAAATTTTCGCAGGCCACATAAATACGAGCCTTGTTAATCAGTACTTTCTTAGTCCATACGGCAGGCAGTGTATAACCTAGCGTGATGTTTTTGATACGGAAATAAGACATATTGAGCAAGTATCGATCCTGTGTTTGCATGTTGAAACCAGTATTGGAACCTGCCAGATTATAAGCGGCCGGATAAAAAGCATCTGTACGATCTTCTCTCCAATAATTACCTGCAATAGCCTGCGGCATAGCACCGTCACCCGTATTAAAGCCAGGGATAGCAAGAAAACCGGCACCCCAAATATCGCGTTTACCTACACCCTGCATAAAGATAGAGAAGTCAAAGCCTTTATAGTCAGCACCCAAACGGATACCATATTCGTAACGCGGTGTAGAGTTACCAATAACTTCCAAGTCCCCCGTATCACGTTTACCGTAATTCGGATCATTTTCATCGGTTACCGTACCTACTGATCGGGAACCGCCATCAATTTTCCCATCACCATTCACATCTTTATATTTCACATCGCCGGGGCCAAACTTTATTGTTCCCGTTTGGAAATAATCTTGATATACCCCATTCGGATCTTTCAGTTTGTTCATTTCTTTAGCGCCGGGAGTGTTAGCGGGCACTTCTTTACCATTCAAGGCCCAAACGGTAACTAACTTACCATCGGCATATACGAAATCGTCTTTTTGATAAAGGCGATCTGTGCGATAGCCCCATATTTCACCATATTTTTTCCCTATATACCAACTGTCAATGCTCTTTGTATCACCATAAGCAGTGATTTCAGTCTGGGCATCCGACAAAGAAACCATAGCGTTGATCCCTAATCCGTTTTCAAATCGATGATTATAGTCGATAGAAAGTTCCCAGCCTCGTGTTCTTAAAGAGCCGAAATTCCCTTTCGGAGAACCGGCACCAAAAGTCCATGTAACACCTTCACCCGGAACAATCATGTTCTTGGTGTCGCGTTGATACCAGTCGAATGTTACCCCTAATTCACCGTTAAAGAATCGCGCATCGAAACCAAAATCCAATGTGGCTATATCTTGCCAAGTGATTCTAGGATCTACTGCCGCTGGAGTTCCGGCATAAATAATCTTATTACCACTCGGATCAAGCCAACTTGCCTGTCCCTGGCTGATAGTGGGCACATACAATGAACTGGATACAGTCTGATCACCAATCATACCCCAAGAACCTCGGAGTTTCAAAGAAGAGAGGAACGTTTTGGACCAGTCCATGAATTTCTCTTCACTGAGGCGCCAGCCTAAAGAGAAAGAAGGGAATGCGCGCCATTGTAGATTGCTGGGAAATTTAGAAGAACCATCATAGCGGATGTTCGCTTCCAGCAAATATTTGTCCATCAGATTGTAATTGACACGTCCGAAGAAACCGAGCTGACCATCCCAGTAGAGGTTACCGCTGGAAGTCTGCGTGCCGATGGTTTTATCCCAACTGAGGTTATTAATATCTGTAAGGTTAGTGATCTGCGACCAATTATCTTCAGATTCCCAGTCAGTCCGGTTCATTCCAACCAATACCTTCAAATTGTTTTTTTCGTTGATCTGCCAATTATAATCAGTTGTAATATTGAGCGTATGTCTTTTAGCGTTAGTCACTTCACGACGAATATGGTCAGGATTAGCACCGTCTGCAGTATACTGCCGATAGCTCAAGTCGTATGCAGGCATAGCACCTTCAGTACCTGCTGATACCACTTCTCCCATATTATTAACGTATATTTGGTTACCGTTACCATCCAATCTCTTGACGGGAGACGTCCATGTATCAGCGGCTGTAAATTTAGTACCGTTTTTTTTCCATATCTGGTCTTCGCCTGCATAAGTATAATCGATGTCAAACTTCCAATCCTTCGTTATTTGCAGAGTTGCGCCTACATTGAAACTCAAGTAATTATTCTCTTTGTTTGCAGTGTTCGCCTGATGAATTTCAGAAGCCGGACTACGCATTTCATTTCCGTTCTCATCATATCCTATCGGATAAGTACTATCCCAACGATAGAGATAGAGCCATGGGTCAGCCGTTGTAGAGTTTGTCGCGTAAGCATAGCGTTTGTTACGTTTCGAATAATTAGCTCCGGCACGGGCTGTAATATACTTGTTGATTTCGGTACTTAAACGTATAGAACCGTTCCATCTGCGGAAATCATCATGTTTAGCCAATTTCATCAAACCATTTTGGTCCAAATAGCCTAAACCGACATTGAACACAGTCTTACCACTCCTGCCGCTCAACGAGATATTATGTGTTTGCGAAGGAGCCCATTCACGAATCATGTAATCATAAGGATCGAAAGTACGTATAGAGAACTTACGATTAGAAGCATCTACGTACCAGTCGCGGCCGTATACGAACGGATCATTGACCCCTAACTTACCACCCCAGGTTTTGTCCCATTCCTTAGCTCTTTCAAGACTGGTTTCATCTACATACCAGAATGCTCCATATAGAGTGCCTTTGGCACGTTTCAGCGCATCAATGCGATACTGAATACCATCAACTCTTGCCATTTCCATCTTTTTGGAAATATTTTGCCAAGAGAAATTACCGGAATAGCTTACTTCTACTTTCTCACTTTTAGCACCCTTTTTTGAAGTGATCAATACTACACCAAAAGCCGCCTTTGCACCATAAATAGAAGCAGAAGCTGCGTCTTTCAATACGGTGATAGATTCAACATCATCAGGGTTCACCATCTGAATAGAAGGAATCTCCACGTTGTCTAACAAAATCAGCGGTGTAGAGCTACCATCGATGGAGCCGATTTGTCCACGTACTTTTATAGTCGGATCCGAACCTATTTCGCCACTTGGAATAACGACAGACAACCCCGGCGTAGTGCCTTGTAACCCCCGGCCGATATCAGGAATCTGGCGTCCCTCTAAAGTCTTGCTTACATCTACCGTCGCAATTGCTCCTGTCAGGTTCTCCCTCTTTTGAGAGCCATAACCTACTACTACCACCTCTGATAGAATTTCACTATCTTCCGCCAAAACTATTTTCATAGTTCGGGTAGCTTTTACTTCTTGAGGTTGGTAACCGACATAAGAGATTTTCAATATAGCCCCTGGCCTTACATTCAATGTAAACCTTCCATTAATATCTGTAATACCACCGTTGGTAGTGCCTTTTTCGACCACGCTGGCGCCAATAATCGGTTCATCAGAAGCATCCAAGACTACACCTGTAACAGCGATAGTTTGTAGCTGCTCTTTTATATCCGGAACATTGCCTGAAACAGTTTGGGTAGCCATCACATTATCGCTGCCTAATAGCAGTGCACTGATTGCTACTGCCGTGAGGAATTTGCTATATGCCAATCCTCGTTTTTTGCGTTCTTCATTCATAAATGATTGATGATTTTGTTGTTAATTAAAATAGTTTTCTCTAAAATAATTAGGGTAAGGATAGTCTGTATAGAAATAGCTTTGACTATTTCTCCTGTCAGATAGATTTCTTCTCCATAGGCGTTCTTCTATTTTATAGGTTTAACTTATATATTATCTCTCCTTATTTATATTACAGTTCAACGGTTCCAAGAGAACTTGGTAAATATGTATTAGAAGGATAGCTTTGCTCTAAATTTATTTTTCGATGCCTACCAGGAGCAATTACGACTCAGGTACGTCTCAGATATAGCCAGAATGATAAAGGGATAGTCTATTCCGATTCATAAAAATTGAGTCCTTATAGGAATGAACTTTCAGGAATAGAATACTTCCTCCCCTTCAGGAAGTAGCTGTGAGGGCAATTTCAGATGGCTACACCCTTTACTTCGGATGGCTACACCCTTTTGACATGATAGCTACACCCTTTATAGCAAAAGGTGTAGCCCTGCAAAAGAGGTACTTAACCCACAAGAAAACGGGTTACAATTCTTCCATATAAATTTAAGGAGATATGCAGTAGTTCACCTCTTTTTTACACTTTAACCATGTATTCCTCAGATATTCTTTTCAGTAAGTAATGCAAAGCACGAAAACCAAACGATTAAGTGAAGTTTTGGAAGTTTTTGTCTTGGTATATTAAAAAAAACTATATATTTGTATCCAATTCTAAATCTAACTGCGTATGAAACTGATTGCAGAGAGTGGTTCGACAAGAACTGAATGGGCTTTGGTTGAAGACAATCACCTGATACAACGTGTTTTTACAGAGGGACTTAATCCTTTCTTCCAAACCCGAAGAGAGATCAGCCGGAGTGTGCGTTTAGGTTTACCCGAAACTTTTTTCAAAAGAAAACTGGAGCAAGTATATTATTATGGAGCCGGTTGTACTTCTTATGAGAAAAAGAATGTATTGGGTGCCTCATTAGTAGCACAGTTCAAAACTCCGATCCAAGTAGAGAGTGACTTACTTGCCGCCGCCCGTGGTCTGTTTAAATGTGAAGCAGGAATTGCCTGCATTTTAGGCACCGGATCTAATTCTTGCTTTTACAACGGAAAGATTATTGTAAAAAATGTCAGAGCAGGCGGATATATATTGGGAGATGAAGGTAGTGGTGCTGTATTAGGCAAGCATTTTCTTTCGGATGTACTAAAGGGCTTGGCTCCCAAAGAGGTAATGGCTGATTTCTTTGAGAAATTCCGTATTAGCCCCAATGAAGTAATGGAGTCTGTTTATAATCGCCCGTTTCCTAATCGTTTTCTATCCACTATTTCTTATTTCCTGGCGGATTATACGAGTGATGATTATGTTTACGAACTAATAATCACCAATTTGCGCAACTTCTTCACAAGGAATGTATGCCAATATGATTATAAGAACTATCCAATCCGCTTTGTAGGTTCGTTAGCCTATAGCTATGCCCCGATTCTAAGAGAAGTCGCCGGTGACTTTGGTATTGAGTTGGACGTGATTGAAGAAACTCCCATGAATGGACTGATTGACTTCCATTCATTAAATATTGAAGAACCTTAATATTTGTATATAAAGCATATCGCAGAAGGTGTAAACCTTCTCGAAGAGCAAATATATAAATATAAAGTTAAATAAATGCAAAGGAATGTTCTTGATATTAAATTATAATATATCTTTGCTAAGAAGAAACGAAGAAATGGCGTTTCATCACCTTTGTTAATAACGAGTTTATCTCTTAAAACAACCAACTAAATAGTAACAGTATTTAGTGTATTTTAATTTTTAACCGACAATGTATTTACCAAGTTCTCTTGGAACTTAGCTAATGTATAATTAAAATAAGAGAGATAAAATATAAGTTAAACCTAAAAACAAAAAAGAGCCTATGGAACAAGACCCCACCTGACAGCAGAAATAGCCTCAAAGCTATTCTCAATTGCCCATTCTTACTCTTTCAGAGAAGACTATTTTAGTTAACAACAAAATCATCAACTTTTTATGAATGAAGATCGCAAAAGAAAAGGATTCGCAAACAGCAAACTCCTCTCAGCAGTAACTATAAGTGTACTGTTCATAGACATTGGTAATGTGACAGCTGCCCAACAGCCTCTGGTAATTCTTTGAGTATGAGAAAATAACAACATTATTTTCAAGTTAAGTTACAAATATTCAAAGCAAGCCAATCATATATGATGATATAATTCTGGACTATTAACCATTATTGTTTATTAAATCTATGTTAATGCAAAAACTTTTAATTCTATCAGTAACCGGCCTAATGCTTATATGTGGCGGTTACATCCCTGGAATGAGTGTAAGTGCACAAAATACCACTTCGTCTAGTACACAGAACTCAAGAAGGATTTCCGGAGTAGTGACAGACACTCAAGGCGAACCGATTATCGGAGCAACTGTACTTGTAAAAGGAACAGGCATCGGTACAGCAACAGATATCGACGGCAAGTTCTCTCTGGATATTCCATCCAATGGAAAAACCTTGGTAGTATCTTTCATTGGATTCGACGCACAGGAAATTCCTGTTACAAATAATGCTACGTACAAAATACAGTTAAGCGGAACAGACTATGCTCTGGATGAGGTAGTGGTGACGGCTTTAGGTATGAAGCGTGAAAAGAAGGCGCTCGGCTATTCAGTGCAAGACGTAAAAGGGGACGCTCTTATTGAAAACCGGACTGCAAACATTGCCACATCACTGAATGGTAAGATTGCCGGTATGAATATTTCTTCAACTTCTATTCCCGGTGGTTCAAACCGTATCGTCATCCGCGGTAACAACTCTATATCCGGTAATAATATGCCGTTGGTGGTAGTGGACGGGGTTCCGTTCGACAACTCTCAAGGCGTTGACGACGTAAATACAAACTCTTGGGGTGCAGGTTATTCGGATACCGGTGACGGACTATCCATGCTGAATCCTGATGATGTTGAATCAATTTCTGTACTGAAGGGTCCTTCGGCTACAGCTCTTTACGGTTCACGCGGTGGTAACGGTGTGATTCTGGTTACAACCAAACAAGGCCAGGGTGGCAGAACCAAAGTGTCATACAATAGCAACTTTACTTTTGAAAATGTAATGATTCAACCGGAATTCCAGAATGAATACGGTCAGGGTACAGACGGAGCATTTGTGGCTACCTCGCGTAACTCCTGGGGTCCTAAAATGGGTACGGTTGTTACAGACTGGACAGGACAGACCCGTCCTTTGGAAGCAAAAAATAATGATTTTTCCGATTTCATGGACACCGGTACATCATGGACCAATTCTCTTGATATCACAAGTTCCGCCGGTAAGATGAACTACCGTGTAGGTATGTCAAACACAATGCGTAAGGGTGTTATCCCGAAGAATGAGTTGAACAAGACAAACTTCTCTATTCGCGCAGGTGGCGAAATCATCAAGAACCTGACTCTCGATGCCAAATTGAACTATACTTATCAGAAAGGTCAGGGACGTCCTGAATTCTCTGCTTCAGGTTTCAACCCGATATTCGCTCTTATTTATACTCCGCGCAGCATCAACCTGCACGAAATGAAAGATGTTTTTGATAAAGACGGAAAGATTATCGACTGGTATCCCAGTATGCTTACGGTGGTAAATAACCCGTATGCACTGACTTCTCTCAGCGGTAACAAGGACGTAACCAATCGTATCAATGGTTTCGCTTCATTGACATACGAGGTTAGCAGCTGGCTGAAAGCTATGGTTCGCTTCGGCGGTGACACTTATGGCAAGAAGACCGAAAAGTGGATACGCCATGACTTGATTTCAAGTGCAGGTTATAAGGATGGTCGTTTCTCAACCGGTCAATACAATATGGCTGAATACAATGCAGATTTCCTGGTTACAGCACAAAAGGATAAGATTGCAGACTCCAAAATCTCCGGAATGCTTTCTGTTGGTGGTAACCTGATGAACCGCCAGTACAATAGTTTCTATGCCACAGCCGAAGGTTTGAACATTCCTGAACTGTATACCATTCAGAATGGTCAATCCAAGACTACTTCGACTTCCAAATCAGAAAAAGAAGTTCAATCCCTCTATGCACTGGGACAATTGTCATGGGATAACTACCTGTTCCTCGATATAACTGTACGTAATGACTGGTCTTCCACATTACCGAAGGATAACCGTTCATTCTTCTATCCCTCATTCTCTCTGGGTTGGGTAGTGACGGATATGTTGACCAAGTTCAAAGTAGATGTTCCCAGCTGGCTTTCTTTCGCTAAAGTACGCGCATCTTATGCAGAAGCAGGAAATGACACCGATCCATATCAGCTGTTGTCTGTATTATCTACAGTTTCTAACATGGCAGGTGGCCAAATGGGCGTAGCAGAACCTTCTACGAAAGCAAACTCTAACCTTAAACCGGAGATTATCAAATCTACCGAGTTCGGTGCTGATATCCGCTTCTTTGATAACCGTTTAGGATTCGACGTTACATACTACAACAAACGTGCATACAACCAGATCATATCCATGCCTTCATCCATCACTTCGGGATATAGCGCCAAATATATCAATGCAGGACGTGTGGACAACTGGGGATGGGAACTTCAGATGAATGCCACGCCGGTTCGCACACGCGACTGGAACTGGAATCTTTGGGTGAACTTCGCCAAAAACTCTTCTGAAGTCGTAGAACTCTACGAAGGAGTGGAATCCATTACATTAGCTCGCCCGATGGGACAAAACTGTTATGTCATGGCTAAAACAGGCGAACCTTACGGACAGATTTACACGAATGGTTTCAAATATGATGAAAAAGGAAACCGCCTTGTGGGTGATGACGGCAAATACATAGTAGATCCTACCCTCCGTGTTTCCGGTAATATGAACCCGGATTGGACAGCAGGTATCGGTTCTTCATTAAGATGGAAAAACTTCTCTTTCGGATTCCTGATTGATGTCCGCTATGGTGGCGATGTATATCTGCAATCTATGATGCGTCTGCAATCTAATGGTCAGACCAAAGAAACAGTTGCCGGACGTGAAGAATTCTATTCAACCGGTAAGGGCTTGATTTCTCAGGGTGTTAATGTAAACACAGGAGCTCCCAACACCGTTGAACTGAATCCTACCGCTTATTGGGGACAGTTCTATGGCAACATCGGAAACTACGTTTATGATGCTACCAACGTACGCCTTCGCGAACTTAATTTCTCTTGGATATTGCCGGACAAATGGTTCAACAAGACAATCATCAGTGGTATTAAAGTCAGTGCTGTAGCCAACAACGTATGCTTCCTGTACAATAACCTTCCGGGATTCGACCCTGAATGTACATACTCTACTGGCAACGGACAGGGTGTAGAAACCGCTGCTCTACCGTCTACCCGTTCATTTGGTTTCAATCTTAATGTTACATTCTAAAAATGAAGATAAAATGAATAAGTTATTTAAATCCATTATAAGCATTATTGGTCTTTCAATGGCCTTCGCGGGCTGTGTAGGCGATTTTGACGATATGAATACCGATCCCAACAACCCGACACCGGGTTCAGTAGATCCTAAGTTCCAGCTGATATTCATACAGGGACGTGGTATTCCGTATGCCAATCAGTGGCAACAGATAGACCAGCTGATGATCAGTACTTTCTGTGAATATTCGGCTAACGACGGACTCTCGGCTTCCGACTATAACATAGACGCACGCTATGTGGACAACATTTGGGAGTTGACTTACACCGTGCTTACCAATGCCAATTCATTAATCCGTGCCAATGAGAGCAACCCTGTTCACAATAACGTCGTTCAGATGGCACGTATCTGGAAAGCGTATGCTATGTTGCGTTTAACGAATTGTATGGGAGATGTACCTTACTCTGAAGCTGCCAACGACATTGATCAGCCTAAGTATGACACTCAGAAGGACATATATTATACCATATTCGAAGAATTGAAAGATGCCGTAAGTAAACTGGATGAGTCGGCAGCCAATAATGTCGGTTCTTATGACCTTATTTATGGGGGTGATGCTACCAAATGGAAGAAATTCGCCAACTCTATCCGCCTGCGCATGGCTGTCCGTATCTCCGACGTAGATGCCGCCAAGGCTAAAACAGAAGCCGCAGCTGCCATTTCAGCAGGTGTATTCAGCAGTGACGCTGATGCCGCCTTCCTGACGCAAGGAGAAGATAAATTTGCCCAGAACCCTATTTATTATCATAAAGGTTCTTCGGTGTTGCATATGTCAACGGCTTACAAACGTCTTGTAGAAGGTATCGGTGGACAAGCATGGCCTACCGCAGCCGACCGCGAAGCCAATAAGAATATCACCGAAGTTATTCTTACTGCCAAGAATGCTCCTGCGGTTGTCGATCCTCGCGCTCCGATCCACTTTGAACCCGCAGGTATCATCGAAAGCCCTGCAACTCCAAGCATGAACGGCAATTGGGACGGCACAGATCCGGGACATGTAGCTTCGGGTGTAGGTGCTGCAATGGACAATGGACAGTTTGTTAGCGACTTCTCAAAAATCGGTCCCTGGTATTATGAAACCATTGACAGAAAGTATCCTTTGTTCAAGTACAGCGAACTGTGCTTCCTGAAAGCTATTGCCATCCAACTTGGTCTTACAAGTGGAGATGCCAAAACAGAATACGAAGCCGGCGTACGCTCAAGTATGACAGAACTGGGAGTTCCGGAAAGCAAAATCGAAAATTATCTGGCTTCAACTTCTCCAAACTATTATGGAACCACAGCCAAGTATGACGATGTTACAGGAACCAACAATACACCTATGGATAAGATTCTTACCCAGAAATACATTGCTCAGTTCCAGGAGTGTTCTTTTGAAACTTGGGCTGATCATCGCCAGTTCCACAAACCTACGCTTATGCCATTCGCAAACGTAAGTTCAAGTGTCTTCAACATGAATCCTTCTGATCAGGCTAATAATACTCCAAACGCTTATATCAAGCGTATCTATTATCCTTCTTCGGAATACACCGTTAACGAAGCTAACGTGAAAGAAGCCGAAAAGCGCATGGGTGGAAGCAACAGCATACAAAATAACCTATGGTGGGATGTTAACTAAAAATTGATTCTTATGAAATGCGTAGTTGAGTAATTCAGCTACGCATTTTGTTATACATATAACCTCTTATCTGAAACAATATGAAAAATATTCTTCTCTTAATTCTTATATGTTGTCTTTCTCTGTCCAATCGGGCACAAGAACAGATGAATCCTTCATCGAGAATATCCGGTAAAGCAATCAAATTACCCGGATTTGTAACCAGTCCTTATTTTGAGGAACAAGTTATCAGCTTTATCCATACTCCAGGAATCAAAGTTCATATAAATGCTCCCGCAGAAACTAAATTCGGAAAGGATAAACCCACAAAACTTGTACTATATGCACTACCGAATGGCAACAGTACAGACTGGACCATCGGGAAAATGCCGGCAGAAGGTGATGACTGGCATTATCATATACAACACATAGGAGCTCAAACACGGTATATCAGAGCTTCTGATCCGGAATGTAACTTTATTACGGTTTACCTGGAAGCAGACACCAAAAGCTGGGGAAGTTGGAGAAAAGCTGAACCTACACGGGATCAAAAGATTAAAGAAACAGTAGAGTATATTCTTTCTCTTTTTTCCAAGTATAATCCACATATCGAACTGAACAGCCACAGTGGAGGAGGCAACTTCATTTTCGGTTTTATGGATGCAGTTTCTGAAATTCCGGATTATGTGAAAAGAATCTCTTTCATTGACAGCAATTACAACTGGGATAATGAACGTTACGGAGATAAATTACAAAAATGGCTGGAAGCTTCTTCCGACAATCGCTTATTTGTAGCTTGTTATGATGATGCTAATGCTCTGCTGGATGGAAAGCCATTTGTCTCAAAGACAGGAGGGACCTGGCACAGAACCTATTTAATGCAACGATATCTGAAAAAGAAAATGAAACGTCTGTCATGGAATAAAACCGAAAATGATAGTATTATTTTTTTCACGGCAGACAACCGTCGGATTCAGTTTTATTCCCGAAAGAATCCGGAGCAAAAGATTTACCATACAATACTGGTAGAGCGAAATGGCTATATCCAGTCAGTATTCTCCGGTACGAAATACGAGGGAATGGGATATCAGTTCATGGGTAGAAAGGTTTATGACATGTATCGGCAAGATTCAGGGTCCTGGTAGACAGTAAACTATATTCTTTGAACGCCTTACTACAGGACCCCGTACTATAAAATTGTTTAGTGATGAATCTGTTCCAATGGTAATTACAAGTTATATTCCTGATTAATCCTGCTGACCACTTGCAACTTTCCATCCTTCAGCAAAGAACGTGCATTAAAGAAATTCACGCCGTCCGCTCCTGCTTCGATAGATAGTTTTGCAGCTGTATATAGCTCTTCAGCCGTAATATCGGGAACAAATAAACCGGATACATACTTATTCTTATGGAAAGTTTCGCGCAAACCGTTTTTTATACTAAACGGTATCCATTCAAGGCTTTCCGAATAAAACGACTGATAATTCATCGGGCATACAATATCTATTTTCCAGGTAGGCCAGTCTTGATAAACTGTCATGCGGGCACGGGTAGGATAAGGGAAAACAGCCGCTGAAACCAGTTTGCCTTCAGAATGAGTCGCTTCTACAATCTCATTCACTAAAGAAGTGACCTCATTCAAACGGAACTGCAACCATTCCGGACTCATCCACGGAGCCTGCAAATCTAACGGGGAGTAACCGAACAGTTTCTTAAATTTTTCTATTGCCACCGGATGATAGCCAAAATCATATTCAGCACGATAGGTATCTTGCTGAATCTTAAATTTATGCTGTTGCAGGCGTCGCCCCAGTACCGCATCATTATAGCGAATAAAATCCAGATGTACAGAAGTCAGTCCTTCCAAAGCTGCATAAGAAGCCGCTTTATCTTTCATATACCGTCGGGCCTCAGGCACAGAAGGACTCAGCCATTTATAATGCTTTACATAAGGGTCATATTCATGACTGTTATAACCTATCCGGTTCACATCAAACCATTCGGGATGCGCCAACGCCGCAGAATCCCCGGGAGCATTCACAGTGAACATCCACGCATGCACTTTTGCACCCTGATAGGACTTGGCAGCCTCAATATAACGCGCCACTTCTTCCGGTGAGCCACACATATAATAATTCTTGATACCGGCCTCATCGAAAGGCTTCATCCAGAGAATCAGAGACTCCACCGTGGCACCTTTATCCACATCGTCCCAGACTCCCAAAGCAACCTTTTGTTCCTGGTTTTGAACTTTCTTTTTTTTACCGGCTGATAACGGCTGAACAGCCAAACTGAAAATGCACGCAAATGCTGCACATAAATAAGTAAATTTCATGATGATGATTTTTTTTGGTTCACAGCAAAGATAATATATCTTCTATATAAATAAGGTGAATATCTGATTATTTGCAAATTATTAATTATAATGCTAAAAATAACAAAATAAGTGTTTTTGATATTAAAATAAAATCTATCTTTGTTGCTACGAATATCCCCCTTAACAATAATACTATTATGAAGAAACTTCTGCTACTGATCTTTTTATTGTGTAGTACCTTCTGGTGTCAGGCACAAACAGACCGGATTATTTTGGGTGACGAACAAACTTCCGAGTATTTTCCCATCCTAAAGGATAAACGGATTGCCATTTTCTCTAATCATACAGGAATGATAGGGGATAAACATCTATTGGATGTTCTTTTAGAAAACAAATTCAATGTAGTTGCCATCTTCTCGCCCGAACATGGTTTCCGTGGAAATGCAGATGCAGGCGAGCACGTATCCAGCTCAGTAGACTCTAAAACAGGGGTGCCAATTCTTTCTCTTTATGAAGGGAAGGACAAAAAGCCAAGTAAGGCTTCAATGCAAAAATTTGATATTCTGATAGTAGATATACAGGACGTAGGATTACGTTTTTACACCTATTACATAACGATGTGCCGGCTAATGGATGTCTGTGCGGAATATAACAAGAAAGTTTTGTTATTAGACCGTCCTAATCCGAATGGGCATTATGTAGATGGACCGATTCTGGATATGAAATATAAATCAGGTGTGGGATGGTTGCCGATTCCTATTGTACACGGAATGACATTAGGGGAACTTGCATTAATGATTAATGGAGAAGGTTGGTTGTCTGGTTCACGCAAATGTGATCTGGCAGTGATCAAATGCAAGAATTATACACATCAGACTAAATATCAGCTGCCAATTCCCCCATCTCCTAACTTACCGAACATGAAGTCGATATATCTATATCCGGCTACATGCTTTTTTGAGGCAACTCCCGTCAGCTTGGGTAGAGGAACTTCACTCCCATTTCAGGTTTATGGACATCCCAATATGACCGGATATAGCTACAGTTTCACCCCAAGAAGTATTCCCGGAGCAAAGAATCCGCCGCAGCTGAATAAACTGTGCCATGGAGTAGACCTAAGCAATATGAGTGATGAAGAAATCTGGAAACGAGGTGTAGATTTATCTTATGTCATCGATGCATATCGTAATCTGAATCTGGATGATCATTTCTTCCGTCCATTCTTTGAATTGCTGGTAGGAAGGGATTATGTACGGAAAATGATAAAAGAAGGAAAAAGTGCCGATGAAATTAGAGCTATGTGGAAAGATGACGTTGAGAAATTCAAGGTGCAACGTAAACCATATCTGCTTTACGAAGAATAAGTTCATGTACTATTATAAATCATAAATCAACCTTATGAGCCCGATATCTGTCATCATTACTATTGCCGCTTATTTCGTGATCTTGTTCACTATATCTTATATAGCCGGCAGAAAAGCCGACAATGAAGGTTTCTTCGTCGGTAACCGTAAATCGGCCTGGTATGTTGTGGCATTTGCCATGATTGGGTCCAGCATCTCCGGAGTGACGTATGTATCAGTACCGGGTATGGTGGCTGCCAGTAGTTTCGGTTACCTGCAAATGGTATTGGGATTTGTTGCGGGACAGTTCATCATAGCATTCGTATTGACGCCACTGTTCTACCGGATGAACCTGGTATCCATCTATGAATATCTGGAAAATCGTTTTGGTATGTCTTCCTATCGGACAGGCGCATGGTTCTTCTTCATCTCTAAGATGCTGGGAGCCGCGGTACGTTTGTTCCTCGTATGTCTGACACTTCAACTGCTGGTATTCGAACCGTTTGGATTACCATTTATTTTGAATGTGGCCATTACCGTAGCATTAGTATGGCTCTATACGTTCCGGGGTGGAGTAAAATCTCTGATCTGGACAGATTCACTCAAAACATTCTGCCTGGTGGTATCCGTAGTTCTCTGCATCAGTTATATTGCTTCCGATCTCAATCTGTCGCTTAGCAGCATGATCAGTACAATAGCCGATAGTGACATGTCACGCATTTTCTTCTTTGACGATGTAAACAGTAAACAATATTTCTTCAAACAATTCTTTGCCGGGGCATTCACTATGATTGCCATGACAGGGCTGGATCAGGACATGATGCAACGTAACCTCAGCTGCAAGAACTTCAAAGATTCACAGAAAAATATGATTACGAGTGTTATATCACAGTTCTTCGTTATTTTGTTGTTCCTGATGCTGGGAGTATTGCTTTACATCTTCGCTGGTAACCAAGGCATTCAGGTAGAAAAGAGCGATGAACTCTTCCCGTTGATAGCCACCGGTAACTACTTCCCTGCGATTGTAGGTATCTTGTTTATCATTGGACTTATTTCTTCGGCTTATTCCGCTGCCGGCTCAGCACTGACAGCTTTAACAACTTCCTTTACAGTGGATATCCTCGGGACAAAAGGCAGGACGGAAGAAGAAATCGTAAAGATACGCAAGCGGGTACATATCGGTATGGCTGTAATTATGGGTATCACGATATTCGTATTCAACCTATTGAATAACACAAGTGTAATCGATGCCGTATATATACTGGCAAGTTACACATACGGCCCCATTCTCGGATTATTCGCATTCGGTATATTCATGAAACAACAGGTTCGCGACAAATATATCCCATTGGTAGCCATCCTCTCCCCTATCCTTTGCTTCATCCTGCAAAAGAATTCGGAAGCCTGGTTCAATGGGTATCAGTTCAGCTACGAACTGCTGATATTCAACGCTCTGTTCACGTTTATCGGACTCTGCCTGTTGATCAGAAAAGATAAGAACTAATAATTAACTTAATACATCATCCATGAATGTAAGACTTCATTTTTTGTTCACTTTGCTCACCGCCTCCCTGATCCCCCAAACGGGAGGCGCGCAAGAGCTTCCGACGGATGTCCGCCAGGAAATCGGTAAGTTTCTGGACGCAACCGCACGGAAAGAGGTTTCCGTAGGGCGCATCCGGATTGACTCTGTCGCCGTTGAAGGAAACACTTTACAGTTGTTCGCTAATATGAACTGCGCATATATTCCTTTCCGGGAAGATAATGTGACAGAGATTTATCAAGGTGTACAGGCACTGCTTCCGGCAGAGTTTTCAAAATACAACCTGCAAATCCGCACGAATAAGCGTAGCATTGAAGAATTAATCCCCCAAGCACTACGCAGCAAAAAGGACAAAAAAGCCAAAACATTCAATCCTGCCGGGACAAAACCTTTAGTAACGGCCCTTTCTACCCCCTATACCCCTACAAATGGACTAAAGAACCGTCACATTGCTTTGTGGCAGAGTCATGGCTTCTATTATGAGCCCAAACTGACACGCTGGGAATGGCAACGCGCCCGCATCTTCCAGACGGTGGAGGATTTATATACGCAAAGTTATGTACTGCCTTTCCTGGTTCCCATGTTAGAGAATGCAGGAGCTAATGTGCTGATGCCCCGTGAACGGGATAGCCAAATAGCAGAAGTTGTCGTAGACAATGACGGTTGCCTTCACTCGCGCTCCGTTTATACAGAAAAGATAGGCGATAAGAACTGGATGCAAGGTACCGGTGAAGGTTTCGCCCATCTGCGCGATCAATATATCAATTTTGAGAACCCATTCCGTGAAGGAACTTTCCGTACTGTTGAGACAGTGAAAGGTAAGAAGGAGAAAGAAAGTACTGCCGAATGGATTCCTGAACTCCCGTCAACCGGACAGTACGCCGTTTATGTATCCTATAAATCATTGCCAAACAGTACGGATGATGCCCTTTACACCGTTTATCACAAAGGAGGAGTCTCCCAATTCAAAGTGAACCAACAGATGGGTGGCGGCACTTGGATTTATCTAGGTACATTTGGTTTTGATGCCGGAAAAAGCAATGCCGGCAAAGTTGTTTTAAGCAATCGTTCTGAGAAAGCCGGACGTATCGTTACCGCTGATGCCGTAAAAATCGGAGGTGGTATGGGAAATATGGCCCGCCGTATCTCTGATGCAGGTGCCACAGAGAATATTAAAAGTTCGGATGGCAATGCTGCCATAGTGCATAAAGAAATGCCGAAGATAGATTACCCATATGAGATAAGCGGTTATCCCCGTTTCTGCGAGGCAGCACGCTACTGGCTTCAATGGGCGGGTATTCCGGACAGTGTTTATTCCGACAGCCAAGGTAAGAATGACTATACGGATGATTACAAATGTCGTGGTATCTGGGTGAATTACCTTGCCGGTGGTTCTACGGTTAACCCGACAGAACAAGGACTGAATATCCCGGTAGATATGGCTTTCGCCTTCCATTCAGATGCAGGAACTACGCTAAACGATTCCATCATCGGAACACTGGGTATCTACTATACCAACGTTTACAATGAAGAATACGCCAACGGAGCATCCCGCTATCTGGCACACGACATGACAGACCTGATTCAGTCAAATATCGTACGGGATATCCGCAGCCTATACGAACCGGATTGGACACGTCGCGGTATGTGGAACCAATCCTACTACGAAGCACGTGTGCCCCGTGTCCCCACTATGTTGCTGGAATTACTTTCTCACCAGAACTTTGCAGACATGCGTTATGGTTTAGATCCACGCTTCCGTTTTACGGTAAGCCGTGCAATCTATAAAGGTATGCTGCAATTCATTTGCTCGCAATACCACATGGACTATATCGTTCAGCCGTTGCCTGTCGACAATATGGCATTGAAAATGGTAGGCGAGAATGAAATAGAACTGACCTGGCAACCCGTAGCCGACCCACTGGAGCCAACAGCAAATGCTGAAAAATATATAGTTTATACCCGTATCGGAGATGGCGATTTCGATAATGGCGTGTTGGTAGATAAGAATACCTATCGCACCGCCCTCCCTGCCGGCATGGTATGCAGTTATAAAGTAACTGCCGTCAACAAGGGCGGAGAAAGTTTCCCGTCCGAAATACTCTCAGCAGGACGTGCGTTTAATAGTTATAAGCGATTAGCGATGAGTGATAAGCAGACAAACGCTAATCACTCAGATATCGTGCTGATAGTAAACGGCTTCGACCGCATCAGTGCTCCGGCAGATTTTGTCGCACCTGTTCCCGGAGATACTTTACTTGCCGGTTTCTTAGATGATCTGGACCACGGCGTACCTTATCTGAAAGATATCAGCTACATTGGTAAGATGAAAGAATACCGCCGTTCCATTCCATGGATGGACGACGATGCTTCCGGCTTCGGCGACAGCTATGGCAATTACGAAGATAAAGTAATCGCCGGAAACACATTCGATTATCCCGCTATTCATGGAGCCGCCATTTTGAAAGCCGGATATTCTTTCATATCTTGCAGCGATGAAAGTGTGGAAAATAAAACAATGAACCTGAACGACTATAAGTATGTAGACCTGATATTAGGTAAAGAATGTCAGACCAAAATGGGACGTGGCGGTGTGAAGCCGTTAGAGTTCAAAACATTCAGTCAACCCATGCAGGAAGCTATCACCGCATATTGCGGACAAGGCGGAAATATCTTCGTCTCGGGTGCTTATGTAGGAACCGACCTTTGGGACAATCGCCTTGCCCCGGCACAGGAGGCCGATAAGAAATTTGCAACAGAAGTCCTGAAATATAAATGGCGCGTGGGGCAGGCAGCTACAGAGGGTAAGGTGAAATGTGTAGCTTCACCGTTCCCCGCCCTTTCAGGCAACTATACATACCATAATGAACTGAATGCAGACAGTTATGTGGTAGAATCACCGGATGCCATCGAACCGGCAACAAAAGATGCATACACCATAATGCGCTATTCGGAAAACAATCTGAGCGCCGGAGTAGCTTACAAAGGCGACTACAAAACCTGCATACTGGGCTTCCCGTTCGAAGCATTGCGCACCGCCTCTGAAAGAGAAGCGTTGATGCGCGCTATCTTAACATTTTTTAATTAAACCAATCATCATCTATGAAGCGAAGACTTTTTATAATGTTCCTGTTGGGGTGCCTGCTACCGTTCGCGGTACAGGCACAACATGGCACATTCCGTTTTGCGCAAATTACGGACATCCATTTCAGCCCCAACAACCCCAACCCGACGGAAGACTTACTACGTTCCGTCGCGCAAATAAATGCGATAGACAGTATCGACTTTGTTTTGGTTACGGGCGACATCACCGAAGAGGGCGACCGTGCCACTATGCTGAAAGTCAAAGAGACATTGGATTTACTGAAAGCGAAGTATTACGTGATCCTCGGTAACCATGAAACCAAATGGAGCGACTCCGGTTGTACTGCCTTCGGTGAGATTTTCGGCGGCGAACGCTTTGAATTCGAGCATAAAGGCATCCTGTTTCTGGGTTTCAACTCCGGGCCGTTGATGCGTATGGCTTACGGACATGTCGTTCCGCAGGACATCCGTTGGATGACGGAAGAAATGGATAAGTTTGGAAAAGATAAACCGGTTATACTTGTCACACACTATCCGTTACTGGATGGAGATGTCGATAACTGGTATGAAGTAACAGATGCAGTGCGCCCCTATAACATTCGTCTGTTCATCGGCGGGCACTATCACCGTAACCGGGATTTGCGTTATGATGGTATTCCGGGTATTTTGATGCGCAGCAACCTGCGTGATAAAGATGGAAAACCGGGATATGGCATCTATGATATAACGAAAGATTCGATCCTCGTCTACACGCAACGCATCGGCGAACCGAAAAAGCAATGGGCTGC
This sequence comes from Bacteroides sp. 14(A), assembly GCF_000526555.1. NCBI lineage: Bacteria > Pseudomonadati > Bacteroidota > Bacteroidia > Bacteroidales > Bacteroidaceae > Bacteroides > Bacteroides sp. 14(A). The sequence goes on along the minus strand of NZ_JAGH01000001.1, from coordinate 98,329 downwards.
TTTCTCGCTGACTCAGCCCTATTATGATCGTAATGGAAAAGCAGAGAAATACCCCGACTTTTCAGTCAACACAGAATACCCGAATGTGAAAGAACAGTGGGTAGTGCAAACCGGTGCAGGTATCTATTGTTCGCCTGCAATAGAAAAAGACAAAGTGTTCGTCGGAGACGATATGGGTTACCTGACTTGCTACGCCTTGAAGAATGGAAAGAAACTATGGAATTTCCAGTCCGGTAAGCGCATTGTAGGTACTCCGGCTGCGGCAGATGGTATAGTCGTATTCGGTTCTGCCGACCGTAACATCTACGGTCTGAACAGTAAAGACGGAAAACTGCTGTGGACTGTAAAAGCAAAAGCCCCGGTACTGGGTGCGGTAACCATTGAAAATGGAATTGCCTACATCGGTGCCAGCGATTCTACTTTCCGTGCTATTGATATCCATACAGGTAAAGTAATCTGGGCATATACCGGTGTGAAAGGATACACTGAAACCAAACCACTGGTAACAGCCGACAAGGTGATCTTCGGTGCCTGGGACAATACCCTCTATGCATTGAATAAGGCAGACGGCAAGGAATTATGGAAGTGGACAGGCGGTTTAACGCGCATGCACTTCTCACCCGCAGCCGTATGGCCGGTAGCCGCAGAAGGCAAAGTATTTATCACCGACCCACAACGTGCCATGACGGCTATCAATATAGAAAACGGAGAAACAGTGTGGCGCACTTTCCAGTCTATGGTACGTGAAACGATTGGCCTGTCGGAAGATGGAACGCGTGTATTCAGCAAGACCATGAACGACAGTATTGTCTGCTATGCCACACAAGGAGATCAACCCCGTGAATTATGGGCAAGCAACGTCGGTTTCGGATACGAACATGCACCCTCCATGCAAGTGGAAAAAGGAGGCGTAATGTTCGGCAGTACCAAGGAAGGACTGATCTTTGCTTTGGAAGCCCAAACCGGTAAAGTCTTGTGGAAACATAAGATAGGTAACTCACTGATCAGTACCGTAGTGCCACTGAACGGACGACAGGTATTGTTCACCGCTACCAGTGGCGAAGTGGGACTGCTACGAGTTAAGAATTAAAGAATTAATAATTAAAAGCAATATAGGACATTATGAATAAAATCAATTGCTTCGTTCCTTTTTCAGGAGCTGCACAAGCGGAAAAGACAGTAAAAGGCCTGCAAGAAACCGGCTTAGTGAATAACATTTATCTGCTCGCCCTACCGGACGTTACAGAAAACCTGCCCGGATGTAGTACCCTGCACATGCAATCCATCCAGTCCAGTGCGGCCATAAGAGACATAGCCGGACATAGCGATGCAGAATATACGCTGATCTATACAAAATATACGACGCTCGAACTGGGTTTATTCGCCCTGGAGCGTATGATACACATTGCTGAAGACAGCGGTGCAGGCATGGTATATGCTGACCGCTACCAGGTAAAGGAAGGCAAGCAAACCAATGCCCCGGTGATCGATTATCAATTCGGCTCATTGCGCGATGATTTCGACTTCGGTTCCGTGCTGTTATTCCGCACAGATGCATTCAAGGAGGCCGCTGCCCGCATGAATGAAGACAAATATAAATTCGCCGGGCTTTATGACCTTCGCCTGAAAGTAAGCCAGAACGAAAGTCTGGTACACATCAATGAGTATCTGTACAGCGAAATTGAAGACGATACCCGCAAGAGTGGTGAGAAGATATTCGATTACGTGGATCCCAGAAACCGTGACCGCCAGATTGAAATGGAACAGGCTTGTACCGAGCATCTGAAAGAAATCGGTGGCTATTTGGCACCAGAATTCAAACAAATAGAATTTTCAGCAGGCAACTTCGAATATGAAGCTTCGGTTATCATCCCCGTACGCAACCGTATCCGCACCATCCGTGATGCTATTCATTCGGTATTGAAGCAGAAGACCGACTTTAAGTTCAACCTGATTATCATCGACAACCACTCTACGGATGGGACCACAGAAGCTATTGACGAATTCAAGAACGACGAACGCCTCATCCATATCATCCCCGAACGCAATGACCTGGGTATTGGCGGTTGCTGGAACATGGGTGTGCATCATCCCAAGTGTGGTAAGTTCGCTGTACAATTGGACAGTGACGACGTGTACAGCGATGAAAATACACTGACCACTATGGTTCGTGCTTTCTATGAACAGAATTGCGCCATGGTGGTAGGTACTTATATGATGACGGACTTCAATATGAATATGATTGCTCCGGGTATTATCGACCACAAAGAATGGACACCCGAAAACGGACGCAACAATGCACTCCGCATCAATGGTTTGGGGGCTCCTCGTGCTTTCTATACACCGGTGCTGCGTGAAGTGAAAGTTCCGAATACCAGCTATGGTGAAGACTATGCACTGGGATTAAACTTCTCCCGCCAATACCAGATCGGCCGTGTATATGACGTAGTTTACTTGTGCCGCCGATGGGATGACAACTCGGATGCTTCACTGGATATCGTGAAAATGAATGGTCATAATCTGTATAAAGACCGCATCCGTACCTGGGAACTCCAGGCACGCGTGGCGAAGAATAAGAGAAGATAAAACACTCCATGCGTTTTCCGCACTTGTACCACACAAGTGTTTCTCAGATGAAATGCTTGTGTGCTACAAATGTAACGCAAGTGTCCCTCACATGAAACGCAAGTGTTATGCAACACACTAATAAGTAACCAGTTACAGCATTCAATATGAACCAAACCATAAACAATCTGCTTACCGAGCAACTTGCCTCCTGGGAAACGGCTCGTAACAACTACGCCGCCCTTTCGGGTGTGCAAGTGAAGGAACTCGATGTAAACGGTATTCCGTATAAGGTACAGTTCAATCCTGCACGTATCGTTTCTTCGGGAGCTAAAGTAGATGCCCAGTCCATCAAGGAACGCAAATGTTTTCTCTGCCCGGCCAATTTACCGCCGGCACAGAAAGGAATTCCGTTCGAAGGACATTATAATATCCTGGTCAATCCGTTCCCTATCTTTCCTCGCCACCTGACGATACCGGAAGTGGCACACGTGAACCAGCGCATAGCCGTCCGTTTCAAGGATATGCTGGCATTGGCACAGGCGTTGACGGATTACACAATATTCTATAATGGTCCCAAATGCGGTGCATCCGCCCCCGACCATGCTCACTTCCAGGCAGGCAACAAAGGTTTCATGCCTATTGAAAAGGACTGGCACGGACAGGTAGCAGGCAAAGTGGCCGATCACGGTGAAGCTACCCTCTGGTACTTGAATGACGCTCCCCGTGCGACATTGGTCATCGAAGCAGCCAATAAGAAACATGCTGCCGCCCTGTTCGATATCATTTATCACTCACTGGACATCAAGCCGGGAGATGACGAACCAATGATGAATGTATTGGCATGGTACGAAGATGAGAAATGGATCGTATGCGTATTTCCACGTGAGAAGCACCGCCCAGCTTGCTATACAGCCGAAGGAGATGCCAATTTATTGAGCAGTCCGGCATCCGTAGATCTCGGCGGAGTGTTTATTACACCGGTCGAAAAAGACTTTCTCAAGATCACAGCAGAAGATATAGCCCAGATCCTGAGTGAGGTATCACTTTCTGCCGAAGACTTCCATCGGGTGCGTCAGCGTATTAAAGAGAAGATATAATAAAACAGAGTATCCTTATAATTAATAAGATAATATGAAAGAGCCCAAAGTACACGTAGGCATATTGTTCGAGCCGCAAATAGAGTTTATCCTGCTGAATCCGTACCGCATCAACGGTATGGAAATCAGTGGTAAGCAGGTTGTGACCTACAACGAAGGCAGGATACTGTGGAACGGACGCCTTTATGACGAACTTCTATTTGAACCTGTAAACGAAGCCACCGACGCTTTCGAACTGCTCGATGTCACCATCGGCATCAACTTCCACTGGGAGCGTAAAGAAGACCAGCGCTTCCTGGGTTCTCTGAAGATTATTGTGGAGAACAAGAAGCTGACAGGCATCAACGTCATTCACGTAGAAGATTACCTGACCAGCGTAATCTCCAGTGAAATGAGCGCAACGGCTTCATTAGAGCTGCTGGAGGCACATGCAGTAATTTCACGAAGTTGGCTTTTGGCTCAGATTCATAAGAACAAGGAGATTACGGAAACCCAGACAGAGTATTCCGCTTTCACCCAAACAGATGAAGAGTTAATCCGTTGGTACGACCGTGAAGACCACACCCGTTTCGACGTCTGTGCAGACGACCATTGCCAGCGTTACCAAGGCATTACCCGCGCCTCCACCGAAATCGTAAAGCAAGCCATCGCTGCCACCCGCGGACAAGTATTGACATCCGACGGTAAGATATGCGATGCCCGCTTCTCTAAATGCTGTGGCGGTGCATTCGAAGAATTCCAGTATTGCTGGGAAGATGTGAAGTATCCCTATCTCCTGAAACAACGGGATTTCCGTATCTTCAGTTCCAAATTCAATGACTTGAGTTTCGAAAACACCTTATCCGGTAGCGGATTACCAGATCTGACCGACGAGCAAGAAGCCGAGACATGGATACGTACTTCTCCACCCGCTTTCTGCAACACCACAGACAAGAAAGTCCTCTCACAGGTATTGAATAACTATGACCAGGAAACCACCGACTTCTATCGCTGGAAAGTAATTTACACCCAAGAAGAACTTTCTGCACTGATCCTGAAACGCTCCGGTATCGATTACGGGCAAATCATTGATCTTGTCCCTATTGCCCGTGGAACTTCAGGTCGCCTCTGGAAACTGAAAATCGTAGGAACCAAGAAGACACTCACCATTGGCAAAGAACTGGAAATACGTCGCACGCTGTCCACTTCCCATCTGTACAGTTCCGCATTCGTAGTAGATAAGGAAGACGTCTCTCCCGAAGGTATCCCCGCCCGTTTCATCCTCACCGGAGCAGGCTGGGGGCACGGTGTAGGACTATGCCAGATCGGTGCTGCCGTTATGGGCGAACAAGGCTATAAGTATGACGCAATACTGCTGCACTATTACATAGGCGCAAATATCGAGAAGCTATATGAGTAAACAGAAATAAGAAAATACCATGAAACAATCTACCAAGAAAACCAGTCCGTGGGCATGGATACCTACCCTGTACTTTGCACAAGGTTTGCCCTACGTAGCCGTGATGACCATTTCCGTCATCATGTACAAGCGTTTGGGAATATCCAACACGGATATCGCTCTCTACACCGGTTGGCTCTACCTGCCATGGGTAATCAAGCCTTTCTGGAGTCCATTTGTCGACTTGATCAAGACTAAACGGTGGTGGACCGTCGTCATGCAATACATCCTTGCCTTTGCATTGGCAGGCATTGCATTTTCCATCCCCACTCCCTTCTTCTTCCAATTGACACTGGCAGTATTCTGGATAGTGGGCTTCACCTCCGCAACTCATGACATTGCGGCGGATGGATTCTATATGCACGCCCTGACGGAGCATGAACAATCGCTCTACGTGGGCATCCGAAGTACATTTTACCGTATTGCCACGGTAGCCGGACAAGGCTTGCTGGTCATCATTGCGGGATTGATTGAAACCGGAACCGGTCTCGAACCTGCCATGCTGCAAGTTCAAGTCTCACCCTCTTACACTAACACCCTGACCTTACCCGACTTTGAGGATACGAATATCGACACACAAAAAGAAGCCTATTTCGTATATACCTCTCCGATAGTACAAGCAGGTGTCACCGCTACCGCTGATAATGATTCGGTAGATATAAAGACACGGATTGCCGAATTGGAAAAAGCGGTCAAAGCATCCAACATAGCCAACCACTTCGTTCCGGCCGAGGAAGCCAAAGAAGGCGATGCCACCGTAAAAGCAGAGAAAAAGGAGAGCACTTTCACCGCATGGGTACGTGAAACTTTCGGCGAGAAGCGCGAAGTAGCCGAAGGTGCTGTTGATAACGTTGCCATAGTAGGCGTACGTCTGTCCAAGCAACCATCTGCCGATGAAACCAAGATATTGAATGTCACCTTCAAAGACGGTGACCAAAGTATCAAACTGGAACAGAACAGCCTTTCCACCCGGTTCGAATTCACTGCCGAGAACTGGGACAAGCCTGCTTACCTACTGTTCAGAATAGATCATAAGATTAAGAACGAGACTTCCGCTACCTTCGAAGGTGCATCCGGTAACATTCCGTTTGCCTGGTTGATAGTATTCATCGTACTGTCCGGATTCTTCTTTGCGGTAAGTATTTACCACAACTGGATATTGCCGAAACCCGCATCCGACCGTCCGTCGAAAGACGTTACCGCCCAGAATCTGATGAAGGAATTCTTCGATACTTTCAAGAGCTTTTTCACCAAACCACAGGCAGGAGTCGCTATCCTCTTTATGTTGCTCTACCGTCTGCCGGAAGCACAGCTCGTGAAGCTCATCAATCCTTTCCTTCTGGACCCAATAGACAAAGGCGGACTGGGGCTGACTACCGGACAAGTTGGTTTCGTCTATGGTACTATCGGTATCATCGGACTGACAATTGGCGGTATCATTGGCGGTCTTGTTGCTGCACGGGGCGGATTGAAGAAGTGGTTATGGCCAATGGCATGGAGTATGTCCCTCACCTGTCTGACATTCATCTATCTGAGTTATGCACAGGATCACTCGTTGCTGACAGTCAACATCTGTATCTTCATCGAACAGTTCGGCTATGGTTTCGGCTTCACAGCTTATATGCTGTATCTGATTTATTTCTCGGAAGGCGAGCACAAAACTGCCCATTACGCCATCTGCACAGGATTCATGGCACTGGGAATGATGTTACCCGGAATGGCTGCCGGATGGTTACAGGAAACCATCGGTTACCGACACTTCTTCGTATGGACCATTATCTGTTGCGCCGCTACCATCGGAGTATGTGCGTTCATCAAGATAGATCCGAGCTTCGGAAGGAAGAAAGAAGAGTGATAAAAAGTGATAAGCGGTAAGTGATAAGCAAGAAATCATAAATTATAAATCATGAAGAAATACATTCTCCTTTGCCTGCTCTGTGTGCTCTGTGGTACATCGCAGGCACAAAAGATAAGAATAAAGACAGGCATCGAAGTCCTGAAAGACCAGAATTTCAAGTGCCTGGAAGGCAAACGCATAGGTCTGATTACCAACCCCACCGGAGTGGATAATCAGATGAAATCCACCATTGACATTCTGCATGAAGCACCGAACGTAAATCTGGTTGCCCTCTTCGGTCCGGAGCACGGGGTTCGTGGCGACGTACATGCCGGCGACCACGTGACGGACATCAAAGACGCCACCACCGGATTGCCCGTATATTCCCTATACGGCAAAACCCGCAAGGCTACGCCAGAGATGCTGAAAGACATTGACGTATTGGTCTACGATATCCAGGATATCGGTTGCCGCTCATTCACCTATATCAGTACAATGGGGCTGGCTATGGAAGCTGCGGCCGAAAACGGTAAAGAATTTATTGTATTGGATCGCCCCAATCCGGTAGGCGGACTCAAGATAGAAGGCAATCTGGTAGAAGATGATTGCATTTCTTTTGTCAGTCAGTTCAAGATTCCGTACCTTTACGGACTGACTTGCGGTGAGCTGGCATTGATGCTGAACGGAGAGAAGATGATGGCAGCACAATGTAACCTGCACGTTGTGAAGATGAAAGGCTGGAAACGCAAGATGGACTATGTACAGACAGGGTTGCAATGGGTACCCTCTTCTCCGCATATTCCTCATCCGCACTCGGCTATATTCTATCCGGTAAGTGGTATTCTGGGTGAACTGGGATACATGTCCATCGGGGTAGGCTATACGATACCGTTCCAGATGTTTGCCGCACAATGGGTAGAAGCAGAAAAACTGGCGGGAAACCTGAACGCATTGAATGTGCCGGGTGTTGTATTCAGGCCGATGTATCTGAAACCCTTCTACTCCGTAGGTAAGGGTGAATTGCTGCAAGGCGTACAGGTACACATCATGGATGTGCAGAAAGCTCCGCTGAGCGACATCCAGTTCCTGGTGATGCAGGAGATCGCGGCGCTCTATCCTGACCGTGCCGTATTTGAGCATGCCGACAAGGGACGTTTTCGTATGTTCGACATGGTAAGCGGCTCGGAAGAGATACGCAAGCGATTCTCACAGCGCAACCGCTGGGAAGATGTGCGCGACTATTGGTATAAAGATGCTGAAGACTTCCGACGATTGTCTAAGAAGTATTACCTATACAAGTAGGGAACAATAAACGCTTCTTACACTGAAAAAGTCATAAAGACATATGTATGTCACCCCTCATGAGATACGTATGTCATGGGTCATGAGAAGCCCATATCATGAGAGGTGAGATACGCTTCTCATCACAGGAGAGACCGGGATGTCATTAAAACAATCCTACAGCACATTCTGACGGGGGTGCCGGTGAAAGAAGAAAAGAATGATAAGGAAAAGAAAGGCGAAAGCACTATGGTAAAAAGTAGCTACACTTCGTTTTTGCAGGAAATAAGGGGACTTATTCCGCAAGATAGGATATATACCGACGAACTGCGCCGGTTGGCATGGGGAACAGATGCGGGTTTCTACCGCCTTATCCCACAAATCGTGATTCGTTCCAATAGCGAAGAGGAGATCTCCGACCTGTTGAGACTTGCCGACCGTTACGGTCTGCCAGTAACGTTTCGTGCCGCAGGAACCAGTTTGTCGGGACAAGCCATTAGTGACTCTATCCTGATAATAGCCGGTAAACATTGGGAGAAGTACAGCATTTCTCCCGATCATGAACAGATTACCTTGCAACCAGGCATCATCGGTCAGCGGGTTAACGAGATTCTTGCCCCCTACGGACGTAAGTTTGCTCCGGACCCGGCAAGCGTGAAAAGTGCTATGGTAGGCGGCATCGTCATGAACAACGCCTCGGGTATGAATTGCGGCACACATGCCAATAGTGACAAAGTGCTTCTTTCCGCCCGCATTGTATTAGCGGACGGCACCGTGCTGGATACAGGGGATGATATTTCGCGTGCTTCCTTCGAAGCCACCCACCCCGATTTCTACAATCGCATCTGCGAACTGCGGGATCAGATACGTGCCAACGAAGAACTCGCTGCACGCATCCGCTACAAATATTCCATCAAGAACGTAACCGGATTGAATCTTCTGCCATTCATTCGCTTCGATGACCCGTTCGATATTATTGCCCACCTGATGGTAGGCTCGGAAGGCACGCTTGCGTTCCTTTCCCAGATTACCATGCGCACAGAGTACGACTATCCGCACAAGGCAAGCGCCATGCTCTATTTTACCAGTATCAAGGATGCCTGCCGGGCGGTGGTAGCGATGAAGGAGTTGACAAATCGTAATTCTTCATCCGTGTCATCTGCGGATGAAAAATTAGTAAAAGGCGCCGAACTGCTGGACTACAAGAGCCTCTCTTCGGTAGAAGACCCTGTCTACTTAAAGTATAAGCAAGAAGTTGCCGATGCCTCCGGCCTCACAGCCGTGCTGACCGAGACCAAAGCCCGCACCCGCGAGGAACTGGAACAGAATATCTCAGTGATCGAAGAGTGTCTGAAACCTTTCAGCACCTATATCCCCGTGCACTTCACCGACCGGCCGGAAGAATATTCCAAGTATTGGGCTATCCGCTCAGGTATATTCCCATCCGTAGGCGGTACACGCCAACCCGGCACTACCTGCCTCATCGAGGACGTAGCCTTCCACATCGAAGACCTGCCCGAAGCCACTGCCGACCTGCAACAACTCATCGCCCGCCACGGCTACGATGATGCCTGCATCTACGGTCATGCCCTGGAAGGCAACTACCATTTTATCCTGAACCAGTCCTTCAGTACCGACGCCGATGTAAAGCGCTACGAGGACCTGATGAATGACGTAAAGACTCTGGTAGTCGATAAATACGACGGTTCGCTGAAAGCAGAACATGGCACCGGACGTAACATGGCCCCCTTCGTGAAATATGAATGGGGAGAGGCAGCTTTTGAAGCCATGAAGGCAGTCAAGCAGTTGTTCGACCCGAAAGGGTTACTCAATCCAGGAGTTATCTTCAATGATGACCCGCAATGCCACATCAAAAACTTCAAACCGTTGCCGTTGATTCCTATCGACGAAGCCAGTCCTGCCGAAAAAGTAAACAAGTGCATCGAATGTGGCTTCTGCGAAGTGAACTGCCTGTCGTGCGGCTTTACCCTTTCTTCGCGCCAGCGCATTGTACTGCAACGGGAAATATCACGTCTGAAACAAAGCGGTACAGACCCGGAACGTCTGTCTCTACTCGAAAAACAATACCGCTACCCGGGCAATCAAACTTGCGCAGGAGACGGACTGTGCTCCATGTCTTGCCCGATGAATATCAATACAGGTGACCTGACCCATATCATCCGCCAAGAAACGCTACCGAAAGGTAGCCTCGGATATAAAGCAGGAGATTTCGTAGCCAATCACTTCGCCGGTGTTAAGAGTAGTCTGCGCCCCGTTTTATCATTAGCCAATTTCGGACACTCCGTATTAGGAACCAAAGCCATGAGCTGCATTACGAAAGGAATGCACAATGTATTGGGCATACCTTTGTGGACGCCTGCCATGCCGAAAAGCTATAAAGTGACAAGCTACAAGCTACAAGCTGCAACAGATATGAGTGACGAGCTACAAGCTACGAGTACTATGCAGAATGATAACGCAACACTGGTAGCTTGTAGCTCTGTAGCTCGTAACTCCACAGCTGACAAAGTAGTTTATTTCCCCAGCTGCATCAACCAAACCATGGGACTCCCGAAAAAATCCCCCGTGGAGCAACCTTTGGTAAACAAGATGATCTCCCTCCTGCAAAAAGGCGGTTACGAAGTCATCTTCCCCAAGGACATGGATAAGCTCTGTTGTGGCACCATCTGGGAAAGTAAAGGTATGCTCGACATTGCCGATCGCAAAGCCGCAGAACTCGAAGCCGCCCTTTGGGAAGCCAGCGAGCAAGGCAAATATCCTGTCCTCTGCGATCAAAGCCCCTGCCTGCATCGCATGCGCGAAACCATTCAAAAGATGAAGCTCTACGAACCTGCAGAATTCATCTACACTTTCCTGCGAGACAAACTGGTCTTCACGCAGACCGACCGCCCCGTAGCAGTACACATCACCTGCTCCATGCGCAAAATGGGACTGGCAGATACAATTGTTTCCCTGGCAAAACTCTGTGCTACGCATGTCTTCGTACCCGAAGAAGTAGGCTGCTGTGGTTTTGCCGGCGACCGCGGATTCACCTATCCCGAACTGAATTCCTATGCCTTGCGCAAACTCCGTCCGCAGATAGAAGCATCCGGCATCACTATCGGCTACTCTAACAGTCGTACTTGCGAAATAGGACTGACTACCAACTCAGGTATCCCCTACGTCTCTATCGCCTATCTCGTAGACCAATGTACGAAGGGAATTGACAATTGAATAAATAACTTAACACACTTATTACAATGAACAGTCAGACCAAGACAAACAAGCGCATTCTTGCCCTCGACATCCTTCGCGGTGTCACCATTGCGGGCATGATTATGGTGAACAACCCCGGCACTTGGGGACATATATATGCCCCCTTACGCCACGCCGAATGGAATGGCCTCACCCCCACCGACCTCGTCTTCCCCTTCTTCATGTTCATCATGGGTATCTCTACCTATATCTCCCTGAAGAAATACAATTTCGAGTTCAGTCATGCAGCCGCCATGAAGATATTGAAGCGTACTATTATCATCTTCCTGATCGGACTTGCCATCGGCTGGCTCTCCAGATTCTGTTACTACTGGGCAGGCTCCCATGAAGGTCTCAGCTTCGGCGAACAGCTCTGGGCATCCGTCTGGACTTTCGACCGCATCCGTATCCTGGGTGTCATGCAGCGCCTGGCCCTTTGCTACGGTGCTACCGCTATTATTGCGCTGACCATGAAACACCGTCACATCCCTTATCTCATTGCCACATTGCTGGTAGGCTACTTCATCCTGCTGATGTGTGGCAACGGATTTGCTTACAACGAAACCAATATCCTCTCCATAGTGGATCGTGCCATCCTCACCCCCGCACACATGTACAAGGACAACGGCATTGATCCCGAAGGTCTTTTAAGCACCATCCCATCCATTGCCCATGTATTGCTGGGCTTCTGCGTGGGTCGCATGATGCTGGACAGCAATAGAGCCGAGAGCCGCGAAGCCTTACTGAATTCTCACCTGATCAAATTATTTCTGGTTGGTGCCATCCTTACTTTTGCAGGCTTTCTGCTGAGCTACGGTTGTCCTATCAACAAGAAAATCTGGTCTCCCACCTTCGTTCTCACCACTTGCGGACTGGCCTCCAGTTTCCTGGCACTGCTCATCTGGATCATCGACGTAAAAGGATACAAGAAATGGTGCACTTTCTTCGAGGCTTTCGGTGTCAACCCCCTGTTCATGTACGTTCTGGGTGGAGTACTAAGTATCCTGTTCGGCAGCATCAGCTTCCCTTGGGGCGATGGCAGCATCAGCATACACGGATTCTTATACAAGATCGTTCTTATGCCGATATTCGGTGAGACAGGCGGTTCACTGGCCTACGCACTGCTCTTTGTAGCCATCAACTGGTGCATCGGCTATCAATTGTATAAACGGAAGATATATATCAAGATATAAGAGATAAAGGAGTTATAGAAGTTAAAGCCGATACTTCTGCTTATAATAAAAAGACTATCGGCTCTAACTCCCAGCGAAGCGATAACTCCTCTAACTCCTTAAAACAACAAGTAAATAATTAAACTTAAAACGATATGATATTAATAGCAGACAGTGGCTCTACAAAAACCGATTGGTGTGTTGTAGAGAAAGGTAAACTCATCCAGCAGATTTCTACGAAAGGTACCAACCCTTTCTTTCAGTCGGAAGAGGAGATCAGTAATGAAATTGCGACAGCGCTGCTGCCCCAGTTAACGACCAATGCCTTCGACGCTGTGTACTTTTATGGTGCCGGCTGTGGCTTCCCCGACAAAATAGCCATGGTACACCGTGCCATTATCCAACATCTCCAGGTTTCGGGCGACGAAGTGGAAGTAAATACGGACATGCTTGCCGCCGCCCGCGGACTTTGTGGACACGAACCGGGCATAGCCTGCATCATGGGCACAGGTTCCAACTCGTGTTACTACGACGGCAAACACATTGGTGCCAACGTCTCTCCCCTGGGTTTCATTCTTGGCGACGAAGGTAGCGGTGCTTGCCTGGGTAAGTTGCTGGTAGGTGATATTCTGAAAAATCAGATGACTCCGGAACTGAAAGAGAAGTTCCTCAAGCAGTTCAATCTGGAACCGGCAGACATCATCGACCGTGTATACCGTAAACCATTCCCGAACCGGTTCCTGGCAAGCCTGTCTCCATTCCTCGCTCAGAATCTGAACGAGCCTTGTGTGCGCACGCTGGTGCTGAACAGTTTCAAGGCTTTCCTGAAAAGGAACGTCATGCAATACGATTATCAGCATAGCAAGGTACATTTCATCGGCTCCGTAGCATTCCATTATAAGGAGGTACTTACCGAGGCCGCACAGGAAATGGGCGTCCAAATAGGCACCATCCTCCAGAGCCCCATGGAAGGCCTGATTAGCTACCATAGCTAATCACCCCAGCCTCCATAAATCATAAATTATAAATCATAAATCTCATCATCATCATGGCATTCGTAAAAATATCAGAGCAACCTTCGCTCTACAACGACTTGGAAAAGAAATCTGTCCGCGAAATATTGGAGGACATCAACACAGAAGACCAGAAAGTAGCATTGGCTGTTCAAAAAGCCATCCCACAGATTGAGAAACTGGTGACACAAATCGTTCCGCGCATGAAGCAAGGCGGACGCATCTTTTATATGGGAGCTGGCACCAGTGGTCGCCTGGGTGTGCTGGATGCATCAGAAATTCCTCCAACATTCGGTATGCCTCCTACACTCGTCATCGGACTGATAGCAGGCGGTGATACAGCTTTGCGTAACCCGGTGGAAAATGCGGAGGACGATATGCGTCGCGGTTGGGAAGAGTTAGTTGAACGTAACATTACGGATAAAGATACCGTCATCGGCATTGCTGCTTCCGGCACGACTCCTTACGTTATCGGCGCCATGCAGAAAGCACGTGAGCACGGCATTCTTACAGGCTGCATCACCAGCAACCCCGACTCTCCGATGGCGGCTGAAGCAGATGTTCCCATCGAAATGATTGTAGGACCAGAATATGTAACAGGAAGCTCACGCATGAAATCGGGTACGGGACAGAAAATGATACTGAACATGATTACCACTTCCGTCATGATACAACTGGGCCGCGTGAAAGGTAATAAGATGGTGAACATGCAGCTGAGTAACCAGAAATTGGTAGACCGTGGTACCCGCATGATCGTAGAAGAACTGGGATTGGACTATGGAAAGGCAAAGGCACTGTTGCTAATGCATGGTTCAGTGAAAAAGGCAGTAGATGCTTATAGGGGGGTAACATTATGAAACTCCTCTCTTCCTTTTTCTTCATTGTATTGCTTGCCCTGCAAGCCAATGCACAATCCTTGCAACGTGTTGCCCCCGAACAAGTCGGCATGGATTCCCGTCATTTGTTGTACGCTGACGAAGCGATAGAAACCGCCATCGCCAATAAAGACATTCCCGGTGCCGTACTCGCTGTAGTACGCAACGGGAAGATGGCCTACCTCAAAGCATACGGCAACAAGCGTGTGTACCCTAACACCGAGCCTATGACTGTAAACACTATTTTCGATATGGCTTCATGTAGTAAATCCATGTCCACTGCCATCTGTACCCATATCCTGGCAGAACGTGGTAAGCTCCGTCTCTTGGATCCCGTCAGCCTCTACATACCTGAATTTAAGTCCTGGGTGAGCGAAGACGGAAAAGATAAGAAAATCATCCGCATCGCCGACCTGTTGACACATACTTCCGGTCTCCCCCCTTATGCCCCAACCAGTGAATTGGAAAAACAATATGGTTCCCCCAGTCCCGACGGAATGATAGAGTACATAGCCAACTGCCGCCGCGACTTCAAGCCGCAGACCGACTTCCAATACAGTTGCCTTAACTACATCACCCTGCAACGCATCATCGAAACCGTCAGCGGACAATCCTTACGTGACTTCGCCCGCGAAAATCTATTTGATGTATTAGGTATGGCCCATACCGACTATCTCCCCTGCAAGCGCGATAAGGATGGGAAATGGATCAATACAGCAGATGCCCATTGGGCAACCTCTACCGAAGGTGACTGGCATAGCCTCATCGCTCCTACCGAGAAGCAATCCGACGGCAGCGTCCTCTGCGGACAAGTACACGATCCACTCGCCCGTGTCATGAATGGTGGTATTTCCGGCAATGCCGGCGTATTCTCTTGTGCCGAAGACATAGCTGTCCTCTGCGCCGCCCTGCAAAACGGCGGAGAATGGAACGGACACCGCATCCTCAGCCCATTGGGAGTAAAAGCTATGCGTACCGTCCCCCGTGCCACTGCTACATTAGGACGCACTTTAGGATGGGATAATTTCACCGCCTACGCTTCCAATAACGGAGATTATTTTAGTCCGAACACCTACGGGCACACCGGATACACCGGTACTTCCATCATCATAGATCCGGACAACGATACTTCCGTCATCCTGCTCGTCAATGCCGTGCATCCCGAAGACGGTCACAGCATGGTTCGTCTGCGCTCTCTGATAGCCAATGTCGTTGCAGCTTCTATCTATCCCACCCCACGTATTTATACGGATCATTATTATAAGCGCTTCCTCCAATTCATGGATGAACCTGCCATTACCTCCAAAGACATCGTCATGGTGGGCAACAGCCTTACAGAAGGTGGCGGCAACTGGAACACCCGCCTCAACAAGAAAGACATCCGTAACCGTGGTATCATCGGTGACGAAGTTATGGGCATTTACGACCGTCTACACCAGATACTTCCGGGACACCCAGAGAAATTATTCCTCCTTGCCGGTGTCAATGACATCTCACACGACCTCACAGCGGACAGCATCGTCAGTATGATACGCATGACCGTAGAGCGCATTCAGCGTGAATCTCCTGATACGAAACTCTACCTGCAAAGTCTCCTGCCTTTCGATGAGAGCTTCGGACGTTACAAAAAGCTAACCGGGAAAACCGACATGGTTCCCGAAATCAATGCACAACTGGAAGTTTTAGCTAAAGATCACAAAATTACATTCATCAACCTCTTCCCGTTATTTACAGAGAAAGGCACGAATGTGCTTCGCAAAGAATTGACCAGTGACGGCTCACACCTGAATGAAGAAGGATATAAAATTTGGGTGAAAGCGTTGAAAAAGAAGATGTAGACTCCCCTATAAACACAAGAGGCTGCCCGATATCGAGCAGCCTCTCTATCTATTTTATAAAGAGCCTCTACTTTACTGCCTCTAATTGCATATCAAATGTCAAAGTTGAATAACCAAGAATTGAACTATATCCGCTTTCTCCATATCCACATTGGTAAGGAATATACAATATCCAGCGTTCTTTCGTATGCATATATTGCAATACTGTAGTCCATCCAGAAACGACACCTGTCACACTAAAAGAAGATGGAGAATCAAAGTCCGTAGGCACCTTGGCGCCCTCGCCTTCAGAAAGCAGTACGCCGCGGTCTATTGCGCTGTAACCAACAAAATTACCATCGAATCTATCCCCCAGTATTATTGTACCATAATAGTATGTCGTAACTGACTGCGTATAAAGCGGACGCTCCCCATCGGGATTGTCTGGCGATATTTTCTTACAATAAATATACAAAGAATTCTCTGTTGTACTCTTGTAGTTATCCTTAATAGCAAATAATTCACCTACAGGAATCTTACTAAGCTTAACAGAGTCACCGTTATCACCTTCATATTTCGCCCCTTCTATAATTCTATCAGCCCGACCACCTATGATCAGATTCAATGAATCAATATAAGCTTCATTCCGTTCTCGCCAGTTATCATACTTACCTACTTCCTCTACTTCTTCACAAGAAGTAAATACACCTGCCAAGAGTAACAGGAAAGGTAGAAATATTAAGAGTCTTTTATTCATTCTATTAATTTATTGTATTACTTATTGCAACCCCTTCAGCAATGAAGTGATGCTAACACGGTCTGCAATGATGTTATTCAGTTCAGCAATAGCCACGCGTTCCTGTTGCATCGTATCACGATTACGCAGCGTCACGCAGTTATCTTCCAGAGTTTGGTGGTCAACAGTCACGCAGTACGGAGTACCAATGGCATCCTGACGACGATAACGTTTACCGATACTATCTTTTTCATCATATTGGCAGTGGAAGTGGAACTTCAATGAGTCGATGATCTCACGAGCCTTTTCAGGCAGACCGTCTTTCTTCACCAACGGCATTACAGCCAACTTCACAGGAGCAAGTGCGGCAGGCAATCTCAGTACTACACGGCTTTCTCCACTCTCCAGTTGTTCTTCGCAATAAGAAGCAGACATGATACTGAGGAACATACGGTCCACACCAATAGAAGTTTCCACAACAAACGGAGTATAACTTTCATTCGTTTCGGGATCGAAGTACTTAATATTCTTACCTGAGAACTTCTCATGCTGCGACAAATCAAAATTCGTACGGCTATGGATACCTTCTACTTCCTTGAAGCCAAACGGCATCAGGAACTCGATATCTGTAGCTGCATTCGCATAATGAGCCAACTTATCATGATCATGATAACGATAGTGATCATCACCGAATCCCAATGCCTTATGCCATTTCAAACGGATTTCTTTCCATTTCTTGAACCATTCCAGCTCAGTACCCGGCTTCACGAAGAACTGCATTTCCATCTGTTCGAACTCACGCATACGGAAAATGAACTGACGGGCAACAATCTCGTTACGGAATGCCTTACCAATCTGTGCAATACCGAAAGGTATCTTCATGCGACCGGTCTTCTGCACATTCAGGTAATTCACAAAGATACCCTGGGCTGTTTCAGGACGCAGGTAAATCTTCATGGCACCATCCGAAGTAGAACCCATCTCTGTAGAGAACATCAGGTTGAACTGACGAACTTCCGTCCAGTTCTTTGTACCGCTGATGGGGCAAACGATTTCTTCATCCAGAATAATCTGGCGAAGCTCGTCAAGGTTATTATCATTCAGAGCCTTTGCAAAACGTTCGTGCAATGCGTCACGTTTAGCCTGGTGTTCCAATACGCGACCATTTGTGCTACGGAACTGCGCTTCATCAAAAGCCTCTCCGAAACGCTTGGCAGCTTTGGCAACTTCTTTATTGATTTTATCGTCGTACTTTGCAAGTTGGTCTTCAATCAGCACATCAGCACGATAACGTTTCTTGGAATCACGGTTGTCAATCAAAGGGTCATTGAATGCGTCTACGTGTCCGGAAGCCTTCCAGATGGTGGGGTGCATAAAGATAGCGGAGTCGATGCCGACAATGTTTTCGTGCAGCAACACCATGCTCTGCCACCAGTATTGTTTAATGTTGTTTTTCAGTTCCACACCCATCTGACCGTAGTCATACACTGCTCCCAATCCGTCGTAGATGTCACTGGAGGGGAATACGAAACCGTATTCCTTACAGTGTGATACGAGTTTCTTAAAAACGTCTTCTTGTGCCATTTTTTTATTATATCTATTAATTTTAATCCTGTTCTTTATTAAAAAGCGCCACAAAGATAGGGATTTATATCATAAGTCGGGCAGGTGGGGTATTAATTTATCTTATCGTAACAAACTCTCACTTTGCACTTCCGTCACAATCTGTCCGTCAAACAGATTGATGATGCGGTGGGCATACGAGGCATCATGTCGCGAGTGAGTCACCATAACGATGGTAGTTCCCTGCCGGTTCAGTTCGAGCAGAAGTTCCATTACATCTTGTCCGTTCCGGGAATCAAGGTTTCCGGTCGGTTCGTCGGCAAGTATCAGCATCGGATTGATTACTACGGCACGGGCAATAGCTACGCGCTGCTGCTGTCCACCGGAAAGTTGAGTAGGAAAGTGACCCGCGCGATGATCAATACTCATTCTTTTCAGAGTTTCCTCTACCCGGCGTTTCCGTTCCGAGGGTTTTATTTTCATGTAAGTCAACGGCAACTCTACATTCTCAAAAACATTCATTTCTTCGATCAGGTTAAAACTTTGGAATACAAATCCGAGCTTTCCTTTCCGAGTTTCGGTACGCTCACTTTCCTTCATATGCCCCACTTCAACACCATCCAAATAATATTTACCAGAAGTAGGACTATCAAGCATCCCAAGAATATTGAGTAAAGTAGATTTACCACACCCTGACGGCCCCATAATAGCTACAAATTCTCCTTTCTCCACTTGCAGGGAAATATTGTTAATCGCTGTTGTTTCCACCTCTTCAGTACGAAACACTTTATTCAATCCTTTAATTTCAATCATATTCTTTATTCTTTTATCAGTTTCAACTTATTACCACATTCTTTAATCCTTCAATACCAGTTCTCCCGCGTCCGAGAAATTCTCATAGCTTGAAATTACAACCTTCTCACCGGGTTCAAGTCCGCTTATCACCTCATAGTACATTGGATTCTGACGCTTAATCTGCACATTGCGGCGTACAGCTTTCTTCCCATCCGGAGTCACCACAAAAATCCATTGTCCGCTTGTGCTCTGATAGAATGCTCCGCGCGGAATGAGGTTTGCCTCTACCGGTTGTCCCAGTTGCAGGTTGATGTAATATGTCTGTCCGGCACGGATGTTATCCGGACGTTCACCTTCAAACACAAAGTCAGTCCTGAACTGCTTGTCACGTACTTCCGGATATACCTTTCTGACGCGTAATTCATAATCCTTATCCTGACGTTCGAAAGTTGCATTAAGCCCTTCCCGGACACGGTCGATATAATGCTCGTCAATAAAAGCCTCCACCTTAAAATCAGACAGAACATTGATTTGTCCGATTCTCGTTCCGGTAGCAATGGACTGTCCTATCTCCACATCAAGCAATCCGAGTTGTCCGCTTACCGGAGCTTTCACATTCAAGTCTTCACCACGTTGACGTACCAGCACAAGATTACGCCTCATATTGTCCAGACTCTCCTCAAGCTGCTCTACTTGCACACTGCGATAGATAGAATCCTGTTTCCGGCTTTCAACCACAAGATTGTGTCTATTGAAAGCCAACTCATATTCTTCCTGCGCCTGCAAGTACTCTTCTCTCGACACAAGTTTCTCATTATACAGACGCTTGTACTGCTCAAACCTCCGCTTTTGCCGTCCCACTTCAATATCAAATTGTAACTGTTCTTTTTTCAGGCTCAGCCTGTTCTGTTCCATATCGAGCAATGTATTCCGCAAGAAATTCTGTTTCTCGGCCAATTGCGCTTCACTATCGAGGATACTGAGATTAAGCATCGGATTGGTGAGGCGCACAATCACTTCACCCTGCTTCACCATAGTTCCTTCCTCCACTATCTTTTCGGCTACCATACCACCTTCCGTTACACTCAACTGCACTGTACGAATGGGCAATACTTGTCCGTTGACGCGCATATAGTCATTGAATAATCCCACCATAACCGATTGTATATTCAATGTGTTCCGATCCACATGTACCCTACGGGTCCTATTGCCAAAGAATAACCATCCGACTGCTAAAGTTAACAACAAACCGGCAATTACATACGATATATATTTCTTTTTAAATCCTTTTTTCTGTTCGATAAGGGTATCCATCATTTCATTTACATTTTAATTAGATTATTACTGACCGATGTCTTTCTATTCACTGATGAAAGGTTCTCCTTTATAATAATTCACAAGCCGCTTTTTGAGATTATATTTCAACCGTGCATTCAGCTTTGCCAACCTTGCCTGCATAAGACGATTGGCACTTGCGTGTAGTTCGATAGCATTGATGAGCCCTTCCTCGTACTTACGGATATTGAGTCGATGGGCTACCTGCATGGCCTCTTCCTGCCGGACGGCCTGATAAAACTCATCGGCCTGCCCGTTCATGTCAGCCACCGCCTGTTCTATCTCACTGTACAAAGTACGTTGGGCTTCCTCCTTCTCATTCCGGGCAATAATAAGCTCCCGCTTACCTCTTTTCACATTTGATATCCGGGCCAGTCCATCGAAAATAGGAAAGGAAAGGGAAAAACCGACATAATATCCGCGTTTATTCCTGAACTGTTCCGAAAAAGGAATATATTCACTACCGTCCATAAAACGCGCGAATCCGGTTGATATCCCACCCTGAGCCACAAGTGTAGGAAATAACGCCCCCTTTGCTTCCCGATAAGAAAGCTGCCGGATGCGCAAAGAAGCCTCAGCGGCCTGTGCGGTAGGCAGAAACAGAAGTGCATGCCGGTAGATATCCAGAGGAGAGTCTTCTGTCTTGGCTACGGCTTCAAGGCTATCATATCCGGCTATTTGCAAGTCTTCATCAATAGGGAAATACATTTTCTCCTTCAGACGGATGATACTTATTTTAAGAAGATTCTTTTGACGGGTCAGATTATAACTGTCGGCAGCTTCTTTTGCAGCCAGCTCGGCAACATCCGGCGAAGATTTCAGTCCGAGTTCTTCCATGCGCTTTGTACGTTGAAGATTTTGGATGCTCTCCTGCCATTGTTGTCCGGCCAAGTCGACCATTTCATAACAGAAAACCGTATTAATGAAAGTCTCCATAGTCTCATAGGCTGTTATATCCTTGATTTCCTGTAATTGTTGTTTTCCCAATAAGATACTCACCTTTTGCATTTTGGCACGGGTGATACCTGTCAGCCCATCGAACAAAACCAGTCCGGAAGAAATCTCATAAGTATTACTGAATGAATTTACATCCGTATAAATATTTGTCTCAGAATCCAAACCACGCCCAAAACTGAGATTTGTATTTACATTTGCTTTAACAGAAGGCAGAAGCCTGGCGATAGCTTCACGATAATTCTGGGTATAGTTTCTATTTCGGGCTTCCTGACTACTCACCCGCATGTTGTTCCGTACGGCATACTCCATACATTCTTCCAGCGTCCATATTTTAGTCTGACTGCAAAGCATCATAGTAACGGTCAGGAAAATAAAAATACATGCTACTTTTCTCATAAGTTTCCGGATATTGTTTACTGTAATATTCAAGTAATATATATCCAGAAGTATGCCAAACTCAGAACAGGCTAATTTCCAAAGATTTAAGTAGAAGCCACAGATTATATCAGTGTAAGATAGCTTTACACTTGCAGGGGAGATACTTTACAGAACACCATCCCGAATACCGTCCATTCCCTGACGACATAATGCTTCAGATTACCGCCATGCAAACGCATGATATAGCGTGAAAGACTCAGGCCAATGCCTGATCCCGCCTCCTTCGTAGTGAAAAATGGCACAAAAATATGCGGAAGTACTTCCTGAGGAATAGGAGTTCCATTATTGCGCACTTCAATAACCGTCTGACGGGAAGAAGTAATGACCGCCAGTTCAATCTTCCTGCCGGAAGCAGACCCTCCTTCTTCCCCTCCAAAAGCTTCCACTGCATTTTTCACCAGATTGACGAGTACCTGCAATACCTGGTTTTCATCAGCATACAAAACCGGTATCTCCCCTTCCTGGATAACCTTTGCCTCCACTCCCGCTTCTCTCATCTTAGGGGAACAAAGATGAATTACCTTCCCAAGTAGCTGTTTCGTATCGAGAGGTACTATTTGCGGCTGGGGAATACGTGTGAACTGACGATAGGATTCCACAAAATTCAGTAATCCCTTAGTAGTAGCATTAATAGTTTCAAGGGCATCTACAGTATTCAAGTAAAGGGAATTACCTGCCATTTCTGTGGCACGGGAACGGAACGAAAACAACAACGATTCACTTAATGAAGTAATCGGCGCAATGGAATTCATGATTTCATGGGTCATCACCCGGATAAGACGTATCCACGATTCCATTTCTTTAGCTTCCAGTTCACTACCGATATTATTGAGTGTAATAATCCGAAGCGACATACCGGAAATAACGATTTTAGTCAAGTGTAGACTAATCTCTGTCTCTTCCCGCTCATTGGCGATCTTCAGAAGCTGTACATCACCCGGTTTCAGATGAAGAAAAAGAGCAGGGAACGATTCATCTACATTGCGCAGCTGATTCAGATGGGAAAGGCTACTCAGTCCCAAAAACTCCGTAGCCGAATGATTGACATTGCGTACGTACCCCTCTTCATCGGTAATGATAATACCGGTGGATACACTCTCCACGATTGTCCCGAGAAATTCTTCATTCTCTATAATCTCACGCCTTGCCTTGACCAGAATGTCCTTTATGCGGTTCATCATCCGGTTCAGTTCCTTTTCGCGAAGAGACATCCGGTTGGTGGAGAAGTGGAAGGAATAGTCACCGTTCTCCATCGCATTCAGCAGAAACAGGATATTCTTGTTGAACTTCCTGTAATTTCTGAACAGTCTGAATAAAGAGAATACAACTATAACCGCACATACCACACCATAAGCGATTTCTCCACGAACCAACAACAAAGTAGCCGCCACAAGCGAAACCATCAATACCAGCAGGTAGATTATCAGTTTGTATTCTATTGATTTAAACATTCTTTTATCTCCGTAGCCGGCATCCGGTTAAAGTTCATACTTCCTTATTTTACTATAAAGCGTAGGACGCGAAATTCCAAGTTCGGCGGCTACAGCAGAAATATTGTTATCATACTTCCGCAATGCTTTTTCTATCAGAATTTTTTCCATCTCTTCAAGGGTGAAAGACTCCACGACAAAGGAAGTCTCATCCGGCGTACGCATATAAAAATCATTGGGTTGCAATTCCTGATTATCACTCAGGATAACAGCTTTCTCTATCGCATGTTCCAATTCCCGCACATTTCCGGGCCAGGCATAACTTTCCAGTTTACAAAGGGCCTTCTCGCCCAGTTTCAAATCACTTTTACCGTACTTCCTTGCCAGACGACGAAGGAAAAAATCAGCCAGTTGCGGAATATCTTCGCGGCGTTCACGCAAAGGCGGCACTTCCAAATGAATTGTATTGATACGGTACAGCAAGTCTTCCCGAAACTCTCCTTCCTTCACAGACTTAAACAAATTCTTATTGGTAGCCGAAATCAGACGGATATCCACCGAAATAGATTTATTACTTCCCACACGCGTAATGTGCCGTGTTTGCAAAGCCGAAAGTAATTTTGCCTGTAAAGGATAACTAAGATTTCCTATCTCATCCAGAAAAAGCGAACCACCGTCAGCGGCCTCAAACTTTCCGGGCCTATCCGCTTTAGCATCCGTGAAAGCACCCTTCACATGCCCGAAGAGTTCACTCTCAAAAAGGGTTTCGGTAACAGCGCCCATATCCACACTGATAAGTGTTTCCGCAGCCCGGGGAGAGTAGCGATGTATCATTTTGGCAATAAGTTCCTTGCCGGTTCCATTCTCACCGGTAATCAGAACGTTTGCATCCGTTACGGCCACTTTCTTTATCATGGTGAGTAAGCGTTGCATGGCAGGAGATTTTCCCCAACAGATATCTTCTTCTTTCTGAATATCCCGATTGAGAACACTCTGTTTCTCGCGCAGTTTCTTCACCTCTTTACGGGATTGTCGCAGCGAATAGGCCGATTGCAGAGTTGCCAGTAACTTGGCATTATCCCACGGTTTCACCACAAAATCGGTTGCACCACCTTTGAGGGCTTTCACGGCAAGGTCTATATCAGCATAAGCCGTGAAAAGCACAACAGGAAGTTCTTCATCCGCTTTCTTGATTTCAGACAGCCAGAACAATCCTTCGTTACCGGAGTTGATACCTGCCGAGAAATTCATGTCAAGCAGCACCACATCCGGATTCTTATCCCGCAACTCGGACATAAGTGTATTGGGAGAAGTAAGCAAAACGATATTCTCAAAATAATCGCTCAAAAGTATTCTCAGAGCACTGAGTACATTCTTATTATCATCGACAATGAGGATGTTTCCTTTCTTCATTCAGGTATTTCTTTTAAAGGGTTTTCGCCCTGATTTACAATTTCTCACGAACAAATATCGTAATATTCCAGCAGAATAAAAAATTATCTTCTAATTCGTTTATTCGGTTTTTAATGACTCAATAGGATTGGCTGTTGCCGTCCTCCAGGTTTGGTAACTAACTGTAATCAGTGCTACCAGTGCAGATAATACACCCGCTATCAGGAATACCCACCAACTCAGAGAGGTCTTTACCACAAAATCGTCCAGCCAATTATATAGAAATACATAAGCTATGGGACAGGCTATCAAGAATGAAATTACGACCCAGACTACCACATCCTTGTTTAACAGCAACAATAAGTCAGTCACCTTCGCACCGTTTATTTTGCGTATTCCTATTTCTTTTATCCTGCGTTGCGTAGAGTAAAATGCAATAGCAAAAAGTCCGGCTGCCGAAATAATAAATGTAATCAGCAGTGCATAGCTCAGCACATTGCGTGCATTCATTTCCGCTTTGTATTGCGCATCATAAGTTTCATCAAGAAAGTGATATTCAAACGGAACATTCGGATTGATTTCCTTCCACATCTTTTCCATCGCTTGTATAGCATCCTGCGGGTTACCAACGGTCCGGATAAAAATAGGATTATGATCATCACGTGACAGATTCAGATACATTTGGGCACCGGGAGTCTCATGGAGTGACTTCACATAAGAATCACGTATCACTCCCTTCACCGTATAGGTCTTTCCGTCATTCTCTATTAGTTTCTGCCCAATGGATATATACATGAAAGATACATCCACCGGATTGTCTTCCAAACCGAGAGCACGTGCCGCAGCTTCGTTTATCACACAATAGCGGGAATTCGCAGCAGTTTCCAGCCATAAAGGGTTCTCACCGGCCAAAAACTCCATATCAAAAAAATCAAAATAGTTTGGGGATACTTCCGAAAGATCTATCAATATGGCTTCATCGCCATCCAGACTGCGGACACCCACCCCATTTCCCATGCGTAAAGGTAAATCATATTGCTTCATGGCAACATCTGCAATAGCTGGGTTCTTCCTCAGTTCATTGCGCAGTGATTTATAATCGGCACCAAACGCTCCCCAACCATTCACATAAAACACATTTTTATTATCAAACCCAAGATCCTGAGATAAGAGGGTATCAATTTGTCTGCCGAAAAAGAACACGATGATCAACAGGCTAATTGAGGAAGTAAACTGAATGATAACCAATGCTTTCTGAAAAGCCGACATTTTCTTTCCACGGAATTTGCCGCCAATCGTTTCAATGATGCCAAACTTTGTCATCCTGAATGCCGGGAAAGAACCGGCAATCAGAATCGTAACAATTATCAGGCAGAAAAGGAATACATAAAGTTGAGGATTGTAAAAGTCGAGAACTGTAGTTGAACCTGTATAATTATTGAAGACAGGTAGCGTCAGCATAGCCAACAATAATCCTCCTACCACGGAAATAAAAACATAGACAGCCGTTTCTTTATAAAATTCCAATATCAAGGTTCTCCTTCCGGCTCCCTGAGATTTCTTGATGCCGATACTCCTGGCACGGATAAATGCGGTGGATATAAACAAATTGGTAAAGTTAATACAGCCTATTATCAAAATTACCAAAGCTGTGAAAACTAATATTTGCAAGAAGCTTTTGTCCCCTTTCACAGCATTATCAAACCCGGGCTCCGTCTTACTGAAATGTATATCCCTGACAAGTTCCAATCCCACCTCATTATAGGCATTTTTCAAAAAGTCACCCGCCCCGGCTTTATTGATTTGGGTGAGACGCTCCCCTATCAGATTTAAGTCGGCACTGGGTGAAAGAATGAAATAAGTATCATAATAAAAGCCACTGTCCCATTCCCAGCTCTTGAAACTCCCGAACATAGGTAAGATAACTTCAGCCTGTATATGCGAATTACGGGGTATATCATACATTATTCCCGAAATAAAGAAATCATAACCATGCGACACAATTCGCTGCCCGATAGGATCTTCATCCGGAAAATATTTCCTGGCAGCCGACTCGGTAATAATCGCATTATTAGTTCCGGAAAATGCCGTTTCAATATCTCCTTCTTTCAATGGAAAACCAAAAAATGAGAAGAAGTTGTGGTCAGTCACAAGAGAGGGCACTCCAAAGTGAACCATATTATGAAAAGTCACCCCCATAGTCCTGCTTACAATCCGGCACATCTTTTCAATGGACGGAAGTTCTTTTTCCGCAATTTCACCCAGCGGTTTGAAGGAAGTAGCTGCCCTGATCGGTTTTCCATTGAGCTCAAAATTCTGCACGACTCTATACATTCTATCTCCATCCGGATAGAAATTATCATAGGTAAGTTCGTTTATGGCCCACAGGCCCACAACGATGGAAACCATTATGCTAAGACTGAGGCTACATATATTCAGGGTCCCTACTACCTTTTGCTTGTTGAAGTTTCTAATAAACTGTTTCATTGGGTCAATCGCTCTTTTTTAAGTTACAGCCGACTATCCGGCATCAAAGATAAAACATAATTGTTCTTTTCCACCAATTATATATCCAATTCTGTGCCAAAACGATATAAAGCTAATAATCAGAAGATTGATTGCGCTCAATCAAACAAAAGTGTTAAGTTAGTTTACAGTCAATGGAAAAAATAAGAAGTCATTCTATTGTTATTATGCGGCTCCCCGTAAATACATACACGATTTTTCAGTTCAATCTATATGCATTGCCCGTAAGACTCGTGTTATTTATTAGTTTGACAATATTGATAGTTGTCTTTATACAGCCAAATTCGCTATCTCCCCGTCCGGTACAATAAACATCATGATTTAAATTCTTATACTTTTCAAGTACACTTTGTACTGGGAGGTTATTCTGATAAACAGTAGTGGTAGAGATCGCATTTCTCACTTGATTCTCTACAAGTTTGTTTATGAAACTTATAGGTTCATCCGAACCGTGGTGAGGTATTTTTATAAAAAACACATTCTGCAGAAAATCTTCTTTAATAAATTTTACACTTTGGTTTGCAAGATCACCACAGAACAAAAAATCTATACCATTAAATCTCAGCGCATAAACGATTGATAAATCATTCATGACGAATTTAGCATGATTTGCGCTCCTACGCCACTCCAATGCTCCAAATGGAGCAAGAAAATTAAAACTGCAATGAATACTTCTAAAACTTCTAGTTTCCACAAACTTCATTTTGTATAAACTTCGGCTTTCTCCGTCACTCAGACTGACAGGGATAATGTTATACTTGCAGCCACTATTGTAATTCCGATGTAAATACTGAAAAGCGCAAGTTGCATCCGCACAAATTGCAAATTTATCTTCCCGATCAAAAGCACTGGGCATGTAAATAAGAGCATTGTGATTCGGATCATACATTTCCAAAACATCAGGTATCCCAATGGAATGATCCTGATCAGGGTGGGTCCAGATAAAAACATTAACAGAAGGATTACCATGCGCCGCCAGAATGGCATTGATATGATTATAATTTTGAGATACGTTTTTATAACAATCCGTCAGTGAGGTGAACAGCACCTCCTGTTTATCACATATTATGGTCAAAATAGCCTCTCCCTCTTGTGGATAACCTACTGTATAGAAATGTATCTGAAGAGATTTAAAATCTTTAATGGAAAACTCTATCTCCTTCACTGTTCACTCATTTTTTATTATATGCTTTTGTGACAACGGAATAAGACTTATTTAATGAAGCTGTAACCTTAACGCTTCTTGAAATACCAGAAATTACAGAATTCATTTCTGCAATCGGTTCAAACTTTACAGGCGAAGTTGCAACAACTCTCTTTTTGTCTTTACCTGTGAAAAATACTTTACTCATATACAATGAATTTAATGTGAACCTATAAATTTAGGAGTGAAACAGCGAGTCACCTCCTTATGAGAATTATCTAACATCTGAGAAAAGATGTCATTAAAATCTATATTTTTTATAGAATTAATAACCCTCGTAGCATATGAAGTAACATTTACATCATATATAATATTTTGAGTCTCCTTATCATATCCTTTACGAATTTCTCTAACTAAATAAATACTCAAAGCCTCATATTCATGCTGATCCGCATATCTTCCATTAACAAGATTGTCACTTTCCATCAAAGGAAACGCTTCCTTATCAAACACCTTCCACAATTGTCCTTCATCTGCCTGTGCATGATAGGAAGTTATAAATGATAGTTTTTGAGGGGTTAATTTTGATGAAAACTCTCTCAGTTGATTGAAAATATTACAAACCTCAGCCAAATAATCTCCATCACCATCATATCCACTATAGTCTATATAAAGAAATATATAATAATGGCTAATATATAATTCACAATCAATATTACTTATCTTGAAATCGAAGTATTTATAAATCTTCTTAGAGATTATTTCTTCAATGGAATTATCTAATGTGTTGACAACAGAATCAATATCAATCTTTTGTTTTTCCTCTTCTGTTATAAGCCGCTCCTGAAAACAAGGGAATCCTAGAATCTCACCTATGTTTTCTACGAACTCATTTTTAAATGAAGGTACGCTAAAAAAGTCCATCCGAAAAGATATGGACTCATTTAAGCTATTGACATTTTTTGTATACTCTTTAATCTTACACATTTTCTGATCTCACTATTGTTAGAACAAAGTTATCTATTTTTTATTGAATAACAAATTAAACTTAGTTTTTATCGTATTCCTGAAAAGGTAAGATTCTGTCCTCTCCGCCATCCGTTTAAAGAATTTGCCTGAAATTACATTACTTGTTCTCATTCTCAGTGAAACAGATTAATGTACGCCCTAAAATCAAAGTGCACAAACTCTCAACCGGATTTGTAATCCGTTCAATCTGTTCTCCGTTCAAGTACACAAACTCTCTGTTCAATCGGATTTGTAATCCGATTGTTTGAGTATCAGGATTTTTAATCCGCACACATGCTTGTTCTTTTCGCAAGAAAATGTACCTTTGTTGATAACAAACGTATTCTTAATTAATAATCAAAGAAATGGAAGAACTTCAAGACAAATATGTACGTTTCGACTGGGCCATCAAGGTGCGACATGAAGTTCTGATGCTAATTGTTTAATCTCTACTTAAACCTATTGTTCCGTCAATAGTAGCCTAACGATACATGCATTACCGGTAACAGTTTTGTGTGAAGTTATCGTGACAACGTAACCCTCCTTAAGTTCTAACCGTGAGGTGAAGAGCGAAAGCCGTAAGGCCCTCTCACGGATATGCGGGTAAAGGAAAGCAGAGAAAGCGAACGTCGTTCTGTAATCGAACGGATAAGGGTTTAAACCTCACCCTACGTGAAAACGTGCAGACTTCTGCTATGGTAATTCATTACAAGAACCCTACAGAATTTTCCAATGCAGAAAAGTCAAATGAGCGGAGATTATTCTCCGTGTGCATCTGCACACGATGCCCCGACAGCCTGGTCTACAATAGACTGGTCACGTCACAGGATCATTGTGCGAAAACTACAGGAGCGTATTGTAAAGGCTCGTCAGGCCGGTCGCCATAGTAAGGTACAAAGCCTTCAATGGCTTCTGACACATTCTTATTCAGCCAGGCTTTTGGCTGTCAAGCAAGTAACATCCAGTCAAGGCAGCCGAACCTCGGGAGTAGACCATGTGCGATGGGCTACCGACACAGCCAAAGCAAAGGCAGTCTCCAGTCTCAAACGCAGAGGTTATCGTCCGCAACCCCTGAAACGCATCCACATCCGTAAGTCCAACGGAAAGACACGTCCGCTAGGGATCCCTACGATGAAAGACCGTGCCATGCAGGCACTTTACCTGCTGGCTCTTGAACCGCTAGCAGAAACCACCGCTGACGTAGTCTCTTATGGTTTTAGGAAGAAACGATGCACTCAGGATGCCATCGAACAATGTTTCACTGACTTGGCGAAAGAAAAATCCCCTCAATGGGTGCTCGAAGGAGACATCAAGGGGTGTTTCGACCATATCAGCCATCAGTGGCTCATCCAAAATATCCCGATGGATAAAAGGATGCTGGGCAAATGGCTCAAATGCGGTTTCGTATTCAAGCAACAACTGTTCCCCACCAATGAAGGAACCCCGCAGGGTGGAATCATATCTCCGGTGTTGGCTAATATGACACTGGACGGTATGCAAACCTTGCTCAGTTGCTTTCGACCTACCACTAAGGATAATAGGCGCTATTCCCCCAAAGTCAATCTGGTACGCTATGCCGACGACTTCATCATCACCGGGCGAAGCCGGGAATTGTTGGAGATAGAGGTATTACCGAGACTCAAAAAGTTTCTTGAAGAAAGAGGCTTGGCATTGTCGGAAGAAAAGACCTTGATTACCCATATTGACCAAGGATTTGACTTCCTGGGATTCAATATCCGAAAATACAAGGGAAAGCTACTGACTATGCCCCAGAAAAAGAAGGTAAACAGCTTTACACAGAAAGTCTACAAGGTGATCGAATCAAACAAAGCCGTCTCACAGGAAATGTTGATTAACCTGCTTAACCCCATCATTAGCGGCTGGGGTAACTACTACAGACACGGAGTATCATCGGTGGTGTTCAATAAGGCAGACCATCGGATATTCAATAAGTTGCTGCAATGGTGTTACCGCCGCCACAAACATAAGGGTAAAAGGTGGATAATCAACAAATACTTCCATAAATCCGGCAATCGAGAGTGGTGTTTTATGCTCAGGCAAGAAGATAACGTTACCCGTTACTCTCCTAAGCTTAAACGGTTGACAGACATTAAAATTGTCCGTCACCCCAAAATCACCAATGCTGCTAATCCGTTTGATCCTTGGTGGCAACCTTACTTTGCAAAGCGGCAAACACAACAAATGCGTGCTTCCTTATCAGGGAGAAATTCTTTACTACATATTTGGATACGTCAGAAACATCTGTGCCCTCTATGTAAAGAACCTATTGATAAGGAAAGAAAGTGGATAGTTACTGAATTGACAAGAAATGGTAAACGAAGTAAATATCTGATCCATTTGGAGTGTGCTCACAAGTCATAGGATGGAATAAGAATGAACTAGACGAACCGGCTTCCCAACAGAGGGAAGCTTTGAATTGCTTGAGCCGTATGACGGGAAACTTTCATGTACGGTTCTTAGAGGAGGAAGCAGCCGAAAGGCTGCTAACTTACTCGACCGCCTGCTACGTCAGAAGGCGAACTTCGGCGTACTTGAAGGTTTCCTCACCGTGTTTCTGGGTGAAAAAGTCACCATTCTGGAAATTCTGGAGAGTGAAAGCAATCAGCTGTCTGTTGAAGATAAATTCAACCGTGTGGACATCAAGGCACGCAATAGTAAGGATGAGATCATCATCATCGAGATACAGAACACCCGCGAGCTTTATTATCTGGAGCGAATTCTTTATGGCGTTTCCAAGGCTATAACCGAGCATATCTCGCTGGGTGAGACCTATTATAAGGTGAAGAAAATCTACTCCATCAGCGTTCTCTACTTCGACATCGGAAAGGGAAGTGACTATCTGTATTACGGGCAGAACCATTTCGTAGGTATCCATACGGGCGACCACCTTCAGGTGAATGTCAAGGAGCGTGATACCATTGTCTCCCGCATGCCGGCCGAGACATTTCCCGAATATGTCCTTATCCGTGTGAACGAGTTCGACAAAGTGGCCGTCACCCCGCTCGAAGAGTGGATGAAATATTTAAAGGACGGCACCATTCGCCCCGACACCACTGCTCCCGGTCTAAGCGAGGCCCAGGAGAAACTGAGATACTTTTCCATGCCTCCTAAAGAACGCATGGCTTATGACGAGCATCTGAGCGCCGTGATGATTCAAAACGATGTGCTGGATTCAGCCAAACTGGAAGGGAAGATTGAAGGACGTGCGGAAGGGCGTGCGGAAGCTTACCTTTCTATGGCCCGTAATATGAAACAACTGGGTGCTCCTGTTGACATGATAGTTAAAACTACCGGTTTAACAGTAGCGAAGATTGACGCTTTATAACCAATTAAATGCAGCCCTGTAGCTGGCAGAGAAACTCTGTGGCTATAGGACTCTTTCTTCTGTTCAATCGAATTTCTTATATTACTTGTTCTCATTCACAATAAGCAATATAATTTCAGGCACTCAATCCGATTCCGTGACGGAACAACGTAAGAGACATGTAAAAAGCAAGTAATATATGCGAATAAACATACTTTTTGCACAAGGGAATATCACCTCTGATTATCAATACGTTACAAAGTATCAATTTCTTGTCGACAAGAAGTTAGGAGTTTGTCGACAGGAAGTTAACTCCTTGTTGACAAACTCTTAACTTCCTGTAAAAGAAGAAATAGCGGATTTTTCGATTTCCTTACACTGCATAAGCTGCGTGATTGATAGAACAGAATGCCACACTTCATCGTCCCTAATGCCATACCTGGGCAAGTGCGACGTGTGGCATTTGCTGTGCTGAAGTGTGGCATTTACTGCGCTGACGTGTGGCATTTGGGGCACTGAAGTGTGGCATTTGAGACGTTGAAGTGTGGCATTCGGGATGATGAAGCTCGATATTCCGGGCGACAAAGCGCGGTTTCTCTCCGTCAAAGTAACGGCAGATAAATCATCATCAGCTGCAGCAGTCTTTTCTTCTTTTCTTGTTGCTGCTGTTGTTATTATATCTTTTATATTCTCTTTATTTGTAGCATATTCATTTGGACTAATGCTATTGTATTTCAGCGACTTATCAAATAAAAAGCATTCTTTTCCCCCTTCATTCCCAAGCACTTTTTGACCATTTTCAGCCATTTTTCGCTCTTTTTTCGATGATTCCCGCTTGTTTTTGAGCGTTTTTTGAACCTTTTCTTCAGGGTTTCCAGTGCAATCCACGCCAGTCGCAACATAGTTTTCCGGCCGTTCACATATCGTTTGTTCCGTCCGTTCATGTATCGGATTCAGTTCCGCAGGCATAAAATAGCCATCCTCCTCAAAGTTGAAAAGCTGGTATCCGAAAATGATTTTCTTGATATAAGCAAAAGAAATCTTATGGACCTTACAGAAAGGGCGCAGGTATTCCACCTGAGCACGCGACTCGGGCAATAACTCCAGTTTCTCAATAATAAACCAATAGGCACCGGTTCCTTTAAGCGTTTCCTTAGCCAGCAGATTCTGCATTCTGGGATCATGCATTGCCATTAGCGGATGCTGAAGGTAGAAGTTTCTTTTCATATTTCTTTATTTTTTTATTTGACCCCGCAAAGATAAGCATTGAAGAAACCAATAAAATGTACGGTCTTACGACCTTTTCACCCCTATAGGAGGCTTCTAACAAAGATTTTCGGCCTTAAACTGTACATAGCGCAAATATGTTAATAATAACTAATCCGTGGCATTTCTTTAATAAATAGGCTCTAGTTTCGCAAGTGCAACAGTACGTGCAGTGGTTTACAAATCCGCTTGAACAGAACGAAAGCATATACAAAACATACAGAAGTGGATTCAAAACATTCATCGGACACAAGGCAAATGATTATTTTCCACATAATCCACAAAAAAGTCATTATATCCAGCTTTAAGAACAAATAGCCTATTTTTCCTCCTGTTTTAAGCATCAAATAACACATATGAGTCTTGAAATTAATAAAAAGTAAATACATTCTAAATCTTAGAACGAAAAAACATCACTTTGTCCAGCTTTTTAAATTTTTTACTGCTAAATTAAAGAATATTTCGCAAAAGACATTTTTCTTATAAAATAAATATATAAGTTTGTGAGGTCAACAACAGAAAATTTGCGATGGAAACGCTATCAACAAAAAACACTGATAAAAAGCTATTTGAGAGAGACATTCAAGATATCCTCCCAGAGCGGGCTGTTTATGCAAAAAAAGACGAGGTGGCTCATACTACCGGCAGAATGAAAGAAATATACGATAATATTTTATACTGCATAGAAAATAAAATGATTTACTTGGACCCGACTATCAACTTAAATAAATTTAGTTTATTACTATGCACCAATACCACATATCTTTCAAAAGTAATAAACATTTGTTTTAAATGTAATTTAAAGACCTTATTAAATAAACATCGTATAGAATATGCCAAAGAATTACTTAAAAAAGAACAATGCGACCTTAGAAATCTGCCCAAAAGATGTGGTTTCGCTTCCAGAAGTTCTTTTTATGCCGCTTTCATGAAGTATGAGCATATAGCACCCATGGACTTCAGAGCACATTACATGAGCATAGAAATCAGAAAGAAAATAGATATGGAAATAGATAATTTATTAACCAATTATTAATTAATCAATTTTTTTATTATTATGAAAAAGTGGACTTACTTAGTCGCTGCCGGCATGTTGCTGGGCGCGACGCCGGTATTTACCGGATGTATTGACAATGACGAGCCTGCGGGTATCGCCGAACTGCGAGGAGCTAAAGCTGAACTGCTGAAAGCAAAAGCTACTGTAGAAACTGCAAAAGCTGAGCAAGTGAAGGCAAAAGCAGCCTATTTATTGGCACAAGCTGAATACCAAAAAGCCCTTGCTGCAACAGAAAACGCCAACGCGAAAATTAAAGAGGCTATCGCCAAACAAGAAGAAGCAAAAGTTAAGCTGATTGAAACTCAAAATGAGCAGGAAAAACAGAAACTACAGGCCCAGATTGCAGAATTGGAGCACCAAAAAGAAATGTGGGAAATCGAAAAAAATAGTGCTATAGCTGCTGCAGAACAAGCTGTGAAAAGCTGGGAATTAGCATATAAGCAAGCAGAAGTAGCATATGAAAAAGTACTGTTGGAACTCGCTGCACAGAAAGCTTCACTCACAAAGCAGCAACAGCTTTTGTTGGCTGATTACGTCAATGATGTAAAGACTGCCAAAGAAGATTTAGCTGAGAAAAAGGAAGATGTCCGCTTAGCACAGCGTGCTGTGAATAAGGCTGCACAGTTGGTGGAAGAAACCGAAGCTGACAAGGAATACTGGCAATACGAATTGGCACGCACTTTGAAACTGGAAAACAAGAAGTTGGAAGGTCTTGAAGCGGCTTTAAAAGAAGCTAAAGAAGGATTAGGTGAATTCGAAAACATGAAGCCTACAGAACTTGCCGCTAAGTATGAAGCTCTGGAACAGGAACTCAATGCTCTAAAGAAAAAAATTGCAGATGAAAGCGTAAAGGCTGCTGAAGAAAGACGTGCTATTCAGGAAGGTGAACTGACTAATTATTATAAGAAAGTTCAGTCTATGACTGAAAATATGCAAAAAGATATAGATATACCGGCATTTACTTATCCTGAAGTCGCAGGTGATGCTTTACCTTTCGCTTGGAATGGTCTTAAAGACAAAGAATATGAAGCTCTGACATATAAATGGATAAACCAGGATAATTATGATGCCAGATTAAATGAGTTACAAAGATTATTAGCACAAGTTAAGCAATGGACTCGTGATGAAAACGACAACGAATGGACTCAGCAACGTATTGCAGAGTGGAAGAAACAGATTGAAGATGAAAATGCAGCTATCGAAGGTCTGAAGAAGGACTGGAAGGAAGCAGTAGATGTTTACCATCGTACTCCGGCTGATGTAGTTATCGATTTAAGTAAGATTACCGGTTACACAGAAGCTGTTGCTGCTATCAAGCCATTTAATACAGCGGTAACGGATTATCAAAAGGCATGGACGGCTTTCGAAGATGCACGCAAGGTGTATCAAAAAGTAACAAATGAATTTTGGGATAATAAAAATAATATCAACAATACATATTATACAGAGTATTACAAACTGGATCCAGATACAAAAGCCAATGAGGAAAGAACGAAACTGTACGAAACTTGGAAGACTTTAAAGAATGATCCGGATGCCGAACAGGCAAAAATAGAAGAAGCTTGGAAGGCTTATATAGATTTTGACTATAATGCCTACGTAGCCGAATTGACTAAACCCCTTGAAGAAAAGCGTGATAAAGCCCTCAAAGCAGAAGATACTAAACGAATAGAAGCAGAAAACGCAGTTCGTACTACCGTAGAAGCATATAAAGCCAAGAGAGATGCACTTATTGCAGAAGTAGACGTTGTAACACCGTTGTATGACAAATTCTACACGAACGCTTCTCAGCGTATTGATGAGTGGAATACATATCATTCAATCTATAACAAAGCTAATTTCAGTGAAGCTGCAGGACTTTACCAAAGTTCTTATGAAAATAGCGAGTATATTTCGAATTGGAGTGATACAGATGGTAACTATATTAATAGTGAATGGATTTACTACCCAAGTAATGTTTACACATATGAAGTAGATGCTGATGCCGTAACAGAAATCAGCAGAGAAAGCATCAAAACACTGATTAAGTACAGATCACAGGCACTGTTCGGCGAAGCTTATGGCTTTAATTATAACCCATACAAAGATCCTGACGCACGTCTACTTGACTTGACTTTTGATGATGTGAAAAAACTCATAGAGGAAAGCAGTGACGAGCCCTTGTACGGAAATGACTACATCAATGCATGCCGTCAATATGGTAAAATGGGCGCAGTATTCGCTTTGGAAGCTCAGGTAAAATTCGCAGAAGCATGGCTGGCTGACAAGAACAGTTCTGTTAACAAGCTGATTAGTGCAACTGCAGAAGCTATTGAAGCTATGGAAACCAAGTATGAAGAACAAAAACTCGGTTATGAAGAACAAGAAGAATCGTTAGAAAAAGAACTTCTGGCTATTAACGAAAAACTGCAAGCCGCTGTTGACGCACTCAACGAATTGCGTGCTACCTCTGAACCGATCATCGACTTGAAGCAAGCTGTTTGGCAAGCTATCCAAGATTACAGAGAAGCAGGTTTCGACGAGTGGAGCCAAGACCTCATCGACAGAGAAGTTATGAAGTTGAAGACTGCAATCGAACAGTTAGATTTAGCAATCGAAGATCAAAATCATGCTATCGAAACCGCTCAACGCAATTTGGATGGCTACAACAATGGCAACCTCACCGCTTTGCAGACAGCAAAAGAAGCGCTGGAAGATGCAGAAGCTGCCATGGTAGCTGCACAGGAAGTTTACAACGATGCATTGGATGCCCTGAACAAGATGATTGCAGCTATGGCTGCGGAAGTTGCTGAATAATCGGCAATACTAAACATTTAAATAACAAAAAGATGATTAGAAAACTTTGCACAATCTTATTGTTAGCCGCATTTGTTGCGCCCGCATGGGCGCAACAAACCCGCGGCGACAAGGAGGGTGTAGTGTTTGCTCCCCGCAAGGGTCAGTGGCAGGTGTCATTGGTATTAGGAAATAGTGGACAGTCGTACAACGACAACACTTTATTCCTTTTACCGCAATACACCAACACAGAAGGCTCGATAGGACTTCCCTCCGGAGGTTCCGATATATCGGGCGAACTGAATGGCTATCTGAACATCAGCGGGCTCAATGAAAATAGTTTAATCAACATCGCCGGTTTACAGGCCAAATACTTCATAAGCGACTGTTGGGATATTAACTTCACTTTGGGAATGAACATCAGTATTACCCCAAAGAAGGACTACATAGAGGGCGATTATGAATCAGCGCCCGACATGATTATCCCGGCTCAGAAGTATGTAAATGCACAAGTGACCAATAATTGGTATGTATCGATTGGTTCAAACCGCTATTTCAAAACGAGCAATCCACGCATACACCCATACATAGGAGCCGTAGCCGGTTTCCAGATGGCGCGTATTGAAACCACGGAACCCTATACAGGCAAAACGTATAGCGACGGAGAAGACGAAGACAGTGAAGAAGGACTTCCGGAACACGTCTACCTGGCAGCAGGAAAAGCCGGACAGATGTTCGGCATCAAAGGCGCTGCCGTAGCGGGACTGGAATACTGCCTTGCCAAAGGTATGATTGTCGGTCTGGAACTCCAGCCGGTAGCTTACCGCTACGACGTGATACAAATCTGCCCGAAAGGTTTCGACAAATACAGTATAGGACACCACAACATCAAGTTGTTTGATATGCCTGTGCTGAAACTCGGTTTCAGATTCTAAAATGAAGGAACAGCGTTAAGCCAAAGACTTAACGTATGTAATGCAGGGAAGGCGGTTCTGCTAACACGATTAGCCGAACCGCTTTTATTATAAAAACCAGTTATATAATGAAGAAATATATTTTACTTTTATCTCTTGTCGTCATAGCAATAGGATGGACTGCTTGTTCGGAAACTTCTAACGGTCCGGGTTGCCGCATCAAAGGATATCTTTCATTCAAGGAATATAAAAAAGTATACCTGACAGACAATTCCGAGAACCGCATAGATAGTTGTGAAGTCAAGGACGGACGCTTTTATCTCGAAGAAAAAGGCAACATCAGCGAACCGTATGTAGCCATCATACACATGACAGCAGAACAGGATTCCACCGATCAGCTCGATATGCCGGTTGCTATAGAAAATGGCACCATAAAGGTTGAACTGGGAGAATATATCAAATTATCCGGTACTCCACTGAACACCCGAATCAAAAAATTTCTTGACGCCTTGCAACATTGTAAAGACGGAGTCGTTTCAAAAACAGACATTACACCGGAAGAAATATCTGAGATATTTTCACAATTCTACAAACAGCAGATTTTATCCAACAAAGACAATGCTGTAGGAGAGTACATCTATCGTAACTATGGCGTACATCTGAATACCGATGACAATAAACAGGTAAAAGCACAAATGGGTAACTAAAAACAGTGTACTATGAAACTCAAAATTATCATTACCACCATGGCACTGACAGCAGTTTGCCTAGGTGTCCATGCACAGGAAAAGAAAACAAATCCGAATCCGTGGTTCGTACAAGGGCAAATGGGAGCCTCCTACTCTACCGGAGACGCCGATTTTGGAAAACTGATAGCTCCTACCGGAGTCATTGCTGTAGGTAAGTATTTCTCCCCCGTATGGGGAGCCCGGCTTGCCATCAGTGGTTGGCGCGGACGCGTCGGCTCTGAAATCAGCAAGCAGGCTCACGGGTTTTATTATGGCGCAGCCACCGTAGACGGATTGATGAACCTCAGCCAGCTCATCAGGAAATATCCCGAACGATTGTTCGATCTCAGCGTTATAGCCGGTATAGGTTTCAACCGTACTTACAGCCACAGCATCAGTAGCTTTATGGGACGCCTCGGTTTGCAAGGAGCTTTGCGACTGAACGATGCTCTGGACTTCAACATCGAAGCACTCGCCAACGGCGTTTCCGATCGCTGGAACGGGCGGGATGATCACTCTTTCGATACTTACTTCACTCTATCATTAGGACTCACTTACAAATTCAAGACCGGATATAAATGTATCACTTGTATATCCGAAGAATATCCAGAAGTGCTATACACCGAAGAGGAAGTGAATCAACTCGTCAATGAGCAACGGTCACAAGTGACAAAGGAGGTGAAAGAAGTTATGATGCAAAAGACTGATACCGTAATCATAAAACAGGACTGTCCGCCCACTAAAGTAGTGAAAGGCATCAAAAGCCACGTTGCCTTCGGATTAGGCAGAACGAATGTTGCCCCCAATCAGGAAATGAACGTGCTTGCCATAGCCGATTACATGAAGCAATTCCCCGAATCGAAGGCTACCGTAACAGGCTTTGCCGACAACGGAACCGGTAGTCGGGATATCAACCTCCGCTTGGCCAAACAACGTGCAGAAGCAGTAGCAAAACAGTTGATAGAAAAATACGGCATCAGCCGTGACCGTCTCACTGTATCCAGTATGCAAGATAAGGAACAACCGTTCCAAACAAACGACTGGAACCGTGTTGTCATTATCATCGCCGACTAACCAATATATTTTCATCAGAGGCCATCATTCATCTCAATGATTATCTTCAAGCAGCCTCAAAGGGTGTTGTGAACATCCCAATTTTCACAACACCCTCTCACATGACAACTCCCAACACTTATTCCCACCACAAATCCCCTTTAAAAGAGTCCAGATAATTAAAAAACCTTCATTTGCAGGTTTTCCCGAGAAATTTAGTAATTTTGCGTTCGACTGAAAAATTCAGTGATTATTCAGAATAGATATTCCCGGAACAGATATGAGCGAAGACTTTGAAGCACCAAAAGACGACTTGGAAAACGGACTCCCGGAAGGGAGCGAAGGACATTCGGATTATAAACCCGCTGACACGAAAGACGTAAAAGCAAAATACCAACTTAGCGGTATGTACCAGAACTGGTTTCTGGATTATGCTTCATACGTTATTCTGGAGCGTGCCGTGCCCCACATCAATGATGGTTTGAAGCCTGTGCAGAGACGCATCCTGCACTCCATGAGGCGTTTGGAAGATGGACGTTACAACAAAGTAGCGAACATCGTAGGACATACCATGCAGTTTCACCCGCACGGTGACGCTTCTATCGGTGATGCCTTGGTACAATTGGGACAGAAGGATTTACTCGTAGACTGTCAGGGAAACTGGGGTAATATACTCACCGGTGACGGCGCTGCTGCTCCCCGTTACATTGAAGCACGCCTGTCGAAATTCGCCCTCGATGTAGTGTTCAATCCCAAAACTACCGAATGGAAACTTTCCTATGACGGACGAAACAAAGAACCGGTAACCCTGCCTGTTAAATTTCCTTTGCTGCTGGCACAAGGAGTAGAGGGTATTGCGGTAGGTCTTTCATCCAAAATACTTCCCCATAACTTCAATGAACTTTGCGATGCATCCATCCACTATCTGCATGAAGAGGAATTCAAACTGTATCCGGATTTCCAGACAGGCGGCAGCATCGACGTTTCTAAATACAATGACGGAGAACGTGGCGGTGCGGTACGCATACGCGCTAAAATTGAAAAGATTGATAATAAGACACTTGCTATCAAAGAAATTCCTTACGGGAAAACGGTAGCCAGTGTTTGCGACTCTATTGTAAAGGCAAGCGAAAAAGGCAAAATCAAGATAAAGAAGGTAGAAGACCTGACATCTGGCAACGTAGAGATATTGGTTCACCTGGCGCCTGGTGTTTCCTCGGACAAAACGATAGATGCCTTGTATGCTTTCACTGATTGCGAAGTAAGCATTTCGCCCAATTGTTGCGTCATCGACGATCAGAAACCTCACTTCCTCACCGTGAGCAATATACTGAGAAAATCAGTAGATAACACCTTATCCCTGCTGCGCCAGGAGTTGGAAATACGCAAAGACGAAATACTGGAAAGCCTGCACTTTGCCTCACTGGAAAAGATCTTCATTGAAGAACGCATTTATAAAGACAAGGAATTTGAGCAGGCCAAAAATATGGATGCTGCTTGCGAACACATCGACGAACGTCTGACACCTTATTATCCACAATTCGTACGCGAAGTAACCAAGGAAGATATCCTCAAATTGATGGAAATAAAGATGGGGCGCATCCTCAAGTTCAACTCCGACAAAGCGGAAGAACTCATTGCCCGTATGAAAGCGGACATAGAGGAAATAGACCATCACCTAGCTAATATCGTGGAATATACGGTAGACTGGTATTTGATGCTGAAAAACAAATATGGCAAGAATTTCCCGCGCCGTACAGAATTGCGCAACTTCGATACCATCGAGGCAAGCAAGGTAGTGGAAGCCAACGAAAAATTATACATCAATCGCGAAGAAGGCTTCATCGGCACAGGTCTGAAGAAAGATGAATTCCTCTCAAATTGTTCCAGCCTCGACGATGTCATTATCTTCTTCCGGGACGGACGATATCTGGTTACTCCTGTTTCCGACAAGAAATTTGTGGGCAAGAATATTCTTTATGCCAATGTATTCAAGAAAAACGATAAGCGCACCATCTACAATGTGGTTTACCGTGACGGAAAAGAGGGTACACATTATATCAAGCGTTTTGCAGTGACAAGCATTATCCGTGATCGCGAATATGATGTGACGCAAGGCACACCCGATTCACGCATCATGTACTTCACTGCCAACCCCAACGGGGAAGCGGAAGTCATCAAAGTAACCCTGAAACCCAATCCACGGGTACGACGCATTATCTTCGAAGAAGACTTTAGTGCCATCGGCATTAAGGGACGCCAGGCAAGGGGAAACATTCTAACCAAGCTTCCGGTGCACAAGATCGCCTTGAAGCAGCGTGGAGGTTCTACTCTGGGCGGACGAAAAGTTTGGTTCGACCGTGACATACTTCGCCTTAATTATGACGGACGAGGTGAATACCTGGGAGAATTCCAGAGCGACGACAGTATCTTGGTGGTGCATGATAACGGAGAGTTCTACATCACCAACTTCGATCTCAGCAACCACTATGAAGCCAATATTCGTATATTAGAGAAGTTTGACCCGAACAAGGTATGGACAGCCGTACTTTATGACGCGGATCAACAGAATTTCCCATATATCAAACGTTTCTGTATGGAAGCAACCAACCGCAAGCAGAACTATCTGGGAGAGAACAAGAACAATCGCCTCATCTTACTGACGGACGAATGTTATCCCCGCCTGGAAATCATATTCGGCGGACACGACAGTTTCCGTGAACCCATGATTATAGAGGCTGATGAATTTATCGCCGTAAAAGGTTTCAAAGCAAAAGGTAAACGTATCACTACGTTCACAATGGAAACTGTCAACGAACTGGAACCTACACGACAGCCGGAGGTTTCGCAGGACACAGAAGATCAGGAGGAAGAAGAGCCGGAAATTTTAGACCCCGATCA
This sequence comes from Bacteroides sp. 14(A), assembly GCF_000526555.1. Classification (NCBI taxonomy): domain Bacteria; kingdom Pseudomonadati; phylum Bacteroidota; class Bacteroidia; order Bacteroidales; family Bacteroidaceae; genus Bacteroides; species Bacteroides sp. 14(A). The sequence goes on along the minus strand of NZ_JAGH01000001.1, from coordinate 54,633 downwards.
TGGAAAGAGTGAAGATGATATCCGGGATGAAATAACGGGGCAGATGAAGCTGTTCTAAGTGATTAATGATTAGTGATTAGTGATAAGCAACTATATCAATGAAGTTATATAAGATTGGTGTAATAGTGGGATGCCTGCTTTTGGCAGGTGGAAGTATAAAAGCGCAAAGTGTTGAAGAAAAGGCGCTGCAAGAGCTGAGGGCGGACTCTTCTGCAAGGACACGCTTTATAACCCGCGCCACAATGTATGGTGTCGGCTTCACAAACGTATTCGACACCTACCTGTCACCGCAAGAATACAAAGGCGTTGACTTCCGTATTTCCCGCGAAAGTATGCGCATGACGAAGTGGATGAACGGTAATGTATCTCTGCAAAGTTTCTTCCAGGCAGACTTAGGCTATACACACAACCGGGTGGACAACAACAATACGTTCTCCGGTCTGGCAAACTGGAATTACGGATTGCATTATAATTTTCCGATTACTTCTAACTTCAAATTACTTGCCGGAGGACTTATCGACTTAAATGGTGGCTTTGTCTACAATCTGCGCAATGGCAACAACCCGGCACAGGCACGCGCTTACATCAATCTGGATGCATCGGGAATGGCAATATGGGATTTAAGAATCAAGAACTATCCGATTAGCCTGCGCTATCAGGTTAACTTGCCTTTTGCAGGTATTATGTTCTCACCCAACTATGGACAGTCGTACTACGAAATATTTACGTTGGGCAACTGGAACGGGGTGATTAATTTCACTTCCCTACACAACCAGCCATCCCTGCGGCAGATGCTGACTGTTGATTTCCCGGTAGGAAGAGCCAAAATGCGTTTAGCCTATCTCTGGGATGCGCAACAGTCCAAGGTAAATGATATAAAGACGCATACCTATTCGCATGTGTTTATGGTAGGTTTCGTAAAAGAATTGTTTCTCATTCGTGACAAGAAGAAAAAATAAAGTGATAAAGCGATAACATCGTGATAAGGGGATAGAATAATGGGAATAAAAGAAATATATCATAGTAAGTTTAGATGGCTGGGAGTAGCGCTCATGATACTGCCTTTGCTATCCAGCTGTATCCGGGAGGAAGAGTTCAACAATTCACCACAGGGAAACTTCGAAGCTTTGTGGAAGATCATTGACGAGCAATACTGTTTCCTGGATTACAAACAAATAGACTGGGATGCCATCCATGATAAATACCAACCTCTTATTACGTCCAACATGGGTAATGACGGATTGTTCCAAGTGCTTGACAGTATGCTGGCGGAACTGAAAGACGGTCATGTGAATCTGTACAGTTCTTCAAATGTGGCCCGTTACTGGGACTGGTATCTGGATTATCCCCGAAACTTCAACGAAGGTATTATCGAACGGCAATATCTCGGAAAGACGTACCGCATCGCTGCCGGCATGAAATATAAGATTCTGGATGACAATATCGGATATATCTATTATGAATCATTCTCCAGTGGTGTCGGTAACGGCAATCTGGATGAGGTACTTTCTTACCTTGCTCCATGTAGTGGCCTGATTCTGGATGTTCGCAACAATGGTGGCGGAAATCTGACCAATTCAGAGCGTATAGCGGCCCGCTTCACTAATGAGAAAGTGTTGACGGGATATATCCAGCATAAGACCGGGAAGGGACACAGTGACTTCTCTGATCCCAAACCCATTTACTTGGAACCCTCCAATAGCATCCGTTGGCAAAAACCAGTAATGCTTCTCATCAACCGTCACTCTTATAGCGCAACAAATGATTTCGTAAATGCGATGCGCTATTTTCCTAACGTTACTCTGGTAGGTGACAAAACCGGTGGCGGTTCGGGATTACCTTTTTCTTCAGAGCTTCCGAATGGTTGGGGTGTACGTTTCTCCGCCAGCCCCCACCTGGATGCAGACAAACAACATATCGAATTCGGCATTGATCCAGACGAGAAAGTAGATATGGATGAGGATGATACCAAAAGTGATGCCATTATAGAACGGGCACGGGAACTCTTAAAAGTAGTTCAATAAACACTTTCTATGCCAAACTATTTGCCAGAAAGAAAAAACTTTCTATCTTTGCCACCGCTTAACAAGAAAGCCACTGCGGGTGTGGCGTAATTGGCAGCCGCGCCAGACTTAGGATCTGGTGCCGAGAGGCGTGTAGGTTCGAGTCCTATCACCCGCACAGTATTTAAAATACGGTTAAAATGTAAGAAGAGAAAGCCTTTGGAATTAGTTTCCGAAGGCTTTTTCTTTGTTTACAATTCAATACTTCAAGAAATACAGATATTAATTCGGTGACAAATTCGGTGACACCTTTTCTTCCGGCAACTAACTTTTCTACATATCCCGCAATGAGAGCTTCCCTAAATCAAGACTATATTTTTTCAATTCCTTTTCCGCCTCCAATAGACTTGTCACTTTCTCTTCCAGTTTGGTAATGCTATACCGAGATTCATCTCTTTTTATCTCGTAAATGGCAGCCGTCTTATCCAAATCATTCAATGTAATAAGATCGATTTCATTTTCTCCTTTTCGATTCCAGTACATACCAATATCAGTATATAAACCAGATTGCATAAATTTATCACGGAAATAGCGCTCCAGCATACTTCCTGAAAAGACATCATAATCCCGACGGATTATATTTTCCACCAGTTTCAATGCACCGGATTCAATATACCCTTGATAACGATAAATAAAGCGAAACCAAAAAGTAAGGAAGTTATCAGCTATGCAATAGCGTACTTGTTTAGAGTTCTCCTTAGAGAAAATAGGGCGTTTCTTACTTATCAAAGAATAATATTTCTCCAACTTAGCCAAATAGCCGCCAATCTCTGCCTTTCCCAAACGATTTTCAATTTCTCCACGAGTATAGTCTCCGCCGGCTATACATTCTAAGATAGAGAAGTAAATGGAGTAATCCGGTCCAAACTCTTCAATAAGCAAATTCTTCCCTTCATTCAAAAAAGGAGAGTTGGGACGTGCCAACAAACCAATCATTTTATCCTTGGTATACGCCTTATTTGTCATAAACAGATTGACGTACCACGCTACCCCTCCTGTAAATGAATAAAGCGCCAAAAGATCATCGGGATGGTAGGATGGATTATGATCGGCCAATATCTCCTTCAACACCTCCACCTTGAATGGTTTCAAATGTATCATCTGCCCGGCACGGGAGAAAAGAGGCTCTTTCCGATCTTCAAAAATCTGGTGCATCAACGAATAGATAGAACCACTAACAATAAGGTTCATTCTTGAAGTCCCCTTATTCAAGTCCCACTCTCTTTGTATTTCACTGAAAATAGAGGGGTTAGTACGCTGAAAGTCTTGAAATTCATCAATAATAAGATTAAAGGGACGTTCCCGGGAGATAATAAGCAAGTGACGGAATAACTTGGCAAAAGAAACATAACTGCCAATAGGCAATCCTAACTTATTTTCAGCTTCCTCTACGAAGTCCTGGCAAAGCAAAGTTTCCGCCTTACGCGCAACAAAGAAATAAAGAGTCAGACTTCCTGCGGTACACTGTAGCGCCAATTGGGTTTTTCCAATACGCCTCCGACCGAATAGAACAGTCATTTGCGACTCTTGCAGGGAAGCTTCACGGATATTCTCTAATAATTCTTGTTCTTCTTCACGATCATAGAATTTCATAATAAACTATGCTTTTAATAAATAAATCATCATTATCGCAACAGTCATTACGGTAACATCCATTACGATAATACAAAGATATTATTTTTTGTACTTACACCCAAAAGAAATGCAGGTATCTTTCTAACCTACTTAATTCATAGCAGGCTAAAGGAATTGTGTTAAAAAACCGGGATTTGAATGACCTCGAAATCTTTTTTTCATTTGCATTGTTCTGATGCAATATATCATTCACATAAAAATTTAATGCAATGAAGAGAAACCTGAACCCTCCTATGAAGAGAGCCCTAAGGCTGAAAAATCTATTCTTGACGGTATGTTTCCTGCTGATAGGCACTGCCGCATTTTCTCAGGAACGGACCATAACCGGTGTCGTTACCGACTCATTTAAAGAACCGTTGATTGGTGTATCCATTGTGGTACAAGGCACCAATACCGGTGTAGTGACCGGACTGGATGGTGATTATTCAATCCAAGTTCCGCCAAATGCCACCCTTGACTTCTCATACGTAGGCATGGAGAAGCAAAGCATTAAAGTAGGTAACCAAAGCGTCATCAATGTACAGATGAAAGAAGACTCGCAAATGCTTGCCGAAACAGTGGTCATCGGTTACGGTAGCGCCAAAAAGCGTGACCTGACAGGATCTATCACCAACATTAAAGGTGACGAAATTGCCAACAAACCTGTTGCCAACCCACTGTCTGCCCTGCAAGGTAAAGTGGCCGGTGTACAAATCATCAACTCCGGTAAGGCAGGTGCCGACCCGGAAATCCGCGTACGCGGTACAAACTCTATCAATGGTTACAAGCCCTTGTATGTAGTGGACGGACTGTTCAATGACAACATCAACTTCCTGAACCCGCAGGATATCGAGTCAATGGAAATCCTGAAAGACCCTTCCTCACTTGCCATCTTCGGTGTGCGTGGTGCCAATGGTGTAATCATCATCACCACCAAGAAAGCGAAAGAGGGACAGACACGGGTAAACATCAATGGTTCGTTCGGCTTCAAAGCCATTACCAATAAAATTGCAATGGTAGATGCCGATGGTTTCAAACTGCTGTATAACGAACAGTTGAGAAATGAAGGCAATCCGGAATATAATTTCTCGGACTGGACAGGTAACACCAACTGGCAGGACGAAATCTTCCAGACCGGATTCATTACGAACAACAACATCAGCATTACAGGTGCTTCCGACAAGCACAGCTTCTACCTCGGCGCAGGTTATGCCTACGAACAAGGGAACATCAAGCACGAGAAGTACAGCAAAATCACACTAAACATCAGCAATGATTATAAAGTGACGGACAACTTCAAAGTAGGTTTCCAGTTTAACGGTGCACGTATGCTGCCAGCTGATTCAAAGAGTGTTGCCACTGCTTTGCGGGCAGCTCCGGTAGCAGAGGTGTATAACAAAGAATATGGATTGTATACCTCCCTCCCCGGCTTCCAGAAAGCGCAGATGAATAACCCGATGGTGGACGTTGAACTGAAGGCAAATACCACAAAGGCGGAGAACTACCGCGGTTCGGGCAACATATACGGGCAATGGGACTTCCTGCAACACTTTCAGTTCAAAGCCATGTTCTCGCTGGATTATGCATCGAACAGCACACGGACTTACACACCGATTATTAAAGTGTATGATGCCAGTGCCGAGGATGACATAGCTACATTGGGCACCGGCAAGACCGGAGTGACTCAGGCTAAAGAGACCGAGATGAAAGTGCAGAGCGACTATCTGTTGACTTATACCAACTCCTGGGGCGACCATAGTCTGACAGCCACCGCCGGTTTTACCACCTATTATAATAAACTCGAAAATCTGAATGCCGGACGCACACAAGGCGTAGGACTGGTCATTCCGGACAATCCGGACAAATGGTATGTAAGTATCGGCGATGCCGCCACTGCAACCAACGGTAGTACACAATGGGAACGTTCTACAGTATCTGTACTGGCACGTATTCTCTATAACTATAAAGGCAAATACCTGTTCAACGGCTCCTACCGCCGCGACGGTTCTTCCGCTTTCTCTTATACAGGAAACCAATGGCAGAATTTCTACTCCGTAGGTCTGGGTTGGTTGATGAGCGAAGAGGAATGGATGAAAGGTATCGAATGGCTGGATATGTTGAAACTGAAAGGATCATGGGGTACCCTGGGTAACCAAAACCTGGATAGAGCCTATCCGGCAGAGCCTTTGCTGAGCAATGCCTATTCCGCAGTATTCGGTACTCCGTCCGCCATTTATCCGGGCTATCAGCTTGCCTATCTCCCTAACCCGAACCTGCGTTGGGAAAAAGTAGAAGCATGGGAAGTAGGTGCCGAAGCCAACTTCTTCCGCAACCGTCTGCACTTTGAAGGTGTATATTACAAGAAGAAAACTAAGGACCTGCTGGCAGAAGTTCCCGGTATCTCAGGAACCGTGCCGGGCATCGGTAACCTGGGATCTATCGAAAACCTGGGTGTGGAACTTGCACTGAGCTGGCGCGACCAGATCGGCGACTGGAATTATAACGTCGGGGCCAACCTGACTACAATAAAGAACAAGGTATTAAGCCTTGTACAGGATGGATACTCCATCATTGCCGGAGATAAGAGCCAAAGTTATACAATGGCAGGTTATCCTATCGGCTACTTCTATGGTTACAAAGTAGAAGGTGTTTACCAGACTCAGGAAGAGATTAACAGTTCACCGAAAAATACGCTTGCAACCGTCACTCCGGGTGACTTGAAGTTTAAGGATGTGAACGGTGACGGTGAAATCACCACCGCCGACCGTACCATGATTGGTGACCCGACACCTAATGTCACTTATGGTATCACTCTCGGAGTAGGTTACAAAAACTGGGAGTTGGCAGTAGATATGATGGGACAAGGCGGTAACCAGATTTACCGTACCTGGGATAACTACAGCTGGAGCCAGTTCAACTTCATGGCACAACGCATGGACCGTTGGCATGGAGAGGGTACCAGCAATACCCAGCCGTTGCTGAACACGAAGCATACCATCAACAATATGAATTCCGAATATTATATAGAAGACGGCTCGTTCTTCCGCATCCGCAACGTATCACTGGCTTACAACTTTGATAAGGCGCTGATTTCCAAGATCGGTATGCAGGCATTGAAACTTTATGTGAATATCCAAAACCTGAAAACATGGAAGCATAACACCGGATATACGCCTGAACTGGGTGGCTCGGCCATCGCCTTCGGGGTAGACGACGGAAGTTATCCGATGCCGGCGATTTATACGTTTGGATTCAACTTAACGTTCTAAAGCAGTATCATAAACCATCTAACAACAAAGAATATGAAGATAAAGAAATATATCCTATCCCTGTTGATTGGTGCAACCGCCCTCTCATTCAGTGCTTGTAATGACTTCCTGGACCGCGACCCACTGGGACAGTTCACGGAAGACGACGCTCCCAACGCCCTTGTAGGCGGAAAGATGTACAATGTCTACTACTTGATGCGTGGTTATGATATCACCGCAGGTATCCCCGCTTTCATGATACACATGGTACGCAGTGAAGATTCTGAGAAAGGCAGTGATGCCGGTGACGGTGGCGAGCAGGCTGCAATGTACGATGACTTCGAGTATACTGCTTCCAATGGTCCTCTGGGCGCATACTGGAGCCAGAACTATAAAATCATCTACCAGTGCAATGAAATCCTGGACGATATAGAGAAGAGCGAAAACAAGGACGATACCGAAAATATCCGTACCAAGGGCGAAGCCCTCTTCTTCCGTGCTTACTGTTACTTCAACTTGGTGCGTGCCTTCGGTGAAGTTCCCTTGGTAACCATTAAAGTAGTCGAGGCTTCCGATGCCAATGTCCCCAAAACCACTGCTGAGAAGATATACGAACAGATTGACAAGGACCTGACCACAGCCGAGGATTGCTTGCCACTGCGATGGAACAGTGACTACACCGGACGCGTCACCTGGGGTGCCGCACGTTCCCTGCACGCACGCACCTACATGATGCGTAACGATTGGGACAATATGTATACAGCCTCTACCGAAGTAATCAACTCCGGCATTTATAACCTGAATACTCCGGTAGATAAAGTCTTCACCGTAGAAGGTGAGAACTGTGGTGAAAGTATCTTCGAACTGCAATGTGAAGCCACCGATGCCATGAAAGAAGATGGTAGTATCGGCAGCCAATTCTGCCAGGTACAGGGTGTGCGCGGAGCAGGCGATTGGGATTTGGGATGGGGCTGGCACATGGCCACCACCCTGATGGGTAAAGCTTACGAACCGGGTGATCCGCGTAAGAATGCTACACTGCTTTACTTCCGCCACAGTAATGACGACCCCATCACACCGGAGAATACCAATACACCTTATGGCGAATCTCCCGTTTCTACCGCCATGGGCGCTTACTTCAACAAGAAAGCATACACCGACCCAGCCTTGCGCCGCAAGTATACCCGCATGGGCTTCTGGGTAAATATCCGCCTGATCCGTTACCCGGACGTGCTGTTGATGGCTGCCGAGTCTGCCAACGAAAAAGGTTTGATGGGCGAAGCAAGCGGTTATCTGGAACAAGTACGCGCACATGCCCGCGGCACACTGACCAATGTACTTCCTAAAGTAGAGTCTCTGGATCAGAGTGTATTGCGTGAAGCTATCCGTCACGAACGCCGCGTAGAGCTGGGATTAGAGCCCGACCGTTTCTATGACCTCGTACGTTGGGGTATCGCACAAGAAGTGCTTCAGGCTGCCGGAAAGAACTATCAGCCTAAAAACGCACTGCTGCCATTGCCGCAAACAGAGATAGATAAATCAAACGGTGTATTGATACAAAACCCCGATTATTAATCAATTAGGAATTAAATAGGGGATATCAGAAAGATGCCGGCAGGTGACTAAAAGTTTCTCGGTGTGAAACCATTGGTTTCATGCCTTGAAACTCTCAGTTTCACACCGAGAAACCGGCAGTTTCATCGCTTGAAACTGGTAGTTCCAACTGGGGGAACAAACAAATGCAAAGTATCTCCTTACCGGACCCTAACTTATATAAATAAAAAGATATGAAGAAAATACTCAAAAGAACAAGCCTGTTGCTGATCAGCGCTTTAATGAGCATAGCGGCGGCACAGGCTCAAAAGTCACCGCAAGACATGGATCGCTTCATCGACGCACTGATGAAGAAGATGACCGTGGAAGAGAAAATCGGACAATTGAACCTACCCGTCACGGGAGACATCACCACGGGACAGGCCAAAAGTAGCGACGTGGCACAAAAGATTGAAAAAGGATTGGTGGGCGGACTCTTCAACCTGAAAGGTGTAGACCGTATTCTTGAAGTGCAAAAGCTGGCAGTAGAGAAATCACGCCTCGGTATTCCCCTGCTGTTCGGCATGGATGTGATACATGGCTACGAAACCATCTTCCCCATTCCATTGGGATTGTCCTGCACCTGGGATATGGCGGCTATCGAGAAATCCGCCCGTATTGCAGCCATCGAAGCAAGTGCCGACGGCATTTCCTGGACATTCAGTCCGATGGTAGACATCAGCCGCGACCCACGTTGGGGACGTGTCAGCGAGGGCTCGGGAGAAGATCCGTTCCTGGGTGGAGCTATCGCACAGGCAATGGTATACGGATACCAGGGTGCCAATCTGCAAGACCAATTGCACCGCAACGATGAAATCATGGCTTGCGTAAAACACTTTGCATTGTATGGAGCCGGAGAAGCCGGACGCGACTATAATACAGTAGATATGAGCCGCAACCGGATGTTCAATGAATTCATGTACCCGTATGAGGCTGCCGTAGAGGCCGGAGTGGGTAGTGTGATGGCGTCATTCAATGAAATAGACGGTATTCCCGCCACCGGTAACAAATGGCTGCTGAGCGATTTGCTGCGTGGCCAGTGGGGCTTCGAAGGGTTTGTGGTAACGGACTTCACAGGCATTTCAGAGATGATAGAGCATGGTGTCGGCGACTTGCAAACCGTCAGTGCACTCGCTCTTAATGCAGGGGTGGACATGGATATGGTAAGTGAGGGCTTCGTCGGTACACTGATGAAATCCATTAAAGAAGGAAAAGTAAGAATGGGCACGTTGAATACAGCCTGCCGCCGGATATTGGAAGCGAAATACAAGCTGGGACTGTTCGACAATCCTTATAAATACTGCGACGTGAACCGTCCGAAGCGGGATATCTTCACAAAAGAGCATCGTGACGCCGCCCGCAAGATTGCCGGCGAAAGTTTTGTTCTTCTGAAGAATGCCCCCGCCACCGCACAGCCACTCGCAGCTCATAGCTCGTCACCCGTAACTGCTTCCCCCGTGCTTCCGTTGAAGAAGCAAGGTACAGTTGCCGTCATCGGCCCTCTCGGAAATACCCGCAGCAACATGCCGGGCACCTGGAGCGTAGCCGCACGCCTCAACGATTATCCTTCTTTATACGAAGGCTTGAAAGAAATGATGGCAGGCAAGGTTAACATCACCTATGCCAAAGGTAGTAACCTCATCGGCGATGCAGCTTACGAAGAACGTGCCACCATGTTCGGCCGTTCATTGAACCGCGATAATCGCACGGACCAGGAGTTACTGGACGAAGCACTGAAAGTTGCAGCCGGTGCCGATGTTATCGTAGCTGCCCTGGGAGAATCTTCTGAAATGAGCGGTGAAAGTTCAAGCCGCACCGAACTCGGCTTGCCCGATGTACAACATACCTTGTTGGAAGCCTTACTGAAAACGGGTAAACCCGTAGTACTAACCCTCTTTACCGGTCGGCCATTGACGCTGAACTGGGAACAGGAGCATGTACCTGCCATCCTGAATGTATGGTTCGGAGGCAGTGAAGCGGCTTATGCCATTGGCGATGTTCTGTTCGGTGACGTCAATCCGAGTGGAAAACTAACCATGACTTTCCCGAAGAATGTAGGCCAGATACCTTTGTTCTACAATCATAAGAATACCGGTCGGCCGCTGGCGGCAGGCAAATGGTTCGAAAAGTTCCGTTCAAATTATCTGGATGTGGATAACGAACCGCTGTATCCCTTCGGTTACGGATTGTCATATACCACTTTCCAGTACAGTGACATTGCATTGAGCACACCGACATTGGGAAAAGATGGTTCCGTTACAGCCGTAGTCACCGTCACCAATACTGGTAAACATGACGGTGCGGAAGTAGTTCAACTCTATATCCGCGACCTCGTAGGAAGTATCACCCGCCCTGTACGCGAGTTGAAAGGTTTCAATAAAATCTTCCTTCGCGCCGGAGAAAGCAAAACGGTATCATTCACTATCACGCGTGATCTGCTTCGCTTCTATGATTACGACCTGAACTACGTAGCCGAACCGGGTGACTTTGACATCATGATCGGTGGAAACAGCCAGGCTGTGAAGACGGCGAAGTTGACACTTAAATAAAGTGATTAGGGTTTAGTGATAAGTGATTAGTGGGCTACGCTATTATTCCGCATGGCACTAATCACTTATCACTAAACCCTAATCACTAAACTTTAACCCCTTATTAATTATGAAACAATTAACAACCTATCTTCCCCTCCTCTTTTTACTTCTCCTCGGAGCCTGCAAGAATGCCAAGACCGGAAGTGCCGCCCAACTTACTGATGATGCCCTCATGGACACCGTTCAACGGCGAACCTTCAATTACTTCTGGGAAGGCGCGGAGCCTAACAGCGGTCTTGCCCCCGAGCGTATCCACATGGATGGTATCTACCCCGAAAAAGACCAGAACGTCATTACTTCCGGCGGTAGCGGCTTCGGCATTATGGCGATACTTTCAGGTATCGACCGCAACTACATCACTCGTGAAGAAGGTCTGGCGCGTATGGAAAAGATAGTCTCTTTCCTTGAAAAAGCCGACCGCTTCCACGGTGCCTATCCTCACTGGTGGTATGGAGACACCGGCAAGGTAAAGCCTTTCGGACAGAAAGACAACGGTGGCGACCTCGTAGAAACAGCTTTCCTTATACAAGGGCTGCTTGCCGTACACCAATATTACGTCAACGGTTCTCCCCAAGAACAGGCGCTTGCCAAACGCATCGATACCCTTTGGCGTGATGTCGACTGGAATTTCTATCGCCAGGGCAACCAGAATGTACTCTACTGGCATTGGAGTCCCGAATACGGTTGGGCAATGGACTTCCCCGTACATGGTTACAACGAATGTCTCATCATGTACCTGCTTGCCGCTGCCTCACCCACGCACGGCGTTCCCGCCTCCGTCTATCATGAGGGATGGGCACAGAACGGCGCCATCGTCGAACCCCATAAAGTAGAAGATATCGAACTTCATCTGCGCTATCAGGGTTGTGAAGCTGGTCCCCTCTTCTGGGCACATTATTCCTTCCTCGGATTAGATCCGACGCATCTAAAAGATGAATACTGCGCCAGCTATTTCGATGAAATGCGTAATCTGACTCTCGTGAACCGTGCTTATTGCATCCGAAATCCGAAGCACTACAAAGGTTTCGGTCCGGACTGTTGGGGAGTGACTGCCAGCTACTCCGTCAACGGATACGCCGCCCACATGCCAAACGAGCGGGATGACCAGGGAGTCATCTCTCCTACAGCCGCTCTTTCGTCCATTGTCTATACCCCGGACTATTCGCTCGCTGTGATGCGCCATCTCTACGACATGGGCGATAAGCTATTCGGTCCTTATGGTTTCTACGATGCTTTCTCCGAAACAGAGAACTGGTATCCTAAACGATATCTTGCTATCGATCAGGGACCTATTGCCGTCATGATAGAGAACTATCGTACCGGCCTGTTATGGAAACTATTTATGAGCCATCCGGATGTGCAAAACGGATTGCAGAAACTGGGATTTAAATAGAGTTTTTAGTTTCCTCATTACCAGGGAAGATCAAGAATAAAACAATCACTGTATGATAAAGAGGCACTCCCGCCTCTCAACCATACAGTGATTTCACTTTTGAAAATCAATTATGATTTCCAATACCTACTTACTTCCCTACTTTCAATGGCCCTAAAGGTCCTCTTACAATTCCACCGTCTCCCCTATCATCAAAAATACGGATTGACAGAATATTATCTTTCCCATATTGTATAGCGTGTTCGGGTAACTCAACCTCAATAGGTACATTTCCAGAAGATATAAAATTGGGTGGAAGCGAACCGGATTTTCCGATACAGATACCGTTCAAATAAACTTCTCCCGCATCATCTATACTACCAATGGGAAGTATCAGTTTGAGATGGCGCCATTCTTCGGGAATATTAATGGTTTTCCGATACCAGCCAAATACCCTTGGAGCATCGTAACCGGAATGAGTTTCCCAATTTTGTGGCAGTTTAGCAGTAGGTTCCCATTCACTTTCATCTACATCCGGTTTCGTCCAGGCCATATCATCTCCTCTATGGAACTTCCAGTTATCTTCGAAATTAAGAGCAGGGAACAGACCTGTGTAAGCTGATGTTTTCAGGCCTTCAATTTGCATAGAGATATCACATAATCCATTAGAAACTTCAGTAAGAACATGAATGTATTCATTCCTTACAGAAGGCTCGATAATAAACGGTTCTTCTTTTACAACCTTATTATCATTTTTAACTTGCAGAGCAACCGTTTGCGGCTTATTTGAATGATTGTAAATATAATCAGAGATTTCGAGGTTATTATCCGGAGTTATTGTGTACGAAGCATCTCCAATAGCCAATCCGTTCAGTTCTATCTTAAAAGAATAAGCATATTCACAAGGTTTATTTTTGGGGAATTGTATTTCAAGCCCCTTATCGGTATAGTTCCAGTCTATTTTCTCGTTCGATCCTAATAAACTCACATTCTTGATTTCCATATTCTTCGTCTTCGAAGCATCCAACGAACTTATTAGAATCTTCCCATCGGTCCAGCCTAAACTTGTTGCATACAATATATTTCCATGAGTCGTAAAACGAATATCCCCAGCAGTATACGAAGTTGCGTGAGAATCGGTAAACGCACCGGAAGCACCTTTTATCGCCCCTTCGCCATAGCGTACCCAAGTACGTGTGCCATAGATAGCTTCACCATTTATTTTCAGCCATTCGCCAATGCCACGCAATACAGATTGCTGTTCTTCGGTAATACTTCCATCTGCCCTGGGACCTACATTCAAAAGTAAATTACCATTTTTACTTACGATATCAACCAGATCTTGAACTATTTGTTCCGGTGTCTTATTCTCTTCGTCAACCACATAACTCCACGATTTCTTTCCTACCGAGGTATCTGTCTGCCAGGGGTAACGTTTTAACGCATCCGATTTTCCACGTTCCACATCCCATACCATAACATCCTTAGGATAACCATATTTAGTATTTACCACCACTTCTTCTCCCCAATCAATAGCCGTGTTATAATAGTGAGCCATGATTTTATTGAAATACGGCATAATCTGAGGGCTATTAACTGTCCAGTCAAACCAGATTAGGCGGGGATGATACTTGTCTATTAACTCATATGTATGAGTCATAAAGTTGTTCATGAATCTCGTGTTTACCTGATTTCTCTCCAACCGTTCGCCATATAATGTAATAGTGCTATCCTGCACATCGGAAGGAAATTTCATTCCGCCTCCATAGAACCATGCATTCTCGGCCCGGTGCGTAGAAAGTCCGAATATAAGTCCGCGCTTATCAGCCGCTTTCTGCAATAGCCCGACAATATCTTTTTTAGGTCCCATATTTACTGAATTCCATGAATTCACTTTGCTATCGTACATGGCAAAACCATCGTGATGCTCGGCTACGGGAACAATATATTTCGCCCCGGACTCCTTAAACAACTCCACCCACTCGTCAGCATTAAACTTCTCGGCAGTAAACATCGGAATAAAATCTTTATAACCAAAAGTTAAAGGATCACCGTATTTCTCGACATGATATTTATATTCATTGCTATTCTGCATATACATGTGACGAGCATACCATTCGGTACCAAATGCCGGAATAGAATATATACCCCAGTGTATAAAGATTCCAAACTTCGCATCCTGAAACCATTCAGGGAATTTATAATTCTCTCTGATATTATCCCAATTGTCCTGAAATACTTCGGTGCCTTTAGCTGAAGCAACCGATTCAATATTGTACGTTGCCAGTGATTTATCTGAACTCTGGCAAGAGAACAACACCAATAATAATAAAGTAATACTGTGTTTCATATAAGTTAGTTTTTACATAATTCATTCAATTCCTTTGTTTCACCTTTCGCTATATTCAGAGAAATTTCTTTCTCCTGATAAAAGACTCTTGCTTGTTTACCTGCCAAACTGGTAATAACCGCATTTACAAGTCTGCCATCTTTCCACTCAAATGACAGTTCAAATCCACCTCTGGCACGAATACCAGAAATCTTACCCTCTCTAATCTTTTGAGGCAATGCAGGTAGAATGCGAATAACGTATAAATCTTCATTAGGCGAAGATGGATCTATATACATTTCATGGCTCTGAAGTAGCATTTCATTAACTCCGGAAACAAATCCATAGTTACCATCAATCTGGAATGGAGGGTGCGCATCGAACAAATTTGGATAAGTTCCTCCCTGATTACTATAATTGGTATCATTCGATCTAACTAATTTCAGTTGGCGACATAATAACTTATAAGCATAATCACCCTCCAAAAGCCTTGCCCAAAAATTAATCTTCCATGCCAGACTCCACCCTGTACCTTCATCTCCTCTTATCTGTAAAGAACGTTTGGCCGCTTCCGCAAGTTCCTTATGTTCAAAAGGAATTATTTCTCGTCCCGGATGCAATGCAAACAAATGAGATACATGGCGATGACGAATATCTTCCGCATTCAAATCAAAGTCATCATTCCATTCCATCAATTGCCCGGCACGCCCGATCTGTAAGGGACGAAGGCGAGCCAATGATTTCTCTAATATCTCTTTGAAAGAATTATCTTCATTTAGTATTCCGGTAGCGTAGATAGTATTTGAAAACAAATTACGAATAATGGAAAGCTCAATCGTGCTCCCCTCAGTAACAGCTACCCGACTACCATCAGGTGCAATATAACGATTCTCGGGTGACGTAGAAGGCGAAGTAACCAGATATCCATCTTTATTCTCAATTAAAACGGACAAATAGAACTCACATGCCTCTTTAAGTATCGGATACACTTTTCGAAGATATTCTTTATCTTGTGTATAAGCATAGTGCTCCCAGAAATCCTGACATGCCCAACCACTTCCACCAAAGAAACTGCCCCAAATAGTATATTGTCCCGGTGATGTCCATCCCCATGCATTGGTCATCATCGCATACATCCACCCCGAAGCATTGAAATAGCTCTGAGCTGTTTTTCGTCCCGGCTCTACCAAACTGGCAGTAAGCCGTAACATCGGAATATGACATTCGCTTAAATTAGAGGCCTCAACCATCCAATAATTCATTTGATAGTTAATATTTGCCTTGTAGTCAGAATGCCACGGCAATTTATAGCCATCACCCCATATTCCCTGACAATTCCCTGGCAAAGGATTATTCTCACGACTGGATGAAATCATCAGGTATCGACCAAATTGATAGAACAAATCAACAAACCCTAAATCATCGCTTTTCTCATTAAATCGGGTTAAACGCTGATCTGTAGGAATATCAATAGATTTGTTGTTACCCAAATTAAGACTTAATCTATTAAATATCCCTTGATAGTCTGCAACATGGATACTCTTTACATCATCATACTTCTTTCTGGATACAATATTCAATTTTCTTACGGCATCCTTAGAATCAATTGCCCGTCTATAATTTTTCTTATAATCCAGAATGTAAGATGTCTGACAAGTGATATAGACATAGGCGCTATCAGCTCCTTGAACAGATATTTTACCTTTACTGTTACTCACCCGGCCCCCGTCAGCTACGACTTTAACCCTCGCTTCATAATCGCAGTTTCCCCGATGCTCCATGTAATCCGTATTTCCTTTCATGACGAGTCCGTGGGAATCAGATGTGGTGACTGCCGAGAATTTACGATCTAATAGCATTGAAAAAGAAAGCCCTCCCTTCATATCGGTTCCAAGCTTCATCACAATTACACTATCAGGAGCCGAGGAAAAAATTTCACGGGAAAAAGAATATTCCCCAATTTTGAAATCAACTCCCGATATCGCCCTCGTTATGTCTAACCAACGTCTATAAGATCCCATTTCACCTTCAGGAAGTTTAAACTTAAGAGATAAATCACCTAACGTCTGGTAAGAAGATGAATAAATGGTATTATATATATCTTCGTTCGATACACTATTGCAAGTCATATATTGATGCGTCAATACTTCCGCCAGCTTGTAGTCACGATTTCGCAATGCTTCACGAATCTCTGGAAGTTTTTTATACGCATCAGTTCTATCGGAATTAGGCTGGGGTTCACCTGACCAAATAGTGACATCATTCAATTGAAGCTTTTCTTCATGAATGCCTCCAAAACACATAGCCCCCAGACGTCCATTTCCGATAGGAAGTGCCTCTTCCCATATTTCGGCCGGTTTGTCATACCAAATGGTATAGTTCTTCGAGAAAGGCGCCTGAGCCATTCCTACAGAAATAAAGCCGGATAACACAGTCACTAAAAAACTAATTTTATATTTCTCTATTTTCATCATCGCATTAATTATACAAATAAAACATGCGGTCCATCAAAGTCCACTTCTCTGTAGCACTTGCCCCCGGCTTAGAGACCTGAAATACAGACATACATTCTTCCCATTCGGCCTGCCGGGGTAAATGGGCCAGTTTCTCCATCGCTGTATCCCAATCAAAGTCCAATGGCGTTTCCACAATCATAAACAAGCGTGAATTATATATATATATTTCCATTTCAAGGATGCCGACTTCTCTGATACCTGCTCTGATTTCCGGCCATGAGTTCAATTTACTATGACGGTTAACATACTCTTCAATAAGTTCCGGATTATCTTTCAAATCCAATGTTTGACAATACCTTTTTACTGAATCATTGTATTTTCTCACCTGATAACCATTCTTACTATTTCCAATATCACTTCTCATAATTATATTAAATTTAGTTATACTATTTCATATTCCAACCAATCAGTTTTACAGGACCTATTAACCCTGCATGAGGCTCACCTCTATATGCAGACGGAATAGTCTGATAATGATTCGATAGCGTACTATATACCAAAACCTCTATTTTATTACTACCGGGTTTAAGAAACTTGGTTACGTCCAACTTAAAAGGAGAATTCATCAAAACATCTACAAAGTCTCCGTTAATATTCACTTCACAGGTCGCATCCACAATGCCTAAATCTAATTCAACCTTCTGTCCGAACTTATCAGAATCGAAATGAATTTCTTTTGTATATCTGATACCACCGGAGAAGAACTTTAATGCACCGAAATCGGACCAATTTCCCAATGAGACAGTACCCATACCACAGTTAAATTTAACAGGTTCAACAAAGAAAGCAGGTCCTTCATAACCTATTTCCGGTTTGGCAGAGACAACAATCGTACTTACTCCCTTATTGGGATGCTTGACAGTAAGCAAATATTTGCCACTTTCGACCGATATTTCCTTTAAAGGAACTTCTTTTCCGTCAATCCAAAGTTGATTCACTCTACCTTTTACGGTGAATTCCACCGTACAGGTACCGGGAGCCGTAGTAAATTGATAGAGCCACATTCCGTTTGTTGAAGAAATAATACTATAAGGCACATATTCCGTTTTATACCATTTGGTTGCCACAAGACTGTCAAAAGGAGAGTTCGCTTTTATCTCTGGATAATTTTCTTTATAAAAAACGACAGAACCTCTTTTTCTATCATCTACACTATAACTTTTCTTCTCAGCCAAAACGTAACTTCCCTTGGGTGTATTCGCATAAGCTATCAACAACCGATGCAGACCTTTTTTCAAGGTAACAACTTTATCCTGGATTAACTTCCCATCCAAATATAAGAAATCAGCATTCTCACCTTCTTGTTCTATTCGGTATTTCCCCGATTTAGCAATACAGACATGCGTCTTAAAAAGTTGATGGCCACCCTGATCCAAAATCAACATACGATTATCAACTTTGCCTTTCAACCCATGATAGCCCTGTCCACCAGGATTATCAAATACTCCGTATTGCCACGAGAAACAATAAGGTTTCCAGTCGGTTTGAAAATTATTCTCAAGCAGATAAGCATGCAGATCCACCGATTGGTCAAGAGTAACCGTTTCCATATAGGGAGCATATCCAAACACTCCTGTTGGAGAATCTGCAGGAAATACAGGAGTCGATTGATATTTTGTAGACACAGGGCTATAATAATAGGTAAATTCACGAGCTTCAGGACCTATCAATTCGTCGATAGCCGGCAAACGAAAATCTCCCCATTTATTATTCATTGTCGGAATAATTTCAATATTCCAATCACCTTCTACCTGTTGGGTATTTGATACAAACCATTTTTCGGATGATTCATTCTCATAAGTAGGAATACCTGGTGAAAAGACTATCAACTGAGCTACATTATATTCTCCATCAAATTTTATCCAACTTCCTTCATCTGTCTGACGAAGTATTGGTTGTGAAACAATGGTAGCATTCTTTGCATCCCAACGTTCTACTTTACCTTTCGACCGGAAAAAGAGTTCGCTTCCCTTTTCAATATTCATGATCATATATACATCCCGCACCCCAATCTTACGATGTAATACCTTTCCTTTTTCTGTGCTTACTTTAAAGTCTGGTACTATAAGTCGGGAGATGAGTTCGGGAATCTTCTTGTTATCCTCTTCAAACATTCCCTTTCCACTTTTAGTAGAGGACTTGAATATTTCATTCAATATCCTCTCTACATCTGCATTGTTCTCCCCACTTTTAGAAGTTGCCTTAGGCAGTGACCCTGTTGCTATAACAATTCCTCCTTTCTGGTAAAATTCAAATATTTTCAACAATGTTTCGTGATGCAATGCTTTCATATCCGGCAATATCAGTACTTTATACTTTTCACCCGATACAGATAATGAGCCATTCTCAATTTCTGCCTTCTGAAGAGAGTGAAAGTCTATATAATCATAATCCAGTCCAACCTCACTTAATTGATCGGTTACGTTCCACATCACATCAGGATTCGCATCCGGATATGCTTGCATGGATTCGGTTGGGTAAAGCACAGCAATATCACAGACATGTACTCCCTGACTTAACAAAAAGCTTAAACGTTCAGCATACTTTAGCCATTTCTTCATATGAGGCCAATAAGGCATCCGAAAATGAAAACAAGGAGGAGCCCATTCCCACCATCCACCATGAGTTGAATAATACAGCCCATGTAAACATAGTAAATTACCACCGGCTATCATGTGATGTTCTAATTGCGAGGTCAACCATTCACCATTACTATCCCACCCCATACTATGAAAAGCCTCCAACCAAGTGCGGGGACGCTGATATAAATGAGTAATTGAACTGGATACCTTTGTTTGTCTGAAGCTTGAACCTTTTGCAGGAGCATCATTTCCCGGAGCCGTAAACCAGCTGATCATTCTAAAATAATCTAAGTATTGCAATGGTTCTAACCCACGTCCATTATTATCGCATCCATAGATCAAACCACGTTCATTATGCCAATCAAAAATTGGTTTAAAATACCTTTCTTCCGACAATTGGGTAACGACTTCAGCATAGTCCAAGCGTATTTTAGGAGTTATAGCCCCTATATTCTCGAATAGAGCAGGCAAATAAGGCAAAATAGAATATCCCTTCCTTTTCATAAATTCTTCAGGCATATCTTCCGCCCATGAATGCATATTCAAGTCATAATGTAACTCATCCTGAAAAAAGAAGTTCATTCCTTTTCTCCCATGGGTATCTAATTTTTCTTCAAATCTATTGAAATAGACATTCACCAATCTCTTCCCGTAATCCGGATGTAACTCACAAGAAGGCTGCGTATAAACAATATATACTCTCTGCTCCTTAGCAGAAGGTGACTTCCAGGTTAACCGGTTATCGGAAATTTTATCTGTCAGATCAATCTTATCCGGGTAAGCTATAACAGATATGGTTTTCTGCGGCAATTGAATATTCAATATAGCTGACGGCTTCACCACATACTGCTCCAGTCTCAAGCGACCTTGATAGTTTGCGAAACGTGTATCATTCCATATTTCATCTACATAATATCCATTTTTTGTCCAGCCAAGCACGTAATCATCCAATCCTAATCCCACTCCCGCATCAGCGCATTTACCGGAAAACCAATTCCAAGTCTCCCACCATCTATCAGTAAAAACCCCTGGGGTTCCAGGATCAGCTTTTCCAAAGCCTCCATAACCATTGGAATTCAGTTTCACATCAACTAAAGGATGCGAATGAATATAACTTACCGAAAAACCATCGGTAGACGCTTCGCTTAGTATTTGTAATTGTTCCTGTAGTCTCTCCCGGTTTAGCGAATCGCCATTCCACCAATAGAAAGGTATATTACCATACCCTTTCGGAGGATCAGCAAAGTTTTCTTTGATATCAATATTACCTTCTCTGGATGGATATCCATTGTATCGTTGCTCTTGTGCCATTCCTCCCAAGAAAAATAAACACAAGAGTGCACTTCCTATCAACCTTCTCTCTATCATAACTGCTATTTATTACTGAGGTTACATTTTAGTATTAAATACGATGTTATCTCCACTCAAAATAATATCAATATTCTGTACAGGAGTAGTCACATCCTGTACAGGCTATCCCCCACCTACTGAAAGATGTATTTTGCCCGGTTTTATCACCCATTCGTCGAAATCATTATATACTGCAAATACCTTAGGAGGTAAAATTGAAACACTATTTTATAGGCTTCCCATTCATATCACTAACTTTTTTAAAGCGAAAGGCAGGATATTTCTTATTAGGAGCTTGCTCCCCAATAGTTCTAACTAGATTCAGTTTATCAACATTCTCGAAAAAATAAGCACTTTCCCAAGCTGCTTCCGTTTTTTCTTTATTCCAGATAACTTCACAATCAATCATTGAGAGTTTATTAACCTTATGAAACAAAAAACCATTGCGTGCACGTTTGTCTATGGCATTTTCCGGTTCCATAAATAGTTGGAAATTATTAAAACGTATATTTTTAATTTCCGAATCAAACCCTTCGAGTCGCACGCCACTCTGTCCATGTGCAATGATATGATTAAACGTTATATTCTCAATAACTCCTGCTGAAGGAATGTTCTCACTCCGCTTCTGGGTGGTCAGCCAAACTGCATCTCCATTTCCCCACCAGAACGTAGCTTTACGTACTGTATTGATGACGATATTCGTAAACAATACATTTCTCACATTGCCTCCGTCGCGAATAATCATATTCAGTCCACGATTAGCATCGTTTATAATGCAATTAGAGACTGCTATATTCTCGAAATCAGCGTGAGATTCTGTCCCTATTTTAAGAGCGGCAGAAGAAGAAGTAAGAATACAGTTGTTGACCGTAATCCATCTGCATGGTCTTGTCTCATTATTCTGCCGGGTTGTCTTTAGGCATAAAGCATCATCACCCGTATTTATGACACAGTTGCTTATCATCACATTGCTGCATCCATCAATATCTAAACCATCAGAGTTCACTCCATCTACAGAACTTGATTGTATGTGAATCCCATCCACATAAACCCTATCACACCATTGCAAATGTACCGCCCAGAAAGATGATTCTATCACTTCGACATCTTTTATATGCACATTGGTACAATCGGTAAAATTAATAGCCCCCGGACAAGGAGGTACTTTTCTATATTTAGTTCTGTAATCGGCTCCATATTTAATCGCATTGTCTATTTCGCGTCCTGTCACAAAGTCTGTGATAGCCAATTGAGGTTCTCTTCTAAATTGTTCACGCACTGCTTGACAATGCAATTTACCTGTTCCGGTAACAGATATATTGTTCTCATTCAAAGCAATCAGGATAACCTCAACTGCTTCTGCATCCGAGGCCCCTACTTTTATTTTATGATTCTTATAATCGCTCACCCGACGGCTGGCATACAAAGCTGAACCTGCATCCAAATGCAAGTTCACATTACTTCTCAAGACCACTGAGGTCGTTAAATAATTTCCACTTGGCACCCAGACTACCCCACCTCCGTTCTTTGCACACTCGTCAATTGCTTTTTGAATGGCATTTGTAGATAAAATTGTTGTGTCCGCTATTGCGCCATAATCCATGATATTATAAACAGCTTTATTAGCAGCACTCAAGTTTATCAGGAAATAAGTTGCTATTAAAGTAACTAAAAATCTTTTCATAAGTATCTATTAGTAGGAGAGCACAAAAGAGTATCCAACCCCCTCATTTTGTGCTCTCACACATTTATATAAATTAAATATTAATAGTCGTAACCCGGATTTTGAGCAATTATATTGCGTAAAGTCTGCGCCCAATCATAAGGAATAGGGCGTGTCAGATATTCATCCTTAAACGCTTGTTCAGGACCAAAAACCTCCAAAGCCCGAGCTGCTCTCTCATTCATCTTCTTTGTAAATACTCTTTCACGAAGCTTTCCAGTACGTTTTAGGTCAAGGAAGCGTCTTTCTTCCCCCATTAACTCACGCGCACGCTCATCCAGAATATTAATAATAGTCAATTCAAGTGCGGGAGCTGTACCGGTTAAAGCTGCACGATTACGCAATTTTTGCAAATAGCCGGCACCATCACCCAAACCGGCTTTCAAAGAAGCCTCAGCAGCTATTAAATATACCTCACCCAGACGGAATTCAAAATGATCTCTTGTACCATTTTCACCACCATCACTGTAAAGAGCCTTAGAATCCTTGAACTTCTTAATACCCGGATATACATAGTATCTTGCTTTCTTATCATTGCCATTTTCATCTTGGGCAAAACCATTTACACGATAATCACCATCATCATCTTTAAGTCCGCCTACAAGTGGTTGATCAGCATATTCATCAAAGTTTACTACAAAATAAGGAAGCTGGTCTTTTTCCTCACGCGTCATCTGATGTTCATCAGGGAATACACAATGAATCATTTTCTGTCCTACCATAATTTCTCCGAAAGCTCCAGCACTGAATGGCTTAGCCTCATTGGCAAAATACTCACGTTGGAACGTTTTATCAAAACGAGTATCCCAGGAACGATCAAATAATTGATAAGCAGCACGAGTAGGAGCTACCGTACCTGTATACCTTTCCATATATTCCAACTTGGCACCCATACCGGGTATTGCATATATAAAGGGCTGATAAGTAGAATAATCTGTATTCCCACTCCAATTTGTTTGTAGATTTGTACTATACTGAACAGAGAAGATTATCTCATCATTCTTCTCATTGTCTTCTCTGAATATATCCTCAAAATTAGTAAGAAGTGAATAACCTTCATTCTTGATTACATCTTCCGCCAACTCGTATGCTCTTTTGGCATCATTTGATTCTGCATACGATTTATATGAGCGTGTCAGATATATTTTGGACAAAAGAGTCTTGATGGCTCCACGAGTCACCCGCCCAAATTCAGCTTGATCATTTTTAGAAGCTACCTTACTATAACATCCTTCCAAATCTTGGATAAGAAAAGCATAGATATCTTTTTCTGGAGTTCTTTCTGCTGTAAAATGGGGCTCTGTAACCTCTTCAATCAATAGAGGAATATCACCAAACTGCTCCGTTAAATAATAATAGGCCAAAGCACGTAAGAATTTTGCTTCCCCAGCGCGTTGTTCACGGAGCTCTTCGGAAATATCAGCCTGCTGACCATAAGATATTATTGTATTAGCTCGCTGTATTAAGTTATATCCATCTATGAACATCCATAAGAAATCCCCATTCCTAGCATCAATAGAGGTTTTATAATACTCGTTCATACCTCTTAGGTAAGTTTTACTATATTCCACTTTGTCTTTCACATTGCCATAATCTAAGCCACGCCCGGGAGAAGTATAAATATCTGTCCCCAATGTATAGGTTACTGATCTACGAGTCACATAACGCACTGGCTCATAGCCAGCCTTTACTAAGTATTCATACCCATCTTTCGTCCTAAAGTAACTCTGGGCATTCATTGTTCCTTCCGGTTTCTCTGTCAGGAAATCCTCACAAGAAGTAGCAGATAAGAGGATCAAGCCTCCTAAACAAATATTCTTTAATATATTGAGTTTCATAATTGATATTTAATTAGAATGTTACATTTATGCCAAACTGATAGCTCGATACAGATACACCACCATTATAAGTGGCTGTATTATCAGCATTTCCACTTCCATTAGTCGCATTAGCTCCAAACTCCGGGTCAAGACCTGTATAGTTAGTGAAAATAAAAGGATTAATAGCTGTGACGTACAGTCTCATCTTGGATATATGGCAATTCTTAAGCCATTTTAAAGGCATATTATATCCTAAAGTCATATTTCCTACACGTACAAATGATGTTTTCTTGTAACACAGCAGACTGGTATTTCCACCATTGAAGCCCGGACGATAAAAGGTATTAGAAGGATTCTCTGGTGTCCAATAATCAACCTTCAATTGATTGATTTCACCCAAGTACTCATTCTGCAACTCTGTATGGAACTTACTCCATTTCATTTCTCCCTGACGGGTATATATAAACACAGAGAAGTCAAAATCCTTATAAGTGAATGTATTTGTAATGCTACCTGTCCAATCGGGGAACGGAGTTCCTAAAATTACACGGTCCTTATCCGGGGTTATCGTACCACTATTGTCCTGGTCTACCTCTTTTACAGCACCAGGCAGCCTGCCATATTTACTCGCTTCATCTTTCTCACTTGTTTGCCATATCCCATCCCAAGCATAGTCATAATGAACAAGGACAGGCTGACCGATAAATAGTTTCTGATCGGGATAGTCTTTGCTATCACCAAATATCTCTGTTATTTCATTCTTATTAGTAGCAAAACTTAGATTGGTAGTCCAAGAGAAATCTTTAGTTTGTATATTTACCGTATTCAAGCCTATTTCCAGTCCTTTATTTCTAGTAGCACCGACGTTAACCGCACCAACATTATCAAAACCGTTGGTTTGAGGAATCTTTTGTGAAAGAATCAAATCGTATGTCTTTTTATTGTAGAGTTCAACATTACCAGCTAAACGCCCACCCCAAAGAGCAAAATCTAATCCTAAATTAATTTCCTTACTTTTTTCCCAACCAAGTTTATCATTCTTTATACGATTCAGATATTGTCCATTGGCATTAGTTCCATCAAAATCATATTGAGTGCTACTCGTTCCCAAAATAGTAGAATAATTATCGACAGCATTATTTCCCGATTCTCCATAGCTAAGACGTAATTTCAAATTATTGATTACGCTATTATCTTTCAGAAAACCTTCTTCTGTGACACGCCATGCTATGGCAGCCGATGGGAAAAATCCCCATTTATGTCCTTGTGCTAATTTTGAAGAACCATCTGCACGTCCAGTCACAGTGAAAAGATATTTATCCTTGTATGAATAGTTGAAACGCCCCATAAAGGATACAAGTCGATCTCTGCCTTCCCATGATTCACGGGCTACCTCAGTACCTGCCGACTTTATATTATGCCATTTCGAGTTGAAAGGAAGATCCTTAACAGAAATATACGAATGTTCCCATTGTGCCTCATAAGTACTTGTACCAAGCATTACGTCGATAGAGTGATCTTTATGAATCGTTCTGGCAAAATTCACCGTATTGTCCCATGTGTAAGAATAACCATTGTTATTCGTCAAATCGGCCTTAGGCAAAGCTGTTCCTTTATTCGATTTAGTAAATGTATCGGCAGCATAGCCAAACCGATCAAAATAGGCGTACGGGGAGAACGTACTTCGCACAGTTAAACCATCCATTATCTTATAATTTATGAAAAAATTGGCATATCCATTTAACTGACGGCTATTCTGAACCTCATTCTCGGCATCATAAAGTGGATTGGTAAAACGCTCTGGACGATAATCCTGAACATAGAATTGGCGATTACCATCTACATCATTCGGTGATGCAATAGGACGTAAACGAAAAGCTGAGCGAAGAGCTTCACGTGAACCATTGTCAATATTCCCATAACGCGCATTGACCGACAGTCCCAAAGTGAAATTACCAACCTTACCTTCAATACCCAATTTAAGAGTAAAACGTTCCATTTGTTCACCTTCAATACTACCAGTCTGATTTACATAACCTACTGACATAATATGTTTTTCTTTCTCACTTCCACCAGTAAGACTCACAGAATGAGAGGTTTGAAATCCATTCTGCAAAGTATAATCCAACCAGTCAGTAAAATTACCATTATCTGCATTCTCCTTTTCACGACCTACAAAAGGATTATGGTTAGAACCTCCATTGATTGCTTCTTTCGCATAAGCAACATATTCCGGACCATTAAACATTTCAGGCAAATTCGTTGGAGTAGTAAAACCCACCATACCATCGTAAGTTACAACCGTTTTTCCGCTTTGTCCACTCTTTGTCGTCACAATGATTACCCCGTTCGAGCCACGGGAACCATAAATCGCTGTGGCTGAGACATCTTTCAATATATCTATCCGTTCAATATCTACAGGATTAATCGCATTAATATCCCCCCCAATAACTCCGTCAATAACACATAAAGGAGAAGATGATTTATTGATAGAGTTCATACCACGAATTTCAATATTATAGCCAGTGCCCAATTTTCCATTGTTCTGAGTGACATTAACACCTGCAGTTTGGCCTCTTAACGCTCCTAAAGTGGAGTTCTGGCCAGTAGATTTCAATGTTGCATTAGATATCGATTTCACAGAACCGGTTAAATCCTTCTTTTTCATTGTCCCATAACCAACCACTACTACTTCATCCAAAAGCTCAGAATCCTCAACCATAACAATCTGAAGGCTCTCTTTACCATTCACTTTGACACGTTGAGTAGCATAGCCTATTGAACTGATATTTAGCTCATCTCCAGGCTTTACTTGCAGTGTAAAATTACCATCAAAATCCGTTATAACCCCAGTAGTAGAACCCACTACCAAAATAGTGGCGCCAATTAAAGGTTCTCCTTTTTCATCTATCACCTTTCCCGTTATGTTTTTTTGGGCATAGATAGGGACAAAACCTATCATTAGTAATAGAAAAACGGCTAATTTCTGAGTTAGCCCTCTCTCGAAATGTGTTTTAAACATAATAGTACAAATTAAAAGATTAAAAATATATTCATATCACAAAATTGTCTATCAAAGTTATTTCCTTATTTTTATCATCGGAACTATTTTATTAACTCACCTTTCTTTTGTAATCTCTCAATGATTTCCATATATACTAGAGTTTACCTTGTACCATCTTCTCATCTTTTTCAGGAGCCAAAATCCGGCAAGGCGAATTTGTGGTAATTTTTACAAACAACAATAGAACTGTAAGTAACAATAAAATTTTTGTTCTCATAATACAGATATTAATAAGACTCCTTAATTATTATACGATACAAATATAAAGTATCTCTTTTATTTTGTTATTATCCAAACACGATATATCATAGGACATTATCGATTCGCAGTCAACAGATGGAATTATTCAAGCGAAAAACGATAACAAATAAGATTTTATCGACTTTTAATTGTACATTTACTACTTATTATTATATTTGTAGCAGCTTATTCTAATCATATTAACACAAGTCTTATGCTACAATCCATTGATCAATTGCACCTATTAGTATTAAATGTAGGATTGGCCATTCATAATGCCGATTGGAACTGGAAAAACGTAAATAGCCCGTTTACAAGACTCTATTACATTAATGAAGGAATTGCTAAATTAAAAACTCCCTCCGGCATTCACGAATTAAAACCCAACCACCTCTATCTGATTCCATCTTTCATGCTGCATAGCTATATTTGTGATTCACATTTTAGTCATTACTACATGCATATATATGAAGATCATCAGTCTGAATCCAGTTTTCTGGAAGATTGGAACTTTCCTTTTGAAATTCCCGCCAGCAAACTGGATTTGGCATTATTCAAGAGGTTATGTGACATAAATCCAGCTATGGGCTTACCACAATCCGATCCAACGACCTATGACAACAGCCCCACATTAATTCAAAATATCATAAGAAATAAGCAACGGACTTTCTCTGTAAAAGTTGAGTCAAGAGGGATTGTTTACCAACTTGTATCCCGTTTTCTAAAAGAAGCAAAACCCAGAATTGAAACTAAAGATACTCGTATACAAAAAACGCTCTCGTTTATTCGGAAAAAACTCTATGAGCCCACTGATATTAATATATTATCTGAAATAACCAATCTTTCCAAAGACCATTTTATACGTTTATTCAAGAAAGAAGTGGGAACCACCCCATTGCAATACATCAATCAAAAAAAAATCGAAAAAGCTCAATTGATATTGATTACTGAAGATATGCCAGTCAAGAATATCGCTTATATGTTGGGATACGAAGATCACTCCTATTTCATCCGACTTTTTAAGAAAACCGTAGGAATAACCCCACTTGAATATAGACTAAAATTCAGTAAAGTATAAAGTAATCTTAGAGACAATCATGCGCTTAGAGGTTGGGTAAAATTCTATCCAAACCTCACCTACTCCATAGTTGTATCGTATAAAGGTATCCCTGCATGGAATAAGCAAGGAGTAGGTAAGGCTCAGATAAGGTGATGCGGATCATTTCTACTACTGAATCATAATATAACATCATTTAGTCATATATCTAAAAATATAATCGCTATATGACCATACTTTTTTACCTCCAGGAATGCTCGCTTTACCCATTTTATTATTAGAAGCATCCACATCTACA
Source organism: Bacteroides sp. 14(A) (assembly GCF_000526555.1). Classification (NCBI taxonomy): domain Bacteria; kingdom Pseudomonadati; phylum Bacteroidota; class Bacteroidia; order Bacteroidales; family Bacteroidaceae; genus Bacteroides; species Bacteroides sp. 14(A). Next base: position 25,173 of record NZ_JAGH01000001.1, on the reverse strand, counting down.
GTTAATACTATACGAACAAACTCTCCTTTCTGATAGTTGAACGTTTCCCCATCATCATCATAAAGATCATATATACCCGATGCGTTTCCATAATGACGAACTTCTAAAGGATATTGTTTGTTATCTATCTGTCGGATAGGGGGAAACATCGGAACAATTCCTCCATCTTTCACATATACAGGAATTTTATCCAAGCCGGGACTTACACTGATAATTTCTCCTTCACCGGCAAATTCTCCGGTGTAGAAGTCATACCATTTTCCCTTAGGCAATATGACTTTACGTTCCTTCTCCCCCTCAAACAAAGGCGCTACCAATAAGGAGTTACCAACCATAAACTGATCTTTCACTTCTTTTTTAATAGCCAACGCATACGGATTATTCGTAGCGTCGAAAGATACCTGCAACATTTTCTCATCCATATTATACCCTTCTTCCAAATTCATGGCACGAACAGGCGGAGTCCCTTTAAAAGTATAATCAGCAAAGGCGGTATATAGATAGGGGATCAATTGCATCCTAAGCAGCGAAATAGCTTTCACACTCTCGGCCACCTCAGGAAAAGTCCAGGGTTTTGTTCCATCCGCCCATGCATTCAACATAGCCAGCGGAGAGAAGCAAACAGTTTGCATACGGCGCAGCCATTCTTCAGAAGTCCGTGAAGCGCGTACTTCGGGAGTCCAGAGTACTCCAATAAATGAACTATTAACTAATGCTGTGATAAAATCGTGATGATTGTAATAGTCGTTATAAATAACATAAGGAAAAGAAGTAGTTCCCGCATTGGCCGCGCGTACCAATCCATATGTACGCTTATTCTCATCCTTATACATCTGAGTAGTGACTTTCTGCATTAATGAACCATAAATTTGTCGCATCTGCTCAGCGGAAGTTCCTGAAGGGAAAGAGGCAACATCCGGCCATAACCACGAATCATAACCGTCATTCTCATCCATCTTATAGCCACTTACCCCTAAATTCAATTGGTGTTTCTTAAAATGATCAATCAATATTCGTTGAGCTTCAGACATCATATAATCCGGAACAATGCCGCACCAAACAGTATGACTACTTGTATAGGGCTTAATTCTATCATATAATTCCCCTTTGGGAGAAATATATGGGTTCATCCAAAGGTTTGTTTGAATATTGCTCTCTTTCATTTTTTTGGTAAATGCCTGGGGATTTGGGAACCGAGTATTGTCCCACTCATATGTGCAAGGATAGGAAGCTGTCATCCAACCTGGTTCAAGTCCAACCACATTCAGCGGGAATCCTTTGTCTCTAAATTCCTGTACTTCCCGTTCTATTTCCGTATCGGTAAACAGGCTTGGTACCCTATGCCAGAATCCCAATCCCCATTTGGGAGGCAAACAACCTCCCCCATTATAAAGATTATAACGACGAACTACATCTAGCATCGTCTTACCGGAGAATACAATAACTTCAGCTCCTTCAGCTGGAATCAGAAACTCAAGGTTGTCTGAATAAGGTTGTGCAGTCCAGTCCTTATCAGTATTTCTATCTTTTGCAACCGGAGGATTAGAACTATCCTGACGGACACTTGTTCCTACCCAAACATCAATATAACGGGCAGAATTAATCAATGCACCGTATCCTTTGCTGGAGACAAAAAAGGGAATAGGAGCATGTGTACGGCCATTATCACTTCCTCCATAATGATCGACATGCAGGCGCATAACTCTGCCTCGTTGTTCTACCGTTTTGAAATTCAGACCAAGACCAAATATTTTTTCATCTTTGTCAAGTGGAAAACGTATATAGGTCTTACCATCCACAACTTCCGTTTTAACATCTTTAGGATCAATGGCAAGTGGAGCGTCTCCTATTTCTTCAATGGCTTTCCATTGAGGAGTAATATCCAGTTCACTCAGGAGAGTAACCTTCTCCTGTTTGCCAACGGAAATTTTCCATATCCCTTGTCCTTCTTTTTTCCATTCTAAATTAACATTATCTTTCTGCACACAAGCAAACGCGGCAAGTACCATAAACAGTCCGCAAACATATATTACAATCTTTCTCATTATAAGCGAATTATTTTTGTTATTAATTGCATTCTATCTTAAACACTACAGCATTATTCCCTTGTACAATAGGAACTTTCACCTGCAATCCTTCCTTAGTCAGTTCCCAAGGAACGAGTTGATTGGAGCCTATAACCGAAACATTTTCTATTTTCAACGCCTTGATCTTTTTTTTAAAGCTTTTGAACGTCATGGTTTTACCAGCTTCGGGAACCCCTAAAGTAATCGCATAAACAGTCTTTCCCTTTGTAGTATACCGCACATCATCTGCCGTGTATTTTAGCTTCATAAACTCTTTATGATTTTCAAAGTCTCCCACCGGTTGACTGGTAGGGCCTTCGCCAAACACATACCAAGGTCGGGTTCCATAAATAGCTTCTCCATTTATCTTTAGCCAGTCTCCAATATTCAATAAGATGGATTGCTGCTCTTGTGGAATGATACCATCAGAGCGGGGAGACACATTTAACATAAGAACGCCATTCTTACTGACCACATCAATCAACACATTTATCAGGTCTTCGCTTTTTCGCAACTCCATATCTTCGGTAAAACACCAGCTATCTGTACTTATTGTCTCTTCAGTGGTCCACAAACGTGATTCTATCTCTTGTTTTCTGGATTTCTCCAGAATCTCCATACTAACATTCAAAGGTAAGTCTTCCTGCTTGCGAAAGATAGCTACCTCCTTGTTCTTCTTTTTAGCATCCTCTAAAAAATACTGAGTAAATTTATAGAGATATTCTTCAGGAATAAGGTTAAGCCAAGAATCAAAATAGATAATATCCGGGCTATAATTATCAATAACCTCCTTCAATTCTCCCAACCAGATAGGCTCGTAAAACTCCTCGGGGGTTACGTTCCCATAAAGTAAACGAAGCATCGGATTGTTAGATGAAGTAGGCATCTCTTCTGAATAAGGGAAATGACTATCGTATAGATCCCAGAATTCAGGACGATCAGGCCTTTCCGTGTTTTTATAACGTTGTAACAAACGGGCATGATGGAAGGTGGTCATCACTTTCATTCCATGTTTTTTTAACTCTCGGCTGTATTCTCCCAGAACATCTCGTTTAGGTCCCATTAACGCGACATTCCAAGGGGTAATTTTACTGTCCCACATAGCAACCCCGTCGTGATGTTCAGCTACTTGGCCACCAAACTTTGCACCGGCGCGCTGAAATAAATCAACCCATTCTTTAGCATTAAAGTGCTCCGCTCTAAAAAGAGGAACCAATTTATCATATCCGAACTCTCTAGGATCCCCATAATGTTCTTTATGATATTGATACTCTTTACGACTCTCCATAAACATATGCCGGGAATACCACTCATACGAGTAAGCTGGCACAGAATATACACCCCAATGCAGATATATACCAAACTTAGCATCTTTCAACCAATCCGGTTCCCGATTATAAGCATTCTCTTTAGATAGAGATTTCCAATTCTTCTTATATGACTCACTCTGTGCACTTGCTTGAAAAGACAGCGTACAAAGCAACAGTATTAGTGAATAAACAGTACTCTTGGTTTCCATATAAATCTTTTAATAAATGAACTCTAATAAGGTGATATAGAAAATGAATAATCTCCTGAACCAATTTCATAAATACTCCGTCCATTTTCTACTCTTATAAATTGAATATCAGCCTTCTCTTTTATTGGTTTCCCGCTTTCTTGGATGAGTTCAACATCTACTCCTGGCAAGTATACCCATGCAGTGGTATTAACAGGAACGGTAACCTTATAAACAAACGAAGTATCTTTAATTTCCCACTTGCTTTTAATTTCTCCATAAGGGGATTTGAATGAAACATCTGCCCAATAGATATTCCCTACCATCTCTGGGTGTAGTATAAACTTCTTAAAAGCAACACTCTCTTTGTCCGCCCTTACACCACCAATACCGCTATAAAACCATTCCATCAAATGCCCCAGCATGCAATGATTATGCGAAGCTGTTTGTAAGGCCGCCCAAGATTCGGTAAGCGAAGTAGCCCCTTGTTTCAGTTGGTAGCCATAACCAGGCTTATCCGATTGGCTATTCATATCATATATTACATCGGACGCACCTTCCATTTCCAGTACGCGTAATAGATACCTGAATCCAATATCTCCTGCCGTAATACTATTATCTCGATTATGGATATCTGCAATAATTTGTTTCAAACAGCTTTCACGATCTTCGCCGTTCACTAAATTCATATAAAGAGCAATAGCATTCGCCGTCTGGCTTCCCCGATCATAATATCCCTTTTCCACATTAAAAAACTTTGCGTTGAAGGCAATCTTCACCTTGGTTGCCAGTTCCGTGTATTTGTGATATTCGAGTTCTTTATTCAAGAGCTTAGATGTTTCGGCAAGAATATTTAAATTATAATAATATAAAGCGGTAGGTGTTAGTCCTCTCGTTGTAAGCTGGCTGTAACCGGGATGATTGGGTCCCAAATCATACCAATCACCTAAACCATGATACAGTATATGATACTTACAACGGGACGTTAAGTAATCTACATAAGAAACCATCAAATGATAATTTTCCTCTAGCACAGATAGATCACCATACCATCGGTATAAAAACCAAGGTAATATAACCCCAGCACTTCCCCATTCGGGCGAATCCCTAAAGTCATGAGGAAAGCTTGCATATTCCGGTGCCGTATTAGGTATTAGTCCATTCTCTAATTGAGAATCCTTCATGTCATTTACGATTTTAGTATACATCTGCTTTATATCATAACAATAAGCAATAGAGCTGCTCATTAAATGAGCCACTTCTAGCCACCCTAGCTTCTCGCGATGCGGACAATCGGTCAATACATGTGACATATTACTTTTGACTGACCAATCAATCAATGAGTAGATATTGTTAAATACCGAAGAAGAACAGGCAAACTGTCCTACCTCTTCAGAGGTGTTGGAAACGTGCAGCAGGCTTAAATCTTCAATAACCGGAAGCCCTTGAGGATTTTTAACCCCTATCGGAACTGCCCCCTCAACCTGCACATACCTGAATCCATAATACGAGAAAGAAGGACTCCAATTTTCCGTGCCATTGCCTGACAAGGTATATGAAAACCAATAAGGAGTTCCGCTATTATTCTGATTGGCAAGCCCATCTTTTGTCAGATACTCTGCTGGCTTCATCACTACTTTTGCTCCAAATTTACCTTTAACTTTCAAAGCTATTATGGCAGAAGCATTCTGTCCAAAGTCATAAATATAAATGCCTGGATGAGTTTCTCGGACACTGATACTTCTTAATTGTTTCTTAACTTTCAGAGGCATTGAGATTTGAGAAGACAAGTTACCCACAGCAAGAATTTCGGTTGCATTTATCCATGAAATATCATTAAAATCTGACGTATCCCACCCCCTTTGTTCCAGAGTGGCATCATAATCCTCGCCCCCATATATACTTGAGAAAGTTATCGGGCTTTGAGTAACTTTCCAGCTATGGTCACTATTAATGTCATTGGTTGTACCATCTGCATAAGTGATATGTACTTTGCAAATCATCTTTGGAAAAGAAAAAGTCGAAATAAGTTTTCTATATCGGGTTGAATCACGGGGAACATGCAAAAATCCATTCCCCAATCTTACACCTAACACATTTTCTCCGCTGAGTAGTTGGTCAGTCACATCAAATGTTACGTACAAAGAAGATTTATCGTACTTACTCCAGCCTGGATCTAGAAAATGGTCACCAACCTTTTTGCCATTGAGACTCAATTCGAAATGTCCCAACCCGGAGATGAAAACCGTAGCCGATTGTATTTTTTTAGTTTCGACCTGAAACGGTTTGCGGAATTGAGGCATCCGAGCTTCCTTTTCCAGATAGTCCACTTTATTACCAGCTAACTGAAATCCAGGATACACCACATCTTTTGGAGATACACTCTCCATAGCAATCCAACGGGCAGGAGCCCAGTCTTCCTGCTTCATCAATCCCATCTGAAAACTTTTTATTTCCGACCATTTCGACTGGACTCCTTGGTTATCCCATACTTGTACTTTCCAATAATAACGTGCAGCCGACAGCAGCTTTTTTCCTCCAAACAATATATTTATCGATATTTCTGAGTTACACCTCCCAGAATCCCAAATATTACCGATGTCCTTCTTCAAAAGGTCTTCATTGTCCGAAACCAATATCCGGTAACCAACCTGAGTTAGATTTCTAGTATCTCCTAAAAGTTTCCATGAGAAAGTAGGTTTCAACGTTTGCACCCCCATTGGATATTCCTGGTTCTCACATCGTATATCAATTATCTCTATCTTTTTCGCCTGCAAAGAGCCGGCAAATAAGAATAGAGCTATCCAACCAAATACTTTCAAAATATTCATAATCGTATTCTTTAATGATTTATTGATTGAAACATATAATTCCCACCTCTGACCAAAAACTTGATATGCGTTTGCGAATCATCCTCATAAGCCAACGCTACCCGGTTAATTCTATATGCACCTTGTTTCCATATCAATGTACCATTTACTCTAATTTCTTTAGTATTATTAATAGGAACGCCCACTACAGTAGGTATATCAGCAGGAGTTTTTACATCGATCGTAATCCCTTTCTCTTCTTGAACAAACGAGCTTTTAATCATTCCTTTTACAGATGCAACCTCAGCCTTGGCCTGTCGTATATTTCCCGGTTGAGGTACAATGGCAATCTGTTCATATCCTGGTTTTAGCGGGGCTATACCACACAGATATTGCGATAAAATGGTTAAACCTCCTCCTGTCCATGCATGATTTACGGTACCGGCAGCATATCCTTCGATTCCTATATTCCAATGTTCAAAGAGAGTAGAGAAATAAGGATCTTCCACCATATACTTCATTCGTTCTTTATGCCTGGCCAATGCCTCAACTTCGTATCCCATCATCATCATGGCTTCAAAAACATACTTCTCCATATAAGGACTTGAGTGTTTTTCAGTCTTGAAGATGTTCAATAATGCCTCATACTTATCTTTATCGGCAAGTCCTGCAACAACGGCCAATGCTTGTACCCTATCATCTGTTTTGCCCTTATATGAAGAGTCACGATAAGCTATACCCGTCCAGTAATGTGTATTAAACGCATTCTTAAAAGAAGTCATCCGGCGAATATAGCTGTCCGCATCATTTGTGTATCCCAATTCCAATGCCATCTGATACATACCTTTCAATGCTAAATAATACCAGACATTAATCAGAAGAAACATGTCTCGTTCACTTCCCCAGTCGCCCCATACCCATCCAACATTCCGAAAAGACACAACACCCGTTTCATTCTCTTTCCACAGTTCCATATATCTCTTAATTGCTGGATACAAATGATGCAGGGTTACTTTATCCCCGGTATGTAAGTAATAGTTCCAAGCGCCATAATAACCCACAGAGGCCAATGTCTGCCCAGGAAGTTCCAGGCGCCAGTTACCGGCAGGGACCGGAGCAAATATACTACCATCATCTTGTTGCCAGTCAATGATTTCACAAAGCCATTTCTTAGTTAGTGCATGACTGGAAGGAGAAAGAGCATAAAAAGATTCGCCCGATTCATTCACTGCATCGCCTGTCCATTGGGCACGTTCTCGTTCGGGGCAATCCATATAGGTATCACGCATTGTAACATACAACGTACGTAATGATTTCCGCCAAAGTTGATTCAAGAAGGCATCTGAAGAATAGAAGCTTCCGGCAAGATCACAATCATATCCTGTTTCCCGATATTTCACATCCAACACTTCCACTTCTTCAGGAATGAAATAATACATCCGGTGCCCATTCATCCATCCTAAACTCTCATACTCCTGTATACCTGCCTTCGTTATGTATTCCGCCCGAAGATTTTCGGTAGCTCCATTATAATAATAGTAATTATCTGTCCCCATTACTATCCTGCAACCTTCTGGTGATTTTATTTTAATATAAGGTGTAAACTGGGCATTATAAGGTAGCACACATATCAGAGTATCCTTACTTTTATATGACTTCACATAATTTTTCAGGCCGAAATCTTTCCATAAAGGGATAGGCCTTTTAACTAATTTATTCCAAGGTGCACCTCCAGCCTTCTGTAGCTTTGAAGCCCCTGGAAAGGAGGATTTAAAAGACTGAGTGACCCATCCCTCCATTTCCTTACGAGCATCGTAAAGAATACTAGATTCGGACAAACGGAAATTAGGCTTTGGCCCAGAACACGTTGAATAAGCCTCGTTAATACAACATGTCCAGCTATTATCACTTATGATCTCGATACCTGAAGTTTGGCAATCAAATAGAAACCCCGCCTTCCCACTGCTATTATGTGAGAATCCTTGTTTACCGAAATACCAGACTAAAGCGGCAATTGTATTCGAACCTGCTTTTAGATAAGGAGCAATATCTACTTCATCATAATAGGTATCTTCCGGATTAGGTCCCCGCTTTAAACCGCCTTCAAATACCACCAGATTATCGTTTATCCAAAGCCAATATTTACTATCAGCCGCAATGCGAGCTATAGCCTCATCGGGAACCTGCACTATATGAACGGTTTTGCGATAACTCAACCAAGTGTTAGGTTCACTTTGACAAGCATCCGTACTAATCCAATAGGCTTTCCAGTCATAGCCAAATGATGAAAGGCTGACCAAGCACAGGAGTAAAGTTACGATAAATTTCATTCACACTCTATCTTAAAGCTGATGGCTTTGTCACCTTCCATTATTGGCGTTTCAACTTGCAAACCTTCAGGAGTTTCTTTCCACTTAATAACTTGATTACTTCCCAGCACTCTCACATTCTTTACTTTCACAGAGGAAGGTACAGATGCCCCGGCAAATCCTTTTAGTAACAATGAAGTCCCAGCTTTGGGCATTCCCAAAGTTATCGCATAAACTATATTTTCCTTTGTAGTATAGCGAATATCATTCGAGGAATATTTTACTTTCAAGAATTCTTTGTGATTCTTGAAATCTCCTTCCGGCTGAGTTGTGGGGCCTTCTCCATACATATACCAAGGTCTCGTATTGTAAATGGCTTCTCCATTCACTTTCAGCCACTCTCCTATCGAAAGTAGTATATCTTTCTGTTCCACTGGGATTGTACCATCAGCACGCGGGGAAACATTCAGCAACAATACACCATTTTTACTTACTATATCCACTAAGACATCTATTAAATCTTTAGATGTCTTTAGTTCCATATTCTCTGTGTAACTCCAACTATCCGTACTGATAGTTTCGTCAGTCATCCATAACCGTGGTTCTATGTTTTGCTTCCTCGATTTTTCAAGATTCTCAATACTTACATTCAGTGGCAAATCACCTTGCTTACGGCAGATAGTTACCTCCTTGCCTTTTTTCTTTGCCTCTTTGATATAATATTCGGCAAATTTATATAAATATTCCTCCGGTATCATATCCAACCATGCATCAAACCAAATTACATCTGGACTATACTTGTCTATCACTTCTTTTAAAGCTCCAAACCATATTGGCTCGTAGAACTCCTCAGGCGTTACATTACCATAAAGTAAACGTAACATCGGGTTATTCGAAGAAGTAGGCATATTTTCCAAATACGGGAAGTGACTATCCCACATATCCCAAAAATCAGGAGTTTTCGTACGATTGACATCATTCTTATAACGTTGAAGTAAACGAGCATGATGGAATGTTGTTATCAACTTCATTCCATGTTTCTTTATCTCTTGCTGAATCTCGCCAACAATATCTTTTTTGGGACCCATCAATACTGAATTCCAAGGAGTAGTTTGCGTATCCCACATAGCGAAACCGTCATGATGCTCTGCCACCGGTCCTGCAAATTTAGCACCTGCCAACTGGAATAAATCGACCCACTCTTTTGCATTAAATTTTTCAGCTTTAAACAATGGCACCAGAGCTTCATATCCTACTTTCTTCGGATCACCATAATGTTCTTTATGATATTTGTATTCCTTCCGATTCTCCATAAACATCAGCCTTGGATACCATTCATACGAATATGCCGGAACAGAATAAACACCCCAATGGAAATAGATACCAAACTTGGCATCTTTCAACCACTCGGGCTCTGAATTATACTGAGACTCATTGGATATCTTAGTCCAATCCATCTTATAGTTTTCAAACTGAGCTACCATTTCCAAAGGAAACAGAAATAAGCACAAAATAAATAATGCGTTTTTCATCAAACTATTCTTTTAAAGTTACAATTATTTAAAGCATACACCCAATTATATATGAATACAAAAGTACGAAAAGTCTCATTATACAGAAAGTACGAATCAGACGGAAGATAGCACAAAACAGGCATTGTTAACAAATCCTTATTACCGGTATATTTAATAGGAATGCCAATTTTTCAATCTTATCCGCAATGTGTCCTATTCCTATTGCACAATGATGAGAAGGCCCTTCCTTACTCCATTTATTCATAAATTCCTTTGCACCAATCGAAAAATGATAACGACTATTGGTATTACCAATTTCCAGAACAGGACCAGAAACCGATTCTCCTTGAGCCACAAGAAAGAAAATTCCATTTTTATTCTCGCATACTGCCAATAAAGTCACCGCACCGTGTCTTACACTCATTTGAATAGAAAGACCTTTACCTGGCTTACCGTGATATATAGCCAATGGCACAAGCTTAACTCTTTCTTGGGCTATTGCAAAATGAGCAGGTCCGTCGTGCCCTAACATAACAATATCGTCATTAAAATCCATAGCATAAAACTCTGAAAAGGAACCACCTACTCCAAACTCCGACATGATTTTCATGGCCTGTACATTTTTTACTTCACATTCACCGGCAATAGGGATACCTTTTCCGGTAAGTAATGTATGTCCTGCTATTACAGAAGTCACAATGTCTTCATAACTTTTATCATCACTCCCTTCAAAGTAATAGGCCATTGAGCCAAGCCTATGATTTGCAATAAGTTTATCTAAGGCAACCGATGTTTTGGCAGCACGTACCACTTCTGCTTCTTCACATTCGGAAGTTATCTCAAAACATCTATTAAATTCATCTATTTTAGCCACCAATTCTTCCGTACTGACAGTATCTCTATACTTCTTAACCTCACACATCTCTACAATCTCTATATGTGTACCAAAGACTGAAGATTGCTGAGTCAAGTCGGTATATACATCAAGCATTCCACAATAGTAATGTCCAAGTACACCAAGCCTATTATTTTTCATCACAGATCGTACACGTGCAGCTTCTATCCATCCGTCTATCTCATTCCATGAATCGACATCCTCTAAATATCCTGTTACAAAATCGTACCTTAAATTGGCGCGATTAAAAACATTGCCTATTTCGGGAACCGAACAAGCCTGACAATGAGCTAACCAAAATCCTGTCATGCCACCTCGGTCTTTCATCGAATTGATATAGTTATAATCAATAGCCGGAACAGGTTGAAGATTTAAAACGATTATAGGGCAATTTAATCTTTGTGCTATCGGAAGCACTGTAGATGAAAGAGAATATGTAGCAACATATAGAAATATTAGATCGACTTCTTCTCTCATAAAAGAGGATGCAGCCGATAATGCCTTTTCCGGACTATCAACCATTCCCTCATCAACAACCGTAATATTGTGTTGCTTCTTTATTCGCTCTCTTATTCTGCCTTGATATATGTTCAAGACATCCAATAATCCATCAAACTGCCCCCAATAGGTATCAAGACCAGTGCCGAAAAGACCAATTTTTAACTGACTCTGCATATACTATTTTTTTATTTCGCATACAAAAATAGGCCATCACCATAAAGTAACATATTACTTTTTGCTATATAGATATTACTTTTTCAACACATGTCGAATATGTCCTATTATTTATCTGATATGCTATTAACAAATAAATCTTAAATATTTATATTTGCCTATATTATAATAAACTAAATATTACCCCCTATGAGCGGAACTTCAAATGTAAAATATCTCTCCTCCAGCGAGCAGGATACTCGATGGGGATTAACGGTCAACACAGTAGGTCATCAGCTAATTAAGCCAAATTCTGTCTACCCATCAGCCAGTCATCCGTTTCATTATCTTTTCTCTCCGGAGAAAGGAAGAATACTCAATGAGTACCAACTGATTTATATTCTCGACGGAAAAGGAACATTCGTATCTATGAATAAGAAGAAAATGCAGATACATAGCGGCCACATGATTTTACTTTTTCCCGGCGAATGGCATAGCTACAAACCCGATAAAGAAACAGGATGGTACGAATATTGGATTGGCTTCAATGGACAGGACATAGAGAAGTTAGTTGAAGTAGATTTCTTCCGAAAAGACAATCCTATCTTCAACATCGGATTAAATGAGAATGTAATTCAATTATACAAACAGGCAGCCAACGTGGCACAAGAACAGACTACAGGATTCCAGCAAATACTTGCGGGAATAGTCCATCTTCTACTTGGCTATACCTATTCAGAGCATAAACAGAATTCATTTATAAATATGAATGTGCTTGATCAGATAAATACAGCTAAACATCTTATCGCTGAAAATTATAAAACAGAAATTACACCGAAAGATATAGCCACTAAAATTAACATGAGCTATTCCTGTTTCCGAAAGGTTTTCAAACAATATACCGGATTTTCCCCATCCAGATACAAAGAAGAACTACGGTTACAGACAAGTAAGGAATTGCTGGCAAATACCACCATGACCAGTCAGGAGATTGCTTTCGAAGTAGGTTTTGACACACCTTATTATTTCTGTATTCTTTTCAAGAAACGAACTGGCTATTCGCCTTTGGAATATAGAAACTTAGCACAGGGAAAACACATTTCCAACGATTTAAGACACAATTAGCCACTTTCACTACATCTGCAGTCTTTATCTCCGAAAAAACAAAATTAAGACGCAGTGAAAGCAGCTTGCCTATAAAAACGCAACAGAATGTACTACAACAAACAAAAACACTTGGTTAATGTATAAAATATTACTCATTCCAAATCCCCATCCACCAAAAGGTTCATCATTAGACAACACAACCTCCTTGAATTTCTTTTTATCCAACTTATATTCTTCAAGAGGGATTAGTGTAGTAAACAGAGTATCTGTTACACTAGAGAAGTTTCTTCTGGAAATAGTTATTTCTATATTCACTCTTTATTCATCTCATAAACAATGCATTAAATTGATTTGAGTAGTAAATGAGTAGTCCCCGATTTGTTAAAAATCAGGGATATGTATTGGTGGTGAATATCTTTTTTGTAGTTCGCACATCGAAATTTCTACATTTGCGATGAAGTTTAATTCGAGCACTGCGCAGAGCTAAGAAGAAAACAAAAAGAGTTATCCACCTAAAAAAATTTAATGCGATGAAGAGTAAAACACATCTTCTGAAAAAAGCCTTATGGCTAAAGAATCTATTCTTGACGGCGTGCCTCATATTGGTAGCAATGCCCGTACTCTCCCAGACAAGAACAGTAACAGGTACCGTAACCGACACATCGGGTGACGCACTGATTGGTGTATCCATCCTCGTGCAAGGTACCAGCAACGGTGTAGTTACCGATTTAGACGGTAAATATACATTAACGAACGTTCCGGAAAACGGAACACTCACTTTTAGTTATATAGGTATGTTACCGCAAGATATAAAAGTGAACGGACGTTCGGCTATCAATGTGACATTGAAAGAGGATTCACAGCAGTTGGAAGAAATTATCGTAATCGGTTATGGTGCTGCAAAGGCCAAAGACCTGACGGCTCCCATTACCGTAGTTAAAGGTGAGGCCCTGACTGCCGTACCTTCTACTACTCCTATGGCAGCCCTCCAAGGAAAAGTTCCCGGTGTCAATATCGTAAATAATGGTGCTCCAGGTGAAGGCCCTACCGTACAGATCCGTGGTATCGGTTCATTCTCCAACAGTAAGCCGCTGTTCGTTGTAGATGGTATGTTCTACGACAACATCAACTTCCTGAACAACGCGGATATTCAGGAAATGTCTATTCTGAAAGATGCTTCGGCTGCCGCTATCTATGGTGTACGCGCTGCAAACGGTGTAGTTCTCATCACCACCAAAAAAGGTTCGCGTAACCAGAAAGCAAAGATCACTTATGATGGTTATGTAGGTATCCAGAAAGCATCCAATGTGCTCGAACTCTGTAATGCACACGAATATGCAACTATGCTTCTCGAAGGTAACTTCGACTCCTATAAGACTCACTTCACACAATCCATCGACAAATACGGCGGTAGTTATGATGACCCCGACTTCCATAATTGGACTTTTGGAGCAGACAACGACTGGTACGACCAGCTTCTGCGCACTGCCGCTATCACAAACCACAGTTTAAACATTAACGGTGGTTCCGAAAAAGCGGTGTATGCTGTCGGCGTAAGCTATTTGTATCAAGATGGTATTATGGATGTTGACAACAACTACAAACGTATGAACTTCCGTGGTTCTGTCGATTATGATGCTACGAACTGGCTGAAAGTCGGTTTCAACGGTGTGTTTAGTAACTCCACACAACAAGTGCCTAACAATCAGGCATGGCAGAAAGCATTCAACTGTCCTCCCATCGTAGCTCTTTATGATGACAAGTACAATGAAAAGTCTTTCCCTGACAAATTTGGTTCTCCGGATGCAATCGGTTATACATCAAACTTCTATAATCCTGTCGCAACTGCCAAGTATTTCGATTCAAGCAAAGAAAACTATCAGGTATTAAGCAACTTCTACGCTCAGATTGATTTTATTCCCAGCAAATTGAATTTCAAGACGAACTATTCCTATAGTTTCCTCTCTACCCAAGGTCGTGAGTTTACTCCGAAATACTACGTAAGCAGCTGGCAACAATCAGCCACCACTCAGCTTACAAAGAACGAAAACAAGTATTACAACTATATCTGGGATAATACCCTGACTTATAATGACCAATGGGGCAAACACAGATTCGGCGCCATGGCAGGTTACTCCATGCGTCAGGAACAATGGCGTATGTTCGAAGGTAAAGCAAGCAACGTTCCCGATGGAGCAGACGAATACTGGTACATCAAGAACGGTGACGCAGCAGGTGCTACCGTAAAAGACGACGGTTACTGCTATAGAGGTGTTTCTTACTTCGCCCGTCTGAACTACAACTATGATGACAAATATCTGTTGATGTTCACAATGCGTGCCGATGGTTCCAGCAAATATCAGGAACATTGGGGTTACTTCCCTTCAGTAGGTGCAGCCTGGGTTCTGTCCGAAGAATCATTCTTGAAAGACCAGAAATGGATTGACTTCCTGAAACTGCGTGCAAGCTGGGGTAAACTGGGTAACGACCAAGTAGCAGCAAGCGACGGTTTCGCTTCTATCGCGACCGGTAACGCTGCATCCGGTGTATTTGGTAATTCAACCATTGCAGGTTATCAGAACAGTACATACTTCAGTTGGCTGAAGTGGGAAGTTGTTGAAGAATGGAATGCAGGTATAAACTTTATTACCCTCAACAACCGTCTGAATATCGACGTTGACTATTATCACCGTATGACTAATAATGCTGTGATCGCTCCACTACTCCCATTCAGCACCACCACCCTTGCCGGAAACTATGGTAAGATTCTCAACTCCGGTATCGATGTAAGTGCCAACTGGAACGATAAAATCGGTAGAGACTTCTCATACAATATCGGTGTAAACATCTCTACTTTGAGAAACCGCGTGAAAGACCTGAACGGTAACAGTATCATCAGAGGCGGTAAGACCGTTAATATAGTAGGTAAAGAAATGAACTCATTCTACGGATTCAAAATGATAGGTGTTTATCAGACAGAGGCAGAAATTGCCGCTGATCCTATTGCAGTGGCCAACGGTTGTGTACCGGGCGACTTAAAGTATGCCGACCTCGATGGAAACAATGTTCTTGACGGAAATGACCGTACTACATTAGGTTCTTATATTCCTAATTTTACTTACGGTATCAACCTCGGCCTTAACTACAAGAACCTCGACTTCCAGCTGACTACCTACGGACAGGCCGGTGCCCAGATGTTCAACCGTAAACGTGCGCTTCGTTATTCTTCACAGAATTATAACTTCGACCGCGCCCAATATGAAAAACGCTGGACAGGCCCGGGTTCCACGAACTCCAATCCGTCGGCTGCCGCCCTGCTGAAACCTTGGAACGTAAGCGACCAGAAGTATAGCTCTTACTTTGTAGAAAGTGCCGACTACTTCCGTATTCAGAATATTACGCTTGGTTATACATTCCGTAACCTCAAGTTTGGTAACTATACCATGCCGGGCTTACGCCTGAGTCTGACTGCCGACCGTCCGTTCACAACTTTCAAGGCCAACGCATTCACTCCTGAATTGTCCGACAGCCAAGGTTGGGATACCGAAGTATATCCTTTGACATCGACTTACACCTTAGGTTTGAAAATTGATTTCTAAGAAATAACCCATTAATAATTTAGAACTAATGAAAACATTAATAAGACCTTTCATATATATAATGTCCGCCTTGATGGTATTATCGTTCGCATCCTGTAATGATTTTCTGGACAAAGAGCCTGAAGGAAAAGTGCCGGAAGAGAAGGTGGATTATACCAATATCAGCAATATGTACCAACCGGTATCAGGCGTATATGCAAAGATTCGCACCAGCGGTTTGCACTGGGTGATCTGGGAAATTACTACGATTCGCGACCAGGACGTATTTAGCGGCCAGTGGAATGGCAGCGACTATTACAACCTGAGCGAATATAAGTATAATGATTCTTTCTGGGGCTTCAACGAATTGTGGATGCAATATTACAATATTATCAAAACTGCCAATGCAGCTATTGAATCGTTAGACCTGTACGCTGAGAATATCACCAACGATAGCGATATGAAAAACTATAAGGCATATCGTGGTGAAGTGATGTTTATGCGTGCTTATGCCTACTATCGTCTGGTGCAGGCATTTGGTCCAGTTACCATTCTCCGCGACAATAATCAGGTTGATTTGAGCCGCTCCACTGCCAATGCGGTAAACAAATATGCATTGGAAGATTTGCAGTACGGCATTGATAATATGCCGCGTATCCGTCCGAACCAAAGTGAACACAAGGGAGCCGTTACAGCGTTCTCTGCCGAGATGCTGGCTGCCAAGTTTCATCTGAACATGGGTAACTATGCAAAGGTAGAAGAACTGACAAACGATATTATTGAGCATGGTAATTTCTCACTCTATCCCGACTTCTACCAGTTATGGAAGATTCCCGGAAAGCTCTGTGACGAGTCTATATTCGAATGTCAGATGACTGACTTCGGCAATGGTTCCGGAGATCTGATTGATGGTGACCAATGGTTTGTTTGTCAAGGTCCCAATAACTCCGGCAGTGACATCAGCGGTTGGGGAGACTGCGGTATCCTGAAATCTTTCCGTGACTGGGCATACGCTCGTGGAGAGACAATACGTGCCACCACTTCATTCCTGCTGGCAGGAGAAACGACACCGGACGGTGATTATATCCGGGAGCAAGTAGATCCGAAAAAGACCGACTGCTGGAACGGTAAAGCATACACCCCGCTGAACCAATTAACACCGGGACGTACGAAATACGGTACAAACAATAATGCACGTATTTTCCGCTATGCTGATGTTCTCTTGATGAATGCCGAAGCGAAAATCAAAAATGGCAAGAATGGTGACGCTCCATTCAATGAAGTAAGAAGACGTGCCAAGATGCCGGAACTTACCAATGTAACTTTCCAACAAGTTATCGACGAACGCCGTATGGAGTTGGTGTGCGAATGGGGCGAACGTTATAACGACCTTGTACGCACCGGTCTGGCAAAAACAGAATTGAAAGGCTGGTCTGAAGATAAGGCACTTTTGCCGCTTCCTTTCAACCAGTATACTCAGATTCCTGATTTGCTGAAAGAGCCGAAGGATGAGTAACCTTATGAATTAATTTAGTTTTCGCAAGTTAATGATAACAACATACAGATTGCACCGGATTATCATTAACTTGCGAAACTTAAATAAATGCCCAAACAAAACATATCATGAAGAAAGTTTTCAGAAAAACAAGCTTATTGCTGGCTACTGCCCTGATGGGTGTTACCGGTATGCAGGCACAAAAAGCTCCGCAGGACATGGATCGCTTCATCGACGCGCTGATGAAGAAGATGACTGTAGAAGAGAAAATCGGTCAGCTAAACCTGCCCGTTTCCGGTGAAATCATTACCGGACAAGCACAGAACAGCGATGTAGCCAAAAAGATTGAGCAAGGATGGGTAGGCGGACTTCTCAACCTGAAAGGAGTAGAGAAGATCCGCGATATACAGAAACTTGCCATAGAGAAATCACGCCTGGGTATCCCCCTGATATTCGGTATGGATGTGGTGCATGGCTACGAAACAATCTTCCCTATTCCATTGGGGCTCTCTTGCTCATGGGATATGGACGCTATCAGAAAGTCCGCCCGCATTGCTGCTACCGAAGCCAGTGCCGATGGCATCTCATGGACATTCAGCCCGATGGTAGATATCAGTCGTGATCCGCGCTGGGGACGTGTCAGCGAGGGTAACGGTGAAGACCCGTTCCTGGGAGGCGCCATCGCTAAAGCAATGGTGTCGGGGTATCAGGGAGTGGACCTCAACAATCAGTTGAAACGAAACGATGAGATCATGGCATGCGTAAAGCACTTCGCTCTGTACGGAGCCGGAGAAGCCGGACGCGATTATAACACTGTGGATATGAGCCGCAACCGCATGTTCAACGAATACCTATACCCTTACCAGGCTGCTGTAGAGGCTGGTGTAGGTAGCGTTATGGCTTCTTTCAATGAAATAGACGGCGTGCCCGCCACAGCCAACAAATGGTTGATGACCGATGTACTGCGTAAACAATGGGGATTCGACGGTTTTGTAGTGACGGACTTCACTGGAATTTCTGAAATGGTTGCGCATGGTATCGGTGACTTACAGACAGTTTCGGCACGTGCGCTCAACGCAGGCGTAGATATGGATATGGTGAGCGAAGGCTTCATTGGTACCATTAAAAAGTCTATAGCCGAAGGAAAGATTGACATGGAAACACTGGACAAGGCTTGTCGCCGTATCCTTGAGGCCAAGTATAAGCTGGGATTGTTTGACAACCCTTACAAATATTGTGACCTGAAGCGCCCGAAACGGGATATCTTCACCAAAGAACACCGTGATGTTGCCCGCAAGATTGCAAGTGAAAGCTTCGTACTTTTAAAGAATCAACCGGCAAAAACCGGTCAGGCTCCTGTATTGCCATTGGCAAAGAAAGGTACGGTTGCCGTTATAGGTCCATTGGCAAATACCCGTAGCAACATGCCGGGAACATGGAGTGTAGCTGCACGCCTCAACGATTACCCTTCTGTATATGAAGGGTTGAAAGAAATGATGGCAGGTAAGGTGAACATCACTTATGCCAAGGGCAGCAACCTCAGTAGTGACGCCGCTTACGAAGAACGCGCCACCATGTTCGGACGTTCGCTGAACCGTGACAACCGCACAGACAAGGAAATGCTGGAAGAAGCATTGAAGGTAGCGACAAACGCAGATGTCATCGTTGCCGCTTTAGGTGAATCTTCTGAAATGAGCGGAGAAAGTTCAAGCCGGACAGATCTGAATATTCCCGATGTACAACGCACATTACTGGAAGCATTGTTGAAGACCGGAAAACCGGTTGTATTGACCCTCTTCACTGGCCGTCCATTGACACTGACCTGGGAACAGGAAAATGTACCCGCTATCCTGAATGTATGGTTCGGCGGAAGCGAAGCTGCCTATGCTATCGGCGATGTACTGTTCGGTGATGTAAATCCAAGTGGCAAACTGACCATGACATTCCCGAAGAATGTAGGGCAGATCCCTTTGTTCTATAATCATAAGAACACTGGCCGCCCTTTGAAAGAAGGTAAATGGTTCGAGAAGTTCCGCAGTAACTATCTGGATGTTGACAATGATCCACTGTATCCGTTCGGTTACGGTTTGTCATACACCACATTCCAATACGGGGACATTACTTTGAGCGCTCCTGCAATGGACCAGGACGGTTCTGTAACCGCTGTAGTTACAGTGACCAATACCGGTAAGCGGGATGGTGCGGAAGTGGTACAACTGTATATCCGCGACTTGGTGGGAAGCATTACCCGCCCGGTGAAAGAGTTGAAAGGCTTCGAAAAAATCTTCCTCAAAGCAGGTGAGAGTAAGACGGTCTCTTTCAAAATCACCCCGGAATTGTTGCACTTCTACGACTATGATCTCAACTATGTAGCCGAACCGGGAGACTTTGATGTAATGATCGGCGGTAACAGCCAGCATGTAAAAACAGCCCGTTTGAGCTTAAAGTGATAATTCAGAATAAAAACAAAGGAAACATGAAACACATAGCTTTACTGACCTGCGTGTGTGGCCTGATGCTTCTCGGCAGTTGCAAAAACCAGTCTGCACAGAATGAACAGCCACTGGAGGTGATGACTTTTAATGTTCGCCTAGATGCTCCTTCGGACAGTGCCAATAACTGGAAATATCGCAAAGATAACGTCTGCCAAATGATTACCTACTATCAGCCCGACCTGCTGGGTATGCAGGAAGTACGTCACAATCAAATGGAAGACCTGAAACAAGGTCTTCCCCAATACACCGCTTTAGGCGTAGGACGTGACGATGGCAAGGAAGCAGGCGAATATTGCCCGATATTCTTCAACAGCCACCGGTTCACATTGGTGGAATACGGTAATTTCTCTCTTAGTGAACAGCCCGAAACCATCGGCATCAAAGGCTGGGACGCCTCCTACAACCGTATTACTACCTGGGCCATACTGCAAGAAAAGAGTAACGGGAAGAAGTTGGTATTCTTCAACACCCATTTGGACAACGACGGAGAGATAGCGCGTAAAGAAGGCGTACAACTCATTCTGAACAAGATTAAAGAGATTGCCCCGCACATGCCAGCCATCATCACCGGCGACTTCAATTGTACTCCCGACGAGACACCTCTGCAGACTCTTGAAAAAGGAGGAATGGAAAATGCGTCAAAGGTGGCAGCCATTACGTACGGTCCATCCTGGTCTTTCCATGATTTCGGTCGACTGCCGCTGGAAGAACGTGTCTTGCTGGATTATGTGTTCGTGAGCGGCGGCATGAAAACGAACCGTTATCGTGTCATTCAGGACAGGCCGGAGAATGGCTTCCTTTCTGATCACGATCCCGTACTTGTTGATGTAATCCTTCGATAGAAATAGGTATGAAGACACAATATAGCTTATTATTGCTCCTGTTGTTGCTGGGCTTTACACAATGTAAAAGCCCGGCAGCAAAACCGGACCGGATAAGCGACGAAGCACTGATGGACACCCTGCAACGCCGTACCTTCAATTACTTTTGGGAAGGAGCCGAACCTAATAGCGGACTGGCATGCGAACGTATCCATATAGATGGTATCTATCCCGAAGATGACCAGAATGTAGTGACCACCGGTGGCAGTGGCTTCGGAATCATGGCTGTGTTGGCAGGCATCGACCGCGGTTACGTCACCCGTGAAGAAGGGCTGGCACGCATGGAGCGCATCGTCTCTTTTCTTGAAACAGCCGACCGTTTCCACGGTGCCTACCCGCACTGGTGGTTCGGAGATACCGGACGGGTAAAACCTTTCGGACAGAAAGACAACGGCGGTGACCTCGTGGAAACCGCTTTCCTGATGCAGGGTCTGCTTGCCGTACACCAATATTACATCAACGGCTCCCCCGCAGAACAAGCCCTTGCCGGGCGCATCGACACACTGTGGCGTGAAGTTGACTGGAATTTCTATCGCCGGAACGATCAGAATGTACTCTATTGGCATTGGAGTCCCGAATACGGCTGGGAAATGAATTTCCCCGTACACGGTTACAACGAGTGTCTCATTATGTATATTCTTGCCGCTGCCTCCCCCACGCACAGCATTCCCGCAGCTGTTTATCATGAAGGTTGGGCAGAGAAAGGCGCCATTGTCGATCCCCACAAGGTAGAAGATATCGAACTTCACCTGCGCTATCAAGGTTGTGAAGCCGGTCCCCTCTTTTGGGCACACTATTCTTTCCTCGGACTGGACCCGACAAATTTATCTGATAAGTATTGTCCCGGTTATTTCAATGAAATGCGCAATCTTACTCTAATCAACCGCGCCTATTGCATCCGCAACCCAAAGCAGTGGAAAGGTTTTGGTCCTGATTGTTGGGGACTGACCGCCAGTTACTCTGTCAACGGCTACTCTGCCCATGCTCCGAACGAGTCGGCAGATCACGGAGTCATCTCTCCCACTGCCGCTCTTTCTTCCATTGTCTATACTCCGGAATACTCACTGGAAGTGATGCGCTATCTCTATGGAATGGGAGACAAGGTATTGGGACCTTATGGCTTCTATGACGCTTTCAGCGAAACGGAAGATTGGTATCCTAAACGTTATCTTGCCATCGACCAAGGACCTATCGCTGTAATGATAGAAAATTACCGTACCGGCCTGCTGTGGAAACTATTCATGAGCCATCCCGATGTGCAAACCGGACTGAAGAAGCTGGGGTTTAAATAAGCTCACCACAGAGTGACACAGAGTCTCATTTTTTTGTTTTTTATAGATTGAACTCTGTGAGACTCTGTGTCACTCTGTGGTGAATAAAGAAAATCCCCTATATTTTTACTCTAACCTTAAATTAATTATCTTTGTCCCAAGAATAACAATAAGGTCATGACCTTTTCTAACCTTTATTCAACCTATTATGGACATCCGAAAAAACATTATCATAACCTGTGTGTCCCTTTTTGTATGTGCCACCATACTCGCCAACCAGAAGCCTTATGTCACCAACCTCTCACGTGACAAATACCACGCTGCCAACAAGAATTGGTCTATCGGGCAAGATGAGAAAGGTATCATGTACTTCGGTAACAGCATCGGCCTGCTGGCATCCGACGGCATGGAATGGAAACTCTTTCAAACACCTGATGCCAGCCTCGTACGTGCCATAGCCGTAGAATCCCACCACACCATTTACAGTGGGGGCTCCGAAGACTTGGGACGCTGGGATCGAGACCAATCAGGAGAACTGAAATACACTTCACTGAAAGGATTAATCAATGGGGATAACCCACTCGACAACCAAAGTTTCTGGCGTATCTGGATAGAAGGCGACAAAGTGTATTTCCAGTCTTTCAGTCATATCTACGTATACGATCACCATACCATCACTCCCGTTGATGGGCCAAACGCCTTTTTACTTCTTCTGAAGGTACGTAATGAATACTGGGTACAAGAAATGTATGGTGCACTTTATCAGTTGCACAACGGCATACTCAACAAAATCCCTGGGAGCGAATTCCTGAACGGCACCACTACCCGTGTCATCCTACCCTACGATACCGACCGTTATCTGGTAGGTACTTCCACCGGTGCAATCTATATCTACGATCAAAAGAACTTTATCCCTTGGAACCTCTCCCTCTCGCGACAATTGAGAGGGCAGGAACTAAACTGCGCCATCTATTCCGCCAAACGGAACACCTATTATCTGGGCACACAGCTCAGTGGCATATATGAAGTAGATACCCATGGAAATATCCTCAATCACTTCTCCACTGCTAACATTCTTCAGAATAACACCGTTCTATCCCTTTACGAAGATAATCAAAATAACATCTGGGTAGCCCTTGACCGTGGGCTCGCTTACATCCGGTATACCGATGGTTTAAGTTACTACCGTTCCACAGACGGTGGCTTCGGCGGCATATACGATGCTACTATCTGGCACGACAATCTGCTCATCGGAACGAATCAGGGAATTTACTACACCCGCCATGACAAGCTCAATGATCTGGATATGTTTTCTTCCCTCAAATTGATAGAGGGCACTCAGGGGCAGGTATGGTCCTTCCGTAAAATAGACGGACGGTTGTTTTGCGCACATACTAACGGACTGCTGGAAATTCTTCCCGATCTCCATATCCGTCACCCGTATCGCATCAATACAGGAGTCTTCCGCACCCTGGAGGCAACCATCAATGGAAAACAAATACAGATTATCATTACCTATGATGAACTCCTGATATTAAACAGAACTACCGGAGAGCTAAACTCCATGCGCCAGATCGCCGACCCGATCTATAATGCCGAAGTAGATCATTTGGGAAATATCTGGTTGGAAACCAGCAGTCGCGGCGTCTACAAATGCCGTCTGAATGACGAACAGAGCGCTTTCCGATACTATACGTATTACGGTAATGAGAAGGACAGCTCACTCCCTGCCCGCCTGCAATTATTCAAATCGGGCGGACGCATCCTATTCTTAGGCAATGATCAATTTTATATCTATGATGAGGTCAACGACAACTTGCAGCTTGAGCAGCATCTGAACCGATGTTTCGAAACGATACACGATCTGAAACGTATCGTTCCCATCGATAGTGAAGAAAGCTGGGCCATCACCGGCTCATCTGTCTACCGTTTCTTCTACGACGGATACATTGCCCGCATCCGCGAAGCATATAAGGTGGAAGCTGACAATCTTTCACTCATCACGGCTTATGAGAATATTTCCGTTCTCAACGACTCCCTCTCACTCATTTGCCTGGATGCAGGTTTTATCCTCCATGACTCTCATCGCAGCAAACGGCAAACCGTGGAACTTTCCGCCCCTAATCTGGAATTTATTCATGCCGGAAAAGAACAGAATGCAGGTTTCATGGACCTCAACAAAACTATTCATATCCCCTATAAAGACAATACGGTAACTGTCGGCTTCTCTGTCAATGCCGCCTTTGCCGGAAACCTTTTCGTTCAATACCAACTGGAAGAAATGGACAGTACCTGGAGTGCCCCGAAGCGACTGAACAGCATTTCCTACGCCCGCTTGCCGCAAGGCAAATACATACTTCGCCTGCGTACCACGGACGGCTTAAACAATTACTCACCGGACACTCTTCTGGAGTTCGACGTACTTCCTCCCTGGTACAATACTGTCTGGTGGTATCTTACCTGCTGCTTACTCATTATCGCCACTCTGTTCGGCACCTTCTACCTAATGAAACGACGTCTGCAAACCAAGCACTTGCGTAGAATGAAATCTCAGGAAGCTACACGCCTGCGCTTGATGAACGAGCAACTGCAAAATGAAA